>NZ_VSZS01000066.1 GCF_008180155.1 Neoaquamicrobium microcysteis | reverse complement strand
GGCACCCGTCAGACCGCGAACCGCACCAGGCGCAGGAAGAACCGAAATCGTGCTCGCATTCGCAAAATTGTCGTTCGAGGGTACAGCAGAACCACCCTGGACGTTCAACGTAACTGCACCGGTCGCGTTGCTGTAGCCCGCAACTGCAATCTGATACTGCGTTCCGGCAACACCGCTGAAGCTGACGCTAGACTGATAGCCTCCGCCCGCGTCATCATTGGATGCAACCGTCGAAAGGCTACCGAGAGACGCACCCGTATACACTGCCATAACCGTATCGAAGCCACTGCCGAACGTATTGATGGTAATCGTACCGGATGTAGCAGGCGTGTAGCGCCACCACACGCTCGTACGTGCTCCGCTGAGGCCATGGTGATTTGGTTCACCAGCTTCCGCGGTAGCGCCCACATTGCTTCCAGTTACGGTACGCGTAGCGCCAGGCGCCGGCACAGCTACAGTGATACGGTTTGCAAAGTTGTCATTGGCCGGTCCCGTCGGGGGCGGGGTGCCGCCGCCCAGCGCGATACGAGCGCTGTTGACGTTGATACGCTTGAGGGTCGTGCCGGCTGCCGACACGTTGGTGCCGGTGCTCTGCAAGGCGGAAAGAATCTGGGAAACCGTTGCAGTCGGATGGGCCGAACGCAAGGCCGCCCAAGCACCCGCAACGTGCGGCGAAGCCATCGAAGTACCACTCAGCGACTGAAAATGGGTGTTGCTGCTGCCATTGATGTAGGAGGCGTTGATATCCGAACCGGGCGCCGCGATATCTACGAGGCTTCCCCAGTTGGAGAAACCGGAACGGAAATCAGATTTCGTCGTGGAACCGACGGTAACGGCTGAGGAAATACAGCCCGGTGCGCCGACCTGCGTGGAAAGTCCGTCATTGCCGGCTGCGATCACGGTGGCGATATTTGCGGCCCGAAGCTGGTCGATGATTGGCTTGCGCGAATCGCCGTCGCAGTGGCTTGAAAATGCTCCACCACCAAGGCTCATGTTGACTGCGGCGATGTTCATGGAGTTGCGCAGCGCGTAAACGCGCTCGAGACCCCTGATCTGATCGGTGTTAAAAGTAAGAACGCACTGCGAGTAGCCTGGGATTGATCCACAAGCGGTGCCCGCGCCGGCCGGGAACTGCGAAAAAACGTTGATTGAAATGATACGGGCATCGCGTGCCACGCCGTTTGCGGGGCCACTGCCGGTAGTGTTGAAGCCGGCAGCCGTTCCCGCGACGTGGGTGCCGTGGCCACAGCCATAAATATTGCTGGCAGTGCAATCTTCGCCGGAACCGGTTGCAATGGATGAGCTAGCTCCACCGGGGCAGCGGCTGCTGGATCCCTGCACGCCGCTGGTGTTGTAGCAGGCTTCTGAAATAATGCGGCTGGACAGGAATACGTGACCACGCCGGCCGCCCGTGTCGAGAACAGCAACGCGATAGTTGTTGCCGGCAGCGCCCGCCGAATACATCTGGGGCATCTGGATGAGCGGGAGAGACTGCGCCAGGTATGGCTTGTCCAGCTTGTCTTCCTGGATCATCGTGACGTTCGGGTCCGCGGCGAAGCGCGCGAGATCGGCCGCGCTGGCGACGATGCCGAACATGGGCGAGAAGTCCATCAGCTTGATGTTCTTTTCATCCGAGGCCGCAGCCGAGGAAAGAGTGCCCGCGGGCAGTACGGCGCCGAGAATCTTTTCCTGAACGGCGCGAATAGCCTTGGTCTGTGCATCGTCCGCCGCCTGAGGGCTGGCGAAAGCCGCTGCGTCGGGCATCGACGGCATATCGAAACGCACGATCACGGGCAGCCTGGCGCCCGGCTCGGCCGAAAGCTTGGACCACAGCGCATCGTGGTTCTCGACCTTCTGCGCTACTGCGGCCGGTGCAACATCCGCCGCCAGCGCCGACATAGCCCCTATTGAAACCAACATGCCCGACGCGATCGCCCCCAACAGGCGCCTTCGCCAAACAACCCCTCTACTCATCATTGAAACCTCCTGGTCAGTGAGAAAAATGCCCGCACACGACCTGACGCTTTACTTGAAGCGACAACCTCGTAAACGAGTGAATTATCAATGTGGCGAAAAGATTCGCCCCCGCAGCGACTATCGACCTTACGCAACGCGATGTCAATTTGGGAACAGTACCAACAAAAAGTATTACTGACTGCTCTTTGAGAACAATGCCGCGATGTCAGCCGACTTAATCGCGCACGAAACATACCAATATTTAAGGGTTTTCGTAGAGCCCGTCGAAATCAGTAACTGCCCGGAAGATACTCATCACGCCTCTCAAGCTCGCATCGTTTGAACGACCGGCCCTATGAAGAAGCTAGATTCGTGGGCTTGGAGACTTGGTTATCTTGCGGAAATTGTCCGACAACCCGCAGACCTTCAGGCCCGAAAGTGACTTTTCGCGCCTACCGGAGAAATGCGTTCAAAAGGAACCGACACGGCTTCAATTTGAACCACCCCCACCAGCCTCCGCATCGGCGTCCAGGGTGGAACGGAATCGTATCTTGGACCGCTCGACATGGCGGAAGAACGATTCCTGCGCGCGTTCGCGATTGCCGGAGGCGAGCGCGTCCACCATCTCGCGATGCTCGCGATTGGAGACCGATAGCCCGCCCGCCTGCACCAGTCCGCGTGCGCGTGCGAGATGCAACTTGTTGACGAAGCCCTTGTATTCCTTGACCAAAGTCTCGTTGCCCGTGGCGGTGACGAGATAGTCGTGAAAGGCGAGATTGACCGGATAATACTGGTCGAAATCCTTGACCGCCGCTATTTCGTCCATCTTGTCGAGATAGCCGTTGAGCTTGGTCAGCATCGGGTCGGTGACGAGATCCGCCAGAAGGCGGCCCGCAAGGCCGAAGATAGCCGCGCGGACATCGTAGATTTCCAGCGCTTCCTTGGGCGAGACGGAACGCACAAACACGCCCCTGTTGCGGATGATGTCGACAAGCCCCTTGGCCTGGAGGCTTCGCGTCGCCTCTCGCAGGGGACCGCGGCTGGTGCCGAAACGAGTCGATATCTGGATTTCGTTCAGCCTTTCGCCCGGCTTCAACTCACCTGTGAGAATCAGATGCTCGAGCTCGCGCTCCAGCGCGCCCGTCAGCGAAGACGTCCGCAAGATGGTCAGGTCGCTCCTGTCCGTCTTCAACTGCTGATACATCACGTTCACCCCATGACTGCTGCTGATTGTGGGCAATAAACAACGGTATCACAAGCTGCAACCGATATCGCTGCTTCAGATCAGGCAATCGCCTCCAATAACGCGTCCGTGACCGCCTGTGTGTTCGCCTGGCCACCCATATCGGGGGTAAACGGCCCCGAATTGCAGATCCGGTCGAGCGCGACCATCAGTCTCTCGGCTGCCGCCGCCTCCCCCAGATGCTCGAGCATCATGGCTCCCGTCCAGAAGGCCCCGACGGGGTTCGCGATGCCCTTGCCCATGATGTCGAAGGCCGACCCATGGATGGGCTCGAACATCGATGGGCTCTTGCCCGAAGGATCGACGTTGCCCGTCGCGCCGTTGCCGAGGCTGCCGGTCAGCGCCGAGGCCAAGTCGGAAAGAATATCCGCGTGCAGGTTGGTCGCCAGAATGGTGTCGAAATTGCCCGGCCGCGTAACCATCATCGCAGCCATCGCATCGACCAGCTTCCAGTCGACTTCGAGCTCGGGAAACTCCTTCAGCACGTCGCGGCAGACTTCGTCCCACAGCACCATACCGTGGCGCTGCGCGTTGGATTTCGTGACCACGGTCAAACGCTTGCGCGGCCGCGCCATAGCGGTTTCGCAGGCGAAGCGGCAGATGCGCTCGACGCCCGCCCGAGTGAAGATCGCGACATCCATAGCCACCTCGATGGGAAGGCCGCCATGCGCCCGGCCGCCGACGCCGGCATATTCGCCCTCTGAGTTTTCACGAACGATAGCCCAGTCGATCAGCTCGCCGAGTTCCTTGCGCAGCGGCCCCGCCGCGCCGCCCAGCAACTTGGTCGGCCGCACATTGGCGTACTGGTCCAGCCCCTGGCAGATCGCCAGCCGAAGCTCCCAAAGCGTGATGTGGTCGGGAATGTCGGGATCACCCACCGCGCCGAAATAGATCGCGTCGAAGGCCCTGAGCTGCGCGACGCCGTCCTTTGGCATCATCTCGCCCGTCCGGCGATAGTAGTCGGAACCCCAGTCGAACCGTGTCACCTCGACTGCAAAGCCTTCGCTTGCGGCCAACCTGTCGATCACCGCGAGCCCGGCCTCGATGACTTCCGGACCGACGCCGTCGCCGCCGATGGCGGCTATCCTATGCGTGCGCATGAGCCTGCTCCATGCCTTTCAGGATGCCGTCGATCATTGCGCGTTGGGAGCCGGTGCCGCGGATGTCGGGCGTGCGCGTCGCCGGGTCGGCGAGTGCGCTGTCGATACCCGCCTTCATGATGCGCGACATGTCCAGCGCCGCATCGATCTTGTGGTGGTGGCCCATCCAGTCGAACAACATGCGCGTGGATTCGATCATGGCGAACGGGTTCGCGATGCCCTTGCCTGCGATGTCGGGCGCCGAGCCGTGGGTCGCCTGCGCCATTGCGATCGACCCCCTGCCTATACACAGGCCGGGCGCCATGCCTAGCCCGCCGACCAGGCCCGCGGCCTCGTCGGTGAGGATATCGCCGAACATGTTGGTGGTGACGACGGTGTCGAAGCTCTGGGGGTCGCGAACCAGTCGCATCGCCATCGTATCGACGATCACCTCATTGACCTCCACATCCGGAAAATCCTTGGCGACCTCGTAGCAACTGTCGACGAACATGCCGCAGCCCAGCTTGTAGACGGTGTTCTTGTGCACCAGCGTCAGCTTCTTGCGACGCGAGCGGGCGATCTCGAAGGCGGCGAGCGCGACCTTGGAAGAGCCCTCGACGGTGATCACGCGCACCGATATGGTGACATCGTGAGTGGGGCGGAATTCACCCGAGCCCATAACGACGTTACGATCCGGCTGAAACCCTTCGTTGTTCTCGCGCACGATGACCATGTCGATGTCGTCGTGCAGGCAGCCGATACCCGGAAACGAGCGCGTCGGGCGTACATTCGCGAAGAGATCGAAACGCTTGCGCAGAATGGGGTGCGGGTTGATGGCTTCCGGCACTTTCGGATATTCGCGGTGGCCGATAGGCCCGAGAATGAAGCCGTCGAGAGCGCCGAGCGTTTCCAGAGTGCCTTCCGGCATCGTGTGACCGAGGGTTTCCAGCGCGCGGCGGCCGATGGGCACGTCCACCCATTCGATCGCCATACCGGAAGCCACGGCAGCAGCCTTCGCGATCTCGACGGATGCGGGCACCACCTCGTGTCCGATGTCGTCGCCTTCAAGAACGCCGATCCGCAGCGAAGATTTCTTCTGCGTCTGGTTCATTCCGCTGCCGCCTTCGACTGTGCGGAGGAAGGAACGCTGGCGCGCGCCACATCGGCTGCGTCTTTCAGCTCCTCCAGCTTCCACGATGTCTCAAGCAAACTGGCTGTCACTGCATCGCCGACGACGAGAGCAGACTGGACCGTGAACTTGTGATCGATCTGTTCGTCGGTCAGCGGCACGTCCTTGGAGCCAATCGCCCGTTCGATGTGCTTGGACACCGTTGTGCCGTCCTCGAAGGTCACGAGAATGTCTACCGACGCCTCGTGGCAGTTCTTGTCGGCGGTAGCCTTGGTCTTGTCACGCAGGGCGATGATCTCGGGATCCTGCACCAATTCATCCGTAAATGCTGTTGGTGCGCCGTCGCCCTTCAGCAACGCTGCTGCGGCGGAGTGATAAACCGAGAACTTGCCTTCCAGGCCGGTCTTCGGATTGGTCTTGCCAGTCAGTTCCAGCACGAGCGGATGGGTAGTCAATTCGACCGACTTGATCTGACGGATTCGGTCGTCGCCGAGTTCGTCGCGCAGCTGGATGCAGCCGTCGATAGTGGGGTGGATGACGATGCCGCAGGCGAACGGCTTGTAGCTGTTGAGCGCCGACTCCCAGCGGGTGCCGAGGTCGTCGAGGATCTCAGAATAGTCCTGCTTGTCGGACATGACGCTGGCAAAACCGCGCGGCGCCTCGATCGCACGCTCCGAACTGTCGTAGTTGGCTTCGGCAAGCAGCGCCGCAAACATGCCGTTCTGCGCCGCACGACCTGGGTGGAAGCTCTTGGTCATCGTGCCGAACATCTCCCGCAGGCCCGAGGATTGTGTAGCCGCCAGCCCGAATGCCCAGCACATCTGCTGGACGTTGAGCCCGATCACCTTTCCAACCGCGGCGGCCGCACCGAAGACGCCCGCCGTGCCGGTGATGTGCCAGCCGCGATCGTAGTGGTGCGGGTAGACCGCGTTGCCGATGCGGCATTCGACCTCGACGCCGACGATGAGGGCGGTGAGCAGGTCGTAGCCGGAAATCTGGCGCGCCTCGGCCAGCGCCAGCAGCGCGGACGCGACCGGGCCGGCCGGATGGATGATCGTCTTCAGGTGCGTGTCATCATAGTCCAGCACATGCGAGGTGATGCCGTTCAGCAGCGCGGCGTGCAGGGCATCCAGCTTTTCCGTACGGCCGATGACAGTGGAAGTCGGCTTGCCGGAGAAGGGCTTGACCGCCGCCATTGCCCGATCCGCCGTTTCATGGCTCGCGCCGCCGACGGCGCAGCCGACCCAGTTGACGAAAGTGCGCAGTCCCTCGCGCCGCACTTCAGGCTGAATGTCCGAACCCTTGATGCTTACCACCCACTCGGCCAGCGCCTGTGTGACCTTCGGCGTGCCGGGGGCGGTTTCCTGATGCAAACTCATTCTTCACTCTCCATAAAAGTCCTAGAGCAGACCGCGGGCGATGCCGCCGTCCACATTGACGGTTTGTCCGGTGACGTAGCTAGCGCGCGGGCTGGCGAGCCAAACGACCATGGTGGCGACTTCCTCGGCGGTGGCGAACCGGCCAAGCGGAATGTCCTTTGAAAAGTCCTGCAGCACGTCTTCGCGGCTGCGCCCCTGCTCCGCAGACATCTTGTCGGCGCGCTTCGTCCACAGCGGCGTCAGGGTGCGGCCGGGCGCAACGCAGTTCACCCGGATGTTGCGATCGGCCAATTCGGCCGCCAGCGTCTTTGTCAGTCCCAGCAGACCGGCCTTGTGAACATTCGACACGATCTGGTGCTGATAGGGCATCTTGGATGCGGCAGCGCCCAGCGTTACGATGGCGGGTTTTTCGCCTTTCTCTAGCGCTGGCAGCAGGGCTCGTATGGCACGCACCGTCGAAAGCACGTTGAACGCATAGTTCTCCAGCCAGTCGTCGTCCGACAAATCCTCGAAGGAAGAACGGATCGACCCGCCGACGGCGGCCACCAGCACGTCGAGTGCTGCCCAACGCTGGGAGACCGACGAGAGCAGAACTTCCCCTGCCCCGCTCCGGGTCACATCGCAAACGCAGATTGCCGGTCTCTCGCCGCTATGCCCGATGGCAGCTGCGGCTTCATCGAGATTCTCGGCGTTGCGGGACGCGATCATCACATCAGCGCCCTCACCCGCCATCTGCGATGCGGCAGCCTTGCCGATTCCGTAGCTTCCGCCGACGACGAGCACGCGCCGGTCCCTATAATGAAGGTCCACCGCTTCCTCCCTTCAGCTTGAGATAAATTCTGAAAACGAGAAGCACGGTCGACGACACGACGGCGATCCTCAATACATGGAAGGCCGTGACGACTTCCGCTTCGAGATGCATGACCTGCGCTGTCAACACCATCTCGGTGACGGCGGCTGGCGCCAGCGACAGGAAGCTGGTCGTATATGGCAGACCGGTCGTTGCCGTAAGCACCAACGCACCCAGAGCCGCGCACCCGATCATGAAGATCGAGACGAAAACCGCAGCGAACGTCACCCTTGGCAGCGCGGCCAGCAGTTCGCGCCGGAACTGGCACCCGAGCCAGGTGCCCAGCATGATCTGCGCGACGATGATGATGCCGGACGGGATGCTGACGGAATAAAGCCCCAGAACACCGATGATGATGCCCATGAGGATCGGCCCGACCAGCCATGGGTTAGGAAGCGGGGTCGGCTTGAGCAGCCGGGCCATCAGATAGCCGAGCGCGAGTGACAGGATCACGAGAAGCCAGTTCGACCCGGCGGAAACGGCATCGGGCGCGTTTCCCTGCTCGCCGAACACAACCACCAGGAAGGGAACGATGGCTACGACGCCCGAGACCCGCAGCGCGTGAACGACCGCGACCGAGCCGGCCGCCCCGCCATACTCCTTTGCCACCGTCGCCATATCGGCCACGCCGCCGGCAGCCGTGGCAAAAAACGCGGTGACGTTATCCACCTTGGCAAGAGGCTTGAAAAGAAAGGCCGCGACCATCGTGAAGACGATTACATAGAGCGTGCCGGCGATCATCGCAGGCAGCAACCCGACCATCGTGGACAACACGGCGGGCGTGAAGCGCATACCGACCGCCACACCGATCGCGACCTGGCCAAGCTCGCGCCCCATCGGGACGAGAGCGGACTCGAAGCCAAATACCGAGAGCGCAGCCAGAACGAAGAAGGGCCCGAGCATGAACGGCAGCGGCATGTGAACGAACGTTGCCGCAACCCCCGAAACCGTGGCTATGCCATAAGTGAGCGCCAGCCGCTTCCACCAGCGCGGCTGGCGAAAGCGGGAGCCCGTGCCGGACCGTCCGCCCGGCCCGGCCTCAGATGCCGCTTTGTTGCTGGCAACGACCACGATACGACCCACTCCTTGCGGCAGCCTCGCTCAGTTGCTGACGAGAGCCATCAGGCCGCGGATGTCGGTAAGCTTCTCGAACTCAGCAACCATCCCGACGACCTCTTTCGCCTTGCCCATATCCCAACGGGCGAACTCGGCGCATTCGGTGAACTTGCCGGCCACCTCGTCGTAGCTCATCGGGTTGGCAGGGCTGCCCTTGCCGAAATCGGCCAAGCCGGAGATCGTGCGCCCGTCCTTGAGTCTGATGTCGATGTACGTCGTCATCAGGTGATAGCCCGCAGCCTCCGCCCGGTCGTCCACCACGAAATCCACCCTCTCGATCATCGCCTTGACGTCGCTGCGCAGAACGACCTCGTCGGTAAACTCGTTGAGACCGGCGCGTCCCTCCAGCAGCAGGATCGCCATGCAGAACTCCATCGAGAACTTGGCCTGCAACTCGTTCTGCGGGCGGTGATGGATCAGCGCGTTGGGCATGTTGTGGTTGGTTCCGATGCGCACGTGCTCCACGTCCGCGGCCTTGATGCCGTGCTCCTTGATGAGGCGCAGCATCTCGGTCATGCCGGGATGGGTCAGCGAACCCGAGGGGTGAGGCTTGATCGACACGCCGGGGCTGTCGAAGGTCCACGGGCTGCCCAGCTTGCCGTGGATGGCCTGCGGATCGTAGCCGCCGCCGGCCGCGGAGAAGAAGCCGCGGGGCGCTTCCAGGATGGTCGGCGCGGCCGTCCACCCATAGGATGCAAACTGTGCCGCGACGATGCCACTCTCGGAAGAACGGCCGGCGTGAAAGGGCTTGGTCATGGTACCGAAGTTTTCGCGCAGGCCCGCCGACTGGCTGCCTGCGATCGAGAGTGCGCGAAGCAGTTGGTCCAGATCGAGCTTCATAAGACGTCCGGCCGCCGAGGCGGACGCGTAGGTGCCGCAGGTGGCGGTTGCGTGGAACCCTGTCTGGTAGTGACGGGGGTTGATCGCCTCGGCGATCTTGCATTCGACCTCGACACCGATGTGGTAGGCCAGCATCACGTCAGCGCCCGAAGAACCCAGCGTTTCGCCCATGGCCAGAGCAGAGGGAAGCGCCGGCGCGGTCGGATGGGTGAGCAGGCCGTAGACGCGATCCTTAGCCACGGCGAGCTGCGTATCGTCATAATCGTCGGCGTGGATACCGACCCCGTTGGCAAATGCGGCGAAGCGCGGCGCAACCTTGCGATTCGAACCGATCACGGTAGCAGTGCCGACCCCGGCGCCGAGATCGTCAAGGTGACGGCGCACCAACTCGCCGGACTTGGCGACCGAACCCGACAGCGCGAGACCGAGACCGTCGAGAATCGACTTCTTGCCGTTCTCGACCACCACGGCCGGGAGGTCGGCCAACTTGGCGTTGCTGACGAACTCAGCGACCTCGCGGGTGAGCGACAGGCTCTCGATCGGCGCTTTCGTGGTGGCTGCTGCAGTCATCTCTAGATGTCCTCCCTTGCAATTGTTCTGATCGGCCGTGTGCGCGGGACAATGCCGGCGGCGGCGCGATGCGGTTCGGGCCGCAACAAACGTCAGTTTCTGTCAATTGTCAACAACTTGAGCTACCATCAAGTGCAGGCCGCCTATCGAAAAAATTCCTCAACGCCTTGCATTTCCTACATCACGACGACATCGCGCAGGAAAGGTGACACGGCGCGATGTAGCGTCTTTTCCACTTATTTTGATTTATTGTTGACAGTCGACCATCGTGGCCATAGCTTTCGCACCGGCTTTGGGAGGATGACCAGAAAGCCCAGGCCCGAAAAGGCAAAGAGCTTGAAGAGCTCAGGAGGAGAACCAATGCATTCCAAGGTTTCACGTCGAAACGTGCTGAAGGCAACCGCAGGCGGCGTCGCCATGGCCGCTCTCGGCATGCCGTCGATCCTGCGCGCTCAGGACGGCTTTCCGAACCGGCCCATAAACGTCATCGTCCCCTTCGATACCGGCGGCTACAACGACCGGCTCGCACGCGCTTTCGCGCCGTTCCTGCAGGAGGCGCTCGGCCAGCCGCTGACCATCATCAACCGCGGCGGCGCGGGTGCGTTGCTGGGCCACACCTTCTTCCTGCAGCAGCCTGACGACGGCTACACCATTCTGTGCACATCGGCAGCACCGTATCTGCCGCTGAACATCCTCACGCAGGACGCATCCTTCGCTCTCGAAGACTTCTACATGGTCAATCTGCCATCGCAGGACTACACGCTGCTGGCGACAAGCTCCGGCTCCGACATCCAGACTATCGACGACGTGATCGCACGTCTGAAGGAAGACCCCGGCAGCTTGTCCGTCGGCCTGCAGCCCGCTTCCGCCGACCTCGTGAATTTCAGCATTCTGTGCGAAGCCAACGACATCGACATGGAAGCCGTCCGCATAGTTACCTATGACGGCGGCGGCCCTGCCCGCAACGCGGTTGCAGGCGGCGTCGTCGATATCGGTCTGGTCGGCGGCGAGGGCTTTCTGCCCCTGGCCGAGCAAATCCGCCCGCTGCTGACTTTCGACGTGCGCCAGCGCGACGGCTGGGAAGGCGCTCTCGTTAACGAGGTTCTCGGCGAAGACCCAGACTTCGTCGTTGGGTCGCAGCGTGGCTGGGGCCTGCATGCGTCGATGCAGGAATCCAACCCGGAAGTCTTCAGCACCCTCGTGGAAGCGATCGAGACTGCCTCCAAAAATCCGGCAGCCATCGAGGCCCTGAAGAACCAGCAGCTCGCAACGGACTGGTATGGTCCCGAAGAGTCGAACCAGATGCTGGCGCGCACCGCTACCGTCATGGAGCAATATATCGATCTGCTCCAGGGCACGTAATCACGGGCAACGTCACGAGGAGCCGTCCGCATGAGCGGACGGCTCAGTCGTATAAGGAGACGGCACCGATGAATACCAAACCAAGGCGGCGCATCGTTTGGGGACACCTTCTGCTGCTGATCGTAATAGTCGGCGTGGTGATCGCGTATCTTCTGGACACCCGCGCCGCCTCGCTGCGTATCAACAACCTGCTTCTCGTGCAGCCGGCGTCGATCCTTGCGCTGATCCTCGCCGCACTCGTCCTGCCGGGCATCTTCCCGCGTTCCGAAGCGACTGAAGAAGAGCCGGAAAAGAAGGAGACGACAGGCGACCTCGTGCGCGTCTTTCTCCTTATAGCCGCCCTCGCCGGACTGGCTTTTTCACTGGAGACCATCGGCTTCGACATCGCAACGTTCGCATTCATGGTCGTGGCGCTGGCGATCTGCGGCGAGAAACGCTGGTGGGTCAATCTCGGCTTCAGCGCGATCTTCACCGTCGCGCTTATCTACGGCTACGGCTCGATCACGCCGTTTCCGTTCCCCCTGACCATACTGTGAGCGCGCCATGATCGAATTCACTTCTGTCTGGGGCGCGTTTGCGCTTCTCGGCTCGGACCTGAACGCCTGGCTTTACCTGCTGCCGGGTCTGGTGATCGGCCTCGTCTTCGGCGCGATGCCGGGCATTTCGATCACGATGGCCATGGCCTTCGCGCTGCCCGCCACGCTTTACATGGACTTCCTGCCGGCGATCATCTTCCTGACCGCCATCTACACCGGCGCCGGCTTCGGCGGTTCGGTTCCCGCCGTGCTGATGGGCATTCCGGGAACCTCCTCGGCAGTAGCGACGACGTTCGACGGCTATCCCATGGCTCGAAAGGGTCAGCACAATCAGGCGCTTGGCATCGCACTGGCATCGTCGGTCATCGGCTGCCTCATGAGCTACCTGTTGCTGCTCTTTCTCATCGCGCCCGTTTCGAACGTGGTTCTGAGGCTTGGTCCTCTGGAAATGTTCGCCGTGGCGGTCTGGGGCATGCTGCTTCTGGGTTCGCTGGCCGGCTCGCATCTCAGCCGCGGCCTGCTTGCCGGCGTCTTCGGCGTCCTGCTGGGCACGGTGGGCATGAACACGGCCGGCTTCACACGCGGCACGATGGGCATACCGTGGCTGCTGGACGGCATCCCGCAAATTCCGGCGATGATGGGCCTGCTGGCGGCAAGCCAGCTCATAGGCCTCATCAACACCAACTACCTCATCACCGACGAAAGCTCGCGCAAGATCAGCTTCTCCAAGATCGTCGGCGGCGTGCGAATGGCGTTGAGCTACCCCACGATCATTTTTCGGGGGTCGCTGATCGGCGTGATAATCGGCGCGATTCCCGGCGTGGGGTCGTCCATCTCGAACCTGCTTTCATATTCCGAAACCAAGAGGAACGCCCCCGATGGAGACACGTTCGGCCAGGGCAACCCGAAGGGCGTGATCGCCGCTGAATCGGCCAACTCATCGTCCGAGGGCGGCGCCATGGCAACCATGTTGGCGCTGGGTATTCCTGGCGGCGGCGCCACCGCGATCCTGCTGGCCGCGTTTGCGATGCACAACATCGTCGGCGGGCCGAGCTTCATCGCCAACAACAAGGACATCGTCTACGCGCTGATCTTCTCGAACTTCGCGCAGGCGATCCTGCTTCTCTTCGTGGGCCTCGGCTTCGTCTACGTCGCGAGCTACGTCGTCCGCGTACCGCTGCGCTTCCTGATCCCCAGCGTTCTGGTCGTCGCCACCTTCGGCGCCTATGCGATCGAAGGCAGTGCGGCCGGTCCAATCACGCTGTGGGTATTTTCGGTGCTGGGCTGGGCGATGGTCCGTTACAGCTATCCCGTAGCCGCAGCAGTCGTGGGATTGCTGCTTGGCGGGCTGCTCGAAGGCAACCTCCTGCGCACCAACCAGATCAGCGGCGGCGACTTCATTGGCTACGGGCTGGAACGTCCGTGGGCGTTGTTGATATTCGCCCTGATGCTGGGTTCGCTCATGCTGCAGACCCTCTCCAAGCGACGGCGGCGCAAACAGACCGAACGCGAGGCGCAGGCGAATGCGGCGTCCGAAGCAAGCTGACATGGCACGATGACGCACAAAACCCCGGCGTCGCCAACGCCGGGGTTTTCTTTTCGTTTCCGTCAGTCTGGGCGGATGAGCTGGTATTCTGCCTGCTCGGCGGCGTCCATCTGGGTGATCAGCCCGGTCTCCCATGCGAGATAGCGGCGCGACGCCTCCATGTTGTCGTCGTGGCGATCATGGACGAAGAACAGGTGATCGATCGCATCGGCATCGGCGGGCAAGCCGGGCGTCGACGTCACCTGCGCACCTGCCGCAACCAGCGCGGCGTGCCCGCCCTCGACGAGGCGGACATCCTCAGCCCCCACCTTGCGCAAATCCTCCGCGGTCCACGCCGCGGCACTGTCGTCATCCGCCACCAGGCAGACGACTTTACCGGCGACATCCTCGGCCAGCCAATCGGCGCGCGGCCGCACCAGCCATGCCGCCCCCGCGACATGCTCGCGCCTGTAGGCGAGTGAGCCACGCATGTCCACGATGCGCGCTTCACCCGACGCCGCTAGTGCATTTGCCTGAGCGGGCTCGATCCGCGGCAACCCGGGCGCTTCAAGGCTGCCTGATCCGCCCCTCGTCTGCGCCAGCCGCCCCAGCGTATCGCGCACTTCATCGTCAAGGACTGCAACGAACGGCCGGTAGCCGAGTTGCCTAAGCCAGAAAGCGGCAATCGCTGCCCTCACCCCGCTGTCGTCGAAAAGCACGATGCGCGCGTGGCGCACGCCGACCCATTGATCCGTCGCCTGCACGAGCTGGCCGGACCATGCGTGAACCGCACCCTCGAGCGGATCGTCAGCGGCTTCGGCGGCCGAACGCACGTCGAACAGATAAGTCGTCGCATCATCCTCCGCGACAAGTGGCTCGATGCCGTTCGCATCAACCGTTTCCAGCGCAAAGCGCTGCGCGATCCCTAACGCCACTTCGCGGCTCTTCAGAAGTTCCTCACGCGTGAGTGACGGAAACGGCGCGGCGGTGTTTCTTCGTTCCAGGGTCTGGCCGGAAAGCGCCCAGCCTTGTGTTCCGTTCTCCAGCGCGAAGACGGGTCCGGCATAGCCGGTGAGCGCGACGCCTATGGCGCCCACGATGCCGCGCGTGCGCCCCGCGCAGGTGATGACGATCGGCGTCTGCTCGTCTCCGATAGCCGGAAGTCGGTGCGCCAACTCTCCGTTGGGCAGGCAAGCAGCGCCCGGCACGCGCATCTTGGCGTATTCGGCCGGTGGGCGTGCGTCATAGAACCGGAAATTGCGGCCCTGGGCCTTCCACGCGGCAAGGTCCGGCGCGGCTACCATGCGCGGATGCCATACCGTCTCTGCCAATTCTCCAAGCAGCTTGGACGGGACATTCACGCCTTTGTAGACGGGGAAACCAGCGGCTTCCCACGCGCGCATGCCGCCATCGATGGTGGCGACATCCCGATAATCCATTTCGCGCAGCCGCCGGGCAGCGCGTTCGGCTATGCCGTCGCCATCGTCGACGAGTACGATCGGGACGGTCTTCCGTGGCACGAGGCCGGGCACCATCGCTTCGAGTCGCGAATAAGCGCAGGGAACGGCAAACAGCGCATGCCCCTCCCCGAACTGGCCGGCCTCGCGGACGTCGAGAAACGCGATTTCACGGTCGGCATGCACTCGTCTGCGCGCCTCACACGCATCTATGCCGACAACGCCGCGGTCCGTCACTGCATATTCTCCGGAAGACGCGGCTCGTAGCCGGTGAAGAAATCGAAGAAGAGCGGATAGATGATGTCCGGTCGATGTTCGGCCGGGTAGTGGCCGGTCGGCACGCCGAAACCGGTAACGTCGTCCGACCATTCGCGCCACGCTTCGACCGGCTTGAAATGGCGACCGCAATGGCTGTTCGTGCCCCATATGACCATTACCGGACATTCGATCTTGCGCTTTCCATAATCGGCCGTGTCCATCGCCAGGTCTAGCGTCACGGTCGCGCGATAGTCTTCGCACACGGCGTGGATCTGTTCCGGCGTCGTACAGCGCACATATTCGGCCATCGCGTCCCGGGTGAAAATCTCCAGGCCGACACCCTTCTTGTTCAGCTTGTAGTGGATGTAATAGTCGAGGTCGGCGCAGATCAGGCGCTCGGGAAACGGTGCCTTCTGGGCCATGAAGAACCAGTGATAGCTCTCGAGGCCCCACCCGAGCGAGACGTTGTTGAGCACGTGATGGGTCGGCACGATGTCCAGTGCACAGAGCCGCTCTACCCGCTCCGGCCGATCTAGCGCCATGCGGAAACCGACGCGGGCCCCGCGGTCATGGCCGGCGATCTGGAACCGCTCGAAGCCGAAATGATCCATGACGTTGAAATTATCCTCTCCCATCGCCCGGAACGTGTAGGCGGAATGATCCTCGCCGCCGTCGGGCTTCGAGCTGTCGCCGTAGCCGCGAAGGTCGGGGGCTACGACCGTGAAGGATTTGGCGAGGGTCGGCGCGATCTTGTGCCAGCTGACATGGGTTAGCGGGTTGCCGTGGATCAGAAGCAGCGGAGGGCCGTCACCCGCGATGGCTACTCGAATCTCCGCGCCGCCGGTTTTTACCGTTTCGTACCGAAACCCTTCCATCAAACTCCTCGCCTGGAAGAGCGTCGGCATTTTTTGCTGATTCATCACGATTTCCTCCAACTTTGTAGATTGTCTACAATAGTGAAGTCCGCTAGACAATGGCGCACACCACCAGGGAGGGATGCCATGATTATTCAGGACATCAGAGCGAGCCTGCACGGCTTCTCCATCGAGATACCGCTGCTCGAAGGCCGTGTGCAGGGTTATGGACGCGAGGAGCAGACCCACTTCGTCTTCTGCCAGGTGGAGACCGACGAAGGCATCGTCGGCTACGGTCTGACAGGGCATTTCCTCGCCCGCTCGGTGATCGTCGCGCTTGAAAAGCACATCCTGCCTTGCGTAAAGGGCATGGATGTACGCGATCTGGAGAAGATCCATCAGCGCGTTTGGCAGAAGCTCAATCCGCGCGCGATGAGCGGCACGATTTCCATGGCCCTATCATGCCTGGACATCGCCCTTTGGGACATCATCGGCAAAGCCGAGAACCGCTCCATCGCTGCCATGCTGGGCGGCGCGCGAACGCAGGTCCCCTGCTATGTCACCTTCGGCTTCCCGCAATACGACATCGACTTGCTCGGAGAAGCGGCAAAGCTGCATGTTT
Source organism: Neoaquamicrobium microcysteis (assembly GCF_008180155.1). GTDB lineage: Bacteria > Pseudomonadota > Alphaproteobacteria > Rhizobiales > Rhizobiaceae > Aerobium > Aerobium microcysteis. Next base: position 338,901 of record NZ_VSZS01000066.1, on the reverse strand, counting down.
CCAATGGCTTCCGCGCGCTCAAATCCGTTGTGGCCGTGGACAAGGGCGGCTGGCGCGAAGATGCCCACAGGGTGAAGGCGATCCGCGACGCAGTGGGCTCGGAGGTCGATCTGATGATCGACGCCAACTACCTCTTCAACCCTGTCGAGGCCAAATATCTGTGCCGCGAGATCGAGGATTGCGGCATTACCTGGTTCGAGGAACCTCTGACCCAGAACGACGCTCGAGCACTCGGCGACCTGCGCCGCCACACCAAAATCCCTCTGGCAGCCGGCCAGATGGAGGGCCACCGCTGGCGAATGCGCGAGTTCGTGGAACATCAGTCGCTCGACATATTGCAGCCCAACGTAACCTATTGCGGGGGCTACACAGAGGCCCGCAAGATCGCGCACCTTGCCCAGATCTACAACATGCCTATAGCCAATGGCGGCGGCTGGCCGCTCTTCAACATGCACCTGCTTGCCGGAATGATGAACGGGTGGATCGTGGAGTGGCATCTCGGCATGGTCGCGGTGGGTGAAACCCTGTTCACCGACGCGCCCAAACCTCAAGGCGGGATGATAACCATTCCAGACCGTCCGGGCCTTGGCCTGACCCTCGACAACGACGCGTTTCGCGAGACGCGGGTGACCCTCGACTGAACTGCGGCTAAGGCAAAAAATTGTTGACACTTGACAATTGCGGGGCCTAACGTTCGGTCAGGCTGTTGCGGGGGCCGCTTCAGTAGACCCGGCGCCATAGAGCCAGCCGAATAAGGCATCGCCCGGCCGACGACCGGTCCGCCGGCACTCTGGGAGGAACTCAATGACAAGACTGCCACTTTATGCGGCCGCAACCGCGGCGCTTTTCTTCAGCAGCGCCTTCGCTCAGGCACAGGAATATCCTGTCGATACGGTGACGCTTGTAACTCATTCCAGCCCCGGCGGCGGCAGCGACGTGTTCCTGCGCGAACTGTCGCGCCATCTGAGCCCCTATCTCGGTGCGAACGTGATCGTCGAAAACGTGAGCGGCGGCTCCGGCGCATCGGCCATGGCGCGTCTGGCTACGGCGCCCGCCGACGGGTCCATCTTCTACGCCACGACACCGACCTTCATCTACACCTCGCTGCTGTCAGATCCGCAGTACAAATATACCGACCTCGAGCCGCTGGTGAACTTCTTCATCGACCCCGAGGTCATCTACACCGCGGCGAACAGCCAGTTCCAGTCGCTGGAAGACGTCATCCAGTACGCTCGTGACGGACGCGGCCAGTGGGGCGCGGCAAACCCTGCATCGCTCGAGCGGCAGGCGCTGGAACAGTTGAAAGCTGCCGCCGGCGTGAACGCGGCCGTCGTCACCCACGAAGGCGGCGGCGACCTGATGATCAACGTGCTGAACGGCACCTTGCAGATCGGTGTGGGCGAAGTGCAGGAAATCCAGTCCCAACTCGAGGCCGGAGAACTGCGCCTGCTGGCCACCTTCAGCGGCGAGCGTCTCGACGCCTTCCCGGACCTGCCTACGGTTGCGGAAAGCGGTTACGACGTCGTGGTGCGCAAGTTCCGCGGCCTGGCCGGTCCCAAGGGCCTGCCCGACGATGTGATCGCGGCGTGGGAAAAGGCCACGCAGGCCGTTCTGGCCGACGAACAGTACAAGGCGTCCTATGAGGCGGGCAACCTGCGCGCCGAATTCATCCCGCACGACGAGTATGCCACGTTCATCGAGCAGTTCGGCTCGGAGACAGCCGGGTTCCTGAAAGAGACCGGCATCATTGAATAGACTTCATGCCTGAAGGCGGCGCCTTTCGGGGCGCCGCCCTCTTTCCAACTGTCGCTTCCACAAGTGAGGCCTTCATGTTTACCCGGGATTTTGTCGGTGGTGTCGCAACCATCGCCATCGGCGCCGTCTACCTCTACTTTTCCTATCAGCTGCGCACCAGCGCGCTGGATGACAGCATGGGTCCGGGCGGCCTGCCCCGCATCTATGGATGGTTGCTGGTGGCGCTGGGATCGATCCTGATTATGCAGGCGGCGCTCGCCTCCCGCACGACAGCGGTGGTTACGGCTTCAGGGGAGGAAGCGAAGGGCGAATGGGAAGGCCAGGGCCGCAAGGTGGTCTATGCGTTCGGATTGCTTGCGATCGGCATCGCCTATCTCTTCATCCTTGAGACCTTCGGCTACCTGATTTCCATCGCACTGCTTATCACCACCACCGCACTCTATCTCGGGGCTGGCTTCAGTGGCCGTCTGATCGCCATTGGCATTGGCGGCGCGGTCTTTCTCTACGCCATGTTCGTGGCGATCCTTGGCGTTCGGATGCCTGCGGGCATCCTCGCGGTTCTGGGACTCTGAGGCGAAAAGGGACGACTGAACATGGAAACGATCCTGCACGCCGCCTCATTCCTTCTGGACTGGCACATCCTGCTCGCTGCACTCGCCGGCGTTACCTGGGGCATCATGGGCGGTGCGCTGCCCGGCATTTCGCCATCCATCACCATGGCGCTGCTTTTGCCCTTCACCTACACGATGGACCCGACGGCTGCGATCGTGCTGCTGGCTTCCACCTATGTGGGTGCGGAGTATGGCGGCTCCGTTCCGGCCATTCTCATCCGCACACCGGGCACCAATGCTGCGGCCGCCACGGTGATCGACGGTTATGAGATGAACAAGCAGGGCAAGGCTGGTCTCGCGCTTGGCATCTCGCTCTACTCCGGCTTCATCGGCAGCATGTTTGGCCTCATCATGCTGATCGCCCTGTCCGGCCCGCTCGCCCTCGTCGCTCTCAATTTCACGCCGATGGCCTATTTCGCACTCGGCATTCTCGGCCTCTCGGTCATCGCAACGCTTTCCGGCGAGAACCTCGTCAAGGGCTTCATCGCCGCGATATTGGGCCTGATGATCGCCACCGTCGGCAGCGACCCCGTGACAGGCGGCACACGCTTCACCTTCGGTTCCTCGGAGTTGCTCGGCGGCATCGAGCCGGTGATGATAATGGTCGGCCTTTTCGCGATGAGCGAACTGCTCATGCAGGCCTCGAAGCGCGGCAGCGACGAGCGCGTCCGCTCCCGTCCACGCATCCAGTTTCCCGACTTCAAGCTCGCCAAGCGGCTCATACCCTCTCAGATGATTGGCAACGGCATCGGCACGTTCGAAGGCGTCATGCCCGGCGCCGGTGGCACCATCGCCTCCTTCATGTCCTACAACGAGGCGCGGCGTTGGTCTCGTCACCCCGAAGAGTTCGGCAAGGGCTCCCCCGAAGGCATCGCCGCGCCCGAGACCGCCAACAACACGGTCGCCGGAACCGCCCTCGTGCCACTCCTTTCGTTCGGCATCCCGGGTTCCAACTCGACCGCGATCCTCTTAGGCGGCTTCCTCATCCACGGCATCGTGCCGGGCCCGATGCTTTTCCAGCGCTCGGGCGAGGTCGTGCACGGGCTTTACGCCGGCCTGTTCACGGCAACGATCGGCATGGTCATCATGGGTATTCTGATGCTTCCGGTGTGCATCTGGCTGGTCAACCGTCCGCGCCCCTACCTCAACGCCTTCATCTTGGCGCTCATCCTGTCCGGCATCTACTCGATCCACAACGAGACCTTCGATGTCGGGCTGATGATGGCGGCAGGCGTGCTGGGCTTCTTCATGCGCATGCTGCGCTTCCCCTTCCTGCCGACGGTGCTGGGACTGGTGCTCGGCTACCTGGTCGAGAGCAACTTCCGCCGTTCGCTGGTGCTGTCGGGCGATGACTACATGATCTTCGTAGACGACCGCATCTCGCTGAGCCTGCTGGTGCTGGCGTTCCTTTTCATCGGTGGCTCGATCGCCAAGCGGCTATACGACACCTTCGTGCGCAAGCCTGAGACAATCACTGAAAGCTGATTTCATGAAGCATGAGACCCCCACCCAGTCCGTCTCCGAAAGGCTCGCCGAATGGGGCGTGTCGCTGACACCGGAAGGGCTTTCCGATGCGACGCGTGCCAAGAGCCGAGATATCCTGGTCGATATCGTCGGGCTGTGCGTTGCCGCGCGCCACACCGACTATGTCGCCGCCGCCAAGGCAGCGTCCGAGCCCGGCGATCACATCGTCATCGGCCATGGCGAGCGCGTATCGGCGTCGAGCGCAGCGCTCATCAACGGCACGGCGGCCCATGGTGAGGACTTCGACGACACGTTCGAGGGCGGGCCGGTGCACTCCGGCGTCGTGATCGTGCCGGCCCTGCTTGCGGCCGCCCAGAAGTATCAACTGACCAACGATAGAGTCATGCTGGGCATCGCAGCGGGTACCGAGCTTCTGTGCCGGCTGGCCCTCACCCTGCCGAAGGCCGTTCACAAGGCAGGATTCCACCCCACCGCCGTGCTCGGCACCTTCTCCGCCACGTTCGGCATTGCGGTTGCTCGCGGCGCCGATCGGAAAACGATCGTGCGGGCGCTCGGCATTGCGGGATCGACCGCATCCGGCATCATCGAATATCTCGGCGACGGCAGCTGGACGAAGCGCATGCATCCGGGCTGGTCGGCACAGTCCGCGCTGCGTTCCTTCGCCATGGCGGAAGCGGGCTTCGTCGGCCCGCGTATGGTCTTCGAAGGCGTTCACGGCGCGTTCAAGACCTTCGCCCCCTCGATCGAACCGAAGACCGACAAGCTGTTCGACGAGCTGGGCAAAACCTTCGTGATGGATACCATCACCTTCAAGCCCTACCCGTGCGGCACGATGGTCCAGCCTTACATCGACGCGGCGCTGAAGCTGCGCGCCAGCGGCGTCCGCCTCGAGGGTATCCGGCGTATCGTTTGCAAGACGGCGGAAGGCATCGTCCATCGCCTGTGGGAGCCGATCGAGCTGAAGCGCCGCCCACCCACGGCATATGCGGCGAAGTTCTCGACGCCTTTCGGCGTCGCCCTCGGCCTGGCTCGCGGCCATGCCGATCTGGGCGACTTCACCGACGAGGCGATCGCAGATCCGGAGCTGCTGCGACTGTGCGCGCTTGTCGATTTCGAGATCGACCCCGACAACCCCTACCCCGCCGCCTATACCGGACACGTCCGGATCGAATATGAGGACGGCAGCGTGCGGGAGGCAGACCAGGGCCACATGCGGGGCGGCTCGGAAGAACCTCTGACGCGCGAAGAGATAGACGCGAAATTCCGCGCCAACGTCGCCTTCGGCGGCCACTACGGCGCGGACGCCCTGCTGGCGGCATGCAACAGGATCGGCTCCATGAAAGACGGGCACGAACTCATCGCGGAGCTTGCCAGATGACGGACAGAGACCTTGCCGGGCGTACAGCCCTTGTAACCGGCGCATCGCGCAATATCGGTCGCGCCATCGCCGTGGCGCTCGCATCGCGGGGGGCGGACGTGGTGGTCCACGTTGCGCGCGACATGAAAGCGGGCGCGGAAACGGTCGCCGCAGTAGAGGCCGCCGGCGGCCGGGCCAGTCTGCTTTCAGGAGACCTTTCCGCCCCGGAAACAGCGAGGCGCGTCGTCGATGAAGCGGCTGCGGTATTCGGCAGGCTCGACATCGTCGTCAACAATGCCGCCATTCGTCCGGAAGCCTCGTTCGCAGACATAAGCTTCGAGGAGTGGCGGCAGGTGATGGGCGTCGCGCTGGACGCGGTTTTTCTCGTCAGCCAGGCAGCATTGCCGCATCTCGAAAAGAGCGATCAGGCAGCCATCGTCAACCTCGGCGGTCTTACCGGCCATACCGGCGCGGCCAACCGCGCCCACGTCATCACCGCAAAAGCGGGCGTGGTCGGCCTGACCAAGGCGATGGCGCACGAATTGTCTCCGAAGGGCATCACCGTGAACTGCGTGGCGCCGGGGTTGATCGAGACGGTGCGCATCTCCAACGAGGGCGCCGCCCCCAAGCATCACGATACGCGCAAGACGCTGGTCGGTCGGCGCGGCACGCCCGAGGATGTCGCGGAGGCCGTTGCTTATCTCGCCGGCCGTGCGGGCCGCTACATCACTGGCGAGACATTGCATGTGAACGGCGGCACCTACCTTTCATGACGTTCGGCACGAACCTCCAGCTCGCCGGGGGCATCCTCGTTTCCGCCATCACCGGGTGGCTGGCGTCGCTGACGGGAATACCGCTGGCGTGGATTCTCGGCGCGATGGCAGGCAGTGCAATCTATGCGAACGCGGTCGGGCTGGGCGGCAAGACCAAATATATGCGCCGTCTCGGCCAGTTGCTGATCGGGGCGGCGACGGCCGCGGTGCTTACCCCCGACATTCTGGGCCAGCTCATCTCCTATCTGCCCGCGATGGTTGTGGCTGCGTTCGTGGCCAACGCGCTCGGCGTGCTGCTTGCCTTCCCCCTTGCCAGGATCGCTCGGGTCGACAACAAGACCGCCCTTCTCTCGACCCTGCCGGCCGGCATGTCCGAGATGGCCTCGCTGGCGCGGGAAACCGGCGCGCAGGCCGATGTCGTGATGGTGGTGCACACGCTGCGCGTGGTGATGATCGTCGTCCTCGTACCCTTCTTCTTCGGGATCGATCGCAGCATCGTGGAAGCGGTCGTCAATCCGGCTGCCAGCCATGTTGCGCTCGCTGCCTGCCTCATAGGCGGGCTTGTCCTTTCCATCGTCACCTCAAAGCTTGGCGTCCTCAATCCGTGGGTCATCATGCCGATGGCCGTTGGCATAGCCCTTGCTTCTTTCAACGTATCGATAGCCCTCATGCCGTGGTGGGTGCTCGTCGTCGCGCAAATCCTGATTGGGTTCTCGCTGGGCGCGCGACTGAAGAAGGAAGACTTCCAGCGCGTGCCGCGCGCCGCGCTGGCGGCCGTGATCTGCAGCGGCGGACTCATCGCCATCATGGTTTTCGGCTTCACCCCGCTGCTGGCCCTGTTCGTAAATGAAAGCCCGACCTCGCTGGCGCTTGGCGTCGCGCCCGGAGGTCTCGGCGAGATGATTGCATCCGCAAAGGCGCTCGGCGCTGCGTCGGCGGTCGTGGCGGGCTTCCAGTTCACCCGCTCCTTCCTCACCAACGTCATTGCGCCGCCGCTACTCGTCCGCTTTGCCGCCAGCTCGAAAGGCCCGAAAACATGAAGATCGTCGACATACGCGAGGCGGTGGTGTCCATCTCGTCACCCATCCGGAATGCCTTCATCGACTTCTCGAAGATGACGGCCAGCGTCGTCGCGGTGGTCACCGATCAGGTCAGGGATGGCAAGCCCGTCATCGGCTACGGGTTCAACTCCAACGGGCGCTATGCTGCCAGCGGCCTGCTCAACGAACGCTTCCTGCCAAGGCTGCGCGAGGCGAAGCCGGAGAGCCTCGTACGCGATGACGGGGCCAATCTCGACCCGCACAAGATCTGGGCCGCCATGATGGTCAACGAGAAGCCCGGTGGCCACGGGGAGCGCTCGGTTGCCGTCGGCGTGGTCGACATGGCGGTGTGGGATGCAGTGGCGAAGATCGCCGGCGTCCCGCTCTACAAATATCTCGCCGACACCTATGGCGACGGGACGCATGACGATTCCGTCTTCGTCTATGCCGCTGGCGGATACTACTACCCCGGCAAGGATGACAGCCAACTTCAGGACGAGATGCGCCGCTATCGCGCGATAGGCTACGAGGTCGTCAAGATGAAGATCGGCGGCGCGCCGCTCGCTGAGGACATCAGGCGGATCGAGGCCGTGCTGGAGGTCGTAGGCGACGGCAAATATCTCGCCGTCGACGCCAATGGCCGCTTCGACCTCGACACCGCACTGGCCTATGCCGAGGCGATGAAGCAGTACAACCTGTTCTGGTACGAGGAGGCGGGCGACCCGCTCGACTATCACATCCAGGCGGAACTCTCGAAAGTCTATCCTGGCCCGATGGCGACAGGCGAAAACCTGTTCTCGCATCAGGACGCCCGCAACCTCGCGCGCTACGGCGGCATGCGGCCTGACCGCGACTGGCTCCAATTCGATTGCGCGCTTTCCTACGGCCTCGTCGAGTATCTGCGCACGCTGGAGGCCATCGGCAAGGAAGGCTTCTCGAGCCGCAACTGCGTGCCGCATGGAGGCCATCAGCTTTCGCTGAACATCGCGGCCGGCCTCAAGCTCGGCGGCAACGAATCCTACCCGGAGGTCTTCAAGCCGTTCTGCGGTTTCGCCGACGGTATCAGGGTCGAAAACGGCCGGGTAGGCCTGCCAGACGCACCGGGCATCGGTTTCGAGCAGAACTCCGCGCTCATCAAGGCCATGCGTGAAGCCACCGCGACCTGAGGTCGCTGCGGTCGGCCTCAAAATCAACGAGGGAGGAAACCTTGACCGAGACCGCACGAAAGCCTGAAGACCCGTTCGCCCATCTCGCAGGCCTCACAAGGTCTGCATCCGCCTTCGTCGCAGGACTGCGCTTCGAGGACCTGAACGATGAGACGCTGCGTATTGCAAAACGCTGCGTTCTTGACGGGCTGGCGGTGGCGCTTGCGGGCTCCGAGCAGCCCGGCATGGCACCGCTGGCAAGCTACATCGACAGTCTGGGCGGGACGCCGCAGGCAAGGCTGATCGGCGTGGCAGACCAAAAAGTACCGGCCCATCTCGCGGCACTTTGGAGCGCAACCGCCGGCCACGCAATGGATTGGGACGACACGCAGCTGGCCGAAGGTCCGGGACGCCCCTATGGCCTTCTGATGCATCCTACCATGCCCCCTTTGGTCGCGGCGCTCACCCTATCCAACCTTGTATCAGGCGAGACTGGCAGGGCGGTCGACGGCAGGCAATTTCTCACCGCCTTCACCGCCGGTTTCGAGGTTGGCTGCAAGGTTGCGGAGGCCATCAACCCCGAGCACTACATGCGCGGCTTCCACACTTCCGGGACGATAGGGACGTTCGCCGCCGCCGCCGCGGCGGCAAAGATGCTGGGCATGGACGAGGAAGGCGTTGCCCGCACGCTTGGCGTGGCGGCCTCGATGGCATCCGGCATTCGGGCGGGCTTCGGCACGATGACGAAGCCGATGCATGTCGGCCGCGCAGCCGAAAACGGCATCACGGCAGCACTCCTCGTTCGCCACGGCTTTTCCGCCAATGCGGAAGCGCTGGACGGCCGCTGGGGTTACCTCGCCATCGCCGGACCGGGCGGAGAACCCGCGCTTGTCCGCGACAGGTTCGGCAGGCCGCATACGATGGAAAGCCCAGGCGTCTCCATCAAGCCCTACCCGTCCGGCGTGCTCACTCATCCAAGCATGGACGCGATGCTGTTCCTGATGCGCGAGAACGGACTGAAGCCGGGGGACATCAAGGCGGTCAAGCTCAAGGCCGGCAGCAACGTGCTCGGCCCCATTCGCTTCCGGATCGCGCGCACGGAGCTTGAAGGCAAGTTCTCCTTCGCCTTCCTGCTAACCGCAATCATCCTAGCGGGGCGTGCCGGCAAGGCGGAGTTTACCGACGAGTTTGTCTCTTCCACCGCGTCCCAAGAGATGCAGGCGCGCATCGAGACAGAGTTCGACCAATCTATCGAGGACATGGGCTGGGACCGCATCCGCTCGCGCATCGAGGTCACGACGACTGACGGTCGCCTCATCGAACGGTGGGCCGACGAGAACTACCGTGGCAGCCCCCACAACCCGCTGTCAGATCGCGAACTCGAAGACAAGTTCCGCGACTGCGCGGAAGGCCTTATCGACGAAGCCCGGTCACAAGCCGTCTTCGACCTCGTATGGTCGCTGGAAAAGACGGAAGACGTCGGAGTGATATTCGACCTTCTGGCCTGGAAGGGCACTCTATAACGCCATCTACACGGCACCTCGCGCGACCCTGTGTCGGTGAAGCGCCATATCTAGTCGGGAGCCGCCCTCGCCTCCGTGCAGCACTCATCGGCAAGGTAGCCGATCAGGGCCTGCATGGTGGGATATTCGGCCCGGCAGATGAGCGTCGTCGCCCGTCGCTGCTGACTGACCAGCCCCGTCTCGATGAGCCGCTTGCAATGGTGCGACAGCGTGGATGCAGGAACGCCAAGCCTTTCCTGAATGCTGCCGACCGGCAATCCCGCCGCGCCCGCCCGCACCAGAATGCGATAGATGTTGAGCCGCGTCGGATTGCCGAGCGCTTCAAGCTGCAGCGCTGCCTGTTCGAGTTTCATTCCAAAATGGTATTGGGCCCGAGAAATGCGGTCAATCAAATTCGATAATCATCGAAATTGGGAATGCGCCCAAAACTCACTGTGATTTCTGGTTGACCCGCCGCGAAACCTGTTCGGCACTTTCCACACGCTCGGAATAGCGGTCGGTCAAGTAGTCGGCCCGATCGCGAAGGAGAAGCGTGAACTTCATCAGTTCCTCCATCACATCGACTATGCGGTTGTAATAGGACGACGGCCTCATCCGCCCCTCGGCATCGAATTCGTTGAAAGCTTTCGCAACGGATGACTGGTTGGGAATGGTGAACATCCGCATCCAGCGGCCAAGCACGCGCAGCTGGTTGACGGCGTTGAAGCTTTGCGAGCCACCAGAGACCTGCATCACGGCCAGCGTTCGTCCTTGCGTCGGTCGCACGCCGCCAAGCGACAGCGGCAGCCAATCGATCTGCGCCTTCATGATCCCGGTCATCGAACCGTGGCGCTCCGGCGAGCACCAGACCTGCCCCTCCGACCACATTGAAAGTTCCCGCAGTTCCTTGACCTTGGGATCATCGGCAGAAGTCGAGTCCGGCAGCGGCAGGCCGGCGGGGTTGAAAATGCGGACCTCGGCGCCGAGCCGGCGCAATATCCTCGCCGCTTCCTCTGTCGCCAGGCGCGAATAGGACCGTTCGCGCAGTGAGCCGTAGAGCATCAGGATGCGCGGGGGGTGTGACGCACGGGGAGCATCGAAGAGAGCGCCCTCATCGACCGAACGGAACTGGGTACCGTCGATGTTGGGCAATGCGTCGAAAGTGGAGGTTCTGTCGGTCATGGTCTTCCAGTTCCCGTCGCTGCCTAGTTTTTATTCCACTTTGTTGGAAATATGGATATTAGGCGCCGGCGGACGAGTCAACATTATTTCGACGATTGTCGAATTTAACGAACCCGCCGTCCGTCCGCGTCGATCACCACTTCGCCGTCGTCCTTGGTGAACGGGCCGATTTCCGGGTTGGGCAGAATATCGAGCACCGCTTCGGACGGACGGCAAAGCTTGGTGCCAAGCGGGGTCTCGACAATCGGGCGATTGATGAGGATCGGATGCGCCAGCATGAGATCGACGATCTCGTCATCGCTCCATTTGCCGTCTCCTAACCCCAGTTCCGCATAGGGCGTGCCCTTCTCGCGCAACAAAGCGCAAGGCGAAATTCCCATCGCCTCGATCAACGCAACCAGTCGCTGCCGGGATGGCGGGTTCTTCAGGTACTCGATAACCTGAGGCTCTTCACCGGATTGGCGGATCATGGCGAGCGTGTTGCGCGACGTTCCGCAGTCGGGATTGTGGTAGATGGTGATGGTCATTCGGCAGGTCTCGTCTCGAGTGTGTTTCTGGGCTCTGCAAGCAACCACCCCGCCAGCGCTACCGCTACGATCGCGCCGATCAGTTCAGCGGCGATGAAGCCCGGAAGGTCGGTCGGGCGGATACCGGCAAATGTGTCGGTGAAGGCGCGTGCGATGGCTACTGCAGGGTTTGCAAACGAGGTCGAAGCGGTGAACCAGTAGGCGGCGGTAATGTAGAGTCCCACCAGCCACGGGATGGCATCGCCCCGGAACCGCAGCCCCGCAAGAATGGTGAAGACCAGCCCGAATGCGGCGACCGCCTCAGCCAACCACTGGGCCGCCCCGGTCCGTACTGTCGTGGAAGCCTGCAAGATCGGCAGTTCGAACATGGCGTGCGCCAACAGGGCGCCGCAGATGCCGCCGGCGACTTGTACGACCGTATAGGAAACCGCGTCACCCGCCTCGATCTCGCGCCTGAGCACAAACGCCAGCGTGACAGCGGGGTTGAAATGCGCACCCGACAACGGCCCGAGGATGGTGATGAGCACGACGAGTATTGCGCCCGTCGGGAGCGTATTGCCCAGCAGAGCCAAGGCCATGTCGTCGGTGAGACGGTCGGCCATGATGCCCGAGCCGACAACGGTGGCAACCAAGATACAGGTACCGAGAGCCTCGGCGACGAGCCGGCGCGGCCGATCAACCTGCATGCTCAGCCCGCCTTCGGCATGTCGCGGCCTATGTCGCGCAGGCGGGACTGCAGCGTCAGCCGGTCCAGTGACGCGATGGGCAATGCGGTGAAGATCGAAATCCGGTTGTTGAGCATCCGGTAGGCTTCGGCGAAGGCCAAATGCTTCTCGGCATCTGTGCCTTGCGCCGCCGCAGGGTCGGGTACGCCCCAGTGCGCGGTCATCGGTTGGCCGGGCCACACGGGGCAGGCTTCGTTGGCTGCGCTGTCGCAAACGGTGAACACGAAATCCATAACCGGCGCGTTCTCAGCGGCGAACTCTTCCCAGCTCTTGGAGCGCGCGAATGACGTGTCGTGGTTGAGGCTTTTCAGGAGGTCAAGCGCAAAGGGATGCACTTCACCCTTCGGCTGCGACCCGGCCGAATAGGCCCGGAAACGTCCCTGTCCCATCCGGTTCAGGATCGCTTCGGCAAGTATCGATCGGGCGGAATTTCCCGTGCAAAGGAACAGGGCATTATAGGTGCGGTCGCTCATCGACATCTTCTCCATAGCCTCTGATATCGCGGCTGCGTGCTCAGCAGCGGCAGGTCACGGCGTCGATCACCGGGCGGCAAAGCTCCGGCGCGCCGTTGCAGCAATCTTCCATCAGGTAGGCGAGCAGATCTCGGAAACCGGTCATGTCAGCGACGTAGCGCACGACCCTGCCGTCGCGCTCCGGCCTTATGAGCCCCGCTTGCGACAGCACTTTGAGATGCGACGAGACAGTGTTCTGAACTGCGCCAAGTCTTGTTGCGACCTCGCCGGCGGGCACACCTTCCGCGCCAGCGCGCACCAGCAACCTGAATATGTCGAGCCGGGTTTCCTGGCCCAGTGCGGCGAGCGCTGCGAGTGACGATCTCTTGTCCATATATCTGCCAATCCGGATATCAGGCTGTATATTGCCGATCCGTATGACAGCAGGATGACAAAAGTTCAACCGAAATGGCGAGGTGAGTGCCAGCTCAGTCCTCGAAAGGCTCCACCACGCTGCGTCGTCCCAGCATGAAGGCATCGGCCACATGGACGAGCGGCGAAAGATCGATGTCGCTTTCGCCCGCCTCGATCAGTTCCGCAAAGCGGCGATATATGCCGGCATATTCCTGGTCGGAGTCGGCCAGCACGGCCTTGCCGTCCACCAACATTTCCGCCCCGCCCTTCGACAGGACAAGTCTGCCCTCGTCGGTCTCGACCTCGATATCCCACGTTTGCGGGCCGGTCTGTCGCCAGTCGAAATCGGCGGTCGCCGAGAACCCACTCTCGCCTGCGAACGTCAGTTGAGCGGCAATCGGCGCATCGCGGCCTTCGGGAAATTCCAGCGTGGCGCGTGTGACGTGCACGGGTGGCAGGATGGCTGTGACGATGGACAACGCGTTGATGCCCGGATCGAAAACGCCAAGCCCACCGGGCTCCCATATCCATGCCTGTCCTGGATGCCAGCGGCGCACATCCTCCTTCCACGTGACGGCAACGCGGCGGACGGTCTTGCCCTTCAGCCACTCGCGCGTAGGCTCCACCCCAGTTGCAAAGCGCGAATGCCAAGTGGCAAACAGCGAAACGCCCTGCGATCGAGCCATCGCAACCAGCGTCTCGACTTCGGCAATCGTCGCGCCCGGCGGCTTCTCCAGCAGCACGTGGCGCCCGGCACGAATGGCCTTGGCCGCCGCCTCGAACCGCACCTGCGGGGGCTGACAAAGCGCGACAGCCTGGACGTCGCTTCGCGCGGAAAGCAGCGTATCTATGGTCTCGAAATTCTCCACGCCATCGACGCCGCCGTGCCGGCTCGCGGTCGCAGCCAGCCGGAAACGGGCGTTGGACGCGATGGACGGCAGATGCTGGTCTCGCGCGATCTTGCCGACACCGACAATGGCGATGGCGACCGGCTCAGTGACTGTCACGAGGAACTGCCTTTCCACGAGAACCTTTGAGGAAGTCGAAATCCGCGCCGGTATCGGCTCCCTCGACATGGGTGGCGAAGAGCCTCGCATAGCCGCTTGCAGGCACGGCGACGGGCGGCTTCCAGGCCGCAAGCCTTTGCATGATCTCGTCATCGGGCACGTCGAGATGCAGCCGGCGCGCCTCGACGTCCAGTTCGATCATGTCGCCGTCGCGTACGATCGCCAACGGCCCGCCGACAGCCGCCTCCGGCGACACGTGAAGCAGCACCGTGCCGTAGGCGGTGCCCGACATGCGTGCATCCGAAATGCGGATCATGTCGTTGATGCCCTTCTTCAGCACTTTTGGCGGCAGGCCCATATTGCCGACCTCGGCCATGCCGGGATAGCCGCGCGGACCGCAGTTCTTCATCACCATGATGCAGGTCTCGTCGATGTCGAGCGCATCGTCGTTGATCTTGCGCTTGTAGTCGTCGATGTCTTCGAACACGACGGCGCGGCCGCGATGTTTCAGCAGATGCGGGCTGGCCGCAGAAGGCTTCAGCACCGCACCCTTGGGTGCCAGGTTTCCCTTGAGCACGGCAACGCCGCCCTGTCGCGTCAGCGCCTTTTCAACCGGCAGTATGACCTCTTCGTTCCAGTTGACCGCATCCTTGACCTCATCCCACTGGCTTTCGCCGGACGCGGTCAGCGCATCGCGATGCAACATGCCTGCTTCGCCCAGCCGCTTGATGACCACCGGCAAACCACCCGCGTAGAAGAACTCCTCCATCAGATATTTGCCCGACGGCATCAGGTTGACGATGGTCGGCACGTCGCGCCCCAGCCTGTCCCAGTCGTCGAGCGTCAGATCGACGCCGGCGCGGCCCGCAATCGCCAGCAGATGGATCACGGCGTTGGTGGAACCGCCGATGGCGCCGTTGACGCGGATCGCGTTCTCGAACGCCTCCCGCGTGAGGATGTCGGATGGCTTGAGGTCGTCCTTCACCATCTGCACGATCCGCCGCCCCGTCAGGTGCGCCATCACGCGTCGGCGCGAATCGACAGCCGGGATTGCCGCGTTGCCCGAAAGCGCCATGCCCAGCGCCTCGGCCATCGACGCCATTGTCGACGCCGTACCCATCGTGTTGCACGAGCCGGGACTGCGCGACATGGCCTGCTCGGCATCGAGGAACTCCTCCCCCGTCATCGTGCCGGCCTTGATCTCCTCCGACATCTGCCACAGCGCCGTGCCGGACCCCACCCGCCGGCCGCGGAACCAGCCGTTCAGCATAGGGCCGCCCGAAACCGCGATGGCCGGGATATCGACGCTGGCCGCCCCCATCAGCAGCGCCGGCGTGGTCTTGTCGCAGCCGACCAGCAGCACCACGCCGTCGAGCGGATTGGCGCGCAGCGCTTCCTCCACCTCCATGGCGGCGAGGTTGCGATACATCATCGCCGTTGGCCGCAGCGAGCTTTCGCCGGTCGAGAAAACCGGAAACTCCACCGGCAGGCCGCCCGCCTCGTAGATGCCGTGCTTCACGCGCTGGGCGAGGTCGCGCAGATGCGCATTGCACGGCGTCAACTCCGACCACGTGTTGCAGATGCCGATCACTGGCCGCCCGTCGAACAGGTCGGCCGGCAGGCCCTGATTTTTCATCCAGGAGCGGTGATAGATGTGGTCGCGTGATGACCCTCCGTACCACTCGTGGGAACGAAGCTTTCTTGGCCACTCGGCCTTGCGGAACGACATGCTATGGTCTTTCTCAGAGGGCGTGGATCTGCACCCGACGATCTCGCGCGCCACCGTCTACCGCCAGCCGGTTGCGCAGCGGGAGGCCGAAGGCGGCAGCTTCGATCTCGAATTCGTCGCCCGGACGCGTGCTTACGCCGTCGGCAAAGGAAAGCGTGGCCGTGCCGAACATGTGCACATGCACGTCGCCCGCCTGCCGGAACACCTCATACTTGAAATGGTGATGTTCGAGATTGGCGATGGAATGAGACATGTTCGCTTCGCCCGAAAGGAACGGCTTTTCGAAGATGGTTTCGCCATCGCGCCGGATACGCGACGTGCCCCTGATATCGTCGGGCAGCGCACCGATGCGTAGTTCCGGCCCGAAGGAGGCCGGGCGCAGCTTTGAATGGGCCAGGTAAAGATAGTTCTGCCGTTCCATCACGTGGTCGGAGAACTCGTTGGACAATGCAAAGCCAAGACGGAAGGGTGTTCCGTCATCGCCGATGACGTAGACCCCGGCTATTTCGGGCTCTTCGCCGGCATCATCTGCGAAGACCGGCGATTTCAGCACGCCACCTGGCGCGGCCACGCTGTAGCCGTTACCCTTGTAGAACCACTCGGGCTGGACACCCGGCGCACCGTTGGCAGGCTTGCCACCATCGAGCCCCATGCGGAACATGCGCATGGAATCGGTCAGCTTTTCCTCCTCCTGCGCGGCGGCCTTCTGGTGCATCGCGTCGCGCGTCGCCGCCGAACCCAGATGGGTCAGGCCTGTGCCGGTAAGGTGCAGATGGGCAGGGTCCGGATGCGTGATAGGCGGCAGCAGCCGCCCCTCGTCATAGGCGCCGTCCAGATCGAGCGCCGGCCCGAGGCCGAGCGCCGTCACATGCGCGGCCAGGTCGTTGCGGCCCGAGCGGATGCAGTCGAGCGCGAGGTCGTAGACGCTGGTTGCGCCGCGCACGGCATAGGCTTCCTTGCCTTCACGGGCGACAACGGTAATCGAACCGTCCTGATTGCGGATTTGCGAAAGAAGCATCGTCATACCTTGTTTTTGTTGTAGACGTCGAAGATGACCGCGGCGAGCAGCACCAGCCCTTTGATGACCTGCTGGTAGTCGATGCCGATGCCCAGGATCGACATGCCGTTGTTCATCACGCCCATGATGAAGGCGCCGATGACTGCGCCCACGATGGTGCCGACCCCGCCGGCCATCGACGCACCGCCGATGAAGACGGCTGCGATGACGTCGAGCTCGAAGCCCAGCCCGGCCTTGGGGGTGGCGGTGTTCAATCGCGCCGCGAAGATGAGGCCGGCCAGCGCAGCCAGCATGCCCATATTGGCGAAGGTGAGGAATACGAGACGCTCGGTGCGGATGCCCGAGAGCTTTGCCGCCTTTTCATTGCCGCCAATGGCATAGATGCGGCGGCCGATCGTCATCCGGTTGGCGACGAAGGAGTAGATCGCGATGAGCAGCGCCATCACGATGAACACGTTCGGCAGGCCGCGGAACGACGCCATCAGCCAGCTCATGTAGACCAGTGCGATGAAGATAGCGCCGTGCTTGACGGCGAAGAACGCGAACGGCTCTTCAACGGTTCCCTTGGCCTGCTCCCGCCGACGCGTGCGGATTGCAAGAAAGAGGATGAGGCAAGCGAGTGCCACCCCAGCGACGAGGGACAGCATGTTCGGCTTGCCCGAGCCTAGGAAATCCGGGACGAACCCCGACGCTATGAGCTGGAACGTCGGCGGAAACGGCCCGACCGACTGGCCGGCCAGAAGCCACAGGCTCAGCCCCTTGAAGACCAGCATGCCGGCCAGCGTGACGATGAACGACGGTATCTTGTGATAGGCGATCCAGTACCCCTGCGCCGCGCCGATGACCGCCCCGACCGCTAGGCAGAGGATGGCGGCAAGCACGAAGTTCATCTGCCACTGCACGATCATCACGGCCGCCACCGCGCCCACGAACCCCATCACGGAGCCGACCGACAGGTCGATATGGCCGGAAACGATGACCAGCAGCATGCCGACCGCCATGATGACGATGTAGCTGTTCTGGAGGATCAGGTTTGTGAGGTTCACCGGCCGCAGCAGGATGCCCCCCGTCGCAAACTGGAAGAACGCCATGATGGCCACCAGAGCGATCAGGATTCCATATTCGCGCAGATTGTTGCGCAGGAAGGTCACGACCGACTGGCCCCCTCCCGCCCTGTCGATTTCGGCGGCCGCGTCAGCCATGGGTCGCACCTTCGGCCTTCCTGTCGGACCTGATAATCATCGACATGATCTTCTCCTGCGTTGCATCCGCCGTTGGCAGTTCGCCGACGATGCGGCCACGGTTCATGACGTAGAGCCGGTCGGTGATCCCCAGCAGCTCCGGAAGCTCGGACGAAATGACGATCAGCGATTTTCCCGCTGCCGCGAGGTCGCGGATGATCGTGTAGATCTCGAACTTCGCGCCCACATCGATGCCGCGCGTGGGCTCGTCGAGGATGAGAATGTCCGGCCCTGCGAAAAGCCACTTGGACAGAACGACCTTCTGCTGGTTGCCGCCCGACAGATTGACCGTGGGCTGCTCGATGGATGACGAGCGGATGCGGATGCGCTGGCGGTAATCTTCCGCCACCTCGCTCTCGCGCCGCCGGTCCACCACTCCGCGATCGGCTATCGCCTCCAGATTGGCGAGAGGCACGTTTCGGCGGATCGACTGGTCGAGCACCAGCCCGTAGGACTTGCGGTCCTCCGTCGCATAGGCCAGCCCGGCATCGATGGCGCGCGGAACGGTCGAGAGATCGACCTTCTGGCCGCGCAGGATGGCTTCTCCATCGACCCATGTTCCATAGGAACGCCCGAACAGGCTCATCGCCAGTTCCGTGCGCCCAGCTCCCATGAGACCGGCAATACCCAGCACCTCGCCCTCGCGCAGCGTCAGGCTGGCGCGATCGACGACGTTGCGGTGGGTGTCGATCGGATGACGAACGGTCCAGTTGCGAACCTCGAAGATCGTATCCCCGACCTTGGGCTTGCGTGGCGGATAGCGGTCGGCAAGCGGCCTGCCGACCATGTCTCGGATGACATCGTCCTCCTGAACACCGCCCGAGCAGTCCATCGTCGAGACCGACGTTCCGTCGCGCAGAACCGTGATCGTGTCGGCCACCTTCGCGATTTCATTGAGCTTGTGCGAAATCAGGATCGACGAGATGCCGGCGGCACGAAATTCCTTGAGCAGGTCGAGCAGCACGTCGCTGTCGCTTTCGTTGAGCGAGGACGTCGGCTCGTCGAGAATAAGCAACCGCACTTCCTTGCTGAGCGCCTTGGCGATCTCGACCAGTTGCTGTTTGCCGATGCCCAGATGTGCGACCTTGGTTTCGGGGCGCTCCTTCAGGCCGACGCGGGCGAGCAACTCGGCGGTGCGCCGGCTGGTTTCCTCCCAGTCGATGACGCCACCCCTGGCCCGCTCATTGCCGAGGAAGATGTTCTCGGCGATCGAAAGCAGCGGAACCAGCGCCAGCTCCTGATGGATGATGATGATGCCGTCGCGCTCGGAATCCTCGATCCCGTAGAAGGCTTTCGTCTCGCCTTCGAAGATGATGTCGCCCTCGTACTGGCCTGCCGGATAGACCCCTGAGAGCACCTTCATCAACGTCGACTTGCCGGCGCCGTTCTCGCCGACGAGCGCGTGAATTTCGCCGCGCCGCACCGCAAGGCTCACATTGTCCAGCGCCTTCACGCCGGGAAAAGCCTTGGTGATGCCGCGCATCTCCAGAATCGTGTCCACGGAAATATCCCGGGCCTGTTCGCTGTGAGGCGAGTTTCGAAAGAGGCCGGCACCATTGGCGATGCCGGCCCGCTCGGGAGGAGCTATTCGATCTCTTCCGCCTTGTAGTAGCCGCTGTCGACCAGCACTTCCTTCCAGTTCGCCTCGGTCACCTTGACCGGCTCGAGCAGGTAGGACGGGATGACCTTGACGCCGTTGTCGTAGGTTTCGGTGTCGTTGATCTCCGGCTCGCCGCCGCCCAGCACGGCGTCCACCATGCCGACCGTGACGCGGGCCAGTTCGCGGGTGTCCTTGAAGATGGTGGAGTACTGGTCTCCGCGCAGGATCGCCTTGACCGACGGAACTTCGGCATCCTGGCCGCTCACGATCGGCATTTCCAGATCGCCGGAACCGTAGCCTACGCCCTTGAGCGACGAGATGATGCCTATCGACAGGCCGTCATAGGGCGACAGTACGCCGTGCACCTGATCATCGGTGTAGTTGGCGGACAGGAGGTTATCCATGCGCGCCTGCGCCACGGAGCCGTCCCAGCGAAGCGTGCCGACCTTGTCCATGCCGGTCTGGCCCGACTTGATGACGATGTCGCCTGCGTCGATCATCGGCTGCAGCACCGACATCGCGCCGTCGTAGAAGAAGAAGGCGTTGTTGTCGTCGGGCGAGCCGCCGAACAGTTCCACGTTCCACGGCTTCACGTCGCCGAAGCGTTCCTTGAGCCCGTCCACCAGCGTCTCGGCCTGCTGCACGCCAACCTTGAAGTTGTCGAAGGTGGCATAGTAGTCGACGTTCTCGCTGTCGCGGATGAGGCGGTCGTAGGCGATGACCTTGATGTCGGCGGCTGCCGCATTGGCGAGCGCGTTCGACAGCGTCGTCCCGTCGATGGCGGCGATCACCAGCACGTTGACGCCCTTGGTGATCATGTTCTCGATCTGGGCGAGCTGGTTGGGGATATCGTCTTCCGCATACTGCAGATCGGTGCCGTAGCCGGCCGCCTCGAACTGCTCGACCATCGAGTTGCCGTCTGAAATCCAGCGCGCCGACGATTTGGTCGGCATGGCGATGCCGACGGTACCCTTATCCTGCGCAAAGGCGGACGAAGTGAGCAGCATGGCGCCAAGCGCAGCCGCGCCCATAGCAAGCTTGAGCATTCGCATGAAAATCCTCCCTGAAGACCGACATCTCCTCCGCCGGCATTCCTTAGGGGTAGGCCCGCTGCGATATGACAGTCAAATTGACATTCGGCCGAACGACATATCAATAATGGTATACGAACGAAGGAGGAACCTTCAGAATGGCGGGATTGAAGGAAACGGCACGCGACCGCTTCATCCGGCGCGGGCTCAAGCTCAGCCACCTGCGGCTTCTGTCAGCCCTCGACGTCACCGGACAAATCAGCGCCGCCGCCGCCCACCTCGCCATATCGCAGCCGGCGGCGTCCCGTCTGCTGGCCGAGGTCGAGCGCATTGCGGGAGCTGAGCTTTACCGACGGCATGCCCGCGGCATCGTCTTTACCGAGGCGGGTAGCCATCTGGCGACGCTTGCGCGGCGCATGCTGGGCGATCTGGACGCCGCATCCCGCGAGGTCGAAGAACTCGACGCTGGCAGGCGCGGCTTCGTTTCCATCGGCGCGGTGACAGGCGCAGCCCTCGAACACGTACTTCCGGTGCTGCGGCAGACACGGCTCACCCACCCGCATATCAATGTCAACGTCGTGGTCGATACCAGCGACAAGCTCGCGCCGCTGATGCTGGCCGACGAGCTCGACTTCTATATCGGCCGCATCCCCGGCACGATCGACGCGAGCGCTTTTGTCCCCGAGCCGATCGGCCCGGAACCGGTTGCGCTGATCGTTCGTGCGGGACATCCCCTCACCCGCCGCAAGAGCCCCAGCATCGAGGAATGCGTCGAGTTCGACTGGGTGCTCCAGCCGCTGGGCGGGCTGATGCGCCAGACGGTGGAATCCTACCTGATGAGCCGGCGGGTATCGCTGCCCGCCCGCGTCATCAGCACGTCCTCCACGCTGATGACGCTCGCCCTGATCGCTCAGTCGAACGCCATCGCACCGATCGCACGGTCTGCCGCGACCTTCTTCGGCAGCGAGGAAGGGCTCGACGGGCGGATCGTAAAGCTGCCGGTGGCCGACGACATGGTCGTCGCGCCCTACTCGCTTCTTCGCCCTTCCGGACGCGACCTGTCGCCCACCGCGCGCATCGTCCACCAGCAGATTGCGGCGCGCCTGCCGCGGGAGCAGGCAACCCGGGGTTGATCCTCATGCCACAACCCCGTTTACAAAAGTCATATAGTATGATTTTTTAATTCATGGGCTCCATCGCCCTCATTTGGGAGGAATTCATGTTTGCCAAGACGCTGCTTGGCGCGAGCATTCTCGCGTCCATGACCTTCTTTTCGTCCGCCGTTGTGGCCCAGACCATCGGGTTCTCGCAGATCGGCTCGGAATCCGGCTGGCGTGCCGCCGAGACCACGCTCACCCGCCAGGAGGCGGAAAAGCGCGGCATCGACCTAAAATTCGCCGACGCCCAGCAGAAACAGGAAAACCAGATCCGCGCGATCCGCTCCTTCATCGCGCAGGGCGTCGACGCGATCCTTCTCGCGCCGGTCGTCGCGACCGGCTGGGACGCCGTGCTCAAGGAAGCGCAGGAATCCGACATTCCCGTCGTGCTGCTCGACCGTCAGGTCGATTCATCCGACGACCTCTATCTCACCGCGGTCGGATCCGACCTCCACCACGAAGGCGTCGTTGCAGGCGAGTGGCTGGTGGGTGAGGTGGGCGACAAGGAATGCAATGTCGTCGAACTTCAGGGCACTACCGGTTCGTCTCCCGCCATCAAGCGCAAGGCCGGATTCGAGGAAGGCATTGCCGGGCACGACAACATCAAGATCGTGCGCAGCCAGACGGGCGACTTCACCCGCGCCAAAGGCAAGGAAGTCATGGAAAGCTTCCTGAAGGCCGAGAACGGCGGCAAGAACATCTGCGCGCTTTATGCCCACAACGACGACATGGCGGTGGGCGCCATCCAGGCTATCAAGGAAGCGGGCCTCAAGCCTGGTTCGGACATTCTCGTCGTGTCGATCGACGCCGTGCCGGACATCTTCCAGGCCATGGCCGCAGGCGAAGCCAACGCCACCGTGGAACTGACCCCCAACATGGCCGGCCCGGCCTTCGACGCGCTCGCGGCCTTCATGGACGGAGGCACCGTGCCGCCGAAATTCATCCAGACGGAGTCCAAGCTCTACACCCAGAAGGATGATCCGATGAAGGTCTACGAGGAGAAGAAGGGCCTCGGCTACTGACATTCACGACGTGGCCGGCAGCGACCGCTGCCGGCCGTGTTGATGCTGCTTCGGCGGCCCTCACAATGAAACACCGGGCGGGATCGTGACGTCAGGCCAAGCCTCCACCCTGCTGACCGCCAGCGGGCTCACAAAGACATTCCCGGGCACAAGGGCGCTGGACGGCGTTGATTTCGAGCTGCACGCCGGCGAGGTCCACGCGCTGCTTGGCGAAAACGGCGCTGGCAAGTCGACACTCATAAAGTGCCTTACCGGCGCCTATCGTCGCGATGCGGGCGATATCCGACTCGACGGCGCAAGCATCGATCCGCACAACACGCTGGACGCGCAGAGCCTCGGCATCGGGACCGTCTATCAGGAAGTGAACCTGCTTCCCAACTTGACGGTCGCCGAAAACCTGTTGCTCGGTCGTCAGCCACGGCGGTTCGGCTTCATTGCCCGCAAGGCCATGAATGGTGAGGGGCGCGAAATGCTCAGCCGCTACGGGCTGGACATCGACGTCGCCCGCAACCTCGACACCTACTCCGTCGCCATCCAGCAGA
Organism: Neoaquamicrobium microcysteis; assembly: GCF_008180155.1. Taxonomy (GTDB): domain Bacteria; phylum Pseudomonadota; class Alphaproteobacteria; order Rhizobiales; family Rhizobiaceae; genus Aerobium; species Aerobium microcysteis. The sequence continues at coordinate 315,586 of NZ_VSZS01000066.1, read as the reverse complement.
TCGTGGCCATAGCCCGCGCCGTCTCCCTGTCCGGCAAGGTGCTGATCCTCGACGAACCGACCGCCAGCCTCGATCGCGACGAGGTTCGAATGCTGTTCGACGTGATACGCGGCCTGAGGCGGGAGGGCCTCGGGATCGTCTTCATCTCCCACTTCCTGGATCAGGTTTTTGAGATCTCGGACCGCCTCACGGTCCTGCGCAACGGCCGGCTTGTCGGCGTGCGCGATGTCGCAGGGCTCGACCGTCTGCAACTCGTCAACATGATGCTGGGTCGCGAGCTTGCCGAAGAGACGCGAGACCACGGTCGCACCGGGATCGACTATGCCGCCGAGCCGCGTATCCGTTTCTCGGGCACAGGGCGCAGCGGCGCCATCGCGCCGTTCGATCTGGACGTTCATCGTGGCGAGGTCGTCGGCGTGGCGGGCTTGCTGGGATCGGGGCGAACCGAGACCGCCGAACTCATGTTCGCCGCCGCGCCGAAGGACAGCGGTTCGGTAACGAAGAACGGCAAGGTGCTGCGGCTCGCCTCCCCGCGCGATGCGATCGCCGCCGGTTTCGGTTTCTCGCCGGAGGACCGAAAGACCAGCGGCATTATCGCCGACATGAGCGTGCGCGAGAACATCGTGCTGGCGCTGCAGGCCCGCATCGGCTGGTCGCGCCGCATCCCGCGCCGCCGGCAGCGCGAGATGGCCGACGACTACATTCGCAGGCTCGACATACGCACCCCGGATGCGGAAAAGCCCATCGGTCAGTTGTCGGGCGGCAACCAGCAGAAGGTGCTGCTCGCGCGCTGGCTCGCAACCAATCCCGAATTTCTTATCCTTGACGAGCCCACGCGCGGCATTGATGTCGGCGCACATGCCGAGATCATTCGCATGATCGAGGAACTGTGTGCCAACGGCATGTCGCTTCTGGTGATATCGTCGGAGCTCGATGAACTGGTCGCCTACAGCCACCGCGTCATCGTCGTTCGCGACCGCGCGCATGTCGCGGCGCTCGTGGGGCAGGACATCACCACGGATCGTATCGTCAGCGCCATCGCAAGGCCGACAAACCTAGAGGCTGCGCAATGAACGGCACGATGCGGTTCCTCAGGCGTGTGGCGCCCCAGATCGCGACGCTGGCAGTCGTGCTCCTGCTGATAGGCTTCGTCTTTCCCGGCTTCTTCGACCTCTCTTTTGCCAACGGGCGTCTTTACGGCAGCCCTATCGACATTCTCAATCGCGGCGCGCCGGTGGCGCTGCTGGCCATCGGCATGACGCTGGTGATCGCCACGGGCGGCATCGATCTGTCGGTCGGCGCGGTCATGGCCATCTGCGGAGCAATCGCCGCAAGCGCCATCACCGCCGGCTACGGCTTGCCGGCCACGCTGTTGATGGCGCTGGGCGCGGGCCTGGCCTGCGGTTTGTGGAACGGCGTGCTCGTGGCAGTCGTCGGCATTCAGCCGATCGTCGCGACGCTTATCCTGATGGTGGCAGGCCGCGGCATCGCCCAGCTCGTCACGGAAGGCACCATCCTTACGTTCACCAATGACGGTCTTGCGTTCCTTGGCTCCGGCAACTTGCTCGGTCTGCCGACGCCGGTCGTGATCTGGCTCTCGATGGGCGCGCTGGTCACGCTGCTGGTGCGGCGCACCGCACTCGGAATGCTGATCGAGGCCGTCGGCGTCAACCGCCGGGCCAGCATGCTCGCGGGGGTGAACGCACGGCTGCTGCTCGTCACCGTCTACATGGTTTCTGGCCTATGCGCGGCGATGGCCGGCATCATCGTCGCGGCAGACATTCGTGGAGCGGATGCCAACAATGCCGGCCTGTTTCTCGAGCTGGACGCAATTCTCGCCGTCGTGATCGGCGGCAACTCGCTTCTGGGCGGCGGCTTCTCCCTGGTCGCGTCGCTGATCGGCGCGATCATCATACAGTCCGTGAACACGGGCATTCTGGTCGCTGGGTTCCCGCCCGAATTCAACCTCGTCATCAAGGCCGTGATCGTGCTGGTCATCCTGGTCGTGCAGTCGCCTGCGATTCACGGCGCGGGCGTGCTGTTCAGCTTCGCGAGGCGATCACCATGAACGCGCGCATGCTGCCCTTCTATGCAACGGTGGTGATTTTCCTCATCGCCTACGCGATCTGCTACATCCAGTTTCCGGCGATGCTGTCGACGCGTGTGATCGGAAATCTGCTGACCGACAACGCCTTCCTCGGCATCGTGGCCGTGGGCATGACATTCGTCATTCTGTCAGGCGGCATAGACCTGTCTGTAGGCTCCGTCATAGCCTTTTCCGGCGTCTTCATCGCCGTGATGCTGCGCGACACGAGCATGCACCCCCTGCCCGTCTTCGCACTGCTGCTGTCGATTACCACGCTGTTCGGCGCGGCGATGGGGCTCACCATACACGCCTTGCAGATGCCGCCCTTCATCGTCACGCTGGCCGGCATGTTCCTGGCGCGCGGGATGGCCTATGTCTTGTCCGTCGATTCCGTGCCGATCGTCCACCCGTTCTACGAATGGGTCCAGAGCACCTACTGGCTGATGCCCGGCAAGGGAAGGCTGACGCTCATCGGCGGAATGATGCTGCTGGTGTTCCTCGCCGGCATCCTGCTCGCACATCGCACCCGCTTCGGCACCAACGTCTTCGCGCTCGGCGGCGGTGTGCAGACGGCCCGGCTCATGGGCGTGCCGGTTGCGCGCACCACCGTCCTCATCTACGCTCTTTCGGGACTTCTGGCGGGACTTTCGGGCATCGTCTTCTCCTTCTACACCTCCGCGGGCTACTCCCTGGCCACCGTGGGGGTGGAACTGGATGCGATCGCGGCCGTCGTGATCGGCGGAACCCTGCTGACCGGCGGAAGCGGCTTCGTGGCAGGAACGTTGATTGGCGTGCTCATCATGGGATTGATCCAGACCTACATCACCTTCGACGGGACGCTTTCGAGCTGGTGGACGAAGATCGTGATCGGCGCTCTCCTCCTGGGCTTCATCGTGTTGCAAAAGGGTCTGGTCGGTCTCACCGGGCGTAGTGCCGGCACCGCCGGCGGACGTTGAATGCGATGCTGAAGGCCGCCATCTCGGGTCAATCCGTCCGCAACAGTCACGCGCTTGTGGTGGACGGCATCGGTACGGCAATCGTCTCCGGCACCTATGGCGAGGGCGTGATCCTGCCGGGCGATGCGGAGCTTGCCGTGCGCTTCGGCGTTTCGCGCACCGTCCTGCGCGAGGCGATGAAGACGCTCGCTGCCAAGGGCCTCATCGTTGCCAAGGCGCGGATCGGCACGCGCGTCACCGACCGCTCGACCTGGAACTACTTCGATTCCGACGTGCTGCGCTGGCATTTGGAGAAGGGCGCGGATCGAGACTTTCTCGGCTACCTGTCCGAGATGCGCATGTCGTTCGAGCCGTTCGCCGCGCGCCTCGCCTGCACCCGCGCAACCGGGGACGACATCGGTCGCATGCGCTTGCAGGCCGGAAAGATGGCCGAGGCGGACTCGATGGAAGCATTCGCGCTTGCCGATCTGGATTTCCATATGGCGCTGCTCGAAGGCTCGAAGAACCCCTTCATGTATTCTGTCGGCGCGCTGATCGAGGCGGCGCTGGTAACCAGCTTCCGCATCAGCTCTCCCTATGGCGAGCGTGCGCGGCAGGATAACGCGGCCGCGAAGCATCTGATGATCGCCGAAGCGATCGAGAGTAACGATCCGGACGGTGCGGCGAAGGCCGTCGTAGCGGTCATCATGGAGGGCAAGGAGCGCATCGAGGCGACCATCGCTTAGGCGCAGCTCCAGTTAGTGAACGATCTCCTCGACCTTCATGCGCCTCCCCTTTCGGTCGAAGAAATGACCCTCGTTGAGGACGCGCCGATCCTCGCGAAGGCGTGCTTCCAGATCGCGCAGTTCGGAACGCGCGATCTCGTTCTCAACCGGCCCGGCAAAGAACGCGCTGACCGGGAAGAAGGCTGCCCCGTCCCATTTCACGCCCGCACTTTCGAAAAGATCGCGTACGTCGCGCCAGCGGGTTTCATTACCAATGACGTTCATAAAGGTGGAGCGCAGAAGTTCGATCGATGCGCCTTGAATGGCGACGAGCACGACCAGCACCGTGAAATCGCCGCGTTCGGCATATTCGGCCGGCAACCATCCATCGAACCGGCTCGGGCGGGCGTCAGAAATCGACAAGCTGGGTCTCCGGCATGTAGTGCTCGAACAGCACCCAGAACGGCTTTGCACGCGCTTCGAGATACCAGGCCTCGAAATCCGCCAATGCTGCCGAGACGTCGCGCGGCTCTCCCTCTCCGTCACCCTCAGCGTCCACATGCGTTGCAGCGAAGGCTGCCTGCGCGACCTTGGAATATTCGGCAAGAACTTCGGTGCGGGCATCGCTGTCGTCGCGCCAGCCGAGCCGGTTTCTGAGCGCAGAAACGGCATCCGCGACCGCGACGTCCTCCTCCCCGGCACGCGAGACGGTCTCGAACAGCGACCGCATCACGTTCATGCGGCGGTTGGCGAACGCCCGCGCCTCGGCAAGTTCGGCCACCCGCGTGTTCATCGTGCGGCGAAACTCGCTCTCGGCTTCCTCGCACTTGCGCGCGTCGTCGCACAGCCCGGCGATGAAGGGATGGTCTTCGCTCATGCGTTCTTCCGTGAAGCTGGCGGAGGAGAGTGGGAGTCGAACCCACCTGGGACCGTCTCACGGCCCCACCCGGATTTGAAGTCCGGACGCCCCACCGGGGACGCTTCTCTTCCAATATCGGTTGCCGCCGACGCACCGAACAGGTCCAGACGGTGTGGGTTCAACCGCCGCAGGACGCCCCGCCGCAGTGTGACCCCATGGCGATCGAGGAACTCCAGTATCTCAATAGAGACCTTGCGGCCGTTTTCCAACCGGTCACGCAGATCGGCCGCGACAAACTCTCCCTTCGGCTTGTGGGTAGCCACGTCGCGAAGGATTTCCACGATCTCGGCAACCACGCGCCGGGCAAAGAACGCGTCGTGCGCCACCTCGTGAACCAGCCCCATCCGGCTAGCCCGTTTGAGGATCGCGCGCATCTTCTGCTCGTCCAGATCGAACATCACCGCGAAATCGCGCGTTCGCGGAGGGCGAAACCGCTCCGTACCCGTCAGGTGCGGTTGCACCTCCTGCCAGATCGTTTCCTCGTCCGGCGCAAAGCGCACGACATGATCCGGCAGTCGCACCCAGGCACCGTCCAGAGAGACTTCGCCTTGCCGTTGCAGCCCCTGAAGCATCAGCTTGAAGACCGGGGCGGGCGGCCTCACCTCTCCCATCATGCGCAGCCTTTCGAGGCCGATGCCGGGCTGATCCGGGTTTTGGTCGTGATAGGCCTGAAGGTCTGCCAGAATGCGCTGGCGCAGCCGCAACCAGCGCGCGGGCGTCATGGCGACCGCTCCGGTGTCGGGTGGAATGCGTATGACGTTTTGCGCGAGCGTCGCCGTCTGTTCCTCGCTCAGCCCCCGATCGCGTGCGAACCGGTCAAGATCGACGTGAAATGGCGGCGTTTCAAGAAGGGCGGAAAGCGCATCCGCCGGGCCACTCATTGCGAGCGCCCGCAACTGCGCCTGCCGCTCGGGCGAGCGCCTGCGCCGTGCCGGTGCACGCAGGTCGAGGAAGCGGCCACCGCCGATGGTACGCTGGGCGGACGTGTCGCGCACTACGAACCGGTCCCCCACGGCAGCGGCTATCGGCCGGTCGAGCACAAGTTGGACGAGAGCCTTGTCCCCAGGCTGCAACGGCTGGTCGCCAAGCAACACGATCCGGGCCGGTACTTCTGCCGCGGCGTGATGCAGGTGCACCGGAAACCATTGCCCGACAGGGCGCGGCTCACCCGCCAGTACGTCGAGCTCGGCATCGATCCGCTGCGTGGGTGCATGCAGCGCCGGATCGACCACCATGTCGCCCCGCGAGATGACGTCACGGCCGATAGCCTCGCCGGCAAGGTTGAGCGCGCACCGGTCGCCCGCCCGTCCGCGCTCGGCTTTTTCGTTCTGCGCATGGATCGAGCGCACGCGCGCCGAAAGACCGCTGGGGCTGATCGTCACTACATCACCGATGCCGATCTTGCCCGACAGCACCGTTCCCGTCACCACCGTGCCGGCACCCTGCAGGATGAAGGATCGATCGACCGCCAGCCTGAACCGTCCGTCGGCGTTATGCCTGCCCACGGCAAGCGCCTCGTCCGCCAGCCTCTCCTCCAGCGCCGCGATGCCCGCTCCGGTGAGGCTCGACACGCACAACACATCGGCCCCCGCCAGCGACGTGCCGGCCACCAGCGTTTCGACCTCAATCTCGACCGCGAGCAGTCTTTCTTCGCTTGCCAGGTCCGCCTTGGTGATGCCGACGACACCACGCGTCACGCCCAGCAGGTCCAGGATTGCCAGATGCTCGCGCGTCTGCGGCATCACCCCATCGTCAGCCGCCACGACCAGCAGCGCAAAGTCGATGCCGCCAGCTCCCGCGAGCATCGTGTGAATGAAACGCTCGTGGCCAGGCACGTCGATGAACCCGACCCGAGCCCCATTGGCCAGCGTCCGATAGGCAAAGCCGAGGTCGATGGAGATACCCCGCGCCTTCTCTTCCTTGAGGCGATCGGTCTCCACGCCGGTCAGCGCCCGCACAAGCGCGCTCTTGCCGTGATCGATATGTCCTGCGGTGCCGACGATCATGGCAGACCGGCGTGCTGCAGCGGCTGGGCAGCTTGCCTTTCCGCCTCTTCGCGCTGCTCCGGTGAAAGCTGCGCGGTGGCCGCCGCTATGAACTTGTGCGCAAGAACGGAGCCGCCCTTGCGCGCCCGCAGCAGCCACGTCATCGCCGTCAGCGGATCGGCGGCGACACCACCGCTCGTCAGGTAGGCTGCGCCCAGCATGGCCTGAGCGTCGGCATCGCCGAGCGGGGCCGCCTTCTCCCACCATTGCACCGCCAGCACGGCATCCCGGCCCACACCGAGGGCATTGTAGTAGAGATTGCCCAGCCGCGTCATCGACGCAGCTATTCCCTGCGCAGCAGCTTTCTCGGCAAAGGCGCGGGCCTCCTCGTATGCCCCCTGCTCCGCCAGCATCCAGGAAAGCATGTCCTGCGCGGTAGCATCGCCCTGGCCGGCAGCCAGCCTGTAGAGCCGTATGGCCTCGTCATCGTCCTGGGCGACACCCTCGCCACGAAAATGCAGGGTGGCCAGATTGCGCTGCCCGACCGGATCGCCGGATGCCGCCGATAGCGCAAGCCACTGGGCCGCCAGTTCGGCATTTTCGTTCACGCCGTGCCCGCCCGAAAAACATGCCGCTATGTTGTTTTGTGCCCGGGCATTGCCGGCCCGCGCCATCGGCTCCCATATCGACAGCGCGGTCGCATAATCGCCGGCACGCGCAGCGGCCAACGCCGCCGCCATCGGATCGCCCGGCGCGGCGCCACGTTTGAGCCGATCAAGCCAGCCCATCGGAGAGCCTGTCGAGATTGGCGGCGAACGCCGCGGTATCCTCCAGACAACGAAGGTCGAGGATCAGAGCGCCGTCGGCAATGCGCCCCACGACCGGAACCGGCAGACCACGCAGAGCGGTTGCCAACCGGTCGATGGCGCTACCGCTGCCATCGACCGGGCGGAACGACAGGCCTACCGAAGCAAGCGTATCGAGCGGCAGCGCACCCGACCCTATCTGGCTCGCGCAATCCACCACCTCGACCTGGAACAGCCCCCCCGCAGCGCGCACGGCATGAGGCTTGAGCGCATTTGCCATCGCGGCGATCTCGTCACGCTTGCGCGCTAGCAACCGCAGCGTCGGCAGGCGCTCGGCAAGCCGGTCCGGGTCTCGATAGAGCTTCAGCGTCGCCTCCAGCGCGGCAAGCCTGATCTTGTCGACACGCAGCGCCCTTTTCATCGGGTTGCGGTTGATCGCAGAGATGAGGTCTTTGCGCCCGACGATGAAACCGGCCTGCGGACCGCCGAGCAGCTTGTCGCCCGAGAACGTGACGATATCGGCCTCCTCGCGCACGGCTTCGCCCACCGTCGGCTCCGGCCGCAACCCCCATCTGGTCAGGTCGACCAGCGTGCCCGATCCGAGGTCATTGACCAGCGGCACGCCCGCAGCAGCCGAAAGTTTCGCCAGTGTCTGGGCCTCTACCTCCTTGGTAAAACCTTCCACCCGATAGTTGGAAGTGTGCACCTTGAGCACGAGCGCCACGCCTTCCTGCGACAGCGCGGCCTTGTAGTCTTTCTCGTGCGTCCGGTTGGTCGTGCCGACCTCCATCAGCTTGGCCCCGGCTCGCGCCATGATGTCGGGCATGCGGAACGCGCCGCCGATCTCGATGAGCTCGCCGCGCGAGACGATCGCGCCGCCGCCATGGCCCGCAAGCGTGTTGAGGGTCAGCAGAACGGCCGCGGCGTTGTTGTTGACCACCGTCGCATCTTCCGCGCCGGTGAGGTCGCAGATCAGCGAACGGAGATGGTCGTCGCGCTCGCCCCGCTTGCCGGTTTCGAGCTCGAACTCCAGCGCTACGGCGGAGCGCATCGCTTCGGCGGCAGCCTCGACGGCAGCATCGGCCAGCAAGGCCCGTCCCAGATTGGTGTGCAGCACCGTGCCTGTCAGGTTGAAGACGGGCCGCAACGAACCGACCGAAGATGCTTCGAGTTGCGAAAGCGCGAGCGCGCCGACCGCTTCGGCATCGCGTAGCGAACGGCCTTCGCGCGCGGACTTGCGCTCCGCGTCGAGCACCAGCCGGATGCGCGCGGTCGCTTCAGTCCGGCCATATGCGTCGATCGCCGCCAGCCCGGCTGCCGATTTCAGCACGGTGTCGACCGAAGGGATGGCGCGGAAGCTTTCGTTCATGGGGTCGCGGCCTCAATATCCCAAGAGGAACGGGTTGAACGCTCCGCGACGGTATTTGGTGTCGCGCATCAAAAGGTCGATGCCGAGACTGCCGACATCGTCGGCGAACGGGTCCAGCGAAACATCCTTTTGCTGGTTCATGATTTTGACGTAGCACCCGCACTCGTCGCATGTTTCGGCCTTGATCGTGCCCGGCCCGTCCTCGATCTCCTTGTAGCGGATACCCTTGGTGGAAGAGCAGATGGCGCATTTGATGCGCACATGATGCCATAGCGTGCCGCATAGGGCGCAGGAGCAGAACCTGGACCCGCCAGCCTGCGGCCAGCCGACAATGAGCGAACTGACCGGCGGCCCGCCGCATGCCGGGCAGGCTCCGTCGCCCACCGGCTTGAGTTGCCGTTCCGCCAGCGTCGAGGCCGCGCGAACGAAGTGAAGCTGCAGCGCGGCGGCGACGTACGCATATTCCGCCATCGCCTCGGCAGGCACGGAATCCGCCATCAGGTCGGCGACCATGGCGGCGATGCGGTCTTCCGAAGCAGTGTTCACCGCCGAGAGTGCAGCCTGCGCGGCGGCCGGTTTGCCGACCTTTTGCAGCGCGCCGAAAAGCTCATCGCTCAGCGAGCCGAAAGCGGCGTCTGGCCGGAAGGCATTGCGATCGAGCGGCGGCATCGCGTGCTCGGCGGCTCGTTCCATCCTGGCTTCGTCAAGCGTCGCAGGAGCCGGCAACGTCTCGGCAAGCTGCTTCTGCGCCTCTGCGATCCCGGCGAGAAAGCCGAGATAGGGTCCGATGCCGTCAGGGCCGGAAAGCTGGCGAAAGCGATTTGACCGCCGTTCGAAAAGGCGCACCGGGTCCGGCACGCGGGCGAAAGGCGGCGTGCGGACTTCGCCGATCGCCGTGATATCTCCCGGTACGGGAATTTTGCGGGGCATTCGCTCCTCCACGAGCCGCACGGGCCACGCGGCATTCTAGACAGTTTTGCGGTGAGCCGGAAAGCCGGCCCACCGCAAGTGGGAATTTCGGGGTGACCTCGCCGCAAGGCTACCCGGGTTGAGGTCAGCTCTTGGGTTCGTCCGGACGGTCGTCCCGCTTGCCGTATGCCGCCAGCGCACGCAGCCACTTGCGGTGATGTCGCCATGCCCAGCCGCCGCTGACGGTGCCGCGGGTCATCGCGCTGAGCGTGCCCTGCACCCAGAAGGCTGCATAGACGTGGATAATCCACACGCAGATGATGGCGACAGCTGCGATCGAATGAACCAGCACGGCGATGCGCAACTGCTCGATCGTGAGGTACTGGGTGAAGTATTCTTCCCAGATGCCGAGGCCGGAGGCGATCAGTATCATGATCAGCACCGACATCGCCCAGAAGACGAACTTCTGGCCGGCATTGTATTTGCCGACTTCGGGAAGCTTTTCTTCATTGCCCTTGAGCACGTCGCCGATGCGCGCCGCCCACTGTGCATCCTCGCGTGCGGGCAGGTTGAGACGGAAGAACCGGATGAACAATCCTGCAAACGAGAAGAACAGCACCACGCCGAACCACGGATGAAGCATCCGCGTCATTTGCCCGCCGCCGAACAGGTTTGTCAGCCAGAACAGCGATGGGTGAAACAGCGCCAGCCCGGAAAGAGCCAGCAGGATCAGGCTGATCGCCGTGACCCAGTGGTTGAGGCGTGCCCATTTCGTATAGCGGTCGACGATAACCTCGCGACCGACATGAAGCCGGTCGCCTCGGTCGATATCGGCCTTGGTCACGTGCGGTGCGGGCCGGTTGTGGCCATGCATGGTACCGTCGGTCATGCCGAGGGCTCCTTGCTCGGGTCAAGCGGAGCTGCACCCGGAGCCCGCTCCGCCAGCCGGCGCGCCTCCTCGTCGTCCTCCACCGTGACGCGGTTGCGCCCCGATACCGCCATATGCACGAAGCCGGCGGCGGCCGCAAAGCCCATAAGGGCGAGGCCGGCATATTTGGTCACGCCCTTCCACGCCTCGACCAGCGGCGAGATGCGCGGATCGTCGGGCAGACCGGCATAGATCGACGGCTTGTCGGCATGATGCAGCACGTACATCACATGCGTTCCGCCAACGCCCGGCGGGTCGTAGAGTCCGGCATTGCTGTAGCCGCGCGACTTCAGATCCTCGATGCGCTCCGCCGCATGCGCCTTCATCTCCTCCTTGGTGCCGAACACGATGGCCTTGGTCGGGCATGCCTTGGCACAGGCCGGCCCCTGGCCCACCGCGATACGGTCGGAGCAAAGCGTACACTTGTAGGAGCGGTTATCGACCTTGGAGATGCGCGGAATGTCGAACGGGCACCCCTTCACGCAATAGCCGCAGCCGATGCAGTTCTCCTTCACGAAGTCGACGACGCCGTTGGAATACTGCACGATCGCGCCGGGGGCCGGACATGCCTTGAGGCAACCCGGATCGGCGCAATGCATGCAGCCGTCCTTGCGGATCAGCCATTCGAGATTGTCGGTCTCCGGGTTCACCCACTCGGTGAAACGCATCAGCGTGAAGGTGTTGGGCGTCAGGTCGTGCGGGTTGTCGTAAACCCCCGTATTGACGCCCACCTCCTCGCGCAGATCGTTCCATTCGAGACACGCCGACTGGCAGGCCTTGCAGCCGATGCATTTCGACACGTCGATGAGCTTGGCTACCGGCTCGAGCTGTCGCGCAGGGGCCGGCACCGAGGATGCGGACCGCCGAATGTAGTCCTGCGGTCCCATCTGCATCGTGGTGTCGGCAGCGACGGGCGGATTGACGTTGATGGTCATCTTTCAATCCTCCCTTATGCCGTTGCCGGACCGTTGGACGGCTCGATGTTGACGAGAAACGCCTTGAACTCGGGCGTCTCGATGTTTGCGTCACCCACGAACGGGGTCAGCGAGTTAGGGCCCATGCCGTTCTTGGCCGCGCCCGTGAAGCCCCAGTGCAGTGGAATGCCGACGATATGCACCGGCTTGCCGTCGCACATCAGCGTTTGGATACGCTTGGTCACCACCGCCTTGGCATGGACCGAGCCGCGCTTGTTCCAGACCCGGCACCAGCCTCCCTTCTCGATGCCCTTCTCTTCTGCGAGCGCTTCCGAGATCTCGACGAAGAATTCCGGCTGGAGAACGGCGTTCACCCAGACGTGCTTCGTCCAGTAGTGGAAGTGCTCGGTCAGCCGGTAGGAGGTCGCCGCATAGGGGAATTCGTCTGCGTCGCCGAAGCTCTCCCGGTCGCTTTCGAACACGCGGGCAACGGGATTGCCCCGGATCGCCGGCGCGACAACGTTCACGACCGGCGACTCGAACGGCTCGTAGTGCGCAGGGAATGGCCCGTCCCGCATCATGCCTCGGCTGAACAGCCGCGACTGCCCCTCCGGGTTCATGATGAACGGCCCTACCTCGCGTGGGTTGGAGGTCGGCGGGATATCCGGCACGTCATAGCCAGCCCACTTCTCTCCGTCCCACTCGATCAGCTTGCGCTCGGGATCCCACGCCTTGCCATCCAGATCGGCGGACGCGCGGTTGTACAGGATGCGCCTGTTTGCCGGCCAAGAGAACGCCCAGTTGAGATAGGCGCCGGTCGCGTCGGGGTCGGAATTGTCCCGCCGCGCCATGTTGTTGCCATTCTGGTTGTAGCAGCCGGAATAAATCCAGCAGCCGGCAGCCGTAGATCCGTCGTCACGCAGGGCGGCAAAGCCCGGAACCTGCTGCCCCGCTTCCACGAGCACCTTGGTCGGGTCGTTGGGATCACGCAGCGTCTCCACGGCGTAACCGTTGAGTTCGCGTGCGATCTCGTCCGCCGTCGGCTCACCTGGATCGGCATAGGGCCAGTGCAGGTTCAGGATCGGGTCGGCGAACTTGCCACCCTCCTCCTGGTAGAGCTTCTTCAGACGCAGGTGAATTTGCGCCATGATCCAGGTGTCGTGCTTGGCCTCGCCCGGCAGGTTCTGCGCCGGCCAGTGCCATTGCAGCCAGCGGCCCGAGTTGACGAGCGCGCCTTCATCCTCTGCAAAGCAGCTCGTCGGCAGCTGATACACCTCTGTCTGGATCGATGCCGAATCCACGTCGTTGAACTCGCCGTGGTTCTCCCAGAACCGTGCCGTCTCCGTCTCCAGCGGGTCCATGACCACCAGATACTTCAGCTTCGACAGCGACCGGGTGATCTTGCCGCGATCGGGGAAGGACAGGAGCGGGTTGAAGCCCTGGCAGAAATAACCGTGCATCTGCCCCTGATCCATCATCTCGAAAGCCCGCAGCACGTCATAGGCCGGCAGGTCGAGTTTCGGCAGGTAGTGGTAGGCGAACTCGTTTTGCGGCGTCGCCGCCGAGCCCCACATCGCTTTCATGAAGGAGATGAAGAACTTCGGATAGTTCTGCCAGTAGCTCACCTGATTGGGCCGGAGCGGCTTGAAGCCGCGCGAGCCTATGTAGGTCGCATAATCGACCTCACGCTCCGTCGGGATGTTGAGATATCCGGGAATCAGGTTCGACATCAGTCCGATGTCGGTCAGGCCCTGGATATTGGAGTGCCCACGCAGCGCATTCATGCCGCCGCCGCGCACGCCGATGTTGCCCAGAATGAGCTGCAGCATCGCCATGGAGCGGATGTTCTGCGAGCCCTTGGAGTGTTGGGTCCAGCCTAGCGCATACATCGACGTCATCGTCTTCGTCGGCGTCGAGCATTCCGAGATCATCTCGGCGACCTTCAGGAACTTGTCCTTGGGGGTGCCACAGATTCGCTCCACCATCTCAGGCGTGTAGATGGCGATATGCTCTTTCAGCAGGTTCCAGACGCAACGCGGGTCCTGAAGCGTCTCGTCCATGAGGACGTAGCCGTCCTCGCCGATCTGGTAGTCCCAGGTGGCGCGGTCGTACTCACGCTTTTCGGCGTCGTAACCGGTAAACAGGCCGTCCTGATAGGTGAAGCCTTCCTTCACGAGGTAGGCGGCATTGGTGAACGCGTTGACGTAGTCCCACTGCACCTTGTCGTTGTCGATGCAGTATTTGATGACGCCCAGAAGGAACGCGATGTCCGAGCCCTGCCGGATCGGCGCGTAATAATCCGCCACCGAGGCCGAGCGCGTATAGCGCGGATCGACGACGATGAGCTTTGCGCCACGATTGGCTTTCGCCTCCGTGACCCATTTGAAGCCGCAAGGATGCGCTTCGGCGGCATTGCCGCCCATGATTACGACCAGGTCCGTGTTCCGAATGTCGGTCCACGAATTTGTCATTGCACCACGACCGAATGTTGGGCCCAGACTGGACACCGTGGGGCCGTGTCAGACTCTCGCTTGGTTGTCGAAAGCCACCATGCCGGCCGAACGAACGGCCTTGTAAGTCAGAAACGCGGTTTCGTTGGTCGTGGCCGACGCGGCCAGGAAGCCCGTCGTCGTCCAGCGATTCACCGGAACGCCATCCATGTTGCGCTCGATGAAGTTGGCGTCGCGATCGTCCTTCATGTGACGCACGATGCCGTCCAGCGCCTCATCCCAGGAGATTTCCTCGAAGGTGTTGGAGCCGGCGCGGCGAACTTTGGGCTTCATCAGGCGGGTATCGGCCTTGATGAAGTCGAGCAACGCCGAACCCTTCGGGCAAAGCGTGCCGCGATTCGTCGGATGATCGACATCGCCTTCGAGGTGGATGGCCTCGGCCGTCCCCTGCTCGATGTCGCCCTTCGAATAGATCACGACGCCGCAGGCCACCGAGCAGTAAGGGCAGGTGTTGCGCGTCTCGGTTGTGCCGGCAAGCTTGTAGGGCCTGAGCCCTTCCACGAAAGCGGCTTCCGCTTCCCCGAAGCCGAAAGCGCCGATCGTCGTCACTGCGACGCCCGCGCCCGCTCCTTTCAGGAAGCTTCGCCGAGAGATTTCCATATTCATCCAGAGACCTCCCTCTGACCATCTTGCCCGCTCACGCCTGATCGGACTCGCAGGCAATGCTACAGTTGCACCCATACGCTGTCAAAGAAGTAAAACATGAGTCTTTATTTCATGTTATATTAAACAAGATCAAAAAGATGACGCTCATAATCAAGTTTAAGAAACGCCGCATTCGACTGTACGTTGTTGCTGATGCGGGTAACTATTGCCAAAGCCGGACCTGACAAGGGAGATTCCAATGCACGCGCCCGTTGAAAAGCCTCGTCTGACGAGTCTTGCCCATGGCGGAGGCTGCGGCTGCAAGCTTGCGCCGGCCGTCCTTCACGATCTTTTGAGCGAGATGCCCAAGGCCGGTCCGTTCGCCAACCTGCTCGTCGGCACGGAAACGGCCGACGATGCGGCCGTATGGGACCTCGACGGCAAGACCTCCATCATCGCCACCACCGACTTCTTCATGCCCATGGTGGACGACCCGGAAACCTTCGGGCGCATCGCGGCGACCAATGCGATCTCGGATGTATATGCCATGGGTGGAACGCCCATTTTCGCGCTCGCCATCGTGGGCATGCCCATCGACAAGATGGACCCGGCCGACATAAGGCAAATTTTGGCCGGTGGCGCTGCAATTTGCGCGCAGGCGGGGATACCGGTTGCCGGCGGCCATTCGATAGACTGCCCCGAGCCGGTCTACGGCCTCGCCGTCATAGGCACCTGCCCGACCAACCAAGTGAAGCGCAACTCGGTGGCCCGCCCCGGCGACCGGCTCATTCTGACGAAGGGCATCGGTATCGGCATATATTCGGCTGCGATCAAGAAGGGCCAGCTTTCCGAAGCCGCCTATGACGAAATGATCGCTTCGACGACGCAGCTCAACCGCATCGGCTCGGACCTCGGCGCGGATGCCAGCGTCGGCGCGCTCACGGACGTCACCGGATTTGGCATTCTCGGGCACTCGCTTGAGATGGCGCGTGGTGCTGGCGCGACCATCCGGCTTCAACTCGACGCCCTGCCGTTGTTGACCGAAGCGGCCAGCCTGTCGCAGGCGGGTTTTGTCACCGGCGCGTCTCATCGCAACTGGAAGAGCTACGGGGACGGCGTCAAGCAGCCCGCTGATATGCCCGAGTGGCAGCGTCACCTGCTCACCGACCCGCAGACCTCGGGCGGGCTGCTTGTGTCGGTCGATGCCGCCAACGCCGAAACTCTCCTGGCGCGCATCCGGCAGGCGGGCTATCCGCGGGCGTCCATCGTCGGTTCGGTCGAGGCTGGCGCCGCACGGGTCGAGGTTGTCTAGCAACGAATCCGCGTCTCAGGTGTTCTAGCCTCCACCGACCGGAGGATGACATGAAACGCATTCTGTTTGCGCTCCCGCTGGCGGGAGCGATGATGACGGCGCCACTCGTCTACGCCCAGACGCCACCCCCAGTAGCGACGGAGCAGCCTGCACAGGCGGCCCCGACCCAACAGGACGAGGTGCAGCCCGAGCGAGGCGACTGTGTGGACTTGTCGGGCGTAGCCCCTTCCGGCGATACCGACGATATGCAGGCCGCGCTGTCCGGCGAGGACGCCGACGATGCCAACGCTGCGCAAAATGCCGGCGCAGGAGAATCCGCGTCGCAATCGACGTCCGAGACCCAGCCTGTTGCAGGCCCGGATGCCGGCACGGCTCCCGGCGGATCTGGATCGACCGGCTTCACCGGAGGCCTCGGCGGCTCGAACATCGGCACCAGCCAGTCCGAGGAGCTTGATTCATCGCCGCAGCATGACCATCCGCAAGTCGCTTCGGGCCTCGACCCGATCAGCGGTGAGACCGCCATCGAAGGTCCGCAGGCCCCGGCGGCCGAGCCGGACGAAGATGCCGCAACCGTGGCGACCGCGCCTGAAGAAGACGAGCAGGACGGAACCGACTGCTGAAGCGATCGGATGTAGGAGCCATCGGTGGCGACACGTGCAATCTGGAAGGGTCACCTCAGCGTGGGGGAACTGTCATGTGCGGTAGCGCTATATTCGGCGGCTACCACGTCCGAGCGTGTCTCCTTCCACATCGTCAACCGAAAGACGGGAAACCGCGTCCGGCGCGAATATGTCGATGAGCAGACGGGCAAGCCCGTCGATCGCGACGATCAGGTGAAGGGTTACGAAACGGCGAAGAACAGCTATGTGATCCTCGAGCCGGACGAGATCGCCGCCGCCGTGCCGGAGGGCGACAAGACGCTGTCGATCGAGAATTTCGTCCCCTGCAACGAGATCGACACCGCCTATTTCGACAAACCCTATTTCCTGACGCCGGCCGACGAGGCCGCCGAGGCCGCGTTCGCGGTGATCCGCGAGGGGATGCGCAAGAAGAAGGTGGCCGCACTGGCGCGAGCAGTTCTGTTTCGTCGGGTGCGCAGCGTGCTCATCCGCCCACGCGGCTGTGGTCTCCTGGCGAACACGCTGAACTTCGACTACGAGGTTCGCTCCGCCGAGGATGCGTTCGCCAACGTGCCGAAGATGAAGATCAAGGGCGAGATGCTCGATCTAGCCAAGCACATCATCGACACCAAGAAGGGCGATTTCGATCCGGCAGCCTTCGACGACCGCTACGACGCCGCTCTGGCAGAACTGGTCAAGGCCAAGGCCGAGGGCCGCGAGATCGAAAAGCCGAAGAAGCAGCGCACCGGCAAGGTGATCGACCTCATGGAGGCGCTGCGCGAGAGTGCGGCCGCCGAAGCGAAGTCGAGGCGCGGCAAGGCAAAGAAGCCGTCCTCCTCAGGTTCGCCAAAACGCGAGGCGGGCTGACGCGATGGCACTCGAGACATATCACCGCAAGCGAGACTTCAAGAAGACGCCCGAACCCAAGGGAACGACTCGAAAAAAGGCCTCCGGCAACAGCTTCGTTATCCAGAAGCACGATGCCACCCGGCTGCACTACGACTTCCGGCTGGAGATGGATGGCCTACTGAAAAGCTGGGCCGTCACCCGCGGGCCGAGCCTCGTGCCGTCGGAAAAGCGGCTGGCGGTCCATGTCGAGGATCATCCCCTCGACTACGGCGACTTCGAGGGCACCATCCCCAAGGGCGAGTATGGCGGCGGCACCGTCATCGTTTGGGATCGCGGGACGTGGACGCCGTTAGGCGACGTAAAGAAGGGCCTTGCGAAAGGCCACCTCGAGTTCGAACTGGTCGGAGAGAAGCTGTCGGGGCGCTGGCATCTCATTCGCATGGCTAGGCGGGCCCGGGAAAAGCGGGACAACTGGCTCCTGATCAAGGGTGACGACGAACACGCCCGCGAGGAAGACGACCCGGACATCCTCGAAGAGCGGCCCGAATCCGTAAAGACAGGGCGACATATAAAGGACGTGGCGGGAGAGGAGCCTGGCTGGTCGTCCAAAACCGGCAAGATCGAGAAGAAGTCCGTCTCCGCTCCCAAGGGTGCAAAGAAGGCCGCGATGCCCGATTTCATCCCGCCTCAGCTGGCTACCCTGAAGCCGCAGGCTCCGACGGGCTCCGGCTGGATCCACGAAATCAAGTTCGACGGCTATCGCCTGCAGGCGCATCTTGCAGATGGCAAGGTGAAACTGCTGACACGCAGCGGG
Source organism: Neoaquamicrobium microcysteis (assembly GCF_008180155.1). Lineage (GTDB taxonomy): Bacteria > Pseudomonadota > Alphaproteobacteria > Rhizobiales > Rhizobiaceae > Aerobium > Aerobium microcysteis. The sequence continues at coordinate 297,320 of NZ_VSZS01000066.1, read as the reverse complement.
CTGGACTGGACCCATAAGTTCGGCACCGAGGTGCCCAAGGCCCTCGCCGCACTCCCCGCGAAGGAAGCCGTTATCGACGGCGAGCTGGTTGTCGAAGGATCGAGCGGCGCGTCCGACTTCTCCGCACTGCAAGCCGATCTCAGCGAAGGCCGCTCGGACCGCTTCGTCTTCTTCGCATTCGACCTCCTCCATCTCGACGGCAAGGACATGCGAAACGTTGGGCTGCTCGAGCGCAAGGCGGCGCTGGAGACGCTGGTGCGCGATGGCGGCGGCCCGTTGCGCTACAGCGAGCATTTCGAAGAAGACGGCGAGATGGTGCTGCGGCACGCATGCCGGCTCAGCCTCGAAGGCGTCATCTCGAAGAAAGCCAACGCAAAATACCAATCCGGGCGAAACCGCGACTGGATCAAATCCAAGTGCGCGGACCGGCAGGAATTCGTCATTGGCGGATATGTCCCGTCGTCTACAGCTCGTGATTCCATAGGCTCTCTCGTTCTCGGCGTGTTCGAGGATGGCAAGCTCCGCCACGTCGGTCGTGTCGGAACTGGTTTCAGTCGCATGGTTGCCGAAGACCTTTTCGAGCGATTGCAAAAGCTTGAGCGCAAGACCTCGCCTTTCGACGGCAGGCTGGATGCCACCGCGCGGCGCGGCGTCCATTTCGTCAAACCAGAACTGGTCGCCGAGGTCGAGTTTCGCGCCTGGACCGGTGAGGGGCTGTTGCGCCATGCTGCATTCCGTGGCCTTCGAGAAGATAAGCCCGCCAGGGAGGTGGTGCGCGAAGGCGACGCGGGCGAAGCTGCAAAGGCCCCGAAATCCATGGCGGGCACGACTGCGAGCAAGGTCAAGCTGACGCACCCGGACCGCGTCTACTGGAAGGATGCCGGGGTCACCAAGGAAGGCCTCGCCAACTACTACACGCAAGTCTGGCGCTTAATGGCGCCACATGTCGTGTCTCGCCCGCTCGCGTTGATGCGCTGCCCGGGCGGGACCGCGCAGCAATGCTTCTTCCAGAAACATGGGTGGAAGGGGATGAGCGACGAAATTTTGACGGTCGTCGATCCGCAGGACGAGGACGATAACACCCTGATAGCCATCGACACGCTCGACGGCTTGATCGGGCTGGTGCAGGGCGCGGCGCTCGAAATCCACCCGTGGCAGGCATCGCTCGATGATCTGGAGAAGCCCGATCAGGTCGTGATCGACCTCGACCCGGGCGATGGCGTGAAGTGGGCAACGATGCTGGAGGCCGCGCGCGAGGTTCGCCGGCGCCTCGCCGACGCGGGTCTCGAACCTTTCGTCAAGACGACGGGCGGCAAAGGCCTGCACGTCGTGGCCCCACTCAAGCCCAAAGCTGGCTGGGATGAGGTGAAGGCATTCGCGCGCGCCATTGCCGATGCGATGGAGGGCGATGACCCTGGTCTCTTCATCGCCAAGGCGACGAAGGCCGAGCGCAAAGGCCGGATATACGTCGACTACCTGCGCAACGGGCGCAACAACACTGCGATTGCCCCCTACTCCACCCGCGCTCGCAAGGGCGCGACGGTAGCCATGCCGCTTGCGTGGGATGAGCTCGACCCGTCGATCGAGTCCAGCCATTTCACGGTCGCAAACGCGATGACTCGGCTCGACAATCTCAAGGCCGATCCGTGGGGAGATTTTCGCAAGGCCGAGGCACCGCTGAAAGTCGCGACGGCGAACAACGGCCGCAAGAAGCGCTAGGCCTCGCTATCGCGACTTGCCGCCCTTCTTTTCAGCCTCGACGCTCTTGCGCAGCGCATCCATGATCGAAACCACATTGTCCGGCGTGTCGCTCGGCCCCTCGTCCTTCGCCTTGGCGCGCGACTGCGCGGGCTTCTGCTTGCGCTTCTTGGCGGCGATGATCGCCTTGAGCCGCTTCTGCACCGGATCTTCCACCATGGAAGGTTTCCAGTCGGTCGTGCGCTCATCGATGAGCTTGCCGACGAGCGACAGCGCCTTGCTGTCCGGCCTGGCATCGTCGATGCCACCGAAATAGTCCTCCGCTTCCCGCACTTCGTCGCCGTAGCGCAGCGTCCAGACGACTATACCGTTGCCACGCGGCTCCAGCATCACTGCCCGCTCACGACGGTAGAGCACGAGCCGCGCGATCCCAACCGTGCCGGTCGCAGCCATCGCATCGCGGATTACCGAAAACGCTTCCTCCGCGATCTTGTCGTCGGGCGTCAGGTAGTGAGGCTTGTCGAGCCATATCCACGCGATGTCGTCGCGCGGCACGAACATGTCGATGTCGATCGTACGGGTGCTTTCCAGCGCCACCGCGTCCAGTTCCTCGTCTTCCAGCACGATCAGCCTGTCTTCGGCGATCGGGTAGCCTTTTCGCTGGTCCTGTTCACGCACCGGCTTTCCGGTCGTCTCGTCGACGTAGCGGCTTTCGATACGGTTTCCGGTCGCACGATTGATCGTGTGAAACCGCACCTTCTTGCGTGTGGAAGTGGCCGGCATCATCGCCACCCGGCAGGTGACAAGCGAAAGCCGAAGATAGCCTTTCCAGAAACTGCGGGGCGCCATCTGTAGTCGTCCGTTGAAACAGCAGCAACGTGCCGCGCAACTGATCGTTCCGAAGCGAGCCGCGCATACAGGAACCTTCGCGCCGCTCTCCCGTTGCGCCCTCGATGCAACATTCCGGAGGGGTCATGGCTCGCGTCATCACGGCTGCAGTGTTTCTGCTTTTCGCAACAGTGTTGGTCTTCGGCGGCGTCTGGCTGATCGTGGAGGGCGACACATGGGCCTATGCGCTGATCGGGCTCGCCTACGGGCTTGTCGCAGCCCTCCTGCTCTTGCGAAACCCTGCAGCACTCTGGGCCTATGCCGTTCTCGTTGTGGCTGCGATGGGATGGGCGTGGTGGGAAGTCGGGTTTGACTGGTGGCAACTCGCCCCTCGCGGCTGGATCATCGTCGCCGCCGGTGCATGGCTGCTCGTTCCCTGGGTCGCGCTGACGCTGGACCGAGGCGGCATAAGGCCTCGATGGCTTGCTACGGCCGGCCCTCTCGCGCTGACGCTAGTGCTGGCTGGTGGCGTGGCGCTCTACGCCGTTTTCAACGACCCGCATTATCGAAACGGAAGCCTCAACGCCGATGTCGCCGAGGTGGCAGCCCCTGACTTCGGAGTGCCGGAGGGCGAGTGGCATCATTACGGCAATTCGCTGGCCGGCCAGCGCTATTCACCTCTCGACCAGATCACCCCGCAGAACGTCGCCAACCTCGAAGTCGCCTGGCAGTACAACACGGGCGACATGCGCCGCGAGGGCGATCCTGAAGAGACGACCTATCAGGTCACGCCGCTGAAGATCGATGACACGCTCTACCTGTGCACCCCGCATCACTGGGTCATCGCGCTCGACGCTACCACCGGGGAGGAACGCTGGGTCTTCGACCCCGAAATACCGCTGAGCCAGAGCAGGCAGCACCAGACGTGCCGCGGGGTCTCATTCCATGAAAACCCGAACGCGCAGGCAGGCGACACTTGCGCGCGTCGCATATTCATCCCCACCGCCGATGCACGCCTCATCGCGCTCGATGCCGAAAGCGGCCAGATTTGCACCGACTTCGCTGACAACGGGGCGATCAGCCTGTGGCGCAACATGCCCAACGTGCAGGAAGGTTTCTACTATTCCACATCCCCTGTGGTGATTGCCAACGACGTCATCGTCGTGGGCGGCGCTGTGAACGACAATGTCTCGACGCAGGACCCGTCCGGCGTCATCCGTGGATATGATGTCAACACCGGCAACCTCCTGTGGAACTTCGACACCGGCAATCCCGACCGCACCGAGCCGATCGGGCCGGACGAAACCTACACGCCCAACTCGCCCAATGCCTGGTCGATCCTGTCGGCCGATCCGGAACTCGGCCTCGTCTACGCGCCCATCGGCAACCAGCCGCCCGACCAGTACGGCGGCGACCGTGACGAAAACGTCGAGCGGTTCTCGGCTTCCGTCATCGCGCTCGATATCGCGACGGGCGAACTCGCCTGGGTGTTTCGCACGGTCAATCACGATCTGTGGGACTATGATGTCCCTGCCCAGCCTAGCCTGATCGATCTCGACATGCCGGAAGGCAGTGTTCCGGCTCTCGTCGCGCCTACCAAACAGGGCGACATCTTCGTTCTGGATCGTCGCACCGGCGAGCCCGTCCTGCCTGTCGCCGAGGTGCCCGCCCCGCAGGGCGCCGTGCCGGGCGACTGGACGGCGGAAACGCAGCCGCGCTCGGCCCTCAGCTTCCGACCGCCCCGGCTGCGGCCAGCCGACATGTGGGGCGCAACCCTATTCGACCAGCTCTGGTGCCGCGTCGCGTTCCACTCCTATCGACATGAAGGCATCTACACGCCGCCTTCCGTCGAAGGCACGCTCATCCATCCCGGCAATTTCGGCGTGTTCAACTGGGGCGGTGTCGCAGTCGATCCGGTCCGGCAGGCCGTCTTCGCCACGCCCACCTACATGGCCTTCACCGTCACCATGGTGCCGCGTGAGGATGACGAGACCCACCTTGTCTCGGAGCCCGACACCATCGGCCTCAATGAAAATTTCGGCGCGCCCTACGCGGTCGAGATGGGACCGTTCACATCGCCGCTTGGCATGCCGTGCAACGCTCCGCCATGGGGCTACGTCGCGGGAGCCGACCTGCGCACCGGCGAAGTCGCATGGCAGCACAAGAACGGCACCGTGCGCGATCGCGCCCCCGTGCCGCTGCCGTTCACCATGGGCGTGCCCAATCTGGGCGGTCCGCTTGTGACGGCAGGTGGCGTCGCCTTCCTGTCCGGCACCATCGACTATTTCGTCCGCGCCTATGATCTCACCAGCGGCACGACGCTCTGGGAATCGCGCCTGCCGGCAGGCGGGCAGGCCACGCCGATGAGCTATCTTGGAGAAGACGGTGCGCAGTACGTCGTGGTCGTTGCCGGAGGGCACGGCTCGCTCGGCACCAAGGCGGGCGATGCCATAATCGCCTACAGGCTGCCGCGGTGAACGTTGTGGCACTCCCCAGCGGCGACCGGAATGGATATGCTGGGCCGGCCGCCAAACGGGAGCCGCACCCTTGAACGCCGCAGCCAAGGATCTCATGCTCGACCGCCGTGCGCTTGTACTTGAGGAGAAGGGCCGGCTCTCGCTGCGCGATTTAGACGTGACCGAGCCGCTCGGCCCGCGCGACGTTCGCGTGGCGATCCATACCGTGGGCATCTGTGGCTCGGATGTTCACTACTTCACCCATGGCGCCATCGGCCAGTTCGTGGTGAGGCAACCGATGATCCTTGGTCACGAGGCGTCCGGCGTCGTCATTGAAACGGGCAGTGAAGTCGATGACCTCGCCGTCGGCGACCGCGTCTGCATGGAACCCGGCATACCGCGTGCCGATTCGCACGCCACCCGTCTCGGACTGTACAATCTCGATCCGGCAGTGCGCTTCTGGGCGACGCCCCCGGTGCACGGCGTGCTGCGCCGCACCGTGGTGCATCCCGCAGCCTTCACCTTCAAAGTGCCCGACAATGTCAGCTTTGCCGAGGCCTCGATGGTCGAACCGCTGGCGGTCGGCGTCCATGCGGTCAACAAGGCCAGAGCCGCCGCCGGCCACGTCGCCGTCATCATCGGCGCCGGGCCGATCGGTCTGGTCACCGCCCTTGCCGCGATTGCGGTCGGCGCAGGCAAGGTGATCGTCGCGGATGTCGATGACGCCAAGCTCGCCCTCGCAGTGCGTCTCGGCCCCATTGCAACGGTCAATGTCCGCTCCATCGATTTACCGACGGCAATCGCGGCAGAGACCGGCGGATGGGGCGCGGATGTGGTCTACGAATGCTCAGGCAACGACCGTGCGGCCGAGGGAGTCTTCTCGCTGGTATGCCCGGGCGGCACTATCGTCATGGTCGGCATCCCCGGCGCGCCGATCCGCTACGACGTGGCTCTCGCCCAGATGCGCGAAGCGCGCATCGAACACGTCTTCCGCTACGCCCACGTCTTCCCGGCGTGCCTGCGGCTGATGAGTTCGGGCACGATCGACGTCAAGCCATTGATAACCCGCACCTTCCCGTTCGCGCAGAGCGTAGAGGCCTTCGAACTGGCCAGCCAAGCGCCAAAAGGCGAGGTCAAGATTCAGATTGCGCTGGCATAGCTTGGACTTCGAGCGGCACTGACTTAGACCTATCTGAAAATTTCACGCCATTCGATGAGCAAAGACCGGTCCAAGCCGATTTTAGCAACCACACGACAACCACACGGCCTTGGCAAGCGCGGTGACATGTCGTGGTTTCGTCATGCCTACGCTCGACACGTGGCCCGCTCAGATCGCAGCATTGGCGTCCCAGCTTCACTTTTCCCTGCCGCGCAAGCTATGGTCGCTTCGATAGGCCACTGACCCGGTTACCACGGGAATTTTGTAGGAGAAGCAGAGCATGTTTCGTTGGGGAATCCTCTCTACCGCCAAGATCGCACGCGAGCAGATGATCCCCGCGATCCAGCAGTCCGACAACGGCCTGGTTCACGCGATCGCAAGCCGCGACGAGGCCAGGGCGCGCGATCTGGCCGAGCGCTGCGGCGCACCGCTGGCTTTCGGATCGTACGAAGCGATGCTCGCGAGCGACGCCATCGACGGCGTCTACATCCCGCTGCCCACCTCGCAGCACGTGGAATGGGCGATCGCTGCCGCCGACGCCGGCAAGCACGTTTTGGTGGAAAAGCCGCTGGCGCTGAAGGCCGAGGATATCCACCCCGTGATTGCAGCGCGCGACCGCAATGGCGTGCTGGTCTGCGAAGCGTTCATGGTCGTCTATCATCCGCAGTGGATCAAGGTGCGCGAGCTTGTCCAGGCGGGCGCGATCGGCACGCTGCGCCACGTGCAGGGCGCGTTTTCCTATTACAATGTCGATCCGGCCAACATGCGCAACATCCCCGAGCTCGGCGGCGGTGCCCTGCCCGACATCGGCGTCTATCCCACCGTGGCCACGCGCTTCGTTAGCGGTATGGAGCCGCAGCGCATCCAGGCGAACGTGCAGCGTGACCCGACTTTCGGCACGGACACATACTCCACCATCCATGCCGATTTCGGTGCGTTCGACCTCACTTTCTACGTCTCCACCCAACTGGCCAACCGCCAGTCGATGGTCTTTCACGGCGACAAGGGCTTCATCGAGGTGCGCGCACCGTTCAATGCAGGCCTCTACGACGATCACCGCATCGACCTGCACAATGCAGCCCACAGCGAGGTGACGTCGTTCCGCTTTCCCGGCACCCAGCAATACAGGCTCGAAGCCGAGGCCTTCGTGCGGGCTGCGCGCGGGGGCGACGACCGCGTCTTCACGCTCGAGGATTCGGTGCTGAACCAGCGCGCAATCGACGCCGTCTTCCGCGCCGGCGAACAGGACGGCTGGGCGAACGTCTGACGATCAGGAGCGTATGAACCCCACGGCGCGCTCCGCGATCATCACCACCGGCGCGTGGGTATTTCCCGAAACGATCTTCGGCATCACCGACGCGTCTGCAATCGTGAGGTTGTCGAAGCCGCGCACCTTCAGCCGCGCATCGACGACGGCGGCGCGGTCGTCGGCACGCCCCATCCGCGCGGTCCCCACGGGATGGAAGATCGTCGTGGCGATGCGCCCTGCCGCGTTCTCCAACTCCTGATCGCTGTCGATATGCGTGCCGGGCGCAACCTCGCTCGGCCCGTAGCCCGCCATGCGCCGGCTCGCCATCAGCCTGCGCGCCAGCCTTATGGATGCCACAGCCACGTCGCGGTCCTCCGTGTCCGAAAGGTAGTTTGGCGCGATCAGCGGCGCATCGCGATGGTTGCGCGAGGCGAGCCTTATCGTCCCTCGGCTGTTGGGCCGCAGATTGCACACCGACACGGTAACGGCCGGATAGGCATGCAGCGGCTGCCCGAAAGCGTCCAGCGAAAGCGGCTGGACGTGGAACTCGATATTGGGCGTCTCGTAGCGCGAATGAGACCGCGTGAAGATGCCGAGTTGGCTGGGCGCCATGGCCATCGGCCCCGAGCGGCGCAGGGCATACTCCGCCCCGATCCGCAGCTTGCCCAACATGCTGGCCTGCATGTCGTTGAGCGTGCGCGCGCCGGTGATGCGAAACGACGTGCGTATCTGGAGATGGTCCTGCAAATTGCCGCCGACGCCCGGCAGGTCGCGTTCGACCTTGATGCCCATGTCGCGCAGATGCTGCCCCGGCCCGAGGCCAGACAGCATCATGATCTGCGGTGTGCCGATCGCGCCGGCTGCCAGCACGACCTCGCCTAGCGCGCTGGCGAGTATCCGCCGCCCTTGCTGCTCGATCTCGACCTGGCCGACCCGCGCACCGTCGATAGCCAGTCGCGTCACCTGCGCGTGGGTCAGGATGCGCAGGTTGGGCCGTCGTCTTACCGCAGCGGGCAGGAACGCGCGCGCGGCGCTCCAGCGCAGGCCGCCCTTCTGCGTCACCTCGAAATAGCCTGAACCCTCATTGTCGCCCCGGTTGAAGTCGTCCGTCTTGGGAATGCCTATCTCTTCGGCCGCCTCGCGCACCGCGTCGAGGATGGGCCAGTGCAGGCGCTGGCGCTCCACCAGCATCTCGCCGTCGCGCCCGTGGGCGTCGGCCTCGGTGTGGTAGCGTTCGGAGCGCATGAAGACGGGCAGCACCTCGTCCCAGCTCCAGCCGGTCGCACCCATCTGCGCCCAGCCGTCATAGTCTGCCGCCTGGCCTCGCATGTAGATCATGCCGTTGATGGATGAGCACCCGCCCATCACCTTGCCGCGGGGATAGGCGATGGAGCGGCCGCCCAGACCCTTTTCCTCGATCGTGCGGTACATCCAGTCGGTGCGCGGATTTCCGATGCAATAGAGGTAGCCGACGGGAATGTGGATCCAGTGATAGCGGTCCGATCCGCCCGCTTCGATCAACAGAACCCGCACCCGAGGATCGGCGGAGAGACGGTTGGCCAGCACGCAGCCGGCCGACCCCGCACCGATCACGATGTGGTCGAATTCCTCGATTTCCTCCGGCATCGGCAAAGTTCTCGATTCCTCCCGGCAAGCCGGGGGACTTTGCCCGATGCCTCACCGAAAGCAAAGCGGCCCATTGCCTATCCGTGCGCGATCATCACATGGCGTACGGCCGTGTAATCCTCCAGCGCGTAGAGCGACATGTCCTTGCCATAGCCCGACTGCTTGAGCCCGCCATGCGGCATCTCGTTGACCAGCATGAAATGGGTATTGATCCACGTGCAGCCATATTGAAGCCGCGCTGCCGTCGCCATCGCCCGGCCGACGTCTTTGGTCCACACTGAAGAGGCGAGGCCGTAGTCGCTGTCGTTGGCCCAGCTGACGGCTTCGTCGACATCGGAGAATCGCGTGACGGAGACGACCGGGCCGAACACTTCGCGCCGTACGATCTCGTCTTCCTGCAAGGCCCCGGCCACGACCGTTGGCTGATAGTAGAAACCGCCGCCCTCCCCCGGCTTGCCGCCGGTGGTAATCTCGATGTGCTTCTGCTCGGCCGCGCGTTCCACGAAACTTGCGACACGTTCCTGCTGACGGCGCGAGATCAGCGGGCCGATCTCGTTCTCGGTGTCGTCGGCCTGCGCATATTTGATGGTCGAGACGGCCGAGGTCAGGTCGGCCACCAGCTTCTCGTAGATTTTGGGCCCGGCATAGATGCGGCACGCAGCAGTGCAATCCTGTCCTGCGTTGTAGTAGCCGAAAGCGCGAAGCCCGTTGACCACGGCGTCCAGGTCGGCGTCGTCGAAAACCACAACGGGAGCCTTGCCGCCAAGTTCGAGATGCGTGCGCTTCACCGACTTGGCGGCCGCCTGCAACACCTTCTTGCCGGTCGCCACGTCGCCTGTGATCGAGATCATGTTGACGGCGGGATGGTTGATGAGCGCATTGCCCACCGTCTCGCCACGACCGAGCACGACGTTCACCACACCTTCAGGCAGCACGTCGGCAAGAATGCGCGCCAGCTTCAGCGCGGTCAACGGCGTCTGTTCGGAGGGCTTGAACACGACCGTATTGCCGCCGGCGATGGCCGGCGCGAGCTTCCACGCCATCATCATCAGCGGATAGTTCCAGGGCGCGATCGAGGCCACCACGCCGATGGGGTCGCGGCGGATCATCGACGTGTGGCCCGCCAGATATTCGCCGGCGATGGCGCCCGGCATGGTGCGCACCGCACCGGCGAAGAATCGGTAGCAATCGACGATGGCGGGGATTTCGTCGTTCAACACGGCGTTGATCGGCTTGCCGCAGTTCAGAGCCTCCAGCCGGGCGAATTCTTCCGCTTCGGCCTCGATGCGCTCGGCGATCTTCAGCAGGTAGCCGGAACGCTCGCCGGGCGTCGTTCTCGACCACGAACCGAAGGCGGTGCTCGCCGCATTCACGGCCGCCTCGATCTGGCCATGGGAGGCCTCGGGCAGGTCGAGGATTTTTTTACCCGTCCTCGGATTGAGGATCGCCTCTTCGGCTTCCGTTCCCCTGTCGAATTTCGAGCCGATCAGCATGTCGGTATGCATGGTTTCCTCCTGAAGATTCATTTGCCGCCACCGGCGACCTGATCGCCGTCACGGGTGAGGTAGTAGGCCACGAGGATGGGCAGGAAGGTCACGATCACCACCACCATCGCGACGACGTTGGTGACCGGCCGTTGGCGCGGGCGAACGAGTTCCTCCAGCATCCAGATCGGCAGCGTCTGCTGCTGGCCCGCGGTAAACGTCGTGACGATGACCTCGTCGAACGACAGCGCGAAGGCGAGCATCCCCCCGGCCAGAAGAGCCGTGCCGATATTGGGCAGTATCACATAGCGGAAGGTCTGGAACCCGTCGGCGCCAAGGTCCATCGACGCCTCCATCAACGAACCGGACGTGCGCCTGAAGCGAGCGATGGCGTTGTTGTAGACGATCACCACGCAGAACGTCGCGTGCCCCAATATGATCGTCCAGAACGAGAACGGGATTTCGGCAAGGCTGAAGGCGGAGCGCAGCGCGATGCCGGTGATGATGCCGGGCAGCGCGATGGGCAGTATCACCAGCAGCGATATCGCCTCGCGGCCGAAGAAGCGCGAGCCCGAGACCGCCGCCGCGCAAAGCGTTCCCAGCACCAGCGCGATCACGGTCGAGATCGAGGCGACCTTGACTGACAGGATAAGCGCTTCCCACACGTCGGGCCGGTTCCACGTCACCGCGAACCATTTGAGTGTAAAGCCGGGCGGCGGCCACTGATAGGTGCGCTCCTCCGTGGTGAACGCGTAGACGAAAATCAGCAGGATCGGCAGGTGCAGGAACAGGAGCCCCGCCGCTGCTGCGATCTTCAGCCCCACCGGGGCGCTCTGGTTGCGATCAGACCGCATCGAACGCTCCCCTGCGCTTGGCGAACCACAGGTAGAAGCCCATGACGACGATGGGCACCACGGTGAAGGCGGCCGCCAGCGGGATGTTGCCGGCCGTTCCCTGATGCGCGTAGACCGCTTGCCCGATGAAGCGGCGGGACGTGCCGACGATCTGCGGGATGATGTAATCGCCCATTGTGAGCGAGAAGGTGAAGATCGAGCCGGCGATCACGCCCGGCAGAGCCAGCGGCAGCAACACCTTCGTAAAGGTCTGGCGCGGCGATGCGCCAAGATCGGCCGACGCCTCGACCAGATTGGCCGGTACGCGCTCCAGCGCGGCCTGTATCGGCAGGATCATGTAAGGCAGCCACACATAGAGGAAGACGAGAAACGTGCCTGTATGGCTGACGGAAAGCGAGTTGCCGCCAACGATCGGCAGCGCGAGCCACGCATCAAGGAGCCACGTCAGATGCGCCTTGGCGAACAGCCAGTTGAGGATGCCCTCGCGCGCGAGGATCAGCTTCCAGGCATAGACCTTGACGAGATAGCTCGACCATAGGGGCAGCATGATGCCGAGATAGAACAACGCCTTCCATTTGCCGCGCGCGTAGCGCGCTGCGTAGTAGGCGATCGGAAATGCGACGACGGCCGCCCCCACCGTCACCGTCGCCGACATCACCAGCGTGCGCAGGATAATGTCGAGGTTGGAGGGATGCAGCAGTTCGGCGTAGGTCTTGAGCGTGAACTCGCGGTTGATGAGGCCGGAATACTCGTCGATCGAAAAGAAGCTCTGGAGCAGCAGCGCGAACAGCGAGCCCAGATAGATGATGCCTAGCCATAGAAGCGGAGGCGTGAGCATCAGGAAAAGCGTCAGGCGCGGGTTGCGCCACAGCACGTCCGAAAGGTGGCCGAACACGCCGCCGCGAGAGGGCCGCATCGTAACGGTGGTCGCGGCCATCGTCATGGCTGATCGTCCAGCAGGTGAAGATCGGCCCGGTCGAAGGCGAGCCGCACCGGGCTGCCGTCGTCGGGAAGCGATGTGCCGGCAGGCACCGTCGCGTGAAGCCGCTGGCCGCCCACCATCAGCGAAAGGCGGGTCGAGGCGCCGAGGAAGCTGCGCGATACGATGGTGGCGCCGATGCCCTCATGCTCGCTCAACCGCACCGCTTCGGGCCGCAGGCTGGCCCACCCCACGGCCCCGCCGTGCCGCGCCACGAAATCCGGGGGCAGCACGTTGGAGGAGCCGACGAAATCGGCCACGAAGCGCGAGCGCGGCCGCTTGTAGATTTCCTCGGGCGTGCCGACCTGCATCACCCTGCCCTCGCTGAAGACGGCGATCCGGTCGGCCATCGACAGCGCCTCGCCCTGGTCGTGGGTGACGAAGACGAAGGTGACGCCCAGCGCCTTTTGCAGCGATTTCAGCTCTTCCTGCATCTGCTCGCGCAGTTTCAGATCGAGCGCCCCCAGCGGCTCGTCGAGCAGCAGCACCTTCGGCCGGTTGACCAGCGCGCGTGCCAGCGCGACGCGCTGGCGCTGTCCGCCCGAAAGCTGGCTCGGCTTGCGCGCGCCGTAGCCCGGCAGTTTCACCAGTTCCAGCGCAGACGCGGCCTCGCGCATCCGTTCGGCCCTCGGCACGCCGCGCACCATCAGCCCGTAGGCGACATTGTCCGCCACATTCAGATGCGGAAACAGCGCGTAGTCCTGAAACACGGTGTTCACGTTGCGCCGGTAGGGCGGCACGCCCTCCGCCGTCTCGCCGAAGATTTCGATGTGGCCCGCCGTCGGCTGGTCGAAGCCCGCGATCAGCCTCAGGCAGGTGGTCTTGCCCGAACCGGACGGCCCCAGCATGGCGAAGAACTCACCGGGGCGGATTTCGAGATCGACCTCGTCGACCGCGCGAACCGCACCGAAATGGCGCGAGACTTTCTGGAAAGAAACGGCTGTCATGTGGTGCGTCATGTTTTTCCGAATGAAGCGGGCGCGCTCATCCTCGCCCGCCCGCGGGCATCCTCTCCCCTGCTGCGGGGGAGAGGATAGGCGTGTCGCGAAGAAATACGGACCCGGATCAGGCGCTCGCTCAGCGCCCGCCGATCACGCCGATATAGTCCGACACCCATCGATAGTAGGGCACGCATTCGCCCTGGCTTGCGCAGTTGGTGACGGGCGTCGTCCAGAACCGGACCTTCTCGAAATCGTCGAGGCCGTTCTTTGTGCAGCCTTCCGCCGTCTGCATGCCCCGCCCGTCCGTGCAGGCGGCCAGAACCGGCGGGTTGGCACCGAACCACACCGACAGGTCCGACGGCAGGTTGGACGACAGCGTGTGCTCCATCCACATATAGGCGCAGTTGGGATTGGCGGAATCGGCGTGCATCATGGTCGTGTCGGCCCAACCCGTCACGCCTTCCTGCGGGATCACCGACGCCACCGGCGCGCCGTCCGCCTGCAGGAGGTTTACCTGGAAAGGCCAGGAGCCCGACGCCACCACGCCCTCGTTCTTGAAGTCGTCGATCTGGATGAACGCGTCGTGCCAGTAGCGGCCGGCCAGCGTGCGCTGCACGCGCAGCAGGTCGAGCGCCGCCTTGTACTGATCCTCGTTGAGCTCGTACGGCGTCTTGATGCCCAGGTCCGGCTTGTGGGTCATCAGGTAGAGCGCCGCGTCGGCGATGTGGATCGGCCCGTCATAGGCCTGGATGCGGCCCTTGTTGGGCTTGCCGTCCGGCAGGTCCATCTCCTCGAACACGACGTTCCACGAAGTCGGCGCCTCCTTGAAGACCTCCGTATTGTACATCAGCACGTTGGGCCCCCACATGTAGGGCGTGCCGTAATGCACGCCGTCGACCGTGTGCCAAGGCGCGCTCTCCAGCCGGGGGTCGATATCCTTCCACGACGGGATCAGTTCGGGATTGATCGGCTGGACGCGTTTGCCCGCGACGAGGCGCAGCGAGGCGTCACCCGAAGCCGTCACGAGGTCGAACCCGCCTTCGTTCATCAGCGCCACCATCTCGTCGGACGTGTTGGCGGTCTTGACGTTGACCTTGCAGCCGCTCTGCTCCTCGAACTTGGTCACCCAGTCGAATTTCGGATCGGTCTCGCCCCGTTCGATATAGCCGGGCCATGCAACGATGTTCACCTGGCCCTCGGCCGCGCCGAGTTCGGTCTTCATTTCCTGTGCCAACGCCTGCCCCGTGAAGGCGGCCGCCACGGTCAGCGCGGTGCACGATTTCAGGAATGATTTCATCACAACGTCTCCCATTGAAGGGACCGCTCTCCATCGGCGGTTCAGCCCCTGTAACGAAACGTGATCCGAATTTTTCGCGTTCGCAAATTCATTTAACAGAAAGGCGATATCGGAAAATCCGATACATCGGGATCATAACCGCTGGCGTGTCGTGCGCTGTCCCTGGGCGACGCCGATGAAGTCTCGGGCGGCCTGCTGCAGCGCCGATCCGCGCCGCCACACCATGCCGACCTGAACCGCCGGAAGCGAACCAGCCACGTCGCGAGATTCGATCCGGTCGCCTTCCAGCGACCAGGGCCGGTAGACGAGGTCGGGCAGAAGTGCCACCCCCGCGCCCGTTGCCACGAGGCTGCGTACCGCCTCGACCGAGCGGGTGCGAAACGCCACGTGCGGGCGCGCGCCCAGCGCCGTCAGAAGCTTGCCGGTGTTCTCTTCGATCTCGTCGATGGTGAGCATGATAAGCGGTTCGCGCGCCACGTCCTCGATCGAGATGATGTCCGCACCCGCCAGCGGATGGCCCAGCGGCAGCCACAGGCGGTAGGGGGAGACTTCGAGGATTTCGGCCTGCAGCGCCATGCGGTCGCGCAGGTTGGATATCACCATCACCGCCACGTCGAGCTCGCCGCCGACCAGCAGATGCTCGAGATAGTCGCCATTGTCCTCGATCGCGGTCACGTCCACCGATGGCCACGCGCGCCTGTAGCGCGCCAGAAGGTCGGAAAGCACATAGCCCGCCACCAGCGATGTCACGCCGAGATGAAGCGCCCCGCCCGCCGCCGCGGCCTCTTCGGTAAAGGTGCGCCGTGCATCCGAGACGTCGGCCAGTATCTTGGTCGCGTGCCGCAGGAACTGATGGCCCTTGTGGGTGATCGACAGCCCGCGCGAATGGCGCTCGAACAGCTCCACCCCGAGGTCGCTTTCCAACTCCTTGATCGCTTCCGTCACCGAAGACTGCGAGATTGACAGGTTCTGCGCCGCGCGGCTGACCGTTCCCTGCTCGGCCACGGCGACGAAATACAGCAACTGGCGAAGCGTGAAGGCCATGAAGATGCTTAGCCCTACCCCGCCGTCCTTGTCACGCGGCGTGTACGGCGTCAGGCCTCAGCGGATCGCATATTTGTCGATCATCGTCCGCAGGTAGGACGCGGCATCGGCGCCCTTGAGCGCATCGCCCCACAGCCGCGCGGCGATCTCCTCGTGCAGCGACATCGCTTCGGGCGCAGATGTAATGAGCGCCACGCCCAGTCTCACATTGGGCTGCTCGCCCAGCCGGAAGGGGCTGATCGCCAGCACCGAGCGGTCGGCCTGCCGGAATATCTGGAAGCTCGTGGCAGGCACCGGCTCGCGGATGATGCCGATCTGGATGCCGATCGGCTGTTCCGTCAGCATCGAGAGGATGTATTCGGCCTCGTGGCGGGCGGCCAGCCTGCGCTTTTCGATCGTTGCCGGCGGCAAATCCTGCCGGCCGATCAACCCGTGCACCAGAAACCGTTCCAGATCGGCTGACGATATCAGGCTCACGATCAGCGGCCTGCGCAGCCTGAAGGCGTTCTTTCTGGCCCGCAGGATTTCGACCAGCCCATCCACTGCGCGCGCCGATGTGCCGTTGGGATCGACCCCATCGGGTATCGATTCCTTCAGCACCTCGCCCAGCACGGCATCGTACTCGTCTGACGTCAGCAGGTAGGAGACCGGGCTGAACAGACCGATGATCTGCTGGCACTCTTCCTCAAGCTGGCGCATGCGCTCGAAGAAGGCCGTAGCCGTGCTGACATACTCGACGCCCACGCCCATCAGGCTGGGCAGCGATACGCCCAGTTCGCTGGCGATGTTGGTCAGCGTGTCGATCTTGCGGATTTCGCCCTTTTCGGCGCGATAGAGCGCGGCGCGCGAGATGCCCAGATTTTCCGCCAGCGCGTCGGGCGTAAGGCCCTTGCCCATTCGATAGGCGCGCAGGCGCGCCCCTATGTCGCTGAACCTTATCGCGGCATCGTCAGAATCGCTCACATTCTCTCCCACGACCGGTTCAGGCTGTCATTCGTTATCGGTTCAGCCACGCATCATTGTCAACGAATCCTCTCACATCCGTGCTGTCGGATCAATTATTGGACTAATCTCATTTTCGTCTCATTTTTGAGAATTGCGATTGACAGGCGCCTGAGCCCTCCATACCGTCACCTCCTTCGTAGCCCCAACAACAAGAGGTGGAACATGAACAGGGTAGTCCGCAACTTCAGATCGCTCGCTCTTTCGACCGTCATCAGCCTGACCGCCGCCTCCGCGGCATGGTCGGCGGATTTCGTCGCCAAGATCGGTCATCTCGAGTCCGCGCAGCAGTCGCGCCACATACATCTGGAAAAGGTCGCCGCCCTGGTGGCAGAGCGTACCAACGGCGCTGTCGAGTTCCAGCTTTTTCCGCAGGGCCAGCTCGGCCAGCAGCGTGAGATGACGGAAGGCGTGCAGCTCGGCACGCTCGAAGCCACCGTCGCGCCCGCGGCCTTCCTCGGCGGCTTCAACCCGCTCGTTTCCATCCTCGACATTCCCTTCCTGCTGCCGGAAGACGCGGAAGCAGCGCAGGCCATCCGCGGCGGCGCGTTCGGCGATGCGCTGTGCGATTCCTTCTCGACGCGCGGCGTCGTCTGCCTCACCCTGTGGCCCAACGGCAAGAAGCACTTCACGTCGAGCAGGCCGCTTGCAAGCGTCGATGATTTCGCCGGCCAGAAGTTCCGCGTGATGGATTCCAACATCCTGATCGAGCAGTTCAACGCGCTGGGCGCATCCGCCATCGCACTGCCCTTCGGCGAGCTCTACACCGCGCTCCAGACCGGCGTCGTCGATGCACAGGAGAACCCGCTCGATACCATCCAGCGCATGAAGTACTACGAAGTCCAGAAGCACCTGGTCATCTCCGACCACGGCGCGATGGAAGATGTCGTGCTGTTCAACCCCGCCTTCTGGAACAGCCTCCCCGAAGAGCACCAGACGGTGATCGTCGAGGCGTTCGAGGAAGTCATCCCCGAACTCATCGCCCACAAGGACGAGGCCGTGAAGGCCGCTCTGGAAGAGATCACCGCGTCCGGCATCGACATCCGCGAGATGACCGCCGAGGAAAAGGAAGCCTTCCGCGAGAAGATGTATCCCGCCACGCGTGAAGCGTTCCTCAGCCGCACCGGCGATGAGGGCAAGGCGCTGATCGAAGTGTACGAGCGCGAATACGAAGCCCTCGCCCAGTAAAACCACTGCGGCGTTCTGCATGCGGGACGCCGCTGTTCACCTTCCGAGGAGCGGGCCATGAAGGCGCTTTCCATTTTGCGGACCGCCGAGCGGATCGCCATCGTCGCGATCTTCCTCATCATGGTCGCGCTGTACTTCCTCAATGTCGTGGGCCGACAGTTCGGGGGCACGCTGGCCACCAACCTCGCATGGATCGAGGAGGCCGTCCGCTTGATGAGCCTGTTCCTTGTGTTCCTCGCGCTGGGGCTGGCGCTTGAGAAGGGTCGCCATGTCGGCGTCCACACATGGCGCGACGGCATTGCCGCGGCAACCCGCCTGCCCGTGCGCAGGATCATCGACGCAGTCGGCGTTATCTTCAGCCTCTACCTCGCCTGGCTCGGCTATCAGATGACCGTCTTTGTACACTCGATGGGCCAGACCAGCCCGACCCTGAATATGCCGATCTTCTGGATGTATCTCGCGCCCACCATCGGCTTCATCCTGCTGGCCCTGCGCTACGGGCTCAGCTTTTTCGGGGTGATCGACCGCTATTCCGCGCAGGACAAGGAGTAAGGCGCATGTTGCTCGCTGTTGTCGTAGCCACCGCCATAGCCCTTCTCGTCCTGGGCTTCGAGATGTTGCTGGTGCTGGGTGTCCCCGCGCTGATGGTCAAGGAGTTCTTCTACGGAACCCTGCCGGATCCCGTCGCCGTGCAGAAGATCGTGGGTGGCATCAACCACTCTACTCTGCTGGCGATCCCCTTCTTCATCCTCGCCGCCGAACTGATGGGCGGCGGCCAGATATCCGCCCGCCTCACCGGTATGGCCAGCGCGTTCCTCGGCCATTTCCGCGGCGGCCCGGGTTACACCACCATCGGCGGCTCACTGGCATTCGGTTCCGTTTCCGGCTCCGCGCCGGCCACTGTGGCCGCCATGGGCCGCATGGTCTATCCCGACCTGCGCGCGAAGGGTTTCAGCGACAAGTTCAGCCTCGGGCTCATCGCCTCCGCAGCCGAAACGTCCCTGCTGCTGCCACCCTCCATTACCCTCATCATCTACGGCTGGATGACGGGAACCTCGGTCGCCAAGCTGTTCATCGCCGGCATCGTGCCGGGGCTGGTGCTGGCGCTCTCCTTTGCCATCCTTGTCGCCATCGAGGCGCGCAGGAACGGCATCGAAGGCGGCGAGCGCACGAGCTGGCGCGAGAGGTTGACTGCGGTATCGCGCGCCGCGTGGGCGCTCGGCATGCCCGTCATCATCCTCGGCGGCATCTATACAGGCTACTTCACGCCTACTGAAGCGGCCGCCGTCAGCGTCGTCTATGCGATCTTCGTCGAGACGGTCATCTTCCGCAGCCTCAACCTGCGCAAGCTCTTCGAGATAACCGAGCGTGCGGCCCTCTCCACCGCCATCATCTTCATCCTGCTGGCGCTGGGTGGCCTGCTCTCATACTTCGTCACGCTGGCGCAGGTGCCGAGCCACATCCTGTCGTTCATCGACACCGTCAACGCCGGTCCGATCGTCTTTCTCATCATCGTCAACGTCGTGTTTCTCGTCGTCGGCATGTTCGTCGATCCCAACTCGGCGCTGCTGATCCTCGTTCCGCCGCTCTACCCGGTCGCCATGGCGCTGGGCATCGACCCCGTACACTTCGGCGTCATCGTCACGCTCAACATCACCATCGGCATGATAACGCCGCCCTTCGGCCTCGATCTCTTCGTCGCCGCCTCGACGCTGTCGAAACCGGTGATGGTCATCATCTCGGGGA
The DNA here is from genome assembly GCF_008180155.1 of Neoaquamicrobium microcysteis. Lineage (GTDB taxonomy): Bacteria > Pseudomonadota > Alphaproteobacteria > Rhizobiales > Rhizobiaceae > Aerobium > Aerobium microcysteis. The sequence goes on along the minus strand of NZ_VSZS01000066.1, from coordinate 277,769 downwards.
TCGGCCCCTTCATCGTAGCCAACCTCGCAACCCTGATGGTCATCACCTACGTTCCGCCCGTCTCCACCTTCCTGCCCAATCTGTTGCTCGGATAGCGGTGACGATCATGGCACTTCATGCAACAACAGCCGCCGCGATCTCGCCGGCGAACGCGCCCGCCGTTTTCGAACGCGATCTGGAGGTTTTGTCGAACGAGCCGGTGAATGGCGAGTACATGCGGCTGGTGCTGCGTGCACCCGCCGCCCTGCTGCAACAATGCCGCGCGGGCCAGTTCTTTCACCTGCTCTGCCCGGTGGTCGGCGGCGAGCGGCCCTATCTGCGCCGGCCGATGAGCATCTACGGTTTCTACCCTGAGAGGGAAGAGCTGCATTTCCTCTACAAGGTCACGGGTGAAGGCACCCGCGCGCTGTTTCATCTAGGCCCCGATGACAGGCTCAACGTGCTTGGACCCTTGGGTCAGGGCTTCAGCATAGAGGACGACTGGAACCACCTCGTCCTCGTCGCGCGCGGCGTCGGCCTCGCCACGCTCGCTCCGCTGGCGCTGGAAGCGAAGCGCCTCGGACGAAAGCTCACCGCGATCTGCAGCGCCCGCAGCCCGGACGTCTTGATGTCCATCGACTACTTCCGCGATCTCGGCGCGGACATAGTCACCGTCACCGATGCTGAAAACACCGCCGGCGTCGACAATCTCGAGCGCATCATCGAGGAACTGATCGCAGACAAGGGCGTGGACGCCTTCTACACCTGTGGTTCCAACCGCTTGCTGCGCCTGCTTCAGAATCTGGGCGAGCGCCACGACATCCCCGGAGAGATCGCGCTGGAACAGCAGATGGCCTGCGGGCTGGGCATGTGCCACTGCTGTGTCAGACCTTTCCGCAAGGACGGCAGGCAGGTCAATCTGCGCGTCTGCCGCGAAGGCCCGGTCTTCGACATGCAGGAGGCCATGCCGTGGTAGACCTGTCCGTAGACATCGGCTCCCTTCGTCTGAAAAACCCGATCATGCCTGCCTCGGGCACGTTTTCGGAAGACCTGGCCGACGTATTCGACCTCGACACCCTCGGCGCGCACGTCACCAAGACGATCACGCGCGGCTGGCGCGACGGCAACCCGACCCCGCGCGTCTGCGAAGTCTCCGGCTCGATGCTCAATTCGATCGGCATCCCCAGCAAGGGCGTCGGCGCCTTCATCGAGAAGACGATACCTTTTTACCGCGCCTACAAGGCCCCCCTCGTCGTCAGCATTTCGGGCAACACCGCCGACGAGTTCGCGGCCCTCTGCTCTGAGGTCACCGTCGAAGGCGTCGACGCCATTGAGGTCAACATCTCGTGCCCCAACATCGAGGAAGACGGCAAGGCCTTCGCCATCCGTCCGTCCTCGACCTACGACGTGATGTGCAAGCTGCGCAGGGCGACGCACCTGCCGCTGTGGGCCAAGCTGACGCCCAACACCGGCGAGACGCCGGAAGTCGCGCGTGCCGCCGAAGAAGGCGGGGCCGATGCGCTCGTGGTCGCCAACACGCTGCTGGCCATGGCCATCGACGTGCGCACGCGCCGTCCGAAGCTCGGCAACCTCATGGGCGGCCTTTCCGGTCCTTCGCTGAAGCCGATCGCGCTGCGCATGGCGTATCAATGCGCCAAGGCCGCGAACATCCCCGTCATCGGCTGCGGCGGCATCTCGAATGCCGAGGACGTGCTGGAGTTCCTGATCGCGGGCGCCAGCGCCGTGCAGGTCGGCACCGCCACCTTCATCAACCCCACGATCATGCCGTCCATCATCGCCGATCTTCAGGCCCGCCTTGAAAGCGAAGGCATCGCCTCTGTCCGCGATCTCGTCGGCACCGTCATCGACGGCGAGCAGAATGAGGGCGTCGTCTTCATGGAAACGGCCCCATGAGCGCGCTGGCCGCCGCCGACAGCAACGACCGCGAGCTCGACATCGAGACGGCGCGCTACCTGTTCGAGGAAATCGCGGCCCTCACCCCCGACACGCAGGGCGTCAGCCGTCCGGCTTTCTCGCAGGTCGAGACCGAGACGCTGCGCTTCCTCGAGGATTTCGCCCGCGGTCACGGCCTCGAGGTCTGGTACGACGCGGGCGCGAACGCCAATTTCAGCCTGCCCGCCGATCGCGGCGCCGAACGTTTCGTCGTCGTCGGTTCACATGTCGACAGCGTGCCGTATGGCGGCAATTTCGACGGGCTGGCGGGCGTTGTCGCAGGCCTCGTCTGCCTCGTGCGCGCGCACCGGCGCGGTGAGCGCTTCGCACGGCCCGTCCACGTGCTTGCCATGCGCGGCGAGGAAAGCGCCTGGTTCGGCCCCTGCTACATCGGCTCCAAGGCGCTCACAGGCACACTCGGCGAATCGGAGCTCAAGGCGTCACACAAGGGCGACGGCCGCACGCTCGACGATCACATGGCCGATATCGGCCTGCCGATGGACAAGGTACGCGCCGGCACGCCCCTCATCGACGTGTCCGCCATCGAGGCCTATCTCGAACTGCATATCGAGCAGGGCCCCCTGCTGGTCGGCAAGGACATTCCCGCCGCCGTAGTCTCCGGCATTCGCGGCAATTTCCGTCATCGCAAGGTGCGCTGCATCGGCGAGGCGGGCCATTCCGGCGCGGTGCCCAAGGCGTATCGGCGCGACGCCGTGCTGGCAATGGCGGACCTTTTGGTGCGCATGGACGAAAGCTGGTCCACCATCCTCAACATGGGCGACGATCTGGTGCTAACCAGCGGCATGGTCGGCACCGACCCGCAAATCCATGCCATGTCCAAGATTCCCGAGGAAGTCTGCTTCAGCCTCGACATCCGCAGCCAGAGCGCACGCACGTTGGACGATATGCGCCGCCTGCTCAAGGCCGAGATGCGGCAGGTGGAGAAGGAGCGCAAGGTGCGCTTCGAGCTCGACGAGGAGATGCGCGTAGAGCCCGCAATGTGCGACTCCGATCTGGTCGAGGGCCTCAAGGCGGCGATGGAGCGCACTGGACAGGAACCCTTCGTCATGCCAAGCGGCGGTGGCCATGACGCGGCCGTGTTTTCGGCGGCAGGCATCCCTTCGGCGATGGTGTTCGTGCGCAACCGCAACGGATCGCACAACCCGCACGAGGCGATGGAGCTGCCCGACTTCGCGGACGCCACCGACATCGTCTACGAATTTCTCGCGAGGCACCGATGACCACCCTCACCATCCGCAAGCCCGACGACTGGCATGTCCACCTGCGTGACGGCGCGATGCTGCAGGCGGTCGCCCGCCATACGGCCGATCATTTCGCCCGCGCCATCATCATGCCCAATCTGGTTCCGCCCGTGGTCACCCGGGCGGATGCCGCCGCCTACCGCAAGCGCATCATGGCCGCCCTGCCCGCGGGGTCCGACTTCCAGCCGCTGATGACGCTCTACCTCACCGAGGAAACCGACGCTGCCGATCTCGTCGGCGCGTTCGAGGCCGGCGAGATCACGGCAGTGAAGCTCTACCCCGCCGGCGCCACCACCAACTCGCAGAGCGGCGTCCGCAACATCGAGAACGTCTACCCGGTGCTGGAGCGTATGGCCAAGGCCGGCGTGCCGCTGTGCGTGCACGGCGAGGTCACCGATGCCTCCATCGACATCTTCGACCGGGAAGCCGTCTTCATAGACCGCGTCCTGGACCCGATGCGCCGCGCCGTTCCCGGCCTGCGCGTGGTCATGGAGCACGTGACCACGAAGGACGGGGTCGATTACGCCCTCTCGCAGGCCGAAAATCTCGGCGCGACCATCACCACCCATCACCTCATCATCAACCGCAACGCGATCCTGGCCGGCGGCATCCGCCCTCACTACTACTGCCTGCCCGTCGCCAAGCGCGAGCTTCACCGTCAGGCATTGCGCAAGGCCGCCACTTCCGGCGACCGCCGCTTCTTTCTCGGCACCGATTCCGCGCCCCACATCGATCCGCTCAAGGAATGCGCGTGCGGTTGCGCCGGCATTTTCTCATCCATCAACACGATGGGATGCCTTGCACATGTGTTCGAAGAGGAAGGCGCGCTCGACCGGCTTGAGGCCTTCGTTTCGCTTAATGGACCGGCCTTCTACAGCCTGCCGGCGAACGAAGTGCGCGTAACGCTGAAGAAGCACGAAGAGCCGCAGAAATTCCCCGCCAGGATCGACACTGGCGAAGGCGCTGTCACCGTCTTCGATCCGATGTTCCCGATCCACTGGAATCTGGCTTCCGAGGCTGGCTAGAGCGGAGTGAAGTTGATAGCGAGAGTTCCCGGTCAACTTTTGGGGTGAAGCCATGTTCTCCAACACATTTCCAGATCGTGCGGTGATTTCAGAGACGGTGGCCAAGATGCTGCTGGAGATCAACGCCGTCCATTTCCGCGCCGACCAGCCCTATACCTTCACCTCCGGTCTCGCGAGCCCGGTCTATATCGACTGCCGCAAGCTGATTTCCTATCCGCGCATCCGCTCCGCGATCATGGATTTCGCCGCCTCGGTCATCTTCCGCAATGTCGGCTTCGAGCAGTTCGACGCGGTTGCTGGCGGCGAGACTGCAGGCATCCCTTTTGCGGCATGGCTCTCCGACCGGATGGGCCTGCCGATGCAGTATGTGCGCAAGAAGCCCAAGGGCTTCGGCCGTGACGCGCAGATCGAGGGTACGCTGGCAGAAGGCGCGCGCGTCCTTCTGGTCGAGGATCTGACGACCGACGGCGGCAGCAAGATCAAGTTCGCCGAGGCGATCGCCAGGACCGGGGCGCGCGTCACCGACACCTTCGCCGTCTTCTACTACGACATCTTCCCCGACACGCCTCAGAAGCTGGAGGCGGCCGGCATGCGCCTGCACTATCTCGCGACGTGGTGGGACATCCTGCGGGTCTGCAAGGAGCAGAAGCGCTTCTCCGACGACACCATTGCCGAAGTGGAGAAGTTCCTGAACGGGCCGGTGCAGTGGTCGGCCAACCATGGCGGCATATCGGAATTGCCGCGCTAGCAACCAGGGAATCGCATCATGTTTGATACGCTTGTGAAGGGGTTGAACGAACAGGGCGGAAGCGTGCGCGCTTACGAAGCGTGCGCACGCGCCGCGCGCGGCCGCATCGCTGCCGAGCCGGAAAACGCGGCCGCCCTCTTCCTCATCGCCTTCGCCGCGCAGCGTTTCGTCGACGCCTACGACGATCAGCCGCTGACGGTCGAAGCAGCAGGCGAGGAGATGGAGCAGTTCAGCTCGTTCGTCTCGGCGCTGGACGCGGGCTGGGCCGCCGGTACGGCCGAAGCCAGGCTCGATGCGCTCAACAAGGTCGCGGCACAGATCACCGCCACCGCGCGAAGCTGATCCACCGTCAGTAGCAGGCAGTCAGTGCAAACACGCCTGCGAACGAAAACACCGTAGAGCCGAGGGCGGCGACAGCCGCCCAGTATCCGACCCACCGGACGAAGTGGCCGCCCGCGCCCTCGCGCGGAAAGGGCGGGCGCAGGCCGACGGCCAGAGCCACCCCTGCCGCAACATGCACGGCAAACAGCACCAGAAGCTGAAGGCGCTGAACCGATATCCCGGCGACCGCGTCGATGCGGTCCCACCCAAAGCGGCACCCCACGGAAAGCATTCCATAGAGCGCGATGAACGCGACCGCCCAGATGGTGAAACCTGCCGCCATCAGCAGCAGTCTCGCATTGCGCCCGTGCGCCATCTTCGCCGCGGGGCTGCTCATCGCGCACTCCCCACCAGCCAGGCGGTGGCGAACACCGCCAGAACGGCGATCGCGCCGGTAACGGCCGAATAGTCGTGCCACAGCTTGCCGATCCTCAGGTCGAGGCTGCGGGCTTGCGAAAGGTAGCCGCCCCTCTCCCGCCACAGCCCGTGGCCCGCGAATATCAGCCCCAGTCCCGAGCGCACGGCGGCATAGATCAGCGTCACGAAGGCGGTGGCGTAGTGCGCATGCGCGGTCGGATCGTCGATGCCCGCCGCCATGGAAGCCAGGAGCACGATCGCGGCAAGATGCGACGCACATGCCAGCATCAGCCAGACCGAAGGAGAGTTGCCTGCTGTCAACGCGGCCAGCGCCCCTCTGCCGCCAAGGGCCGCGCTGCCCAGCGCAACCAGGCACAAGACCGGCAGGATCGTGCCCGGAGAAACCGCATCCGGCGGCGGCCACCCCGGCGCGACCAGCCAGAGAAACAGCGCGCCAAACAGCAGCGAGGCGAACAGCGTGCCCTCGGCCGCGATGCAGAACACCATCGCCCACCATGAAGGTGGCCGCTCGGTTTCCCAGTGGGGTGCGGCAACCTCTCCTCGCCCGATCGGAAGCGCGCCCACATCTTCCCGCGCGCCCATGCCCTGCGTCCACGCCAGCAGCGAAGCAACCGCAAGCGCCAGCGCCGCCAGCGACAGCCAGTAGAACTTGAACAGCAGGCACAGCACGAACGCGCCGGTGGCAAGCCCGCTCCACAGCGGCTTGAAGGTCTGGTTCGGCAGCACGAGAAGCTGGTCCGGCCGCCCGCTGGTCATGTCGACGGTAAGGGTCTCCAGCCAGCCATTGCGCGTAAAGCCCAGATAGCCGCTGCCGCCTGCCAGTTCCGCCCCGAGCTTGTCGGCATCCAGCCGGTCGGCACGGTCCTCGATATGCGGCAGCGAGCCGAAAGCATAGGAAGTGGGCGGCGTGGGCATGGCCCATTCAGGTGTGCGTGCGTTCCACGGATTGCGCCGGAAAGCCTTTCCGAAGCGTACCTGCACCACCAGATCGACCACGAACAGCGCGAAGCCGATGGTCATCAGGAAGCTGCCGACGGACGAGATCAGGTTCAACCAGTCCCAGCCCGCTTCTACCGGATAGAACGCGACGCGGCGCGGCATGCCGAGAAGCCCGGTCAGGTGCATCAGGAAGAAGGTGAGATTGAACCCGCCGAAGATCAGCCAGAAGGCTGGAACCGAAAGCCGGTGGTCCGAAACCCTGCCCGTGAAATGCGGCAGCCAGTAGTAGGCGGCCGCCATCATCGGAAACACGAAACCGCCCACCAGCACGTAGTGCAGGTGCGCCACCACGAAATGGGTGTCGTGTGCCTGCCAGTTGAACGGCACCATCGCCAGCATGACGCCCGTCAATCCACCCAGCACGAAGACGAAGAAGAAACCGCCGAGATAGAGCATCGGCACGTCGTAGCGTGGTCGCCCCTGCGCCAGCGTCGCGATCCACGCGAAGATCTGCACAGCTGTCGGCACGGCCACCAGCCCGCTCGCGGCTGAAAAGAATGCCAGCGCCAGATGCGGTATCCCCACGGTGAACATGTGATGCACCCACAGCCCGAAGGACAGGAAGGCGACGGCGATGACCGCAACGATGATCGCGCGGTAGCCGACCAGTTCGTGCCTTGCGAATGTCGGGATCATCATCGACACCGCGCCCGCTGCCGGCAGGAAGATGATGTAGACCTCGGGGTGGCCGAACAGCCAGAACAGGTGCTGCCACAGCAGCGAGTCCCCGCCCCGTGTCGGGTCGAAGAACGGCAGTCCGAATGCGCGCTCGAGCTCCAGCAGGATCGACCCGAGGATGAGCGGCGGGAAGCCGAACAGCATCATCAGCGCGGTAATCAGCAGATACCACGCCATGATCGGCATCCGGTCGATCGACATGCCCGGCGCGCGCACCTTCAGAACCGTGACGACGATCTCCACCGCAGCAGCCAGCGCCGAGATTTCGACGAAGGTGATGCCCAGCAGCCAGACATCGGCATTGATGCCCGGCGTGTAGGTGGACGATGAGAGCGGCGTGTACATGAACCAGCCGCTATCGGGCGCGACGCCGGCCAGCATCGCGCAGATCAGGATCGACCCGCCGAAGATATAACACCAGAAACCGTATGCGGTGAGGCGCGGGAATGCGAGGTCGCGCGCGCCCAGCAGCTTCGGCAGGAGATAGATCGCGAACCCCTCGAACATCGGGATCGCGAACAGGAACATCATCACCGTGCCGTGCATGGTGAATATCTGGCCGTAGATTTCAGGACCGACGAAGGCCGTCTGCGATGTGGCGATCTGCACGCGGATGAGCATCGCCAGCAGCCCACCGATGGCGAAGAACACGAAGGCCGCCACGATGAAGCGCTTGCCCAGCACGGTATGGTTGACGGCCGAAAGCCTGCCCCAGCCGGCAGGCGTATCCCACAGCGCGGCTAGCTCCTTGTGCAGGCGGATAGGGTTCGGGCTTGCCTGCTCGATGCTCATTGCCCGCCCTCCCCATTGCCGAGTTCATCGACGCTCGCCAAGAAATCCTCTTCCTCATGGGCCTCGACGGTGAAGGTCATCACCGTGTGGCCCGGCCCGCAGAACTCGGCGCAGACGCCGCCGAATGTCCCCGGCCGGTCGGCGCGCAGCCTCACCACATTCTCATGTCCGGGTATCGCGTCGATCTTGCCGCCCAGCCGGGGTATCCAGAAGGAGTGGATCACGTCCTCGCTCGTCACCGCGAAATCGACGTCCCGGCCGGCCGGCATGTGCAGCCGGTCGAAGGAGGTTTCGCCGTCCGGATAGCGGAATTCCCACTGCCACTGGCGCGCCACTGCCTCGATGCGCAGGGGGGCCGGATCACGCGGCGTGGCCAGCAATCGCTCGCCGAGAACGAACGCCGCGATGACCAGCAATACGAGGTTGGATAGCGGAAAGAAAATTCCGCCCCATCGGATCATACCCTCGGGCCCCAATCTGCGAAGCGGAGCGGGCCGAAAAAGCGCCATGGCAAGCACCGCGCTGACCGCGACGAAGATGGCCGCACTCCCGTAGAACATCACCCACCACAGCGTCGCCGCCCCCCGTGCCGAAGGCCCTTCGGGCTCCAGCGCCGACAAGGGCCCGCTGCAGCCGGCGAGAAACAGCGTGCAAGCCACCGCCGCACCTGCAAAAATACCTTTTGGCGGGAACCCGGCGCCTGCTGCCGCGCTTTTCTGCATCGAAGGAGACGCCTGATGAACGAAACCCGCGACCGCAGCAATCCGGTGATCGAGGAAGTGGCCGACGAGGCCGTGGCCTCCGCAGTCGCTGTCGCGGGCCACCCGATCCATGCGATGAGCGTGCATTTTCCCATCGCGCTGGTCATCGCGACTTTGGGCTGCGACGTGTTCTACTGGTGGACAGCCGATCCGTTCTGGCTGCGCGCCGGCCTGTGGTCGGCCGGTTTCGCCTTCGCGGCCGGCATCGGCGCGGGCATTGTCGGCACGGCCGAACTGCTTCTCGTTCCAGGCATCCGCATCCGGGTGGCAAGCTGGACCCACGCAATAGCGGCCATGACCTTGATCGCAATCGCCGGCATGAACTGGGGTGTCCGTCTGGTCGACGAGAACGCCGTCCTGCCGCATGGCCTCATGCTGTCGGTTCTGGCCAGCATCTTCACAGGACTGGCGGGCTGGCATGGCGGCAAGCTTGTGTTCGATCACGGCATCGGCCTCATCATCTCTGAAAAGGATTGAGGCCTTCGACGATGCGGCGGAGCGCGCCCGGCTCCGACATCGCCTCGGGAAGGAGGTTGGGTATCGCCGGCTTGGCGAGCACAACGACGAGGATCGCCCCGACGATCAGCAGCGTCACGACCGTCACAGCCACGAACCGCCAGACCGGATAGACATTGCCCTTCTCGAAAAGACGGATGATGACCAGCCCCGTCAGGATATGCACCGTCACCATGACGCCGACGAAAACCAGCTTGACGGAGAACCACGGCTCGAAACTCTCCTGCATGAAGATCAGCGCCGTGCCGCTGCCCACCGCCAGGAACGCCGCCGGGGAGACCAGCGCCACGTACATGAAGCGCACCATCCCCTGCAGCCGGTGAAGCGACGCATCGTCCGGCAGGTGCGCACGCTGGACATAAAGGCCCGGCAGGCAGATCAGACCGGCGCTCCAGATGGCGATTGCGGCGATGTGAAGGGTCTTCACCCATATCATCGTGCCACAGTCTCCAGCCGCCGCGGCGTGAGCCGCGCGGCGAAAAGGAGAAGCGCGGCAAGAAGATACGGGAGCGCCGCCGGCACCCACATGATAAGCCCGGCGAGCTGCTGGTCTTCGAGCGGCGAAAGCCCGAACGGCCCGGTGGTCAGGAAATGCGGTTGGTAGAGCGGCTTCTGCGCGAATGTCAGCAGCGCTCCCAGCATGCCCATCTGGATGACGGTCGCCAGCAGCGCCAGCATTGCTGCGCCTATGTTGGCGCGCTCCGCGAAGATGCCGCGCCACAGCAACACGCCAGTCCCAAGCAGGCTCGCCTGCATCAGCCAGTAGAGCACCGCCGAATAGATCGCGGCGGAATAGATGTCGGGCACATGCCAGAACCACACCGTCGCCGCGTGGAGGCCGGCAAGCCATGACAGCGGAATGCGAACTTCAAGCTCCCTGTCCGCGAAGGCAAGTGCCAGAAGCGGCGCGGCCACGGCGACCAGAAGAATGTGATGAGCCACGCGGGCCGAAAACAGCGCAGTCGTAAGCGCGCACAGAGGCGAAACAAAAAGCAGGAATATGAGACCGACGGCGGTCCAAAGCGGCAGGCCCCCCTTCCGCGTCACATGCATATGCAACGCACCCAGCACAACGCACAGGCCAAGTGCCACCGGGTCCGGATTCCAGGCCCAGAACAACGAGGCCGGCGTCGGGGCCGGTCCGCAATAGGCTTCGATCATGCAGTTATCGCCCTCTTTCCTGCACTACGCGAACGCGGCAACTGCAGATTGGTTCCGCGCCTCCCGAAAGCAAAGGAAATTCATCGACAATCGGCCGCGCCACCCTCTACAAAAACGGCGTGCCGCAACTGACCCACGATGCGGCGGGAGGAACGCATGAACGAGAATGAACCCTGTTTCGATGTCGCGCATCTGGGCCATGTCGAGCTTTTCACCGACAAGCCGGAAGAGAGCCTGAATTTCTTCGTCAACGTCTACGGGCTGACGGAAAGCGGACGCGACGGCAATTCCGTCTATCTGCGCGCTTTCGACGACTACGAGTTCCATACGCTAAAGCTCACTACTGCAAAGACGACCGGCGTGGGCCATATCGCCTATCGCACATCCTCACAGGCGGCACTGGAACGCCGGGTGAAGGTGATCGAGCAAATGGGCTGCGGCATCGGCTGGACGGAGGGCGACCTCGGCCATGGCCGCGCCTACCGGTTCAACGACCCGGACGGCCACATATTCGAGCTCTACTACGAAACACGCATCTATGAGGCGCCGGCGGAAGAGCGACCCGCACTCAAGAACATCGCCCAGCGATACCACGGCCGTGGCGTCGGCGTACGCCGGATCGACCACCTCAACCTGCTGGCCAGAGATGTACAGGTCATCCGCGACTTCATGACCAAGGCGCTCGGCAGCCGCGTGACAGAGCAAATCCAGCTCGACAACGGAAGGCTCGGCGGCTGCTGGTTCACGGTCAACAACAAAAGCTACGACATCGCCTACACGGAAGATCATTCCGGCGAGAGCGGACGCTTTCACCATATCACCTACGCCGTCGACCAGCGCGAGGACGTGCTGCGGGCGGCGGACATATTCCTCGAGAACGGCGTCTTTATCGAGACGGGGCCGCACAAGCACGCCATTCAGGGCACGTTCTTCCTCTACGTCTATGAACCGGCCGGAAACCGGGTGGAGGTGGCCAATGCCGGCGCGAGGCTGATCTTGCGCCCCGACTGGCCGACCGTCACCTGGACGGAAGCCGAGCGAAAGAAGGGCCAGGCCTGGGGCCTGAAAACCATCGAGAGCTTCCACACCCACGGCACGCCGCCCATCGGCGCGAAGAAGGAGTAGGCCGGCCATGAAGATCGGCTTCATCGGCTTCGGCGAGGCCGCGCGGGCGTTTCAGCAAAGCCTTGTTTCTGTAAGGCATGACCTGACCTTCGGCGCCTATGACCTGCTGTTCGACGCCCAGGGCATCGAGGGTGCATGTGCCGCTGCCGCGCGCGACCAAGATGTGGAGATCGTTCACTCGCAGGATTTGTCGGGATGCGACTGGATCATCAGCGCGGTGACGGCAGACCAGAGCCTCGAAGCGGCTGAGGCAGCCAGCGCGTGGCTGCGCGCGGGCCAGATCTATTTCGACATCAACTCCGTCTCGCCGCAGCGAAAGCGCGACAGCGCGGCACTGGTGGCATCCGCCGGCGCGACCTATCTGGATATGGCGGTGATGGCACCGGTTCACCCCAGAGGTCACCGCACCCCGACCCTGATTGCCGGCTCGGCACCGAATGGAGTGACGGAAGCGCTGGGCGCACTCGATTTCAACTTCGAGGTCGTCGGAACGGAGCCAGGACGGGCCACCGCGATCAAGATGGTGCGCAGCCTGTTCGTGAAGGGCATGGAGGCGATCACCGTCGAAACGCTGCTTGCGGCGGAAGCGTCAGGTTGCCTCGACTATGTGATGAACTCTCTCGGCGGCTCATTTCCGGGCCTGGGCTGGCCAGATTTCGCCCGCTATCAGTTCGAGCGCACGCTGACCCACGGCAAACGGCGCGCCGCTGAAATGCGCGAGAGTGCCGTCACCATGCGCACGCTTGGCCTCAACGACGCTCTCGCAGACGCCATCGCCGACACTCAGGACAGGATGGGTGCGTTGAAGTCACAGGCCCCTGCAGAAGACCTAGACCTTGGGACGTTGGTTCGCGTGCTTGCGCCAATGCGCCGGTCGTGACCTTCAGCTGACCTCGATGCGCTGCTCGTCCATATAGACCGAGCCGTCATCGTCGGCCCAGGTGAACGTGAAGGTGCCGCTTTCCGTCGCCTTCACCGAGAACTCGAAATACGGGTTGGCCGAAATCGCAGGGGCAAGGTCGCAAGAGAACACCGGATGGCCGTTGAACGCACAAGTAAACGTGTTGATGATGCGGCGCGGGATTAGGTTACCGGCGTTGTCGCGCCGCTGGCCGGATTCCATCTGATGACTGATGAGCGCGCGGATGAGAACCGCCTCGCCTTTGGTTGCGGTTTCCGGAACCCGGACACGTGGTCTTGCAGACATGGTGATCTCCTGAAGGCCTCAGCCGGTGCAACCGCCGACAGTAACGCTGATGTCGCGCCGATCGACGATGAACGAGCCGTCGGCCATCTTCGCTACCGCCGTCAGCGTCTGCGACTGCGCCAGCCTGATGCGGGTCGTGGCGGCGGCGGCCGCACTCAGCCCCGTGAAATGGAAGGTCGCGACTTCCGGACGCGGGTTGCCGTCCGCGACGATGATTACGCTCTCGACGAGGTCATCTCCTTCCATGGCGCTCTCGACCTCGAAGGAAACCGGCACGGCATTGCCGTTGTCGGCAACGTCCGGAACGGTAAGCACGATCCGGCCCGCCTGCGGCTCCGCCCCGCCGGTAAATGCGGAAACGACGGCCTCGGCTTCCTCGGTCGACGCATAGGCAGGCATCCTCGCCATCGCCGCAGCCGAAATGCCGAGCGTGACAACGAGCGCCTGTCGTCTGGTCATCGTCATTGTCATTCCAGTTGTCCCTTTTCCATCTCGTCCCAGATAGGCAGGAAACGCCTCTGCGACCAGTCACAAACGCGCGAAGGCGGCGGTATCTCCGCCGCCTCCGGTGTCGGATAACGAATGTTTAGGCGAAGGTGTCCTCGATGATGCCGGAATACCAGCCAATCGACTCTTCATAGGTTTCCTTGCGCAGTTCGGCGCTCTCGCCCGGCTGGCTGACGAACGCGTCAAGCGCCGTGATCTTGCCGTCCTGCGGCTCATACTGCGCACCAACCTTCACGCCGTCGTCGGTCTCGATCAGCGACCAGCAGGTGTTGGAATAGCGGGCCGGGAAGGCCTGCGCATCCGTCAGGTCGGCACGGATGTTGAGCGCGGCCACCTTGGCCTGGCTGTTGGCCGAGAAGCCGGACTTCGGCATGTCGCCCGCGATCGATGCATCGCCGATGACGTAGATCGCCTCGTCTATCGTCGAGCGCATCGAGCCCGCGTCGATCGGCGCCCAGCCGGCCTCGTTGGTGACGCCTGCATCGATTGCGATCGCGCCGGCCCGCTGCGCAGGAATGATGTTCAGCAGCGCGCCTTCGAACGTATCGAGGTCGGTTTCGACCGTGCCGGCGGCAACATCAACGCTCTTCAACCCGCCATGGACATCCGGGCCGTACCACTCGACCATGCCGGGATAGTGCTTCTCCCAGCCCTCTGTGAACAGGGCCTGCTTGGAGAAGGTCTCCTTGGGGTCGATGACGAAAATCTTCGACTGGGTGAAGCCCTTCTTCTTGAGCACATGCGCGAACATCGAGACGCGCTCGTACGGTCCGGGCGGGCAGCGGTAGGGGTTCGGCGGCGCGACCATCACGATGTTCTGGCCATCCTCGACTGCATCCAGCTTTTCCTTGAGAAGCTGCGTCTGCGCGCCGGCCTTCCACGCATGGGGCGCTATCTCTGCCGCCTCCTCCGAATAGCCGGGCACCGAATCGTAGATCACGTCGATGCCGGGGGCCAGAACCAGCCGGTCGTAGGGCACGGTCGAACCGTCGGCGAGCGTGACGGTCTTTGCCTCGCGGTCCACCGAAACCGCCCTGCCAGTCACCTTGTTGATGCCATAGGCGGACGCCAGCTGGTCGTAGCTGTGCGTGATCGACTCAAAGGTGCGGAAATCGCCGAGATAGAGGTTCGAGAAGAAGCAGGTGGTGAAGGTCTCGCCGTCGTTTATCAGCGTGACGTCGATTGCGCCGGCCGAATCCTTGGCGACATACTTCGCCACGGTCGCGCCGCCGGGGCCGCCGCCAATGACGACGACGCGCGGCTTGTCCTGCGCGCGCAGATAGGCAGGCATCGCAAGCGTCGATGCGCCCGCCCCCAGCAACAGCCCGAATTGTCTTCTGGTCAATCCGTTCATCGTTCTCTCCTGTTTGCCCGTTGTCCTGAGTTTCATGGTTTCTGATCGGCGAAGTGTGCGGCGAGCGCGGCAATTTCCGCATCGCCCAACCTGGCGACACGTACGACCATCACCTCGTTTTCGCGAATGCCGAGCTTGTATTCGATCAGCGCGTTGACGGTGTAGTCCGCTGGCAGACCGGCGATCGGCGGGATGCCGTCGGAGCCGCCAGACGCGCGGTGGCAGGTCGCGCAGTCACCCGCCAGATAGGCGCCGTAGGCAGGATCTGGAGACAGTTTGAGGATCGCCGCAACGCGTTCGTCAGCTTCGGCGCGCAGGCTATCTTCCTCGGTGCCGGACGCCACGGCCGTCATCGCCGCAAGCGATGCCACCAAGGCAACGCGCCTCAACCAATGGCTGGACCTTCCCCGCACACAATCCTCCCGTCGCCCTCGATTTCCATTGCAAGCTATATTCGTTGAACAATCGCGCGTAACGCACTTCGATACCGTCGATCAGTGAATTCGCAGATTGTTTTTCCGCAAACCATACCACCAACGCAACGTCATTCTCAATCCACCGACGAACTGCCGGGTTCGCCAAAAAATCGCCTGCAAACGGCGGTTGATTGGACAGGACGGAGTTGCCTCGGGCCCGCCGGGACGGATTCGCCGGGCGCTGGAACCTCACCGCGCCACCGCCCGTTGGTCGAAGCAGCGCAGAGCTACAGCCGAGCGAGAGCCGGGATTTCAATCTGGCGATGAGTGCGGGCGAAATAGCGCAGCCAGCGGTCGCAAGCGATGCGGTTTGCGCCCGTATCGGCCATAGACATAAGTATCGATCACGTGTTCATGTCAGTCGTTTTCATTTCCGTTACCACTTTTTTGGCTATTGTGCCGAACGAGGTGGGGAGCGAACGCATACCGAGCACAGATCCCTCGAAAACGACAAACAGGAGAGGCTGTCCCAGCGGTCTCATCCGCAAAGGGAGTGCACCGTGAAGGTGAAGAAATACATCTGGCCCGTCATCGGGCTGGCAGCCGTGGGTTTTTCGGTCTGGCTGCTCTATCACGAACTGCGGGGCCTCTCGCTCGACGAGCTTTGGGACAGCCTCATGGCGATCTCCGCACGCGACTGGACGCTTGCCGTTGCGGCCACCTTCCTGGCCTACGCCGCCCTTGCCGGCTACGACCATCTGGCGCTGCTCCACCTGAGGCGACACGTCGGATGGCTGTATATGACCATCTGCTCGTTCACGACCTATGCGCTGTCGCACAATATCGGCGCATCGGTCTTCTCAGGCTCGGTCGTGCGATACCGCGCCTACACCGCCAAGGGGCTTTCGGGCGCAGAAGTGGGCGTGCTGGTCGCCTTCTGCTCCTTCACCTTCGCGCTCGGCACCATCATGCTGACCGGCCTCGTCCTGATCCTGCAGCCGCAGCTTTCCGAACGGTTCGTCGATGTGCTGCCGGTTGAGGCATCGGCGGCAACGGGCGCGCTGCTGCTGGCTCTCGTCGGGCTGTACGTTCTGGGAAGCGCATTGCGGTTGCGCCCGCTCAAGATCGGCTCGTTCGAGATTCACTATCCGCAATTGCACATCGTCGGACGCCAGCTCGTCATCGCGCCGCTCGAGCTCATCGGCGCGGCGGCGATCATCTATTTCGCGCTGCCGGAGGCGGGCAACCCGGGCTTCATGATCGTGCTGGGGATCTTTCTGATTTCATTTTCCGCCGCCCTCCTTTCCCATGCACCGGGCGGGCTGGGCGTGCTGGAACTGGTATTCATCACCGGCCTGTCGGAGATGGACCCGGCCGACGTTCTGGCCGCGCTTCTGGTATTCAGGCTGCTCTACCTGATCATACCGTTCATCATCGCTCTGTTTGTGGTTCTGGGCTTCGAGCGGACGCAACTCGCGCATCAGAAGGAGTGATGCGCGGGCCCACATCCGTTATCCAGTTGATCGGCAGGTTCTCCGGCGTCATCGATCCGCCGGAAACGATGAAGGCCATCGCGTCGTTCTTGGTCCAGTCGAGCCACACCAGCCGCGAGGTCGGCACGATCTCGACAAAACCCGATGTCGGGTTGGGTGTCGTCGGCACATAGACCGCCGCAAGCTCCGGCTGGGTTTCACTGGCGGGAAAGATGCGCGTGACGATGCCCACCGCACGCATGTTTTCGGATGGAAATTCTATGAGCACCACCCGTTGGCCGGTCGGCGAACCGTCGCCACCCAGCGAACGGATGAGCGTCTGCGTCGCGCTGTAGATGGTGCGCGCCAGAGGCACGGCCTCGACCACGCGATCGACCGTGTTGAGCAGCCTGCGGCCGACGACGGCGTTGGCGACCTTGCCAAGAATGAAGAGGAATATCAGCACCAGCACCAGCGCGAGGCTCGACTGGAACCAGCCTGCAAGCAGCAGATCCGCCACATCCGGCAAGGTGGGCCGCAGCACGCCGGAGAGCGCGAAGGTTGCGGGGCGCCCGAGCCAGATCAACATGTCGACCACGAACCACACGATCCACACCGTCACCAAAAGCGGTATGACCGTGAGCACCCCGGTAATGATATGACGCGTGATCGACTGCATCTTCCTGTCCCGTTGGCCAGCCTACTTTCGGGCAGGCTGCCTTACTCCTCGACTTGCACGCCTTCCTCAAGCACGCCGTCTGCCGGGTCCATCGCGGGCACCTCGGGGCTGCCTTCCGAGCGATCGCGGTAGAGGGCGGCGCGTCCCAGCAGCATGAGGGTAACCGGTGTCGTGATCGTGACGAAGATGCCGATCAATATCTCATGGATCACTGGTCGCGACTGAAGCACCGTAAAGCAGAACATGGAAGCCATGACGATGGCGGCCGTGCCCCAGCTCGTACCCAGGGTTGGTGCATGGATGCGGTCGTAGAACGAGCGCAGCCTGTAGAAACCGAACGAACCGATGAGCGCCAGCCCTGCCCCGATCAGCAGGAACACGGCAACGACTATCGCAGCCCAGACAGGAAGATCGGCAGCGTGGCTCATTCGATCACCTCGCCGCGCATCAGGAACTTGGCGAGCGCAACGGTAGCCACGAAGCCGAGCATGCCAATGATAAGGGCCACCTCGAAATAGAGGACGTTGCCGGTGCGGATGCCGAACACCAGCAGCAGGAGCATCGAATTGACGTAGAGCGTATCGAGCCCGAGCACGCGGTCCTGCGCGCGCGGCCCCTTCATCATGCGGAAAGTGGCGAAACCCATGGCTATGGCAAGCATCGCCTGCGCTGCGGTCAGGGCCCAAAGCAGGATGATCGCGCTCATTCGAAGATCTCCAGCAGCATATGTTCATAGCGGTTCTTGATGAGGTCGAACCACTCCGCCTCGTCGACGAGATCGAAGACGTGAAGCAGCAGCGTGCCGCGCGCCGAATTGTAGTCCAGCCACGCCGTGCCCGGCGTGCTGGTCAGAATGACGGCAAGGATCGCCAGTGCGGTCGGATCACGCAGGTCCAGCGGAATGGTCAGGAAGCCGGATTTGCGCTCCCGTTTCGAACCTTCGAGAATGATCCTCGCCACCGCGATGTTCGATCGCACGATGTCGTAAAGCACGATGATTACAAGCTTGGGCAGAAGATCCCATCGCCGCAGGCGAGGCTTGGCCGGTTGGAGCGCGGCAAGTCCTTGAGCAGCCACCAGCGCCACGCCGATGCCGACCAGAAGCTGGCCGGGCGTGAAGCCGGCAAGCAGCATCCACATCACCACAAGAGATGCGATCAGCAGCGGATAGGGGAATATCCGACTTATCATCGCTGCACCTCCGGTGGGAGCGGCGCGTCCCGGCTCATCGGAGGCCTGGGCGCGTCCAGCACGCCGTCAATGTAGGAGCGCGGGGCGTGGAGGCTTTCGGCCGTAGCGTGCATGAAACGCATGATCGGCCCCGCCTGTACGGTCATTGCAAGGGTGAGCATCAGCAGCGCGGCCACCGGAACGATCTCGACCAGCAGCACGCGTGGCACGTTGAGCTCGACCGGAGCCCAGAAAGCGCGGATGCCGGCACGGCTCATCGCGATCAGCGCCGCGAGACCCGAGATGATCAGCATCGCGGCAAGCCACCAAGCCGAAGCGGCGATGGCCCCGCCCTGCCCGAAACCTTCGGGATTGAGCATTGCGGTCAGAATGGCGAACTTGGCGATGAAGCCAGAGAGCGGCGGCAGGCCAGCCAGCATGATGGCGCAGGCAGCAAAGCTGATCCCGAGGATTGCAAGCGTACCGGGAATCGTGACGCCGACCTCCTCTTCCTCTTCTTCTTCCTCATCGCCGAAGGCTTCCTGCGTCACCGCGAGAACGTTGGCGACGGCGTCCTGCCCGCGCTCCACCAGTTCAATCAGCAGGAAGAATGCGCTGATCGCGAGTGTGGAGCTTATCAGGTAGAACAGCGCGCCCGCCGTGATCTCGACCTGCAGCAGGCCCAGAGTGGCCAGCAGCGTGCCGGACGATACCAGCACGGAAAAGCCGGCAAGACGTCCCAGCGCCTGCGATGCCAGCACGCCTATTGTGCCGAAGACGATGGTGGCCATTCCACCCACGAACAGAAGCTGTGAGCCGAAGCCGGACACGCCGTCGGGGGTTTCCTCGAAGAACAGCAGCGACAGGCGCAGGATGACGTAGACGCCCACCTTGCTCATGATCGCGAAGATGGCGGCGGTCGGCGCCGGCGCAGCCGTATATGTGGTGGGCAGCCAGAACGACAGCGGCCACATACCGGCCTTGATGAGAAACGCTACGCCGAGGATGGCCGCACCCGACTCGAGGAATATCCGGCGCTCCACCGGAACGTCCGGAAAGCGCGTGGCCAACTCGGCCATGTTGAGCGTGCCCGCAACGCCGTAGATCAGCGCCACGCCGATGAGAAACAGCAGGGCCGCAGCCAGATTGATCGCGATGTAGTGCAGGCCTGCCTTGACGCGCTGGGAGCCCGAGCTGTGCAGCATCAGGCCATAGGAGGCCGCAAGCATCACCTCGAAGAAGACGAAGAGGTTGAAAAGGTCGCCGGTCAGGAACGCACCGTTGAGCCCCACCAGTAGAAGCAGGAACAGCGTGTGGAAATGCGGCCCCGCCTTTTGCCATCGCCCGATGGAGAAGATCAGCGACGGTATGGCCAGCGTCGCGGTCAGTGCCAGCATCATCGCCGACAGGCGGTCGAGCACCAGCACGATGGAGAATGGCGGCGGCCAGTTGCCAAGCAGGTAGACGATGACGCGCCCGTCATCCACCGCGCCATCGGCATGCGCGATGCGCAGCAGCATGATGGAGATACCGAGCAGCGCGACGGCGGAAAGGATGGAGATCGTCGCCTTCAGCAGGCGCTCACGATCGTCGAAGAAGAGCAGCAGCGCACCGGCCACCAACGGCAGCAGGATCGGTGCGATAACAAGGTGTTCGGGAGAAACGCTCATCTTTCAGGCTCCCTCCCGTCGACGTGGTCGGTCCCGCTCAGGCCGCGCGCGGCGAGCAGCACCACGAGGAAGAGCGCCGTGGTGGCGAACCCGATGACGATAGCCGTCAACACCAGCGCCTGCGGCAGCGGGTCGGTGAAAGTCATCGGATCTATGGGATCGCCACCCTCCAGCACCGGCGGGGCGTTGATGATAAGGTGCCGCCCCATCGAGAAGATGAACAGGTTGACGGCATAGCCCAGCAGCGCCAGCCCGATGATGACCTGATAGGTGCGCGGGCGCAGCAGCAGCCAGACGCCGGAACTGACGAGCACACCGATTGCCAGCGACAGGACGAGTTCCATCAGGCCTGCTCCTCGACCTTGGCGGCCTCGACGGCGCGCACGCGATGGCTGCGCACCGACTGATGTGCGAGCGCGATGAGGATGAGCACCGTAGCGCCGACCACCAGCGCGAACACACCCAGATCGAACAGCAGCGCCGACGCGACCGGCGCCTTTCCAATGAAGGGTATGTCCAGATACTGGAAGTAGGACGTTAGGAACGGATAGCCGAACAGCCAGGCCCCCATACCGGTGAATGCCGCCATCAAGAGGCCAAAGCCGATCCAGCGCACTGGCAGGATGCGCAATCGATCTTCCACCCACCGGGTACCGCCAGCGAGATATTGAAGCAGGAAGCCGATCGCCATCGCTATGCCCGCCGCAAACCCACCACCGGGAAGGTCGTGGCCGCGCAGGAACAGATAGGCGGCGATGAGGATGGTGACCGGGAACATCCATTGCATGATGACCGACGGCACCATCAGGTAGTCATGCACGGTCGTTCCAACCTCGCGGTCTTCGGCCGCGTCGTCATATTCGTTCTGCCTGCGCTGCTGTTCCGGCACGCCGACGCTGTCAGAGGCCGGGCGGAAGCGGCGCAACAATGCGAACACCGTGAGTGCCACGATGCCCAGCACAACGATCTCGCCGAACGTGTCGAAGCCACGGAAGTCGACGAGGATGACGTTGACGACGTTCGTGCCCCCGCCTTCAGTATAGGCGCGCAAAAGGAAGAAGTCGGAAATCGTGTAGGGCAGCGGGTTGGTCATCATCGCATAGGCGATGACGCTCATGCCCGCGCCGCAAAGGACCGCGAGCGCGAAATCGCGATGCCTGCGCATGCGGGAAGTGGCCGATATCGAGTTGTCCACCTCTTCGATGCGCTTGGGCAGCCAGCGCAGTCCCAACAGGATAAGAACCGTTGTGACGATCTCGACCATCAACTGGGTGATCGCGAGATCGGGCGCGGACAGCCACACGAAGGTGAGGCATGTCGCGATGCCCGCGCCGCCCATCAGCACGAGCGCCGCCAACCGGTGATACTTGGCCTGATGCGCAGCGCCGATCGCGCATACCCCGCCCACGACCCAGATTGCCGCGAAGACGGGGTCTACGCCAGCAAGCGTCGGCACCTTCGGCGTGAAGCCCGCCCTGAAGAGCGGCCAAAGCCCGGCGATAAAGGCGAGAAACACGACGAGGCGCAGTTGCGGCTGAAGGCGCCTTGTCCCGAAATTGGCTTCCATCCAGCGCGCCATGCGCCACGAGATGGTGACGAGGATACGCTCGAAGATGCGCTGGCCCTTGAGATTGCGCAGGAACGGAGTTCCGTCCTCGCATGTTGCGAGATAGCCGCGCAGCAGGAAATAGAGTGCGACGCCCGCTACCAGCGCCACCACGCTCATGATGAGCGGCAGGTTTATGCCGTGCCAGATCGAAAGGCTGTATTCGGGTGTCCGGTCGCCGAGCACTGAAACGACCGCCGCGTGCAGGTAGGGGCCCACCGTCATGCCGGGAACGACGCCGACGATGAGGCAGATCAGCACCAGCAGTTCGATGGGGCGGCGCATCCAGTGCGGCGGCTCATGCGGCTCGCGCGGCAGGCCGACCGGCTTGGGCCCAAAGAAGACGGTATGGATGAAGCGTAGCGAATAGGCCACGGCAAACGCGCCTGCGAGCGTCGCCACATAAGGGGAGATGCGATCGAGCCACACGCCGGAGTGCTGCTCGAGCGTTTCCGCAAAGAACATCTCTTTGGAGAGGAAGCCGTTCAACAACGGCACGCCCGCCATTGCAGCGCTGGCCACCATCGCCAGCGTCGCCGTGATGGGCAGGAAGATGAACAGCCCCGAGAGCTTGCGCATGTCGCGCGTGCCCGCCTCGTGGTCGATGATGCCCGCAGCCATGAAAAGCGACGCCTTGAAGGTGGCGTGGTTCATCATATGGAAAATCGCCGCGACCGCCGACAATGGGCTACCGAAGCTCAGAAGCGTCGTTATGAGCCCCAGATGGCTGATGGTCGAATAGGCGAGCAGGCCTTTGAGATCCTGCTGGAAGATGGCGAAGAACGCGCCCAGCACCAGGGTGGTCATGCCTGCTATGCCGACGATGAAGAACCATTCATCGGTGCCGGACATCACCGGCCACAGTCTCACCAGCAGAAAAACGCCAGCCTTCACCATTGTAGCCGAATGCAGGTAGGCCGAGACGGGCGTGGGGGCCGCCATCGCGTTGGGCAGCCAGAAATGGAACGGAAACTGCGCGCTCTTCGTCAGCGCCCCCATCAGCACCAGAAGAAGCGCCGGCACGTAGAGGTCGTGCTCGCGAATGAGATTGCCCGAGGCCAGCACATCGTCAAGTTCGTAGCTGCCTACGATGTGCCCGATGATGATGAGGCCGACCAGCAGGCACAGCCCGCCGATACCGGTGATGGTCAATGCCATGCGCGCGCCGTCGCGTGCAGCGGCGTTGTGATGCCAGTAGCCGATCAGCAGGAACGAGAAGATGCTGGTCAGTTCCCAGAAGATGGCCAGAACGATCAGGTTGCCCGAAATCACCATGCCCTGCATCGCACCCATGAAGGCGAGCAGGAACGAGAAGAACCGGGGTACGGGATCCTTCGGCGACATGTAGTAGCGGGCGTAGAGCACGACGAGGAAGCCGATACCCATGATCAGTATCGTGAACAGCCACGCAAAGCCGTCCATACGCAGTGTGAAGTTCAGCCCTAACTCGGGTAGCCAGTCGACCTGCCGACGCACGACCCCGCCATCGGCGACCGATGGAAAAAGCCTTATCGCGATCGCAAAGGCGACGATCGTCACCGCACCAGACAACCATGCTTCCGCGTTGCGCGCGTTGCCAGGCAGCATCGCCGCAAGCACGCTGCCCATGAAAGGCAATAGAATGAGAAGCAGGAGCAGGTTTGGTTCTGTCATACTGTCCGGGAAATAGTTCGAATCGGCCCGACCGGGGTTGCCAGCGACCTGCTTCTGAAAAGCGATATTGAAACCGCATGCGTCAAGTCGATATTTTCAGAAAGCGGCAATATGCATCAACTGAAAACTCAGCCCGGACGTCACTTCACCCCCGAGGCGGAGGCATGGGTTCCGCTTCACCGGGTGGCGGCAGGATGGCAGGCTCCGGCGTCTTCATCTCGTGCAGCCATTCGCGCCAGATCGCAACGAGCAGCGCCATCAGAACCGGGCCGATGAAGAGGCCCAGAAAGCCCATCGTCTTCACACCGCCGATAAGTCCGAAAAACGTCGGCAGGAACGGCAGCTTGATCGGCCCTCCCACCAGCTTTGGACGCAACGTCTTGTCGACGATGAAGAGTTCGGTGGACCCCCAGACGAACAGCGCGATACCCTCGACCGGCGAACCTGACGCCACGAGGTAGATGGAGACGAGAGTGAACGACAGCGGCGCACCGCCGGGAATGAGCGCCATGACGCCCGTGATCACGCCCAGCGTCACCGGCGAAGGAACGCCGGCGATCCAGTAGGCGATGCCCAGCACGATGCCTTCGCCAATGGCGATGAGCGTCATGCCCATAACCGTGGAGCTTATCGTGGCAGGCACCACGCGCGAGATACGGCTCCACCGCATCGGCAGGATGCGCTCGCCCAGCGTGTCGAGCTGAGCCACGAAATTCTCGCCATCCTTGTAGACGAAGAACAGCGCGATCATCATGAAGAGAAGCGTCAGGAACAGGTCGAACAGACCCGTGCCCGCCGCCAGCACACCACGATAGATGCTGCCGATATTTGCACCGCTGACGATCTGCACCAGCTCGCCGATGGCGCCTGGGTGGCCGATGTAGCGATACCACTGCTCGTCGACCCATTCGCCGATGCCGGGAAGCGCGGCCATCCACTCGGGCGTCGGCGACCCCGTTCTGTTGGTTTCGACCGCCCATGTGAACCATTGCCCGATCTCGCCGATCGTATAGCTGACGGCGAGCACGATCGGCACGATCAGGAACGTCAGGATGAGGATGATGGCAACGCTCGCGGCAAGTGCGCGGTTGCCGCCGCACCGCCGCAGGATGTCGCGATAGATCGGCCAGCTTGCAAAGCCTATCACCAGCGCGGCAAGTACCGGCACGAGGAAGCCGTGGAAGAAATAGATGCCCGCCGCGATTACAAGCACCAGCAACCACCGCGCTGCCGAAAGCGGAGGTATCAGCGCGATGCGCGAGGGCGCCGTAGCGCCCAGCCAGCGCTGTTCCTGCGGATGTTCAGTCGGTTTCATGCTTGACACTCGTTGCAGGCTGCCCCGGTTGATGCCCGTGCCTCGTGACTGGCATGCGATAGTGATTGTGTCGCATCCGCCCTCGACAACGGTCAACCCTGCGCCCCCGCGCTTTTTTGTCGTCTCCGACCAAGGGATTATTTCCCAGCACCTCAGCCGGCGCGGAAGGGCTCGTATCGCAGGGTCATTCCAGTCTCTATCGCCTCGTCGTGTGGCGGCAGCAGGGCAATGCCATCCGCTAGCGCCATTGCGGACAGGCTGGCTGACGAGCCTCGACCAAGCATCTCCAGGACCGGCAGTCCGCGATCGTTCCTGCCCGACATTCTCACCGGAACGAATTCCGTCCGCCCGGGCCGCTTGGCGTAGGCGAAACCGGAAATCGCCGGCTGCCAGGCGGGATAGATGTCGCCCAGCCCGGCAATCGCGCGGATTGCGGGCAGCGCAATCTGGCGAAAAGTCACCAGCGCCGCGTTGGGATTGCCCGGCAACCCTGCAAACAGCGCGTGGCCGATCTGACCGATCTTGACGGGCTTGCCCGGTCGCATTGCGACGTTGACCACCTCGACCGAGGCCCCGCCGTCACGCAGGATCGCGGCTACATGATCTTCGTCTCCGGCCGAAACGCCACCCGTGGTAACGACGACGTCGCACGAGGCCGCAGCCCTGCTCAATGCTGCCTCCACAAGCCGCCGGTCGTCCGGCACTATGCCGAAGTCGCGCAGATCGGCCCAGGCGAGCCCGGCCAGCGTGGCACGCAGCATCACCCGGTTGGAATTGTAGATTTGGCCGTGGAGGAGTTCTTCGCCCGGGTCGCGCAGTTCGGACCCGGTTGATATGATGCCGATGCGCACCTTGCGAAAAACCTCGACGGTTGCCACGCCGGCACCGGCGAGCAGTGCCAGATGCTGAGGCGAAAGCGTCATGCTAGGTTCCAGCAGCCGCGCGCCGAGACTTACATCCTCTCCGGCACGGCGGATGTTTTCACCGGCAGCCGGCCGCCTGCCGGAAATGACGACGGTGTCGTCCTCTGGCCGGGCACGCTCCTGCATCACCACTGCATCGAAACCCGGCGGCACCGGCGCGCCCGTAAAGATGCGGAGCGCGCCTTCGCCGGGAGACCCCACACCCGGACCGCCTGCGGCAATACGCCCGGCTACGCGAAGCGTCCATGGGCCTTCCCCCGCAAGCTCAGCCCTGCGCACCGCGTAGCCATCCATGGCCGAGTTGTCAAAGGGCGGTATGGCAATAGGAGTGTCGATCGCCGCCGCGACAACGCGTCCGGTTGCTTCAGCCAGCAGCAGCTTTTCGGTCTCGACGAGACTGTTTGCAATTGCCACCGCCCGCGCGGCCGCCACTTCAGGCGCGATCGCTTTCTGTGCTTCGCTCAGGCAGTCTATATCTCGCGATGCAGCAGGTTCGGCCATCAATACCCTCGCAGCGCGGCGAAGCAAAAAGGTCTACGCAGCGTTGCGTAGCCCCCCTGATACATGGCCATCCGGCGCGGGTCCATCGGCCGCGCCGGGGATCATCAATCGCCGTCCATCGCGAAAACCGTGTTCTTGCCCTTTGGCTGCATCGCCCGCCAGATCACGGGCCCAAGCACGGCTGCGATCGCAATTGCATAAATCGTCAGCGCAATCGGCGACGTGAACAGGAACGTCCAGTCTCCTCGATTAATCATCAGGCCACGACGAAGCTGCTCTTCGGCTAGCGGCCCGAGGATGGTACCTACCAGCACAGGAGCAAGCGGATAGCCGAACCGGCGCATGACGAAGCCGATCACGCCAAAGGCGAGCAGCAGCACCAGCGCGAACACCGACCCTTCCGCACCCACGATGCCGAGCGTCGCGAAGGTCAGGATGCCGGCATAGAGCCACGGCCTAGGTATCATCAGAAGCTTCACCCAGATGCCAACGAAAGGCAGGTTGAGCACCACCAGCATCAGGTTGGCGATGAACAGGCTGGCCACGAGACCCCAGACGATGTCCGGATTGTTGGTGAAAAGCAGCGGACCGGGCTGAAGCCCGTACTGCTGGAAACCCGCGAGCATGATCGCAGCAGTCGCCGATGTCGGCAGGCCGAGCGTCAGGAGCGGAATGAGCGTGCCGGCAGCCGAAGCATTGTTGGCCGCTTCAGGACCGGCCACACCCTCGATTGCGCCCTTCGGCCCCTCGAACTCTTCCTTGGCGACTCCCTTGGCAGTCTTTCGCTCGGTCGAGTAGGAAAGAAAGGTCGGGATTTCGGCACCACCGGTCGGTAGCGGGCCGAAGCTGAACCCGAGCAGCGTGCCGCGGATATATGGTCTGATGCAGCGCTTGAGATCCTGCCAGGTCAGCCAGACCGAACCCTTGATGGCCTCGACCTTGTCGATGACGTTGTGTTTCTGCGAGGCGATGTAGAGCGTCTCGCCTACCGCAAAGAGCCCGACGGCGACGATGGCGATCGAGATGTTGTCGCGAAGTTCGGCCACGCCGAAGGCCATGCGCGCCTGCCCGGTCAGCTTGTCGATGCCGACGAGACCGATTGCCAGACCGAGGAACAGTGCCGTCAGCCCTCGGATGATCGAGCCTCCGAAGGCTGCCGAAACCGTCATGAACGACAGGACCATCAGCGCGAAATATTCGGCAGGCCCGAAGGATAGCGCCACCATGACCATGAAGGGCGCGACGACCGCGAGCCCGAGCGTAGCGAAAGAGCCGCCAAAGAACGAGCCGATAGCGGCCGCGCCGAGCGCTTTGCCGCCGCGTCCGTCCCGGGCCATCTTGTTGCCCTCCACAGCCGTCATGATCGACGCGGTCTCGCCGGGGGTATTGAGCAGGATCGAAGAGATCGCGCCACCGTACATCCCACCGTAGTAGATGCCGGCAAACATGATGAGCGAGCCCGTGGCCCCGAACGAAAGGCTGACGGGCAGAAGGAGCGCGACGGTCAGCGCCGGGCCGATGCCCGGCATTACGCCCACGGCCGTTCCAAGGACGACGCCGATGAAGGCGAACATCAGGTTCATCGGCTCGAACGCGACCGAAAGGCCGTTGAGCAGAAGCGAAAAGGTATCCATTGCGCGTTGCTTTCCTCAGCGTCGGAACAGGCCGTCGATCAGCCGTTCTGGCGGACCGGCGCGCAGCGAAAGGCCGAGCCCGTGGCGGAACAGGGTATAGAGAAGCGCTGAAACGACGATCCCGACCAGTATGGTCAACCATACGGGCCGCCGTCCCATACCGCGCGCGGCAAAGCCGAACAGCGTGCCCGAGGCGAGAATGAAGCCCGCTCCAATGCGAAGCAGCAAGATCTCTGCGGCGATGGCGCTCACGATCCATAGCACCGGCGGCCAGCTCATTTCCTCTCGCGGAGGAAACTCGGACAACAGTGCCAGTCGAACCGTAAGAAGACCGAACACGGCGAGGCCCGCCGCGACGATGTAGGGAAAGATTTCCGGGCCGAATTGCGCGTAGCTGCGCCTGACGGGGTAGCCAGACGCGTCCCACCAGATCAGGGCTGCCAGAGCGAACAACGCCAGCGCTATGCCAAGCCCCGCGAGGTCCCTACCAGTCGTCCCATCATCCGAATGGAGCCGGCTGCCGCCGGCTCCTTCTTCATCCGAAGACATGTTCGTCGTCCCGCTTACTGGGTGATCCCGAGTTCGGAAAGGATGGCGGCGGTCTGCTCCGTTTCGCCTTCGAGGTAGGCGGCAAACTCGTCACCGTCGAGATAGGTGTTCACCCAGCCCTTTGTTTCCAGCTCGCCGTTCCAGGTATCCGACTCCGCCATTGTGCGGATGGTGGTAAGGAGTTCTTCGCGCTGTTCGTCGGAAATGCCGGGCGCACCGGCGATCATTCGCCAGTTCTGAACGTCAACGTCGAAGCCTTGCTCTGCGAAGGTAGGGGCGTCTAGGTAGGACTGACGCTCCGGCGCGGTGATGCCGATGACCTTGAGCGCCCCTGCCTCGATCTGCGCCGAGAACTCGCTATAGCCCGAAACGCCGACGCTCACCTGATTGCCGAGCAGTGCCGCCAGTGCCTCGCCGCCGCCCGCATACGGGATGTAGTTGATCTCTGCCGGATCGGCGCCCGCGGCCTTGGCGAACATGCCGGCCGCGATGTGATCCACGCCGCCTGCCGAGCCGCCGGCCCAAGTGACCGACCCGGGATCGGCGCGCAGCTTTTCAGCGAGCTGTTCGGCATTGTCGATTTCGCTGCTGGCGGGGGCGACGACGACGACATACTCGCCCGTAAGGCGCGCGATCGGCGTCACGTCGGCGAGGGACACCGGCGAGTCGTTTGCGATGATCGCGCCGACCATGACGTAGCCGCCGACGATGGTTGCCGAGCCGTCACCACTGGAATTGTTCACGAATTGCTGGAGGCCGATGGTGCCGCCGGCGCCGCCGACGTTCTCGACCTGGATGTTGCTTGCCAGACCTTCGGCCTGAAGCGTCGACTGGATCGTGCGGGCGGTCTGGTCCCAGCCGCCGCCAGGGGCCGCCGGCGCCATGATCTTGAGCTCCGCCATCTGCGCGAATGCGGTGGATGCGGAAAGCAGCGCCGCTGCGGCGGCGAGCGCGAAAGTCTTCATGATGTCCTCCCAGACAGGTATGATATGTGGCCGGTTCCTCCCGGTTGCCGGCACCTTAACAGGTCAACCTGTCATCCGCCTGTCATCGGCTATCGGGGCGAGACGATCTCCCGCCATGTCGCCAGAAACCGGCTTCGACGCTGCTGGTCGAGAAAGACGAGCAGCGACGGCCCCAGTGCGAGCGGCTGTATCGCGCCCCTGCCCCGCGCAGAGATCGCTTCGGAGGTGAACCGACCGAACGACCCCGGCACTATGGAACCCAGCGCCACCTCGCCCGCCGCCACGCTCTGGCCCTGAGGCGAAAGCGCGTAGTCGACGAAGGCTCGCGCGAGCTCGGTATCCGGCGCGTCACGCGGGATCAGCATCGTGCGGGTCAGCACCAGCACATAGTCGTCCGGCACGATGATGCCGATCTCCGCGCCGGCCGCCTGCCGCGCCAGCGCATAGGAGCCGAGCACATTGTAGCCAAGCGCAAGATCGCCGCGCGCCACGCGATCGAGGATATCCGGGCTCGACCCGCTCAGATGGACCCGGGCACGGCCGAACGCGGCCGCCAGCCGCCAGAAATTGGACGAGATGAGCTGGTCCTGCGCGGCCAGCAGATAGCCGACGCCGCTCTTGGCGATGTCGTAGGTGCCGACCATGCCGCGAAAACGCTCGGGCTGTTCTTCCAGTAACTCCGCTAGCCTCAGATGCGTGCGCGGCAATTCGCTCTCCGCCAAAAGGCGCGGATTGTAGATAATGACCGCAGGCTCAAAGGTGAAGCCGATCACCTCGCCGCGCCACCGCGCCCAGGCGGGCAGCGTGGCCAGATGCGGCGAAGCATGCGCCAGCGCGTGGCCATCATTGGCAAGCTTCAGCTGGAGATCGGCCGCCGAACTTATCATGAGGTCGGGCTTCGGCTCGATGCCACCGTCAAGAAACTCCTCATACATCACCAGCGTGTCGGTCTCGCGATAAAGGACGCCCACGTCGGGCCTCGTGCGCTGAAACCCCTCGATGAAATGCGCGAACAGCGGCGTATCGGTCGTTCCGACGATGGTGAGCGTGCGCTCTCCTTGGAACGAAGGCGACAGGGCCGGATAGCGGGTTTCGTTGGCAAGCCCCTGAACAGGCAGCAAGAGCAGTCCAACAAGCAGGATCGATGCAGCCGCAACATGCGAGGCCGCTTGGCCGACAGACCCCGTGCGCAATAGAGGCAGCTCCATTTCCACCACCAGCCCGCCTCCTTCGCGATCGGCAAGTTGCAGGGTCCCACCATGGGAATCGACAACACGTTTCACGATCGCCAGCCCCAGCCCCGAGCCAGTCTTGCCTTCGCCCGTGCTGCCGCGCTTGAAACGCTCCAGCACGGCATCCTTTTCCCCGTCCGCGATGCCCGGTCCGCGATCCTGCACGCATAGCTTAACCGTCTGCTTTTCGCTCATGCCAGCGACGATCTCGACGAGCCCCGAAGAATAGAGCATCGCATTGTCCACGACGTTCCGAAGCATCTCGCGGATCGCCACCCTGTCGGCGAGAAGCTCCGCCTCGGCCGCCTCGTCGGAGATGAAAACGTCCAGCCTCTCGGCCGCCGCCGCGTCGAGGCGACCTCGCACTTCCTCCACCAGCGCGTCCACGCGCGTCGGCCGCGCGTCGCGCATTTCGAGACGATGGGAGATCGTCGCGTCCATCAGAAGCTGCGATACGAGCTGGCTTGCCTGTGCTGCACTCTGATGGATGCGCGCCACACGCTTGCGCAGCCTGTCGGCGTCTGGCTCGTCCATGGCGATTTCCGCCTGCGCGCGCAGCGACGCCAGCGGTGTGCGCACTTCATGGGCGGCTTCCGTCACCAGACCACTCATGCGTTCTATGGCAAGACGCAGGCGTCCAGTGAAGAGATTGAGCGCGGCGACGAGCTGACTGACCTCTGCCGGCACCGGCACCGTTACCGGCGAAAGATCGTCGGGCGAACGCGCACGCAGCTCCTGTTCCAGAGCAGACAGCGGCGCGAAAGTGCGCCCCAGCCCGAACCAGACAATACCGATTGCCAGCAAAGTAAGCGCAGCCAGCGGCACCATCGCGTTGGACAGGATTTCGGCCGAGAGGGCTTCACGTTCGTTTTGCGTCTCGGCCACGCGAATAGTCACCCATGCCGCCGCATCGGCTGACGAGAGGAGCCTGCCGACACTTGCAAGTCGGAGGGTTTCGCCACGATAGGACAAGTCCTGAAATACAGGTTCTGCGGACGTTGCCGGCGCGAGCTCGGCTCCAAGGTCGTCATAACCGGTCACGAGCGCGCCGTCCGGCCCGCGCACAGCATAAAACAGCCGGTCGCTGCCGGAAAACATCGCGAACGCCGCGAACGGCAGCTCCACCAGAACGGCCTCGTCCTCGATCTGCACCGCACCGGCGATCGTCAGCGCCGAAGCAGCCAGGAGCCGGTCGAATGCACGGTCGGCGGCACGCTGGGCGTAATCGTGAATAAAGGCTGCAAGCGCGAGCGCCGCCACCAGCAGCAGCGAGACGGCAAGCGCGAAGATGCGCCTGCGGATGGAGAAGGTGCTACCGCCCATCGACCGCCATCGCCCTTGCAAGATAGCCTACGCCGCGCACCGTCTCTATCTCCAGCCGCGACCCATCCAGCTTGCGGCGCAGGCGCGACACCTGAAGTTCCAGCGCGTTGACCGACACGTCCTCGTCGAAATTGAAGAGCTGCGCCATCAGCCGCTCCTTGGCCACCACCTGCCCCACTCTTGCAAGTAGGATTTCGAGCAGTCGAAACTCGCGGCGGCCAAGTTCTATCGTCCGTCCGCCAACGGTGACGTAGCCATTTGCCAGATCGACCGTCACATCTGCCACGGTAGTCACGCTGGTCGCCTGCCCCGCCGGCCGGCGCATCAGCACGCGCAGGCGCACTTCCAGTTCGCGCAGGTCGAAAGGCTTGACGAGATAGTCATCGGCGCCCCGGTCCAGTAGGCTTACCTTGTCGTCTATCTCGGCCCTCGCCGTCATGACCAGCACCGGCGTATCCGACTTGCGGCCGCGCAGTTCGCCAAGGATCGAGATGCCGTCACGGCCGGGCAGCGTCAGGTCGAGCGCCACCACGTCGAAGGTCTCGCTCGTTGCCACGTCGATCGCGTCATCGCCATTGCGCAGCCATTCGACCGAGTGGCCGGCGTCGCGCAGGCGGCGCTCGATCGCCTCCCCCAGATCTTCGTTGTCCTCGACCAGCAGAATGCGCATGGTGGCCGCACTCCCCTCCTCCGGCATGCTGGCCACATTCGCACCTGCCGGGTCCAGCTTCAACGGATCGCGCACGTCTTTGCAGAGATGCCACACAACAATCATATTGCCTCGCCGGTCTTGTGTGCGCCGCGAATGATTGTCAGAACGGTGCGAACAGCTGCTTCGCTCGGCAAGGGACCGGTCATGGAAAATGAACTCGAGAGATACGCCATCGCCATCATCGTGGTGTTTGGCGCATTGGCGATAGGCGGCCTCATGGCTGCGGCGATCAGCACGGGCGACCGCAGCAGCTTCCTTTATGCTCTCGGCGCTGCGACCTCGGCCTGGCTTGCGGGCTATGCAATGGTGTTTCAGCTGCCGCGCGCGGTCGCGATTCTCATCGTGCTCGCCATGGTTATGGCTATAGCCTCCACCGCGGCGCTCGTTTTCTGAGATGCGGCATGACGCGAATCTGACGGAGGAGCGCCCCACCTTCGTCACGCATCTCGAATGCTCGATCACCGGCGAAACCTACGAAGCCGACATATTGCACGGCTTGTCGCGCGCAGGGAGGCCGCTGCTGGTGCGCTACGATCTGGAAGGCGTGAGCAAGGCGCTGACCAAGGAGGCTCTCGCGTCGCGCCCGGCCGATCTCTGGCGTTATCGCGAGTTGCTGCCGGTGCGTGACAGCCGCGACATCGTCAGCCTCGGCGAGACGATGACGCCCATCATACCCATCCCCAACTCGGCGGCTGCTGCCGGTGGCGGCGAGGTGCTGGTGAAAGATGAGGGCCGCTTGCCCACCGGCTCCTTCAAGGCGCGCGGGCTCGTGATGGCGGTTTCGATGGCGAAGGCTCTGGGCGTGGGCCACATCGCCATCCCGACCAACGGCAACGCAGGCGCGGCACTTGCTGCCTACGCGACGCGGGCCGGCATCCGCACGACGATCTTCTGCCCCGAAGACACCCCGGAAGTAAACGTGTCCGAAATCGCGTTGCAGGGCGCAGACACCTGGCGCGTCAACGGCCTCATCGACGATTGCGGTAAGATAGTCGGCGCGGGCAAGGAGGCCGTCGGCTGGTTCGACCTGTCCACGCTGAAGGAACCATATCGCATCGAGGGCAAGAAGACGATGGGGCTGGAACTGGCCGAACAGCTCGGCTGGGAACTGCCCGACGTGATCTTTTATCCCACCGGAGGCGGCACCGGCCTTATCGGCATGTGGAAGGCCTTCGACGAGCTCGAAGCGATCGGCTTCATCGGCCCCAAGCGTCCTCGTATGATCGCCGTTCAGGCCGCAGGCTGCGCGCCCATCGTCAAGGCCTTCGAAGACGGCGTGGAGCATGCGACGCGTTGGGAGGACGCCCATACGGCTGCATCCGGCATACGCGTGCCGCAGGCCGTTGGCGATTTCCTCATCCTGCGGGCCGTGCGCGAAAGCGGCGGATTTGCAATCGCCGTCTCCGACGAGGCCATCGAGGCCGGGCTGACGGAAGTGGCGCAATCCGACGGCCTGCTGCTGTGTCCGGAAGGCGCGGCAACCTGGGCGGCCTACCGACAGGCGTTGAAGGATGGCCGCGTCAGCGCAAACGAACGCGCAGTCCTGTTCAACTGCGCCACGGGGCTGAAATACCCGCTGCCGCCGGCACGCCAGACGCTCGACCGCCACGCACCGTTGGACTACAGCCGCTTCGCCTGAGCAGCCGCCAGCATCACCCGCGATTTCGCCAGATCGTCCGGCGTGTTGATGTTAAAGAACGGATCGACGCCGTCAGCCTCGAAAGGTGCCGTCGCAGCGCCATGCCGGTCTGCCCACGCCACAACCTTGCGCTCACCCCTTTCCAGAGCGGCCTGCAGGTCGTTCCTCAGGCTGACGGACCATAGACCGAAGGTGGGATGACGACGCAGGGTCCCGGTATCGTCCGGGGATGCGGCAAGCACGATCTTCGCTCCGGTCGCTCCGGCCTGAGCCTGCAGTCGTTCCACAAGGTCGAGCGGCAGGAAAGGGGTGTCGGCCGCAGCCGATATCATCATGTCGGCACCCTGCCGGGCAGCCCAGTCCAGCCCTGCCAGAATACCCGCCAGCGGTCCCGGATACTCTGCGACGGGATCGGCGATTACCGGAAGTCCGAAAGTCGCAAAGCGGGACGGATCGCCATTGGCGTTGAGTGCAAGTGTGCCGCACTGTGGGGCCAGCCGCGCGATCACCTTGTCCAGGAGCGTGCTCCCGTCGAGCGGTAGGAGGCCCTTGTCACCGCCGCCCATTCGCGTGGCGAGCCCGCCTGCCAGTATGACGCCCACGATGGTGGCCAAGTCTTCCTCCCATCCAGTGAGAGGCTTTCTTCGCCCCCGCGTCGAGGCAGGTCAATCGTCATCCACGTCGAACGACCGAAATCCACGAGAAGCCGCGATGCAACCGCGTCTCCGTCGTCCCGCCCCCGAACTCTGCGGCCACAGCTGAGGCGACGTCGAACAGGTCGTTTCGCGGCTTCACATGGTGGAATCTCAGCCATGAATACATAGCAGCCCGCGACCACGCCGGAAGCCCGGCCATGTCTCCGAAGTCCGCGATGTGAAGTTCGCCGCCGGGGCCAAGGTGGCTCACCGTTGCGGCCATCACCGCCCTCCATTGTGGGATCATCGACACCGCGTAGGATATGAAGATGCGGTCGTAGCCGGACCGGCCGAACGTCGTTGCAGGGTCGAACGTCGTGGCGTCGGCGTGGGCCAGCCGGACACTACCGCGCAACCCGCCGCGCTCCAACGCTTCACCCGCTGCGGCCAGCATTTCCTGTGAAATGTCGATGCCGTGAAACGCCGCTGCCGGGTAGAGTCGGGCAGCCTGAACGAGGTTCCGCCCAGTTCCGCAGCCTATCTCGAGCACCGTGCCGCCAGGTGGCGGGTTCAGGCTCGCGATCAGCGGGTCACGGCCGAGCAGATAGTATTTCCGCGTCGCGTCATAGATCCCGAACCGCCGCTGGTAGCGATAGATGCGGTCCATCAGCAGCGCATGTTCCGAAGACGTCGCCATTGGCTCAGCCTCGGAAACCGTGGAGATGGAAACCGCCGTATATAGACGAGCGGTCTTTCTCGTGCAGCGCCAGCGAAGCATCGCGGCGATACTCCCAACGGTCGAGGATCGTATCGTCCACACGCCCCGGAAGCAGGTTCTCTGGAGCCGCCGTGCGGAAGATGACCCGTGCGCCCGGCCTCGCGGTTCGAGTGATTTCTCGCCACAGGGCGTTCAGTTGCCCGTCCGTCATCCAGTCCTGAGCGTCGAGCAGAACAACCCGGTCTATAGAGGCTGCGGGCTTGGCCGCAAGCAATTCGGTGATCGACGCGTTGACGACGGATGCGCGGCCCACGCGTTCGCGCAGAACCTCGAAGTTCTGGCGTGAAAGATATGGCGGCAGCGGCGCGTCCACTTCACCGTAGCCGCGACCAAAGGCCTGCCACGCAAAATAGTTCTCCGACAACGGGAAGCCGCAAGCGAGCTTTTCGAGCCGTTCGCGCAGCACCGCAGCCATATGGCCGTCACCGGCGAGCGCGTCGTATTGTTGCGGCGGGATGCCCAGCCCGAACAGCGAGGAGCGCTGGCCCGTTGCCCAGCGCACCAGCCGCTTTTCGAAGAGCGGCGCCAGCGCCGTTTTGAAGAAGCACCGCTGTTCGTCGAGTGAACGAGCCTCGAGAAGACGGCGTGGATCGACGCCATAGAGGCGCGCGACCCCATGCCCCAGCCCGATAAAACGCCCGAGCAGCCCATGCCGATAAAGATTGCGCGAGAACATTGATATGCGGCGGCGGCCGGAAGCGGAGCGTCTCTCCCAGTAATCGCGGCTAGTCTCGTCCAGCGCCGGCCGTATGTAGCGCTCGTAGGCGTCCAGGTTCGCGCGGTCGTCGGCCCTGCCGTAGAAACGATGAAACGAGTCGTAGTCGGGAAGATTGGCCAGCGCCGCCAGCTTGAGCCGGTTGAAGGCGATATGTGCCGGGTTGAGATCGACGGCCTCCACCCGTGCCGGATCCGCCAGCAGGTAGGAGAGCGCGTTGCAGCCGCCAGATGCGATCGTGACGACATGGTGCCCCGGCTCGATGCGAAGCGCCTCCATGTCGACGTCGGGGTCCTCCCATATCTGGGCGTAGACGAGACCATGGAAAAGCCGGGCAAAGGCATATTCTGCAAGTCCGGAACGAGAGAAGAGCCGGTTGCGGCGTACCGCATGCTGCAAGCGCCGGCCGGCATCGGCGGCGCCTCCCGCCGGCAGGGTTTGCGCCTCGGTTGCGATCAGGTCCATTCGCAATATCCTTCCGGGTTCAGGCCGCGCGTTGCTGCGGAAGCATCGCCAAACTGCGTCCCGCGTTGAGTGTCTGGCTGAATGCGGGCCAGTGGATGATCTCCATGCGCCCGTCTTCGTGCTCCACGACAGCCGTGCAACTTTCCACCCAGTCGCCGGTGTTGATGTAGATGAGGCCGTCGAAGTCGCGCTGCGCGGCGCTGTGGATGTGGCCGCAGATCACGCCGTCAACGCCGTGGCGCGCTGCTTCGGCGGCCAGCGTTTCCTCGAAGCGGCCGATGAAGTTGACGGCATTCTTGACCTTCAGCTTGGCCCAGGCCGACAGCGACCAGTAGGTGAAGCCCAGCTTGCGGCGCACCCAGTTGATGCGTGTCGAGATCGCCAGCGCGATCTCGTATGCCCAGTCGCCCAGATAGGCGAGCCATTTGACGTGGCTGATGACCATATCGAAGGCGTCGCCGTGGATCACGAGGTAGCGCTTGCTGTCCGCCGCCTGGTGCAGCGCCGTCTCGCACACCTCGATCCCGCCGAAATGGGTCCCGTAGAAGTCGCGCAGGAATTCGTCATGATTGCCCGGCACGTAGACGATGCGCGCCCCCTTGCGCGCCTTGCGAAGCAGCTTCTGCACCACGTCGTTGTGCGATTGCGGCCAATACCAGCCGGAACGCAACCGCCAACCGTCCACGATGTCGCCGACCAGATAGATGGTCTCCGCGTCGTGATGCTTCAGGAACTCCAGCAGCGCCTCGGCCTGCGCTCCCTTGGTCCCAAGGTGCAGGTCGGAGAGAAACAGGCTGCGATAGCGCCTAGGCTGGACGCTGTCGTTCGAATCTTCATGTCCTGTCCGTCTCATGCCGCGTGTTTACGCAGCCCTGCGTGACAGGCGCATGACGCCACCGCGAAGCGACATTCCATGTCCAGACCGCGATACGCACGCGCCCGAATCTCGGCTACTGTACGCACGACTGCGAGCCAACTTCGAAGGACATGACCATGCTGCCGAACGGTGCGACGGGTACGGGAATCTCGGCCCACAAGCGGGCAAACGATCTGAGCGACTTCGCCGATGAGCTCGATATGATCGAGGCGCTGGGCGTCGAGGCCATCGAACTGCCCACCTACGACATGGACATCGTGATCGGCGGCAAGATACGCCAGCCACAGTTGGACGCGCTGAGGCGCGCGTGCTCAGGACGTAATGTCGTCTACTCTGCCCATGGCGCACTTGCCATCAACTTCATGGACGAGCCATGGAGGCTGCCGCGCCATATGGAAGTGCTGAAGGCCTCGCTGGAAGTCGCCGCCGAAGTCGGCGCGGAACACTACGTGATCCATTCGGGCCTGATGCCGCAGCAGCAGGGCGATGCCGTCGAGGCCGCCTACGACCGGCAGCGCGAATGGCTTTCGCGCGGCGGCGACCTGGCAGCTGAGCATGGGCTGTATCTCTGCGTAGAGACGCTGTTTGCCGGTTATAACGGCCGCGAACTCGCGATGTCGCCTTCGCGCTTGGCCAGCGAACTGGACAAGATCGCACATCCGCGCGTCGGCGCCACCTTCGACTTCAGCCACTCGCTCATCAAGCTGGACTATGACGGCCGGCGCGAAGACTTCATCGAGGAGGCAAAGGCGCTTGCCCCGTGGTCGCGGCACCTGCACATCCACGACAGTTTCGGCAGGCAGGATGACATCTGGATGTATGTCGAAAGCGAACGGGTCGCCTACGGCCACGGCGACCTGCATCTGCCGGTCGGATGGGGCGACATGCAGTGGGAGAAGATCGTCGCCGAATGCGAGTTTCCGGAAGGCGTGCTTTTCAACATCGAGCTGGACAAGCGCTACTGGTACGCCGCGCAGGAGACGGTGGACGCCACAAGGCGACTTGCGGGAATGGCACGCGTGAAGGCCGCGCCGCGTGCCGCCTGAGCAGACGACGCAGCTCGGCGATCTGGCTCTGGGGCAGCGTCCGGCGGGACCGACATGGCTCGGCGCTCGCTGGGTCGTCGGCAACGAGGATGGCGCTCACGTCCTCCACGAGGATGCGGGCATCGTCATCGACGGCAACGAGGTCGTCTTCGTCGGCAAGCGCTTTGAACGCGAAGTCGCGCGTCGGATCGAACTCGGCAACGTCCTGATCGGACCCGGCTTCGTAGACCTGGATGCGCTGTCCGACCTCGACACAACCGTGCTCGGGCTCGATGCCCAACCGGGCTGGCGCAAGGGTCGCGTCTGGCCGCAAAGCTATGTCGCGCGCGGGCCATACGAGATGTATTCGCCCGAAGAACTGGCCTTCCAGAAACGCTATGCGTTCGCGCAATTGTTGCTCAACGGCGTCACCACGGCTGCTCCGATCGCCTCGCTTTTCTATCGTGAGTGGGGCGAGACCGTCGGCGAGTTTGAAGCAGCGGCCCAAGCCGCCGACGATCTTGGCCTTCGGGTCTATCTCGGCCCGGCCTACCGCTCCGGCGGAATGGTCGTTGATGTCGAAGGCCGGGTGCACCCCGTGTTCGACGAGGCACGCGGGCTTGACGGGTTGCGCGCTGCGCTGGCCTTCAGCGAACGCAACGAAGATACGCGCGACGGCCTGATCCGCACGCTTCTCGCGCCCGACCGCGTGGAAACATGCACGGCAGAGCTGTTGACGCAGACGGCGCGCGCGGCAGACGTGCGCGGCATCCCGATCCGCCTTCACGCCGCGCAGGGCGACATGGAAGTGGCAACCATGCGCAAGCTCCACGGCAAGACTGCGCCACAGTGGTTGTCCGAGCTGGGCGTGCTTTCGCCCCGGCTGATCGCCCCACATGCCACCCACGCAACGACTGAGGATTTGGCGCTCTACCGCGACCATGGCGTCAGCATCGTTCACTGCCCGCTGGTCTTCGCCAGGCATGGCGAGGTGCTTCGCTCGTTCCGGTCCTGCCGCGACATCGGGCTGAACATCGCGTTCGGGACCGACACCGCGCCGCCCGACATGCTGATGAACATGGCAATTGGGCTTATGATGTGCCGGGTGGCAGAAGGGCGAGCGGATGCCTGCTCGTCGGCCGAGATTTACGATGCCGCGACGCTGGGCGGAGCCCGCGCACTCGGCCGCAGCGACATTGGCCGTCTCGCCCCCGGCTGCAAGGCGGACCTGGCGATCTTCGATCTCGCCTCGCCGCGAACAGGCCCGTCTTTCGACCCCATCCAGACGCTGATGGTGGCAGGCAGCGGCGCGATCGTGAAAGCGGTCTTTGTCGACGGCCGGCTGTCAATGCGGGACGGCAGCGTCCCCTCGTTTGATTTGGCGTCCGCGCAGGTTCAGGCCGAACGGCAGTTCGAAGGGCTGATTGCGAAGTATCCCGACCGCACCTTTGGGCACCCGGAAGTCAGGGAGATATTTCCGCCGTCCTACCCGATCAGGAAGGAATAGCCTCGGTAGCCTCCAGCGCGACTGGAAGCGCCGGTTGCGGCCGGCAGAAGATGCGGTCCGATTCGCCCTGCACGGTCCATGGACGGCGCACTCCACCCAGGCTTTCCGCCACAGCAAGCCCGGCCTGAATTGCGTCCTCATGGAAGCCAGAGCCGAAATAGGAGCCGCAGAACCACGTGTTACGCATGCCTTGCAGCGACCACAGCTTGCCTTGTGCTTCCAGCGTCGTCGCGCTGAACAACGGATGGTCGTAGGTGCCCCGCCAGATCACCTTGTCTTCAGCCGGCGGACTAAGCGGGCTCAGCGTAACGAACAGCGGCGACGTGTCCGGGATACCCTGCAACCGGTTCATCCAGTATGTCACGCACGGCTTCTTGCGTCCGCGCTCGTCCACCTGCGAGCTGGCCAGGTAATTCCAGCTCGACCACACCTTGGGTCGCCGCGGCATGAGCGAGGCGTCCCGGTGGAGCACGGTCTCGTTACGGCCATAGGTGAACGCGCCGAGCAGACGCCGTTCCTCGTTGGACGGATCGGCAAGCATCTTCAGCGCCTGGTCGGCGTGGGAACCGACGACCACATGGTCGAACCATTCCGGTTCACCGCCGGCCGTCGTGATTTCAACGGCCCCGTTTACACGCCTTACGGATGATACGGCGGCACCGGTCCTGATGGTATCCCGGAAGCTGGCGACAAGGCGCTCGACATAGGCGCGGCTGCCACCATCGACGGTGCGCCACACCGGCCTTCGAAAGAACTTCAGCAGGCCGTGATTCTCGCAAAACCGGATGAAGGACACTGCGGGGTAGTCGCCGATCTCCATCGCCGGCGTCGACCAGATGGCCGCCGCCATCGGGTAGAGATGGTCCTCGCGGAATGCCGTGCCGAAGCCGGCTGTGTTCAGATATTCGTCGAGACTTGCCGACGGGCCGATGCCACGCACATCTTCGGGCGCGGCTCGATAGAATCGGACGAGATCGCGCAGCATCGACCAGAAGCGCGGGCTGGCGAGGTTGCGCCGCTGCGCGAAAAGGCCGGCAAGATTGGTGCCCGAATATTCGAGCGCGCCGTCGTCCATCGAGACGGCGAACGACATATCAGACGCCTTGGTGGGAACATCCAGGTGCCGAAACAGGGCAGAAAGATTGGGATAGGTGGCGTCGTTATAGACGATGAAACCGGTATCGACGCTCGCTTCGCCCGCATCGACAGTGTGGCAGTGACCACCAATGCGGCTGTCTGCTTCGAACACGGTTACTTCGTGGCGCTGCGACAGCAGCCAGGCGGCCGACAGGCCGGCGATACCAGTGCCGATCACCGCGATTTTGAGGGGGCGTTCGGACTCGGAAAAGTGACGCATGTAAATCCTTCACACCGGCATCGTGGTGGCTGTCGATTTGATATTGTAGTTTCGCTAGGTTCTACGGGCTTAAGTTACGGACGGATCACTGCAAAAGTTTCAGTGTTGTCCGTCGAGTGATCCGGCAGACGGACAGTCGCGTATCAGGGTGCATGCATGAAGCGTCGAACCAGAACCTGCCCAGCGAAGGCGTACCGGTCCCAGCAAGGATGCGGATGGCCATCGTGAGTCTTGGGGAAGGACTGCCGGTACCGCCGGCGGACGAACTGGCGCGATTTGTCATTGCCGTGG
Organism: Neoaquamicrobium microcysteis; assembly: GCF_008180155.1. Lineage (GTDB taxonomy): Bacteria > Pseudomonadota > Alphaproteobacteria > Rhizobiales > Rhizobiaceae > Aerobium > Aerobium microcysteis. Next base: position 235,834 of record NZ_VSZS01000066.1, on the reverse strand, counting down.
CGACGAATCGCGACCGCAACGCCTTTGCGGCCCTGTTCCGGCATTTCGGACCGAGGCTGAAGACCTTCTTCATGCGTGGCAGCATGTCTGCCGGGCTGGCAGAGGATCTTGTCCAGGAAACCATGCTGTCCGTATGGCGCAAGGCATCTTATTTCGACCCTGGACGGGCAGGTGTCGCGACATGGGTGTTCACCATCGCCAGAAACCTGCGGATCGACCATTTGCGCCGCCAGCGCAACCCGGCCGATCTTCCTCCCGATCCGGAGGAAGAACCTCAGACACTGGAAGATGCGCTGCTGGGGGCGGAGCGAGACCTACGGGTGCGCAAGGCCCTGTCCGGGCTCTCGCCCGACCAGCAGACCATCATCCGGCTGGCATACTACAGCGAGAAATCGCAGACCGAGATCGCGAGCGAATTGGGGATACCGCTCGGCACAGTGAAATCGAGGGCCAGGCTGGCCATGAACCGCCTGAGAGCCCTGTTGGAAGACGAAGAATGACCCTACACCATCACGCCACCGACGAGACGCTGATGCGCTATGCCGCCGGCACCCTGGCCGCCGGTCCCGCCATCGTTGTCGAGGCCCATCTGGCGCATTGTTCCGCCTGCCGCGCCCGCGTTGGCGACTATGAGGCTCTAGGCGGCGCCGTGCTCGAAGAGACCGAGCCGACGCAGCTCTCACCAACGGCGCTTGCCGACGTTCTGTCGCTGATCGATGGCGAATCGTCCGAGCCAACCGCACCCCCTGCGCCGCTCGAACCCGTGCAGATCGGCCGTGTGCGGCTGCCCGACTCCCTGCGCGGCTGCGACATCGGGCGCTGGCGCTGGATCGGTCCCGGCATGCATATGAGCAGGATCGGCGTACCGCATGATCCAGACGCGAACGTGATCCTCATCAAAGTCGGCCCCGGACGCGCGCTGCCCGATCACGGCCATGTGGGCACCGAGTTCACCTATCTCGTGAGCGGCTCATTCACCGATAAGTTCGGTCAGTTCAAGGTCGGCGATCTCGCCGAGATGGACGAGGATATCGAGCACCAGCCGATCGTGGATGAAGGCCAGGAGTGCATCTGCCTTGCCGCGATGGAAGGCAAGATGCGCTTCAACAGCTTCCTCGGCCGGATGCTGCAACCCATCTTCGGCATCTGACATGAGCGTGGCGACGCTTTTCATCGCCGTCGCCGTGGCTTTGTCGGCCGTCATGGCCCTCGCCGCGCTCGCGGTCATACGCGGCGCAAAGTCAGGCTGGGTAGATGCCGTGTGGTCTTTCCTCGTGGGTGCCGCCGGTGTCACGGTCGCGCTGGTCCCCGTCGAGGGGTGGGATGGCGACTCTGTGCGCTCGGTCATGGTCGCGACGCTCGCCGGTCTCTGGTCGCTTCGCCTCGGGCTCCATATAGTCGCCCGCACCAAAGGCGGCGGCGAGGATCCTCGCTACGCGGCGTTGAAGGAGGAATGGGGCGAAGAGTGGCGCACCCGCATGTTCAGCTTCCTGCAAATCCAGGCAGCGGCAGCCTTGTTGCTCGCAGGCGCGATCTTTCTGGCCGCGCGCAACCCCGCGCCTGGTTTGCAATGGAGCGACATCGTCGGTGTCCTGATCCTGATGGCGGCCGTTGTGGGCGAAGGCGTCGCAGACGCACAGCTCACACGTTTTCGTAGTGAGAACAGGGGCAAGGGCAAGGTCTGCGATACCGGCCTTTGGGCACTTTCGCGCCATCCGAACTATTTCTTTCAATGGCTTGGCTGGACCGGCTACGCCGTAATCGCAATCGGGCCCGACGGCATGTGGATATGGGGCTGGGCAGCGCTGGCGGGTCCTCTCTTCATGTACTGGCTGCTGGTTTACGCGTCCGGCATCCCCCCGCTGGAAGAGCACATGATGCGCTCGCGCGGCCCGGCCTACGCCGAATATCGCCGGCGGGTGAACGCCTTCTGGCCAGGACCGCAACTTAAGGAGACGCCGACATGAACCTCGCCGTAACCGCGATTGCCGCAGCAGAACGCCTTCCGCTACCCGATGCCGCACTGCGTTTCGGTGTCGACCAGCTTGTCGGCCGCACCCGGCGCCGGCTCGCAGGTGGCCAAGGCGTTGCCGACCCCGAATTTGCGCGCGCGATGGAGCGCTGGCCAATCGCGGTGCATGTCGAAGAGGCCAACGAACAGCACTACGAACTGCCGCCCGCATTCTTCGAACTGGCGCTCGGGCCCCGGCGCAAATATTCGTGCTGCCTCTATCGAGCGGTGGATGCGACGCTTGAGCAGGCGGAGATCGCCGCACTGGAGGAAACGTGCGCACACGCCGATCTGCGCGATGGCATGACGATCCTCGAACTCGGCTGCGGCTGGGGTTCGCTGTCGCTGTTCATGGCGGAACGCTATCCGAACGCCAGCATCGTCTCGGTCTCCAACTCGACGCCACAACGCCTGCACATCGAAACCGAGATCGCGCGGCGCGGCCTGACCAACCTGAGGATCGTCACGGGCGACATGAACGCATTTACGCCGCATGGCAAATTCGACCGCATCGTCTCGGTCGAGATGTTCGAGCACATGTCCAACTGGCGTGCCCTGTTCGAGCGTGCGCGCACATGGCTGCACGCGGACGGTCGGATGTTCATCCACGTCTTCTCTCATCGCGTGAGCGCCTACCGCTTCGACCATGCCGACAAGGCTGACTGGATCGCACAGCACTTCTTTACGGGGGGCGTCATGCCCAGCCACGGGCTTGTTCGCCAGTTTGGCGACACATTCACTGTCGAGCGAGACTGGCGCTGGAACGGCCGCCACTACGAGCGCACGGCCATGGACTGGCTGAAGAATTTCGACGCCAACCGCGCAGCGATCACAAAGATATTCGAGGAAACCTACGGCTCGGATGCGCAGTTGTGGATGCGCCGCTGGCGCCTCTTCTTCCTCGCTACCGCAGGCCTGTTCGGACACGCCGGGGGCGACGAATGGGGCGTCAGCCATTATCTGCTTCGGCCGGTCGAACAGCCAGCACGGGCGTGACAATGCTACGCTTCTGGCGTGAGCCGATGGCAGCCTTGCGCGCCTACACCGCACACCCCGATCCGCTGGTCGCGTCTGCCAACTTCCTTGCGCTGTTGGTCGCGTCCAACCAGCCCTTCTACCCACTCTATCTTTACTGGATCGTGAGCGAGACGGTCTGGCCCGCCTATTACACGTTCCTGTCGACGCCGTTCTTCCTTGCCGTGCCTGCGCTGGCGCGCAGGAACACGATGGCCGGACGCGCGCTGCTCCCGCTCACCGGCATCGGCAATGGCATCATGTGCGCCCAGCTGTTCGGCGTTCAGTCCGGCGTGGAAATATTCCTCATTCCCTGCGCGGTCCTGGCTTTGCTGCTGTTCCGGCCACACGAGCGCTGGCTCGGATATCTCCTGGCCGGCATGGCCTTCGCCGCCTACCTTGTGCTCGGCGACTGGTACGGTTCGCCGGCAGTGGTCTACACCGCAGAAGAGTACGCAGCCTTCATTCGCCTTAACGCGGTCAGCGCCGCCGCGCTGACTGTCTGTGCAGCACTGGTCTTCTCCAACGTTCTGGCTCAGACCGAAAAGTCAGCCGCTGAACTTGCTCGCCGCCGCGAACCCGGCTGAAGCACCGACGGCGGTGACGAACGCACCCCAAGGAATGTCGGCGAGCGTCACGGCCAGCGGCCAATCCCTCAGAGTGGCGTGGTTGGTCAGGTCGTACGTCGCATAAGCGACGATGCCCAGCACCGCACCGTTCAGCGCAGCCTTGGGCAGCCCTCCGCCCGCAAGGGCAGGCATCACCGCGAAGAACACGATACCGCCGATATAGATCAGATAGAAAAAGACGGCGGGCGCCAACTTGAACTGAGGCTCCAGCTTGTCGCCCAGCAGCGGACGATAGAGCGAGTCCGCCATGGTCGTCAGCCAGATCGCGTCGACAATGAGAAAGGCAAGTCCGGCCGCCACATAGGCGATGAGAATGGTCTTCATGTTGTGCTCCTGTGGCGATGCACTTTCTACGGCGCTTGGATCGCTTCGGATCACAGCTCGAGTGAACCGAACGGGACTTGTCTGCGTATAGGAGGGTGACCAACGAGGACGAACGGCAATGAAGAACCCGGCAATTTTGACCGTAGCCGCCTTCCTGCTTGCTGGCCTTCCGGCTATCGCACAGGAGGCTGCGGAACCTAACGGCGTATGGATGCGCGACGACGGCAACGCCCGCGTTGAAATTGCCCCATGCGGAAACAATCTGTGCGCAACCAACCTTTGGATCCGCGATACCAGCAAAGGTGAAGAAGTTGGCGACAGGCTCGTGATGTCGCTCGAGCCGCAGTCGGAGAATACCCTGGCCGGCACGGCCTATGATGAAAAGCGCGACCGCACATATTCCATGACCTTGCAGGTGGCCCAGAACAGCCTGGTGACGCGTGGATGCGTGCTTGGCGGCGTGCTGTGCCGCGATGTGAGCTGGACGCCTGCCGATTGAGGAAGTCCGCAAGATGAGCGAAGGCCCGACGCTTGTCCTGTTTCGAAACGACCTGCGGATAGCCGACAACGCCGCCTTATATCATGCGGCGGAGGCGGCTTCGCCTGTGCTTCCCGTATTCGTTCTGGACGAGGAGAGCGACGGTGTGCGGCCACGCGGCGGTGCATCTCGCTGGTGGCTGCACCACTCGGTTGCGGCACTCGAGAAGCAGCTCGATAGGCTTGGCGCGCGCCTTGCCGTCCGCAGGGGAAGAATGACGGAGGTCGTCGACGACCTCATCGCCGAAACGGGTGCTTCTTGCGTCTTCTGGAACCGCCGCTACGACCCGGGCGGGATCGCCAGCGACACTGCGATGAAATGCTCGCTTCGTCAGCGCGGACTGCACGCCGAAAGCTTCGAAGGGCACCTGCTGCACGAACCTTCGCGCCTCAAGAACGGCTCTGGATCCTACTACAAGGTGTTCACACCGTTCTGGAAAACCCTCTCTTCCGGCCCCGAGCCTCGTGATCCGGTCGATGCGCCTTCCTCTCTGCACGGCTGGGAGGGAAAGGTCGACGCGCTGCGCATAGACGACGTTCTCCCGCTCCCCACTGCGCCGGACTGGGCGGGCGGCCTGCGCGAAAACTGGTCCCCGGGTGAACATGGCGCTCACGAACGTCTGGAGGCGTTCCTGGAAGACGGCCTCGACGACTATGGAGAAGGGCGCGACTTCCCGGCCCGGCCTGCAACCTCCCGGCTATCTCCACATCTGGCGCATGGCGAGATCACGCCCTATCAGATTTTTGCTGCGTTGCGCGATGGCCGTGGGAAGGCAGGAAGTGCGGACGTCGCCACTTTCCGCAAGGAGGTCGGCTGGCGCGAATTCTGCCACCATCTTCTGTTCCACAATCCCGAGCTTCACCGGAAGAATTTCCAGCCATCATTCGATACTTTCGCATGGGTGTCCGACGACAAGGCCCTGCGCCGCTGGCAGAAAGGCCTGACCGGCTATCCGATCGTCGATGCCGGCATGCGGGAACTGTGGCAGACCGGCGCCATGCACAACCGCGTCCGCATGATTGCCGCGTCGCTCCTCACCAAGCATCTCCTGATAGACTGGCGAGAGGGGGAGCGCTGGTTCTGGGACACGCTGGTCGATGCCGACCCCGCCAGCAACCCCGCCAACTGGCAGTGGGTGGCGGGATCAGGCGCCGATGCGGCACCCTATTTCCGCATATTCAATCCGGTTCTTCAGGGCGAGAAGTTCGATCCGAAAGGCGACTATGTTCGTCAATTCGTGCCGGAGCTGGCGAAGCTGCCCAACCGCTACCTTCACAAACCGTGGGAAGCGCCCAAGGATGTACTCGCCAAAGCCGGGATGGAACTCGGCAAAACCTACCCCCCGCCCGTTGTAGACCATGGCCGCGCGCGTGATCGTGCCCTTGCCGCCTATCAGGCCATGAAGGACGAAGCATGACCTCCGAGCGCATAACCACCATGGCCGCCAATGGGCCGCCGCCGGGTGCTCCAGCCGCACTCTATCCGGGCAAGGTCATGCATCAGCGGCTGAAGCCGTTCGGCCACCGCTTCGAATACTCGGTCTTCTCACTTCTGGTCGACATCGACAGGCTGGACGAACTTGCAGGAATGACGAGGCTGCTTGCCGTCAACCGCGCGGGCATCCTGTCTTTTCGTGAAGCCGACCACGTCGAGCAGACGGGTGAGACGCTGCGGCAGTTCGTCGACCGGCTGCTTTCAGGCGCGGGGCTGCACCGACCTGCCGCGCGCGTGTTGTTGCTCGCCTATCCGCGCGTCTTCGGCTACGTCTTCAATCCGATCTCGGTGTTCTTTGCCTATGACGGCAACGGCGAGCTGCTCGCCCTCATCTACGCCGTGCGCAACACATTCGGCGAGCGCCACATCTATATCGCCCCCGTCGAAGCCACCGACTTGACGCCTGCCGGCGTGAGACAAACGCGCGCCAAGGTCTTTCACGTCTCGCCATTCGTCGGCATGGACGCGCGCTACCATTTCCGCGTTATGCCACCCGGCAGGACGGTACGGCTGCGCATCCACGAAACCGAAAGCGGCGAGCCGCTGCTGGCGGCGACGTTCCACGGCGATGCGGTTCCCCTCACCGATGCTTCGCTCGCCGTATGCCTCGTCAGGTTCCCGTTCATGACACTGAAGGTGGTGGCCGGCATTCACTGGCAGGCCCTAAGACTGTGGCTAAAAGGCGCTCGTTTCCACAAGAGCCCCCCGCCGCCCGCGCTCTCAAGCTACCGGGATACCGGTGCGGAGAAGTATCGAACGTTTTGATCGCTTGCCGCTTTCGTCGTTTCGCCTGAGGCGCTAGGAACAGCTGGGGATGGTGGGCCAACCGATTCGGGCAAGGATGACGACTGGAGCGCAAACTCTGGCCGGCAGAGGCCAAAATGAACGAAAGCATCCGGCGCGGCAACTGATGCCTGCACTGTTCGGTCTGCTTCTGGTCGCCTGTGCACAGACTGACACGCAGCTGGAGCGATCTTCGCTGGCGCGCGGCGTTGCCGCGCAGGAGGCGATTGCATTGCTGCCGCCCGGCGGACCCTCGATCGCCGGCATTGTTGAGAGGCGCTACTCCAACGCCATCCAGCAGGACATCGCGCTGACCACACGGTCCGCCGTTTCCGGCCAGAATCTCTTGCGCGTGCAGATTTTCGGCCCTGTCGGCCGGGAGGGCGGCGAAACGCCTCTGGTCGACCGCCGGCTTCACGACGCGGAACTGCGGCGTGAGATGCGTGCGCAGTTTCCCGGCGTCGCCATGCAGCGCTCGCCGCTTTATACCCAAAACGGCTACGGCCCGTTCGGCTACGCGACCGGAACGTCGGGCGCAGACCTTTGCCTCTATGCCTGGCAGCGTATCGCCGGCAGCCGCAACGGGGCGCCCTTCGGCAATCTCGGCACGGTTCAGGTACGCCTGCGCATATGCCAGGCGGGAGCCAGCGAGCGGGGCCTTCTGGCGCTGATGTACGGCTACACGATCAACGCATCCTTCGGCGGGGAAAACTGGAACCCCTACGGCACCCCGCAGGCGGCAGACCCGCGGCTTGGCAGTCCGGGCCAGGTGATCGTGCCCGGCTCATCCACCGGCTTCGACACGATGCTCGATGCGCCAGCCCCTCCCCGGGAACAGGCAGTGAGGCGGGTTGCCGCCCCGCCGCCACAAGCCCCTGTCCGGCCGGTGCTGCCTGCGCCGCCGCCCGGTGCTCCGCTCATCCCGCCGCCGCCTGCCGCGCAGGCCGAACCGGCGCCCGTCGTGCCGCCGCCCCCGCCGGGACAATAGTTCACGCAATCAGGATGTCGCCCGCCGACTTTACCAAAGATTAAGCAGGATCAGAGCTTTGCCGGCAATGATCGCACAAATGCCAAACTCTAGCGCCCCTCATCGGTTGAAGTGGGGATCGGCTTTGCGCCACCTTCGAGTGCACCTGAAAAATCGGACCGGGTGGCATCATCGCGTTCACCGGAACGCTCGCCGTTTCGACGGCGGTACGACGAGGGATTTGCGATGAGCAGGCTTCTTATTGTGCTTTTGTGGGCGGCGGCTGCCGTCATGGTTCTGCTGATCGTATCGCTGCCTATAAACCTGCAGACCCACCTGATCGCCGGCGCTGTCGTCCTGACGGCAATGATGACGCTGAAGCTCGTAGGCGCCGGAGGGACCTGGCGGCTGATCGCGCTCGCGCTCGGCACGGCCATCGTCATGCGCTACGTCTATTGGCGCACGACGAGCACGCTGCCGCCGGTCAGCCAGTTGGAGAACTTCATTCCCGGCCTGCTGCTCTATCTGGCGGAGATGTACAGCGTGTTCATGCTGGCGCTCAGCCTGTTCATCGTTGCCAAGCCGCTTCCCTCCCGTCCGTCCATTTCGGTCGCGGAAGAGGATTTGCCCACGGTCGACGTCTTCATACCGACATACAACGAAGAGCCTTCGCTGCTGGCCGACACGATCGCCGCGGCGCAAGCGATGGACTATCCGAAGGATCGCTTCACCGTCTGGCTGCTGGACGACGGCGGAACCGTGCAGAAGCGCAATGCCGACAACGTCGTGGCAGCGCAGGAGGCCGAAGAACGCCACGCCGAATTGCAGAAGCTGTGCGCGGATCTGGGGGCGAACTACCTGACGCGCGAGCGCAACGAGCACGCAAAGGCCGGCAATCTCAATAACGGCCTTGCCCATTCGACTGGCGCGCTGATCGCCGTGTTCGACGCCGACCACGCGCCGGCCCGCAGCTTCCTGCGCGAGACGGTGGGCTATTTCAACGAAGACCCGAAGCTCTTCCTCGTCCAGACGCCCCACTTCTTCCTGAACCCCGATCCGCTGGAACGTAATCTGCGGACTTTCGAGAAGATGCCGTCAGAAAACGAGATGTTCTACGGCATCATCCAGCGCGGTCTCGACAAGTGGAACGCGTCGTTCTTCTGCGGCTCTGCCGCCGTGCTGAACCGCAAGGCGCTGGAAGAAACGCAGGGCTTCTCCGGCATCAGCATCACCGAGGATTGCGAGACGGCGGTTGAGCTTCACTCGCGCGGGTGGAACAGCGTCTATGTCGACAAGCCGCTCATCGCAGGGCTCCAGCCGACGACGTTTGCCAGCTTCATCGGCCAGCGCAGCCGCTGGGCGCAGGGGATGATGCAGATATTGCGGTTCCGTTTCCCGCCGCTCAAGCGCGGGCTGAGCCTGCCGCAGCGGCTGTGCTACATGTCGTCCACGCTGTTCTGGCTGTTTCCGTTTCCGCGCACGATCTTCCTGTTCGCGCCGCTTTTCTATCTGTTCTTCGACCTTCAGATCTTCACGGCATCGGGGGGCGAGTTCCTCGCCTACACGCTCAGCTACATGGTCGTGAACCTGATGATGCAGAACTATCTCTACGGCAATTTCCGCTGGCCATGGATTTCGGAGCTCTACGAATACATCCAGTCGGTGCACCTGCTGCCAGCCGTCGTGTCGGTGATGCTCAACCCGCGAAAGCCCACCTTCAAGGTGACCGCCAAGGACGAATCGGTTTCCACCAGCCGGCTGTCGGAGCTGAGCCGGCCGTTCTTCGTCATCTTCGCGGTGCTGCTTGTGGGCGTGGCCGTCACTGCATGGCGGGTCTATGCCGAACCGTGGAAGGCGGACGTCACGCTGGTGGTCGGCGGCTGGAACCTGCTGAACCTGATCCTCGCCGGCTGTGCGCTGGGTGTCGTTTCGGAGCGCCGCGAATGGACGGCCACGAGGCGCGTGAAGGTCAACCGCCGCTGCGAGTTCGGGCAAGATGGCCAGTGGCTTCCCGCCACGATCGAGGATGTGTCGGTGAACGGCGCGCGAGTGCGCGTATACGGGAAGAACGTACAGCCGCTGATAGCGCAGGGGCACGCCAACCTTCGTTTCATCCCGCAATCCGGCGGCGAACGGGCAATGCTCCCCATCGATATCCGCAACAGCGAGAAGGACGGCGAAGGCGTCATGATCGGCTGCCGCTACATACGCTCGGCGCCTGAGCATCACCGTCTCGTGGCCGATCTGATCTTCGCCAACGCGGAGCAATGGACGCAGTTTCAGCATACACGCAGGCGCAACCCCGGCGTCTTGCTGGGCACGGTCTGGTTCCTGCGCCTCTCCTTCTTCCAGACCTGGCGAGGCCTGGTCTATTTCATGCGCGGCGTCCGCGGCTCCCAGGTTCAGGAAGCGCCGCTGCCCAGCGGGGCAAAAGCATGAGATTGCTGCTGGCCGCATTGCTGGTGGCAGGCGCGTCTGGCGCTGCCGCCCAGCAGCAACCGTTCGACATGACACCTGAGCGCCCACCGGTGGAAGAAGCGGAACCGCTGCCCCAACCGGCGCCAACGGAAGATGACGTGGAGGAAGAGCCCGAGCCCGAAGCAGCGCAGCCCGTGCAGCCGGTTCGGCCAACGCAGCCAGCCGCCGAGGCTCGCCGCCAGCTGCTGCCGGACGGCAATCTGGTTCTTGGCGGCGAAAGCGCATCGCGCAGCTGGGCCGTCCATCTCACGGCCGCGCAGGCCGCTTCGGCCGCGACACTGCATCTGGGCTATCAGAACGCCGTGGTAGCCGCGCCGGAAAGCTCGCGCCTCCAGGTCTTCATCAACAACACGGTCGTGGCCGATCAGGCGGTGCGGTCGGCCGACGGCGTCGCCTCCATCGAGGCCGCCGTTCCGCCGGGGCTGTTGCGGGCGGGGCGCAACGATCTGACCATGCGCGTGCGCCACCGCCACCGCACCGACTGCACCATCGCATCGACCTACGAATTGTGGACCGAGATCTACGCGGCCCAGACCTACCTCTCATTCTCCGATTCCGCCGCAAACACTTTCGTCGGCGTGAGCGACCTGCGCGCCCTCGCGCCGGATGCCGAGGGTCGGACCATGGTGGAGATCGTCGCGCCCGCGATGGAGCGGCTGGACATGACCGCGGATATCCTGCGGCTTGCGCAGGCCGTCGCGCTCTACGCCAACCAGACCAACCTGGAGTTTTCGATCGCCAGCGCCATCGATCCTGAACGGCGCGACCAGTCGCTGCGCGTGCTTTTGGGTTCGCTTGAGGAACTTCAGATGGCCGCGGGAACGTTGCCCCCCGGTGCCGCGCAGGGTTCGGTGACGACCTTCCTGCCGCGCAACGGCGAAAGCGTACCGACGCTGGTGGTGAGCGGCCGCAGCCGCGAGGAATGGAGAGCGGCGATAGACCAGCTCCTCGCCCCAGTGGACCGGGCGGGCGGCACGCGGCGCGAAGCGCTCATAACGGAATCGTGGCGCACCCCCAACGCGCCCATGGTGTACGAGCAGCGCAACCTCACCTTTGCCGAACTGGGCATCCCTTCCGAGCAGTTTTCGGGCAGGCGATACATGCGCAGCTTCACTTTCGCCATTCCGGCCGACTTCTATGCCGGCTCCTATGGCGAGGCGCGGCTGCTTCTGGACGCGGCCTATTCGTCGGCGGTTCTGCCCGGCTCGTCTATCAACGTCTACGTCAACGGCAATATCGCAGCTTCCATGCAGCTGACTGAGCGGCGCGGCGCGATCCTCAACCAGATGCCGATCAAGGTGACCATGAGGCATTTCCGGCCGGGTCTTAACGAGGTCACCGTCGAGGCCGAGCTGCTGACCGAGCAGGACGACGCCTGCCTGCCCGGCGCGGCGGCGGACGAGACGCCGCGCTTTGCGGTTTTCGACACTTCGCGCTTCGTGATGCCCGATTTCGGGCGCATCGGGCAATATCCGAACCTGTCCGCCACGGCGGGCACAGGCTATCCCTATGGCCTGGCCAACGACCCGGTCGCCATCGTGCTGGAACGAGACGACCTCGCCGGCATCTCCACCGCCGCGAACATGCTCGCGCGCATCGCGCTTGCGGCGGGGCGCACCATACCGGTTTCCGCGACAACCTCGACCGATGCGGCCCGGCAACAGGACGCGATATTCATCGGTGCGATCAACGCCATCCCGGCCGGCGTGCTGGCCCAGGTGGGCGTCAACGAGGATAGTCGCACTTCGTGGACAACAGCAGCGGCGGCACCCGCCGGACAGGGACCCGATCAGGCCAGCCTGGACGACTGGAGGCGCCAGATGGAACGCCCCGGCTTCGGCGATATAGGCGACTGGTTCTCGCGCACCTTCGGCATCACCATCGACATGATGCGCTTCACGCCCACAGACGACACCGCCTATCTCCCCTCGCAGGCCGATGCGCTGCTAATAGCGCAGGGCACCAATCCGGCGGGCAACGGCGTGTGGACCGTGATTGCCGCACCGAGCACGGACCAACTTGCCGCCGGCTCCGCCGGACTGGCCGATCACCGCACATGGGGACAGCTTTCGGGCAGGGTCACGACACTGGGCAGCGACCTGCGGACGACGATGTCCAGGCCCGTGGCGTCGGCATCCTTCGTCGAATCGCAGCCACCCTCCTTCACCAACTATCGCCTGATCGTCGCCAACTGGCTGTCGGCCAACATCCTGTCCTATTCGCTCCTGCTGGTTGTCGCCTGCGTCTTGCTCGGCATCGGAACATCGGGGCTTCTATCCCGGCTGGGGAGACGCAGGTGAAGCATATCCTCACCGTCCTTTGCATGATCGCGGTCTTCTGGCCCATGAATGCCCTCCCCCAAAACCGCACCCCTTCGGTCGAACCGCAGGAATGGGTCGCCTACAAGGCGCGTTTCGTGCGCGAGGACGGCCGCGTCGTGGACGACGCGAACGGAGACATTTCGCACAGCGAGGGACAGGGCTACGGCCTGCTGCTGGCCTGGCTTGCCGACGACCGCGCCGGCTTCGAACATATCTGGTCCTTCACCCGCACCCGGCTGATGCTGCGGGACGACGGGCTTGCGGTATGGAAATGGGATCCTGCTGCCACCCCGCCGGTCACGGACCCGAACAACGCGTCCGACGGCGACCTGCTGATCGCCTATGCGCTGGCACTCGCCGGGCGCGGCTGGAGCGAGCAGCGCTTCGTGGATAGCGCCCGGCAGATCGCCGAGGCGCTCGCGGCTCACGCCATCTACGACTTCGACGGCCGGACCCTGCTGCGGCCCGGCGCCGTCGGGTTCGACGCGGCCGATCGACCCGACGGGCCCGTCGTCAACCTGTCTTACTGGATTTTCGAAGCGTTGCCGGTGATGGCGGAGCTTGCGCCGGAAGCCGGCTGGGAGAGCCTCGGGCAGAGCGGCGTCGAGCTTGTGCGAGCGGCAGCGTTCGGCGACAGGAAGCTGCCGCCCGACTGGCTGGCAATTGGGGACACGCTGAAACCGGCGGAGGGTTTTGCTGCCGAATTCAGCTATAATGCCCTGCGAATCCCTCTCTATCTCATGCGTGCGCAGGATGGAGACATGGAGTTGTTGAGACGTCTGCGGGATGGAATTGCCGGTGCGAATGGAGGGGTAGCACTGGTCGACCTCGAAACGGGCGCGGTGAAGGAAGAACTTATGGACGCAGGCTACCGCATCATACAGGCGTTTGCGGGATGCGTTTTGGATGGCACGACGTTGCCTGAAGACCTGCGCCGTTTCGAGCCGACCGTCTACTATCCCTCGACGCTGCACCTGCTCTCGCTCGCCGGCATCAGGGAGGCTCACCCGCAATGCCTGTGACAACGCGGTGGCTCGCCGCTTCGGGAAGCGTCTGTCTTGTCTCTCTGGCTCTTGCCGCGCCGGCGATGGCGCAGGCGTCCACGCACTGGCGCATCGAGGACCCAGCCGTTTCGGGCGAGGTGACGGGCACTGGTGCCCCACACCGCCTCGATGAAGCGCCCTCGGCAGAGGAGCAGATGCCGCCGCAGCTGGCACAGGCGCCGGCCGCTGAGGCAACGCCTCAGGCTGCGCCCACCCCTGCCAACGTGGATGAGACGGCCCTCCGCTTCTTCGCCCGGCAGGGGGACACGCGACGGCTGGAAATCGAAATCGCCCGCCTGCGCGCACTCTATCCGGACTGGACCCCACCGGCCGACCCGCTTGCCGTGCCGGTCAATGTGGACGAGCAACTGGAAGCTGTATGGGAGCTTTACTCCCAGGGCCGGCTCGCCGAGGCGCGGCAGGCTATCGCACAACGCCAGGGCGACGAACAGGGCTGGCAGCCTCCTGCCGACCTGCTCGACCGGCTGGCGCTGGCGGAAGCGCGGGAGCGTCTCATAAACGCATCCGAGATCGATCAGTACGAGACGGTCATCCGGCTCGGCTCGGAAAACCCGCAACTCCTGACCTGCGGCGAGGTGGACGTGCTGTGGCGCGTCGCTGAAGCCTTTGCGCGCACGGAGCGTCTGGCGCGGGCGCAGGATGCCTATCGCTACATCCTCACCAGTTGCGACAACGCACAGGAGCGGCGGGCCACGCTCCAGAATGCGAGCCAGCTGCTCGACCAGCCCATGCTCGATGAATTGTTGGCGCTCGAGCGCTTCGACGATGCCGGCACCGGCGAGTTCGCACCGGTGCGCGACGACCTCGCCCGCAACGCGGTAGCGCGCGGCGGCGAGGACGCGACGGCCACCGTGCCGGCCGAGCAACTTGCGCGGGTGGACCGGCTGGCGAGCGAGGGGCGTGCGGCCTCCGACGCGCGGCTGCTCGGCTGGTACTACCTGCAGCGCGAGAATTATGTCGAAGCCGAGAAATGGTTTCGCATGGCGCGCGAAAGCGAGGATTCCGCAGACGCTTCGGAAGGCCTTGCCCTGGCGCTCATGGCGCGCGGGCAACATGCCGAGGCCGAGGAAATCATCTATCCATGGCGCGGCGAGACGGAGGATACGCGCAACGTCTATCTGGGTGCCGCCGCCAACCTGCTCGGCACGGAACCCCGGCCTACCCTTGCAGCCGAGGTGCTCACACGCATCGTCGCAGAGGTCGCGGCGGCGCGTGATGTCGCGGCCGCCCGCCAGCTGGGCTGGTATGCCCGGGCGTGGGAACAGCACGAGACGGCGGGCCAGTGGTTCTCGACGGCGCTGGGCTGGAACCCCGACGACGAGCCTTCGGCCTACGGCCTCGCGCTGACCCGACACCTTTTGGGCGACGCGGCGGGACTTGCCGACATCAAGCGCATCTGGGCCGGGCGCTCGGACCGTATCCAGCAGGTGGGCTTGGCCGTCACCGAGCCCGCCCCGGCCGTTCCCACAACGCCTGCCCCACCGGTGCAGCAACGTAGCTCGGCACCTGCGGCCGCGCCGGCTGCTATGCCGCAGACTGGGATTGCCGCGTCCGCCTATGCGCCAACCTCCCCGATTGCCCCAAACGTAGCGCCTCAGGCAGCACCGGCGACAGCGACGCTGGCTCCCGCCACGAATACACCAACGCAGCCCACGCGCCGGTCGTCCTGCGGCGCGGGATCGGCATCTCCCGGCCCGGAGGCGTCGCTGCAGCAAGGCTGGTGCCTGATGGACGCGAACCGACCGGTCGAGGCCGCGCGTGCATTCGAGATAGCCCTTCAGGCTTCGTCAGAGCGTATCAGGCGGGATGCCGCGTGGGGACAAAGCCTTGCATATCTGCGTTCCGAATTGGTCGACGAGGCGGCGGTTGCCGCCGTGGCGGCCCCGCAGACGCCGGCGCGGGCAAACGAACTGCAAACGGCCATCCTGGCCCAGCGCGCGGCCGGCGCGTTCGAGCGCGGTCGCTATGTAGAGACACTGCTGGCACTGGACCAGCGCGCCCAGATTGCGCCCGAGCGTATCGACCTGATGGTGCTGCGCGGCTACGCCTATCTGCGCCTCAACAGGACCGGCGACGCCCGCCGCGTCTTCCGGGCGGTCGCCGGCACCGGCGACCGCGAAGGTCTGCGGGGACTGGCCGCGGTCGAAGCAGAATTGCAACAGACGCGGTGAACCAAGGCAGTGCGCCGGGCGATGATGGGCAACTCCATCTACGCTACGGCCCTCAGCAAGGGAGTTCGTGAACCCTCGGCTTGTCCTGCGGTTCAGCGCCCGGACGGGAAACTGATATCAACTGCATCGCACGGCCGGCCGAAGAGAAACCCCTGGCCGTAGTGACAGCCTAGCGCTTGCAGCGCGTTGCGTTCGGCTTGGGTTTCCACACCCTCGGCGACGACGTGCTTTCCCATCGCATTGGCCATGTCGACGATCGCCTTCACGATGGCATGGTCAGCGCCGGAGCCTGTCATGGCACGCACGAAGCTGCCATCGACCTTGATCTGGTCATAGGCGAACTCCTTCAGGTGAACGAGAGACGCAAAGCCAGTGCCGAAGTCGTCGAAGGCAACGATGAAGCCTGCCGCTCGCAGCGCCTCAAGCTGGGCGCCGACATCGCCGCCGTGCTCCGACAGCATCACCCCTTCCGTGACCTCGATCTGGATATCCCTGGGGGATAGTCCTGCCGACCGGGTAACATCCAGAACTTCATCGATGAGGCTTGGGCCGCCAGGAAGCGCGATGAATTGCGAGGAGGAAACGTTGACGGCGATGTGTCCGAAATCGACGCCCGCAGCCCGCCACGCTCTAGCCTGTTCCGTGGTGCTCCGCAGGACGTAACTGCCGATGCGCCTAGAAATCGTCGGTTCGTCGAGCGCTGCAGCAAAGGTCGCCGGACCGATCACGGATCCATCGGGCTTCCTGAGCCTCAGCAAAGCCTCGAATCCCACACGTCGCCCCGTATCGAGCGCTATCTTGGGTTGGAAGTGAAGCGTGAAGATGCCCTTCTCAAGCGCATCCTCCGCGAGAGCCAAGGCCGCCTTCTCCGCTTTTGCGCGACCGAGCCGGGTGGAGTCGATACGGGACAACAGATACCGGTCTTCCGACTGCAGCAGACGTTCTACGGCACACCGTGCCAGCCGATCCAGCAAATCGCGCACGTCGGCGCCGAGGCGCCGCGGCACGCGGTCGAGAACGCAAAGCGAGCCGAGACGAAGCCCTGGCTCTATCTCCAGCGGGACGCCGGCATAGAAGCGGATCCCCTCGCTTCCGGTGACGAAGGGATTGTCGGCGAAGCGAATATCGCGGGTTGCATCCGACACGATGAAGGGTCTCGAAGACCGGATCGTGTAGTCGCAAAAGGCGCTCGCCCTGATGGAGCCGTAGCCTTCGATCCCCCGCTTCGACTTGAACCACTGGCGTTCACCATCGAGCAAGGTGATGAGGCCGATCGGTGTATCGGCGGCATGGCAGGCCGCATCGACCAATGCATCGAGCACGGGGTCCGGGCCGGCCGTCACGATGGAAAGCTGTTTCACCCGTTCGACGCGGGCCGCTTCGTGGCTTCCGCCAGTTCCGCTCCAGTCCGCGGACATCACCTGACGATCAACGCGCTCAAGCATGGTGCCCCTATCCCTGCTATTGTGGGAGATCGCTCAGGCGATAGCCCACGCCCCGGATCGTCTTTATGCAATCGCCGCTTGCGATATCGAGTTCCGCGAGCTTGCCGCGGAGCCGGTTGATGTAGACGTCGATCGTCTTGTCGCGCGGGTCGTGCTCGCGAAAGAGCGCCTGACGCGCAATGCTCGTCTTGTGGCAGTCCTCGCCGGAACTGGCGTAGAGAACCTGCAGTATGCGTCCTTCGAGAGCGGTTAGCGTCCGGCTGGCGCCCTCGAAATCCATTGACAGGCGCTTGATATCGCAATCGATATTGCCGATCCTGAACGCAACGCTCTGTCGCCGGTCGTGGCGGCCCAGCCGCGCCTCATGCACCCGATGGACGCGCGCGCGCAATTCCTTCACGCTGAACGGCTTCATGACGTAATCGTCTGCTCCAACGCTGATGGCATCCGCACGGCTGTCGGCGTCACCGGCTCCCGAGATCATGATGATGGGAACATCGGAACGCGAGCGCGCCGCGCGAAGCAGTTCCAGCCCACTTCCGTCAGGCAGGTTGATGTCGATGAGGATACAGTCGTAGGCGGCGAGTTCGTTCGAGTTTATGAAGCGGTTCGCCTGCCTCACGGATGTCAGGCAATCCAGCCGGTCGCGGGTATCCGACCAGTTCAGCCGCATCATATCAACGACGTCTCGCTGATCGTCGATGATCATTATGTTCATAGCTTTTTCGAATGCTCGGTGAACTGGTCCATGCCTCTTTCCTGTGCGCCATGGGGCAGAGAGGGCATGGGACGCCGCATTGGCTGCGCGCCTTCGCTCGCAGATATGGGTTCCGGCTTGGGGCTTTCCAAGGTGGGAAGCCGCGGCTTCATGCGCGACAGCCGATCGACGAGTTCCGGCTTCAGCAATTTCACGAAGCGAAGATGCAGGAGCCCCAGATCGCGCCGAACCACGATGCAGCCCACGACGACTTCGAACTTGCCGATAACGAGATACAGTTCATCGGGAATCTGCGTCGCCCCTATACGCACGGTCGCATCCCCTTCGCTGATTTCAACGACGAGGCAACGAGCGAACTGCGCTTTGCGCAGCTTCTTGCTGGTGAAGAGGAGATGGCAAAGGAGCCTTGCGCCGCGGCGATACCAGTTGCGGCTGAAGTAATCGGATTCGACGCGGCTCAGATAGGTCGATTTCTTCTTCGTTGTCAAAGGTTGGCCCCGATGCTCACCGAACTCCGCTGCCCCATCAAGGCACGGAACTCCACGGTTGATGCACCGATTAGGCCCACCCTTAATTAAGCGACCGCTTTCCCAAATTTAAAAAGGGTTAAAGTGCCGCGACCACTTATGGATTGCTGCGCCCGCCAAAATTATCGACACGTTTGGGAACACTACTGCCGAGGACGACACAGACCATGCGCGGAGCATACGCAAAAGCCGGAAGCGTCTTTCGCTCGCTGGTGACCTGGCTCAGACATTGTGCAGCGGACCGGATTGTGACCGGATTGCTGATAGGCGGCACAACCGTTCTCGTTCTCGCCCCACCGCCGGATGCCTGGCTTTGGCTGGTCGGAGCCGCTCTCCTGATTGCGGGGGGCATTCGTTACAACCGAGCGCGGCGCAAGCCTCGCGGTCGTCATGAAAACCGGGCGCTTCTCGAAATCGCCAGCAAGGCCGCGAAACTTGGTGGATGGGTGGTGCACCTGCCCGACCGGCGGATCGAGTGGTCGGACGAAACCTGGGCGATCCACGAAAGACCGAAGGGAAAGACGGTCACCCTCGACGAAGGGATCGGCTATTTTGCTCCGGAATGGCGAGACACGATCACGCGGCACTTCGAATCGTGCGTGGCGACCGGGGAGCCGTACGACATCGAGTTGGAGATAATCGACGGCGCGGGCCGGAGAAAATGGGTTCGAGCGATCGGCGTCGCCATCTACGATGACACGGGCCGTGTTTCCCGTATCCAGGGCGCCCTCCAGGATATCGACGAACGCAAGCGGCTGGAGCATGCAGCGATGGATCTTGAACGTCGTTTCGCCGAGTCGATGGAAAACATCAGCGATGCGTTTTTCCAACTCGATACCGATTGGCGCTTCACCTATCTCAACCGCCAGGCCGAGCGCCTGCTTGAGCGCCCGCGTTCGACGCTGCTGGGGCGCCTGATCTGGGAGGAATTCCCGGAAGCCTCGTCAGGTATCATCAGGCAGCACTACGAGCGGGCCGTTCGTGAGAATACGACAGCGGATTTCGAAGTGTTCTACGAGTCGCTGAACGCCTGGTTCTCGGTCACCGCCTATCCGGGGACGGCCGGGTTGACCATCTATTTCCGTGATGTGACGACGCGGCATGCAGACGAACAGCATTTGCATATGCTCGAAATGGCCATCTCGAGGATCGAGGACTTCGTCATCATCACGGACGCGCCCTCGCAGCCCGGGGGCGATCAGAAGATCGTCTATGTCAACGACGCCTTTGTCCGAATCACCGGCTACTCACGCGAGGAGGCGCTTGGCCGTTCCCCGAAATTTCTCCAGGGTCAGCGCACCGACGCCGCAACCATCGATGAGATCAGGCAAGCAATCGCGCTGCCGAGGGCGATCCGGGCTGAAATCATCAACTACACCAGGGACGGGCGCGAATATTGGGTGGGCATGAGCATCGCGCCGATTATCGGCCCGGACGGGCGCGCCACCCATTTCGTCGCCACGGGTCGTGACATCACAGACAGAAAAAGCGCAGCCGAACGGTTGGCCGAAAGCGAAGAACGCTTCTCGATCGTCGCGATGATGACGACGGACGCGATCTGGGACTGGGACATTGCGACCGGTGATGTCCAGTGGAACAGCAACATCGCATCCGTCTTCGGGCATGACGACGTACCCGTCGAGGATGGCTTCCGGATATGGGAAGCCAAGATACATCCGGACGACCGTGCGCGCGTCGTGTCCAGCATACTCGCCGCGATCGATGGGAACGCGAACACTTGGCTGGAAGAGTATCGCTTCCGCCGCGGAACAGGCACCTATGCCGAGGTGCTCGATCAAGGCCATATCATCCGCAATACCGCCGGCACGGCGATCAGGATGGTCGGTGGTGTACGCGACGTGACCGAGACAAGACTGAACGAGGCAAAACGGCTGCAGGCACAGCGGCTGGAAGCGATAGGTCAACTGACAGGCGGCGTCGCCCATGACTTCAACAACCTGCTGACGGTTATCATCGGGACGGCGGAGACCCTGGCCGACGAAATTGCCGACCCGCGCCTTTCCGCGATCGCAAAGCTGAACCACAAGGCCTCCCGGCAAGGCGCCGCCCTCACGCGCCAGCTTCTCACCTTCGCGGGAAGGCAGCCTCTGGAGCCAGCGCCCCTGAGTATCAACAAATCCATCAGGGCCATGGAGGGCTTGCTGGGAACCGCGCTCGGGGAAACGATCATCCTGGGCTTCGAGCTCGATGGGACGGCAGGTCACGTGAGAGCGGATGCGGCGCAACTGGAAGCGTCCATCATGAATCTCTGCATCAATGCCCGCGACGCGATGCCGGCAGGCGGTAGACTGACCATTTCGACGGCGCAGGACGGCAACGATGCTGTCATCCGCATCGCTGACAACGGCATCGGCATGGACGCAGAGACGCGCGCGAAGGCCTTTGAGCCCTTTTTCACGACCAAGCCGTTCGGCAAAGGCAGCGGGCTGGGCCTCAGCATGGTTTACGGCTTCATGCGGCAATCCGGAGGCCGCATCGAAATCCAGTCGGAGCCGGACTACGGCACAACCATTTCACTATTCTTCCCCCGACTGATGTTGGCTGATGCTGTCGCCGAGCCCCCCAGGACCGCGGCGGTGCAGGGTGGGTGCGAGCGTGTTCTCGTCGTCGAGGACGACGAGATGGTGCGTGATTTCGCTTCCGGGACGCTCGTTTCGCTTGGCTATTCCGTCACATGCGCGGGCAATGCGACGGAGGCATTGCGAACCTTGGAAACGGACGGCCCGTTCGATCTGGTATTCTCCGACGTGGTCATGCCCGGCCCGATCGATGGCCGCGCCATGGCAGACGAAATCAGCGCCCGTGATCCGAACCTCCCGGTTTTGCTGACAACAGGCTACGCCGACATCGAGAGCATCGGCGCCACCATGCGTTTCCGGCCACTTGCAAAGCCCTACACACGGCGGCAGCTCGCAGACGCATTGCGGGAAACGATCGACGCTTCGCGCAACAACCAATGAACGCTTCCAGATGAGATGTCGGACAGCTGATGGTCTAGAACGGAAGTATCAACGACTGACCAGACTTCAGACGCTGGGGCCCAAGCAATTGCGCGAAGATTAGGCCCCGCCTCACCGCGACTATGAAATGGTGGGCCCGGAGGGACTCGAACCCCCAACCAAGCGGTTATGAGCCGCCGGCTCTAACCATTGAGCTACAGGCCCCACGCCGCTGACCTAGTTGCTTTTTTGCTTCCGCACAAGACTGCCGCCGCAATCCACCCATAATCGCTTCCTATCCCGGCATGGAGGGACAACCAACCGCATCGGAGATCCAGATGAACCGCAGATATGTGCCGCTGCTGCTTGCCGCCGCGCTTGCCATTCCCCATGCCGCAGCCGCACAGGATATGTCGCAGGCCAACTCTCAGCCTCGAATCATCGTCACCGGTGAAGGCGAGAGTGCCGTGGCGCCGGATATGGCGATCGTTTCGCTTGCGGTGATGCGGGAGGCTGCTACGGCACGTGAGGCGCTCGACGCCAACAACGAGGCGATGGCAGCCGTGATCGAGGCGATGAAGGAAGCCGGGATCGAGGCCCGCGACCTGCAGACAGCCGGCCTTCAGATCAATCCGCGCTATGTCTACCCCCAGAACAACGACGGCGAGCAGCAGCCCCGCATCGTCGCATATCAGGTCTCGAATACGCTAACCGTCCGGGTGCGAGACGTAGCGGCCGTGGGCGAGATCATCGACCGTTCGGTCACGCTGGGCGTCAACCAGGGTGGTAGCATCTCCTTCACCAATGACGACCCGGCGGCAGCGACCACCGAGGCGCGCAAGCGCGCTGTAGAAGACGCGGTCACCCGCGCACGAACGCTTGCCGAAGCAGCAGGCGTCAGCCTTGGCGGCATTGTCGAGATTTCAGAACAGGCCTTCACCCCGCCGCCGGTGCCGATGGGCCAGCGCGCCTACCGCATGGAGGCCGCCGCCGATGCGGTGCCTGTCGAGGCCGGCGAAAACACCTATCGCATCCAGGTGAACGTGACTTTCGAACTCAAGCAGTAAATGAGAAAGGGCCGGCGATGAGCCGGCCCCTTCTTCAAGTGCCTTTCCCGCCGGATCAGCGGATGACCGGGCAGTGATGCCTGTTTGCGAAAGTCACGGATGCATAGCGATAGCCGTGGCCGCGCCCTTCGACGCGAACGGTATGACGGTTTGCGCCAACGACGCGCGCATGACGCAGGCCCATGCGCGAAGCCTTGTGCACCGCCTCACGGGGCGAGCAGCCGCGATAATGGTCCCGGCCGCGGTGATGGCGCCCACGATAGTCGTGCCGGCCGCGATCGTTGAAGTGGAGTCCGACGTTGGGGCCGACATTGCCGAAGCCGAAATAGATGCCGCCGCTCTGCGCCTGGGCGGCTGCCGGCATGGAAGCCAGCGCGCCGAAGCCGATCAGGGCGGAAAGGGCCGCAGTCTTGATGATCTTGAACATGGTGTCTCTCCGTAAGCAATTTGCGTCGATGAACGCGAACTTGCCATCGCGAAGCTGAACCGGCTGCGAACCGCCCGTTCATCGCATGTTCAGGCATCCTCAGAGCCGTTTTGACCAATATTCCATCGGCTTGACGGTCTCTTGGGCTTCACCGACGTCTCGCCAGGAAAAGCTGGTTTCCAGCCCGTCGATGCGTGCGTAGCCACGGCGGCTCCAGAACCCGTCCAGCGGTTGATAGCCTGCCGGCCGCAGAGGATGATCCGCCGGGCGGATAACGGCGGAAAAGACGCAGTTGGCAAACCCGGCCTCGAGTGCTGACGCCTCACGCTCCTCGAAGAAGCGCACCCCGACACCGCGCCCGCGACAGGCTTTCTCAAGGACGGACTCCCCGAAATAGAAGAAATCGGCCGGATCGAGCCCCCTCTCCACGAACGGTCTGCCGAACTCCTCGAAATGATCCGCCAGGGGCGAGGCCGTCGCAGCACCCACCAGCCTGTCCCCGTCCAGCGCGCCGATGACGACGGCGCCCGGCGAAGCTAGGTAAGTTGCAAGATAGCGCCGCTCGTAGTCTGGGTCACCATCGTAGAGATAGGGGAAGTCGCGAAAGACTTCGATCCGAAGACGCGCGAGGTCGTCGAAGGCTGCTTGGACTTCGGAACGGGTCAGCCTTCGCACCTCCACCGCTTCAGCCCTTCGAGACCTGAGCTGTCCAGTCCGAAAGGTTGTAATAGGTCGTCACGCGAGAGATCAGCCCGTCATCGACCTCGAAGAAGATACCGGCAGGCAGCGAATAGGTCTGGCCATTCGCCTCCGGAAGACCCTCTGCCGTGGAAAGGTAGGTTCCGCGCACGGTGAACTCGGCGGCTGCCCGGCCGCCACCCTGGCCGACCATGATCGCAACGTCCGAAAGCTGCTCGCGATAGTGCTTGTCCATCATGCCGAGAAACCAGCGGAACTTGTCCTTGCCGATCTCGCGCCCGCCCTGGTTGATGTCGTGCGCGACATCCTCGGAAAGGCAGGCAAGCATGGCCTCCCGGTCGCCGGCGTTGAAAGCGGCGACATAGCGCTCGATCAGCTTGAGGGTTTCGGCTTCGCTCATGGAAGGTCGTTCCTTATGGTTGGCAGGGTCTGTCTGAACGCGGAACCGGTCATGCGGCCCGCTTGTTGCACCGCGGACCGTCGCGTGCGCGACACCCGCCGCATCAGGGCTCCTCGCTCAGCATGTGGTCGAAATATTCCTCCGGCTCGCCGAGATCGTCTTCGTTGGCGGTCACGCGGCCCCTGACCGATACGCCCGCCTCGTGAACCGTTTCGCGGCTGCCCGATATCAGGTAATGCCACCAGTAGAGGTCATTTCCCTCAGCCACCAGACGATAGGCACAAGTTCGCGGAAGCCACGTGATCGACCGCACCTTCTCGGGCGTGAGGCCGACGCAATCCGGCACGACTTCCAACCGATGAGCATAGTCGCGGCAGGTGCAGCGCCCGGCGTCAAACAGCCGGCAACCCACGCTGGTCCAGTGGATTTCTCCGGTGTCTTCGTCCTCCAGCTTGGCGAGACAGCATTTTCCGCAGCCGTCACAAAGCGCCTCCCATTCGGCGGGAGACATCTCATCGAGCGTCTTCTTCTTCCAGAAAGGCTGCGTCATCGCGCTCGTTTGCGCGCTTGAGGGCGCCGGGTCAAGAACCTGTACGCGCGGCCGCGCTTTTGCCGCGTAATCGCCCGGCTTTCGCCCAAGAGGCTGCAAAAGCGGAACAAACTGCCGCGTTCTAAGTTGCGGTGGCGAACGGGACGATCGTACAGGAGAGAAATTGATGACGAACCGAGCAAGTATTCTTGCAGGCACGGCGCTGGCGCTGGTTATGGCGACCGCGCAGGCGCAGGCCTCGCCGCATGCGGCTGCCGCCAAAACGGTCGAACCCGTCCGGGTCGCACAGCAGGCATCCTCTCAGCTTTTGCTCGCACAGGCGACAGAAGGCGAACTGACGGAAGAAGAACTTCGCCGGCTTCGCGAGCAGGAGGAAGAAGGACAGAGCGAAGAGGAAGCTCCCACAGCCGAAGAAGCGCCGGCTGAAGAGGCACCTGCCGAAGAACCCCCGGTAGAAGAGGCGCCTGCCGACGAAGCCCCGGAAGAAGAAGCACCTGCCGAGGAAGCACCCGCAGAGGAGGCTCCTGCTGATGAAGCACCAGCTGATGAGGCTCCCGCTGAGGAAGCGCCTGCCGAAGAGCCGGTGGAGCCCGAGGCTCCCGCGGTAGAGGAAGAAGCGCCTGCACAGAATGGCCTCCAGTTCGAGCAACCTGCCGAGCCTGAACAGGATATGCAGCCCGAAGCGGAAGAGCCCGCTGAAGAGGCCCCGGCAGCAGAAGACGCCCCTGCGGAAGCAGAACCTGCGCCCGAACCGGAAGCTGAGCAGCCTGCCGAGGGTGGCGGCCTGCAGTTCGAGCAGGAGGAAGCCCCCGCCGCAGAAGAGCAAGCTCCGGCCCCCGACGCCGAAACGGAGATGCAGGAGCCTGCTGAAGGCGAAGCGCCGATCCTCGACAGCCAGAAGGAAGAGGCACCGCAGCCTGAAGCTGGCGGCGAGCAGGCACAGCCTGCGCCGGTCGAAGACGCTGGCCCGCCTCCGACCTCCGACCAGGACGCACAGCAGCTTGAAGAGCCCGTACAGATCGAATCTCTGCGGGCCGAGGAAGGCCGCCGTGTCGAACGTCGCGAGGAACGCGCCGAACGTCGCGAAGGAATGGATGTGCTGCGTGAGATCGGTGATCGCATCGTGATCCAGTTCAACAACCAAACCATCGTGCAGAGCGACGATCGGGAACGTATCGGCCGCGGCGCCGAGGAAGTGTACTATGAGGAACTTCCGCGCGGCCGCTATCGCGAGACGGTGGTCCGCCCGAACGGCGTGCAGGTGGTGACGATCCGCGACCGCTACGGCGACATCGTGCGCCGCTCGCGCATCATGCCGGACGGCACCGAATACGTGCTCGTCTATGCAGACCGTCGCGACCGGGACGAGCGTCGCCAATGGCGTGACCCTGCTCTTGATCTTCCGCCGCTGAGGCTGACTATTCCTCGCGAGGAATACATTCTAGATGCACGAAACGTGCGCAATGAGGATGTATATTACGACTTCCTTTACCAGCCGCCGGTCGAGCCGGTACGCCGCCTCTACACGATCGACGAGGTGAAGTACTCGGCACGCGTTCGCGACAGCGTGCGCCGCATCGACCTCGACACCATAACCTTCGAGTTCGGCTCGGCTTCCATCGCGGAGAGCGAGATCGCGCGGCTGGAAGGCGTGGCTACTGCCATGGAGCGTCTGCTGGATCAGAATCCGGCCGAGACGTTCCTGATCGAGGGTCACACCGATGCGGTCGGCTCGGATGAGGCGAACCTTGCCCTGTCCGACAGGCGCGCGGAGTCGGTCGCCATGGCGCTGACCAACGTGTTCGGCATTCCGCCGGAGAACCTGGTCACTCAGGGTTATGGCGAACGCTACCTGAAGGTCGCGACCGAGGAACCAGAGCGCCAGAACCGCCGTGTCGCGATGCGCCGTATCACGCCGCTGGTGGCACCGGTCGCCTCTGCCCAGCAGTGACAGCTGGCGGACCGCGCATGAGGCCTTTGAAAAGCCATATGCGTATCCCCACATAAAAGTGGTCGGGGCAATAGGCCCCGACCACCAGAGTTCCCTGCCCCATCCCTCTGATCGGGGGATCGTGGCGCGAGGCCCGGCCGGTTTCCCCCTCCCCGGCCGGGCCTTGTCTTATCCGGTATTCGACTTTCTTCCCGGTGACTTGCCCGCCTCGCAATGACACATTGCACGGCAGGAGGAGTTCCATGAAGGCCATAGGCGGAGCGATGCCGCTAGCCGCACTGGATGCGGTCGCGATCGATACCGAAACGACCGGGCTGGATACTGCAAGGGCGCGTATCGTGCAGTTGGCAGGCGTTGCGATTGCCCTCGGCAAGGTGCGATCGGATGATACGTTCGACACTTTTGTCGACCCGGGCGAACCAATCTCGCTTTCCTCGACCGCCATTCACGGCATCGACGACGCTGCCGTCCGCGGCGCGCCGCCCTTTTCAGACGCGCTCCGTGCGTTCCAGTCCTTTTGCGGCGCACGTGTTCTCATCGGCCATTCCATAGGCTTCGATCTCGCCGTGCTGGAAAGCGAGGCGTCGCGGGCAGATCTGCACTGGACCAAGCCGCGCGCGCTGTGCGTTCGCCTGCTTGGCGCGATTGCCAACCCCCGCCTTCCCGAAGAATCGCTTGACACGCTTGCCGGCTGGCTCGGCGTGCGCATTGCCGGCCGGCACAGCGCCATCGGCGACGCGCATGCCGCGGCGGAAATCTTCGTAGCGCTGGTTCCCCATCTGGCCCAGCGCGGGATCCGCACCCTTGCCGAGGCGGAGCGCGCATGCCTCTCTCTGGCATCGCAGCTCGAAAGCGCCCATCGTGCCGGATGGGCCGAACCCGTATCCCGGCCGGACCTGTCGGCCTCGATCAGCCCTGTCGATCCCTACGCATACCGGCACCGCGTGCGCGACCTGATGACGAGCCCCGTCGCCACGATCCGCGAAGATATGGCCGCAAAGGCCGCAATAGACCTGATGACGGAGCGGCGCATCAGCTCCGTCTTCGTGAGTGCTGACGGCGAACCTCTGGGGCCGGTGTCGCAATACGGCATCCTGACCGAGCGGGACGTGATGCGCCGCATCGCTGCCCACGGCGCGGACGCACTCGGGATGAGGGCCGGCGATTTCGCCTCGCGCCCGTTGGCCAGCATATCGGGTGAGGCGTTCGTCTACCGCGCCATCGCCCGCATGGAGCGGCTGAAGATCCGCCACCTGGCCGTCCGTGACGAAAACGAGCGGCTGTCCGGCGTCATCTCGGCGCGCGACCTGTTGCGCCTGCGGGCGGGTTCCGCAATCAGTCTGGACGACGCCATCGGTGCAGCCGCCAGCGCAAGCGAGATGGCCCAGGCCTGGGCAACGCTCCCCGCAGTCGCACGCAGCCTCGCTGCCGAAGATTTGGACGCCCGCCTTGTGGCCGGCGTCGTCAGCGAGGAAATACGCGTCATGACGCGCCGCGCGGCCGAACTCGCTGAAGCGGCGATGAAGGAGGAGGGTCTAGGCGCGCCGCCTTGCCCCTATGCGCTGATGGTGCTGGGCTCTGGAGGACGCGGCGAAAGCCTGCTTGCTCCCGATCAGGACAACGCGATCGTGTTTGCGCAAGGCGAGCCGGACCGGGAGGCAGATCGATGGTTTGCCGATCTGGGGAGCCGCGTTGCCGACATTCTAGATGCTGCGGGCATCCCCTACTGCAAGGGCGGCGTGATGGCGAAGAACGCGCAATGGCGCGGATCGGCTGCCACTTGGCGGGCTCGCATCGCAGACTGGGTCGGGCGATCACGCGCCGAAGATTTGCTCAACGTCGACATCTTCTTCGATCAGCGCCCGGTCCACGGCGACCTCGCCTTGGGGGCGGAACTCTTCGAACATGCCTTTGCGACGGCAACCGACCAGCCCCCTTTTGCCAAGCTGATGGGCGAGAAGCTGTTTTCCGCCCCCAGCCCGTTCACCTTCCTGGGTAATCCGAGGACCAGCGAAGGCCGCATCGACCTAAAGCTTTATGGCCTGTTTCCGATCGTCACCGCCGCACGCGCGCTTGCCATCCGCCACGACATTCGTCGCCGCTCGACGCGAGAAAGGCTTGAAGGGCTTGCGGCGAAAAACCTCGGCAACATGGAGGACATAGCAAGGTTGCTTGAAGCGCACCGGATGTTCGTGACGCTTGTGCTGGAACAGCAGAGCCGCGACCTGGAAGCCGGCGTACCTGTCTCGAACAGGGTGGAGATCGGTACGGTGCCACGCGCAGTGCGAGCCGACCTAAAGATCGCATTGAGGGCTACGCAGACGCTTCCCGATTTCGTTCAGGGACTGATGTTCGGTTGACTAGCCGAAAGTGCGCGCCACCTTCGTGTCCGTCCGCTCGAAAACCTCGTCCGGCACGAAGAAATCCCCTGCGAGCGGGCCGGTCGCGCCGGGCGCATAGACGGAGAAGTCGGTCACCCCTTCCGCACGCAGCACTTCCTCGTCGATGAAGAAATTTCCGGTTGTCTCGCGTGAAGGTCTGGTCAGGATCGCGTGGGCGGCATCCGCCATGATCTGCGGCGAACGGCTCATCGAAGCGACGGCTTCGCCGCCGAGAAGATTGCGCACCGCCGCTGTGTCGATGGCCGTCAACGGCCACAACGAGTTGACCGCGATGCCGTCACGGGCGAACTCCGCGCTCATGCCCAGCGTACACATCGACATCCCGAACTTCGCCATCGTGTAGGCGACATGGTTCTTGAACCACTTGGCCTGCATGTCGAGCGGCGGCGCCAGATTCAATATGTGAGGATTTGCCGCCAACTTCAGATGCTGAATGCACATTTTCGACACAAGGAACGTACCACGCGTGTTGATCTGGTGCATTAGATCGTAGCGCTTCATATCGGTCGCCAGCGTTCCGGTCAGGTTGATCGCGCTTGCGTTGTTAATGCAGATGTCGATGCCGCCGAAGGTCTCGACGGTCTTTTCCACCGCCGCTCCCACCTGCGCTTCCTCGCGGATATCGCACAAAACCGGCATCGCCTTGCCCCCAGCCTTTTCGATTTCTTCCGCGGCCGTGTAGATCGTGCCCGGCAGCTTCGGGTGGGGCTCGGCGGTCTTGGCTGCAATGGTCACGTTTGCGCCGTCACGCGCCGCCCGAAGCGCGATCGCAAGCCCGATGCCGCGCGAGCCTCCCGAGATGAACAGCGTCTTTCCTGCCAGCGACATCAAATCCTCCCCGTCTATTGCCTGCCTGGGCGTGTCAGTTCCCCATCCGAAGTGCCGCCGACCGGCACGCGAACGGCCACCGCGAGCAACTCATTTGAATATCCGGTCGCCCTGCTCGTCGATGATCTGCCGCGCTTTTCGCAACGTCACGTCAATGGCATCGTCCCGGGAGGGAAAGCGGTCTGCCCGGATGAACCGGTGCTCTTTCACCTCGCCGTCGATCTCCTTCGAGATAATGCCGCAGGTCTGGTATTGCCCGCCTTCCGTGAAGGGCGTCGCGCGGATGAGGAACCCCTTGTGCTCCACCGGATCACCGGCAGGCTCAGCGCCACCGGCATCGCCTCCACCAAAGAGCTTTTTCCAGAACGACATCGCCGTCTCCCGTCATCGCCGCGCCAAACGCAGTCTTGTTGTACGATACCCACCTATAACCCCGGCAGCCGGGCAAGGGAAACCGCGATGTGCGTCACGCGCCAAGATGCAGCACCACCTCGCGTCGATGGGGGCTGTCGCGATGCTCGAACAGGTAGATGCCCTGCCATGTGCCCAGCACCATTCGCCCGCCGGAAACGGGAATGGAGAGCGACACGGCCGTCAGTGCGGCCTTGATATGCGCCGGCATGTCATCCGGTCCCTCGGTAGTATGAACCACCCACCGCATCGAGGGGTCGGTGGACGGCGGAACCAGTCGCCGGAAGAACGCATCGAGGTCGCGCCTCACATCCGGATCTGCGTTTTCCTGGATCACCAGCGAGCATGAGGTGTGACGCACGAATACCGTCACCACGCCCGTCTCCGTACCGGCGCCCCGCACGAACGCAGCTACGCGGTCGGTAAATTCGTAGAGGCCGGGGCCTGAGGTGGATAGGGTGAGCGTGCTCTGAGGCATTTGTCCTCACGCAGGCCGCACAGGCTGGCGCAAAATGGTCTTCAGCTTCTCCGGAACCGTCCTGCGCGGGTCGGACAGGTAAATCTCATGATGGCGGCCGGTCTCGGCAAGCCCGTTCTGCGGAATGAACTCGGCATGCAGACGCTGCAATACCGGCCCCTCGTCGTCATAGGAGCCGACGTGCAGTGTCTGGACGCTGAGACCTTCGGCGTAAGTCTCCAGCCGAAGGCTTGCGGGCGGTTCGCCAAGCTTGCCACGCGCCTTGTCGACCGCAACTGCAAACATCTCCTGAGTTATCCAGACAGGTTGCATGACCATCATTGTCCAGTGCCATGCCGCTTTGTCCCGCTTGATGAAACTTTCCGTGTCGTCCGCCCACCACAGCCCCTCCAGCGGCATCACGGCGTAGTCGCGGCCGAGTTCCTTCTTCGACATGAATTTGAGAGGATAGCTGACCGCGTAGAGCCACTCGATCGCATGCGCATAGGCGGGCGATGTGTTCGGGTCACCGCGCCCGTCCACCATCGCGAACTGCATGGCCGGCACGTCCACGATGCTGAATTTTCCCGCCGCCGGCTGCCAAAGCGGCTTCATGGCCTTCTTGAAGTCGATCTTTTCCATGCCGCTGGTCCTCTCGGGGTGCAGCCTATCAAGAACCGGGCGGAAGGTTCTTGCAAGATCGCCGCACCCCAATGCTGACATTACTCCGGCAGCGCCTCGGGTGCATACTGCGCGGCGTAGTCGGCGTTCGGCGGGATCGGCTTGATGATGTCGATCAGCACGCCATTTGGATCGGCGGTGATGAAGTGGCGCTGGCCGAAATCCTCGTCGCGCAGCGAGCGCAGCACCGGCAGGCCGGCAGCCACCAGCCGGTCGTGAATGGCATCCACGTCTTCGACCTCAAAGTTCAGCAGCAGCCCTGACACGCGCCCCCTGCCGACCTCGGGAATCGTCTCGTGGGTGCCGTCGAGAACGGCCAGGTTGATCGTCTCGTCTTCGGTGGACGCAAGATGCACGTACCAGTCGCTCTCGAACAGCACCTTGAAGCTGAAATGCTCTACGTAGAAGGCAGTGGTACCGACGACATCGTCGGTCATGATGACAGGATAGTAGCTGGTGGCTTTCACGGTCTTTCCTTTCCTTCGCTATTAACATACAATCTGCATGTATTTTTCAATTAACATACAGGCTGCATGTATGCAACAGCAAAATTTAAGGCGCCGGTCTAATCGTGAACGCACGGAGGCGACGCGCGGCGCACTCATTTCCGCAGCGCGGGAGCTTTTCGTTGAAAAGTCATATGCGGAAACGGGCACGCCCGAGATCGTAACCGCCGCCGGCGTCACGCGCGGCGCGCTCTATCACCATTTCGCCGACAAGCAGGCGCTGCTGCGCGCCGTCGTCGAGGCGGAATCGCAGGCGGTGGCTGAGGAGATCGAGCGCGACGCGCCGGAGACGATGACCCCGCGCGACGCTCTGCTAAAGGGCGGCGAAGCCTTCCTCCATGCGATGTCGGTGCCAGGCCGCACGCGCCTGCTGCTGCTGGACGGGCCGGCCGTACTCGGCCGAGCCGAGATGGACGAGATCGATGCGCGCTACGGAGGACGCACTTTGAAGCAGGGGCTTGGTCTCGCGATCGAAGCGGGAGACCTGCCCAGCCTGCCGCTTGACGCGCTGGCCGCGCAGCTCGGCGCCATGTTCGACCGTGCGGCACTCGCCATAGAGGCCGGCGCTCCGGCGGACGAGCACCTCAGGGTGCTGGAAGCAGTGATAGGTGGCCTATTCGCGCGACCCCGGTAGCGTCGCGTCGCCCTCGCCCAGCGGCCGCTGCATGAGCACCGTATCCACCCACCGGCCAAGCTTGAAGCCAACGGATTTGAACGTGCCGGTATGCGTGAAGCCCATGCGCTTGTGCAGCGCTATGGAGCCTTCATTTCCGCTGTTGCCGATCACGGCCAGCATCTGCCGCCACGGCCCCGTCTCGCACCGTGCGATAAGCGCGGTGAGCAACCCACTCCCTATCCCATTTCCCGCCAGCCCGTCCTCGACATAGACGGAATCCTCGATGGAGAAACGGTAGGCAGGCCGCGGCCGATAGGCCGTCGCATAGGCATAGCCGACGATGCGGCCTTCAAGCTCCGCGACCAGATAGGGTAGCCCGGCGGCAAGAACCGCTGCTCGGCGCGTCTTCATTTCGTCGACGGAAGGTGGCACTTCCTCAAAGGTTGCCAGGCCGTGCAACACATGATGCGCGTAGATTGCGCAGACCGCGTCCATGTCCGCTTCGGTCGCGTCGCGCACCGACGCGCGGAATTCTGTCATCGGTCTCGATCCTCAAGCTGTTCCTGACTCTGACCGATTTCCGGTCAAGCCAGACCATGCCGCAACGGCCGGGCACACGAAAGCCCGAGCCGGGATGCGCACAGGAAAATCGGCGCCGCTGCGAGGCAGCCACCCTTCGGCCCGATCGCCTCATACAGGTAATACCAGTTGAAACCATTTTGTTCACCACTCTGCACCACAGGTTGACTCTCGCATGATTTCTGCGCCAATGTGGTATGACCACTGTTTGGCCAGATAGATGACTGCGATCCTGAACGAAAGCGCCGACGATCTTGCGGGAACCGAGAAGGTGTATGCCTTCTTCCGCGAGCAGCTTCTTTCGCGCACGTTGACCGTCGGGGACAGGCTTCTGGGCGAGCGCGAACTGTGCCTTCGGCTGGGCGTGTCGCGTCCGGTGCTGCGCGAAGCGCTTCGCTCGCTGGCGATGCTCGGTTTTCTCGATATCCGCCACGGCAAGGGCGCCTATGTGCGCAAGGCCGACATCGGCGTGTTGAGCGACTTCTTCACCTTCTGCCTCGCACAGCAACCCGACATGATGGACGACATCATGCAGGCGCGTGTGGCCATCGAGTGCCAGGCGATACGGCTTGCCTGCGTCCGCGCGACGGATGGCGACGTGTCGCGCATCGGCAGCCTTCTTCACCGGCTGATGGAAACGCTGCACGATGTGGACGACGGCGGCGAGGCCGACTTCGCCTTCCACATGGCGATCGTGGAAGCCAGCCGCAGCCCGGCGCTCGTCACGCTTTACCAGTCGATCTCCGAGCTTCTGAAGCGCAGCCACGTCCAGCGCCGCCTGGAGACCAGCGGCACGCCGGGCATCATCGACTATCTGGTCGAGGCCCATCGCGACGTCTTCCTGTCGATCCTCGCGCGCGATCCCGACGCTGCCGACCAGAAGCTGCGCGACCATTTCGCCATCGGCGATGAACTGCGCCGCAAGAGCTTCATCGCTGCATTTTCGAGAAAGGCGGCGCCGCAGGAAAAAGACTGACAATCAAAAACACGACTGAAAACAGGGAAGGAGACACTATGAACCACTTCAAGCCAATCAGCCGGCTCACCGGCATCGTGCTCGCATGGGGCCTACTTGCGGGCGCCGCTTCCGCCGCCGATCTGCGCTACGCGCATGTCGGGGCGGAAGGTGACATCCAGACGATCTATGCGGCCGAAGCGTCCGCGGAGATCGCTGAAGCGACCGGCGGCGCCGTGACCGTACAGGTCTACCCCGCCAGCCAGCTCGGCGGCGTCGCCGAAATGGTCGACGGCGTTCGCATGGGTTCCATCTCGATGGGGCATCACGACTTCGCCTCGCTGGCGCGCATCGTGCCCGAGGTAGCCGTGTTCAACGCCCCATTCATCTATCGCGACGGCGCACACTCGCTGGCTGCCACCGACCCGGCGACCTCGCCTGCCCTGCAGGCCATCAACGAGCGCCTCGTCGCCGAGGGCGGCGTGCGCATCATCGGCCGCATCTATCGCGGCGCGCGCCAGATCTCGTCCAACTTCGAGGTGAAGTCGCCCGCCGACCTCTCCGGCAAGCCGTTCCGCGCCGTTCCACTCGATCTCTGGGTCTCGATGGTCAAGGGCTTTGGGGCAGTGCCGACGCCGGTCGAGGTTGCCGAACTGCCGACCGCCCTGATGACGGGTCTCGTCGTCGGGCAGGAAAATCCTCTCACCATGATCAGCGCCAACAAGCTATACGAGGTGCAGTCGCACGTCGCCATGACAGCGCATATGCAGTCGGTGCTTGCGGTCTTCATCAACGAGGAGATCTGGCAGGGGCTCGAAGAAGAGCAGCGACAGGCCATCACCGAGGTGCTGGACAAGAAGGCGCAGGAATCGCTCCAGTGGGCGACCGAGTCCGAAGCCGAGCTCGTCGAAGAGCTTAAGGGCCACGGCATGACCGTCGTCACAGAGGCCGAAGGGCTCGACATCGCCGCCTTCCGCGATTCGGTGCTGGCGCAGATCCGAACCGACTTCCCCGACTACGCGACCTACATCGAGCAGATCGCAGCGGTCGAATAACACGCATCGCGACGCCCGGCGGCCGCAACACGGGCCGCCGGCGCATCACGGGGAAAAGTCATGCGGCATCTTCGTACCATCCTGATGGCGTTCTGCGCCCTCGTTCTCGTCCTGCTCGTGGTCGTGCCTTTCACCCAGGTGGTGATGCGCGATCTTTTCGGCGCGGCGATCATCGGGGCGGAGGAGTTCACCCGCTTTCTGCTTATCGTGCTCGTCTTTACGGCATTTCCGCTCGTGGTGATGGACCACGAGAACATCGTGATGGCCGAGTTCCGCGAGGCGCTGCCTCCGGCGATGCAGAAGGCTGCCGTGTTGGTCATCGCATTTCTGGGATTTGCGGCTGCCGCCTTCATCGCTTGGGTCACGTGGCAGACCATCTTCCGCAACCTCACCAACGCAACGCCGACGCTGAAGATACCCTTCTGGCTGTTCCTAGGATCCACGTTCTTCGGGTTCGCCGCAGCCGCGTTGCTGCACCTGCGCGACCTGCGCAACCCGCCCCGCGAACACACCAAGGTGCTGTAAGATGGGTCTGGCCGTCATTGCAGGTTTCCTGCTTCTCTTCATTGCGGGCTTTCCCGTTGTCTACGCCATCCTCATACCCTCCATCGTCTATGTACTGATCGAGGGGCTGCCTTTCGGCCTTCTGGCGCAGCGCATCACCTACGCGCTCGATTCGTTCCCGCTCGTCGCGGTGCCGATCTTCATCTTCGTCGGCAATCTGATGAATTCCGCGGGCATCACCGACCGCATCTTCCGTTTCGCCGACACGGCCGTTGGCCGCGTTCCGGGCGGGCTGGCGCAGGTCAACATCTTCTCGAGCCTCGTCTTCTCGGGCATGTCCGGCGCGGCGCTGGCAGATGTAGGCGGTCTCGGCCGTATCGAGATCGAGGCGATGAAGAAAAAGGGCTTCACGGCGCCCTTCTCCGCAGCCGTTACCGGTGCATCCGCCGTCGTCGGGCCGATCTTCCCGCCCAGCATACCGCTGATCGTCTATGGCTCGGTCACCAGCGTCTCCATAGTCCAGCTTCTGCTGGCGGGCATCGTGCCGGCGCTCATTTGCGTGGCGCTGCTGATGCTGACGACGGTCGTGCTGTCCTATCGCTACAAGCTGCCCCGCGCCGAGCGCTGGCCCACCCTGCGAGAGCTGTTCGTCTCGCTGCTACCGGCATTGCCCGCGCTGATCGCGCCC
This sequence comes from Neoaquamicrobium microcysteis, assembly GCF_008180155.1. Taxonomy (GTDB): domain Bacteria; phylum Pseudomonadota; class Alphaproteobacteria; order Rhizobiales; family Rhizobiaceae; genus Aerobium; species Aerobium microcysteis. Next base: position 199,614 of record NZ_VSZS01000066.1, on the reverse strand, counting down.
GTTCTGATGATTGCCGGTATGCTGCTCGGCATGTTCACGCCCACCGAAGCGGCCGCCGTCACGGTCGTCTACGTCGTCTTCATCAGCTTGGTCTTCTATCGTGAACTGACTCTGCCCCACCTCGGCAGCGCGCTCATGATGACGGTCAAGAGCACAAGTGCGATCCTCATCATTGTCGCCGTGGCAGCCCTTTTCGGCTGGATACTGGCGGTCGAGCAGGTTCCCCAGAGCTTCTCGCGCTGGATACTCCAGTTCAGCACCGACCCGCTGATGCTGCTTCTTATCGCCAACCTCATCTTCTTTATCGCGGGCATGTTCCTGGATTCCACCACTGCCACCCTTCTGGTCGTGCCGGTGATAGCACCGCCGCTGGTGATGGCCGGGATCGATCCGGTTCACCTCGGGATCGTTGTGATCTTCAACCTGATGTTCGGGCTGCTGACACCGCCGATGGGGCTGTCGCTTTTCCTGCTCACCAACATCGCCGGCATCACGCTGCGCCAGCTTTTGAGGGCACTCATTCCCTTCTACGTGCCGCTGCTGGCCACGCTTGCCATCATCACCTTCGCTGACGGCCTGGTCCTGTGGCTGCCGTCAATGCTTCGCTGACACAAACGGATACGGAGAAAACATGCGCATCGTCATTGGCTCGGATCACGCAGGCTACCCGCTCAAGGCGACGATCGTCGAGTTCGTCAAATCGCTCGGGCACGAGGTGGAGGATGTCGGTTCGTATGATCCGAACCCTGTCGATTTTCCCGACATCGCGCGGCAGGTAACCGACCGCATCTCAGCCGGCGAAGCCGAGCGCGGGCTGATGGTATGTGGCACCGGTGTCGGCGCATCGATCGCCGCCAACAAGGTCAAGGGCATCCGCGCGGCCGTCTGCCATGATGTCCATTCCGCCCACCAGTCGGTCGAGCATGACGACGTGAACGTCATGTGTATCGGCGCGCAGATCGTCGGGCCGTGGCTCGCCAAGGATCTGGTTGAAGCCTACCTGAAAGCAGAGTTCTCGACCGACGAGGATTTCCGCCGCCGGGTGCGCAAGCTGGCCGAGATGGACGGCCAGCGCTGATAAAGCGGACTACCGCGTAAAGCTCTGGGCGTTGCCCGCATCGACATTGATGATGTTGCCGGTCGATTTGGCCGACAGGTCCGAGGCGAGAAAGTAGACAGCCTCGGCAATATCCTCGGGGAACACCGAGCGCTTGAGCATGGAGCGCTTGCGGTAATGTTCCTCGAGCTGATCTGGCTCCATCGCATAGGCCGCAGCACGCTGCTCGCGCCATTCGCCCGTCCATATCTTGGAGCCGCGCAGCACCGCGTCCGGGTTGACCGTGTTGACCCTTATCTGGTCCTCCGCGCCCTCCAGCGCCAGGCAGCGCGCCAGGTGGATTTCCGCCGCCTTGGCAGTGCAGTAGGCCGCCGCGTTGGGCGAGGCGGCAAGCGCGTTCTTCGATGCGATGAAGACGATGTTGCCTCCGATCTGCTGCTGCTTGAAGACCCGGAACGCCTCGCGCGAGACGAGGAAGTACCCCTTGGCCAGAATGTCCATGTTGCGGTTCCACATGGACAATTCGGTGTCTTCGATAGGTGCGGACGACGAAATCCCGGCGTTGGAGACGAGGATGTCGACGCCGCCATACTCTACCGCCGCATGCGCGTAGGCTGCCGCCACCGCCGTCTCGTCGGTGACGTCGAACTGCGTCGTCCGCACGAAATCCGTTCCGAAAGCCTTGCCCAGTTCAGCACTCGCGTTTTCCAGCGCCGGTGCATCGATATCGGCCAGCACAACGCATGCGCCCTCGCGCAGCAACCGAACCGCCGTCGCCTTGCCGATGCCCCCGGCCCCGCCGGTCACGAAGGCGACCCTGCCGGCCAGCGACTTGGGCTTCGGCATCCGCTGGAGCTTGGCTTCTTCCAGTTGCCAGTATTCGATGTCGAAAGCTTCCTGCTCCGCCAGACCCACATAGGTGGAAACGGCGGACGCGCCACGCATCACGTTTATGGCGTTGACGTAGAACTCGGCGGAGATGCGCGCGGTCGCCTTGTCGGCCGCGAACGTAAACATTCCCACGCCGGGCATCAGATACACCACAGCGTTAGGGTCGCGCACACCCGGTGAATCCGGATGGCGGCAGCGGTTGTAATAGGCCTGGTAGCCGGCGCGGTAGTCTTCCAGTGCCGCTGGCAGTCCGGCAATCACGTTGTCCACGTCAGGCTTCGCGGGATCAAACCCGATCACCAGCGGTCGTATCTTCGTGCGCAGGAAATGGTCCGGACATGATGTGCCGAGCGCCGCTAGCGGTTCGAGCTGCTGCGCGTTGACGAACTCCAGCACGGCAGCGGAATCGTCGAAATGCCCGACCTTGTGGATGCCGTTTTGCGAAATCAGGCCGCGTATCCTCGGCATCAGCCGTGCTGCTATCGCGCGACGTTCGGCGGCAGGGAGCGCGCTTGCAGCCGCGCCACCGAAAGCCGCCCTGCCCCCCGTCTGCTTCTCGAACCAATCGATCGCCTGATTGATGGTGTCGATGGTGGTGGTGTAGCACGCCTTCGGCGTGTCACCCCATGTGAACAGTCCGTGGCTTTCCAGCACCACGCCTTTCGCGTCGGGGTTCTCTCGGCAGAATTTTTCCAGCCACAGGCCCAATTCGAAGCCCGGCCGCTTCCACGGGAGCCAGCCGATGGCGTCACCGAAGATCTCCTTCGTCAGCGCTTTTGAATCCTTTGCCGCCGCGATCGCGATGATCGCGTCTGGATGCATGTGATCCACATAGCTGCGCGGCACGAAAGCATGCAGCGGCGTGTCGATCGATGCCGCGCGGGGATTGAGGTTGAAGGTGCAGTGCGGGAGGTAGCCGACCATCTCGTCTTCATGATCGACACCACGATATAGTCGCTTCAGCGCCTCCAGTCGATCCATGTAGAGGGTGGCGAAGCCATCCAGCTTGATCGAGGCGCTGTCGCCGCCGGACCCCTTCACCCAGAGAACCTCGACATCCTCGCCTGTCAGCGGGTCTTTCTGGGTGACCTTGGAAGAGGTGTTGCCGCCACCGTAATTGGTCACCCGCTTGTCCGAGCCCAGCAGGTTCGAGCGGTACACCAGCCGGTCCGGCTCGCTCATCGCGGCAGCCCGGGCATCATCCCATAGATTGTCCAGTCGCGCGGATCGCTCTTCGGCCATCTCGAAGTCCTCCCATGGGCCGCTCGCCCACATGAAATTCATGCCAACCCATGCTCATTGTCAATCGCAAAAAGATGCAAGTCGCTCATGTTGCAGCGCATATACTCTGTTTGCGCTGCAATATGATTGATCTTTATCACAAACCGCTTGCCTAAAGCGCCAATCTGCGTAACTTACTTCATGACGACGCCTTTTGGTGACGCCACGGGAGGAGAATGCGTGAGCGACCTGATCCGTCAGCGACAGATCATCGAGATCCTGCGCGACAGGCCATTTGCGTCCGTGCGCGATCTTCAGGAGCGGCTGGGCGTTTCGGCGGCTACCATCCGCCGCGACATCGACAAGATCGACGGCTCGGGCGCGGCCCGTAAGGTCTATGGTGGCGTTTCCGCGCTCGACGGCGCCTCGCAGGCAACCGCCTTCGCCCGCCCTTACGACGAAAACCGCGACCTTGCGGTGGACGCAAAGCGGCAGATCGCCGACCGCGCCGCGACCATGGTGGCCGATGGCGACGCCGTCATCGTCAATGGCGGATCGAGCTGCTTTCATCTTGGCGTCAAGCTCGCGGACCGCAACATCCGCCTGTTCACCAATTCCATGCCGCTCGCCGCCTATCTAGGCGAACAGGGCAAGTGCACGCTGACGATTGCCGGAGGCGACCTGCACCGCGAGCCGCGCGTCATCTATTCTCCCGCTCAGCCGACATCCTTCTATGCCTCCAAGTTCTTCCTGGGCGCGCAGGGCATCAGCGCGGACGGGCTGCTGGAATCGCACCCCCTGATGGTGCGCTCCATTCAGGAACTCAGCACCAACGCCGACCAGATCGTCGTTCTGGCCGACAGCCGCAAATTCGCCATTCACGCCCGCAACGTCGCGCTGCCGCTGTCGCGCGTCGGGACGCTCATTACAGACGACGGCATCTCGGATCAGCACGCCAAGATGCTGGATGCTGCCGGGGTGACGCTGCACGTCGTTTCTGCGGGGGGCGAGCCATGACCGGCGCGCTGGCGGTGTTCGACCTCGGCAAGACGAACTCGAAAATGTTCGTCTTTTCGCCCGAGGGCGCGCTGCTGGACGAACGCCGCACCAAACCGGTCTGGAAGGATTTTCGCGGCCGCAGCGTGCTGGACGACGACGCGCTGTTTTCGTGGATGAACCGCGAACTGGCCGAAGTCGTGGCTGCGCACGGCGTCACCGGCCTCATGATCTCGGCGCATGGCTGCGCGTTCGCGCTGGTGCGCGGGCGCGAGCTTCTGCATCCGATCCTCGACTACGAGCAGGAAATCCCCGCGGCGGTGGCAGCCGAAATCGACCCCCTGCTGCCCGATTTTTCGGAAAGCTATACGCCTTGGCTCCCGCTCGGCTTTTCCATCGCGCGCCACATCCACTGGCTGGAAGTGGAGGAGCCCGACGCCTTTGCGGCAACGGAATCGATCCTATGCTTCCCGCAATACTGGGTCTGGCGCTTCACCGGCCGCCCGCTCGCCGAGTGGTCTTATCTCGGCGCGCACAACCAGCTATGGGCGCCGCTGAAGCGCGATTTCAGCTCTCTTGTCGACCGGATGGGCTGGCGAAAGCTGTTTCCCGAGATCGCGCCGGCGGGATCGGTCGTCGGTACGACCGAGATCACGCTGGCCGACGGCAGCAGCCGAACGCTTGCCGTGCACAACGGCGTGCACGATTCCAACGCCGCGCTCGCCTATTATCGCATGACAGGCCTGTCCGGCTTCACGCTCGTGTCTACCGGCACCTGGGTCATCATCATCAATCTCGATTGCCCACTCGACGCGCTGGACGGCGAGCGCGACATGATAGCCAACGTCACGGTAAACGGTGAGCCGGCACCGTCGCTGCGCTTCATGGGCGGGCGCGAGTACGATCTCATCAGCAACGGCTGGGACCGTCCCATCGGACGCGACGCGGTGGAGCGCGTGATGGCGCGAGGCATTTTCGCCATGCCGTCGTGGTCGGCCGGCGGGCCATTCCCCGAGACCACGGGCGAGATTGTCGGAGGCAGTGTCGAAGGCGAGGAGCGCGCCGCCGTCGCCGCGCTCTACGTCGCCATGATGACCGATCTTTCGCTCGACCTTATCCGGTCGGACAATCTGCTCATCATCGACGGCGGGTTGGCGAAGATCGACCTGTTTACCGCCATGCTGGCGCAGTTGCGCCCCTCCCAGGCAGTCGTCCGCTCCACCATGAGCGAAGGATCGGCCACCGGCGCTGCGGCCCTTGCCTTCAAGGCGCAAGGGCTGTCGCCCTTTGCCGACGAGACCTTGCCCGTCACCGCCAGCACCATCGCCGGTCTGGAGACCTACCGCGACCGCTGGCGGGCCATGGCGGAAGGCAGGCGTCAGGCTGCCCGAATGCCGAGGGAGGCTGCGCGATGAGCCAACCGAAACCCTTTGTCAGCCTCACCGGCATGTCCAAGTCGTTCGTCGGGGTCAAGGTTCTTAAGGATGTCAGCTTCGACGTTCGGCAAGGCGAGGTCCACGCCCTGCTGGGCGAAAACGGCGCCGGCAAGTCCACCCTCATCAAGATGCTGGCCGGCCTGTACAAACCTGACAGCGGCGCCATCGTCGTCGATGGCGATGAGGTCAAGTTCGCGGCCACGAGCGACGCGACCGCCGCGGGCATCGCCACCGTCTATCAGGAACTGCTGCTGTTTCCCGAACTCACCGTCGCGGAAAACGTGTTCCTCGGTCACTATCCGCGCACGCGGCTGGGCTTGATCGATTGGCCGACGGTCCGCGAGCGCACGCGCGACCTTCTCGACCAGCTCGACACCCACGATCTGGACGTCGATGCCAAGGTGTTGTCACTGTCGGTCGCCCAGCGCCAGCGTGTCGAGATCGCCAAGGCACTGTCGCGCAATGCACGCATCCTCATCATGGACGAGCCGACCGCTTCGCTGGTGGAATCCGACGTACAGCGGCTGATGCAGGTGGTGAGGCAGCTGCGCGCGCGAGGCGTCGGCATCGTCTATGTCAGCCACCGCATGTCGGAAATCTTTGCCTTGGCCGACAGGGTGACCGTGCTTCGCGACGGAGCCCACGTGGCCACCTGCGACATCGGCGAGGTGAACGAGCAGAAGCTCGTGTCTATGATGGTCGGCCGTCCGATCGACAGCCTGTTCCCCAAGGCCGAGGCCGAGATTGGCGACACCGTGCTGGAGGTCAAGAACCTCAACCACGGCAGGCATGTGCAGGACATCTCATTCTCGCTGCGGCGAGGCGAGATCCTCGGCATCGCAGGCCTCGTCGGCAGTGGGCGCACCGAGCTCGCACTCACCCTGTTCGGCATGACGCCCGCAACGTCCGGCGAAATCCTGCTCGAAGGCGACGCCGTCCGCATCGCCTCTCCGCGTCAGGCGCGCGATCTCGGCATCGCCTACGTTCCGGAAGACCGTGGATTGCAGGGTCTCGTCAAGTCCATGGCGATACGCAAGAACGTCTCGATGGCGACGATAGAACGGCTGTCGTCGGGCATCTTCATCAGGGGCCGGGCGGAAGCCGACAGGGCGCTTGCGGCGGTCCGGCGCTTCGGCATCCGGTGCCGCAACATCGGCCAACCGGTGGGCGAGCTTTCGGGCGGCAACCAGCAGAAGGTTGTCATCGCGAAGTGGCTCGAGACCGAGCCCAGGGTGCTCATCCTCGACGAGCCCACCCGTGGAGTCGACGTCGGGGCCAAGGCCGAAATCCACACCATAATGGGTGAATTGGTGAAGCGCGGCGTGGCTATCATCATGATCTCCAGCGAACTGCCCGAAGTGCTCGGCATGAGCGACAGGATACTGGTGATGAGCGGCGGACGCGTCACCGCAGAGATAGACCGTGCGGATGCTACGCCCGAGCGTGTCGGCGCAGCCATGACAGCCCACCGCAACGCGGAGGCAGCGTGATGACCGCAGCCGTCGATCTGCCTCCCATCCGGCCGCGCAACGGCGCACGGCGCCAGGGTTTTCTGCGCCGCCTGTTTGCCGATTACGGGCAGGAATGCGTCGTGCTGGGTGCCATCGTGCTGTTGTTCGTGGTGGTGACGTTCATCAATCCGCGCTTCGTCAACACCAACAACCTCATCACCATCTTTTCCGGCAACGCCTATATCGCAGTCGCGGCCATCGGCATGGCGATGGTCATCATGACGGGCAATATCGACGTGTCCGTGGGCGCACTCATCGGCGTTCTGGCCACCATCGCCGGTACGCTGGCCGTCTCCGGCTACCCGATATGGTTCGCTCTCACCGCGCCGATCTTGGTCGGTATGGCGGTCAACACCGTCATCGGCGTGCTGGTGGCCTATGGGCGAATACCATCCATCGTGGTCACGCTGGGTGCGCTGTCCATCCTGCGCGGAGGCCTGATCGGCGTCACCGGCGGGACGTGGATCACCGATCTCCCGCCCGATTTCCTGATCGCGCAGAAGCGGCTGTTCTCCATTCCCGTGCCGCTGATCTTCATGATCGTGCTCACCGTCGCCGCCTTCCTGTGGATGCGCTATTCGGCCTTCGGTCGCTCGATCTACGCAATCGGTGGCAATCCTGAAGCGGCGGTGGCCACGGGCATTCCCGTCGAGCGCCGTCTGGTTTCCGTCTTCGCCATCCACGGCGCGTTCGCGGGACTTGCCGCGATCCTGTTTGCCACGCAGCTTCAGGTGATCCAGTCGACCGTCCCCCCAAATCTGGAGCTGACGATCATCACCGCCACCGTCATCGGCGGCGTCTCCATCCTCGGCGGAACCGGAACGGTCATCGGCTCGACGCTGGCTACCATCCTGTTCGCCACCATCGGCTCGGCACTGATCTTCATCAACGTCTCGGCCTATTGGCTCCGCGCCGTCATCGGTCTCCTGATCCTCGCAACGGTGCTGGCAGACATGCTGCGTCGGCGCGGCAGGGCATGAGGGTGGTGCGATGAACTGGCGCGCCCTCATTCGTCACGAGACCTTCCTCGCCCTGCTGCTGGTTCTGGTGCTGGTGGTTCTGTCGTTCCAGTCGGATCGCTTCTTTACGGTCGCCAACCTGCTCAACCAGGGCCGGCTGATGACGGAGATCGGCCTGATCGCCATCGCCATGACGTTCGTCATCGCGACAGGCGGCATCGACCTCTCGGTCGGCTCCATCCTGGGCCTCGTCGCCATACTTCTCGGCGTTTTCTGGCAGAATGTCGGCATGCCGCTGCCGATGGCCATGGCGGCCGCGATTGCCGCCGGCACGTTCGCGGGCTTCCTCAACGGCTTCATCATCACCCGCTTCCGCGTGCCGCCGCTGATCGCGACGCTGGCGACGCTGGCGCTCTATCGCGGCCTGGCCGAAGGCATCAGCCAGGCGCGCTCGGTGCGCGGCTATCCGGACTGGTTCTACGTGTTGGGACAGGGCGAAGTGCTCGGCGTGCCCACGCAACTCTGGATATTGTTCGCTGCGGCCGTCATCGCCTCCGTCATCCTCGCCTATACGCGATGGGGCCGCACGGTCTACGCCATTGGCTCGAACGAGGTAGCAAGCCGCTTCTCCGGCCTGCCGGTCGAGACGACCAAGCTGGCCCTCTACACCGCTTCCGGTTTCGCGGCCTCGCTGGCAGCCGTCATCTTCGTTTCGCGCGTGTCTACCACGCGCTCCGACATGGGCACCGGCATAGAGCTCGACGCCATCACCGCGGTGGTGCTGGGCGGCACATCAATCTTCGGTGGGCGCGGCACTATCATCGGCACGATCATCGGCCTGTGCCTCATACAGGCGTTGAAAAACGGCCTGTCGCTCGCCGGTGTCAAGGGCGACGGCACGATCATGCTCATCGGCGCCGTGCTGATACTGGCCATTCTGGTCAGCAACATCTTCGAGAGGAGCGGATCTCGATAGTCGGTAAACCTTCGCCGGGCACTGCCGCTCGCAGGTGCCCCGCGGTCAGTGGAGGAAAACATGGGTAGAATAGTTCTATCAGCAATTTTGGCCTTGTCGTTCTCGACCAGCCTCAGCCACGCGCAGTCGAGTTGGACCGGCGGCGACGACCTGCCGACCAATCCCCTCGCCTGCGATGGCACGGCTGCGGCGGCAGCGTCGGTACCCTACGACGGTGGCCAGCCCACCAACGCGCCGGATCGTAACGGCAAGACCATCACCGTAGTCGACGTACCGAAGCTGGTGGGCATCGGCTACTTCAACGCCACATCGAAGGGCATCGCCGATGCCGCCGCCGAGATGGGCACCATGGACGCCAAGACCGATGGTCCGAGCCGCGCCAACATCGACGATCAGATCACGCTGATCGACAACTACATCACCAGCGGCGTGGACGGCATCCTGTTTGCGGCCAACGACCCGGTGGCTATCTCGCCTGTGCTGAAGAAAGCGCTGGCAGCCGGCATCAACGTCGTCGGCTACGACGCCAACTCGGAACCGGACGCACGGCAGTGGTTCGTCAACCAGGCGGAATTCAACGGCATCGCCAAGTCGATGATCGACGCATTGGCTGCGGAGATCGGCGAGGACGGCGCGTTCGCCATCGTCACCTCTACGTTCACCACGCCGAACCAGGCGCGCTGGATCGCCGAGATGGAGGCTTATCAGGCCGAATGCTATCCGAACATGAAGTGGTTGGAGACGGTCGAGGCGCAGGAAGACAACATCCTGTCCTTCAACCAGGCCAATACCCTCATCAACAAATACGGCGATGAGATGAAGGGCATTCTCGGCATGACCAGCGTGGCTACGCCCGCCGCCGCCGACGCGGTGACACAGGCCGGCCAGTGCGGCAACGTCGCCGTCGTAGGCCTCGCCACGCCCAACGCGATGAAGCCCTATGTCGCGTCCGACTGCGTCAAGTCGGTCGTGCTGTGGAACCCGGTCGACCTCGGCTACGCCGCTGCCTATGTGCTGCGCGCGGTCGCCGACGGAACGCTCGAGCCGGGCGCGACCTCGGTGGAGGCCGGCAAGCTGGGCGAACTCCAGGTCATCAACGGGTCGGAAATCCTTCTGGGCGCACCGTTTGTGTTCACCAAGGACAACATCAACGACTTCGACTTCTAGCTCGAATTTCGGGGACGCGTTACGACGCGTCCCCACCTCTCGCATCTGGCGCAGAAAGGATTGCCGCAAATGTCCGCACCGGTTTCGCCGCATGGTGAACTTGCCGCCCTGCGGACGCTTTCGGCACGGATCGGAGCTGATCCGCTTCTCACTCAGGGCGCCGGCGGGAATACCTCGCTCAAGGACGAAGGCACGCTTTGGATCAAGGCCTCCGGCACGTGGCTCGCGCATGCGCTGGAGCGCGACATCATGGTGCCGGTGCGGATCGCGCCACTGTTGGCGGCGGTCGACGCTGTCGATCCCGCGGCCGAGCGTGCGGAGCAGTTCACGCTGGCCGCCCAGAATCCCTCCGGCCTACGCCCATCGATCGAGACGACGGTTCATGCGCTCATGCCGCAACGCGTCGTCCTGCACACCCACTGCGTCAACACCATCGCCATGGCGGTGCAGAAGAATTGCCGCGAACTCATCGCGTCGCGCCTCGAAGGGCTGAACTGGGCGCTCGTGCCCTATGCGCGGCCTGGCCTGCCGCTGGCCCTTGCGATACGGGAGCATTCCGCTGGACATCCCGACGTGCTGGTCCTCGCCAATCACGGCCTCGTGGTGGCAGCGGACACGGTTGCCGACGCGGAGGCACTTCTGGACGAGGTGACGCGCCGGCTGGCCATCGTGCCGCGCACGGCGCCGCCTGCCGATACCGGCTATCTGAAAGCGCTGGCCGAGGGCTCGGCCTACCGTCTACCGGCATCGGAAGCCGCCCACGCACTCGCCACCGACCCGCACAACACCGCCATTGCCGCGTCGGGAAGCCTTTATCCCGACCATGTCATCTTCCTTGGCGAGGGCTCGGTGATCGCTGGCCCATCGGAAAGCATCGACCATTTGGCCGCGCGCGTTGGCGCACCTCCCCCCGCAATCGTCTTTCCGGGCGCAGGAGTGTTAATGCGCGAAGACGTGCCGCCAAACTCCGACGCGATGGCGCGCTGCCTTGCCGACGTCGCAGCCCGCATCCCGGCCGGAGCCGACCTTCGGGTCCTGACCCGCGAGGAGCACCTGCAACTCACGGATTGGGACGCAGAGAAATACCGGCAGGCCCTCGCCAAGGCCGCACGAAGGTCCGCCTAGACACATGACAACGCCTCTCGCAATCGGCATCGACCTTGGCACCTCCGGCGCACGCGCGGTGGCGATGACGCCGGATTTCGAGGTCGTGGCGGAAGGGTCGTCGGCCCTGTCGGACCATGGCGCCGACATTCGCGACCCGCATGTCTGGTGGCAAGCGGTGCACGCCGCGCTCAAAGTCACCCTGTCGTCCCTCGACCGCTCGCGCGTGCGCGCCGTCGCAGTGGACGGCACATCCGGCACGCTGCTGCCTGTGGACGCACACGGTACGCCACTCGCCCGGCCGCTGATGTACAACGACGCGGTCGAGGATACGGCACTCCTTGCCCGCATTGCGCCGCTGATCGGGCCCGACAGCGCCGCTCACGGCCCGACCTCAGGGCTCGCCAAGGCACTGATGTTCCAGGCTGTGCCCGGTGCTGCAAAAATCCTCCATCAGGCAGACTGGATGGCCGGGAAACTGGCGGGCCGCTTCGACACCACCGACGAGAACAATGCGCTCAAAACCGGGTACGATCCGGTCTCGGGCGCATGGCCGCAATGGCTGGCCGAGACCGGACTGCGCATCGATCTGCTGCCGCGCGTGGTCACGCCGGGAGAGCCCATTGGACGGATCACCGCGAACGCCGCACAGGCTTTCGGCCTCGACGCCGGTGTCATTGTAGTCGCCGGCACGACAGACGGCTGCGCGTCCTTCCTTTCGACCGGGGCCGACAGGCCGGGCGATGGCGTGACGGCGCTCGGCTCCACGCTGACGCTCAAGTTTCTGTGTGACCGGCCCGTATTCGCGCCGGCATACGGCGTCTACAGCCATCGGATCGCCGGCCTTTGGCTTGCCGGCGGAGCCTCCAACAGCGGCGGTGCCGTGCTGGCACAGTTCTTCGGCAGCGAAGAAATCGAGCGCCTGTCCGCCGGGATCGACCCCGACACGCAAACCGGTCTCGACTACTATCCACTGCTGAAACCCGGCGAGCGCTTTCCCGTCAATGACGGCGCATACGCACCCCGGCTAACCCCGCGCCCTGCCGACGACGCGGAGTTCCTCAAGGCCATGCTGGAGGGCATGGCGGAAATCGAAAGGCAGGGCTACGCGCGGCTGGCCGAGCTTGGCGCACCCGCACTGCGCTCCATCCGCAGCGTAGGTGGCGGTGCGGCCAATCCCGCATGGACGGCCATGCGGCAAAAACTGCTCGGCGTACCCTTCCTGCCCGCGCACTCAGAAAAGGCGGCCGCAGGCACGGCACGGTTGGCGCTGATGGCCACGCAGGCGGCACGCGCATGAGCGCCATTCTCCATCTTGCCGGCATACGTGAGCTCGCAGAGCGGTTCGATATTTTTCTGCTCGACCAGTTCGGCGTGCTGCATGACGGCGTTGCGCCCTACCCCGGTGCGATCGATGCGCTGCTGCAACTCAAGGCCGCAGGCAAGCGCACGCTCCTGCTGTCAAATTCGGGGAAGCGCTCGGCGCCCAACGAGACGCGACTGGTGCGGCTCGGCTTTGCGCCGGGAAGCTGGGATTATTTTCTGTCGTCGGGCGAGGTCGCCTGGCGGATGCTCGAAGCCGACCTGCGTCAGTCATCGACCCTGCGCTGCCTGCTCATCGCCCGCGACGGCGACCGCTCCGCGGTCGATGGCCTGCCGCTTACGCTCACGCAGGATGGCGCTGCGGCCGATATAGTCCTCCTGTCGGCCAGCGAAGGCGACCGCTACGATCTCGAGCACTATCGCCGTCTGCTGGAGCCCGCCGCGGCCCGCGGCGTGGCCTGTCTTTGCACCAATCCCGACAAGATCATGCTGACACCAGGTGGCCCCCGCTTCGGAGCCGGTCGGATTGCCGAACTGTATGAGGAGCTTGGTGGAAAAGTGACGTGGATCGGCAAGCCCTTCGCACAGATCTACACGACCGCGCTGGAGATGCTGCGCAACCCAGATCCCGCAGCCGTCGTCTGCGTCGGCGACAGCGTCGAGCACGACATAGCGGGCGGGCGGGCTGCGGGGCTGAACACCGCACTGGTGACAACGGGCATTCTGGAGGCCGCCAGCGACCGGGACCGCGCGGCGCTGTTCGCCGAACACGGCGCTGCGCCGGATTTCCTGCTGCCGGCATTCCGGTGGTAGGCACGGGAGGACGTTAAGATGGAAACGATCATTGAGGCCGATATCGTCTCGCAGGACAACGAGGCGCGCGAGAAGGCGCTGAAGGCAGACTACGCCGCGCTTGGCGAACAGCTTTCGCGGCGCGGCATCGCCATCGACGACATACTCGCCAGGGTGCGCGCGTTCGGCGTCGCCATCCCCTCATGGGGTGTCGGCACGGGCGGTACACGGTTTGCCCGGTTTCCCGGCGTGGGCGAGCCGCGCGACATCTTCGACAAGATCGAGGATTGTGCCGTCATCCAACAGCTTACCCGCGCCACGCCATCGGTCTCCCTGCATATCCCATGGGACAAGGCCGACCCGAAGCGGCTGAAGCAGGCGGCCGCGCGCTTCGGCCTTAGCTTCGACGCGATGAACTCCAACACCTTTTCGGATGCGCAGGACCAGAAACTTTCCTACAAATACGGCTCGCTCTCCCATGCCGATGCGGCCGTGCGCCGGCAGGCGGTCGAGCACAATCTGGAATGCATCGAGATCGGCCGCACCCTCGGCTCGAAAGCCCTGACGGTGTGGATCGGCGATGGCTCGAACTTCCCCGGTCAGGTGAACTTCGCCCGCGCCTTCTCGCGCTATCTGGATGCGATGGCCGACATCTATGCCGGCTTGCCCGATGACTGGCGCCTCTTCACAGAGCACAAGATGTACGAGCCGGCCTTCTACTCCACCGTCGTGCAGGACTGGGGCACCAACTACATCATCGCGAAGGAACTCGGACCCAAGGCCTTCTGCCTCGTGGACCTCGGCCACCATGCGCCCAACGTCAACATAGAGATGATCGTCTCGCGGCTGATCCAGTTCGGCAAGCTGGGCGGCTTCCACTTCAATGACAGCAAGTATGGCGACGACGATCTGGATGCGGGCTCCATCGACCCTTATCGGCTGTTCCTTGTGTTCAATGAACTGGCCGATGCAGAGATTTCGGGCGCGAAGGGCTTCGAACCAGCCCATATGCTCGATCAGAGCCACAACGTCACCGACCCCATCGAGAGCCTGATGCTGTCGGCGGTGGAGGTGCAGCGTGCCTATGCGCAGGCGCTGCTGGTGGATCGCGACGCCCTGGCGACTTTTCAGGACGACAACGACGCGCTGATGGCGACCCAGACGCTCAAGGCGGCCTACCGCACCGATGTCGAGCCCATCCTCGCCATGGCACGCCTGGAGAGCGGCGGCGCAATCGACCCGGTGGCGGCTTACAGGCGCGCGGGATACCGGCAGAAGGTGGCGCACGACCGCCCCGCCGTCGCATCGGGCGGCGGCGGCATAGTCTAGGAGGTGGCAATGCCTGAACGCATAGCCTTCCGGATGACGCTCAACCCGGGCCAGGCACTCGAATACCGCGGGCGGCATGACGAGCTTTGGCCGCAGATGAAGGCCGCTTTGCGCGAGGCTGGCATATCCGACTATTCGATCTGGCTGGACCCAGAGACCAATCACCTCTTCGCCACGCTCGTGCGGGCAGACGACCACACGATGGACGATTTGCCGAATACGGAGATCAACCGTCGCTGGTGGGATTTTATGGCCGACATCATGCAGGTGGACGAGCTCAACCGACCGGTGACGGTGCAACTCGAACGCGTCTTTCAAATGGACTGACAGGACAGGGCAATGGAACACAAACAACTGCGCGACGAGATGGTGTCGATCTGCCGCCGCATGAACACCAGCGGCATCAATCAGGGCACTGCGGGCAATCTGTCCGTCCGCGCCGGCAGCGGCTTCCTGATTACGCCGTCAGGCCTGCCCTACGACACGATGACGCCGGAGGACATAGTCGAGATGGACTTCGACGGCACCTATGTCGGCCGCCGCCCGTCGTCCGAGTGGCGCTTCCACCGCGACATCCTAAAGGCCCGCGAAGACATCGACGTCGTGCTGCATTGCCACTCGGTCTATGCGACCACGCTTGCCTGCCACCACAAGACCATCCCCTCCTTCCACTACATGACGGGCGTTGCCGGCGGCGCCACGATCCGCTGCGCGCGCTACGCGACTTTCGGCACGCAGGCGCTGTCGGATGCAGCGCTCGAAGCGCTCGAAGGGAGGCTTGCCTGCCTGCTTGGCCAGCATGGGCAAATCTCGCTGGGCAAGAGCCTGGAGGCGGCGTTGTGGCTGGCCATCGAGGTTGAGACTCTTTCGCGCATGTATGTGCAGGCGCTAACCCTTGGCGAACCACCGGTGCTGCCAGACGACGAAATGGAGCGCGTAATCGCCCAGATGAAGCGCATGAGCTACGGCTTCGGCCCCGAAGCCGAAGGCTCGAACGACATCGCCCGGCCCAGAAAGGCCTAGCGATTTCGCGATTGTGATCTGTAGACAGTGCGATACGCGCCATAATGCGCCGGCCAGAAAGAGGAGGAGCCGGCATGACACGTCTGACCGCAAAGGATTTTCCGCAGGAGCTTCTGAAGCTCTACGATTTCTACGCCCACGGCAGGATTACGAAGCGCGAGTTTCTCGACAGGGCAGCGCGGTTCACCGTTGGCGGCATGACCGCCGCGACACTGCTTGCGACGCTGAGCCCAAACTATGCGCTCGCCCAGCAGGTTCAGTTCACTGACCCCGACATCGTCGCCGAATACATCACCTACCCTTCGCCCGACGGTCATGGCGAGGTGCGCGGCTATCTTGTCCTGCCCGCCAATGCGGAAGGCCCGGTCGCGGGCGTTGTCGTGGTGCACGAGAACCGCGGGCTCAACCCGTATATCGAGGACGTTGCGCGTCGCCTTGGCAAGGCGGGCTTCGCGGCGCTCGCGCCCGACGGCCTCACCTCGGTCGGCGGATATCCCGGCAATGACGAGAAAGGCCGTGAGTTGCAGCAATCGGTCGATCCCGAAAAGCTGATGAACGACTTCTTCGCCGCGATAGATTTCCTCACCGCCCATGAGGCCACGACGGACAAGGTCGGCATCACCGGCTTCTGTTACGGCGGCGGTGTTTCCAACGCCGCAGCAGTAGCATTTGCAGACCTCGCGGCAGCCGTGCCATTCTACGGGCGGCAGGCGCCGGTGGAAGAGGTGCCGCGTATCAACGCCCCCCTCCTTCTCCACTTTGCGGAGAACGACGCCAACGTGAACGCCGGGTGGCCGGCCTATGAGGCGGCCTTGCAGGAACAGGGAAAGACGTACGAGGCGCACATCTATCCCGGCACAAACCACGGTTTCCACAACGATTCGACCCCGCGCTACGACGAGGAAGCGGCAAAGCTTGCCTGGGAGCGAACGCTGGAGTGGTTCCGCCGGCATCTGGCCTGACGAGAGCCTCCGGTCCAGTCCGCGCCGTCAGGTCTTGCGTCGGTTCATCGCCTCTGCCAGCGCCGCGCCGAGCCCGCCCTGCTGCGGCGGCGCTTTCGGCTTGTCGCGTCGATCCTGATCGCGCGGGCGTCCGTCTGGTGACGGCCTGTCGCCGCCGCGACCGGCGGGCCTCGACGCATCCCTACCGTCCTTGCGCATAGAAAGGCCTATGCGCTTGCGCTTGACGTCGACCTCCACCACGCGGACCTTGACCACGTCACCGGCCTTGACCACCTCATGCGGGTCCTTGACGAAACGGTCAGCCAGTTGCGAGACGTGGACCAGCCCGTCCTGATGCACGCCGATATCCACGAACGCGCCGAAGGCTGCGACGTTGGTAACGGTTCCCTCCAGCAGCATGCCCGGCTTCAGGTCTTTGATGTCGTCGATGCCATCGGCAAACATCGCTGTCTTGAACGCCGGGCGGGGGTCGCGGCCGGGCTTTTCCAGCTCCGCCATGATGTCGCGCACTGTCGGCAGGCCGAACCGCTCGTCCACGAACACGCGTGGATCGAGCGCCTTGAGCGAAGCGCCATCGGCCATCAGCGCGCGAACGTCGCGGCCGCAGGCCTGAATGATCTTTCGCGCCACGCCGTAGGCTTCGGGGTGAACTGAGGACGCATCCAGCGGCTCGTCGCCGTCGCGGATGCGCAGGAAGCCGGCGCTCTGCTCGAACGTGCGCTGGCCCAGCCGCGCCACATCGAGTAGCTGCTCGCGGCTGCGGAACGGTCCGTTGGTATCTCGATGCGCGACGATCGCCTCTGCCAGCGACGCACCGAGCCCCGAAACGCGCGAAAGCAGCGGCGCGGATGCCGTATTGAGATCGACGCCGACGGCGTTCACGGCGTCCTCGACCACGGCGTCGAGCGAGCGCGCCAGCCGGTACTGGTCGACGTCGTGCTGGTACTGCCCGACGCCGATGGATTTCGGCTCGATCTTGACCAGTTCTGCGAGCGGGTCCTGAAGGCGGCGCGCGATGGAAACCGCACCGCGCAACGACACGTCGAGGCTCGGAAATTCGGCCGCAGCCGTTTCGGAGGCGGAATAGACCGACGCGCCTGCTTCCGACACGATGACCTTCAGCGGCTTGGGCGCCGGCATGTCACCCAGCAAGTCGGCGACCAGCCTCTCCGTCTCGCGGCTGCCTGTGCCGTTGCCGATGGCGACAAGCTCCACATCGTGCCGGCGGATGAGCGCCGCAAGCTCGGCCTGCGCCCCGCGCACATCGTTCTTCGGCGGGAACGGATAGACGGTGGTGGTAGCGAGCAGCTTTCCGGTGCCGTCCACGATCGCAACCTTGACGCCCGTGCGAATGCCGGGGTCGAGGCCCATCGTAGCGCGCGAGCCCGCCGGCGCTGCCAGCAGCAGATCCTTCAGGTTGCGCGCGAAGACGTTGATCGCCTCCTCATCCGCCCGTTCGCGCAGATCGCGCATCAGGTCGAGCGAGAGGTGCAAAGACAGCTTCACCCGCCATG
This sequence comes from Neoaquamicrobium microcysteis, assembly GCF_008180155.1. Lineage (GTDB taxonomy): Bacteria > Pseudomonadota > Alphaproteobacteria > Rhizobiales > Rhizobiaceae > Aerobium > Aerobium microcysteis. The sequence continues at coordinate 181,353 of NZ_VSZS01000066.1, read as the reverse complement.
TCCAGCCCGCAACCTCCATCAGCCACACATTGCCCGGCGCGGTACCCCCAATGCCAAAGGCGGCCGCAATCATGCGCACGGCAGGCTTCACCGGTGAAGGGTCGTCGGCATCGACCTCGAGGTCGAGGCTCAACACGTCCTCGTTGCGCCCGCGCAGCATGGCCAGCGCACGATGGCTCGGCACGCCCGCCCAGCGCTCGGAGTGGTCGAAATAGTCGGAGAATTTCGCGCCCGCTTCCTGCTTGCCGTCCAGCACCCGCGCCCGCAGGACGGCGCGCTCCTTCATGTAGCCGCGCAGGCGTCCGACCAGCTCCGCGTTCTCGGCGAACTGCTCTGCGAGAATATCGCGCGCGCCTTCAAGCGCCGCCTTGGCGTCCGGCACCTCATCGCTGACATATCCCGCCGCAAGGTCTGCAGGCACGGCCGCGCGATCCGCCAGTATCGCTTCGGCCAGCGGCCCGAGGCCGCGTTCGCGCGCGATTTCCGCCTTGGTGCGGCGCTTGGGCTTGTAGGGCAGGTAGATATCTTCCAGCTCGGCCTTTGTCGGCGCGGCCGCGATGCCCGCCTCCAGTTCCGGCGTAAGCTTGCCCTGCTCGCGGATCGAATTGAGGATCGCTTCGCGCCGTGCTTCCAGCTCGCGCAGATAGACCAGCCGCTCCGCCAGCAGGCGCAACTGCGTGTCATCCAGCCCGCCGGTCACTTCCTTGCGGTAGCGGGCGATGAACGGCACCGTCGCGCCTTCGTCCAGAAGCGCGATCGCGGCTTGCGCCTGATGGGGCTTTGCACCGATCTCTTCGGCGATGCGCGGGGCGAGGTCTTTGATGTCTTTGGCCATGTCCTGCCGGGGAATCGTTGAACGGCGGGAAACATAGTCAGCGCGATGCGAAAACGCCATCGCAGCCTTCGCCTCAACCAGCTAGGATGCAACAGAAACACGATACGCGACGGACAGCCTTGCCAATGCGAATTACCCGGAGGATCTGGCCATGGCGGCGTCAGCCGCGCCGGGAACGCCTCCACCTCGACCTCGAAGGCACTACGGTCTACGCCATTGGCGACATCCATGGATGCTACGACGAACTGCTGGCGCTCGAGCGCAGGATAGTTCGTGACGCAGCCGCGTTGGATGGACCCAAGCTGATCGTGTGCCTTGGCGACTACGTCGATCGCGGGCCGGCGTCGCGGCAGGTCGTGGAGCACCTGCTGCAGCCTCCCCCGGAAGGCTTTGATCGCATCTGCCTGGCCGGCAATCACGACGTCGCCATGCTCGATTTCATCGAGGGAAGGCTGGACCTGGGCGACTGGATGACGCTGGGCGCGGAGAAGACGCTTGCCTCCTACGGCATCGACGTCGCCTATCTGGACGAGATTTACCGCCGCCCGGCGCAGCTGGACGCCTTCATCAGGCAAAGCTTTCCCGAAGCGCATGTCGCGTTCCTGCGCTCGCTGCCCGTGCTTGCCCATTCCGACAAGCTCGTCTTTGTGCATGCCGGCATCCGTCCAGAAGTCCCGCTTGCCGAGCAGAAGGAGGACGACCTCCTCATGATCGGGGCCGGATTTCTCGAAAGCCTCGACCTTCCGGATCGATGGGTCGTGCATGGCCACACCCGCGTGCGCCAACCGCAGCTCGCCAGCCGTCGTATCGGCATCGACACAGCCTGCTATGCGACCGGCGTGCTGACTGCCGTCCGCATCAGGGCTACGCGCGTTCAGTTTCTGTTTTCGCGCGAGCTTGGGCCTTCCCGGAAGACGCCTGCTGCTCCGGATCATCCAGATAGTAGCTTGAATACCTCTTGATGAACTGTTCCGAGCCGCCGAACGAGCCGTAGCGCGGCAGCTTGTCGAGTCGCACCTTGTTCAGCACCACGCCCAGCACCTTGGAAGCGATCAGCGGCTCGTTCCGGATGGCGGAGTGGACGATGGCGCGCGGCGTCTTGCCCCATTCGACGACGGCAATGAACCCGTCGACCAGCGGTGAGAAAGCCTTTGCATCGACCACCGGCCCGACCGGAGGCAGGTCGACGATGACGTAGTCGAAACTCGTCCGCGCATCCTCGATCAGCCGTCGCATGCCGGCTGAGGAAAGAGCCTCGCTCGTGTGGGAGAACCGCCCGCGCACCAGCCCGGGCAGGATCGCCAGCCCGGTCTGCCGGTTGTATTTGATAGCGGAGCGCCAGTTGTCCGGATTGACCACCGCGTCGATCACGCCGGTCTGCACCTGTATGCCCAGATGCCTTGTAAGACCGGGGTTTCGCAGGTCGCCATCTATCAGCAGCGTGCGTGCGCCGCTGGCGGCCAGCAGCTCGGCGAGGTTGGCGGCAACCGTAGATTTGCCCTCGCCCGGCAGCACCGAGATCATGCCGATGACCTTGCTCGAGTTTGCCTGAAGCACCACGTCGCACGCGATCTTGGCACTGCGGAATGTTTCGGCAAACATCGACAGCGGCGCATCCACGCTGACCCGCATCCGCCGCCGGTGATCCGTGGCGGCAAGCGCCAGCGGCTCGTCACCTGCAAGATAGGTTCGGCCGTCCTTGCCGCGCTTCTTGCCGTGCTTCGCCCCGTGGGCCGAGAGCAGCGGCAGGTAACCGAGGAAGCGGAAGCCGAGACCTTCGCTCACATCCTTGCCGACGCGGAAGAAGCGTTCGTTGAACTCGTTGAGAGCGCCGAGCGCTCCGCCCATCATGAGGCCCAGCACAAGGGAAAGCCCGAGCACCATGATTGAGCGCGGGCTCGACGCGCCGCCCGGAGGCGTTGCCTCGGAGATGACGCGAACCTTGGCCACTGGAAACGACTGCTGCTGCGTCGTCTGCTCGTATCGATCCAGGAACGACTGATACAACGCCCTCAGAGCCGTCGCCTGCTGCTCCAGTTCTCGAAGCCGCACCTGCGACTGGTTGGCCTGCGCGCTGCGGCCGGTCGCGTCTGCCACGCTCTGGCGCAGCGTGCGCTCGCGGGCCAGCGCCACTCGATATTCGTTGCGGTAGCTTTCCGTGATCTGCGCAATCTCCTCGACCATCAGTCGGGTGATCTGCGCTATCTCGCGTCCCAGCGCCACGGCCTGCGGATGCTCGGCACCGAAATTGGCTTCGATGTCGGCCTTGCGCCGCGAGAGGTTCTGATGGCGCGTCCGCAACTCTCCGAAGGCCGGCCCCACCTCGACGCCTACCGGCGCGACCATCTGCGAAATATCCGGCGACGAAGCCGCGCTCGTCATGACCTCGAACTGCTCGAAGCGCGCCAGCGCTCGGGCGGCGTCCGCCTGCGCACTGATAAGCTGGGCGGAAAGCTCCGAAAGCTGCTGCTCACTCACAAGCTGGCCCTGCGTTTCTGCCAGTCCGTTTTCCGCCCGGTAACGCTCGACCTCCAGCGCGGCTGCCTGCGAGCTTTCGCGCAGCTCGGTCAGGCGGCCTTCGAGCCAGACCGCCGCCTGCTCCGTCGCTTCAAAGCTGGCGTTGAGCTGGTCGCCCAGATACGCCTCCGCATAGGCTCGGGTGATCGCGGCTGCGAGGTTCGGGTCGTGCGACTGGAAGCCGATCACGATGACGAGGCTGCGCCCCACTCGCTGGGCAAGCAGGTTGGCTTGCAGGCGTCCGACGGCCGCGCGCCGGCGCGACGAGGACATGAGCGCGTCGCGCGTCGCCTCGTCCAGTTCCTCGAACTCCTGTCTCCGCGCCTGCGTCGCCGGATCTGCCGGCCGCACCAGCGAGAGCATGTAGGAAAGCGACATACGCACCTGCCCGATGGTTCGCTGCACCAGCGAGGTCGGCGGGCTCATGAAGTCTTCGTTGCGATGCAGGTTCAGCTTGTCGGCCACCACGGCGGCAAGCCGCGCCGAACGCAGCACCTCGATCTGGCTCAGCATGGCGGCTTCGGTCTGCATGCTGGAAGCGATCGGAGATACCTCGTCGATCACCTTGCTAAGGTTTTCATCCACGAGGATGCGCGACGTTGCCACATAGGTCGGCGGTGTCGTCTGGAGATAGACGATACCCAGCAGAAGCGCGATGACCGCCGAGACGGCGACAACCTTGGTCTGGCGCAATGCCATCCGCAGCAGGTTCTCGACGTCGATGAACTCGTTGCCGCCACTTTCGGGCTGCTTGGGGTTCATCCTGTTGTCCAGTGGAAAGGTTGGATATGTCATTCGCTTCTCGTCTGTCGCGCGGATGCGGACGTGATTGCGTTGCCGATGGCTATGCGGCCTCGACCAGAGGTGCGTGCTCGCGCACCAGCGCGTCGATATTGCCGATGATGGAATGTCGGGTGTCATGCCGCTTCAGCGCGAAGGCGACGTTTGCTTCCACGAAGCCCTCTTTGGAGCCGCAATCGTACATGCGCCCCGTGAAAGGCCTCGCATAGAATGCCTGCGTCTCGGCCAGCCTTTCCATCGAGTCCGTCAGCTGGATTTCGCCGCCAGCGCCTCTTTGCTGGTTGGCCAGCAGCCCGAATATTTCCGGCTGGAGGATATAGCGGCCGTTGATGTAGAGGTTCGACGGCGCTTCGGCTGGTGCAGGCTTCTCGACCATGGCGGTGACCTGAAAGCCGTCGGCGATCGGCGCACCCTTGCCGACGATGCCGTATTTGTGGGTCATGTTCGGATCGCACGCCTCGACCGAGATAACGTTGCCGCCGGTCACCGAAAAGAGTTCCATGATTTCCGCAAGGCAACCCTTGTCGCCGAAGCCCACCATGTCCGGCAGGATCAGTGCGAAGGGCTCGTTGCCGACGACCTCGCGGGCGCACCACACCGCATGGCCGAGACCGAGCGGCGCCTGCTGGCGTGTGAAGGTGGTTGCACCGGCCTGCGGCAACAGCTGTTCGAGCGAACGAAGCTGTTCGTGCTTGCCTGCTTTGCCAAGCGTGTCCGACAGCTCGGGCATCTGGTCGAAATAGTCCTCGATGGCCGATTTGTTGCGCCCGGTCACGAACACGATGTGCTCGATGCCTGCTTCCCTCGCCTCGTCCACCGCATACTGGATCACCGGTCGATCGACGATGGGCAGCATCTCCTTCGGCACCGCCTTGGTCGCCGGAAGCATTCGTGTGCCCAGGCCGGCAACAGGAATTATCGCTTTACGAACACTGGTCATGACATCCCCTTGAAGCGGAACGGGTTGGGTATGGTTTTTCGACGGCTGTAGACGACGGTCGTTTCATGTGCTTTGCCCCTCCGCCCGCGCCACGGTTGGCCCTCCGTACTGGCGCAGTTCGCGGAGGCCGGCCAAACCGCTGACGGTGCCGGCGTGCAGGATTCCGCGCAGCAGATTCGTATTCCGGCGCACGGGGCTCGGTGCCGTCAGTGCTGTCGCCGCCAGGCAGTAGAAGAACTTGGCGGCGGCAATCGTGACCTGCACGGGCATGCTGGCGGCGGGCTGGCGACTGCGCAGCAACGCGCCGTGGGTTTGGCCGAAACGGAACCTGCGCCTGACCAGCCAGCTCATCGTGGCCCGTGCAGCCGGCACGCGTTCTTCGACGAGTGCATCGGGGGCATAGGCGATGGAGCCCCCTGCATCCACGACCCCCGCGAAGAACTCGGTATCCTCGCCTCCGGTCTGGCCGCGCGCCAGGCTGAAGCGGCGACCGCGAATGCTGGTATCGTCCATCCGCAACAGGACATTGCAGGTGTAGCCGGTGCGGATTTTGCCGGCGACCCACACCGGACGGGTGGAATGGAAGTCTCCCTCGCGCATCCACCGTGGCGCGTCCGGCGCATAATGCACGCTAACAGGCCCAAGGATCACCGAAGCGTCGGTTGCGTCGGCCTCGTCAATGAGCTGCGCGACCCATTCCGGCGTCGCCGTCTCGTCATCGTCGATGAACGCGACGAAATCGGCATCGGCCGCATCGAGGCAAGCGTTGCGCGCAATGGAAATGTTGCGCGCGGGACAATGGATGTAGTGAAACGGCAACCGCAGCTCGTCCGCAAGTCGACGCACCAGCTGCTCGGCGCTGCGGACATCGTCATTGTCGGCGACGATGACGCGCATCCGGTATCTGTCCGGCACATTCATCGCAGCCAGCGAGCGCAGGGTCGCCTCCAGTTCCGCCCGCCGGAACGTGCAGACGCAGACGTCGATCTGGATCGGGCTGCCGTCGCTATCCATGACTCGGCCTCGTCGGAACCATCGTCGATGCGAGCAGCTGCTGCCAGAAGCCAAGCGACCAGGCGAGGTGCATGACCATGACTGAGACGCCGGCGAGGAAATGCTCTGGCCGTTTCGCCGCGATGCCCGCAGCCGTGCCGAACCCGAGGCACACCAGCATCCACAGCAGCATCGGCACCGCAGCCGCCCAGTGTATCGGGCTCAGGGCTGCCAACAGCACGCTCGGTGCGACCAGTAGCGGGATCATCTGCCGGACGCGCGGTACGATGCGATGCTTGAGCACGTTACGCGCGCGTCCACGCCCATATTTTAGATATTGTGCGAAAAGCGTCGGCAGTGTAGCGCGTGGCAGATAGGTCATCTGCGTGGCGCTTGTCAGCCAGATGCGGCCGCCGGCCTGCCGCAGGCGAAAATCGAACTCCGCATCCTCATTGTGAGAGAACGTCTCGTCGTAGCCGCCGACGGCGAGGAAGGACCTCACGCTCATCAGCGCATGGTGGCCGTGCTCCACCCACTGCCCCATCGTCGCAGATCGATGGGCTGAGCCGCCGTTCCCGAGTTTGGAGTTCTGCGCGATGGCTGCCGCACTCTGGAACAGGCCGGAACCGGAGGTCAGCATGGATACCACGACAGCGTCGGCTCCCGTCGCAAACGCCTCCTCCACCAGCCGATCGCAATAGTCTTCCGGGTAGATGCCATGGGCATCCACACGGATGAGGAAATCGAACGCGTCGCCGTGTTCGCGCACGACCTTGTTGATGCCTGCGCTTTGCAGCCGTCCGGGATTGTCGACGAGATGCAGCCATTGGCTGCTATGCGCCAGCTCTGCCACCAGCTCCCGCGTCCCGTCGCGGCTGGCGCCGTCGGCAACCGCTACTGTCGCGCCCAGCCTCTCGACCGAACCTGTCAACTGATCGAGAACGCTTTCGATGTGCGCCACCTCGTTGAGGCAGGGGATGACGATGAGAACCCGGGGGAAATGAGAAGAAGGATCCGTCATGAGCACTCTCGCGGCAGGCCTTCAGGCCGGTTTCATCGAAGCTTCGGGGGGATGCAGGTTCAGTCGGCTCAGCAGCGTCACGAGCTTTCGGCAGTCTTCGCCGTCGAAGGTCCAGGTCTTGCGATCCTGCTCCAGAACCTTGCCCCGGAGCTGTTCGACGGTCGTGGTATCCATATCGCCCAGCATTTCCACCAGCTGGTCGGTCGACAGGTCGGGCAATTGCACGCCTATGCCGCGATGGCGCAGGAACAGCGCCGTCTCCGTACCCGCAACCGCGATGGGGATCGCGCCGAAGCGGCACCCTTCATAGAGACGGTTCGGCAGAAGCCAGGACGAATTCAGTCCCGCCTCGAAATAGTCGACGACCCACGAGAAGTGCACCTCTCGGTATATGTCCGCGATGTCTTCGGGGTTGCGGTACGGTCCCTCGAAGCGCAGATGCGGCTCCGCCGCGACGATGTCGTGGAAGTCGGGAATGGCGGTCAGCGCCGGCTTCCCCCGCAATACCACCTCGAAACGCCCATCCATGGCGCGTACGAAATCGGCCAGCGTCAACAGCGAGCGGCGGCAGCGCAGCGCGCCGAACCAACCGATCCGCCAGGGCGCGCGCTCCAGCCGGTGCAACGCGTTGCCTCCGGTCTCCATCGGTTCGAAATGCTTGTTTTCAAGCAGTTCCACAGGAGACGAAACCTGGTTTCGTGCACGAAAATAGTGCCGCACGAAGGCTGGTGAGCTCGTCATCAGCAGGCTCACGTCGCGCGCCAGATACCGCTCGAGGGCGCGCATGGCCGCACCCAAAGCGTCCTCCCGCAGCATAAGCCGGTGGATGTCCAGGCATTCGTAGGCAACGGGCACCCGCGCCCAGGCGTAAAGCGCTCGCAGGCGGGCGGCCAGCGCCAGCATCTCCAGATTGCGGCAGACGATCACGTCTGGCACGCCATCCCCGCCAAGGCGGCCCTGAATGGTCATCGCCACCCGCGCGACAGCCGCGATCCTTTGCCCAAAGCCGGCGTCTTTCGTCGTACCCAGATCGACTGGCACCACGTCGCCGAGATCGGCGGGCGAAGCGGACGACCGGCGAAACCCGGCCAGCGTCACTCGCGCGCCTCCAGCCTTCAGCATCATGACCCGCCGACGCACGGCAGGCTCACAAATGTCATGAACGAGATAGAGAACCCGCAGCATCAGGCGACACCAACAATTGCCCCGATGCACTAAGCCTAAAGGACAATTTTTTGCACCGCAAGAAGACTTGTTGCACTGCAGCTATATTTTGCCGCGTTGCACAAAATTTCTGCACAAAATTCGAAATTTAATCACGCCGTGATTACGGCAAAGGCAGAATCCAACTATCGTGATTCTGCTCCAATCTCACGTTACATTACCGGTATGACATAAATATTAAATGCCGAAAGAAATATTCTTTCGGAACGGCCGAGCCGCCGGCATTCGCGACGATGTCGAAGGCGCTGGCCGGTTTCCCCGGTCACGCGTTCTCCGGTGCCGCCGGGTATCCCCCCATCGTCTCATCCAGGCTGCCCAGCCATTCCAGTTGCCTATCCAGCATCGCGAGGCGGTCCTCCGCCTGCATGATGGACGCCGAGAGCGTGTCGAGCCGGCTGGCCGAGCCGGCGTCGCCGTTCGCGGTCGCCTCCATCAGGAAAGCCGCGCTGTCGGCCTCCCGCTGGCGACGGCCTTTCAGGCCTTCCCGCTCTTTGGAGACTTCGGCTGCAATCTCCCTGGCGAGTGTGCAAAGCCTGTTCATGCGTTGCATATCCGTGTTCCGATCGCGATCCGAGCTACGGGTTCTGAAGGAAAACATCGAGGCCATTCGCGCAATTCTCCGATTCCATCGCCTGCCTCCATTCATAGCGCGGTTCGCCGCGACATTCATCTTCGGGTGTGGATGCGCTGCGGCGACGCCTCGCGCTGGTCCATTTTCATTTTTCCACATTCGCTTCCACCGGCCTTACGGGAAACAGGAACCGGAACGGCTCGCGATTCTGCCGGGCATTCATTGGTGCCAACGCCCTTCGCGCCGCGGCAACTTTGTCGGCAAGCACGCCGCGGATGACCGCGCGCGCCCCCTGCGCGCTCGACAGCAGGAAGCCTGCCGCCGCCAACGGCGAGCGGCGCTTGAGATCGAGGAACCGCCGTAGCCTGTACTTGTCGCGCACCTGCCGCGCATGCACCTGCAGCCGCTGCCGCGAACTGTCGGCCAGCCCGTCGGCGCGCAGCAGCGCCCGCGACGCAGCCGCCAGCCGGCGCAAATCCTCCGTCCGATGTCTTCCGCTCAGCGAGTTGGCGCGCACCCGCGCGAGATACCCGCAGCTCGGCAGCAGTTCGAATACGGCTCCGCAGATCAGTGCGCGGGCGTAAAGGTCGTAGTCCTCGCCCAGCCTCAGATGCCGCGAATAGCGCAGCCCGTGCGCATCGAGAAAGCTGCGCCGGATGACCGGCTTGAGGAAGCCGAATTCTCCGCGATTCATCCCACGCCGCGAGATGTTGCCGTCGATGAAATCGTCCAGGCTCAACAAACGCGGGGCGCTGCACGCCGCCGGCATCGCGATGTCCGCAAGTGAAAGGGCAGCCCGCTCGTCCACGAACAGGATGTTGTCTGCCGCGATATCCCATCGCGCGGTGGCGTCGAATGTGCGGAAGCGGCCCTTCAAGATCCTGTCGTCGGCATCCAGTATCGCAATGAAAGGCGATGTCGACCGCTCGATGGCGAGGTTTCGCGCATGGGAAGGGCCGCGATTGGCATCGAGCCTGATGACGCTCAGCCGCCCGCTGCCATCATCGGCGGCCCAGGCCGCCGGTGATGTCCCGTCGGAGGAACCGTCATCGACCACGATCACCTCGCGCGTTTCCGTTTCCGCCAGCGCCGAAACCACCGCCTCGCCGATGGTTGCTGCCGCATCCTTCGCCGCAATGATGATTGCGACCTCGATCGCTGTCGAAACGCTCGCGCTATGCATTGCCGCGCTCCGCCCACAGCCGGCGACCGACCTCCGACGAAGCCGCCCATGCTGCCTCGACCATGAAGCGCCGGTAGCGCCGGTCGCAGAGGTTCCACAGGATGTCGCGGCGCTTGGGCCAATCGATGGCGTTAAGCCATGGAGCCAGGATCATGAGACGCAGTTCATCGTCGCCCGTCGCGGGCAGAACCTCGCCCGATTGTCCCGACAGTCCGTCATGCCATACGCCCAGAAGGCTCCAGCAGGTTCTCACCCCCAGCATCAGCGTGCCGTGCAGGCCCTCGTCCCGCGCCCTTGCGACCAATGCCTGCCGACCGTCAGTATCCATGCGGCGCAGGCCGGCATGGAGGTCGCACACATGCGACGCGCAGGGCTCGCGATTGAAGAACGCCTTCGCGATGCTGATAGAGGAAAGCAGAACCGTGTCCGCCGGGTCCAGAAACGGCAGGGCGGTTCCGGCCAAATCAATCGTGGCGGCGCGGGCCATGAAAAGCGCGCTGTCACGCGGGCGCGGCATGCCCGGCTGCTGCAACCGGTGATGAAGGTCGATCACTCCGGCAGCTCCGCCGTCGCGCACCATATGCTGCTCGCCGAGAAAATGAGACCACCATAGCGAATTCGCACGCCGTTCGACACCGTAACCATGACGCATCAGGCAGGCGCGCGCGCTGGCGAAGTCCCCTGGATGCACCAGAATGTCCACGTCTCCGGAAGGCTTCGCGTAATAGTTGCCGTAAAGCTCTTTCTGCTGCAGCGGCCCTTTGAACAGGACGAAATCGACCTTCTCCTCCCTAAGGCCGGCCGCTGCGTGCAGCGTAGCGGAAAGCGTTGCCGAATTGATCGCGTTCGTCTTGCGGCGGTAGGCATCGAGAAAGCCGCCGGTGCGGCTCCAGGCATCATTCGATACGAAATCGTCTCGCTCGAACCGCAGCACGTTCCCGATCTTGTTGAGGCGCACGAGTGTCAGCAACTCGCGCTCCTGCGAGATCGGCTCGGCAATGCCATCATGCTGCAGTTTCAGGAAACGCGCCAAGGCGGCGCGCACCAGTGCGATCTCGCCCGCCAGTTCCCCTTCCGTCGCGGGTAGGCGCTGTCGAAAATCCGGGGCGGCGGCGGCACGGACGCACGTTGCCGGCATCGCCAGCCCCTCGCTCGTCTCGCGCATCGCAACACCCGTTTCCTGCATCTCGCTCTTCCTGTTCGCCTCCGATCGTCGGCCGCCCGGCTCCCGCGCAGGGTCGCTGCAACGGATACCCACAATTGCAGCCTATACAATAAACGACAGGATGAACACCATTTATGACTTGTCTTTTCTTCAACATTAGCCTGCAAACTATGCATGATGCGCAAATGTACATCATGTGCATAATTTTTGCGCTGCACAATTTTTCCTCATATTAGGAAAATCAGTTAGTTAGCGCCCACAAGCAATTTCATCTCCTTAGCCAAGAAAGAGTCTTACATCGAATTTTATTCATTCTCGCATGATGAAATCACGCAAAATGAAGTACAAGATGGATAACGAAACGTAAATGGTGCTTGACAGCTAAATGCGGCCATGCAGCTATTGCAGCGCAGCATTGCCTGCCGGCAGACAACTTGCCGTAGCCCCACCACACAATGGAGTGAGCAAATGAAAACCAGCACCCCGAAAAGAGAATACGAGACTCCGAACCTCGAAGCTCATGGTTCGATCGAGCAGATTACTCAGGGCGCTTCGACCGGTACTGCGCTCGACGCGACTTTCCCGACGGGTACGCCTTTCGGCGATCTGACCTTCTCGTGATCTGACAGGGACCGCTCCCATCAATAGGGGGCGAACCTAAGGGGTGACGGAGCTTATCCGGAAATTCTCCTGAAATACTGAACCCGAAATCTCCGTCACCCACCATCGCCTGCAAAAGAAGAAAAGATGATGTGGGCATTGACCGCTGCGCAACGTGTTCCTGGTGATGTAAATGATGAGTACCAGTAAGAATGCCGTTGTTTCTTCACCTCAGGTGGTCGCATGCGAGTTCGGAAGCGGCGTTGCGCTGCTCGATCTCGCAGGAAACACCTATTTCAGCCTGAACGATGTTGGCGCCTTCATCTGGGAACAGATAAGGACGCCTTTGCCCGTTTCGGAAATAGTCGATCGGGTAACGGCGACTTACGATGTGGAGCCGGCGCGCTGCGTTAGCGACGTGCAGACCCTGCTTTCGAGGCTGGAGACCGCCGGTCTCATCCGTTGGGAGCAGGCCGAACATGCAGGATGAGGGCATCCCCCCTTTCAGGCGTCGCCTCTTCCTGCTCCACTGCCTGGCAGTCGTGGCGGTCATTCGCGGCGGCCTTACCCTCGGCCGGTTTCGTGTGGTCAGCGACCACATCGCGGCTATGCCTGTCGGCGGGCCTGCCCCCGTGCAAATCCTTCGCCGTGTATCATGGGGCGTCGCGGCGACGGCGCGGCTCGTTCCGGGAGCCACCTGCCTGACACAGGCGCTGGCGGGCCAGTATCTGCTGGCCCGCCACGGCTACAAGGCTCAGATTCATCTGGGCGTGGAGCGCGGCTCGCTGGCCCGCATCCGCGCCCACGCCTGGCTTGTCAGCGGCGACTGCATCGTCCTGGGCGGCAGCGCTAGCTCGCTTGCCGGCTACAACCAGCTTCACGTCATCGGCTGAGACGCACCATGAGCGGGATCGCCGGCATTTTCCCAGCAAATGCGCCCACGACGGCCCCCCTCATCGATCGCATGGTCGCGGCGATGAAGCACCGCGCGCGCGACGGCAGTGCAACCTGGTCGTCAGGCGCGGCGCATCTCGGCCATTGCTGGCTCAACACCACGGCTGAGACGACCGGCGGACCGCTTGTCCGTTTCGCCGGTCGTTATGTCGTGGTGGCGGACTGCCGGCTCGACAACCGCGACGAATTGTTGGCGCGTCTGGGCATGCGTGATCGCGAAGCGAGCGACGCGGAGATGATACTTTACGCCTATCTGCGCTGGGAGAGGGCTTGCGCCGAAAGGCTGGAAGGCGATTTCGCCTTTGCCATTTGGGACGGCGACCGCCGCGAGTTTTATTGCGCGCGCGACCAATTCGGCGTGAAGCCCTTCTACTACCACCTCGGCCCGTCCGGTTTTGTATTCGCGTCCGAAATGAAGTCGCTTCTGGCAACGGGCGTGACCGCAACCCTCGACCAGGACCATGTGGCGGGGATGCTGGCTGGCATGCCGGACGACAGCGCGGCAACCGTCTATTCCCAGCTTCGTCGTCTTCCAGCGGGGCATTGTCTTTCGACGGACGGCCGCACCCTCGCCGTCCGGCAATACTATCGCATCGAGCCTCGGCCGAACCCCGGCCCCGACGCGATCGAACAGTTCAGGCATCTCTTCACGGAAGCCGTACGGGTGCGCATGCGCGGCACCCAGGCGCTGGGGACGATGCTCAGCGGCGGTCTCGATTCCTCGTCTATCGCCTGTGTCGCGCGCGATCTCCGGGCAGTCGGCTCTCAGAAGGCGCTGCCGTCCTATTCGATGGTCTTCGAGCGCGGCTCGTCGATGGACGAGCGTCCCTATATCGACGCGGTGCTGGCGCAGGGTGGTTTTGCTGCCAACTTCATTCCGCTTGTCGAGCATGCTCCCTTTCGCGAGTTCGAGACGATCCTGGATGAGCAGGAAAGCACCTTCCTTGCCCCCGGCCTGTCGGCAACGCGCCAGCTTCTTTCGGCCGCGCGCAACGATGGCGTCCGCGTCCTCCTGGACGGTCATGGCGGCGACGAGGTGGTCTCCCATGGCTACGGCCGGCTGCACGAACTTGCAGCAGAAGGCCGGTGGCTGGCGCTATGGCGCGAATTGCGCGGCGTCGCGCGGGTTCACGCCACCAGCGCCACCCAGACATATCTGGGGCTGCTCACGATCTACGGCCCGGTTGCGCGGCTGGAGCGCGCTCGACGCCGCCTCGTCTCCCGCCTCAGCCGGCAGACGGCCGACCCGCTCGGCCTCGTCAATCCGGACCTTGCCCGCAGGACCAACCTCGCCGAGCGCGCCCATCGCTTCGCGCGGATGCCGGGCGTGGCGCTTTCAAGCGAGATGCTGTCCCACCGGTGGAAACTCACCAGCGGTCTCATCTCCCATGCCTTCGAGGTGCTGGACAAATCGGCCGCGCATTTCGGCATCGAGCAACGCTATCCTTTCTGGGACAAGCGGCTGGCCGAATTCTGCCTGTCGCTGCCGGCCGAAGCCAAGCTGAACGACGGTTGGACGCGCTACGTCCTGCGACAGGCGATGGGCGGCATCCTGCCGTCCGCGGTGCAGTGGCGGCACAGCAAGGTCAATTTCGGCCCGAACCTCACCGGCGGCATGGTGCGCAACCATCGCGCCCTGCTGGAGCGCACATTCGGGGCCGACAGCGAAAGCATCGCACCGTTCGTCAACATCGGCGCAGCCCGCGCTGCATGCGAAAGGCTGCTGCGCGACCCAGACAACGCCCCCTTTGACGAGGTTCAGGCAGTATGGCGCGCCGCATCCCTGTCGATGTGGCTTGGCCTGCTGCGCCGCCAGGGAGTCATGGCATGACGATCCACACGACAGCCGCCTGCGGCGAAGCCTGCCCGCCTCGATACGATGAGACACTCGAGGCGCATGCGCGCTATCGCGCCTTCGGGCTCGACATCGCTTCGCAGGTCGCCCTGCCCGAACTGATGCTGGCCTCGGGCAACGCGGCCACCGCAGCCGACGTCGAAATCAGGCTTGCCTCGATCCCCTCTCGCGAACCGCATCCCGTCTCCTACATGCACATCTTCTCGGAAGAAGAGCTCTATTTCTCGTGGCAGCAGGTCGGCCGTTTCCGGGTGGTGGGAACGGGACTGATCGAGATCGACCCCGCCCCCGGCGTCGATGAGCGGCTGTTGGCGCTGCCGCTGCTCGGGCCGGTCCTGGGCATGCTCCTTCACCGACGTGGCCATCTGATCCTGCACGCCAGCGCAACGACGCTCGGCGGCCGCTGCGCCATCTTCGTCGGCGACAAGGGCGCGGGCAAATCGACCACGGCGGCAGCTCTTCTCGAAGCTGGACACGCACTGCTGACCGACGATCTGGTCGTCCTCTCCAGAGATATGGGGAATGCCGCACGCGTCGAACTCGGCTTTCCCCAGCTCAAGCTGTCGGAGAACGCCGCCCAGGCCGTGCGCATCGCGGATGCGTTCGTGGAGCCGTCGGTGCATCCCGCAATCCTCAAGCGGCAGCATCGCGTGCCGTCTTCCTTCGCGACGACCCCCATTCCGGCCCGTCGGATTTATCTGCTTCAGCGCGGCGAGGCCGCGGCCGTCGAGCCACTTTCGGCAAAGGCGTCCCTGCTCGGCCTGATGCAGTTTTCCTATGTGACGCGCTTCGGTCGTGACGCGCTTCAGGGAAGCGAAGCGACACGTCACCTCGACCAGTGCGCCCGGCTCGCCGGTCTTGTCGGCATGCGCCGCCTGACAGTGCCGAACGGCCTCGACAGGCTGCCGGAAATCGCAGCGCTCGTGCGCGAAGACCTGGCCTCGGATAGCTGAGATGGGCAAGGCAGCTCTCGCTGAAGCCCCGCCCCTGGCGACCGAGAGCTCGCCGCCCGGGACCTATTCGGTGCGGGACATCGCGGCCTTCGCCCGCTTCGTGCTGGCCGACGGCAGGCGGCGCATCGCCATAGCCATCGCCTTCCTCGTGCTGGCAAGCCTGACCGAGGGCTTTTCCATCCTGCTGTTGATCCCGATCCTGCATTCCGCCGCCGGCAGCGGGGCGGATTTCGCCGTCCGTATCCCGTCGATCCACCTCCCAGGCTGGACCACGCCGGCGCTGGAATTTCCGCTGGGTGTGGCGCTCGCCGCGCTCCTGCTGCTGGTCATCGCCCAGGCTGGCTTCAACCGCGTCAAGTCGGTCTACATGGCGGCCTTGCTGGACGACTTCGTCAACGGCGTGCGCATGCGCCTGTTCGAAAGCATCGGGCGCGCGCGATGGGGCGTGTTCGGCACGATGCGTTCGGCCGATGTCGAGCACGCTCTCAACAGCGATATCGAGCGCGTGCAGGGCGCAGCCTACTATCTCATCCTGCTCGCACAGGTGGGCGTCCTGCTCTCGGCATATCTCCTGATATCGCTGCTGATATCCGTCCCGATGACACTTGTCGCCATGGCCGTAGGATGCGTGATCTTCGTAACCCTGCGACCCTTCCGCAGGCGCGCCGCGCTTCACGGCCACACGATCACGACCAACCGCAAGGACCAGTTCCGCATCGTCTCGGAGTTCCTGCACGGCCTGAAGCTCGCCAAGAGCATGAACGCCGAGGAACTCTATTTCGATCGCCTGCGCAACACGCTGACGCGCATCAGAAACGACAATGCTCGCTATGTCGGGCTTAGCACGGTGGCGACGGCCCTGTTCCAGATCGCCAGCGCGGTCAGCGTCTGCATCGTCGTCTATGTCGCGCTTATGATCTACCGGCTATCGCTGGCCGAGACCGTCGTCCTGCTGCTGGTCTTCATGCGTATCGCGCCGCGCTTCATGGAAACGCAGACCTATGTGCAGCAGATCGTCATGAACCTGCCGGCCTTCCACGCAACCGAAGCCGTCCGCGCTAAATTCGATGCCGCGCGTGAGCCGGCAGGACGGCCGGGCGTCGATGAAGCCGCCCGCTTCGACCCTAAGAAGGAAATCAAGGTCCGCGACCTGACTTTCGGTTACGACGCCTCCGCAAGACGTCCTGCTATCGAGGGCGTCACCTTCTCGATGCCGGCTAACGGCATCACTGCCCTTATCGGGCCCTCCGGTTCCGGCAAGAGCACCATAGCCGACCTGCTCATGGGGCTGATCGAGCCGGCCTCGGGGGCGATCGAGATCGACGGCCGGCCGCTCGATCAGTCCTTGATGCGCGCGTGGCGCGCGCATGTCGCCTACGTGTCGCAGGACGTTTTTCTGCTGCACGACACAATCGCCGCAAACCTTCGTTTGGCTGCGCCCGAGGCAGGCGAGGACGAGATGTGGGAGGCCTTGCGCTTGGCGATGGCTGCACCGTTCGTCGAGCGTCTCGACAAAGGTCTGCAAACCGTGATCGGCGATCGGGGTGCGCGGCTCTCGGGTGGCGAGCGTCAGCGCATCGCGCTTGCCCGCGCGTTGCTGCGCAAGCCCGCGCTGCTCATCCTCGACGAGGCGACGAGCGCGATCGACTGGCAGAACCAGACGGTTATAGCGCAATCCATCAAGGCGCTGCGCGGCCGGATGACGATCCTTACCATCGCGCACCGCCCCTCGATGATTTCGTTCGCCGACCGGGTGATCGCCATTGAGAATGGACGCGTTGTGGAGTCGGGACGCTTCGACAAGCTCAGCAAGGATCCCCACAGCCAGCTTTCACGGCTGCTGGCGGGAGAACAGGCCTCGACGTGAGCGGTTGGGATGCTATGCCGGCTCTAATGCGACGACGGTCTTTGCTTGCCATGGCTGATCGTCGGCCCGCTGACGGTTTCCTTCGCCTCTTTCTTGCGCGGCGTATTGCCGGGGCGCATCGCTACCAGCGCGAGGATGAAGATCGCATAGCCCACCTGCACCAGCACGACACTGACGACCAGGCGCAGCAGGATGGTTCCGATGCCGGCCCCGTCTGCCAGCGACCACACCAGAACGATGGCGATCGCCAGCAGCGATCCCACTATGAATTTGGGCAGGCTCATGCGACCCGCTCCTCAGAGGTGACCCAGGCTCCTGCGATCAATTCACTTCCTCCCCGGCATCGCAGCGCGCGTGAACGCGTTTGCGAAACCAGACCTCCTCGCCCGCGTCGCGCCGCACTGCGCGCTATGCCGGCAAAAGGTAGGATAAATCCAGCGGCGGTTTCCCGCAAGACGTGCCGGCTCTCAGCCCCACACGGCGGCACTTTGCTGCAATGCAACCAGAACGCTGTCGCGACTGCGGCTTCAGGCGCATCTGCCTGCGCTTTCGCCACCGTCCATCGGCCCGCCCGACAATGGGATAACCCGTTACGCATGCTACGCAAATTCCCCTCGCCCGCCCCTCATAGCAGCGAGCTCTTGAGAAACGATGAAGGCAGCGGAGATCGAAAATTGAGCACATCCACGGCCGTCACTCACATGACACACAGTCGATGTACAATAATTGGTCAATTTGCACATGTATTGCGCAATATCACAGTATTGTTTCGATCACGGTAAGAAAAAATCTTTCATGATTTTTTGATAATATTATGTTGCAACGCACCATTAGAATGCTATCGTCGCCGTATTGGATTGTTCTTCGGATAGGTCGTTCAATGCGTGATCTCGCGAAGTCGGCACATCTCGATTCCCCCAGGGTGTTGTCCTATGGGACGCCGCCGGTGGGTGGAACGCTCAAGCGGGCGTTCGACGTGGTTGCCGCTTCCCTTGGCATCGTCGCCCTGCTGCCGCTGTTTCTCTTCCTGGTCGCGCTGGTGAAGATCACGGACCCCGGCCCGGCCTTCTACGGTCACGCCCGCATCGGGCGCGGCGGCCGCAGCTTTGCCTGCCTGAAGTTCCGCACCATGATGGTAAACGGCGACGAAGTTCTCGCGGCCCATCTGCGTGACAACCCCGCCGCACGCGATGAATGGCTCGCGACGCGCAAGCTCCGGAACGATCCGCGCGTCACCCGCGTCGGTCACGTGCTTCGCAAGCTCAGCCTCGACGAGCTGCCACAGCTTCTCAACATCCTGCAGGGCGATATGAGCATCGTGGGCCCGCGGCCCGTGGTTCACGCCGAGCTCGAGCATTACGGCCCGTTCGCCGATTGCTACCTCAAGTCCCGTCCCGGCCTCACCGGCCTGTGGCAGGTCAGCGGCCGCAGCGACGTGTCCTACGAGGCGCGCGTCGCCTTCGACCGCCAGTACATCGAGAACTGGTCGCTTGCAGGCGACCTGCGGATCATTCTCCTTACCGTACCGGCCGTCTGTCTCTCGCGGGGCAGTTACTGAGGCGCGCCGCTAAAGGCGCGCAACGCAGGAGTTTCCATGATGCGTAACACGCTCGGCACACTTGGCGCGCGCACCGCGTTTGCAATCGCCATCGTGCTTGCTTCGCTGATGCCTGCAAAGGCGGACGATTATCTGCTCGGCAGCCAGGACAAGCTTCGCATTCGCGTGGTCGAGTGGCAGACCGTCGAAGGCGCATTTCGCGAATGGACCGCGATCAGCGGCGAATACATGATCGACTCGGCAGGCAGGCTGTCTGTGCCCTTCGTGGGCGAGATGGAAGCAGGCGGCCTCACCACCGCTGAAATCTCGAAGGCGATTTCCGATACGCTCCAGCAGAGCTTCGGCCTGTCAGACAAGCCGCAGGCATCGGTCGAGATCGCCACCTACCGCCCGTTCTACATCAACGGTGACGTTCAGGCGCCGGGCCAGTACGCCTTCGTTCCCGGCATAACGGTGCTGAAGGCGGTCAGCCTTGCCGGCGGCCAGCGCCGGCTTGAAGGCGCACGTATTGAACGCGACTTCATCAATGCCCGCGGCCAGCATGCCATCGCATCGCAGGACCGGGTGCGCCTTCTTGTCCGCCGCGCCCGCCTTGAG
Source organism: Neoaquamicrobium microcysteis (assembly GCF_008180155.1). GTDB lineage: Bacteria > Pseudomonadota > Alphaproteobacteria > Rhizobiales > Rhizobiaceae > Aerobium > Aerobium microcysteis. The sequence continues at coordinate 161,719 of NZ_VSZS01000066.1, read as the reverse complement.
GCCGAAGCGAAGGGCGAGGAAGGCTTCGCCGTTGCCGAAGAGCTCGAGGGCCTCGCCCGCGTCAGTTCGATCATGGCCGACGAAATGTCGATCCTTACTGCGCGCAACCGCAAGCTGACGCTGCAACTCGACGTGCTCAACGACCTCCGCGACCTGCTGCAACGGGAGGTCACCGCGCTGGAGCAGAAGTCCGTCACCCAGCAGCGCCAGATCGACTTGGCAAGGCGCGAGCTTTCGGATGTCGACTCGCTCGCCCAGAAGGGGCTGGTCGTCAACACGCGCGTGCTCGGCATAGAGCGCACCATCGCCGACATGGAAGGCAAGCAGCTTGACCTGGAAACATCCATGCTCCGCGCCCGGCAGGAAATCAGCAAGACCGAGCAGGAGATCATCGGGCTGCGCAACAACATCGAGGCGGAGGTTGCGCAGGAGCGCCAGAAGACCGAAGCCGAGCTGGACGAGGCCACCCTGCGGCAGGAAATGTACGCCGGGCTCCTGTCCGAGGCGGTTTCCTTCGCCAGCACCCTGCCCGGCGTGCTGGGCGGCGAGCCGGACACGACGTTCGAGCTGACGCGTGTGGTCGATGGCGTGACGCAGCAGATTTCGGCGGGCGAGAACACTCCTGTTCTGCCGGGCGACATCATCTCGGTCCGCACCACGCTGAAGACCGCACCGGGGCTGCCCGGTTGACCTTCGCGACCTACGAGACGCTCGACCACGTCTCGCGGCGACCTCTGCGCATCCATGTCGCCGTCAGCCTGACGATCGTCGCGCTTGCCGCGCTCATCCTCAATCCTCTCTTCGGCTCTCGCGCGGCGCTTCTGTTCCTGCTCGCCGGTTCGCTGCTGGTGATATCCAAACCCTTCGCAAGCATGCAGGTGCTGGTGCGCCACTGGTATCTGTTCGCATTGCCGGCTTTCTGCGCGCTTTCCGTTCTGTGGTCCGACTATCCGTCGAACTCGCTGCGTCATTCGATCCAGCTTGCGCTCACCATCGCCGTTGCAATCGTCATTGCGGGTCGCGTAGCCCCCATCGCATTCGTGCGCTGCCTGTTCTGGATTTACGGCTTCGGCGTCGTCGGCAGCCTGCTGTTCGGGCGTGTGCGCGACGATATCGGAGCCTGGATCGGCATTTTCGGCAGCAAGAACGCCTTTGCCGGCGTCATCACCGGCTTCGCATTGGCGGCGCTCGCCATCGTTTTCGACCGGGGAAGCCCCTGGCCCATCAGGTGGGGGGCCGCGGGCGGGCTGCTGGTCTGCGGCCCGCTGCTCATACTCGCTCAATCGACCGGCGCGATGACCCTCATCGTTCCAGCGCTCGGCGTCGGAATCACCGTCCTGCTGCTGCGCAGGCTTCCACCTCTCCTGCTCCTTCTTGCCGGCGGCTTCACAGTCTGCATCGGCATCATCGCAGCAGCCTTTCTCGTGATCTATGGCGAGACCCTCATGTCCGGCTTCCTCAACCTGTCGGGCAAGGACGACACGCTCACCGGACGCACCGACCTGTGGGAAGTCGCGATGATGATGATTGCCGACCGGCCATGGCTCGGCGTCGGCTACCAGGCGTTCTGGGTTCATGGCAACATCCCGGCCGAGGTGCTATGGGATTTGTTCGGCATCGCCAGCCGCAGCGGCTTCAACTTCCATAACACCTATCTTTCCAACGCGGTCGAGATCGGCATTATCGGCGTCGGCATTCAGGTTCTGATGCTCTACGGCGCGTTCTTCGGCGTACTCGTCTGGGCTCTTCGTTCACCCTCGCCCGAAAGCGCTTTCTTTGCCGCTTTCATGACCCAGGTCATCTGCACCAGCTTTCTCGAAGTGACCACCTACTTCCAGTTCAGCATCGTCACCATCATCGCCATCTGCGCGCTGGTATACGCGATGCAGCACAGGCGGCATCATCGCAGGCAGGCCCGACGGGACGCAGAGCGAAGCCCGCATCAGCTGGTTGCCCAACCCATCTATGCCCTGCCCCGGAGGTTGCGTTGATGGCGTTGGCCGAACGCGAAACCATGCCGTTTCCCGCACTTGAAACCGACGTTTCGGGCGCACCGCTGGTTCTCCTGTTCTATCACGGCTACGAGCGCTACGCCCTGCCCGGTGTCGGCGGCAGCCTCTATTCCAACGGTCGCCGCATAGCGCGCTACGCCTGGCGTTCCCTGCGACGCCGGCAGGTTCACACGGGCTTCTACACAGCCTTCCTGTCACTGGTGCGGTCACTGCGGGCGGCCGGGTGCAACGTCCGGATAAATGATTTCGCCGCGGCAAGGGCCCGTCCCCACTATCCGATCGGGCTGGCCGGCTATCCCGGCGTCATCGAAGCCGTCGACCTGCCCAATCCCGTCGTGTTCGGCCATGGCGATCTCGGCCTGCCGGACAGGACGGTGCAGATCGCCGGGCAGGAAAGAATGCGCATCCTCATCCAGCCGTGCCAGTGGGCGGTCGACTACAACCGCCCCTATTGTGGCGACAAGCTGCGCGTCTGGCCCGCGGGCGTCGACAGATACACTGGCCCGCAAATGGCGCTGGCCGACAAGCCGGTGGATTTCCTAATCTACGACAAGATCCGCTGGCACCGCGACCAGCGCGTTCCTGAGGTGCTCGACCGCGTCACGGAGCGCCTGGACAAGGCCGGGCGCTCGCACAGGGTCCTGCGCTACGGCGGACATATCCGGTCGGACTACGACAGCGCGCTGAAGGAATGCCGAGCGCTGCTGTTCTTGTGCGAGCATGAGACGCAGGGCCTTGCCTATCAGGAAGCCATGGCCGCCAACGTGCCGGTACTGGCATGGGACGAGGGCGAGCTTGTCGATCCGATCCTGAGACGGTTCGCCAGCCCCAAACTCACCGTTTCCAGCGTGCCCTATTTCGATGAGCGATGCGGCATGACGTTCAGGATTGACGATTTCGAGGACGTGCTGCCGCTGTTCTGGTCGCGGCTCGGGTCCTTCGAGCCGCGCGCCTACATGAACGAGCGGCTGTCCATGGAACGCGCGGCGACCGACTACCTCGCGCTCTATTCGTCGCTCGCCGTCACCTGCTAAGGCATGTCTCCCGAAAGTGGGAATCGGTTTCGGCACGAAGACATGCCTCAAAACAGGCAGCTAAAGCACATGGAGCGAATCTGAAAGATCGCGACGCGCTCTAGCTCCGGCTGCTGACGAAGTCCGACACCGCAGTCACTGCCCTGTCGGTCGCGCGTTCGATGGCGACATCGTCGCTGAGCTGGGGTTCGCATTTTGCCAGCCGCAGCAGGTTGCGCGCGGCATTGTGCAGCAGCGCCTTGTCCAGCGGCCTTGCCAGACGCGACCGGCTCCATCTCCCGGCCCGGCCGTTCACCTGCCCTCGCCCGCCCGACAGCGTCACGTAAAGCTCCATCGTGCTGGATGGGCCGAGCGGATGACGGCGCAGGTCGATGTCGAGCGCGTCGGCCCAGTCGTCCCACTTGTGCCGGTGATGCTTGTTGAGGTTGCGCACCGCCACCCATGGCGTTCGCACCGCGTCGGCGACGATCGCCCCGTGCATCGCCTCGGTCACGAGAACCCGCAGCCCGCGGATGCGCGATATGATGGATTCTATGTCGTCCCTCGGGTCGATCATCGTGATGCCGGCAAGGTCGCAAGCCGCCTGCCAGAAGCCGCGATCGAGGCTTTCATAATGCGGCATAAAGGCGATCTCATCGCTCTCGTCCGGCGAGGGCAGGTCGTCCAGCGCGCGAAGTAGGACCGCACCGTCGCAGATCGCCTTCGACGGAGGAAGGCCGAGGTTCGACGCGGTGCGCGGCCCGCGAACGAAGACGATGTTCCAGTTTCCATCCGCCACGTCCGGCGGATCGAGGTAGGCGTGACCGGACCCCACCACATGCTTGAGGGGTTCCCTGGGCATGCTGTCGAGGATGATCGAGCCGATTCCGAGCAGCAGCTCGTCGTCATTGTCGTCCAGAAACCCCTCCGGCAGCAGCCGGTCGAACACGTAGGGGTTCAGTTCGTCGCCGAAATTGGGCACATGGCCCTGAAAATAGGTAAGTCTCATCATGATCCTTACCCCCGCCCGCTAGTTGATGCCTCTTGTCTCCTTGATCTGCTATTGCAGCGTTGCCTAAATCAAAGCCGGATGGACCCGAGATCCGTCAGCATCTGCTTGATGGCATCCCGCGTCTGCCTGTCGATCCGCTCCATACGCATGTTGCGATACTTGCGGACAAACTTTTCCAGAAGTTCGAACCGTCGCGGCGCGGATGGCCCGCTGGCCATCAGCATCCGGTTGCGCGCTTCCTTGCTCTCCACATTCGCGGCGTCGTGAATGGTGGTGGGCACGTTCAGCTCCATCACCTGAAACGGATAGATCGTGTAGATCGGCAGCACCGCACGCTCGTGACAGTCCATCAGCTGGTCGATCGGCATGTCGATGCTGCCGTGTCTGACGAAACCGTCCAGCATCGCCCGCGCACCCTTGCGCGACAGGATGTAGGCCTGCGTTCCCAGCGGCGGAAACAGGAACCGGTAGAGCACGAAGCGATTGAACGACGTGATGAACCGTGCCGGAACGAAGAACCGCGCGTACATCTTCATGTACTCGATGCCCGCAAGCTGCATGATCTGCAGATAGCCGGCGATGTTCAGCGTCGGGTCGATGACTATGTCGTCTTCGAACACCACCAGATAGTCGGCGTCGCCCTCCCGCACGAAACGCTCGATGATGCCGATATGGCTGGCGGCACAGCTTATTTCGGCGCGCGAAAGCGTCGATCCATAAGCCTTGAAAGCCGCCGCTTCATCGTAGGGCAACAGGCATTCTTCGGGCGGAACGGCGTCGAAGAACCGCCAGTTTTCGATACCCGCGCCATCAAGCATCGCCGCCATGCGCTCGCGCCGCTGCGTCGAGGATGGCAGGCTCAATATGTCGAGCTGGAAGGTCGGCATGTCCGGGAACGGGCTCGATCCCGGTTTGCTACCCTCGACAGGGCGTAGGGCTTCGTCGATCGTCAATTTCGCAACGCCCTTCCCAGCGCGTGCTTGGCGCGCCGAACAAGCCTGCTGCCTGCCCCCGCCTGCACCGGTGGCGGACGGAGCCTTGCAGTTGCCGGTACGCGCCCCTCGCCTGTGAACTGCGCCTTCCAGCGGTCGATCGCGGCCTGCGGTATCGTGATGGCGGTCGCCGCCCCGCCGTCGATCCAGTTGGCGATCTCGTCCGTCGCCGTCCGGTCCACGACGGGCAGGGCCACGTCCTTTCCGATCTCGGCCGCCCGATTGTCGATCGCAAGGATGAGTGCGCGCCGGCCCTTCTGCAGGGCGCGTATGCCGCCGTGCAGGCGCGTGCCGATGAAGTCGACATCCTCGCTTTCCAGAAAGCGCGTGTACCCTTCGGTGGTCGGTGTAACCACTTCGATATCCTCCCACCCGAACGAGCGGAAATATTCCCAGTCGTCCTGCATCTGCGGGAAGAAGTGAACCTTCGAGTAGCGTTGTCGCAGCAGTTCGACGAACGCCCTGTCCGCAGCCGGGTCCGGCCGCCACGCGGTCAGGGTGAAGACCGCCGACGGCGCACGCTTCGTCGGTATCGTCGCGCAATGCTCCGGCGTCAGCGACCATGTCGTGGGGCAGCAGGTCGAGGTCGTCTGCAAGCCGGCTCGCTCGAGATGCGCCCGCGTGTAGTTGTCCCTGACTGCGTGGGTCAGGTCGGCGGACAGCGCCTGCTTGAGGATGGATCGCGTCTCCGCGGTGGGCTCCGGCATGTAGTCGTTCCAGCCGGTGCCGAGGCACACGGTCTGTGCCGCGCCATAGTGCGGCGCATCCGTCGCCTTCAGCCGCCACAGGCCGTCCGGCCTGATGTCGGAGGAGAGAAGGTTCGTCCCGCCGATGAAGCAGAAGTCCGCCTTGCCGATGAAGCCGAGAGTCCGGTCCGAAAGCGCTTCGTGGCTGGGCACGCGGAAGATGTAGGCCTTGGGGAACAGCTCCCAAACCACGGCGTTGACCGCGTCCATGATGATCTCGTCACCGAGATTGTCGGTGCAGATCGACGTATCGACGATTGCGATAGTCTGCATGTGATTTCCTCTTTTAGCTCGCCGCCCGACGGGCGACGGCACGGGTTACGTAAAGCGCCAGCTCCGGCATATGCCTGCCGAACCGGTTGAAGAATTTGCGTTTCCATCTGGCCTTGAGGCCCGGCTTGGCCACCCAGGTCTCGGCCCATCGGTGAACCGCGAACGTGTCCTCGACGATGCAGTCGGGGTGGAACTCGTCGGCCCACCAGTAGGGGTAGAAATAGCGCCTGGGGTACAGCGTCACGTCGGCGACGGTGAAGGGCTCGTCGCGGTAGCTTTGAAGCCCTTTCTCACGCAGCATGTGCGTGAGAAGACCCGGTCCGGCAAACGAGCCGATATCCAGATGGCCCTTCACCTTCGTGTTGAAATGGTCGCGGATGGCCGTGGGCAGCCAGTGTCCGGCAACGCTGCCGAACACCGCGCCATTGACCATCTCCGACGGATTTTCGTCGCCCGTCTGAAACCCTAGAAACGCCCGGTTGGACAGAAGCGGATCGAATGGCCGGACGATATCGACGTCGGTATCGAGGTAGACGCCGCCTATCCGCGCAAGCGCGTCCATCCGCGTGTAGTCCGACACGCGGTTCCATGCGCGCACCGAGAAAGCGCCACGGATGAAAGGGCTGGAGAAATCCACATCGTCGTTGCCCCACCGGCGAAACTCCCAGTCGGGCATGATCTTCTGCCACGCATCGACACGCCTGCGATCTTCGTCTGGCAGTGCCCGCGTGCCCACCCAGACATAATGGACGATCTTGGGTATGCCCTGCGTCCCATCCGCAGCAACGGCGCCCGAGGCCGATTGCGTCTCCATGATTGCGGCGGTTCCAGAACTCTGCATTCGCTACTCCGAAGAAGCCGGCCCGGGTCGACGGGCGACCAGGTTGGCGATGGGGGAGGCAAGCTTGGTGACGATCTGGACCAGTTCGCGCTCCGGTCCTTCGGGCCTGCCACAAGCCAGCCACGCTATGGCGAGTGCGACGATGTAGAGCCCCGCCCCGGTGACCACCATGCCGACCAGATGCTTCACGGCGATGAAGGCGGCCGGGTCGGAAGGCATGCTGTCGAACAGCAGCGACAAGCCACCCACCATCACCGCCGTTGCCGCGATCGTCCTCGCATTGTCGGTGATCTGGGTACGCAGCGGCAGGTCCAGCAGCCGCCGGGCCAGAAGCATGTTGATGAAGGTCGATACGACGCCGCTGACGCAGCGCGCATAGACCGCGCCCATCAACCCGCCGGTCAGCAGCCCGCCGATGATGAGCGGCATCCGGATGCCGAAATTCAGCGCATCGCGATTGAACAGCGTACGTGTCACGCCCATGGCCAGCGCCATCGGCTGGACGGCGCTCGCCAATGTCTGGATGGCGAAGATGCCGCCTAGAAGCTGGATGATCGGGATGACCGGCGCCCACTTCTCCCCGATGGCGAACAGCACCATCGGCTCGGCCACCATCGCCAGCCCGAACCCTGCCGGCAATGCGATCATGCACAGCAGCGCCTGGGCGCGCCGATAAGCCCTGCGCAGACGTTCGGTCTCGTCACGCAGTTTGGCAAAGCCCGGAAAAAGCGTCTGCGAAAGCGGTGCGGTCGCCTCGCGAGTCGGCAACTGGGCGAGATTGTCGCCCAGCGTATAGAAGCCGAGCGCCGAGTTGCCCGCCATGTAGCCGATGAACAGATGGTCGGATTTCCAGTTCAGCGTGTTGATCGCCTGCCCCAGCGACAGCCACACCGAATAAGACAACAACCCCCTGGCGCGCCGCAACGTAAGGCGGGGCCTGAAAGGCACCATCACGTAGGACAGCAGGATTGAAACGAGTTGCGCGACGGCAAGGCCGGCGACGATGGCCCAGTACGACCGGAACACGAGGGCGACCGTGATTGAGGCGATGACCCCCAGCACCTTGTTTGCGCCCAGAACCAGCGCTTCCTGCCGGAAGGACAGGTTTCTGGCGAAGACGACCATGCGCGGATTGGACAGGCCCGAGACAAGGATCACCGCGCTGACCGCGATCATGACGGCGACCAGTCGCGGCTCGCCGTAGAGCCATGCGACGGGCGACGCAAGCGCCGCGATCAGCGCGCCGAGGATGCCGCTGCGAAGCATGTTGAGCGTGAAGGCCGTGCTCAGGTGATCGTCGTCGATCTCCTTGAGGTGGATCAGCGCCGACGACAGCGACAGCTCGGTGATCGACGCGATGATGAAGGCGATGGTGGCGGCTATTGCGACGAGGCCGAAATCGTCGGGCGTCAGCAGCCTTGCCAGCACCAGCGTACCGACGAAGGCGGACCCGTTCGTCGCCACCCGCGCAAGCAGAATCCAGATCGAGCCCTGCGCCAGCCGGCCGCGTATGTCGCTCATCGCGAAACGCCTCTCTTACGGAACTGGCGACCTGTAGCCATGCTCAGTCCAGCGTGCAGACTATGGATTCGGGAAACTGGCACTCCTCGCCCAGCACCGTGAAAGCCACCCGATCGAGGTAGAGGAACAGCTTGCGGCCGGGATCCTCGAACGGCCCCATCCAGTCGTTCAGCGTTTCCGTCCCCCAGATGCTGAAATAGATCTTCTGCGCGTTGGTCGGCAGTTCTGCCGTGTTCTCCGCCTCATGCATCAGCTCCCCGTTGACGTACCACCGCAGCCGGTCCGGCTCCCATACGAAGGCGTAGTCGTTGAAGCCTGCATCGGTGCCGCCCTCCACCGGCACCACGCCGCCATTCTTCGGTTGCCCGGAGACATAGGTGTTGACGCTGACGGTCGAGGTATCTTTCGTCAGCACCTCGAAGTCGATCTCGTCGTGCGGCTTGTTATGGACAGGTCCGATATAGGTGAAGAACGCGGCATTGATGCCCGAGCCCGTATCCGTCTTCATCCGGGCTTCGTAGGTGCCGTAGTGGAAACTGTGATGCGTCTGGATTTCGCCGCACACATAGTTGCGCAGCCCGTACGGCCGCTTCTCGAAGGAAAGGCTGAGCACGCCTTCCGACAGGGCGATCTGGCGCTTCGACCATGTGCAGTTCTGCCAGTCGCCATTCGCCCACCCGTCTGCGACGTACCAGCGTCCCAGATCGAAACGATTGAAATCGTCGACGAAAGAAACATTCGTCTGTGCACCGGCGTCAACGGCGCTGGCGACCGCGGCCAGCGCGGCGAAAAATGAACTCTTAAAAAAGCGAGCGACTGCCTGATGAAACATCGGTCAATTCCGTATGTTGCATTGCAGCAGAGGCTGCCACCATTCCAGCGGTGAGGCAAGCCCATAAAGCAGCAAATATGCCTACGGTGATCGACAAAATCTGCTGAAATGAAAGTTGATTAAATATAAAATGGCTAATCTCCGTAAATCGTCGGGTCAAATTCTCCCCATGTTGCAGCAAAATTGAGCAATAGATGCCAATTTTGCATATGTTTTAGGCACGCGCCTACAAAACCAACCATTCAGGCGCTGAATATTTAGCCAGATAAGGCACAAGGCGAATCTGTGTGTTTATTGTTGCAATGCAGCAATGCAGTGCTATCGTCACGCCGGAGTGCCAACTCGAACGGGCGGCGCATGCGCTATTTCGGCTTCAGTTTTGATGCGATTACCGGCTTCGTCGGGATAGTGCGCCCATGACGGCGGCTTCGCGAAAGCCCTCCGAGGGACAGCCGGTGGGCGTGTCCGTTATCATGGCCAACCATAACGGCGCAGTTCATCTGCCCGCGGCAATCCAGTCGGTTCTCGGCCAGACCCTGCGCGACATGGAACTCGTGATCTACGACGACGCGTCATCCGACGGTAGCGTCGCGGTGGCGCAAGGCTATGCAGCGACCGATCCCCGCGTGAAGGTGATAGCCGGCGCAAGCAACCGCGGTCCCGGCGCGGCACGCAATGCGGCCATCGCCGCAGCGAGGGGCGACTGGATCGCCATCGTCGATTCCGACGATCTGCTGCACCCACAGCGGCTGGAGAGGTTGCTTCTTCTGGCCGAGGCACGCGATGCCGACATCGTGGCCGACGACCTGCTCTACTTTTCGCAGGCCGATCGCACCGCCGGCCACACTCTCATCGGCTCCGCGCGGCGGGCCGTACCCGATACGATCACTCCCGAACTGTTCGTGCTCAGCAACTCGCTCGGCTCGCAGCTTCCCGCGCTGGGCTACCTGAAACCCCTGTTCCGCCGCAAGGCGATTGCCGGCATCGCCTATGACGAGACGGCGTGGATCGGAGAGGACTACGATTTTCTGCTCCGCTGCCTGCTGGCCGGCGCGAAGCTCGTCCTGCACCGCACGCCGCTTTATTTCTACCGCCGACATTCGACATCGCTCTCCCATCGCCTGTCGGAAACCCATGTGACGGCGATGATCGGGGCGCATGACCGGCTGGTGAAAGACCATCGCAGGATGCAGCCGGAGATACGCGCACTTCTGGACGCGCGCCGGGCTTCGCTCTGCCGGGCGCTCTCCTTCGAAAAGCTCGTCAGCCACATCAAGCGTCGCGCGCTTGTCGGCGCGGGACTTCAACTCGTGACGGACCCATGGCTGCTGTCTCCGCTGTTCCAGTCGGCTCGCGAGCACATGTCGCGCAGCCGCGGCCATGGCGCGACCGGCGGCCCGTCTAGGACGACGCTGCTGCTGCACGGTCCGGACATAGAGCCGCAGCGCGCGACGGCCCTCATGCATGCAGCCGGCATCGGCGCGGATGCCCGGCCCTTCGTCGTCCCGGCCTATCGGGAACGAACCGATACGGCCCCGCCCGGCGCGGAAGACATCGCACAACTGGCCGACCTCGCGCGGCTGGGATTGCAGAACCAAACCAGCGTCATAGCCATAGGCAAGGCGGGACAGTTCGCCCTGCCCTTCGTCATCGAATTCGAGCACGCGGTGATCGTCTCCGACGACGCCGAATTGCCCGAAGAGGCGGCCCTGGCCGGCAACGTATCCCCAGCCCCGCCTCTGCTGGCCGATGCGGGAGGCGCGCTGTGAGCAAGGCTTCAAGGCCGCTGGTCAGCATCCGCACGCCGACCTACCGGCGGCCGGATGCACTGCGGCGCTGCCTTCAGTCGATGCGCGACCAGACATGGGCAAACTGGGTCTGCGACGTGTTCGACGACGATCCGGACGGGTCCGCCAGGGCGGTGTGCCGGGAGCTCGCCGACCCCCGCATCCGCTACCACCGTAATGATCCGCAGCGATACGCGTCCAGGAACATCGACAAGTGCTTCAGCCGGGCCGACCCACACGGCGCAGCCTATTTCTGCGTGGTGGAGGACGACAATCTCATCCTGAAGGATTTCATCGAGGACAACGTCGCGATCAGCCGGCGCCACGGCGTGGAGCTGGTCTTCCGCAACCAGTTCGTGGAGTTTGCGAGCGGCACGCCGCAGGCCCGGCTGAGCGAGTTCGGCCTCCTCGACAGGATGTTCCTGGAAGGCATCTATCAGCCTGAAATATTTCGGCTTTCACTGCTCCCCGGAATCGGCATTTCGAACGGCGGAGTCTTCTGGTCGGCCCGCTCGAAAAGCCCACTAGAAATCGGTTACGAATGCACTGCCACATTGCAGGAGTACATGCGGACCTTCTCGGTCGTGGAGCCGATCTATGTGGCCATGGAGCCCAAGGCGGTGTGGGCGGAGAATGGCGAGCAGACGACGCGCGATCTGGGCGGCAAGGCGACATGGCTGCGCCGCGAACTGGACCTGAAGCGGGCGGTCCAGCTGCTTCAGCGCGAAGCGTGGAAGCTCGCGCCGAAGGACGCCCGGCGCGACTTCCTGCACAGCGATGCCTTCGCCTACGACAAGCGCCTGCGCGCCGCCGGCATAGTCAAATCATTGATTTCGTTGAATGTCGGCAGACTGCTCAGCCTTCGCCAGAAGGCGGAGCTGGCGTTGCGCGGCCTGCTGATCGCCACGGCCGGCAGGCCGACCGACGAGTTTCGAGCGTTCGTCGCCGCCCGCAAACGGCTGATCGCGGAGCTTTCGGACGGCGGCGGAATACCTGCCACGGCCGATGCGGGCGACCAGCTCTACTCCCACGAGCCGCCAAAACTGACGCGCAGCGCAGCCCGCTAGGGGCGTCGCAAGCCCTCCTTTCGTCGACCCGGTTTTGCCCTTCGCGGACCTACCAAATGGTAGGGTCGGATGATCCCCAGTAAGCCATTTTTATTTTGGTATCTTTCTGGTATTACCGGCAGCCATGCGACAGTCTTCTTCACGTGTCCTGTACGATCCCGCAGCGTCCGGTCCTGCCTACCGGCAGCTGGCGCGATCGATCGGCGAAGCCATAGCCCGAGGTGATCTGGCTGCGGGTACGGCGCTACCGACCGAACGCGGGCTGGCGGAAGATCTGGGCCTGTCGAGGGTTACGGTTCGCGCCGCCTACCGCGCGCTGGCAGAGGACGGACTGATCGAGGCACGGGCCGGCAGTGGCAATTACGTGCGCGGCGCGACCCCGGCTTTCGAGCAGCCCTTGTGGCACCTCTCGTCTTTTTCGGAAGACATGGCGCGCAGAGGCCGCAACGCGACGAGCAGGCTGCTGGATCTGGCGCACGGCGAGGCGACGGATGAGGAACTGGCGGCACTGACGCTGAAGGGCGGCGACAGGGTGGTTCGCCTGAGCCGCCTTCGGCTGGTCGATGGCGAGCCGCTGGGCATCGAGGTGGCAAGCCTGCCCGAAGCGTTGACGCAGGCCGTACAGCTTGGCGAAGGCTCGCTCTACGCAGCGCTTTCCGCACAAGACCTTTCGCCCGCACGCGGCATCCAACGCATGCGCGCCGTGTCGCTGGACGAGGATGTTGCCGGGCTGCTCGCGGTTCCGCCGGGGTCAGCGGCCATGCTTCTCGAGCGCGTCTCGTTTCTGTCAGACGACACGCCCATCGAATACACGAAATCGCATTATCGCGGCGACGCCTACGGCTTCGTGGCGAAGCTGGACGGCGGAGACCTCACATGACCGAGACCCTGATGCGTCGCGAAGCCGGCGAGGCCGCCGCCGCGATACGCCGTCTCCTGACCGACGAGGCCCGGACGATAGAAGAGGCGGCTGCCCTTCTGGCAGATGGGTCCGGACCGCTCACCACGGCGGCACGCGGCTCTTCGGATCACGCCGTTACCGCATTCAAATATGCCTGCGAAATCCTGACGGGCCGGCCGGTCGCATCCATCGGCCCCTCCGTCGCGTCCGTCTACGGCGCGAGGCTAAGGCTCGATGGCGGGCTGCACATGACGGTTTCGCAGTCGGGCGCGAGTCCCGACATCGTCGCCTTGCAGGCCGCAGCCGCACGGGGCGGCGCGCGCACGCTGGCCATCGTCAACACCGCCGACAGCCCGCTGGCGCATGCCGCCGACCTCGTCCTGCCGATCCATGCCGGCGAGGAACGGAGCGTGGCGGCGACCAAGAGCTATCTGGCTTCCTGCGCCGCGCTGCTGGCAATCGTCGCGAAAGCAGCGAAGGACGAAGCGTTGCTTGCCGGGCTGGACGCGCTGCCGGACGCGCTGGCGCAACTGCCCGACGATGCGGGCCAGCGGATCGCAGAGGAGCTTGCCGATGCGGACTCGCTCTACGTGACCGGACGCGGCCCGGCCTTCGGCATCGCACTGGAAGCAGCCCTCAAGGCAAAGGAGACGGCGGGCATCCATGCCGAGGCGTTCTCTACGGCGGAACTGATGCACGGCCCGCTGCAACTGGTGCAGCCGGGGTTTCCGGTCGTGGCCTTCGTGGCCGACGACGCCGCAGCCTCAGGCACGCTGGACGGCCTTGCCCGCCTGCGCGAACTGGGTGGTCGCGTCACCGTCATCTCGACGCGGGAGCTGCTTGAGACGGACGCGGGCAGCCTGCGCACGCCCACGACGGGCCACTATGCCACCGACGCGCTGGTATTCGCGCTGGCATGGTACAGGATCGTGGAGACCACGACGCGCCTGCGCGGGCTCGACCCCGACCGGCCGGTGAACCTGCGCAAGGTTACGGAGACGATGTGATGAGCCGCACAGCGATCACGGGAGCCCGCATCTTCGACGGGGAGCGCTGCCATGACGACAGCCACCTGATCGTGGAAGACGGCCGCATCATCGCGCTGGCGCGAGGCGCAGCACCCGCCGGCCTGAGTGTCACCGACCTTGCTGGCGGCATCCTTTCGCCCGGCTTCATCGACGTGCAGGTGAATGGCGGCGGCGGCGTGCTGCTGAACGAAAACCCGACCGCCGAAGGCATGGGTGCGATTGCCGCGGCGCACCGCCGCTACGGCACGACGGCCCTGCTGCCGACGCTGATAACCGACACGCGCGAGCGCACGGCAGCCACGATCGAGGCCGCCATTGCCGCGCAGGTTCCGGGCGTCATCGGCCTGCACCTCGAAGGGCCGCATCTCGACCCGGCGCGCAAGGGCGCGCATCTGGCCGAACTGATGCGACCGCTGAAGGACGACGACATCGCGCTTTATGCGAGCGCCGCCGAAAAGCTGGGCTCTCTGATGGTGACACTCGCCCCTCGGAACGCCACACCGGAAGCCGTCGCCAGGCTGGCAAAGGCAGGCGTCATCGTTTCGCTCGGCCATGCCGAATGCACGGCCGACGAGGCCGAAGCGCTTTTCGATGCCGGCGCGCGCGGCGCGACGCATCTCTACAACGCGATGAGCCCGCTGACGCACCGCGAGCCCGGCCTTGTCGGCGCAGTGCTGACGCGAGGCGACGTGTGGACCGGCATTATCGCCGATGGCCACCATGTCGACCCCCGCGCGCTCGAGGTCGCCTTCGCGGCCAAGGCCGGCCCAGCGCGGATATTCCTCGTTACCGACGCCATGTCGCTCGTGGGCAGTGACGAGGACGAGTTCCAACTGAACGGGCGGACGGTGCGCCGCCATCGCGGAGACTTCTGCCCGCGCCTGACGCTGGAGGACGGCACGCTGGCCGGCTCCGACATCGACATGGCCTCGTCGTTGCGCTTTCTGGTGGCGAAGACCGGCATGAGCGTGGAGGACACGCTGCGCCGCGCCACGGCCGATCCTGCCGACTTCCTGCGCATCGGCGATGTGCGAGGCCGGCTCGTGCCAGGCGCGCGCGCCGACCTCGTCCATCTCGACGACGATCTGAACGTCAAATCCGTCTGGCTGGCGGAGGAACTGTGAGCGACAGCCTCTATCTCGGCCTCGACGCCGGTACCTCGCTTACCAAGGCAGCGATCTTCGACCTGGCCGGCAACCAGCTCGCGGAGGCCCGGCATCGAACGACGCTGCGCCGGCCGCATACCGGCTGGAGCGAATTGGACCCCGAGGAAGCGTGGGCCGCCGCCGTGGATGTGATGGCGCGGGCGGTGCGCGAGATCCGCAAGGACGCTTCACGCATACGCGGCATCGGCATCACCGCCGCGATGGTAGGCGCGTGGCTGACGGACGGAAACGGCAAGCCAACACGGCCCGGCATCACCTGGGAAGACAGTCGGGCGCAACCGCTGATCGAGGCGCATAGGGGGCGCAATCCGGAATTTCTGCGCACGATCTTTGCGTCTTCCGGCTCGGTCATGCAGCAGGGATGCACGCTGCCGGTACTGGCGTGGCTCGCAGAAAACGAGGCGGCGACGGTTGCCCGCACGTCGCATGTGCTGAGCTACAAGGATTTCCTGCGGCTTCGCCTGACCGGCAAGGTCGCCACGGATCGCACGGAAGCCTCCGTCATTCCCGGCTCGGCAGAGAGGCGCACGCGCAGCGACGCGATGATCGGGCTGTTCGGGCTCGAAGCCTATCGAGACCTACTGCCGCCGGTAATGGATTCGGAGAGCTTTGCCGGCGGGCTGACGCCGGAAGCAGCACGCGCGATCGGGCTGCCGGAAGGCCTGCCTGTGGCGGTGGGCGCGGGTGACGTGGCGGCGACAGTCATCGGGGCCGGCGGCCTCAAGGCCGGAACGGCGACCGCCGTGCTCGGCACGACCTGCATGGTGGGGGTGGTGCACGAGCGGCCGGTGTTCGAGCCCGCCGATCTCGGCCTGCTGTTCACCCTGCCCGGCCATCGCTGGTATCGCGCCATGGTCAACGTTGCCGGCACGCTGAACCTCGACTGGGCGTTCGACGCGCTCGCGCCCGATCTCGCCGCCCGGCAGGACCGTTTCGCCCTGCTCGACGAGATGCTCCGCTCCGTGCCGCCCGGCGCAAACGGCCTCGTCTACCTGCCCTACCTGTCGGAGAGCGGCATCATCGCGCCGAAGGTGGACCATGCAGCCCGCGCTCAGTTTGCCGGCCTGTCGCCGCGTCACGACCGCGCCAGCCTGTTCCGCGCCGTTCTGGAAGGCGTCGCCTTCGCCATGCGCGACCTGTTCGACGCGCTGGGCTTCGACGGCGACCGCGTGCTGCTGACGGGCGGCGGCGCGCAGAACCCCGACTGGGTGCAGATGATAAGCGACCTGATAGGCAAGCCCGTCGAAGTGCCGGAAGGTTCGCAGTTCGGTGCGCGGGGCGCGGCCCTTCTCGCCGCGACGGCGGCGGGCGATTTCGCCAGCATCAACGATGCCTCCGCCGCCATCGCGGGAAGCGGACGGCGCTACGAACCGGACGCCGCATCCGCCCGCGCCCTGGCCCCTGCCCTCGACCGCTACCGCACCGCGCGCGACCGTCTTCTCGGCTGAACAACACGCTTGACTCGCCCACGGGATAGCGCAACAGTAAGTGGTATATACCACTATGAAGCTGGACTATACCAGCTCGGGGAAGCGTGAATGGACAATGCGCCGCTCTATCTGAGGATCGCGACCGATCTCGAGGCCGAGATCGAGGCCGGCTCGCTGAAGGCCGGCGAGAAGATCGAATCCGAGCGCGCACTTTCAGAACGCATGGGCGTGAGCCGCATGACCGCGCGGCAGGCGCTGCGCCATCTGCTGTCGAAGGGGCTGGTCGAGACCCGCACCGGGCAAGGCACCTTCGTCGGCAGCCGGATCATGGAGCAGCGGCTGGAGACGCTGAGCGGCTTTACCGAGGAAATCAGGCGGCAGGGCCGCCAGACATCGAGCGTGATCGTGGCGTCCGCCACGCGCAGGGCCGACGAGGTTACCGCGCGCGCGCTTTCGCTTTCCGCCGCCGCGCAGGTTCACAGCCTGACCCGCGTGCGTTTCGTCGACGGCTTGCCCGTGGCGCTGGAAACCACCGACGTCGTCGCAGACCGCGCGCCCGGCCTGCTGGAGCTAGCCGACTTCCGCACCAGCTCGCTCTACGCCACGCTGGGCGCGCAGTTCGGCATCGTGCCGACCCGCGCCGAGCAGACGCTGATGGCCGGGCTAGCCGACGCCCATGTGGCGCGCACGCTGCACGCCGAGCCCGGCTCGCCGGTGCTCAACCTAACCCGACTGACCCGCGACCAGAACGGCAACGCATTCGAGTTCGTGCGCTCCACCTATCGCGGCGATTTCTTCGTCATGAAAGTCAACCTGTCGCTGGGAGACGGAACCGCCGCATGAGCACCGTAGAAGACGCGTATTTCGGCGATCTGATCGCAAGGCTGACGGCACTGCGCACCGCGCTGGCCGAACCCATGGCGCGCGCGCAGGCGGCAATCGTCGAAACCGCGCGCCGCGACGGCCTCGTCTACGTGTTCGGCACCGGGCACTCGCACATGCTTTCCGAGGAAGTGCATTTCCGCGCCGGCGGTCTGGCGCTGACCGTGCCGATCCTCGCAGGGCCGACCATGCTGCACGAGGGCGCGGTGGCAGGTACCGCCTACGAGCGCATGGACGGCATCGTGCGGCCGATCTTCGAGCGCTATCCGATCGGGCCGGACGACGTGCTGTTCGTCTCGTCCAACTCGGGCGTCAACGCCGCACCGCTGGAAGCGGCCCGCATCGGGCGCGAGCGCGGGGCGACGGTGATCGCCATCACGTCGGTGGCCTATTCGACGGCAACCGCCAATGGGCGCGAGCGGCTGGCAGACCTTGCCGACATCGTGCTCGACAACGGCTCGCCCCCCGGAGACGCGGTGATTTCCGTGCCGGGCAGCGAGTTGAAGGTCGGGCCCGTTTCGACCGCCATCGGCGTCACGATCATCAACGCCATCATGGCCGGTGTCGCGGCCGAACTGGCCGGCGACGGCGACCCGCCGATCTATCTGAGCGCCAACATGCCGGGCGCAAAGGACATCAACCAGAAACTGATCGCGCGGTTTCGGCCCCGAAACCCGCATCTTTGAAAGTGCTTCCGGGGCTTAGTGGAGTGAGGAAAGGGAACACCGAGATGAAAAACATACTGAAACTTGCGCTTGCCACCACAATGCTCATGCCTGCCGCCGCACTCGCGCAGGACGCGGTCGAGGTCACGCTGTGGCACATGGAGCAGCCGCCGCACCGCGTTGCCCGCGTGCAGGAGCTGATCGACGCGTTCAATGCCGCCAACCCCGGCATCGTCGTGAAGCAGGAGCCGCAGAACTGGGGCGAGGTCTACGCCAAGACACCCGCCGCGCTGGCCGCCGGACAGGGCCCGGACATGCTGTTCGCCATCCCCGACTTCACGCCGATCCTCAAGGACATCGGCGCGCTGACTTCGGTCGAGGACTTCGTCAAGGAACTGGACGAGAAGCACGATTTCGTCGACTCCACCGTCGAGGCCTATTCCTATGACGGCGGCGTGTGGGCCGTGCCTCTGTACAACATGGCCATGAACCTGTGGTACCGGAAGAGCGTGCTGGAGGCCGCGGGCGTCGAGGTTCCGACCACCTGGGACGAGTGGCGCGCGGCGGCCGAGAAATTGTCGGTAGACGGCGTGTCGGGCATGGGCCTGCCGGCCAACAAGCAGCTCTACACCGACCAGACCGTCTATTCGGTGATGGTCAATGGCGGGGCGACCGAAATTTACAACGAGGACGGCACGCTGCGCTTCGACAACCCGGAGACCGTCGGCGCCTACGAGTTCTACACCGACCTGCACCAGTTCTCGCCGGCCGACTCGACCTCGTGGACATGGGGCGAGGCGGAAGCCTGCTTCTCCTCGCAGACCTGCGCGATGGTGATGCAGTTCTCCGTCATCGCCACCTACGACACGCAGGCAGAAGGCGACGCGTCCGACCTGGGCGTGGCGGCGATCCCCAGCAAGGACGGCGGCGAGCACAACACCATCTCCTACGCCAACGCCGTGATGCTGCTGTCGACCGACGAGGCGAAGATGGAGGCCTCCAAGAAGTTCGTCTCGTTCCTGCTGGAGCCGGAGAACTACGGCCGCTTCCTCAACATGGAGCCGGGCCTGTTCATGCCGGTGACGGCGGACGGCGCGGAGGCTGAGACCTTCTGGTCCGACCCGATGGTGGAGAAGTACCGCGAGCAGATCGAGACCGTGATCGAGAACTCGCAGAACGGCCGCCTGTTCGGCTTTACCAGCGGCCGCACCTTCCCGTCGATCGCCGCGATTTCGGCACAGAACATCATCGCCGAGACGCTGCAGTCGATCGTCGTGTCGGGCCAGTCAGCGGCTGAAGCCGTTGCGGCCGGTCAGGCGCGCATGGAAGAAGTGGCGCAGTAGGCGCTTAACGGAGAAAGCCGGATGCCACAGTCGAAAGCGCTCGCCTTCGCACTCGTCGCGCCGGCACTCCTCTTTCTGGCGGCCACTCTCGGGTGGCCGCTGGTACAGGCGGTACAGCTCTCGTTGCAGGACGTGCGCGTCATCGGCGCGCCCGGCAACTTCGTCGGTCTCGACAACTACGAGCGCGTGCTGGCCAACCCGGCATTCTGGAGCGCCGCCCGGCTGAGCCTCGTGTGGGTGGTGGCCAACGCCGTTCTCCAGACCGCGCTGGCGCTGGCCGTCGCACTGGTGCTCAACGAAAAATTCCCCGGCGTGCGCATCGCGCGCACATGGGTGATCCTCACATGGATCGTGCCGACCGTCGTGGTCGTGGTGATCTGGCGATGGCTGTTCTCGACTTCGGGCGGCATGATAAACCCGCTGCTGATACAGGCCGGCATCGTGGAGCGGCCGGTGGGGTTCTTCGCGACGCCGTGGACGGCGCTCGCCACGCTCGTCTTCATCAATTCCTGGCGCTGGTTTCCCTTTATCGCGCTGATGATGCTGGCCGGCCTGACGCGCATTCCCGACGAGCTCTATGAAGCCGCGCGCATCGACGGCGCCAGCCCGTGGCAGCGTTTCCGCCGCATTACCTGGCCGCTGCTGGCGCCGACGCTGGGCGTGCTGGCGGTGATAGGCACCCTGCTCTCGTTCAACGTGTTCGACATCATCTGGCTTCTGACCAGCGGCGGCCCGGCGGGCGGCTCGCGCACGCTGCCGGTGCTGATCTACGAGACCGCCTTCAAGGGCTACCGGCTTTCGGAGGCGGCGACCATCTCGGTGCTGGCGACCCTGATGCTGATGGCGTTCGCCATCGTCGCCACCCGCGCGCTCGACAGGAGCGACGACCGATGAACCGCTCGCTCGGCCTCAACGCGGCGCTCGTCGCCTGCATCGCCTTCTTCGTGACGCTGGTGGGTCTGCCTTTCTGGTGGGTGGTGTCGGGGTCGATCAAGATCCCGCAGGAAATCATCGCGCGCACGCCGACGATGTTTCCGCAGAGCTTCACGCTGCAGCACTACCAGAAGCTTTTCGACGCGTCCGCATACCCGGTCTACCTCGTCAACAGCCTGATCGTGGCGGCGTCTTCCACGGTGCTGACGCTGCTGCTGGCGATCCCGGCGGCCTACGCCTTCTTCCGGCTCGTCTTTCCGGCGCGGGGCGTGCTCTACCGCACGATCCTGCTGGCATACGCCTTCCCATCCATCGTGGTGCTGATCCCGCTGTTCGGACTTTTCGCCAAGGTCGGGCTGGTGGACCGGCTGCCGGCGCTCATCATCGTCAACGTCGCCTTCGCCCTGCCATTCTCCATCTGGATGCTGCGCTCGTTCCTCGCCGGCGTGCCCAAGGAGATCGAGGAAGCCGCCGTCATGGACGGTGCGCCGACGCTGACCATCCTGCGCCGGATCATGATCCCGCTCATCGCGCCGGGCATCGCATCGGTTGGCATCTACGCCTTCGTGACCGCCTGGACCGAATATGTCTTCGCCTCGGTCCTCATCCTCTCGGACGCCAAGCGGACGCTGCCGGTCGGCTTCTCGGGCATCATCGGCCAGTACCAGATCGACTGGGGCCTTCTGCTCGCAGGTGCGACCGTCGCCATCGTTCCGGTGGTCGCGATCTTCGCCCTCATCGGCCGTGGCTTCGTCAGCGGTCTCACCGAAGGCGCGGTCAAATAGGAAACTCGCAATGGCTGCATTGACGATCGAAAACCTTTACAAGTCCTTCGGCGCGACCGAAGTGATACGCGGCGTTTCTCTGTCGGCGCAAAGCGGCGAGTTCGTCGTCTTCGTCGGGCCGTCCGGTTGCGGGAAATCGACGCTTCTGCGCCTGATCGCCGGCCTGGAACGTTCCGCCTCGGGTTCCATCAGGATAGGCGAGCGCGACGTGACCGGCGTCGATCCCGCCAAGCGCGGCATCGCCATGGTGTTCCAGACCTACGCGCTTTACCCCCATATGAGCGTTGCCGAGAACATGGGTTTCGGCCTCGAAATGGCAGGCATGGCCAAACCCGAGCGCGAGAAACTGGTGCGGCAGGCGGCCGAGATGCTGCACCTGACCGACTATCTCGACCGCAAGCCGCGCCAGCTATCGGGCGGCCAACGCCAGCGCGTCGCCATCGGCCGCGCCATCGTGCGCAATCCCGACATTTTCCTGTTCGACGAACCGCTGTCGAATCTCGACGCAGAGCTGCGCGTGCGGATGCGGCTGGAGATCGCCAAGCTGCACAGGGATCTCGGCGCGACCATGGTGTACGTCACGCACGACCAGGTCGAGGCGATGACGCTTGCCGACAGGATCGTGGTTCTGCGTGCAGGGCTCGTGGAGCAGATCGGCAGCCCCATGCAGCTCTATTCCGACCCGGACAACCGCTTCGTCGCCGGCTTCATCGGCTCGCCGCGCATGAACTTCGTGGAAGCGACCGTGACAGGCATGAACGACGGCGCGATGCTGCTGGACGTGGCCGCGCTCGGGCTGTCCGGGCTATCAATCCGCCCACGTGTCATGCCAGAAACGCTTCCCGCGACGGTGACGCTCGGCGTTCGGCCCGAACATCTGGCCGAAGGCGGTGAAGGTGCCGTTGCCGTCTCCCTGCCCTGCACCGCCATAGAGCGGCTGGGCTCCATCGCCTATCTCTATACAGCGCCCGGCGACGACGCGACGATCATCGCCCAGCTCAGGGGTGCAAGTGCTGCAAGCCCCGGTTCAGCGGTGGAAGTGCGTCTCGACCCGGCGCAATGCTTCCTGTTCGATGCCGGGGGAAATCGTATCTGACCTGCCGGCATTGATCCGGGACAAGGACGCTTGCCGGATTTGGGGGCATCATGCGTGGCCGAAAGGAGGCCGCGCATGATCGTCCGAGAGCTTTCGAAGGCGGAGTGCCTCGCAGCACTGTCAGCAAACCGCGTCGCCAAACTCGCTTGCGCACGCGATAACCGGCCCTATGTCGTGCCGCTGTTCTATGCCTATGCCGATGGCTGGGCATATGCCTTCACGATGCCAGGCCGCAAGCTGGACACGATGCGCACGAACCCGGCCGTGGCCCTGCTGGTGGAGGAGGCAACGGCAGGGGGCTGGAGAAGCGTCGTCGCGGAAGGCCCATTCGAGGAACTACCCGACCGCATCGGCTTCAAGCACCAGCGGGAGCATGCCTGGGCGCTTCTGAGCCGGCACGCCGACTGGTGGGAGCCCGGTGCGCTCAAACCCGTCCGGCCGCCCATTTCAGATCAATCAAGGCACGTCTTCTTCCGTATCCACATCGAGACGACGTCCGGACGGGAGGGTGTCCCGGAATAGGCCGGCTCAACCCGCCGCCTTTTCCGGCAGCTCGAAGATGGCGGAAAAGGCGGCGAGCGCCTGCCGGTCGCCTTCGACCGTGACGGCTCCTTCCCTCTCCAGCACGGCCAGATCGGTGAAGCCGTAGATCGAGCCGACGATCGAGCCCGGTGTACCGGTTATGGTCACGTCGGCATCGCGCGCCTCGCCCCGTTCGCCGGTCAGTTGGCCATCCCTTACCGTGGCCCAGTAGGCGCCGTCGCCGCAGCGAAACGCAATGGTGACGTCGATATCGCCCGCGCGCGCCGGATCGAACATCGCGCGCAGCGACAGCATCATCGAAACGGCGCTCAACGGCATTTTGGGGTCCAGCAACGGCGAGCGCGCACCCCACCGCCCAAGGCCGAGGATGACGGGTTCGCTTTCGCGCCCCCAATCGGTCAGCTCATAGACCTGTACGGATGCAGGCGGCGGCAGCTTGCGCCGCCGCGCCACGCCTGCTGCCTCCAGCCCCTCCAGCCGCTGCGTCAGCACGTTGGCGCTGATGCCCGGCAGGTCGGCCTTGAGGTCGCCGAACCGGCGCGGCCCCAGCATCAGCTCGCGCATCACCAGAAGCGCCCAGCGCTCGCCGACGAGATCGAGCGCGTGGGCGGTTCCGCATGCGTCATCATAGCGGCGCGGCTTGCTAGTTATTTTTTCTAACTTCATACTTGTATTTTATAACCTATGCTGCCATCATTCTCAAGCCAACAGAGGAGAATGGTCATGAGTTACATCGACGGAATGGTGGCCGCAGTGCCGACGGCAAACAAGGCCGAATATCTCAAGCACGCAGCGGAAACTTCTGCCCTTTTCAAGGAACATGGTGCCACCGCCTGCGTCGAGGCATGGGGCAACGAGGTGCCCAGGGGCGAAGTTACGGATTTTCACCGCTCCGTGCAGGCCAAGGAAGACGAGACCATCGTGCTGTCCTGGATCATGTGGCCGAGCAAGGCGGTTCGTGACGACGCGTGGGAAAAGCTGATGCAGGACGAGCGCATGATGTCGATGGACATGCCCTTCGACGGCAAGCGCATGATTTATGGCGGTTTCGACATCCTGGTCGATGGCTAGAGCATCGCGCAACGAAATAGGGCGGCCCCTCATGGCCGCCCTCGCGGCTTTCGGCCGGCAAACGATCAGCCCAGCGAGTTGATGATTTCGCGGTAGGCGGCTTCGGGGAAGGCCTTCAGCGTCCTCGTCCGCACATTTCCGCCCATGGCGAGCTTGAGCCCGAAGCGCGCCATCACCGCGTCGTCGGGCGCTTCGCAGACGGCCACCATGTCGGCATCGCCCATGGTCAGGTAAAACTCCCGGAACGTGCCGCCCATGTCGGCCAGAAGCTTCCTGGCCGCGTCGAGCCGCTTCGGAGAATCGCTCACGGCCTTCATGCCCTGGTCGGTCCAGTTCACGAGCACGATGTAAGTGGACATGTCACACCTCCCTCGGCCGCCGTGGCACGGGTTGGCGCGCGGCGCCGGTTTTCGCTCCTTCGCCCTGCTCGCAGCATGCGCTTCACCGGCAAGGCGGCAAAGCCCGACGAGAGCCGATCCGACGGCCCAAATGGCGTTGCCACCCCTCAAAACGAATGAGCCGGCACCACCTTTCGATGGCACCGGCTCGAAATGTCGCTGAGGGCCGAAGCGTCAGCTGTCGAGGAACGAACGCAGCTTGCGCGACCGGCTCGGGTGCTTGAGCTTGCGCAGCGCCTTGGCCTCGATCTGGCGGATGCGCTCGCGCGTGACCGAGAACTGCTGGCCGACTTCCTCCAGCGTGTGATCGGTGTTCATGCCGATGCCGAAACGCATGCGCAGCACGCGCTCCTCGCGCGGCGTGAGCGAGGCCAGAACGCGCGTGGTCGTCTCGCGCAAATTCGCCTGGATCGCCGCGTCGATGGGCAGGATCGCCATCTTGTCCTCGATGAAATCGCCGAGGTGCGAGTCTTCCTCGTCGCCCACGGGGGTTTCGAGCGAGATCGGCTCCTTGGCGATCTTGAGGACCTTGCGCACCTTCTCCAGCGGCATCGCCAGCTTCTCGGCCAGCTCTTCCGGCGTCGGCTCGCGGCCGATCTCGTGCAGCATCTGGCGCGAGGTGCGCACGATCTTGTTGATCGTCTCGATCATGTGCACGGGAATACGGATGGTGCGGGCCTGATCGGCGATCGAGCGGGTGATCGCCTGCCGGATCCACCAGGTGGCGTAGGTCGAGAACTTGTAGCCTCTGCGGTACTCGAACTTGTCCACCGCCTTCATCAGGCCAATATTGCCTTCCTGGATGAGATCGAGGAACTGCAGGCCGCGGTTCGTGTACTTCTTGGCGATGGAGATCACGAGACGCAGGTTCGCCTCGACCATCTCCTTCTTGGCGATGGCCGCCTCGCGCTCGCCCTTCTGCACCTGATTGACGATCTTGCGGAACTCGAGGATCGAGATGGCGGTCTCGGTCGCGAGGTTCTGGATCTCGCCGCGGATTTCCTTGATCGTCTCTTTTTCGTTCTGGTAGAACTCCTTCCAGCCGCGGCTGGACAGGTTGGCGATCGACTTCAGCCAGTTCGGGTCGAGCTCGGTGCCCTGATATTCCCTCAGGAACTCCTCGCGGCGCACGCCGTAGCTCTCGGCCAGACGAAGCAGCTTGCCCTCGTTCTGAACCAGACGCTTGTTGATGTCGTAGAGCTGCTCGACCAGCGCCTCGATGCGGGCCTGGTTGAGCGACAGCGACTTCACCGCCGTAATCAGCTCTTCCTTGAGCTTCTTGTACGACCGCTCCTGGCTGGAAGACAGCGCCCCGCTGGCGGCAAGGCGTGCCTCGACCTGCTGGTCCTGCAGCTTGCGCAGCTTCTTGTAGGTCGATGCGATGACGTCGAGCGTCTCCATCACCTGCGGACGAAGTTCGGCCTCCATCGCGGCGAGCGACAGGTTGGTCTCGTCTTCCTCGTCGTCCTCTTCCTCCGGCCGGCTCTCGCCGCCGACATTGGTGATGTCGTCGTCTTCGCGGCCGCGGCGGACCTTGTCGTCGGCCTTCGGCTTCTCGTCCTCGTCGGCGCGCTCCACCGTCGGGGCCTGCTTGGCCTCCGGGCCGGCATAGGTGGCCTCGAGGTCGATGATCTCGCGCAGGAGGATCTTCGATTCGTTGAGCTCGTCGCGCCAGATGATGATGGCCTGGAAGGTCAGCGGGCTCTCGCACAGGCCGGCGATCATCGTCTCGCGGCCGGCCTCGATGCGCTTGGCGATGGCGATCTCGCCCTCGCGCGACAGAAGCTCCACAGAGCCCATCTCGCGCAGGTACATGCGCACGGGGTCGTCGGTGCGGTCGGTCGGCTCCTTCTTGGTCGTCGCGGCGACGACGGCGGTGCCGGTCTGCTCGGCAAGCTCGTTGGCGTCTTCCTCGGCGTCGGAGCCGTCGGCCTCGCCCTCCTCGCCCGCCTCGTCGTCCTCAACGACGTTGATGCCCATGTCGGACAGCATCGCGTTGATGTCTTCGATGCGGTCGGGGTCGGTTTCCTCGGAAGGAAGGACTGCGTTCAGTTCGGTGAGGGTGACATAGCCGCGCTTCTTGGCGAGCTTTATCATCTTCTTGACAGCGTCGTCGGAAAGGTCGAGCAGGGGACCGTCGGTCGCACCCTCGCGTTCGTTTTCGACCTCTTCCTTCTCTTTTGTCGCCATATTGTTCTTTCTCCAAGCGGCGGAAGCTTCGTCGGGGCGGTCAAAGCCCCTGCATACGCGTCAGGACGGGTGTCGTTCGCGCGTAGACGGCGATAGCTGCGTTTGCCTTAATTCCCGATTAACCCTGGTATCCGGCATATATGGCGCACACCCTTGCCCGTCCAACCAGCCGCGCCTTTAATTCGGTCAAATACGGGTCCTGCCCGCATTTATCGATTGCGATCGTCCTGATTCCGTCATTCACGCGGAAGGTCAAGCGGCTAGAGCTGATTCGGGCAAAAAAAGCGAATCAATTGCGTGTAAGCCGGCATCTTGCCATCCAGATGGCAAGATCATGCCGCGAGGCCACCAGCCTCGCAGCGCCTATGTAGAGAGCGTGCCCGGTTTCGACAAGTGCCCCTCGCCTCAGGCGCCCTGGGCACGCCCGGACGACACGCCGAACCCATCGACCAACGCCTCCAGCCTTTCGAGGTTGGCGATGTCCATGCTGATGGCGTTGAGGACGTGCAGGAGGTGCTGGCACGACTGCTCCTCGCCACTTTCCACCGCTTCGGCCAGTGCCGCCTCGACGCTGGAGCGCTGCCTGCGCAGTTCCCTCGTGCGCGAATGAAGGGCGGCGAGCTGGTTGAACGCCTCGCGGGCATCGTCGAGCGCGGCATCCTCCAGCGCCGGCCACAGCCGCGCGCGGCGAACCAGCGCCACGGCCGCCTGCCACGATCCGGCCAGTCCCGCCATCTCCAGCACACCGATCAGCGCCGCACGCTCGTGTTCGATGCCGTGGGCAACCGCGTCGAGCAGCGCCGCGTGGAGACGCTTGAGTTCCGGATGCGGCAAATCCATGTGCTCGAAGGCGTCGAAATAATCGTCCATCAGTGTCGGGTGGTTGACCATGGCCACCAGCATCGCGGTGTCGCGCAGCGGCAGCGGGCCGCTGTTTCCCTTGACGAGAGCGGAGCGCGCCAGACTGTCCGTCATGGGCGTTCGCCCCGCAGCCTGCCCCGGACGCCCGCGCCCGCCGCCTGTCCGGTCCTGCCCGCCGAAGCGGTTGTCACGAGGCCGCTCGCGCCCGAAGAAGGCCTGAACGCGCTCGCGCATGTCCTGGCTGTAGTGACGGCGAACGCTCTCGTCCTTGATTCGCGAGGTGAGCTCGCGCAGCGTGCGCTCCAGTTCCGCCCGCCGCTCGGGCGTATCGAACACGCCGCCCGACGTTTCGCGCAACCACAGCATCTCGGCCAGCGGCCGCGCCTGAGCCAACACCTCGCGGAACGCTTCGGGACCGTTCGCCTTGACCAGATCGTCGGGGTCCTGCCCTTCAGGCAGCAGCGCGAAACGCACGGTGCGGCCCGCCTGCACCAGAGGCAGAGCGAGGTCGGCCGCCCGCCATGCCGCCTTGAGCCCCGCCTGGTCGCCGTCGAAGCACAGCACCGGCTCGCCCGTCATGCGCCACAAGAGGTCGAGCTGGTTTTCGGTCAGCGCGGTGCCGAGCGGGGCCACCGCATTCTCGAACCCCGCCTGCGCCAGGGCGATCACGTCCAT
Organism: Neoaquamicrobium microcysteis; assembly: GCF_008180155.1. GTDB lineage: Bacteria > Pseudomonadota > Alphaproteobacteria > Rhizobiales > Rhizobiaceae > Aerobium > Aerobium microcysteis. The sequence continues at coordinate 133,656 of NZ_VSZS01000066.1, read as the reverse complement.
ATAGCCTTCGACCGCGATCACGGTTCCGGCTTTTGTCTGCGCACGCCGCGCACGGGAGAAATTGTAGAGCACGTTGCCCTTGTGAAAGAGCTCCGTGTCGTTGGAATTGAGGTACTTGGCAGGCACGTCGGCCGACAGTGCGCGCCCGCCAAACGCGATCACCCTGCCCCGGCTGTCTTCTATCGGGAACATCACCCGGTCGCGGAAGCGATCGTAGGATACGGGAATGTCGGGCCCGTGGACGACCAGCCCGCACGCCTCGATCTGCTCCTTCGTCGCGCCCTTGGCGGCCAGATGCTCCTTGAGCGCGTTGCGGCTGTCGGGCGAGTAGCCAAGCCGGAAGGCCTGCTGGGTCACCGAGGTGAGTCCGCGCTCGCGCAGATAGGCACGCGCCTTCGCGCCCTCGGCGCTCTGGAGCTTGTCCTGAAAGAACTTCGTCGCAAGCTCCATCACGTCGGTCAGCGTGGTGCGCTCGCGCTCGCGGCGCTCGGCCTGCTCGTCGCGGGCAGGCATGGGCACGCCCGCCATCTCGGCGATACGCTCGACCGCCTCGGGGAAACCCATGCCGTCTAGCTCGGTCAGGAACTTGAAATGGTCGCCGGATACGCCGCAGCCGAAGCAGTGATAGCGGCCCTTGCGGTCCTCGCAGTGGAAGGAGGGAGACTTCTCTCCATGGAACGGACAGCAGGCCCAGTAGTCGCCGCGCTGCGCATTGGTCTTGCGCCGATCCCACGTCACGCGCTGGCCGATCACCGATGAAATCGGCACGCGGTCGCGTATCTCGTCGAGAAAGGAAGGTGAAAAGCGCATCGGGGGAATTCTCTTTTCCCCGATATAGGCGTTCCGCCCCCACAACGCGACTCCCCCGGCCGGGTCTTGCCCGCTTTTCACAAGCGCAACGTATGCGACACCTAATGAAAAGATGCACGCGCAGATTGACTCCGACACCGCAACGGAACTATCAAAATTCGTTCAGCAGGGCATCGATGTACGCCAAGCAAGCGTAAGGGTTGGGGCAAGTGATGATTTCTTCCACCGCCACGATAGTGGTGGCATTGTTTCTGTTGGCAATGCCTGCTCTCCGCCTCAAGACTTTCCGCCTAGCAAGCCGCCGGCACCCCATCGGATATACACTTCAAAAGGTCCTGGCCTTAACTGGCCTGTTGACTGTCTCCGCAACCGGAGCGCTTGCACAAACCATGTCATTGACGGCAACGCCTGCCACTTTCAGCACGGCAGGTCAGCTTATCAATTTCGACATAACCGTGCATTCGGGCGGCTTCGATCTAATCGCCTTCAACGGGATCGAGGACGGAAACGAAAAGATCACGCCGAACTGCGCTTTTCCGGGGAACGTCCCTCCTGGCGGCAGCTTCAACTGCACGGCGACCTACACGACCACTGCAACGGACATGGCCGCAGGCAACATCGTGCTGTTGCTTTCGGCCTCCGGCCAGCACGTCGGCGGCAACTGGTCGGTCGCGACGACGCGTTTCGACGTTCCCCGAGCAGGAGGCGGCGGGACAAACACGACTGTCAGCGTCAATCCGACAACCTCGCAGTACGGACAAAACGTGACCTTCACCGCCATCGTCACACCGAATGGAGGCGGAACGCCGACAGGAAGCGTCGAGTTTGCCATAGGCCCATTCGGCTCGCCCCTTCTTACAGGCACCGCAACGCTTTCAGGCAACACCGCGACCTACACGACGAACAGCATTCCCGCCGGGACCCACTCCTTTCAGGCATCCTACCAAGGTGACGGCGATTATGGAGGCAGCATAGGTTTGTCTGGCGCAACGCTAACCGTTGACCGCGCCACGACAACTACTGTCATCACTTCGAGCCGGAACCCCGCCGACAGTAATCAAAGCGTGGTCATTACCGCCGCAGTTTCGAGCGACATAGGCCTTGGCACAGCAACCGGAACAGTAAGTTTCCGAGTCGACGGCAGCACCCCTTTCGACATCCCGATCGATGCGAATGGTAACGCCAGCGTCATTATAGGTGACGGCGAAGAGAGAACCTATACGATAACCGCCGAGTATGGCGGAGACACCAACCTCGCGGGCTCTACCGCCACGCCCTTCGTTCAGGTTTTCACCCGACCCCCGATCACGATTGCGCCTGCGACACTTTCGGCGGGCGAGGTTGGTGCTGTCTACTTCGCGCAACTGATCGCCAGCGATGGCACGGCGCCATACAGCTTCAGCAGTGCGGACGCGCCCGCTTGGCTTACCGTTTCCGCTGGGGGGCTGATTTCAGGCTTGCCTACAATGGCGGGCTCCTATCCTTTCACGGTGACCGCGACGGATAACACCAACTACACCGGCAGTGTTTCCTACACACTGGTCGTAGACGAGGGAGATACCGTCACGGCTCTCGCGTCCTCGTTGAATCCGTCTAGTGCAGGTGACAGCGTCACTTTTACCGCTACGGTTACGGCGGCATCAGGCGGAGGCGTACCAACCGGGTCGGTAACCTTCGGTGTCGATGGCGCACCGCAGCCCCCGGTCGCACTGGACGCTGGCGGCACAGCAGCCTTGACGATATCGACCCTCTTGCCGAGAACCTACCAGATCACTGCAGAATACTCCGGCGACGCTAACTATCTCGCCTCCGATGAATCGCTGACTCAGACAGTCGACTGGATCGCTTCGACGGTGGGACTTGTCTCCAGCCAGAACCCTTCCATTGTCGGAGATAGCATTACATTCACTGCTACCGTCTCGTCCGCTGCCTCCGCCTTCGTGCCGACAGGTTCGGTATCGTTCACCGTCAACGGAGTCACAGAGCCAAGCGTTCTGTTGGACGCGAACGGCGAAGCGACCTTCACAACCGACCAACTTCCAATAGGAACGAACGGAATTATCGCCGATTACGATGGCGACGATATGCACTGGCACTCATCAACCGCGTTCACGCAGACCGTCGACCAGATCGGAACAACCACCGCGCTTGTATCCAGCCAGAATCCGTCCAATGCGGGTGAGCCCGTAGTTTTCACGGCGACCGTGACCGGGGGCCCCGGCGGCGGCACGCCGACCGGTTCGGTTGTTTTCGAAATCGACGGCTTGTCGCAACCGGCGGTGCCTTTAGACGTCAACGGCCGTGCATCGTTTTCCGCCGACACGCTCGCGCCAGGACCGCATACAATCGTTGCCAGGTACTCCGGCGATGCAGATTACACCATTTCGGAGGCGCTGCTGTTGCAGTTCGTGGAAGTGCTTGGCACGACCACCACGCTTGTTTCCAGCCAGAACCCGTCCAACGCAGGAGAAAACGTTACGTTTACGGCGACGGTTACGACGACGTCGGGGGCGAGTACGCCGACCGGCACCATGAAGTTCTCAATCGATGGCGTTCCGCAAGCTCCGGTTGCCCTGAACAACGCCGGTCAGGCAATCTTCTCGACGGCAGAATTGCCCGATGGCCTGACTAACGTCGCCGCCGACTATTCAGGCGATACAAATTTCACCGCATCATCCGACTCGCTGGTGCAGGTCGTCATGCAGGACGGGACCACGACCACAATCGTTTCCAGTCAGAACCCCTCCGGCGCAGGCGACAGTGTAGAGTTCACGGCTACCGTTACAGCACAATCCGGGAGCGGCATACCAACGGGTTTCGTTACCTTCTTCATTGATGGCTCTTCACAGACATCGGCCTCGCTGGGTTCCGGAGGGGTGGCGACCTTCTCAACCAACCGGTTCGTTCCAGGCGCCAATCTGGTCACGGCTCAATATTCCGGTGACCAAAACCACTTGGGCTCTAGCGGTACACTGACACAAACCGTCGGGCAGATCGCCACCACCACTACCCTGGTTTCCAGCGCCAACCCGAGCGATCCGGGCCAACCCGTGACCTTCACAGCAACGGTTGTATCCTCTCTGCCAGGCAACGAACCCGACGGAGCGGTCACCTTTACCATCGATGGTTCAGACAAGCCTCCCGTAGAGTTATCCGGAGGACTGGCGTCGTTCACCACCGTCCCGCACTCTGGCGGCGACTTTAGTGTCACGGCTACATATGTCGGCACTGCCAGCCACACAGGAAGCGCTTCGCCGCAACTCGTCCAACGGGTCAGGTCGCTGGGCACCGTGGTGATCCGCCAGACCGCGAGCGGATCGGATGGCACGTTTGCCTTCACGTCGCCCACCGCCGGCCTCAACCTCTCGCTTGCGACGAGCGGAGGCCAGGCCCAAAGTGTGCCCATACAGCTTCCGGCAGGCGTCTACAGCGTTACGGCGCAAGAAACCGACGGCTTCGCGCTGGTTGCCATTACCTGCAGTGATCCGGACAGCCTCGGCAACGTCGAGGCCCGCACGGCCTCCATCACTCTGGCGGCAGGCGAAGCGGTGACCTGCACCTTCGCGTCGCTGAACTCCGCAGAGCAGACCACGCAGATGATCGGCGCGTTACTCGAAGCGCGCGGCGGCATCATCATGTCGCACCAGACGGACATGCAGCGTCGGATCGACCGCCTCAACGGCGTAGCACCTTCGATGGGCAATCCCGTGTCGATGCTCAGTTCCTACCTGCCGGGCATGATCGACGGTGGCGCATTATCCATGTCGACGAGCCTGGCCCAGATCGACCGGCTGGCCGGCAATGAACAGCCTTCCCGCTTCGACGTGTGGTTCGATGCCACCTATGGCCGCTTCGACACGTCTGGCGAGGACGGCCGGTTCGCCATTGCGGCACTCGGCGCCGACTATCTTGTCAACCGCAACCTGCTGGTAGGCGCGTTCCTGCAGGTCGATCATTTGAGGCAGTCGCCCGCTCTCGATGGAAGCTTCGTCCGCGGTACCGGCTGGCTGGCCGGACCATACGCGACCTCCCGCCTCTCCGAGCACCTGTTCCTCGATCTGGTGGCCGCCGCCGGTACGTCGGACAACGACATCAGCCCGTTCGGCACCTATGTCGACGGCTTCGACACCTTCCGCTGGCTGGCCAGCGCCAGGCTCACGGGCCACTGGACGCATGGCGCGTGGACGTTCACGCCACAGGCAGGGTTCTCGTGGTTCTCCGAACAGTCCCGCGCCTATATCGACAGCCTCGGCGTCGCGGTTCCGACGCTCGACGTCGGCATCGGACAGTTCGCATTCGGCCCCGGCATCGCCTATCGCCACATGCTGGAGGGCGGGACGGTTATCGAACCCAATCTTCGGCTGGAAGCGGTAAGCGAATTTCGACGCAGCGATGCAAGCGAAAACACTACCGACTTCTATGGCCGCATCAATGCCGGGACCGATGTACGCTTGCCCGCCGGCGCGGCCGTTGGACTGTCGCTCAACTATTCCGGTATCGGCGGCGATACAAAAAGCTACGGTGCCAGGCTGAGGGTTTCCGTCCCGTTGCAGTAACGGCGCCTCTTCGCATCTGCCGAAGAGCATCACGCTTTGCCCGAATCGCGGCAAAAAACCGTCATTCACGCAGTATAGCCCCCCGCATTTAAAGAGATTTTCAATCTGCTTCAAATAAGGGAGATAACCGATTCAGGCGTAAGGGTTTTTCGCGGGGGCGATCAGGGCATGCTTACTGTCTATAACTGCATCGTCAACGAGCACGATCTCAGGCTCGTTGTTCTAGCGGCGGTCATCTGCGCCATCTCGGCGCTGACCGCGGTCAAGCTGCTCGATCACGTGCGCGGAGACGAGCGGAGCGGCCGCAAGGCCTGGATCGCCCTTTCGGCCGCTTCGATAGGCTTCGGCATATGGGCCACGCATTTCGTGGCCATGCTGGCCTTCTCGCCGGCGATGCCAACTGCCTACGACGCCGAACTGACAGTGCTTTCTCTGGTAATCGCAGTTGCCGTGACTGGCCTTGGCATCGGCGTCGCCACGGCGCGCGACACGCTCGACCATCGGCTTGTCGGCGGCTCGATCCTGGGCGGCGGCATCGCGGCGATGCACTTCACCGGCATGTCGGCCTTCGAGGTGCAGGGTTTCCTTGTCTGGGACCAGCGCTTCGTCGCGGCAGCCCTCGTGGTCGCAGTCGCGCTCGGAGCGCTTTCCATGCAGATCGCCCTTTCGGGCCAGCGCGGCTGGCGCCAGGTCGGCGCGGCCCTGACGCTGACGGTCGGCATCTGCGGGCTTCATTTCATCGCCATGGCAGCCGTGACCATCCAGCCCGATGTGTCCGTCGAGATCCCGGCATCGTCGATTTCCGCGACCTGGCTGGCCGCCGGCGTGGCTGCCGCCGCCTTCTCCATCCTGCTGTTCTCCGCCATCGCTCTGTGGGTCGATATCCGTGACGTGAGCCGCTCGCGCGCGGAAGAACAGCGCATGCGCGACCTCGTGAACGCCGCCGTGGAAGGCCTCGTCGTATGCCGCGAAGGGCGGATCGTCACCGCCAATGCGAGCTTCCTCGCCATGACCGGCCGCACGATGGGCGATATGCTCGACGCCGCCTTTTCCTCGCTCGTGCTCGTGGACAGCGCCAAGGCAACCGACACCGGGCAGGAAACCGCAATCGTACATGCGAACGGCGACCGCCTGCCGGTCGAAGTCATCCAGCGCGAGATCGACTATGACGGCACGCCGCACACGGTGTTCGCGCTGCGCGACCTGCGCGAGCGCCGCAAGGCCGAGGCCGACATCCGCCATCTCGCCATGCACGACACGCTGACCGGCCTGCCCAACCGCCGCGCCTTCAACGAAAGGCTGGAGCGCGAGATCAAGGCGCACTGGAACGCCAGCGACCGGTACCTGGCCCTGCTGTGCCTCGACCTCGACCGCTTCAAGGAGGTCAACGACCTGTTCGGCCACGCGGCCGGCGATGCCATGCTGCAGCGCGTGGCCGAATGCGCCTCGTCCGTGCTGAAAGATAACCAGATGCTGGCGCGCCTCGGCGGCGACGAGTTCGCCGTCATCGTTCCCGACCTTTCGGAGCCTTCCGGCGGGCAGAAGGTCGCACAGGCGATCCTGCAGGCGTTCCGCGAGGCGAACCGCAACGCCGCCAACGAAGGGCTGATGTCGACCAGCATCGGCATCGCGCTGTGCCCCGGCGATGCGACGGATGCCGAGACGCTGGTGAGCCATGCCGACACCGCACTCTACTGCGCCAAGTCTGACGGCCGCGACACGTGGCGTCACTTTGAAAAGAGCATGGGCCAGGAAGTCCGCTCGCGCCGGATGATGGAGCACGAGCTTCGATACGCCATTCCGCGCGAGGAGCTGAGCCTCGCCTACCAGCCGCAAAAGAAGCTCGACACCGGCGAAACCATCGGTTTCGAGGCGCTGCTGCGCTGGTCACACCCGCAGCGCGGCAACGTTTCGCCGGCCGTCTTCATCCCCGTCGCCGAGGAGAGCGGCAGCATCGTCACCATCGGCGAATGGGTGCTGGAGCGCGCCTGCGCGGACGCCGCAAGCTGGGCAGACAACATCACCGTGGCCGTCAACGTCTCGGCAGTGCAGCTTCACAGCCCGGACTTCACCCGCACCGTCCACGAGATACTGGTGCGCACCGGGCTTGCGCCGCACCGGCTGGAGATCGAGATCACCGAGACGGCGCTGGTGCGCGACATGAACCGTGCGCTCACCACGCTGCGCCAGATAAAGGCACTGGGCGTGAAGGTCGCGATGGACGACTTCGGCACCGGCTACTCGTCGCTGTCCAACCTGCGCGCCTTCCCGTTCGACAAGATCAAGATCGACGGCTCCTTCATCCGCTCGGTCGACACCAACCCGCAGGCCGCCACCATCGTCAAGGCCGTGCTGGGCATCGGCCGGGGCCTCGGCCTGCCAGTGCTTGCCGAGGGCGTGGAAACCTCGGCCGAGCTCGAGTTCCTGTCGAAGGAGCTGTGCCAGATCGGTCAGGGCTATCTGCTGGGCAGGCCGGGACCGATCGACCGGTTCGCGGACCAGACCGCGCAGAACATGCCGAAGGTGGAGACCGCTTCCGCTGCCTGACGGACGAAAGCGCTGCGCATAGCTGTGCGCAGTGCCTCATGGCCGCAAAATAAGTCATGCAAAGCTTACCCGGCTAAGATATAATAGCCGGGAACCAAAACGCTTTTCCGTGATTTGCACACCATGATTCTCCTCTCCCGATCCGCATTCCGCGCCGCGCGCGCCAGCGCCGCGTCATGACCGGCTCCGTCGTTCTCGTACATCTGGCAGGCGCCGTCGCCCTGCTGTTGTGGGCCACGCGCATGGTGCGCACCGGCGTCGAGCGCGCCTATGGCGACGTGCTTCGCCGCAAGCTTCGCGGCACGCTGAAGAACCCGCTTCTGGCGGTGGCGGCCGGCGGCGCGCTGGCCATCGCCTTTCAGAGCGCGACGGCCGTGTCGCTGCTGGTGGGGTCGTTCGCGGGATCGGGCATCGTTTCCAGCGCCGCCGGCCTCGTCGCCGTGCTGGGGGCCGATCTCGGTTCCGCCTTCGTGGTCAAGCTTCTGACCTTCGACCTGTCGCTGCTGGTGCCGGCGGCGCTGTTCACCGGAACCGCGATCTTCCTGGCGACCGAGCGCAGGGCGTGGCGACAGTTCGGGCGCATTCTGGTGGGCGTCGGCCTGCTGATCCTGTCGCTGCAACTGATTGGCGATGCATCGGAGCCGCTGCGCGAAAGCCGCATCCTGCCCGTCATCATCAACTACCTGTCGGGCGACCCGATCACCGCCTTCCTGATCGCCGCACTGGCGACATGGCTGTTCCACTCGAGCGTCGCGTTCATCCTGCTGGTGGTCGCGCTGGCCGCGCGCGGCCTCGTGCCGGCCGAGCTGGGCGTCGTGATGGTGCTGGGCGCAAACCTCGGTGGCGGGCTGATTGCCGCCATGCTGTCGCGCGCCATGCCGCCGGCAAGCCGTACCGTGCCGCTGGGCAACCTCGTTATCCGCGGCATCGGCGCGATGCTGGCACTGACCGGGCTGGTGTGGTTCGCACCGCCGCTGGACATGCTGGGCGCAAGCGCGCCGCTGCAACTGGTGCACGCCCACATCGCCTTCAACCTCGCGCTGGTGATCCTCGGCCTGCCCTTCGCCGGCCTCGTGACGCGCGGCGTCGAGCGATGGGCGTCCTATGCGGCGCCGGCAGCCCCCGTGACGCTGGAAGACAAGGAAGCAAGCGCGCTGGACCCCGAAGCGCTGGGCACGCCCTCGCGCGCGCTCGCCAACGTCACCCGCGCCGTCGTGGGCGTGTGCGAGACCGTCGAAGTGATGCTCAAGAACATCATGGAACTCTATGAGGAGCCGGACCGGGCGCGCATGGATGCGCTGGCCGCGCTCGACGACCGGGTGGACCGAAAGCACGCGGCCATCAAGCTCTACCTGGCGCGCATCACCACCGACGACATGAGCGAGGACGAGGAGCGCCGCACCGGCGAACTGCTGGACGCCTGCGTCAAGCTGGAGCAGGTGGGCGACATCATCGTGCGCAACATGCTGGTGCACGTGAAGAAGAAGCTCGACCGCGGGCTGACCTTTACCCCGGAGGGCTGGCGCGAACTGTCGAACCTGCACGCATCCGTGCTGTCCAATGCAAGGCTGGCCTTCAACGTGCTGATCTCGCGCGATTCGTCCACCGCGTTGCAACTGGTTCGCGAGAAGGACAGGATGCGCGACATCGAACGCGAAACGAGCCAGCGCCATTTCGAGCGGCTGCGCGAAGGCGCCAAGAAGAGCCTCGAAACCAGCACCCTGCATCTCGACACGATCCGCGACCTCAAGCAGATCAACTCGCTGCTGGCCTCAATCGCCTATCCGGTGCTGGAGGAACAGGGCCTGCTGGGGGGCACGCGACTGAAAGCTGCGGAGTGAGGCAACAGGTGGCGGCGCATTTACCGCGCCGCCTGTCGGGCGCTATGCCAGCATTTCCTTGACCGTGGCGCTCGCCTTAGAAAAATCGATGCGGCCCGGATAGCGCTCTTTCAGCACCGCCATCACCTTGCCCATGTCTCGCACGCCCTCGGCGCCGGTTTCCCTGATCGCCTCGCCGATCGCGCCGCGCACTGCGGCATCGTCCATCTGGCTCGGCAGGAATTCCTTGATGATGCCGATTTCCGAGCGCTCCTTGGCGGCGAGTTCGGCGCGGCCGCCATCTTCAAACGCCTTGGCCGATTCCTCGCGCTGCTTCACCATCTTGGTGAGGATCTGCAGGATATCCTCGTCGCTGACAGGGTCCTTGCCCGCGCCGCGATTGGCGATGTCGCGATCCTGGATCGCGGCGTTTATCAGCCGCAGGGTCGATATCCGCTCCTTGTCCTGGTTCTTCTGAGCTTCCTTGAGCTTCAGTGCGATCTTGGCCCGCATCACCTCGTCCCCTTCTCTTTCGCGTTCCGGCGGCTACCGGTCATTGACCGCGCACGGCCCTTCGCCTATGGACCGGCCGATACTATATCAATGCGCGACAGAGGCTCACGGCACCCCGCCGCGCATATGCCTGCGCGATATGTCCCGGCTGCGGGACGATTTCAAGCGCGGCCTCTCATGAATGGAGAACGGCCATGACGACGAACGAAGCGACCGCCCCCTGGACGAAGAGAAAAGCCACCGCCGTGCTGGTGCTGGCTGACGGCACCGTCATCGAAGGTTTCGGGCTGGGCGCGACCGGCCGCGTCGTCGCCGAGGTCTGCTTCAATACGGCGCTGACGGGCTATCAGGAAATCCTGACCGATCCGTCCTATGCCGGCCAGATCGTCACCTTCACCTTCCCGCACATCGGCAATATCGGCGCCAACGCAGAAGACATCGAAGACCTGAACCCGGCGGCGCGAGCGGGCGCGGTGGGCGCGATCTTCAAGGCCGACATCACATCGCCCTCGAGCTACCGCTCTGCCGAAACGCTGGGCGAATGGCTCAAGCGGCGCGGCATCATCGCCATGAGCGGCATCGACACCCGCGCGCTCACCTCCCTCATCCGCGAAAAGGGTGCGCCGAACGCCGTGATCGCGCATTCGCCTGACGGGGTGTTCGACATCGAGGCGCTGACGAAGGAGGCGCAGGCCTGGTCGGGCCTCGTGGGACTCGACCTTGCGAAGGACGTCACCTCCGGCCAGTCGTCGGTCTGGTCCGAGACGCCGTGGGTCTGGAACGAAGGCTATGGCGAGCGGGCCGAGCCCTCCATGCACGTGGTGGCCATCGACTACGGGGTCAAGCGCAACATCCTGCGCCTGCTGGCTGGCCTCGACGCCAAGGTGACGGTGGTGCCCGCCAAGACGGCCGCCGAGGACATTCTGGCGATGAAGCCGGACGGCGTGTTCCTGTCGAACGGCCCCGGCGATCCGGCCGCAACGGGCGACTATGCCGTGCCCGTCATCAAGGACCTGCTGAAGGCCGACCTGCCGGTCTTCGGCATCTGCCTCGGCCACCAGATGCTGGCGCTGGCCGTCGGCGCGAAGACGGAAAAGATGCATCAGGGCCACCACGGCGCCAACCACCCGGTGAAGGACCACACCACCGGCAAGGTGGAGATCGTATCGATGAACCACGGCTTCGCGGTGGATTCGAAGTCCCTGCCGGAAGGCGTTGAAGAGACTCACGTTTCGCTGTTCGACGGGTCCAACTGCGGCATCGCGCTGGCCGGCAAGCCGGTCTTCTCCGTGCAGCACCATCCCGAAGCCTCGCCCGGCCCGCAGGATTCGCACTACCTGTTCCGCCGCTTCGCCAACCTGATCCGCGAGCGCAAGGGCGAGCCGGCACTGGCTGAACGGTAGGTCAGCTTACCGGTATTGCCGGGATGCGGGCCGGCGCTTGCGCGGCCCGAGGCCAAGCAACCGCGAAAGCAGCGCAACCAGCGCCGCGCCGACGCCGAACCCGGCTGCTGCCCATGCCAGCCCGTGCGGCGTGATGGGCAGCGCCGGCTCGAAATCGCGCCATGCGCCTTCCATCAGGCGACGGTCGTAGTCGCGGGCCAGAGCGAGAGGCCGCGCAATCGGCGGCAGGGTGCCCATGCGAACCGCCTGCGACCAGAGGCTTTCATGACGCGCTATGGCCTCGCGCATGGAGATACCCCGGTCCTGCAGGAAGGCATCCAGCGACTGGCCGTAACGCGACAGCGCCTCCTCCCTGTTCAACCCATTGCGCGCGGCATCCTCGTCGAAGCGCGAGACGACGGCCTGCATCTCCTCGATCGCTCCGCCGAGCCGTTGGCGATATTGCTGGGCAAATTCCGGCGCCTGCCCTGCGGCAAGCGCGGTCGCAAGACCACCCGCCATGATCGCACCCTTCCGCATCAGGGGCATGTCACCTCGTCCGGGTTTCCGGTTGCATCAAATGCGAAGACTAACCCGTTGGCGTGGAAAGACAAAGGCGACATCGCCGAAAGACGCCCGCACGCGCACTTGCATAAATCGCAGGCCACATTAACTATCGGGTAGTTACCAATGGATACTGCCCTCCCATGACAATCACCATCAACCTGCTGGACGACAGCACGCGCCCCAAGGCGCCCCGGATCGAAGGCGCGACCCACGCACAGCGCCTGCAGGGCCGACGGCTCGCCATGATCCACGAGATGCACCTGCGCCAGATGGGCCAGGTTCGCCAGGCGATGGAGCATGTGGCGGCGGGCGAGAAGGGCGCAGGCGAAGAGCTGGGACAGGCGCTCTCGGCGCTCGACATGCGGCACAATTATCGCGCCTTCGGCAACATCTGCGGGCAGGAATGCGGAATGCTGACCGCACACCACACGATCGAGGACCGCTACATCTTCCCCGCGCTCGCCGAGCAGGGCAGCGAGGGCCTGCGCAAGGTGGTGGAGCGGCTGATGGCCGAGCACGAGATCATCCACCAGCTCATCGAGCGGATGGAGGAAGCAGCCGTCGATGCCATGAACGAGCCGGGCCCCACGACCTTCGCACCGCTGCGCGAAGCCTTCGAGGCGCTGGAGCGCTTCGTCGTCTCGCATTTCGGCTACGAACAGGAAGAACTCGAGGAAGCGCTGGGCTACCACCAGATCGACATGTGACCTCGACATTGGATTCTTGAGGTCACATCACCTGTACCCCTCTCTTGCCGACCAGTTCGATCAGGGGGTGTTCCCAGCCATAACCAAGATCGACGACGATGCGGCCTACAGAAGAGCTTGCTTTCAGTCGCCAGGTCGGCCGGGTTTTCCAACGGCTGCGTCCAGGAAGGCGCAAAGTTTTTGCGCATAGTCGCTGGCGGAAAGGCCACGACGACGCCACTTAGCCCGCTTTACGTACCAATCCTGCAACATCGGCTTGATGAGGGCGGCGACGAAACGAGGATCGTCGGTGACGAAACGGCCCTCCTTCGCGCCCGCCTCGAGCACTTGCGTGAACATGTGCTCGATCGCTTCCTCGCTGGCCACTGCTGCTCTGCGCCCCTCCTTTGGGAAGGACTTGGCCTCCATGAAGGCGAATGCGAACCAGGGAAGCATCGTTTCAGTCAGCATCACATGCGCAGTGACCAGCCACTTCAAATGACTTGCGGGATCAAGCCTAACCTCTACAGGCGCAGCGGCAAACACCTCATGCACTGACGAGGACACTTGCCCCAGTATCATCATCAATAATGTGTCCTTGCTATCGAAATAGGCGTAGAGCCCGCCCATGCTGACACCCGAGGCGGTGGAAATCTCGCGTAGCGAAGTGGCATGAAACCCCTGCCTGTTCGACAGGGTCAGAATGGTGTCAACTATCTTCGCGAGCTTGGCGACGGCGATCCGTGGATTGCGCACGCGTACGGCATCCTGATGCTTGACAAGGATGGCCGCGCACAATCCCTCCATGGAAAAATCGCCGTAGTCCTTCAGCGCGATCTGCGTTCCCATCAATGATCTCCCGGCCTGTCCGTGTGCCCGTCACCTTCGCTGATAACACTTGACACCTTCCGTGCGAAGCGCGAGAAAAATATCGAGCGCTCGATCGATATTTTGTTGAGGAATGCGATGTTTGAGGATCTTTCGGGCAAATGCGCGCTGGTCACGGGTGCCTCCTCGGGGCTGGGAGCGCATTTCGCCCGCCTGCTGGCCGGGCGCGGCGTCCATGTCGTCCTGGGTGCTCGCCGACGCGAAGCGTTGCAGCAATTGCGAGACGAGATCATCGGCAACGCAGGAAAGGCGGATATCGTAACCCTCGACGTTTCCAGCAAGGCATCCGTGGACGCTGCCTTCAACGAACTCCCCGCCCCGCTCGACATAGTCGTCAACAATGCAGGTATTTCCGGCTCGGCTACGGCGATGGAACTGTCTGAGGGCGAATGGGACAGCGTCATCGACACCAATCTCAAGGGCGTGTTCATGGTCGCGCAGGCAGCGGCGCGACACATGCGCGAGAGATCGCGTGGAGGTGCGATCGTAAACATCGCATCGATCATCGGGTTTCGTACGGCCGGCAGCCTGTCGGCTTACGCAGCGTCCAAAGCCGGTGCTATTCACCTGACGCGCTCGCTGGCGCTGGAGTGGGCGCGGTTCGGTATCCGCGTAAACGCGCTTTGCCCTGGTTACATCGAAACCGATATCAACCGTGATTTCTTCGCCACACCGGCAGGTGAGGCGATGGTCAGGCGCATTCCGATGCGGCGGCTTGGAAAAGCAGGGGAACTGGACGGAGCACTGCTGCTGCTAGCCTCCGATGCAGGGTCGTACATTACAGGCGCAAGCCTCGCCGCCGACGGCGGCCATCTCGTTTCTTCACTGTAAGGACCCGCCAAATGGACTACACCGTATCGCCCCGGATCGAGGATTTTCGTCGTCGGATTGCGGCATTCGTCGATACCCATGTCCTTCCCTTAGAGGCGGATGGGGCAAATTACGACGCACATGAAAACATTCGCGTCGATCTGCTGGATCATGTGCGCGCAAAGGCTCGCGCCGAAGGCCTGTGGTGCCTTCAGTTGAAAAAGGAAACCGGCGGGCAAGACGTCGGCAAGGTTGGAATGGCCGTTTGCTACGAAGCGATGAACCGCTCCATCTTCGGCCCCGCCGTGTTCAATTCCGCAGCGCCCGACGATGGCAACATGATGGTGCTGGAAGCAGTCGGAACCGACGCGCAGAAGGAGCGCTGGCTGAAGCCCATTGTTGAGGGAAAAGTTCGTTCCGCCTTCGCCATGACGGAACCGCATCCGGGCTCGGGATCCGACCCTTCGATGACGATGACCAAGGCGGAAAAGCGCGGCGACCACTATGTCATCACCGGGCGCAAATGGTTCATTACCGGCGCCGAGGAAGCACAGCACTTCGTGCTCATGGCGCGCACGTCCAGTGATCCGCGCAAGGGCCTTACGGCTTTCATGTTTGACCGCGACCAGCCGGGTTGGCGCATCGAACGTCGCATCGAGATCATGGGCCCAGAGGAACATGGCGGTCATTGCGAGCTCGTTTTCGAGGGACTCGAGGTACCCGCCAGCGAGATACTTCTCCGTGAGGGCGAAGGGCTCAAGGTCACGCAGATCCGCCTCGGGCCGGCGCGGCTGACGCATTGCATGCGCTGGCTGGGCCTGTCCAAGCGCTGCGTGGAAATTGCGACTGACTATGCGGCGCGGCGCGAAGGTTTCGGCCAGCGGCTGGCGGATCGTGAAAGCGTTCAGCTCATGCTCGGCGACCTCGCGATGAAGATCGAGATCGGGCGCCTGCTGGTGATGAAGGCCGCATGGGCGCTCGATCAGGGATCGTTCGCACGCAAAGAGGTCTCGATGGCTAAGGTTCAAGTGGCCAACGTTCTTCATCAGGCAGCCGACACGGCGATCCAGCTCAACGGTGCGCGAGGCTATTCGAAGGATACCATCCTGGAATGGATTTACCGCTACGCCCGACAGGCCCGCTTGGTGGATGGCGCCGACGAGGTGCACAAGATGGTGCTCAACCGCTTCCTTGAAAAGGAAGGCGGTACTTTCTGGAGCTGGCAGGCGGGCGAATGACGCAGGTTGATTTCCCCTTGGAAGCGCTGCGGGCCTATCTCGACGCGCTGCTCGGGGCGCGCGATGTCCTAAAGGTCGAGAGGGCAAGCGGCGGCCAATCCAACCCAACCTACTTCGTCACGCATGGCGACCGCAGGATGGTGCTGCGCAAGCAGCCGCCAGGCCCCCTCCTTCCCGGAGCTCACGCGGTCGATCGAGAGTTTCGCGTGCAGCAAGCGCTGTGGCCGACGCCGGTACCAGTGCCGAAGCCGCTCCACTTCAGCGCGGATGCTGCGGTATTGGGCACCCCTTTCTATCTTATGGAGCGGGTCGAAGGGCGCGTCTTCGACGACACCTCCCTAGCGGCTCTCGCAGCTCACGAACGCATGGAAATCTGGCTGGCAGCAGCAGACGCGATGGCGCTTATGCACGCCGTCAGACCTGCCGAAGTCGGCCTTTCCGATTTTGGTCGCCAGGGCAATTATTTCGAGCGGCAGATGAACCGCTGGCTAAAGCAATGGCGAGGCTCGACCAGCGACCCCATTCCCGAACTCGACAGACTGGCAGACCTGCTGGTCGCCGCCATGCCGCCCGATGACGGCGAACTGAGCATCGCCCACGGAGATTTCCGCCTCGGGAATTTGCTGTTTCACCCGACGAAGCCACAGGTGGTCGCGATCCTGGACTGGGAACTGGCTACGCTCGGTCATCCGCTAGCCGACTTGGGCTATTGCTGTATCGCCTGGAATACGGCAACCGACGAGTATGGCGGATTGCTCGGCATCGACCTCGGCGAGCGGGGGTTGCCAAGCGAGGAGACATTCGTAGCGCGGTACATGAAAGGAAGCATGCGGCCTCTAAAGCTGCTGCCATTTCACAAGGCTTTTGCGTTGTTTCGCTTCGCCGTCATATTCGTCGGCATCGCTGACCGGGCAAAGCAGGGCAACGCAGCTGGATCGAATGCCACCGAACTGGCACCGCTGGCGCGCCGCTTTGCGATCCGTGGCCTGAACGTCCTGGGTAGGTCTTGATGGTCACGAGACCATGATCGCGTCAGGCGTCGAAGCGACCGGAGCCAGCGGCGCGTGATACCAGTAGTGGGGCGGGGCTCCAGCGTTGGTCTCCTCTTTCGTCGCGATAGCCCTCTATCGCCCGCAACACGCGGTCTAATCCGATCGACTCGGCATAGTGCATGGGCCCGCCCCTGAGGTCAGGAAAGCCATAACCTCGAACGTAGACGACATCTATGTCGGAGGCGCGCTGGGCGATCACTTCTTCGAGGATACGGGCACCCTCGTTAACCAGCGCGAACACGCAGCGCTCGACGATTTCCGCAGGCTCGAAGCGCCGCGCCTCAATGCCGGCCTGCGCCCTCAGGTCGCGCAAGAGCGCCTCAAACTCAGCGTTTTTCCCGGGCTCGCGGCTGCCATTTTCATAGACGAAGTAGCCCTTGCCGGCTTTCTGTCCATGCCACCCACGTTCGCAGATCGCATCTGCGATGGCGGGAAAACGGTAGTCTGGATCGGCGGCAATTCTGCGCCTGCGCGAGAGCCAACCAATGTCGTTGCCGGCCATGTCCGACATGGCGAAAGGCCCCATTGCGAAGCCGAAATCGCGGATGGCGTCATCCACTTGGTTGGGCGTCGCGCCCTCCATGAGCAGTTCGTTCGCACTGAGGAAATACTGATCGACCATTCGGTTGCCGATGAAACCGTCGCAAACGCCGGCCACCACGCCCATTTTGCCGATCCGCTTCACCACGTCCATGGCGGTCGCAAGCACACGGTCCGAGGTTTCGCGGCCTCGTACCACCTCGACAAGTTTCATGACATGCGCGGGGCTAAAGAAGTGGAGGCCCAGAACATCCTGGGGACGACCGGTGGAAGCAGCCAACGCATCGATGTTGAGGTAGGAGGTGTTGGACGCGATGACCGCATGGGGACCCAGAAGCCGAGCTAGCTGGCCGAGGGCGGCTTCCTTGACATCCTGCTTCTCGACGACGGCCTCGATCACCAGTTCGCATCCCTCCAGATCATGGATAGTGGAACTCTCTCGAATCCGGCCGGATGCTTGGTCGGCCGCCTCGACCGACATGCGACCCCGCTTCTTCGCCGATTCGTAGGCCTTGGCTCGAACGGCGCGGCTGCGCTGCATGGCTTGAGGGTTGGTGTCGGTCAGCCAAACATCATAGCCCGCGTTGGCGAATGCCATTGCGATGCCCGTTCCCATCGTACCGGCACCGAGCACCCCAACCTCGCCGATATTGAGCGGCTTCACCGCCGGATTCAGTCCGTCGATCCGCGCTGCCGCCCGCTCGGCGAAAAACAGGTGACGCAACGCCAATGATTCCGGCGTACGAGACAACCGATCAAACGATTGCAGCTCCACATCCGCCGCCCGGTCATGCGGCATCGTGGCCGCCGCCTCAACGCAGTCCACGATCGCCTCAGGCGCGGGTCCGCGCTTCATCGCGCGTACGGCGGCACGGGACGCCTCGAAGAACTCGCCGGCATCGCCGGGCACTTCAATGACACGGTCGATCGCAACAGGAAGTGCGTTTCCGGAAGCAAGATGACGCCATACCAACGCTTCAGCCGCCTGGCCCACGTCGGACGAGACAACCTCGTCTATCAAGCCGACCGTCAAAGCATCGTGCGCACCGACAACCTTCGCGCGCACCATCCAATCGATCGCCCTCTCCGCGCCGACCAGTCGAGGCAGGCGTTGCGTGCCCCCTGCACCTGGCAACAGTCCCAACGAAGCCTCGGGCAGACCAAGCCTTGCGCTGGACGATGCCACGCGCAAATGGCAGAACATTGCCAGTTCGAGACCCCCACCAAGCGCCACGCCATCTATTGCGGCTACCACCGGTTTCGGGCTTGCCTGTATCGCTTTGCCAACGTCTATGATGGACGGGAAGGAGCGCGCGTCCGGCTTGTTGAACTCCCGTACATCCGCGCCGCCGGAGAACCGACCGCCATCGCCGAGCAGCACGACCCCCACGACGCTTTCGTCGGCCATGGCCGCCTCGATGCCTGAAAGTACGTGACGACGCGCCGAGAGGTTCAGTGCGTTCACCGGCGGGTTCGACATGACTATACGAACGACGCGACCTTTAACATGCGAGTTGTGCATGAAACCTCCCGAAACAAGAACGCAGGCATGAACCACGCGCCTCAATATCGTGTCAACAGTCGATATATCTTTCATCTAGCGAAATAGTTGGATTGCCGCGTCACGCGGCTACACCCACGGAACCGACCGTGCTAGTGCTCATATCCATGTCGACAAAAGTCCGCGCCAACGCCGCAAACACGGAAGAAAACCGGCTTCGCATCCTCGATGCCGCCGCGCAATGTTTCATGGTCGCGGGCTACGAGGCGACAACCATCGACACCGTCGCCAAACAGATACGCTCCACGAAGGGACGGATCTATTACAGCTACCCGTCCAAGGCAGCGCTGCTGATCGGCGTGATGCAGGAGGGTATGCAGCGGGCCGAAGATGCCGTGCGCGCCGCCAACGTTGCGACGGCGGATCCGCTTTCCCAGCTGGAGGCGATGGCCAGCGCCCATGCTCTGCTGGTCATGCAGGCGTTGCCCTACCATGTCGTCACGATGGATGGACTGGAGAGGCATCGCCGCCGCGCCATGACCGTATCCCAGAGATCGGCCATAACCCAGATTCTGCGCCAGCGTGACCGTTACGAAGACATGTTCACGCAAGTAATCGCCGAAGGCGTGGAACAGAACGTATTTCGCGCGGTCGATCCTGCGTTGACCACAAGGGCGCTGCTCGGAGCGCTCAACAGCACCGCGCTCTGGTACCGTCCGCGCCGTGGGCAATCTTCAGACGATTTGGCGGCGTTGGCGGCGAGCATCATATCCATCACGGTGCGCGGCATCGTCGCCTGACGACGGCGCGCGTCCAGCCACAACTCGCGGTGAAAATTCAGAACATCGCGCGACGCGCATCTAGACTTGCACGAGAAAGAAATGATACCAAGCAGTATTTTTTAGGGAGGCCTGACTTGGAAGCTTTTCGACTTGAGACGCGCACATGGCTGGAGGCGAACTGTCCTGCCGCGATGCGGGTCGCGCAGAGCGGCGAGGATGGGGTCTGCTGGGGCGGCCGTAACTGGTCTTTCGAGAGCCGCGAGCAGAAAGACTGGTTCCGACTGATGCTTGCCAAAGGCTGGACGGTACCCGACTGGCCAGCAGAGTATGGCGGCGCCGGCCTTACACCCGAGCAGTGCCTGATCCTGCGCGAAGAGATGAACCGGCTCGGGGCGCGCCCACCCCTGGAGGGTTTTGGCATCTCCATGATCGGACCGGCGCTGCTGGCGTTCGGCACGGATGAACAGAAGCGTCTCCATCTGCCACGTATCGCTCGCGGTGAGATCCGCTGGTGCCAGGGCTATTCCGAACCGGGCGCAGGGTCGGATCTTGCCGCGCTGCGCACCTCGGCGCGCCAGGATGGCGACAAGTTTGTGGTCAACGGGCAGAAGATCTGGACGTCGTATGCCGACAAGGCCGATTGGATCTTCTGCCTCGTGCGCACCGATCCTGCCGTAAAGAAGCAGCTTGGCATCACATTCCTGCTGATCGACATGCTGACACCGGGGGTTTCTACCAAGCCCATCCGTCTGATTTCCGGCAGTTCGCCGTTTTGCGAGACCTTCTTCGACGAGGTGGAGGTGCCGGCAGGAAACGTCGTCGGCAGCGTTAACCGGGGCTGGGATGTTGCGAAGTATCTCTTGACCCACGAGCGTGAGATGATCGCGCGCGGCGGCAGCAATCTCTTCGATGCAGAAGAACTCGACGCGGCAGCAGCCAAAGCCGCGGCGGCGACGGGCGGGCGGCTGTCGGACGAACTCCTGCGTGCCGAAATCGCGCGCGCCGCTGTCAATACCCTTGCGTTTGAGGCGACCCGTCTGCGGTATCTGGAGGAACTGGAGAGCGGCGGCTCGCTTGGCGCGCGATCGGCGGTTCTGAAGCTTGGAGGTACGGAGTTGAACAAGCGCCGTCAGGAGCTTCTCGTCTCTCTCGAAGGTCCCGGTGCTTTTGGCTGGGCCGACGGCGCGTCGCTGAGCGGGGTCGGCAAAGGCTGGCTTCGCAGCAAGGGTAATTCCATCGAAGGTGGCACGACGGAGATCATGCTCGAAATCATCGCCAAGCAAATCCTCGAACTCCCGAAGGCCTGACATGTCATTCATCCTTTCAAACGAACAGGAAATGGTGCGGGGCAGCACCAGACAGATGGCCGCGGCGATCTCCTTGCGCACTGCGCGCGAGCTCCTTGCCGCCGAACCGAAGGTTGCCTACGGGCCAGAAACGCTTCGACACGTAACCGATTCCGGTCTCGGTGGAGTTCTCGTCCCGGAGGAATTCGGTGGCGCGGCCCTGGACATGATGACTGCCGCTTTGGCGGCGAGGGAACTGGGCCGGAAGCTGGTGACATCGCCATTGCTGGGCGCGACGGTCGCCGCTTGCACTCTGGCTAGGTTCGGGAAAAGGGACTTGTCGCGTGACTGGCTTTCGCGCATCGCCCAGGGAGACTGCATTGTGGGCCTAGCGCTGGAAAATCACGACCAGCCGACCGTACAGATTTCCCCGCAGGGCAAGCTTAGCGGCAAGGCTGAATGGGCGGTGGACACGGCATCGGCCGATGCACTCCTCGTGGCGGCCGCGACGCCGAATGGCAGGACCCTCGTTTTTGCGCCGGTCGGGACCGGGGAAGTATCCAGAGTTGCGACGCGCATGGCCGACGGCCGCCTGTTGACAGCTGTCAACTTCGAGAATTTCGCCCTGGCCGGCAGCGTCGACCTCGGCGAGGATGCGCTGGATATGGCGTTTAAAGTCGCGTGTGTGTGGCTTGCGGCCAACACCTGCGGCACGGTCGAGGAGATATTCGGGCGCACTGTGGAATATCTGCGCGAGCGCAAGCAGTTCGACAGGTCGCTGGCCTCGTTTCAGGCGCTTCAGCATCGGCTCGCGCAGATGCACTGCGATCTGGAAGACGCATGGTCGGCGACGCAGCGCGCCGCTATCGCGCTGGACGCCGGCGATCCGCGGGCAAAGCTGTACGTCGCCGTTGCCAAGGCCAAGACGAGCGACGTCGCGTCCAACGCCGTTGCCGAATGCCTGCAGTTGCACGGCGGCATCGGCATGACCGAAGAGCATGATGTCGGGCTTTATCTGAAGGCGGCCAGGCTCTCCTCCGAGTTGCTTGGCGGTTACACATACCACGCCGACAAAGTCGCCTCCGAGTTGGGCTACTAATGGACGCTGACGCGCTGTTCTCCTCACGGGGTCGCACCGCGCTCATCACCGGAGGTGCGACGGGACTGGGTCGCCATGCCGCCGAAGCGCTAGTGCGCAGCGGCGCACGGGTTATCCTTGCATCCAGAAAGCTTGCCGCATGTGAGCAGACCGCCGCAGAACTGAGCGCCTTTGGTTCGTGCGAAGCTATGGAAGGCGACATATCGAACGAAGACGGAGTGCGGCGGCTTACCAACTCGATAGAACAACGCTGCGAACGTCTCGATATCCTGATCAACAATGCAGGAACCACCTGGGGCGCGCGTTTGGAGGCGTTTCCATGGGGAGGCTGGTCGAAGGTTCTGGCGACAAACCTTACGGGTCTTTTTTCGCTGACGCGCGATCTCGTACCGATGCTGGAGGCTTCAGCCGGACCTCATGGCCCCTCACGCGTCATCAACATCGGCTCAAGCGCGGGCATGATTCCCTGTGGTGGAGACGCTTATTCCTATGCTGCCTCCAAGGCAGGGGTCCATCATCTGACTCGCATCCTGGCTAATGAGCTGGGCCCACGCGGAATTACCGTCAACGCCATCGCACCCGGTCCCTTCGAGACGAAAATGACGTCGTTCGCGCTCGAAAAAGATGCCGGCCGTGAACATGCCGCATCGGTCCTCCCCCTTCGCAGGATCGGACGGGCGCAAGACATTGCCGCAACCGTCTTGTTTCTCTGTGGTCACGGCGGCGGCTACGTGACGGGCGCCATCATCCCGGTAGATGGAGGTTTGAGCGTGCACGCGCCTCCTCACCTCCTTGCGGAAGACGATCCGGCGCAACACTGAAAGGCGCACCTTGGCGTGGGAACCGCATTCGACGATCAAGGCGCAGGAGACGATACGATGACGGAAGAGCAGCAGAACCCAGCTCGCAAAATACATCCTTGGGAGAAGGCATATCCCTCGACCTGCCGTTGGGATGTGGAGATCGTGACCAAACCCATTCCGGCAATGATGGACGAAGCCGTGGCGCGTTACGGCACCAAGACGGCGCTGGTCTATCGCGGCAACCACCTTTCCTTCGGTGAGATCAGGCAGGAGTCCGTCAGCCTGGCGGCCGGGTTGCTCCATGCCGGCGTCAAAAAGGGCGATGCGGTTGCCGTGTACCTACCGAACACTGCCTCCTACTATATCGTATTCTATGCGCTGATGCGCATCGGCGCGCGACTGGTCAGCCTGAGCCCTATGGACGCCCCGCGCGAACTGAGCTTCAAGCTGTCCGACACCGGCGCGCACCTGCTGATCACGACCGATCAGGCGGCCATGCTGGCAAACTGCGCCGCCATAGCCGATGCGTCGGGCCTGGAGCGCATCTGGGTTGCGAGCGAAAAGCGATGGGGCGCAGGGACCGACGAGGTAGCGCCGCTGCCGGACGACCGCCGATTCTCGCCAATCGACGAACTGATGGCTTCGCAGCATCCTGCGTTCTGGCCGATGCCGTCGACCGACGATATCGCGGTGCTTCAATACACCGGCGGTACGACCGGCCACCCCAAGGCGGCTATGTTGACTCATGGCAACCTGACGGCAGCGATAGACATTGCCGTGCACTGGAAGGACGTGCGGGCGGAACAGCCCGGCGAAGAGCGCGTCCTTGGCGTCCTGCCCCTCTTTCACTCCTTCGCCATGCTTTTTCTGCTTCTTCGCCAGTTCCGCGAAGGATGTTGCGTCTTTCTGCACCCACGCTTCGACGTCGAAGCCGTTATCAGCCAGATCGAGGAGGAAAGACTAACGATCTTTGCTGGAGTTCCGACGATGTGGATTGCAGTTTCGGGTCACCCCGGAGCAGAGAGCCGTGATTTCAGTTCGCTTCGGTTCTGTATTTCCGGGGGCGCACCACTTCCCGGAGAAATCGCACAACGGATCGAGCGCATGGTCGGGTGCAAGCTGCTCGGCGGCTGGGGACTTACGGAGGCAGCCCCTGTCGGTACGCTCATTCCGCAGTCAGCGCAGGTGAAACCAGGCATCATTGGCATACCGCAACCGGGTATCGAGCTGGAGGTGGTCGCGCTCGACGAGTCGACGCGTGTGCTGGGCGACAACGAGACCGGCGAGTTGCGGATACGAGGTCCAAATGTCTGCCGCGGATACTGGAACCGTCCGGAGGAAAACGCCGCCGCTTTCGTTGACGGCTATTTTCTGACCGGCGATATCGGCTATCGCGACGAAGATGGCCTCTACTATCTCGTTGACCGAAAGAAGAGCCTGATCATCTCAAGTGGTTTCAACATCTATCCAACCAACATCGAAAACGCGATCTACGAACATCCGGACATCGCTGAGGTTATGGTGATCGGGGTCCCGGACGATTATCGCGGCCAGACGGTTAAGGCTTTCGTCACCATGAAGCCCGGGACGAAGCCGATGACGCTCGACGCCTTGCGTACCTTCCTCTCGGAGCGGGTCGGTCGATATGAACTGCCGACAGGGCTGGAACTGCGCAGCGAACTTCCACGCAGCGCTGCCGGCAAGCTTCTGCGCCGGGTACTGGAGGATGAGGAGAGAGGCGGAGCCGCCGCAGCCATCAGGGGTGCGTAAGCGGAGACGCCGTCAGGTATCGTTTAGTGGTGTGAAGCGGGGCTCCTCCCACCACGGATAGGCTTCCGGCATATCGGATGACGCCCGCATGGCAAAGCGGGCGGGTCGCTTCTCAAGGAAAGCTGCGACACCTTCTGCGGCGTCCGGCGATGAGCCCATGGCGGAAAACATCGCCGACTCGACACGATGCGCCTCCATGGGATGGCTTGTGGCGGACATCCGCCACAGCATCTGCCGCACGAGCGCGACCGAGACCGCACTCGTCTGCTCTGTCAGGTCGCCGCAGATTTCCCGCGCACGGGGCAGAAGTTCACCTGGCGGCACCACCTCGGATATCAGCCGGCCTGCCAGCGCCTCCGCCGCGGAAAAGACCCTGCCGGACAAGGACCATCGCAAAGCCTGTTCAATGCCCACGATGCGCGGCAAAAACCACGAAGCGCAGCTTTCGAGCACGATGCCGCGCCGCGTGAAGACGAAACCGAACTTCGCGTGCTCCGAAGCGATGCGAATATCCGCCGGCAGGCACAGCGTTGCACCGATGCCTGCAGCGGCACCGTTGAAGGCCGCAACGATAGGCTTGTTGAAGGCATACATCGCCAAAGCGACCATCCCCCCTCCATCTCGCCATTCGGCATCCACCCCGGCAAACGAACTTTCGCCACCCGCAAGGTCCGCACCGGCGCAAAAAGAGCGCCCTGCCCCGGTAATGATAACCGACTGTATTTCGTCGTCGCCTTCCGCCCTTGCAAAGGCATCCAGCAACTCATCGCGCATACGATAGGTGAAAGCGTTCATTCGGTCGGGGCGATTGAGCGTGATCGTAAGGATGCCGTCCGCCCGCTCGTAGATTATCTGCTCGTAGTCCATCGTCACCCTCTTCGTAACCGGAAGGGGTCACGCCGGCCGGAACATCGGCACCTTCTGGCCGTTCTCGCTGACCCGAAAATCGACTTTGACTTTCATGCCGATATTGAGATCGTCAGGCGAACACCCGACGATGTTGGTCATCATCGTCACACCTTCCTCCAGTGCGACATACGCGACAGCGTAGGGCACTTTCGCTCTCCGCATGACGCTGTAGGAATAGAGGGTTCCGTTGCCTGTAGCTTCCACCAGCTCAGTATCCGCAGCCAGACATCGAGGGCATCGGGTCCGCGGATAGAAATGCTTTTCGCCGCACGACTTGCAACGTCCGATCAGGAGGCGACCTTCGTTGGACGCTTCCCAATAGGCTCTGGTATCGACTGTGGGGTCAGGGCTGGCCGCAACACGTTCGCCGAGTATGTCCGCCATCACTGCGCCTCCAGAATAAGTGTGGCAGCGGCATGGCGCGTGCCAAGCGACCCGCCCATCGCCTGCGCCAACGCAAGCCGGCAATCCTTGACCTGCACCGCCTGTGCGGCCTCGCCTCGAAGCTGGCGCACCGCCTCGATAATCTTGGTCATCCCGCCGCGATAGCCGGGGTGATTGTTGCACAGACCGCCGCCATCGGTGTTGACCGGAAGCCGGCCCACCCCCGATATGATCCCCCCGTCGGCGACGAAACGACCGCCCTCGCCCTTGGCGCAGAAGCCCAGATCCTCAAGCTGCGTGATAACCGTGATGGTGAAACTGTCGTAGATCGAGGCATAGTCGATGTCCCGCGGCTTAAGACCGGCTTCGGCGAAGGCATCCGCCCCGGCCCACGCGGCTGCCGAGTAGGTAAGGTCTATCCTGCCGCCATTCTGATGCTTGGCTGCCTCACCGTGACCCAACACGGTGACGGATCTGCGCTTCAGATCACGCGCGATCTCCGGCCGTACCACGATTGCAGCGCCACCCCCGTCGCTGACGATGCAGCAATCCAGTCGATGCAGCGGATCGGCGATCATCGGCGAGGCCAACACGTCTTCGACCGTCACGGGCTTGGGCATCATCGCATGAGGATTGTGCTGAGCATGTTGCGACGCGGCGACCTTGACCCATGCAAGCTGCTCGGCAGTGGTGCCGAACTCGTACATATGGCGCATGGCGGCAAGCGCATATTCGTTGACCAACTCCGCACCATAGGGAAGCTCGAACTGCAGGTCGGGAGTGGATGGGGGGAACGGCCGGGGCGCAACACCGCCCGCAGCCGCCTCAGCGCGCGGGCGACCAGCCATCGATATAACGGCTACGTTCAGCTTGCCCGCCGCAATTGCCTGCGCGGCGTGGGCGACATGTGACAGGTAGGTAGCGCCGCCGCTCTCCGAAGCCTCGACGTGCCGCACGCGCATTCCCAGATAGTCCAGCATGGACAACGCACCGAGGCCCGGGGCATCACCGTCGCAGAAAAAGCCGTCCACATCGCCGATAGAAAGGCCGGCATCGTCTAGCGCACCGCGAATTACATCCGCATGGAGTTCAGCCAGTGAAATGTCGTCCGCGCGGCGCGTCGGATGTTCATAGACGCCCGCAATGCAGGCCTTGCCCTTGATCGTCATGAGGCTCCTTCCCGTCGCCGCCAGCAGAGTTTCGCTCCCGCTCGGCGCGATGCCGAAGCACCTGCCCGGCCACTAAACGTCGTATCGTTATGGAACTATCCAGACAGGGTCAATAGATAACCCATAAATCACCAGATAACATGGTCGCGCCTTGCTATAGCCGTTTGTATTTCACGGTATGACACTATCATTGCATATTGACACGCTCATCGCCCAAGGCTTAGACCTAGACCTCACGAGGAAAAGGAGGAGCTCGTGGCGCATTTCAGGGTAGGCGATGCGGTAGTCAGGCGAATTGAGGAAGTGTCGGAACTCGGCTATCCGCCCGAATTCATGCTCCGAAAATTCGAGCCCGCGATGTTCGAACGTCATCCGGTCGCGGGAGGCAAAACCTTCTTCGACGCGCAGAGTGGGCGCTCGTGGAGCAGCATCCACTCCTGGCTTGTTACGCTGGACGGGAAAAACATCCTCATCGACACGTGTTCGGGTAACGGCAAAAGCCGCGCGCTACCGATATTCCAGCGTTTTCACATGCTGGATCTTCCATTCATGGAAAATCTTGCGGCTGCGGGGTTTGATCCGGAAGATATAGACATCGTCTTCTGTACCCATCTGCATATCGACCACGTTGGCTGGAACACGCGCAAGGTCGATGGACAGTGGGTTCCAGCCTTTCCCAACGCCCGCTACATTTTCGGCCGCAAGGAATACGAGCACTGGACCGGCGACGGAAAAGGCCCCAGCCTGTTCCCGGAAAACGTGGCAGTGATCGAAGACAGCGTCCTGCCGATCGTGGCCGCGGGAAAAGCAGAATTCGTGAACAGTGGTGACGAGATCGTTCCTGGCCTGACGGTCGAGGAGGCGCCCGGCCATACGCTCAACCAGCTTATGGTGAAATACGAATCCGCAGGCGGCAACTTCGTGATATCGGCCGATGTGGTCCACTATCCGGTTCAGGTTTACGAGCCGCAAGTGACAAGCCGCTTTTGCGAACATGTCGATCTGGCGGAAACCACCAGGCGCAGACTGCTCGACTATTGCGCTGACAACGACGCGCTCCTGATGCCGATGCATTTCGGCGCCCCTCACGCTGGCCGGATTTTTCGCACCGACCGAGGCTACGGCTTTTCGCCTGTCACGCCGGAATGAGTCGAACCGCAACAACGAACACAGGCGGTAGGCAACCTTCCGCCGACACTGGGTGAACCTGACATGGGCTACACGATAGCGGAAAAGATACTGGCTCGGGTGTCCGGCAAGGACCACGTCAAGGCCGGCGACGAGGTAATGGCAAAGCCCGACTATGTCATCGCCTACGACTTCCCCGGATATACCGACGTGTATTTCAGACAGATGAAAGAGGAGTTCGGCATCGACCGAGTTGCAGAGCCAGACCGCTACGCGATGTTCATCGATCACATGGTGCCCGCCGCGACGCCGAAAGAGGAAGAACTTCACATCATCACCCGCAACTGGTGTGCGGAAAACAACGTCCCGCTCTACGAGCGCAAGGGCATCGGCCACCAGGTCGCCTCCGAAGTCGGCTATGCCGTGCCGGGTGCATTCGTGGTCCATTTCGACGGCCATATCAGCCAACTCGGCACCTTCGGAACACTGGCAATGGGTATTCGCCACAGCCTGCTCGAGGCATTGGTGCGCGAGCGCATTTCGATAAAGGTGCCCAAGACGGTTCGAGTGAATCTGGTCGGCACGCTGGGCAGGGGCGTCATGGCACGCGACGTGTTCCATCATCTGGTACGCGTAATGGGACCTGCCTCCTGCCGCTTCCAGGTTCTGGAGCTTGGTGGCCCAGCACTTTCGCAGCTATCCACGGAAGGTCTCCAGACCATTACCGGGCTCGCAATGTTCACCGGCGCGATCACTGCAATCGTCAATCCCGACGAAGAACGCCTGGCCTACGCCCTGCCTCGCGCCAGGAAGAAGATCGAGCCGTTCTACAGCGATCCCGACGCAGAGTATTCTGCGGTTTATGAGATTGACCTCGACCAGCTTGAGCCGCTGATCGTCATTCCCCCTACTCCCGCGAATTCACGCAACCTCACCGACTATCTCGGACTGGAGCTCAATGTCGGCTACCTTGGCTCATGTGCATCGGGACGCATCGAAGACCTGCGGGTTGCTGCGCAAATCCTAGAAGGGCGCCAAGTCGCCCCCGGCTTCCAGCTGAATGTGGTTCCCACCAGCCAGGAAATCATGGCCGCCGCCGGCCGTGAAGGCCTCATCTCCATCCTGGCCGAAGCAGGCGCGTTCGTCTCGGCCCCGACATGCGATTATTGCTTCGGGCGAATGGGCACCATGACAGTCAAGCAGCGCGCCGTCTCCACGGGAACGCTTAATGTCAAAGGGCGCATGGGCAGTCCCGACTCAGAGATCTATCTGTGCAGCGCTGCCACCGTCGCCGCATCGGCGATCGAGGGAAAGATCGCAGATCCCAGAAAGTACATGCGATGACATTGAAAACACTCCGCGGCCGGGTTGCATTCATCTTCGATGAAATCGACTTCGACATCGACCAGATCGTCGGCGTCAAGAACATCAAGATCACCGACATCGAGGAGTTGGCGGCGGTGGCGATGGAGGCTTACGACCCTGACTTCCGCAACAAGGTGAAGCCGGGCGACATCCTCGTCGGCAACCATAATTTCGGCTATGGCCATCCACATTATCCGCCGATGCGCGCAATGCGCCACATGGGCATTGCAGGTGTCGTCTGCGAATCCTTCTCGCCCGGATATTGGCGCGGTGAGATCAACATGGGTTTCCCGCAGGCCACATGCCCGGGCATTTTGGGCATGGTCGAACGTTGGGACGAGATTGAGGTCGATTACGACGCCAACGAGGTTCGCAACCTTACCAAAGGTACGTCGCTGCCGATCGAGCCTCTCTCGGATGCCGACCGGGGAACGCTCTCCGCCGGTGGACTGGTCGGTTACATCAAGCAACGCGAGGCTGCCGGCAAGAACGGTCAGCAGCAGGAAGGGAGTTAAAGATGATGCATCGTGGCCCAAGCCCCGAATTCCGTGAACGTGTACTCGCCCAGAAAACCGTATGGATGGGCGGCGCATACGACGCCTTCTCCGCCAAGATGATCGAACGCGCAGGTTTCGAGGCCATCATGACCAGCGGATTTGGCGTGTCAGCATCGCTGCTAGGCATGCCCGATGCCGAACTCTATACGCTTACGGAGAATGTCGGCGTAGTGCGTAACGTCGTCAATGCAGTCGATCTCCCGGTGGTCGCCGATATCGACACCGGCTACGGCAATGCAATCAACGTCATGCGTTCTGTCCGGGAGTTCGAGAACGCGGGCACAGCGGCAGTCATCATGGAAGATCAGGTAGCACCCAAGCGCTGCCCGATCTGCGTTTCCGGTGTGGAGACCATTCCAATGGAGGAGGCTGCACGCAAGATCGAAGCCGCGGTCGAAGCCCGTTGCAACCCCAATATGCTCATTGTAGCCCGCACCGATGCGTCTTCCGTGCCCGAGGCTATAGCGCGTGCCAAGGCCTATGTGGCGGCGGGAGCGGACGTCGTTCAGCCGATCAGCAACACGTTTCGTAATCTCGATGCGCTCAGGGCGTTGCGTCAGGAAGCCGGCGTCCCGCTCTCGCTTCAGGTTCTGGGTTGGCTGGAGCAGGAACTGGCTCCAGTCGACATCGAGAGCGTGGCCGGCCTTGCAACGTTCCCGCTCGTTCCCCTGATGAGCGTCGCGCAGGTTCTTCAGGAAAACCTTGCGCAGCTCGTCAAAGACAAGCACTCGCGCAACCTGCCGCACAAGCGCATGGTGCACCACGAATTCGTCAGCCTGATCGGTTTCGAGGAGATCGAGCGGCTACAGCTGAAATATCTTGAAGACTCTCCCGGTCGTGACGCGGCCTGAACGTTTGCAATGACAGAGAGAAGAGGCGGCCGATGACCGCCTCTTGTCTCCTATCGCCGTTCCCAAGCTGGCGATGACGTATTCATCGTCGATAGAGCGCCTCACGCTCGGCTTCATAGCCGGCGTAAGTTTCCTTCATGATCGCACAATTGAGCAGCATCTGCGCTACTGGCTTCGTGCCGCCCGCTTCGTAAAGCATCGTGCGCACCCAGACGCTTTCAGTGCGGGGGCTGCCACTGAGAAAAACCACTTCTCGCTCGACCTCATAAGGAACATCGACGAAAACGGGCCCTCCGAGCAGACGAATTTCCTGATCCGCGAACAGCCCGACGGCGGGCCCGCGCACACCGATCAGCGTATCGTCCCATGTGTGCTGCATCAGCACGCTTATCATCTCCATCGGCACAATCCGCCTGCCCCAGGGGTTGTGATCGTCTGAATAGGCTGGCGAGGGCTCCGTAATGACGCGTAACTTATCGGCGAGCGAGAATGGATAGAGCAAGCCCATTCGTGCGCCGGGGGCCATCCTCACCGCAACTCTGGGAACCTTTGTGCCCACGCTCACGTCACGCAGGATGACGGCATCCTGCAAGAGAACCAGTCCCGCCATCCTCTCCTCCAGTGCGGTCTGCGCTGCACTTGGTTCCATGGAGACGGTGCCGCGCAAGACCTCGACACCGTCTGTCTTGGTCATCCATATTTGGGCCTGCCGTTCGTCGATGCCCGGCCGGCGCAACCACGCAATGACGTCCTCGCCATCGAAAGACGGCGCTCGATAGTGAACCGAGATGCAGCCCGTTGCGAGCCACTGCTCACCCCAGATGCTGCAACAAAGGGGTGCGAACTGAGAGAAGTGTGTCGGCCCTTCGATGGTGCCGCCCTGAAATCCGAGTTTCCGCGCCGTCGCGTCGTCGTGGATAGAGGCGTGGCCTGCATAACTCTGGTCGGACAGCATCTGACGCGGCTGTCGAGCAGGTCCGCACAGCACGCCATCCACTTCCGTAACGACGGTATCGAACAACCCCGGCATCATGGCACCATAGCGGCAAGACGATCTCGAATGATGGCGTCGGCCTGCGACATGATGCGGGCGATCAAGTCACTCACGCTGGGCACGTCGTCGATAAGGCCTGCAACCATGCCACAGGACCATGCGCCGATATCGGGCTTGCCCTCCTTCATGACGGCCCCATAGACGCCAGACACCTCGTCTGCGATATCCTCGAAACGCAGGTCCCGGCCCCGCGCCTGTTCCATCTCCAGGATACGCTCAACCGCAGAATTGACGAGAACGCGCTCGGTATTTCTCAACGGTCTCATGATCAGACGCGTGTCGCGCTCGCTGGCAGCGACGATCGCCGCCTTGACGTTTTCATGGACGGGCGCCTCCCGTGTCGCGAGAAAACGCGTTCCCATGTTCACGCCATCCGCGCCAAGAGCCAGCGCGGCCACCAGCGACCGGCCGTCGGCCATGCCACCAGACGCGACGAACGGCACTTCCAAGGCGTCGGCGGCGCGCGGCAGCAGGATCATGTTCGGAATGTCGTCCTCGCCCGGATGACCACCGCATTCGAAGCCGTCGATCGACAGCGCGTCGCAACCAATCGACTGGGCCTTGAGCGCATGTCTGACGGAGGTGCACTTGTGGATCACCTTGATACCCGCCTCCTTCAACGCCGGCAGGTATTGCTGAGGATTGTTGCCGGCCGTCTCGACAATCTTGATGCCGCCGCGAATGATCGCATCTACCAAGCCCGGATAGTCGGGCGATGAGACCATAGGCAAGAAGGTGAGATTGACGCCGAAAGGCGCGTCAGTCATCTCGCGGCAGCGGGCGATTTCACGGGCGAGGTTGTCCGGTGTCTTCTGGGTAAGGCCAGTAATGATACCGAGCCCGCCGGCATTTGACACAGCGGCGGCAAGTTCGGCGTAGCCGACCATGTGCATTCCGCCCTGGATGATCGGATGGCGGATGCCGAATAGTTGCGTAATGCGTGTCTTCACGCCAAACCCTCCGCTTGGCCGATGTGAGAGCCGGTAAGGTCGAGACCCTAGCGACCGACTGGCTCAGGAGAGATAGGCCTTCATAACCTCGGGGCTTTCCCGAAGCATTTCGGCAGTGCCCTCCACCACGATCTCGCCCCGCCGCATCACATAACCATAATCGCAGACCGACAGGGCAATCGCCGCGTTTTGCTCCACCAGCAGGATCGACTGACCCTGCTTGTGAAGCGCCACGATGGCGTCGAACACGAGATCCACGATCGATGGCGCGAGGCCCATGGACGGCTCGTCAAGAACCAGAACCTGAGGCTGGGTCATGAGTGCGCGGCCGATGGCGAGCATCTGCTGCTCTCCGCCCGACAGGAGACCCGCTTTCTGCTGTCGCCGCTCCTTGAGACGGGGAAACAATTCGTAGACACGCTCACGGTCGCTGCGATCGCTGCCGCGGCCGGCAAATCCGCTGAGATCCAGGTTCTCCTCTACCGTCAGAGGCGCCACGACCATTCGGCCTTCCGGCACAAGGGCAAG
Organism: Neoaquamicrobium microcysteis; assembly: GCF_008180155.1. Taxonomy (GTDB): domain Bacteria; phylum Pseudomonadota; class Alphaproteobacteria; order Rhizobiales; family Rhizobiaceae; genus Aerobium; species Aerobium microcysteis. The sequence continues at coordinate 100,111 of NZ_VSZS01000066.1, read as the reverse complement.
ACCATGACGAACGACCTGGTGAATCTTGAGACGCGAGATTTCCCGGTCCTGAAGCGTTATCGATCCCTCGACAGGCCGATGGAGCCCCGCGATGCTACGCAGGGTGGTCGATTTTCCGGCACCGTTTGAACCAAGGACAACGCAGAGAGAACCCTGCCCGACCTTCAGGCTGATGCCTTTGACCGCGCGGATCGCGCCATAGCTAGCCGACAGGTTGGATACGTTTAGCATCGTTCTTCCGTCCAAAATAAGCAGCCTGCACTTCAGGGTCGTCGATGCAGCTCCGAGGAGTGCCCTCTGCGAGAAGCTTGCCGAAATTCATGACCGTGCAGCTGTCACAGAATTCAGTGACCAGCCCCATATTGTGTTCCACCATGAGGATGGTGAGGCCGCTATCGCGCAGTTCATGCACGAGCTGGCCTATTGCCTGGCTCTCGGCATGGTTCATGCCGGCGGTGGGCTCATCGAGCAGAAGAAGCTTGGGGTCCGAGCCAAGCGCGCGCGCTATCTCGATACGCCTCTGCTCGCCGTAGGATAGCGTTTCGGCCAGAACGTCAGCCTTGCCTGCCATGCCCACCCGAGCGAGAAGCAACAGCGATTTTGCTCTCGCCTCTTCCCAGTTTCTCCGCGCGGCCGGCAGGCCTGCGAAAGAGGCGAACAAGCTGGAACCGCGTTTGAGGAAACAGCCTGTCAGCACTTGCTCAAGCGCTGACATGCCGCTGAACAGGCGTACGTTCTGATACGTACGGCTGATGCCCAGGGCCGCGATTTCATGCGGCGGTTTCGCTTCGAGATTGTGGCCGTCGAACAGGATTTCTCCGTCGGTGGGGTGGAAGAGTCCGGTGATCAAGTTGATCACCGTGGTCTTGCCTGCACCATTGGGGCCGATCAGCCCGTGGACAGTGCCCTTGCGTACGGTGGTCGATAGTCCTCCGACGGCGGCGACCCCGCCGAAATGTTTGGCGACGGCACGCAGTTGCAGCAGTGTCGGCGTATCATGCATCAGGCTGCTCCGCGGTTTTTGGGCTGCGCGACAGGCGCAGCTTGAGTACCCGGGGATCGACCAGGCCACGAGGCAGAAGAATCATGATGACGAGCAGCACGACCCCTTTTGCGACGTCCTGGATTTCCGGCAGAACCGCCTGCATCGTGGTTGGCAGAGCAGTGAACACGAAAGCGCCGACAATCGGGCCGAACCAGTGGAACGAGCCGCCGAGGACGGTCGACGCGATCATGGTGAAAGCGAGTGCCAGGAAGTAGGTGTCGGCCGAGATAAACTGAAGCGTTGTCGCGAGCGCGGCACCGCCAATGCCCCCCACAGCGCCGCTGATGAGGAACGCGATGAACTGAACGCGATAGGTGCTGATCCCCATGGTGGATGCCACCGATGGGTCCTCCCGCACCGCCCGCGACACCAGCCCGTACCAGGAATTGTGCATCCGGTAGAATACGAACGCCGTGACCGCGAGCGCGAGGAAAAGTTCAAGGACACTCACGCGGACGGGAACGAGCATGCCCTGGACACCGCCGGTAAGGGTCGGCGTGTTGAGCACCACGACACGTGTGATCAGCACAAGCGCAAGGCTGGCGAGTGCCATCCAGTGCGTTTCAAGACGAAGGAATATGACCGCAATGACCGCAGCCGCCACGCCTCCGGCAACGCCTGCAAACAGGAAGGCAACCAGCGGAGGAAGGGCAAACATGCCGATCATCTGTGCGGCGACGAAGCCGCCGACCGCTGCGAACATCACCGTTGTGAAACTGAGAACGCCAGCCGAAAGCACGGCATAACAGCTCAACGCGATGAACGAGTTTACAAGGCCGAAGGCTATGGTGGCAGAATACGCTGCCCAGAAATCCAGAATGGCTTCCATCGTCAGGCTCTCATAAAGTTGCCGCTGCCGAAGATGCCGCGGGGCCGCATCACGAGGAAGGTGAGCAGCAGGATGTAGGTGAAGCCGTCGCGGAACGTGGTCGACAGGTATTGCGCAATGAACACTTCGCAAATGCCGAGCAGGATGCCGGCCAGCACGGTTCCGCGGACGTCGTCGTAGCCGCCCACCACCACTGCCGCGAAGCCCTTGAGCAAGAGCCCCTCGCCGAGCATGTAGGAGATGTTGGAGGTCGCGGCTCCGCCGAGAACGCCTGCCAGGCCGGATGTCGCACCGGCGAGGAAGGCTGTCAGTAGGATGACCATGCGGGCGTTGACGCCGCCGAGCGAAGCAGCTTCGGCATTCCAGCCGACGGCGCGCATGGCCGCGCCGATCCGTGTCTTCTGTATAAGCAAATAGATGCCGGCGGCACAAAACACCATCGCGCCGATGATGATCAGCTGCATGTACGGAATGCGCATGAAGCCCAGATCGAGCATACCGCGCGGATAGGTCCGTGACGGGAAAGCCCAGCTTTGATGGTTTGTCGCCATGCCCGCAAGGCTGTCCAATATGATGAGAAAGGCGATGCTGGTGATCAATGCCCCCAGCATGCCCGTCTTTCTGTTCCTGAGCGGCTGAAAACCGATCTGATCGACGAGTATTGCCAGCACGCCGCCACCGATGACACCGACGGCGATCGCGACCGGAAAAGACACATCATACCATACCACGGCGAAGTAGCCGATGATGGCGGCCCAGCTGGCATAAGCGCCGTGGGCCGTGTTCAGAATCCCAAGCGTGGCGAAAACCAGCCCGAACCCTATGCCGAACAGACCATACAGCGAACCGAGCGCAATCCCGTTTACAAGCTGCTCGAGGAACAGTTGCATGTTACTGGTTCTCCCAGAGGGCGACTTCGCCGTCGCTGTTCCAGTTGACGATCAACGTCTCCGGAATCTGGGCCTGTCCGTTGACGATTTCCTGACCGCCATACAGGTTGTGATCGATCGAGGTGATCTTCCACATTTCCTCGGCCAGCTTCTCGCGGGTGGGTTCGCCGTCGATCGCCTTCATGCCCTGAGCGATGTAGTGGATCGCGGTGTAACCCTGGGCGGAGTAGACGTCCGGAAGCTCGTTATACTTGGCCTGATAAGCCTCGATGAAGGTCGTCGCCTCAGGGCTGTCCGACAGGCCGGGCTGGAACGACAGCGCAAAGGGAATACCTTCAATAAGATCACCAGACTTCTGGTAAATGGCCGGCGGGGAGATCACCTCCGACGTCCCGATCAGACCCTCGTAGCCGCGCTGGCGCAACGCCGAAATGATACCCACGGCAGGCTGCTGCGTCGTCATTACCATGATGACGTCGGGATTGGTGCCCATGCCCTGCGTTGCAGGACCAGTGAAGTCGGTGTCGTTGGCCAGCGTCGAAATCTCGGCGACCGTTTCGGCACCGGCCTCCTCGAACACAGCCTTAACGGCGTGCGCGCGGGCCAGGAAGATGTCGTTGTCACCCGTTGTATAGTAGGCGACGCGCTTGGGCTTCAGCTCGCTAGCCAGACGTTCCGACATCATCACCTCCTGCGGCCCAGGCAACGCCACGACCGAGGTGACATACGGCTCCTGAGGCAGGCCTTCGCGGGTGGCCCCGTAGATGACCAGCGGCAGGTTGTTGTTCATGGCGATCGGCGACAGGGCGCCCGCGATGGGCGTGATGATGCAGCAGGTAGTTGCCAGCACGGTACGGTCGGCCGCGAACTGAGTCATCGCCTGGACGGCGCGCGCCGCATCCGTGGCGCTGTCCTTGACGAGGAGGTTAAGCGTTACACCCTCACCGGCAAAGCCGTTGGCGTTGATCTCCTCGATGGCGAGATCGGCGCCGCGATGATAGGAGATGCCCGCTGCAGCCAGCGGACCCGTATCGTCGCTGATAATCCCGATATTGTACTGACCGGGGGCGGGATCGGCCCAGGCGGAGCCCGCCAGGGAGAATGCGGCAGCCGCGAGAGCTGCTCCAAGACGCATAGTTCCAGTCTTCATGATCATCAACTTCCTCCAACTTGGCTGCCGCCCTTCTCGGGCGGTGGCGATCGGCGTTTCCGCCGGGAAGCTGGCAATCTGTCACCTCAAACACGCAGGCCGATCTGAGCGCGCACGAACCCGCCCACCATCCTTATGGATATGGCCAATCGTTTCTCCGGGGAAACGTCTGCGGCTTTGGCTCACCATGCCACGATGGCATGTCTCGTCCATTCCGCAATGCGTGAAGAAGTGCCTCCCTGTCAGCCTCCACCAACGTCGGGCAGCCTATACATCGCCAGCGCAGGCTGTCAATCCATGACCCGTATGTCATTCTATGACACGATCGATTGTTTGGAAGGGGGAAGATGTTTGCTGAACGGGCTCGCGACTGTGGCCGCAACGAACCTTGAACTGGCACATACCGTTTCACATCGTGAACCTGATGGTACTGATTGACACGATCATTTGCAACTCCTATTCGAATTGTGGACTGCAATGGAGGATGGCATGTCGATCAGTGAACACATCAGAACCGACGACCTGATGGTTATCGCCGCGCTTGAACAGGCGCTGGGCGAAGACCGCGTGAAGGCGGACCATGAGACGCGGCTCTTCTATGCCAACGATATCTTTTGGCAGCCGGGCATCGCGCCGCTTGCGGTGGTCATGCCTTCGAATGCCGAAGAACTTTCCGCTGCCGTATGCCTTGCAACAGAGGCGGGCGTCGCAGTCGTTCCGCGCGGCGGCGGCATGTCCTACACCAAGGGCTACCTGCCCGAGCGGTCTGACTCCATCGTTATCGATGCGCGCAACATGAACCGCATCGTCGAGGTCAACACGACCGACATGTACATAACGGTTGAAGCAGGCGTGACGTGGGAAGAGGTCAACGAGGCCCTTGAAGGGACCAACCTGCGGACCGGATACTGGGGGCCGCTTTCAGGCATTCGCGCCACAGTAGGCGGTGCCCTCTCGCAAAACAGCGCGTTCTTTGGTTCGGCACTCAACGGAACGGTGGCCGAAAGCGTCCTCGGCATCACGTTGGTTCTCGCCGATGGGCGGATCGTCACCACAGGCTCCGGAGGACGCAAGGGCACCAAGCCCTTTACCCGTTTCGGCGGCCCCGACCTCACAGGCATGTTCCTCGGCGACAACGGCGCAATGGGCATCAAGGCAGGCGCCACGTTGCGGCTCTGGCCCAAGCCAGCCGAAGTCGACTATCTGACCTTCGGCTTCGAAAGCCTCAAGGACATGGCGCTTGCACAGACAGCCATGGCGAGAACCCGCATGGTTTCCGAAGGGTTCGGGATCGATCGAACCAAGGCGCAGCATTCGGCCAGCGTCAACCGCCTTTCCGACAGCCTCAAAACGCTGGGCAACGTGGCCAGCGCCGGCAAGTCCCTGCTGGCAGGTGTGAAGAACGCGGTTGACGTAGCCACCTCCGGCACCTCTTTCCTGATGAAGCATCCCTACACGCTTCATATCGTTACTGAGGCACGCAACGCACCGGAACTGGCCGTCAACGTCTCGACACTCAGGGCGATCGGCGAACGCACCGGCAAGAGCCTCCCCAACAGCGTACCCAAAGTGATGCGGTCCAAGCCGTTTTCGCCCGTGCGCGGGATGCTCGGCCTCAATGGAGAGCGCTGGGTGCCCATCCACGCCGTGTTTCCCCTTGGCGACGCCGAGCGCGTCGTTCAGGCAAACGACGCCTATTTCGCCGAGCGGGCGGCGGACATGGCCGAACACGGTATCGTCTACACGATCATGACAATGACCGTGGGCAACGAGTTCTTCATCGAGCCCGCCTTTTACTGGATGGACGAAATCACCTCTCTCCACGAGCAGAGCCTGGGCGCAGAAGTCGTGAAGCCCTGGCGCGATAGAGCTGCCAACCCACAGGCCCGTGACGCAGTCGCCCGGCTGCGGCGAGGGACGCAGGAGCTCTACGCTTCTTTGGGTGGTGTGAGTTGGCAGGTCGCACGCGACTATCCATTCCGCGAAATCCTCAACGACAGCACTTGGTCGTTGCTATGCGACGTCAAGAAGGCGGTCGACCCGCGGGGCTTGATGAACCCCGGATCGCTCGGACTGAAGGGTTAGTCCTCCCAGGACAACCATGGACTAGAAGGGCAGCGACCGTTGCAGGCGCGCTTTTCTCGTCCATGGTCGAGTTCAATCCCTAGTGCAACGTGAGGATGGTCATGAATGGATTAATGCAGGACTGGCCGCTGCTCTGTCATAAGATTATCGACTATGCCGCAATCCAGCACGGCAGGCGTGAAGTCGTCTCGCGTTCGGTCGAAGGCGAAATCACGCGAACGACATATGCCGACGTTCGCGCAACGGCGCTGAAAGTGGCGCAACTTCTCGACGGGGAGGGCTTCGTCCCCGGTGACCGCATCGCGACGCTTGCATGGAACACCGGCCGACACTTGGCGACATGGTACGGCATCATGGGTATGGGCGGCGTCTACCATACGCTCAATCCCCGCCTGTTTCCCGAGCAGATCAGCTGGATCATGAACGACGCGGAGGATCGGGCGATATTTGTCGATCTGTCGCTAGTGCCCCTGCTTGAGGGTATTGCGCCATCGGTGTCGACCCTGCGGCGGGTGATCGTCCTGACCGATGCAACGCATATGCCGCAGACGAGCCTGCCGAACGCGATATCTTACGAGGATTGGCTCCTCGATGCCGATGGCGATTTCGGATGGCTCGAGCTTGATGAGAAGGCGGCCTCCGGCATGTGTTATACGTCAGGCACGACCGGCAATCCAAAGGGAGCGCTCTACTCGCACCGGTCCAACGTGCTTCACGCCATGAGGAACGCATTTCCCGACGCGATGAACCTGTCGTCTCGCGATGTCGTCATGCCCGTGGTGCCGATGTTCCACGCCAATGCATGGGGACTTGCGCACAGTTGCCCGCTGGTTGGGGCTAAGCTCGTAATGCCGGGCCAGAAGATGGACGGCGCGTCGATTTTCGAGTTGCTGGATACGGAGCGCGTGACTTTCAGCGCTGCCGTACCGACCGTATGGCTGATGCTGCTGCAGCATCTTGAGGCCAAAGGCCTGAAGCTGCCATGGCTCCAGCGCGTTGTAATAGGTGGAGCCGCCTGCCCTCGCGTCGTCACCGAAAAATTCCAGCGAGATTATGACGTCGAGGTCATTCACGCGTGGGGCATGACCGAAATGAGTCCGGTGGGAACACTGGCTACCATCAAGCCTGAATATGCGGATTACAGCAGCGACGCACTTATGAGCATCCGCCAGAAGCAGGGTCACGCCCCTTTCGGGGTCGAAATGAAAATTACTGACGACGACGATGTGGAAAAACCCTGGGACGGCCAGTCTTTCGGCAATCTCAAGGTGAGGGGTTTCGCGGTCGCAAGTGCCTATTATCGCGGCGCGGGAAGCGCCAGCTTTACTCCCGAGGGCTGGTTCGACACGGGCGATGTCGCTCATATTGATCCCATGGGCTACATGCAGATTACGGATCGCGCCAAGGATGTCATCAAGTCAGGGGGCGAGTGGATCTCGACCATCGATCTCGAAAACCTCGCCGTCAGCCATCCAGACGTGGCGGAGGCTGCCGCGATCGGTCGACCGCATCCGAAATGGGACGAGCGACCTCTCCTCATCGTCGTTCCAAAGCCAGGCCGTGCGCCCACGCGCGAGGCACTGCTGGCGTTCATGGAGGGAAAGATAGCGAAGTGGTGGCTACCGGACGACGTAGTCGTGGTCGATGAAATTCCGCACACTGCAACCGGCAAGATTCAGAAGGGGACACTGCGCGAGCAGTTCCGCGACCATCGCTGGCCTTGAGCCGATAACGCCGCTGCACGCCTGGCGTGTAGGCATGTTTCTGTGAGGTTGAGTGATCCACCCGGCATAGGGACTTGACGAACGCCGGTATGGTAGCGTTCAGATAGCGCATCGTATCGCCCTTTGACTGACATGTCGGCGTCCGACATTCCAGGTTGCGGGATTGGTATCAATGGCTGGGAAGAAGATAAACATGGCGGGGAATCAAACCACCGGCTCGTCGGTGCAGAACGTGCGTGCGGTAACGCGCGCGCTGGTGGTTCTGAATTCCTTTGCGGGCAAGGACTTGCAGACGCTGGCCGAGGTCAGTAGCGTCACGGGCCTGGACAAGGGCACCACGCGCAGACTCCTTCTTACCCTCATGCAGAGCAACTATATCGCGCAGGACCCGCTCACCCATCACTACCGGCTGGGTCGGGCCATTCGCGACCTCGCATCCAATGTAGGTGACACCCAGGATCTCAGGGCGATCGCCCAGCCCGCACTGGTGGAGCTTGCCAGCGAATTCAGCGTGACCACCTTCCTTTCGATCTTCAAGGAAGGCGCGGCAGTCTGCCTCGACCGCGTGCACGACATGCGCGGCCTGGAGGTTCACTGGTGGCAGGTTGGCGGCACACTGCCGCTCAATTGCGGCGGTGCGCCGAAATTGCTGCTCGCCTACCAGCCCGATGAGGAGATTGAGCGGTTGATTTCCCAACCGATGGAAAAGCTGAGCGAGAAGTCCATCACGTCGAAAAAGGAACTGCGCAAGCGTCTCGCACTCATCCGGGAACAGGGATGGGAGTGCGCTATCGACGACGTTGCGCTGGGGCTGACTGCACTGGCTGTGCCGGTATTCGACAATGAGAACCACCCGGTATGCGCGATCTCGATTGCAGGCCTGACACCGCAACTCATCAAAAACGGCAAACCGGTCCATCTCAAGCGGCTTCAGGAAGTCGCAAAGCGCATCCGCAGCCAGCTCGGCTACCACCAGCCATAGTCAACGGCGAGCGGGTACTGCCATCACGATATGGCGCTCCTGCACCCTTGAAGCGCTCCCGGCACAAGTTCATAGCGCGAGTAACGATGCGGATGACGGGATCGAGCGAGAGGCAGGATGTGAACACCATAGACAGCGGCGCGCTCGACCTAACTCCTATCAATGAATCGATGGGCGCGGCTTTTCCGCCAGAGAGCCTTTTTCCCGATTTTTCGCCTCACGTTTTCGCCGAGGCGCCGCTCGTCGGCACCATGCCGTACTATGATGCCGAGAAGGGCAAACTCGTCTCAAGCATTCATGGCTGGACGTTCCGACTGGATGGCAAACTTGTCCTTGTAGATACCGGTCGCGGCCGTCACCAGGACAAGGGCCTCGCCAATGCGCCTTTCTTCATGAGCCTTGCCGCAGCAGGTATTGCACCATCAGACATCGATATGGTGCTGCTGACCCACTTGCACACGGACCACATAAAGAACAATACACAGTGCATCGACGGCAGATGGGAGCCGGCATTTCGCAACGCCCGCTACGTTGTCGGCAGGCGGGAATATGCACACTGGCAAGCAGACGGCGCCGGCCTCGCACTCTACCCCGAACAGGCTTCGATCCTGCGAGAAGCGATTACCCCCATAGTGGAGGCAGGGCAGCTGGATCTTATAGATGACGACGCCGAGGTGTTCCCCGGCCTTCGTGCGATGCAAGTGCCCGGCCACACCGCAACGCAACTCGCCTTTATACTGGAGAACGGCCCCGACACCTTTCTCTTCGCCGCCGACAGCTTCCATCACCCCTTGCAGGTCTATCGGCCTGATTGGGGTTCGTCACTGTGCGAAGATCGAGCGACGGCCTATCGCACACGGATGTCCTTGCTCGACTTCTGCGCCAGCCGCAACGCAGTGCTCCTGGCATCGCATTTCGGCGGCACACATGCCGGGCTGATCCACCGGAGAGGGGAAGGTTACGGCTTCGAGCCGATTGCGATTCTTGCGCGCCGATCATTGCACTCCAAGCAGGAAGTCGAATCCGCCGGCGTCAGCCGCCATACCGCCTGATGAAATGAGTAGCATCATGTGAAATTCTGTTGACCTCTCGTCCGGCCACCAATAGTCTGCGTGCGGGAGGAAATCAGAAGATGAATTTCATCGCCTCACTCGGTTCGGCGGGTTGGCCGACAGACCGAAAGCCAGCCGCTGGCGGCTTTGGCGCGCTTGCTGGGCAATCAACATTTGCACAGCTTTGGAGCGGGCATCTTCAAAACATCGCCATGGATCTTGCCTCGGATTGACTTCGCCAAGACGCGCGATGTCGCAGCCTGTGATGCATGCGCCCAGGCCAGGGAGGGACGGAAATTGAAGCAGAACGCGCAACCGACATCGCAGCCACGCCATCACACCCACGATGTGCGCATCCCGGCTTCGGAAGACTGCGTTCTGCGTTATCTGCTGGAGAAGCGCGCCGGAGAGCATCCGGAACGGACCTATGCCACATTCGAGGGGGGCGTCGAATGGTCGTACGCACGCACCGTTCAGGAAACGCGGCGGACAGCCGCAGGCCTACAGGCGCTCGGACTCGCGCAGGGCGACATGCTGCTGATTGCGCTGCCGAATGGCCCCGATGCGCTTCGTGTGTGGTTTGCAGCGAACTATCTTGGCGCTGTCGCCGTCCACGTCAATCCTGCCTATCGCGGATCCCTGCTCGAACGAGTGATCCGTAATTCGGGCGCAAAGATTTTCGTCACCGTCGATGGGCTGATCGAACATATCGAAGCCGTGGATCGCGGAGCCCTCGAAAAGCTCGTCGTCTTCGGCACTGGAGCCTTGGGAGACGGCAACGTTCCTCGCGTCAGCGCGTCAATGCTCGATGAGGCAGGTGAAGAACCCGCTGCCCTCCAGAGGGAAATCCTGCCGTTCGACATGCAGTGCATCCTCTACACCTCAGGCACCACCGGCCCTTCGAAGGGTGTGATGTGTTCGTACCTGCATATCGAAACCGCCGGCAAGGCCGTGCACTTCCTCGGTGCGGACGATCGCTATCTGGTGAACCTGCCGATGTACCATGTCGCGGGAGTGCTACCCTGCATGATGATGATGGGACGCGGCGGTTCCGTTGCGGTGATCGAGCGTTTTCGCACCAGCGCGTTCTGGCAGACGATCGCCGAAACCAAGGCCACATTCGCGATTCTCCTCGGCGTCATGACGCGGTTCCTTTTGTCTCAACCGGAATGCGCTGAAGAGAAACTGGGGCATTTGCGCTACATCATCCAACAGCCATTGGACGATGACGCTGCGGAACTTCGCCGTCGCTTCGGCTTCGACATCTACACCTCGTTCAACATGACGGAGGTGTCGCTTCCCATCGTCTCTGAGCCCAACCCTACGACCAAAGGGACCTGCGGCCGCGCGCGAGATGGCGTAGAACTGCGCATCGTCGACGAATGGGACTGCGAAGTTCCCGTGGGCGAAAGCGGCGAACTCATCATACGTACGGATCGCCCGTGGGCGATGATGCACGGCTACTACGGCGACCCGGAAGCTACCGCCAAGGCTTGGCGGAATGGCTGGTTCCATACGGGAGACACGTTCCGCAGGGACGCGAACGGAAATTACTTCTTCGTCGACAGGCTCAAGGACACGATCCGCCGGCGCGGGGAAAACATCTCCTCCTTCGAGGTCGAGGCCGCGCTGATGGCTCATCCCGCCATACGGGAGGCTGCCGCGGTCGCGGTCGATAGCGAAATCAGCGAGAGCGAGGTTCTCGCGGTCCTGTCTCTTGTGGAGGGTCAAAAGCTCGATCCCGCTTCATTGATCGAGTTTCTGCGGCCGCATCTCGCTTACTTCATGATCCCGCGCTACGTGCGCTTTGTAGCCGACCTTCCCAAGACGCCGACCCAGAAGATCGAGAAGCATGTCCTGCGCAATGTCGGGCTGACCGCCGGCGATGCATGGGACCGGGAAAAGGCAGGGGTGTATGCGAAGCGCCAGGACTGACATCCCGCACAGGCGCTTTCAACGGGCACCAAACCATCCGCGTTACAGGCAGTTCGACTTGACCAACAGAACAATCCTCATCGCCAACCGTGGCGAGATTGCCATCCGGATCGCGCGTGCTGCCTCCGAACTGGGCTTTACGAGCGTCGGCATCGCACCCCAGGACGACAGAGAATGCCTGCATCTGCGGCATGTAGATCGCTGGCGCGCGCTGGAAGGTGTTGGCCCAGCCGCCTATCTCGATATTGCCCGCATCATTGCAATCGCAAGCGATGAGTGTTGTGACGCGATACATCCGGGCTACGGCTTTCTGAGTGAGAGCGCGGAATTTGCACGCGCTTGCGAAGCCGCAGGCATCGCGTTCATAGGCCCCCGACCAGAAACTCTGGCAGTCTTCGGCGACAAGGTCAGCGCGCGAGAGGCGGCTGCCCGGTTAGGGGTACCCCTGCCCGAGGGGTCGCGCGCTGGCATATCCGTCGAAGAGGCCCACAGGTTCTTCGACGGGCTTGGCCCGGATGCCGTGGCGATGATCAAGGCCGTCGCCGGTGGTGGCGGGCGCGGAATGCGCATTGTCACAAGCTCGAACGATCTTGCGGATTCGTATGCGGTATGTCGCTCCGAGGCGCGCACGAGCTTCGGTCAGGACGCCGTCTACATTGAACGTTTCATCGCGCGTGCGCGCCACGTGGAAGTGCAGGTGGTTGGAGACGGCGCCGGCCAGGTCACGCATCTGTGGGATCGTGAATGCAGCCTGCAGCGTCGTCATCAGAAACTCATCGAGATCGCCCCCTGCCCCGGCCTTCCAGAAAAGTTGCGTAGTCGCGTGATCGAAGCAGCGCTGAAGCTGGCGCGCGATGTTGGTTATCGAAGTCTCGGAACCTTCGAATTCCTTGTCGATACTGACGCAGACGCATTCTATTTCATGGAAGCGAACCCGCGGTTGCAGGTCGAGCACACCGTGACGGAAGAGGTCACCGGCGTAGACCTAGTCGCCACGCAGTTGCGAATCGGCTTCGGCGAAAGGCTTGGAGAGTTAGGTCTGGATCCCTCATCCCCTCCTCTCCCGCGGGGCTATGCGATCCAGGCCCGCGTGAACATGGAACAGCTGATGCCGGATGGCACCACCATTCCATCGGGCGGTACCATAGCAGCCATTGACCTGCCTACAGGACCTGGCATCCGTGTCGATACGCTCGCCTATACCGGCTATCGGATCAGCCCGTCCTACGATTCCCTGCTCGCTAAAGTGATTGCCGTTTCGCGCGGATCGGACTTTGCCACGGCTGTGGGAAAGCTGAGCCGGGTGCTCGAGCAAATGAGAGTGCTCGGCGTAGAGACGAACCTCTCATTCCTTCGAGGGCTGGTTGCGCAACCTTCGGTCGCAAGGCTCGAATTTCATACACGCTTCGTCGAGCAAAGGCTGCCCGATCTCCTCGCATTGGCCGCGCAGGATTTCCGCGACGACGACCATAAGAAAGACATGCCTTCGGCCCCTGCGCGACGCATCGCCGCCATCGAGCCGCCCGATGGCGAGATGGCAGTAACGGTACCGATGCCCGGCATGATCGTTCAGATAGATGTAGAGTTGGGGCAAACCGTTGCAAAAGGACAGCAGCTTGCGCTCGTCGAGGCCATGAAGATGCAGATGGCGATCAGCGCCGAAGCGGCGGGCACCATCACCTCCGTCTTGTGCGAGTTAGGAGAAGTGACCGAACCGGCAGCCGCCGTATTCTTCCTGCGGCCCGGTGGTGCGGAACTGGCTACAGAAGCCGTCGAGAACGGCCAAGACCTCGACCGTGTTCGCCCTGAACTTGCCGAACTGCTGGAGCGGCGAAGTAGCCTGGCGGACGTTGGTCGTCCCGAAGCCGTGGCCCGCCGCAGCAAGATCGGCAAGCGCATGATCCGCGAGAACCTCGCCGATTTCTTCGACGAGACCCGTTACGTCGAATATGGGAGCTTGACCCTTGCAGCGCAGCGCTCGCGACGCTCCATCGACGAATTGCTTCGCATAAGCCCCGCCGATGGAATGATCGCCGCAGTCGGCAGCGTCAACTCCGATAGCTTCACGCCGGAGAAGAGCCGGTGCATGGCGCTCGCCTACGACTATACCGTTCTGGCCGGAACGCAGGGCATCAACGCGCACCACAAGAAGGATCGGATGCTGGCGCTCGCCGACAACTGGTCGATCCCCGTCATGGTGTGGGCCGAGGGCGGTGGGGGCCGTCCTGGTGACACCGATTTCACCGGCGTAAGCGGCCTGTCGTCGATGACATTCCACCGGCTCGCCGCCTTGAACGGCAAGGTGCCCCTGATCGGCATCGTGACAGGCCGCTGCTTTGCGGGCAACGCAGCGATGCTGGGTTGCTGCGACGTCATCATTGCAACGAAAGATTCAACGATCGGCATGGCCGGTCCCGCCATGATCGAAGGCGGCGGGCTGGGCATAGTCCAACCCGACGATGTCGGGCCGATTGCCGTTCAGGCCCCCAACGGCGTCGTCGATCTGGTGGTCGAGGACGAGGCGGCGGCTGTAGCGGAGGCCCGGCGCTACCTTTCCTATTTCCAAGGCGATCTTTCTGGCTGGGAAGCCGCAGACCAACGCCTGCTGCGCCATGTGGTGCCTGAAAACCGTCTGCGGGCTTTCGACGTCCGTACGCTTATCGAGCAGCTTGCCGACACCGGTTCGGTGATGGAACTGCGACGGGCGTTCGCTCCAGGCCTCGTTACCGCGCTAGTGCGGCTGGAAGGCCGGGCCGTCGGCATTCTAGCCAACGACTCGCGTGTACTTGGCGGCGCTATCGACGCCGACTGCGCCGACAAGGCCACTCGCTTCATGCAGCTTTGCGACAGTTTCGGCCTGCCGCTGCTGTCGCTGTGCGACACTCCGGGCTTCATGGTGGGACCCGAAGCGGAGAAGACAGCACTTGTGCGGCACGTGTCGCGCATGTTTGTCACCGCCGCGTCAATTCAGGTGCCGATGGTGACGCTTGTCGTGCGCAAGGCGTATGGGCTGGGAGCGATGGCGATGGGCGGAGGAAGCTTCGCCGCCACCGCAGCCACGTTATCGTGGCCGACGGGCGAGTTCGGCGGCATGGGCCTCGAAGGAGCGGTTCGGCTGGCATACCGTGCAGACCTCGCTGCCGCGGCGGAAGGTCCTGAGCGCGAGGCGCTTTTCCGCAGGCTCGTCGATCAGCTTTACGAACGGGGCAAGGCGCTGAATGTGGCCGCAGTGCTCGAAATCGACGACGTCATTGACCCGTCGGAATCACGCCACCGTATTCTTTCCGCCTTCTCGGCGGCAGGCCCGGTGAAGCGCCAAGGGCAAAGGCGCATCGACACATGGTAGGCCAATCATTTCATCTGGCGATGCGCGAGTTGCATCACAACATTTAATTTGCATTGGCATCAGATTCATGAAATTCATTGAGTGAATTTCGTTTCATTCTGCGAAGTTGGGAGGAGTTAGAATGGTTAGCCTTATTCGTTGTCTCTGCGCGGCCACGGCATTGTCCGTGATCACGCTTTCCGCTGCCGGAGCGGATACACTGCGTTTCGCGATCGGTATGCCGGACAATTCGCCGATTGTTTCCGGACCTAAATACTTTGCCGAGAACCTGTCGGCGCGTACTGACGGTGCGCTCGATGCACGGCTATTCGCCGGCTCGTCGCTGCTCAATTTCAGCGAGACCTTTCCCGGGATACGCGACGGCGTCGCCGACATCGGCTACGTGGTGGCCTCATATCATCGTGCGGAACTGAAGGAGTCGAACCTCATCGGCGACCTTGGCATGACCGGAACCAACATCGTGGCAATGGCCGGCGCGGCGAGCGAGTACTGCTTCACTGACGAAGCGTGCCGCAACGAGTGGATCGCGCAGGGGCAGGTGTTCCTTGGCTTCACGTCAACGGCCCCCTATCGCCTCATTTCAACGACGCCGCTTGCTTCGCTTGACGACCTTAAGGGCAAACGTATCCGCAGCTTCTCAGCTTACGGTCGCTGGGCCGAAGCGATGGAAGCGGCTCAGGTGAACCTGCCTGCAGGCGATATCTACGAAGGCTTTTCGCAGGGCACTATCGACGTGAACGTCCACCCCTACGAGGCGCTTGTAACGCTGAGCCTCAAGGACGTGGCGAAGCACGTCACGGACATGCCAATCGGCTCTCTTTACATCAACGCTCTATTCAACACCAATCTCGACGCGTGGCGCGGATGGGATGAAAAGACCCGTCTAGCCGTAATGGATCTGGCAGCCGAGTCCATCGGGCGATCCGTCGCCAATACTTATGCAGACGACACTGCCTATCATGAGAAGGGCGTGGCGGAGATCGGGGTAACCGTGGTCGAGCCCGAGCAGGCGATGCTCGATGCCAAGAACGCATTTGTCCAGGAAGACCTCACAGAGATCGCCCGGCTCAACGAGGAGTCGTTCGGAGTGACGGATGCGCAGGGCAAGATCGAACGCTTCAACGCCCTCGTCGCCAAATGGGAAGGGCTAGTAGCAAACATTGATCCCGCGAATGCCGATCAGGTCGCCGAACTGTTCCGCGAGAACATGTATGGCGAGGCGGACAAGGCTACCTACGGTATGTAACGTATGTGCCGCCTGCACCTTGAAGCCGTGCGGGCGGCACAACCTTCCCGGGAGCATCCAGCCATGATCACAACGATGGGCCGCATTCTAGCCCGCGCCCTCGATGCTACGCAGATCATAGCCGCGATCCTGGTCGTTGCGATGATGATCCACGTGTCGGTCGATGTCTTTGCGCGCTACGCATCTGCGCGCGGATTCCCCGCAACGGTGGAGATCGTATCCAACTACTACATGGTCGGCATCGCGTTCCTGCCGCTTGCATTCGCCGAGCGCATGAATGCGCACATCTCCGTCGAAGTCGTCACCCAGATGCTGTCGAAGTCGCTGCAGACTTTTGCGCTTTTCATCTCATGGCTCTTGTCGATCGTCGTCTACGCGGTGCTCACGTACCGGACCTTTCTGGATGCCGAAAGCAAGCGCGAGGTCGGCGCGTTCGTGTTCACGCAAGGCGTACGGCTCGACATCTGGCCCTCCTATTATTTTCTTCCGGTCGGGTTCGCTCTGATGACCCTGACATTGATCTACCGTTGTGTCGTCTTCTTCTACCCCGCTCAAGACAGCCTCGGATTCGGCAACCGCGAGGACCCCGAAGAATGAGCGACCTCCTAATCGGTTTCGCCGGCATCGGGCTGGCGGTCTTCCTCATTCTGGCAAGAATCCCGATCGCAGTGGCGCTGACCTCCGTGTCGTTCGTAGGCCTGTTCATCCTCATCGGGGAACGAGGGGCCTTCGGCGTTCTTTCAGCAGTCGTCTACGACTTCATCGCAAAGTGGACACTCAGTTCCATCCCGATGTTTCTGTTGATGGGCTTCGTTTGTTTCCACGCTGGCCTGACCCGCGGGTTGTTCAACCTTTGTCGCGTGTTGTTCGTGAGGTTGCCGGGAGGTCTTGCCATTACCGCCGTGGTGGGCTCGGCGGGTTTCGCGACCGTAACGGGCTCGAGCGTCGCCTGCGCGGCGGCCATGGGACGCATCGCCGTACCGGAAATGTTGCGGGCGGGTTACAAGCCAGAGCTTGCAACTGGCAGCATTGCTGCGGCGGGCACCGTAGGCGCATTGATACCGCCGTCCATCCTCCTTATCATCTTTGGTACCTTTACCCAGACCCCGGTCAGCCTACTCTTCTTGGGCGGCATCGGCGCGGGCCTGCTCACCGCCCTGTCCTACATCGTCGTCATTCTGATCCGAGTGAAGCTCAACCCGTCTCTCGCACCCAGGTCGATGGAAAAGATCCAGTCTGGCGCCCGCACGCAGGCGTTCAAGGAGGTCTGGCCGACGCTGCTTCTGATCTGCATAGTGTTCGGCGGCCTTTTCTCCGGCGTTTTCACCGCCACTGAAGCCGGCGCTGTCGGTGCCCTCGCATCCTTCGGCGTTGCCGCTCTCAACAGGACGCTCAGCTGGCGGGTTGCGTGGAATGCGATTCGTGAAACCACCTACACGACCGCGACAATCTTCGTGATCACGATCGGCGCTAATCTTCTGACGCGCTTTCTGTCGATCAGCGATGTCGCAGGCGTTCTGTCCGAGTTCGTCATAAGCTTCGGCGCCGAGCCATGGATACTGGCGATCGGCCTGACCGTACTCTTCGTATTGTTGGGGCTCATTCTGGAACCGATGGGCGCCCTGCTACTCACGCTGCCGGTGATCCTGCCGGTGATGGTCGCGTCGGACGCAAGCATGATCTGGTACGGCGTTCTCATCGTAAAGTTGCTCGAGGTGGGCATGATAACGCCGCCGGTCGGTCTCAACGTCTTCGTGGTGAAAAGCGTCGTAGGCGATCGCGTCTCGACTTCTGCGATCTTCCGCGGCATATGGTGGTTTCTAATCATCGACTTCGTCGTTGTTGGGCTGATGATCGCGTTCCCCGGGCTTGTTCTGGCGATCCCGAACCTTGTGGGTAGTTGATGTTATCCCACGAAGCCATTTATCGAAGATCGAAGAGCCTGCCGCGACGCAGCCGATGCCGTTCGACACTTCCATCGCACGACAGCATGCCGGCGGAGGCAAAAAGAGATGGGATCTAACCAGGCCATTGGTCGCCTTATGTGGGACTGAACTCCCAGACCCATATCGTCGCGTAGGCTACGGGATAGGCGCTAGAATTGCTCGCCGCCCTAGCGCTTGCATCAGCCAGATTGTGGATGGGGACTTGGAAGTCCCCCCACCTACATCAGATGTCGTTGTTGAACGTGTCGCAATCTTCCAGCCGGCCGTTGCGGAAGCCGTTGGAGAACCATGTCATGCGCTGTTCGGACGTGCCGTGGTTGAAGCTCTCGGGCACGACATAGCCCTGCGTGCGGCGCTGAAGCGTGTCGTCGCCGATCTGGTGCGCAGCATTGAGGGCTTCCTCGATGTCGCCTTCTTCCAGGAGGCCCTTCTGGTCGGTGTAATGCGCCCAGATGCCGGCGAAGCAGTCGGCCTGCAACTCGACCCGCATCGACATCTCGTTGGCCTGCGTCGGGCTCATCGACTGGCGCTGGCGGTTGAACTCGGGCAGGACGCCGATGAGGTTCTGGACGTGATGGCCGACCTCGTGCGCGATGACGTAGGCCTGCGCGAAATCGCCCGACGCGCCGAAGCGCTGCGATAGCTCGCGGAAGAAGCCGAGGTCGATATAGACGCGCGAATCGCCGGGGCAGTAGAACGGCCCGGACGCCGACGACGCGAACCCGCAGGCCGACTGCACCTGATCGGTGAACAGCACCATTGTCGGCTCGCGATAGGTCTGGCCCTCAGCCTGGAAGATGCCGTTCCAGACGTCTTCCGTCTCAGCCAGGACGACCGAGACGAACTGGCCCTCCTCGTCGGTGGGCTGGGCGCCGGGTGCGCTCTGCTCTGACACCTGAGGGTTGACCGGGCCGCCTTCGAGGATCTGCATCGGGTCTATGCCGCAGGCGCGCAGCACGAAGAACAGCACTACCAGCAGCAATATACCCGAGATGCCGCCACCGCCGGCACGCCCTATGGGGATGGGGATGCCTCGTCCACCGCGGCCGAAACCACCGGGTATGCCCCCACCCTGACCGCGGCGATCCTCGACATTGCTGCTTTCGCGGCGACCTCTCCAGCGCATGGTCCTGCTCCCTCGCACGCGCCGGCCCCTGCTGAATGCCGGCGCTCTACAACCGCAGACTAGCCAAAGCGTTGCATCCGGTCATGTGGATTTTGAAATGCCGGCTCAGCGCGTCGATGCGAAGATTGCCCCGGCGATCCCGCCGATAAGCGCGCCTGCGGGCATGTAGAAGAACGCGACGCCCATCGCATAGGCGCCTTCCATTTGCGAGATGTCGAAAATCCATGTTGCGGCAACCGACAGGGCCAGCGCCGCAAGCGCCCCTATCAGGATGCCCACCAACAGCCCGGCCACGATGCGCATCGCCAGCCCCCGCTTATCGTTAATCAAGTGTTAAATCAGGGAGGCTAGCGTCCGGCAAGTCCACTTTTCGCCAGCGACGCATGACAGGCCAGACGACACTCACGCCCCTGATAGAACTGGCGACACAGAAGAACCTCGACCTGTTCTTCCGCGTCGGGCAGGGCTACGTCACGCGCTCCATGCGCGACGGAGGCCAGCGTGCGGCCAGCTTCGGCGCAAGCCCCATCGGCGTCCAGTCGCGGGCCGAGGCGCGCATTTTATGCACGCTCTCCCCTCCACTGCCGGAGGCAAAACTTTATGCGTGGCCTGGCGGACCGCAACGCGCCCGCCAGGCCGGGCTGACCGGCCGCATCTGAAGATGTGGTTCAGTCCGCAATCGCGCCGCAGGTAAGGTTGGCCACCGCGCCGGTCATCGCGGCCGCACGGTCCGAGGCGAGAAACGCCGCGGTTTCGGAAACGTCGTCCAGTCGCGGGAGGCGCCTGAGCATGGTCGCCTGCGCCGCACCGCCAAGCCATTCCTTTACGGAGAGCCCCATCGCCTCGGCCTTGGGCGCGAACAGAGCGCCGGTGTAGGAGCCTACGGCCGGCGCGTCGGCGATTGCGTGCGGACGCATGCACACGACCCGGATGTTGCGTGGGCCGAGTTCATCCGCCAGCACGCGGGAGAACGCCTCGGTGCCGGCCATTGATGCCGCGTGGCCGAGATGCCCACCAGCAGCCATGGTCGCGCCGGGCGCCGACAGCGTCAGGATCACACCCTGCCGCCGCAAGCCCATGTAAGGAGCAACTGCTTTCGACGTGATGAACAAAGCGCGCAGGAACCGGTCGACCGGCAGCATGAACGTCTCCTGCGAGAGATCGGCAATGGGCGTCCCCTGATCGTGCGGAAAGCTGACTGCGTTGAGCGCGATGTCTATCCCGCCCGCCTCGGCAGCAACCATCGCCGCGTGTTCATCGACCGCTTGCTCGTCAAGCACGTCGATCTGCGAGGCTTGGGCGATCCCGCCGGAAGTGCTTATATCGCTAATGACGCGATCGAGCCTTTCCATGGAGCGCCCGCCCACGAACACCCGTGCGCCCTCCCGTGCGAACACCCGCGCGACGGCCGAGCCGATCGCCCCGCCGCCTCCGTATATCACGGCGGTCTTGTCCTGAAGCAGCATGGTCGCCTCCCGTCAGCCGAGCGTTTCTTCCAGGCATTGGAGGATCAGCGTCCAGCCTTGCGTATGGCCGTCACGCGCCTGCTCGCTCCTGAACTTCACCTGTCTGAGCATTACGTCGGTGACGCCCGGTTCCGGCTCGGCGAAGTCAATGCTGACGACGCTGTCGTCGAGCGAATGCGGCGACTCCCACGTGAAGGACAGGTGCGAGTGCGGATCGATCGCCAGATAGGTGCCGGCATGGGGCACGTCTTTCTCAGGCGTTCTCATCAGTATCGAGAAACGCCCGCCCCTGACCGGATCGTTCTCGACCGTCGAAGGCCCGACCCGCGTGGTGGAGGGCTGCATGAACTTCGCCATCAGGTCGGGCGAAAGCCATGCGTTGAAGACGGTTTCACGCGGTGCCGGTATCCGGCGGCTCACTTTCAGTTCCAGTTCATGCAGTTCCATTGCGGGCAGTCCCGCTTCGCGCATTTCCTGTTGGGGCATTGTCGTCATCCTTCGCGACCAGCAACTCTTCCAGCGCCTCGAGGCGCAGTTCCCAGATGGACTTCAAGTCGCCGAACCATGCCTCGGTCACCTTCAGTGGCTCGAGTTCAGCCGCGATGAAATGCTCGCGGCCCACGGTGCGGCGGGTGACCAGCCCTGCCTCCTCCAGCACCTTGATGTGCTTGGAGACGGAGTTCAGGGACATGTCGAAATGGGCGGCCAGGGCCGTCACCCTCAAGGCACCTTCCTGCACCAGCAGCGTCAGGATCCGCCGCCGCGTGGTGTCGCCGGCTGCCTTCAATATGCGTGAGAGCGTTTCGTCGTCCATTCATTCACCCTTATGGTTGAATATATTGCCCAACCCAATTAGTCAACCATTTGGGTGATTATTATTTTCGTGCGGCCGCCAACACCGGCGCGACAAGGCGGTTCACCAGCAAAACCAGCACGGTACCCAGGGCGAGCCCGAATACGCCGTCCAGCGCCGCCGTTACAATCCAGCGTATCGCCTCTTCGCCCGCGCCTGCGATATGGGCGGCGCGCTCCGCCACGCCTTCGATGAGGTGACTGACCGCGCCGAAGCCGAACGCCTCCAGCCCGTGCAGCACGATGGAACCGCCGACCCACAGCATCGCCGCAGTGCCGATGGTCGAGATGGCGGTCATCACGCCAGGCATGCCCTTGACGATGCCGCGCCCCAGCGCGCGGGTCGTGCGCAGACGTCCCGCCTGCGCCATCACCAGCCCTGCGTCATCCGCCTTCACCAATATTGCGACGGCGCCGTACACCAGAACGGTGATGCCGATGGCCACAAGGGCGAGTACGATGCCGCGCGCCAGCAGCCCTTCTGCCTCGATGGCGGCCAGCGCGATGGTCATGATTTCCGCCGAGAGCACGAAATCGGTCTTGATCGCGCCTGCCACGCGCGCCTCTTCGAGCGTGGCGGCGTCGAGCGTCTGCGGCTCTTCCTCAAGATCGTCGCCGGCGGCAAACAGGTGGAGAACCTTTTCGGCACCCTCGTAGCAGAGATAGGCGCCGCCGATCATCAGCAGCGGCGTCATCAGCCACGGGGCCAGCCAGTCCAGCAGCAACGCGACGGGAAGCAGCAGCACCAGCTTGTTGAAGATGGAACCGCGCGCGATTTTCCAGACAATGGGAAGCTCGCGCGCTGCGGGCAGGTTGTGGACGTATTTCGGCGTCACCGCCGTGTCGTCGATGACCACGCCGGCCGCCTTTGCGCCGGCCTTGGCCGTGTCGTCCAGCACGGAAGCGGCAACTTTGGTGCCTACCTTGGCAGCCTGCCCCGCTATGTCGTCCACATTCGCCGCAGCCAGCTTGGCCAGCGCGGCAACATCGTCGAGAAGCGCAAGCAAACCGCTCATGACGTGCCCTCATGCGATGAGTCGTGGGCGGATCATAAGTGTGTCTCGGCGAGGCTTGCCAGCCGCCATGCGGAAATTCTAGCATTGCCCCGTTCTCAGGGCGGGGCGAAATTCCCCACCGGCGGTATGCAGCGCAAGTTGCGAGCCCGCGAGCGCCTTCCTTGCGGAAGGGTCAGCAGATCAGGTGCGATGCCTGAGCCGACGGTCAGAGTCCGGATGGAAGAGAACGGGCGGCGCGGATGCCTTCGGGCGTCCGTCCTGCGCGTGATCGCCTTGGGTGACGTGTCACAGCCAAAGGAGATCACGATGACACCCGCCCGCTACGCCTTCGTCAAAGCCAACTGGCATTCGGATATCGTCGACCGGGCGCTCGACGGTTTCCTCGAACTCATCCCGGACGATCGGGTCGACGTGTTCGACGTTCCCGGCGCTTTCGAGATGCCGCTTCTGGCGCGCGACCTGGCCGCATCCGGCCGCTACGCCGCGGTTGCCGCCGCAGCCCTTGTGGTGGATGGCGGCATCTACCGGCACGATTTCGTGGCACAGGCGGTCGTGGACGGCCTTATGCGGGCAGGCCTCGACACCGGCGTGCCGGTTCTATCCGTCTCGCTGACGCCTCACCATTTTCAGGAGACCGAATATCACAAGGCGATCTTCCGGTCCCACTTCGTGCATAAGGGCAGGGAAGCGGCAAAGGCCGCGTTGATGATCGGCGGAGCGCGCGCGCAAATGGCGGCGGCGTAGCGTCAGGCGACCACCCGCGCCGCATCGTCACTGCCGCCATGGCAGACGCGGTTGCGGCCGGTGCGCTTGGCTTCGTAGAGCGCGGCGTCGGCCTCCTGCATGAGATCGGCGATCGGCTTGTCGCGTTTCGTGCCGCGCCATGCCAGGCCGATGCTGATGGTGACGCCGCGCCGAAGCTGCGCCTTCCTGCGCCCCTCCAGAGCCTCGATGGAGGCGCGCAGCTGTTCTGCAAGCAGTTCGGCGTCCTTGAGCGACCGGTCGGCCAGCACGACGACGAACTCCTCGCCGCCCTGACGGGCGACGAGGTCGCGCCCGGCGATCACGCCGCCTTCCAGCGTGCGGGCTATCAGCTTCAGGCAGGTGTCGCCTTCGGCGTGGCCGAAGCTGTCATTGTAGCTCTTGAAGTGATCCACATCGACGACCAGAAGCGCGCACCGGCCGCCGACCTCGCGCAAGAAACTCATCAACTGGCGACGGTTGGCGACGCCCGTCAGCGGGTCGGTGTTGCTTTGGGCAAACAGCTCCGCATTGGCGACTTCGAGTGCCGCGCCGCGCTCCTCCAGCCTGGCGACGAGGCGGCTGTTTTCTTCCGAAAGCGCCAGAGCCAGAGCAAGCTGCGAGCCGACCCCCTGCCCGATCACCGACATGACGGCGCAAAGCATGAGCGCAGCGGCGGCAAGCACGATCCCGTAATCCATCCCGCTCACCGCGAGGCCGCAGGCCACGAACACCAGCGCCGGTATCTGGAAGAGGTTGTAGGCGGGCACGTAGACGGCTGCCGGAAAGGTCACCGTGATGGCTCCCATCAGCAGGCAGCATGCCACGATAGCCTGCTCGACGCTGCCGTGAGCCAGCATGAAAGCCGAGCCCAGTCCCCAGAACGTGCCCGACAGGAGATAAATGCCGCGCGCCAGCCGCGACCATGCAAGCGGGCTCCAACGGTCGCGGTAACCCGCATGGCGCACCGCAGCGCTGGCGACGTGGGTTATCGCGACGGCGCAGACGGCGAAGAAGAAGATGGCCAGCGGCATTTCCAGACCCGGCCGCCAATAGACGCAGAGCGCGATGAAGGCTCCGACGATGCTCAACAGGGACGCGGGCGCACCCTTGTAAAGCGCCTCGATCTGCAAGCCCAGAATGTCGCTCTTGCTATCCGCCACGGTGGCCCCCTTACCGCTGGAGGCAAAGTATAGGCGCGCTGTGCTAAGATTTGCTTTCCGTACCGACAGGGCGCGCGATCTGGCCTTCGATATCGGCAAACAGCGCGTTCCACTCCGCTTCGCTGAAATCGACCAGCCCGAGCCCGCGCAGCAGAAATGCGCCTTCGGCGGCAAACAGGGCCACGCGCGAGCGCCCGTCGCCGCCGAGCCGGGCCAGAAGCTCGCGATAATAGTCGCGCAGCAGCCCCGCATGTTCCGGCGTTTCGGCGAGCGTCGCCATGAGGCTTGCCGCGCGTGCGGCCAGTGCGTGACTCTCGTGTCGGGTGGCGGCAAGGTGGGCACGCATCCCGGCAGACGTGCCCTCGCCGGCCTGCGCGCGATGCGCCGCCACCTCGGCCGCGAAACGATCGAGGTCGCGGCGCGTCATCGCGGCAACCAGCTCCTGCTTTGAGGCGAAGCAGTAGAGCACGCCGCCCTTGCTGACGCCGGCGCGTTTGGCGATTTCGTCGAATGTCAGCCGCCCGGCGCCCTGCTCGGCCACGATCGCTTCGGCCACATCGAGCAGGGCGTCCCTGTCGATCGTTCTTTTCCTGCCCATGCGCCTAGCCTCTTTTCAAACCGTCTGGTCGGATATATATAGCATCCGGTGAGCCGCACGTCATGCGGCTTTTCGTTGAAGGAAACGTATCATGGCATGGGTCTTCCTGGGCATTGCCGGCCTGTTCGAGGTCGTCTGGGCAACGTCGATGAAATATTCCGAAGGCTTCACCCGCGTGGGCCCGACGGCCGTGACCGTGGCCGCCATGGCCGTCAGCTTCCTGTTCCTGTCGATGTCCCTGAAGGCGCTGCCGCTGGGCACAGCCTACGCTATCTGGACCGGCATCGGGGCTGCCGGCGCCTTCGTGGTCGGCGTCCTGTTCATGGGGGAAGCGGCAACCGCCGGACGCATCGTGTCTATCGCACTGCTGGTCGCGGGCATCGTCGGGCTCAAGCTCTCGTCCGGGCACTGACCGGGGCTCAGTCGCGGGGACGCGCCCACTCTTCCGTTCCCGTACCCGCCGTCACGCGGTGCACCGCACGGCGCATCGCGACGGCCACGCCGGCCTCGTCGAGGTTCTGGATCGCATAGTATTTCATCGTGAAGAAGGTGAAGCCGGCGACCTCGTCCCAGCCGTCGGGCGCGATGCCGATGGGGGCATGAAGCGTGGAGGCCGTCTCGCCATTCTCGAAGTGCCGACCCTTAACTCGCGCGGAGGCGTAGATGGTGGTGATCGCACGGCCTTCGCCATCCACCAGCGCTGCGGCGGCCGCGATGGTATCGCCGTCGGCAAGCTCGTCGCCGGAGAACGCGAACTCCATCACCGCCCGGTCGTCCTCGTCGAACACCACCACAGCGCGCCCCTGCTCCGGGCTGCGGAAATAGCGCCAGCGGAAGGTCAGCCCCTCGCCCGCCCAGGCCGGACCGCCGAGCTGGCGGAAGCCGGGCGGCAGCAGGTCGAGCGGCACGTGGTCGCCCGAGGCGGTTTCGATGACCACTACATAGCGGCCATGCCCAGCCTCGTCGGGAACCAGCATGAAGGCGGCGGCCTGCTGCGGCGCGAGAAGCGCGGCAAACATAACGGCAAGGCACGGCAATCTTCGCATCGAAGCAGCGTCCTTTCACGATCCGAGTGTTCCAGACGGACAAGGCCGAAACAAGCCTTCGCCCCGCGCGCTTCGCGCCGTACGCCAGCACGCGGACCGGAGCGCGCCGAACGCCGGAGGTCTTTCCGCTGGATTGCCCCATTTCCGGGGTTCCCTCCCCCCTCTCCATACCCTATAAGGCCCGCCTAGCCTGACAGATTCCACCCCTTGCGCACCGGCCGGGCCGTTCCCTGTCGGGGTTCTGCGCAAGCGCCTGCCGAACGGACATCCCATGCCAAAACGCACCGACATAAAGTCGATCCTCATCATCGGCGCCGGCCCCATCGTCATCGGCCAGGCATGCGAGTTCGACTATTCGGGAACGCAGGCATGCAAGGCGTTGAAGGCCGAGGGCTACCGCATCATCCTCGTCAACTCCAACCCGGCCACGATCATGACCGACCCGGAGCTGGCCGACGCGACCTACATCGAGCCGATCACGCCGGAAGTCGTTGCCAAGATCATCGCCAAGGAGCGCCCGGACGCGCTGCTGCCGACCATGGGCGGCCAGACCGCGCTGAACACCGCTTTGTCGCTGCGCCGCATGGGCGTGCTGGACC
Organism: Neoaquamicrobium microcysteis; assembly: GCF_008180155.1. Lineage (GTDB taxonomy): Bacteria > Pseudomonadota > Alphaproteobacteria > Rhizobiales > Rhizobiaceae > Aerobium > Aerobium microcysteis. Next base: position 73,274 of record NZ_VSZS01000066.1, on the reverse strand, counting down.
GCTACAATGTCGAGATGATCGGCGCCAACGCCGAGGCTATCGACATGGCCGAGGACCGCTCGCTGTTCCGTGAGGCGATGGCGCGGATCGGGCTGGAAACGCCGCGCTCGATGCTGGCCAACGCATCCGACGTCAAGGACGCCGACCGCAAGCAGCACGAGGCGCGCCGCGCGGAGGTGAAGGCGTCGAACCCTGAAAACCTCGACGCCGCGCTCGACGCGCTGGAGACCGAGTGGAACCTCGGCGAAGGCGACCGCAAGCAGCGCTACATCGCGCACGCCATGGGCGTGGCAGCACAGGCGCTGGACCATGTCGGCCTGCCCGCCATCATCCGCCCTTCCTTCACCATGGGCGGCACCGGCGGTGGCATCGCCTACAACCGCGCCGAGTTCTTCGACATCATCAATTCCGGCCTCGACGCCTCCCCCACCACGGAGGTGCTTATCGAAGAGTCGGTGCTGGGCTGGAAGGAGTACGAGATGGAGGTGGTCCGCGACAAAGCGGACAACTGCATCATCATCTGCTCCATCGAGAACCTCGACCCGATGGGCGTCCACACCGGCGACTCGATCACGGTCGCGCCAGCGCTTACGCTGACGGACAAGGAATACCAGATGATGCGCAACGCCTCGATCGCGGTGCTGCGCGAGATCGGCGTTGAGACCGGCGGCTCGAACGTGCAGTTCGCCGTCAACCCCGCCGACGGCCGCCTCGTCGTCATCGAGATGAACCCGCGCGTCTCGCGTTCGTCGGCGCTGGCCTCCAAGGCCACCGGCTTCCCGATCGCCAAGGTGGCGGCACGGCTCGCGGTGGGCTACACGCTGGACGAGCTCGACAACGACATCACGGGCGGCGCGACGCCCGCCTCGTTCGAGCCTTCCATCGACTACGTCGTCACCAAGATCCCGCGCTTCGCGTTCGAGAAATTCCCCGGTGCGGAGCCGACGCTGACCACAGCGATGAAGTCGGTCGGCGAGGTGATGGCCATCGGGCGCACCTTCCAGGAATCGCTGCAGAAGGCGCTGCGCGGGCTGGAGACGGGGCTGACCGGGCTGGACGAGATCGAGATCCCCGGCCTGAACCAGGGCGACGACAAGAACGCCATCCGCGCCGCGCTCGGCACGCCGACGCCCGACCGGCTGCGCATGGTGGCGCAGGCGATCCGCACCGGCACGTCGCTGGAAGACGTGCACGCCATGTGCAAGATAGACCCGTGGTTCCTCGAGCAGATCGACGGCATCATCCAGATGGAAGCCCGCATCCGCGAGCATGGCCTGCCAGAGGATGCCGACAACCTGCGCATGCTGAAGGCGATGGGCTTCTCCGACGCCCGCCTCGCGTCCCTCGTGAAGAAGGACGCCGAAGAGATTCAAAAGATTCGCCAAACGCTCGACGTACACCCGGTCTACAAGCGCATCGACACCTGCGCGGCCGAGTTCGCCTCGCCCACGGCCTACATGTACTCCACCTACGAGGTGCCGTTCGCGGGCACGCTGGCCGACGAGGCCAAGGTGTCCGACAAGAAGAAGGTCGTCATCCTGGGCGGCGGCCCGAACCGCATCGGCCAGGGCATCGAGTTCGACTATTGCTGCTGCCATGCCTGCTTCGCGCTGTCGGATGCCGGGTACGAGACCATCATGGTCAACTGCAACCCGGAGACGGTCTCGACCGACTACGACACCTCCGACCGCCTCTACTTCGAGCCGCTGACGGACGAGGACGTGCTGGAAATCCTGCGCGCCGAACAGAAGGCCGGCACGCTGCACGGCGTGATCGTGCAGTTCGGCGGCCAGACACCGCTGAAGCTGGCCGAAGCGCTGGAACAGGCAGGCATCCCCATCCTCGGCACCGCGCCCGACATGATCGACCTTGCAGAGGACCGCGACCGTTTCCAGAAGCTCCTGAAGAAGCTGAACCTGAAGCAGCCGAAGAACGGCATCGCGTTTTCGGTCGAGCAGGCGCGCACAGTGGCCTCCGAGCTCGGCTTCCCGCTGGTGGTGCGCCCCTCCTACGTGCTGGGCGGGCGCGCCATGCAGATCATCTTCGAGGAAGGCCAGCTCCAGACCTACCTGCTCGACACCGTGCCCGGCCTCGTGCCGGAGGACATCAAGCAGAAATACCCGAACGACAAGACCGGCCAGATCAACACGCTGCTGGGCAAGAACCCGCTGCTGTTCGACACCTACCTGTCGGAAGCCATCGAGGTGGATGTCGATGCGCTGTGCGACGGGGACAACGTCTATGTCTCCGGCATCATGGAGCACATCGAGGAAGCCGGCATCCATTCAGGCGACAGCGCCTGCTCGCTGCCGGTGCACTCGCTCGGCAAGGACGTGGTGGACGAACTGGAGCGGCAGACGGCGGCGCTTGCCAAGGGGCTCAATGTCGGCGGCCTGATGAACGTGCAATTCGCCATCAAGAACGGCGAAATCTTCGTGCTGGAGGTCAACCCCCGCGCATCGCGCACCGTGCCCTTCGTCGCCAAGACGGTCGGCCGCCCGATCGCCAAGATCGCGGCCCGCATCATGGCCGGCGAAAAGCTCGACGGCGCGTTCGGCCACTATGGCAGCAAGCCGGACCTGTCGCAGCTCAAGCATGTCGCGGTGAAGGAAGCCGTCTTCCCGTTCGCCCGCTTCCCCGGCGTCGACACGCTGCTGGGGCCGGAGATGAAGTCGACCGGCGAGGTGATGGGCCTCGACACAGACTTCGCGCTGGCCTTCGCCAAGAGCCAGCTCGGAGCGGGTGTAGACCTGCCGCGCTCGGGCACGCTGTTTGTCTCGGTGCGCGACGGCGACAAGGTGAAAATCCTGCCTTCGGTGAAGCGCCTCGCCGATCTCGGCTTCCGCGTGCTCGCCACCGGCGGTACCCAGCGTTTCCTTGCCGAGAACGGGGTTGCGGCCGAGAAGATCAACAAGGTGCTGGAAGGCCGCCCCCATATCGAGGACGCCATCCGCAACCGGCAGGTCCAGCTCGTGTTCAACACTACCGACAGCCAGAAGGCCGTGTCGGACTCCAAGTCGCTACGCCGCGCGACCCTGATGCAAAAGGTGCCCTATTACACGACGATGGCCGGCGCTGCGGCCGCGGCCGAGGCGATCGCGGCCCTGAAGGCGGGGAGCCTGGAAGTGCGGCCGCTGCAGGGGTATTTCGGGTAGAATGATGCTGAGACATAGTCGCGATATCATCAGGCAATTGCAGCAGGATGGTTTCGCGCTTGTCTCGGTGCGCGGCTCACACACCACGAATACCGCCATCCTGACGGTCGTCTCGTGATCATCATGCATCCGCGCAAGATTTACCGGCATGCACCGTGCGCTCGATCTACGCACAAGCCGGCTGGCAAAGGATTGAGATGGCGACCCACTACATCGCACTGATCCACAAGGAAGAGGGAAGCGGCTACGGCGTATCGTTTCCCGACGTGCCGGGAGTGACAACGGTTGCCGACACGCTTGACGACGCAATTCATGAAGCTGGCATAGCGTTGGCATTCGCCTTCGAGGATTGGCAGGGACCGCTCCCCTCGCCCCGCAGTCTCGACGCGTTGCGCACTGACCCGGGTTTTCGCGAATGGTCAGCCGATGCCGTCGTAGCAACAGTCGCGCCGACACAAGGCATGGCTGACGCGGCTTAGGTCGTGAATTCATAAACCGAGCAAAATAGGGGAGTGGTTGTCTACTCTAGGATGTGACGCGTTCGATCACGCCGCTTCCTTCTACATAGTGGATCATGCCGGCTTCGACGGTCATGATCATAACGCCAGATAACAGAGTGCCCCCACCGAGCATTGCGATTGTAGGACTGTCCCAGTCTACGTAGCCTTCTGCAAACTCGCGGCTATCGAAATCGCAGACGACCAAGCCTCTTATCCCATCGGCGACCACCTCATCGCCAACTTTCATTGTCTCTCCTGTTGCGTATTGCATCTGCCACCGTCGTGGGTTCGTCTCTAGCGACTGGCATAGTGTCCGCCTTCATCGCGCTCGCGCAAGCCTCCGGGTTTTATTCAGCAGTTTGTGATTCCTGCCTGCATGAGGCGATTTCACTTGACCGACTTTGAGTAGCATCGCGGTGTTCGAGCTTCGGCCGAAGGTGATCTCCGTGCTCGATTATAGCAAGGGCTTCGCCCACCCCTTTGACCCACGTCAACGCCTCGCCTTGCTCCGCGTCCTACCCTGCTGCCGTTTCCACGACAGGAGGCTTTGATGGATGCAGATCTTCACGCCACGATCCTGAAGCTGCTCGACGAGCACCGCATTCTCACGCTCGCCACGCTGCGCCCCGACGGCTGGCCGCAGGCCACGACGGTGGGCTATGTCAGCAAGGGGCTGACGCTGTGGTTCATGACCGGCAAGGATACCCAGAAGGCGAAGAACCTCGCACGCGACAACCGCGTCTCGTTGACGATCGATCACGACACCACCGACCCGATGGCGATTGCGGGCCTGTCGATGGCGGCGCGCGCCTTTCCGGTCAGCGACGAGGCGACGATCCGCACAATCCTCATGGATGAGCTGCCGAAGAAGTATCCGGAATATGGGCCGATGATGACCGGGCTAGACGTTTCCGGCGTCGCGGTGTTCGAGCTTCGGCCCGAGGTGATCTCGGTGCTCGATTATACCAAGGGCTTCGCCCACACCGACGAGGTGCGCGTGGGCGAAGCCGACAGGGCGATGGTGGAAGCCGCGCAGTAGGAGTTCCGGCGGTCAATCGCGGCCGGCGGTGGCGATGCGCTCGGCCGCGAGCGCGGGGTTGCTGAAGCCGACGCCGTGGCTGCCTGACCCCTGCACGAGGCGGAACAGGCCGAGCTTTGCCGACAGCCGCGGATGCCAGGGCATGTTGGACGGCATGCCGGTATCCTCGGTGAAATTGATGTAGGATTTGGGCATCTCGAACGCCGCCGGTGGGCGCGACAGACTGATCTTGTCGGTGAAGGTCCGGTAGGGCTGCGGCACGAGCCTGTCGTAGGCGGCCTTCGACTCCTCCTCGCTCATGTCGTTGGTGAGCGCTTCGCGCCAGATGGGAAAGGGCATCATGACGGTCCCGTCGGCCTCCGACATCTGGTCGAACATCGCGGTGAAATAGTCGGGCACGAGATCGTTGAGCGCCTCGCCGTCATTGGGCACGAAGGCGTTCCAGTAGACCAGGCGGCGGATCGTGCCGGGCCGCACGCGATCGGCCACGCCGGTGATGACCATGCCGCCGTAGCTGTGCCCGACAAGCACGATGTCGAACAGACTTTCGGCCTCGATATAGGCGACGATCGAGCCGATGGCGTCTTCCAGCGAGGTGCGCTTCGGGTCGCCGGGCGCGTTGCCGCGGATGGTGGGTGTGTGGACCGTGTGCCCCTCCTCCTCGAGATGGGCGGCGACCGGCCGCATCAGGTCTCCATGGTGCCAGGCACCGTGAACGATCACGTAGGTAGCCATCTGCATTCCTCCTTGCTCGACAATGCGTCCTCGACCAACAGGCCACGGATAGATTACGCTGGGGCGGTTTCTACCGGTAATTGAATGATCGTATCGGCTGGATTGACCCGATGAATTTCGCCTCGCTCGATCTCAACCTCCTGCGCGTGTTCGACGCGCTGATGCAGGAGCGCAGCGTGACCAAGGCGGGCGAGCGCGTCGGCCTCAGCCAGCCTGCCGTGAGTTCGGCGCTCAACCGGCTGCGCCACCTCGTCGGAGACCAGCTCTTCGTCCGCGAAGGCAACATGATGGTGCCTACCCCGCGCGCGCTTTCGCTGGCCGAGACGGTGAGGGACGCGATGGTGCGCATCGACCAGGCGCTGACGGAACAGGCTGTGTTCGATCCGGCGCGGTCGGGCCGCACCTTTCGGCTGCTGGGGTCGGACTATTTCTCGACGCTGCTGATGCCGCAACTCTCGGTACGCGTTCTTGCCGCGGCGCCGAACGTGCTGCTGCAGTTTCTCGACGGGGGCCCACGCGCTATGCCGCACGTTCTGACAGAAGGCTCCATCGACCTGACCCTGTCACCGCCGGTGGATATCCCCGAATGGGCGGCGTTCCAATTCCTGTTCAAGTCGCGGCTGGTGGCGGTCGCCAAGGCGGGTCACGACGCGCTGGCGCAGGCGGGCGTCGCGCCCGGCGAGACGATGCCGCTCGACCTGTTCTGCGCCCTGCCGCAGGCGATCTGCTCGACCGATGGCGGGCTGTCGACCGGGCTGGACTCCGCCCTCGGCGCGATAGGCCGCCGCCGGCGCGTGGTGCTGACGCTCCCGCACTTTCAGGCCATCGCGCTCGCCATCGCGCAGGGTCACGTGATCGGCTCGCTCCCGGTGCAGTTCGCACACCGGGTGCGCGACCGGCTCAAGCTGGATATTTTCGAGCTGCCGGTGGGATTTGCCGACATGGACATGGGCATGTACTGGCACCGCCGCTACGACCGCGACAGCGCGCATATGTGGCTGCGCGAGCAGGTGGAGGTTGTGCTGGGAGAGTAGCCGCGCCTGCGGTCAGTGTCCGCCGGACTTCTTGTCAGCCGACGCGCGGGCTTCCAGGACGGCGGCCGCCTTGGCATTGGCGCTGCGGATCTCGGAAAGGAAGCGCGGACATGTCATGTCGTTCAACGCCGCGGTGCGGCGTGCCGCAGCCTCCCACGAAAGTGCCGCCAGCATGCCGTCGGCGCGCGCTTCTTCCTGGCTGAGCGCCTTGAGCTGGTCGATCCTGATGCGGCCGCACCTGTGCTCGATGATCCGGGCGAGACCGTGCGAGTGGGTGAAGGAGGATTCGGCCGCGATCTCCGTCGGCACCGCGGAAACGGCGATGGGGTCGGGCTTGCCCGCATGGTCCCCAACGGCATGATGCGCGGCGGTTGCATAGAAGGTCCAGCCGCCATAACCGGCGCCGGCAAGCACGAGCGGCACGAGGGCGAACAGTGCAAGCTTGAGCTTGGAACGCTTGGCTTGCGGCTTTTCGGCCCCGCCGGCTGCGGGTTTGGACTCGGGCTTTTTGGTCATGCGCACATTGAAGCACAAAGCCCTTAATTAGCAGTAAGCGGTTAGCTCAAATCTGCGCAATGATCCCGGCAAGCAACGCGTTGAGGTCGTCCCGGTGGCCGTTGCGCGCCGAGCGCTGGTTCTCGTCGGACGTCATGGCGACGGTGAGGCTCAACTCCGGCACGATGTAGAGCATCTGCCCGCCATGCCCCCAGGCGAAGCGCACCTCCTGCCCGCCGATGCCGTGCAGGAACCAGCCATAGCCGTAGCGGTAGCCGTTGAAGGGCGAACGCGTGCGCGGCTGCCACGACTGCTCGATCCAGTCGGCAGGCACGATGCGCGTGCCTTCGGCCGTGCGTCCGCCATTGCGATAAAGTTCGCCGAACGCGATCAGCGAATGCGTGCTCATCGCCATCTGGTTGCCGCCCAGATAGATGCCCTGCGGGTCACGCTCCCACCCGCCGATGGCAAACCCGTCGAGCGGGTCGAACCATTCGCGCGCGAGGTCCAGCATGGTGCGGCCGCTGACGCGGGTGAGGATGGCCGAAAGCAGATGCGTGGAGCCGGTCGAATAGAGCATGCGTCCGCCGGGATCGTCCTCGAACGGCATGGCGAGCGCGGCGCGCACCCAGTTCCGGCTGGCAACCCAGCGCCCGTAGTTCGGCCCCGACGTACGGCCCAGCCCGGCCTGCATCGACAGAAGGTTGCCGATGGTGACGTCATCGAGGCGCGGGTCGGCATCGGCCGGCAGGTCGGCACGCAAGAGAGGCGCGATCTTCTGGTCCGCGCTCTCCAGCAGGCCTTTGCCGATGGCGATGCCCACCATGGCCGACACCACCGACTTGGAAGCCGACTTGATGTTGGTGGGCCGTGAAGGCGAATTGCCGCCATAGCCGCGCTCGGCCACCACGCGCCCATTGCGCGCGATGACCACGGCCTTCAGAGGCTCGAGCCCCTCCGCGCGGTCGAGCAACGGGGCGACGCGCTCGGCCAGGATTTCGTTTTCCGTCGCGCGCGCGACGGTGGCGAAACCGGCGAGAAGCGGAAGGGCGAGGATGCTGCGGCGATTCATCTGGATCATGGAAACGCAGCTAGACGCGATCTGCGGCGAAATCACCGCGACACGTCGCGATTCACGGCAAAGTGACCGGCCACCTGCGGTTGCTCGAGGCGGAACGTCAGCCCTCCCCTTTTCCATCAGTTTCGCCTAATATTGAGAGGGGAAAGACGGGCAGGGCGAACGCGAGAGAGGGATCATCGCCATGCCCAATTTCATCCAGCAGCCGAAGCCCTTCGACCTCGTCGGCGACCCGGTGCTGATCGCAGGGATCGGCCAGGGCTTCGAGGCCACGTTGAACTGGCGCGTGCACGAGGGCCACGACGAGCGCACCGGCTTCTTCAATGTGGGCGGCGGCACGGGCGAGCACGGCCAGTTTCAGGTGCAGGCGGCGATCGGCAACGCCGCATTCCAGCTCGACCGCCTGTTCGTCGAGGTCTTTGAGGAAAGTGCGCAGGACGGCTCGGAGATCAACAAGGTGATCGTGCCGGTGATATACGGGCCGCGCATCGTGCCGAACTATATAGGCTTTCGCCGCCATGTGGTGCGGGCCGGAGATACGCTGTCGAAGATCGCGCAGGAGCATTACGGCAGTTCGGCGCAGGTCCAGCGCATCGTGCGCGCCAACCCGCTGCTGATATCCGATCCGAACCTGATCTTTCCGGGTCAGGAGCTGAAAGTGCCGATAGGGGCGTGACTGGCCGGAAGAACGGCCTCAGGAAGAGCCGGGCATGCGGCTGCGCGCGGGGCGGAGCCCCGTTGCTTCCAGCAGGCCCTTGCGCTTGGCGTCGTAATAATAGCCGCGCGAATAGAAGCGCACCGCGAGATCGTGGTTGCCGCCGGCCACCAGATAGGCGCCGCGCAGATACTTGCCGGCATACATCAGGTTGGTCTCGGCATCGAGCAGCCCCTCGGGCGAGCCCTTGAAGCCCATTGTGCGCGCGGTCTGCGGCAGGATCTGCATCAGCCCCCAATAAGGGCCGTTGCGGGCGGCGGGATTGAAGGTGCTTTCGCGATTGACCACCCGGCGCAGAAGCTCGACGGGAATTTCATGGTGCGCAGCATAGCGGGCTATGAGCGCGTCGAGCTCCGGGCTCCGGGCTGCAATCTTGCGGGGCTGGATAGCGGCGGTGGCAGGGTTGTCGGGCGTCGGGCCGGCGAATGCGGACGGCGTGAAGCTTGCCGCCTCGGCTGCAACCTCAACGGCCGACGCATCAGCAGCAACCTCGGCGACCTCGCGCTGAAGAGTTTCCGGCACGGCGGCTACTTCGTCGGGCAAGGCCGGATCGTCGGCCTCGACGGTCGACTGTTCAAGCTGGGCGCGAAGCTGGGGATCATTGGCCAGATCGGCCGTCGTGCAAGCAGACAGCAGGCTGGTGGCAAGCAGTGCGCAAAGCGCGATGTCGGAACGCAATCGAGGCAAATGCGCGCTCTTTCTTCGTCGATCTCGTGCTCTCCACCCGCCCGAGCCATACAACAGCGACACGCACGCCGCAAGCCGGCATGCCCCAAGGTGACAGCGGACGTGTCAGCATAGGCGAAGTTCCCTATTTGTTCGTTCATACGGACGTGATAGATTGAACCCGAGTCGATGGGAGAAGCCCCTTGTCCGGCCATCTTGTTTTCGAAACCGCGCTCGGCTTCGTAGCCATCGCATGGAGCGATGCTGGGTTGAGCCGGCTTGCGCTGCCGGAGAAGACCCACGAGGCCGCCGAACGGCATATCGTGAAATGGGCGGCCAGCGGCACTGTGGGGCCGGCGGGACGGGACGTGCCGTCTTTCGTGACCGACGCCGTCGCGCTCATCCGCCGCTATGCGCAGGGCGAGACCGTCGATTTTTCCGCGTTGCCGCTCGATCTTGCCGGCGTGGACCCTTTCCGACGTGCCATCTACGCCGCGGCGCTGAAGCTGGCGCAGGGTGAGATCACCACCTATGGCGAGCTCTGCGACAGGGCAGGCTTCCCGAAGATGGCGCGCGAGACGGGCCAGGCACTGGGACGCAACCCGCTGCCGCTGGTGGTGCCGTGCCATCGCATTCTTGCGGCCGGCGGGAAGATCGGCGGCTTTTCCGCCCCCGGCGGCTCTGCCACCAAGGAGCGGCTGCTGGCGCATGAAGGGGTAGACCTCGCCCCGCCGGCGCCTGCCCAAGCGTCTTTCACCTTCTGACCTGCGAAATCTTCTTGTGTGAACCTTGCGCGAAGCTTGCGCCTCCGTGACTTCTTCTTGTGCAATCGGGCCGAACTGCCATAATCAGGGCATCCGATTCGCAATCTCAAGTCCGAACGGATCGTTTCTCCCAGTATTCGTCCTGTGCTTCCGAGTTCCCCCAAGGTTCCCGGTACGTGCGCCGTGCGTCACAACGACAAGAACAGAACGACAGGGATATGATCATGCTTCTTCCATCCGATGACGGTGCGAAGCGCCGCCTGACGGAACGCGCCGAGCTTACCGTCGCAGCCGAATTTCTCATGGCCCGCGGCTTCGCCCGCGACGAAATCGCCGTGCAGCTCTCCCGCTTCTACTATGTGGATATCGACGCGCTGAACGACGTGGTGGACACGATCGGCCGCAGCGCGCCGACAACCTGGAAATACGTTTCGTAAGCGCAGCAAGGCTCCGCCCTTGAACTGCCGGACGGCGATACCCACATGCGCCTCAGCCCGACGGATCGCATCGAGAGATGCTTGATCGACCGTCAGCGACGGATGGCGGAAAGGCCGGTCGGGCTCTTCGGCAATCATGGCTGGCGCTCGCGCAGGACCGACCCGGGTCGGTTTTGTGCTGGCAAGTCACGGATGTACTGGCGGCCAGCCTCGCAAGCAGGCCGGCCGGATTGCCCGATGCGATGGCGGGACGATTTCATGCGTCCCGCCTGATCGCTTTAACTTTTCTCAGATGCGCTTGCCGGTTCCGGCATCGAACAGATGCGCAGCACCGGCATCGATCGCCAGCGGCAGGACATCATCCTCGCTGATGCGCACGCTGCCCGGCAGCCGGGCGATGAGTTCCCCTCCCCGCGCGTCGCCAGCGACAGGCCTGCCATGCGCCAGCGTATCGGCGCCCAGCGTTTCCACCGCGGTCACCTTCATCTCGATGTCGGCATTCTTGCTGTCGGAAACCAGCGTGAGATGCTCGGGCCGCACGCCGAGCAGCACCTGCCGACCCGCCTCGGGCGCCGCGAGGTCGCGCGGCTTGATCGCGCCGCCCGAAGCAAGCGTCAGACCTTTGCCTTGCTCCGCGCCGTGCGCAGCCAGAAGGTTCATCGCCGGCGAGCCGATGAAGCCCGCAACGAAGATGCTGGCCGGCTTCTCGTAGATCGCCATCGGGGTATCGATCTGCTCCGCAATGCCGCCATTCATCACCACGAGCGTGTCGGCGAGCGTCATCGCCTCGACCTGATCGTGGGTCACGTAGACGCTCGTGACGCCCAGCGCGCGCTGGAGGTTCTTGATCTCGATGCGCATCTGGCCGCGCAGCTTGGCGTCCAGATTCGACAGCGGCTCGTCGAACAGGAACGCCTTGGGGCTGCGCACGATGGCGCGGCCCATGGCGACGCGCTGGCGCTGGCCGCCCGAAAGCTCGCGCGGCCTGCGCTCCAGCAATTCGGCAAGGCCCAGCGTGGCTGCCGCCTCGCGCACCCGCCGGTCGATCTCGTCCTTGGCCATGCCGCGATTGCGCAGGCCGTAGGCCATGTTGTCGTAGACCTTCATATGCGGGTAGAGCGCGTAGTTCTGAAACACCATCGCGATGTCGCGCTCGGCCGGACCGCGCGTGTTGACCACCTCGCCGCCGATGGAAACCGTGCCCGACGTGATCTCCTCCAGCCCCGCGATCATGCGCAGCAGTGTGGACTTGCCGCAGCCGGACGGGCCGACCAGCACGCACATGGCGCCATCCGGAATGTCGATGGACACGCCCTTCACGGCCTCCACACGGCCGCCATAGGTCTTTCTTACGTCTTTGAGTTCGACTGTCGCCATAAGCGTGAACTTCTCACTTCTCGGTTTCTACCAGACCCTTCACGAACCAGCGCTGCATGAACAGCACCACCATGATCGGGGGCAGGATCGCCAGGATGGAGGTCACCATCACGAGGTGCCATTGGGTGTCGGCGTCGGCAAAGGAGATCATCTTCCTCAGCGCGATGACGATGGTGTTCATGTCGTTGCGGTTTGTGACCAGCAGCGGCCAGAGGTACTGCGTCCATCCGTAGATGAACATGATGACGAAAAGCGCTGCGATGTTCGTCTTCGACAGGGGCAGGAGGATGTCCTTGAAGAAGCGCCACGGCCCGGCGCCATCGACACGCGCAGCCTCCACCAGCTCGCCGGGGATCGTGAGGAAGAACTGCCGGAACAGCAGCGTCGCCGTCGCCGACGCCATCAGCGGCAGGATGAGGCCGGTATAGGTGTCGATGAGCCCGAGATCGACCATGACCTTGTAGGTCGGCAGGATGCGCACCTCGACCGGCAGCATCAGGGTGATGAAGATGACCCAGAAGAAGAACATACGCCCCGGAAACCGGAAGAACACGATAGCGAAGGCCGACAGCACCGAAATGATGATCTTGCCGACCGCGATGCCGAGCGCCATCACCGTGGTGTTAAACAGCAGCAAATCGACGCTGACGCCGCCGATGCGGCCCACGCCGCCGAACAGCGCCTGATAGTAATTGTCGAAGAAGCGGTCGCCCGGCAGCAAGGGCAGCGGCGGGCGCAGGATCGTCTGCAGCGAATGGGTCGAGGCCACGAAGGTGTAATAGATCGGAAAGGCGACGACGATGACGCCGAGGATCAGGATTGCGTGGGCGATGTAGCGCGAGGTACGGCTGATGCCGAGCATCGCGCCTTCCTCGCGCCGGCCGAGGACTGCGGCGGTGGACTGGGGTGCGGTCGTATCAGCCATAGTGCACCTTCTTTTCCACGTAGCGGAACTGAATGGCCGTGAGCGCGATCACGATGACCATGAGGATCACCGACTGCGCCGCCGAGTCGCCCAGGATCAGGTTCACGAAGCCGTCGTGATAGACCTTGTAGACCAGCGTCTCGGTTGCCTTGCCCGGCCCGCCGCCGGTGACGGCATGGATGATGCCGAAGGTGTCGAAGAATGCGTAGGTCGTGTTGATGACCAGCAGGAAGAACGTGATCGGCGCCAGAAGCGGAAACACGATCGTCCAGAAACGCTTGGTTTCGCCCGCACCGTCGATGGCGGCAGCTTCGATCAGCGTCTTGGGAATGGCCTGCAGGCCGGCGACGAAGAACAGGAAATTGTAGGAAATCTGCTTCCACGCGGCGGCCACGATGACCAGCAGCATCGCCTGGTCGCCCTTGAGCAGCGGATCCCACGCATAGCCCGACGAGCGCAGCATGAACGCGAACGTGCCCATGGTCGGGTTAAACATGAACAGCCACACCATGCCCGCAATGGCCGGGGCGACCGCGTAGGGCCAGATCAGCATGGTGCGGTAGAAACCCTTGCCCTTGATGATCTTGTCGGCCATCACCGCCAAAAGCAGAGCCACCGCCATCGCCAGGAAGGCCACGGCCACAGAGAACACGGCGGTGTTCTGCACCGCGTTGAGATAGTTCGGGTCGTTGAGCACGCGCCGGAAATTCGCCAGCCCTACGAAGGTGCTGCGCAGGCCGAACGGGTCCTCCCGCAGGACGGACTGGTAGAGCGCCTGGCTGGCCGGCCAGTAGAAGAATATGCCCACGATCACCAGCTGCGGCAGCAGCAGCGCGTATGGCAGTATCTTGTTTGGGAAGGTGACGCGCGGGGACAAGTGGCCTCCTCGACTGTGCAAGAACCGCCCGCGCGGCTGGCGCGCGGGCGGTCGAGTTGAAGGCGCGGCGGCTTAGTTGCCGATTGCCTGCTGAATGGCAGCGTTGGAACGCTCGACGGCGTTGTTGAGAGCCGTCTGTGCGTCCTGATCGCCGGCCAGCATCTTTTCGAACTCTTCGTTCTGGATGTCGCGGACCTGCGGCAGGTTGACGAGTCGCACGCCGCGCGAGTTCTCGGTCGGCGCCTTGCCCATCATCTGAGTGATCGGGATTTCGCGGCCCGGGTTCTCATCGTAGAAGCCGGAAGCCTTGGTGGCTTCATATGCTTCCATCGTCACCGGCAGGTAGCCCGAAACCTGATGCAGGCGCTCCTGGATTTCGGTCTGCGAGAGGAAGTTGAAGAACGTCGCGACGCCCTTGTATTCCTCGTCCGTGTGACCCTCGAACACCCAGAGGCTGGCGCCGCCGGGGATGGTGTTCTGCGGTGCGCCTTCGGCCTCCGGGTAGTAGGGAAGCTGGCCGAGGCCATAGTTCATGCCCGAATTGATCACGTCGCCGAGGCCGCCGGACGATTCGGTGAAGATGGAGCATTCGCCCGACAGGAAGAGCTGCTTGGCTTCCGACGTACGGCCGCCGTAGCGGAACGTGTCGTCCTTGGCCAGATCGGCGATGTTCTGGAAATGCGTGACGAACAGGCCTTCGTTGATCTTGAGCTCGACATCGGTCGAGGCCAGGCCGTTCTCGTTGGTGCCGTACTGGAGGTTGTTCCATGCGGCGAAGTTCTCAAGGCCAATCCAGGTCAGCCAAGTGGAGGTGAGACCGCATGGCGCCGCACCCGATTCCTTGATCTTTCTGGCCGCATCGAACACTTCCGGCCACGTCTTGGGCGGGTTCTCGGTGTCGAGACCGGCCTTCTCGAAGTGATCCTTGTTGTAATAGAGGATCGGCGAGGAAGAGTTGTAGGGGAACGACAGCATCGTGCCGTCGGGCTTGGAGTAATAGGCGACGATGCCCGGCAGGTACTCGTCCTTGTTGAAGTCGCGGCCGCCCAGCGGCAGCACGTCGGCGACCGGACGAATGGCACCTTCGGCGGCCATCATGACACCGGTGCCGACGTCGAAGACCTGGATGATGTGCGGCGACTGGCGGGCGCGGAAGGCGGCGATGCCGGCGTTCAGCGTCTCGGGATAGGTTCCCTTGAAGACGGGGACGACCTTGTATTCGCTCTGGCTCTCGTTGAATTCCTTGGAGAGCGTCTCGACGACTTCGTTGTTCGCGCCGGTCATCGCATGCCACCACGAGATCTCGGTGACCGCGAATGCGGCAGATGTGGACAAAATGGTGATTGTCGCGGCGAGGCCTGCCGCAAAGCCTTGGGTCTTCATGTTGCACTCCCGTTATTCGTTGGCGAAAGACCCGGCCCGTTGCGCCGCAAAAAGGCTGCGCCACTGGCTGGCCGGTTCCGCAATCGGGAGTATTGACGCTATGTGACGGCTCGGCAACAGTTTTGTTTCATTTTCGTGAAACTTCGCAACGAATGTTCCACAGCATTCCGATGGCAAAACGAAAATCATATGAAAATCAACGCCGCGGCTTTGAAACGTGCTGCTCGCCTTATGGCAGCCAGTCGAGCGAGACATGGCCGTCGTCGGCGCGCACCCGATCGAGCCACTTCGAAACGTGCGGGAATCTCCCCATCTCGTAGCCGGCAAAGGACGCGTCCTGCGTGTAGGCAAACAACGCGATGTCCGCCACGCTGATCGCAGAGCCCGCCATGAAGGGCGTCCTGCCAAGCTGCCGCTCCATCACGTCCAGCGCCCTGTGCCCCCCTTCCAGAAGCTGAGCCATGCGCTCGGGCGTCGCCTGGCTCGCGCGCTCGGGATACTTCTTGAGGGCGCGGCGCACGGCGATGAACGGCTCGTGGCTATATTGCTCGAAGAACAACCACTGATAAACCAGCGCGCGCTCGTAGGCGTCCTCCGGCACGAACCGGGTGCCTTCTGCCAGATAAAGGAGAATCGCGTTCGATTCCGCCAGCAGCGATCCATCTTCCATCTCGAGAAGCGGCACTTTGCCGTTGGGGTTCTTGGCGAGGAAGCCCGGCTCGCGCGTCGCACCCGTGATGGAGTTGACCTCGACATGGCGGAACGGCCGGCCGAGCTTTGCCATCAGCAGGCGCGGCTTGTAGCAGTTGCCGCTGTCGTGCATTCCATAAAGCGTGAGCATTGGCGTCCCCTTTTCCAGTTCGGATTTTCGTACCGGGAAAGGAGCGATCGCTCCAATGACAAGTTTTGGACCTGCCTTCAACGCGGCTGATGGGTCACGCGCGGCCGAACAGCGGCCCGAACAACGGTATGACGTTGGCCTCGTCGGAGAAGATATCTGGAAGGTCGATCGTGGCGGTATCGATGGCCGTGCCGGCCAGAAGCGGGCTTGAAAGAAGAAACCCCTGAAAGAGATCTACCCCCGCCTCCAGCGCAGCGGCAAGCTGGTGGCGCGTCTCTATGCCTTCGACGAGCACCTGCGCGCCCTGTGCCCTGAACCCGCCGACGAGGTCCGGCAGGAGCCTGCGGGCGCTTTCGCTTTCAGCCACGCGGCGGAACCATGACCCATCGATCCGGGCGATATCGGGCTCTAGCGAGCGGATCGCACCCACCGGAGGTTGCTCCTCGACCAGACCGCCGATGGCGACGCGCGCGCCGAGCGCCTTGAGCGTGCGCGCGACCACGCTGAGTGTGCCGGGAGCGAACGCGGACGGATTGCGGAAGGTGCAGATCAGTCGCGACGCCGGCACCTCCGCGCGGACGAGGAACAACGGGAGATCATCTGCGAAGCCGGCCCCGATGCCCACCGCCAGCACGTGATCGAGGCCCTCGACATCGATGTGACGGTGGTTCGCAAGGTGCAGCGCCACGGCGTAACGCTCCACGAGCGCGCGTTCGGCCGCCTTGAGCGACGCAAGGAAAGGGCGCGGCGCAATCGGCATGCCCTTGTCGAATGGACGCAGGAACCCCTCCGCCGCCACCGCGCGCAGCGTGTCACCGTCGCGCCGGTAGATGAGCTGGAAGGCGCTGCGCAGCACCAGATTGCCGTGGCGCGCGGTTTCGATGCCGATCTCGTCGGCGGATATCCCCCGGTCCAGCTGCTCGAGCATCGTCATGACGCCACGCGGCGACCGAAGGCTTTTGCCGAACTGCCGCCGACGCGGCGCTGTCGCACGTGCGCATCCGTCGCGGCGGGCCCCTGCGGGTCCGGGTGCAGGACGGCGAAGCTCGTCGGGGCCAGCTCGGGCCTGGCCAGCGCGAAGCCCTGCACCATGTGTGCGCCAGCAGCCTCGGCAACCTCGATCTGCCAGCCTTCCTCGATGCCCTCGAAAACGACGGTGATGCCGCGCGCCGAAAACTCACCCACCATCAGCGCCAGAAGCGCCACCCCCTGCCGGGTTTCCATGAGCCGCGCGATCCAGCGGCCGTCGAATTTGACGATGTCCGGCTTGAGCGCGGAAATCCGCTCCATGTCGGATTGCTGCGCGCCGTAATCGTCTACCGCGATGCGAAACCCGTCGTCGCGGAGCGCCGCGACAAATCCCTCAAGCGCCTGCTGGGAGGTCGAGCGTTGCTCCGTCACCTCGCAGACCACGTCGCGGGCGTCGATGCCTGCTTCATGCATCGTCAGCCGCATGTCGCGCAGCGCATTGGCGATGATTTCCCTATCCGAGAACACGGACGGGTCGAAATTGATGAAGAGCTTCTTTGCCGGATCGAGATGCGCTCCGGCGTTGAGAATATGCAGCGTGCGCGCCAGGGTTTCTACATGCAGCCTTTCTGCCGCCGAAAGGGAGGCGAAGAACGCAGGCGGCGACATCACCTCGCCGTCGCGGAAAGGCCGCAGCAATCCTTCGAAGGCCGCCATCACGAGCTTGCCGCGATCGAAGGAGAAGATAGGCTGGAACGCGGACTTCAGTGTAAACGGCCCCCACGCACCGGTCGCGATGCGATGCTCGTCGATGTCGACATGCGCAAGGGCGATGCTGCGCGCCAAGCAGTTTCCTCCACGCCCCCTGCAATGCGTGTGCCGACAACTTCCCACCGAAGGATTTACCGTCTGTTAATGGGATGAAACCCGCGCTCCCGATGCTTTCCGCGCTTGCGATTCCCGGCCCGATGCGACATTAGATCGCCGTCCAAAGCCGGTCGCGACCAGCGGCCATTTCCCACCGGAGACAGATCATGGCCTTCCTCGCCGATGCCCTTTCACGCGTAAAGCCTTCCGCGACCATCGCGGTCACGCAGAAAGCACGCGAGCTGAAGGCCAAAGGCCGCGACGTAATCTCGCTGGGTGCAGGCGAACCGGATTTCGACACGCCCGACAACATCAAGAACGCGGCCATCGAGGCCATCCGCCGCGGCGAGACGAAGTATCCGCCGGTGTCGGGCATCGTGCCGCTGCGCGAGGCCATCGCCAGGAAGTTCAAGCGCGAGAACAATCTCGACTACAAGCCCGAGCAGACCATCGTCGGCACCGGCGGCAAGCAGATCCTGTTCAACGCCTTCATGGCGACGCTGAACCCCGGCGACGAGGTGATCGTGCCCCGCCCCTACTGGGTAAGCTACCCGGAGATGGTGGCGCTGTGTGGCGGCACGCCGGTCTTCGCCGACACATCGATCGACAATGGCTTCAAGCTGACGGCCGAAGTGCTCGAAAAGGCGATCACGCCGAAGACCAAGTGGCTGTTGATGAACTCGCCGTCCAACCCGTCCGGCGCGGCCTACAGCGAGGCAGAGCTGCGCGCGCTGGCCGACGTGCTCCTGAAGCACCCGCATGTCTGGACGCTGACCGACGACATGTACGAGCACCTGACCTATGGCGACTTCGTCTTCAGGACGATCGCCGAGGTGGAGCCTGCACTCTACGAACGCACGCTGACGATGAACGGCGTGTCCAAAGCCTATGCGATGACCGGCTGGCGCATCGGCTATGCAGCAGGCCCGCTCGCGCTCATCAAGGCGATGGACATGATCCAGGGCCAGCAGACCTCCGGCGCATGCACCATCGCGCAATGGGCTTCCGTCGAGGCGCTCAACGGACCGCAGGACTTCATCCAGAAGAACAAGGCCGTCTTCCAGGGCCGTCGCGACCTCGTGGTCTCGATGCTCAACCAGGCGCGCGGCATCACCTGCCCGACGCCCGAAGGCGCGTTCTACGTCTACCCCTCGTGCGAGGGGCTGATCGGCAGGAAAACGGCTGCCGGCAAGGTGATCGAGACCGACGAGGACTTCATCACCGAACTGCTGGAAGCCGAAGGCGTGGCGGTCGTCCACGGTTCGGCATTCGGCCTCGGCCCCAACTTCCGCATCTCGTATGCCGCATCGGACGAGGCGCTGGAAGAAGCCTGCACGCGCATCCAGCGCTTCGCCGGCTCGCTGACCTGATCTGCAACGCGGGCGGCCCCTGCCGCCCGTCTCCCTCTTGCCCTGATCCCTGTCCCGTGTGACGATGCCTCATGGCCCCGCACGGCCGCAGAGCCGTCGTGGCCACGCGACGGCCGCGGGCCGGCCGCCGCTCATGAGGAAACGCGTGAGAGGAGGTCTGGTCACCATGGGTAAAAGAGCCGGAGAACGACGCAAGGGACCGAAATGCGTAGCCATCGTCGGTCCCTTCGCGAGCGGAAAGACAACGCTGCTTGAAGCGCTTCTGGCGCGGACAGGCGCCATCCAGAGACAGAACACGGTAGCGTCGGGCAGCACGGTGGGCGACCATTCCGCGGAAGCCCGCGCGCACCAGATGAGCGTCGAGGCAACCTTCGCCACGACGGACTTCATGGGCGAAAGCATCACCTTCGTCGATTGCCCCGGCTCAATCGAATTCGCCTTTGAGGCGCAGCCGGTGCTGGCGGCCTGCGACCTCGCCATCGTCGTGGCCGAACCGGACGAGAAGAAATTCCCCGCCCTCCAGCTCATCATGCGCCAGCTCGACGCCATGGGCGTCCCGCGCATGCTTTTTCTCAACAAGATCGACAAGGCGAGCGCCGGCGTGCGCGACACGCTGAAGCTGCTTCAGCCGGCAAGCTCGACGCCCCTGCTGCTGCGCCAGATACCGCTGCGCAAGGACGGCATCGTCGTCGGGTCGATCGACCTGGCGCTGGAGCGCGCCTACGTCTATCGCGAGCACGCCGAAAGCGAGATCACCGAAATCCCCGACGACGACAAGGCGCGGGAAATCGAGGCGCGTTTCTCGATGCTGGAGACGCTGGCCGATCACGACGATGCGCTGATGGAACAGCTTCTCGAAGAGATCGAGCCGCCCCGCGACGAAATCTTCGACGACCTAGCTGCCGACCTTCGCGAAGGCTCGGTGACGCCGGTGCTGATCGGTTCGGCAGAGAAGGGCAACGGCGTCCTCCGGCTGCTCAAGGCCATCCGCCATGACGCGCCGGATGCAGACGCGACGCGCGCTCGGCTGGGCGTTCCAGACGGCAAGCCGGCACTGCAGATCATGAAGACGGTGCACACCCCACACGGCGGCAAGCTTTCGATGGCGCGCGTGCTTGCGGGACGCATCGCGGATGCAAGCGAGGTGTTTGCCTCCAGCGGCGCCGGCGGAAAGGTGTCCGGGCTCTACCGCATGCTGGGCAAAGACCAGTCCAAGATCGCGGCTGCGGAGGAAGGCGAGACGGTGGCGCTGGGCAAGCTGGACGACATCGCCACCGGCGATACGCTCAGCACCGCCAAGGGCGTGGGGCCGCTGGTCAGCCTCGACGTGCCGCCGCCGGTCTACACGACGGCGCTGCGGCCGCGCGAGCGCAAGGACGACGTAAAGCTTTCGGCCAGCCTGCAGCGACTGCTGCAGGAAGACCCGTCGCTGTCGATGGAGCAGAACCAGGACACAGGCGAAACGATCATCTCCGGCCATGGCGAGATGCATCTGCGCGTCACCGTGGAGCGGCTGGAGGGCAAGTACCAGATCGCGGTCGAATCCCACCCGCCGCAGGTGCCCTATCGCGAGACGATCCGCAAATCGGTGACCCAGCGCGGCCGTCACAAGAAGCAGTCCGGAGGCCACGGCCAGTTCGGCGACGTGGTGCTGGACATCAAGCCGCTGGAGCGCGGCGCGGGCTTCGCGTTCACCGACACCATCACCGGCGGCGTCGTGCCCAAGCAGTACATTCCCTCGGTCGAGAACGGGATACGCGATTATCTCAAGGCCGGACCGCTCGGCTTCCCGGTCGTGGACGTGGCCGTGAACCTGGCCGACGGCTCCTACCACACGGTGGATTCGTCCGACATGGCCTTCCAGCAGGCCGCACGGCTGGGCATGAAGGAAGGCATGGCGGCTTGCTCGCCGGTGCTGCTCGAACCGATCCTCAAGGTGGAAATCTATACGCCGTCGGACACGACAGCCAAGGTCACGGCGATCGTGCCCCAGCGGCGCGGCCAGATACTGGGCTTCGACGGACGGCCGGGGTGGGACGGATGGGACGTCGTGGAAGCGACGATGCCCCAGGCAGAGATCGGCAATCTGATCGTCGAGCTGCGTTCGGCCACCGCCGGCGTGGCGACCTACGTTGCAAGGTTCGACCACATGGCCGAACTGACCGGCCGCCTGGCGGACGACGTGATGAACGCCCACGGCAAGGCCGCCTGACGTCTGCACAAAAGAAAACGGCGCCAGCTCTTGGGACTGGCGCCGTTTTTCTTGCAGACCGCGACCGGGTTAGCCGATTTCGTCAGGTCCGCCGCTTTTTGCCGAGCAAGCCCGGAGACGGTTATGGAAGGGACACGATGTTTGCATTGCGCGCCGAAGCTGCAGGAGATGCCCCCATCCCCCGTGGCATCGTCGCGCCACCGCGTCCTGCAGAAATCATTAGCCGCGTTCGGCCCGCATGTGCAGGTTACGGGGAGTTACAAGTCACCGTTACATGGTGAGGCGGCATGGTGCGCATACGCGGCCAAGCCAGCACGAAGGCCAGATGAGTTGTGCGGATGGATAGCCAAGACGATTTGGCCACGCCCGTCATGCAGGCAAGAAAAAAGCCGGATCTGGAAGGATCCGGCTGAAGTTGTTGGAAGTGCCGTTAGGCAAAACCTCCAGAGGGGAACACTCGCGGGCGCTAATGGGAGGAGGAACGCGCCCGGGAGATGATTAGGATATGGGCTCTATCTGCCCAAATTGCAAGCAAGGTATTTTGCAATGCACCTATGCGACTTCTGCATGGCTGAAAGAGGATGCACGATGATTACCCACTCGCCCTACGATGCCTGTTTTATCGGCAGGATCAGTACGACCAGCTCCGAGCCTTGGCGATGAGGAAATCGCGGAAGACATGCAGCTTCACCTGGTTCTTCATGGCGTCCGGGTAGCAGAAATAGGTGTCGAAGGACGGCACTTCGGTCTCGGGCATCAGCTGGACGAGGCCTGAGTCCTTCTCGACCATGTAGTCGGGCAGCATCGCGATACCGGCCCCGCGCTCGACGGCAACCTTGATCGACATGATGTTGTTGATCTGCAGCGATGCGTGGCGCCTCGATCCTTCGGGCCTCCCGGCCGTTTCCAGCCAGTTCATGTCTGCCAGATGAAACGGAACCGGCTCGCCGAACGTGACGATGCGATGCTGGTCGAGTTCCTCGATCGAGCGCGGCTTCCCGTGCTTGTTCACATAGGACGGCGACGCGTAGAGGTGGAAATGCACCGTGAACAGCTTGCGCTGGATGAGATCGGGCTGCTGAGGCTGGCGCAGGCGGATCGCGCAGTCGGCCTGGCGAAGCGTAAGATCAAGCTCTTCGTTGGCGAGGATGAGCTGAAGCTGGATTTCCGGATAAAGGTCGAGGAATTCCTGCACGCGCTCGGTCAGCCAGCCGGAGCCCAGCCCCACCGTCGTGGTGACGCGCAGCGGCCCGGACGGGCGATCTTTCGCCTCGGTCAGCCGCATGCGCACGCTTTCCAGCTTCATCAGCACTTCGTGCGCGGTCTGATAGAGCATCTCGCCCTGCTCGGTCAGCACGAGGCCGCGCGCGTGGCGATGGAAAAGCGCCACGCCGACATCCTGTTCCAGCGCGCTCACCTGCCGCGAAATCGCCGACTGCGACAGGCGCAGCGTTTCGGCGGCGTGGGTGAACGACCCCGCCTCGGCGGCCGCGTGGAAGACGCGCAGCTTGTCCCAGTCCAGAGCCATAGATCCGGTCCCCTCAACCAGAATGCGGGGCGGCTATTCGGCCGCTTCGCGGTGAGCTTCCATTTCGGCGATGTAGCGCTCGGCCTCGAGCGCTGCCATGCAGCCCATGCCGGCAGCAGTTACCGCCTGACGATAGATGTCGTCGGTCACGTCGCCGGCCGCGAAGACGCCGGGCACATCGGTCGCCGTCGAATCCGCCGCAGTCCACAGATAGCCGTTGGGCTTCTGCTTGAGCTTGCCGGCGAACAGGTCGACCGCCGGCGCATGGCCGATCGCGACGAACAGGCCATCGACGTTCATCTCGGAGACTTCGCCGGTCCGGATGTTCCTGAGTTTAAGACCGTTGACCGACGGCGGCAGCGGCGCCTTGCGCACGTCGCCGACGATCTCGTCCACCACATGGTCCCAGACGACCTTGACGTTATCCTTCTTGAACAGGCGCTCCTGCAGGATGCGCTCGGCGCGGAACTCGTCGCGGCGGTGGATGACAGTCACGCTCCTGGCGATGTTGGCGAGGTATAGCGCTTCCTCGACGGCCGTGTTGCCGCCGCCCACGACCACCACATCCTTGCCGCGGTAGAAGAAGCCGTCGCAGGTGGCGCAGGCCGAAACGCCGAAGCCCATGAAGGTTTCCTCGCTGGGGATGCCCAGCCACTTGGCCTGCGCGCCCGTCGCCACGATCAGCGCGTCGCAGGTGTACTGGGCGCCCGAATCCGTCGAGACGCGGAACGGCCGCACGTCGATGTCCACGTTGGTGACCAGGTCCACGACGATTTCGGCACCAACATGCTCGGCCTGCGCGCGCATCTGCTCCATCAGCCACGGGCCCTGGATCGGATCGGCAAAGCCCGGATAGTTCTCGACATCGGTGGTGATGGTGAGCTGCCCGCCCTGCTGCATGCCCGATATCAACACCGGCTCGAGCAGCGCGCGCGCGGCATAGATTGCCGCCGTATAGCCGGCAGGGCCAGAGCCGATGATGAGGACAGGCGCGTGTTTCGCTGTCATGACTATGCCTTCCGCCGCTGCGCTGCCCCTCGCGGGCGCGTGTGTGAACTGCCGTGAAACGGTTTCGCTTATTCTCCGCCTAATCTAGGTGTTGTGGTACACCCCTTGCAAGGCGACGAATTGTTCCGCCCGCCACTAGGCTGGGGAAAGTCACGGTATCGTGCCCGCCTGGCGACACAAAGCGGTGCGCCGCACCCGAAAAGCTTTGGAGAGACGGACATTATCCGTTAGTTTCGCCACCCAGTCGCGACAGATTCTCACTCACCCTCGCCCGCCGGAACTGCCATATGCCCATAAAGGCCGATCTCGACGCCATCGACTGGAAAATCCTCAAGGAGCTTCAGAACGACGGCCGGATGACCAATGTCGAGCTGTCGCGCCGCGTCGGCATTTCGGCCCCGCCCTGCCTGAGGCGGGTAAAGCGGCTGGAGGACGCAGGCGTCATTCGCGGCTATCGCGCATTGCTGAACGCCCGCGAACTGGGCCTCGATGTCGTGGCCTTCTGCCTCATCGGCTTGCAGCACCAGTCGGACGCCGAGCTCAAGGCGTTCGCGGAACGTACGCGCAACTGGCCGATCGTGCGGCGGGCATGGATGGTTTCGGGCGAATCCGACTTCATGCTTCACTGCGTTGCGAGCGACCTGACGACGTTCCAGACCTTTGTGATCGAGGAACTGACGTCTGCGCCAAACGTAGACACCGTGCGCACGGCGCTGACGATCAAGCAGGTCAAGGACGAGGGGCTGGTCGGCATAGGCGAGTAACCACGATGGTTTCGGCGACAAGACCGCTCCCCAGCAGCGAACATGAAGGCGTCGACAACGACGAGCATCTGCCATTCGGCCACTTCGCGCCCAATGCGCGGCAGAAGGCGCTGATCGCGTTGGCTGCGGGAAGCGTGCTGCATCGAGGGCTTTTCCGCAGGACGATGACGCGCCTCATCATGGGCGGCGGCGAGCGCCCGCTGGACGTCACCTTTCGCGGGTGCGCCTATCGCCTGCGCGGACGAAACAACCTCATCGAGTTCGGCATATTGCTGAACCCCGCCTACAACGCCGCCGATATCGACTTCCTGATCCAAGGTGTGCCCCCCGGCGGCACATTCCTCGATATCGGTGCAAATATCGGCCTCTACACCCTGCCGCTGGCAAAGCAGGCTGGGCCGCAGGGCAAGGTCGTCGCCATCGACGCCAACCGGCTGATGGCAAGGCGACTTGCCTGGAACGCGAGTGCGTCCGGTCTCGACAACATCTCCATTTTTTCCTGCGCGGTCAGTGACCGCGAAGGCATGGGCTCGCTCAGCATCCGCAAGAACGACATAGCCATCGTATCGGTGGAGGATGAAGTGGCGGGCTCGATACCGATCCGCACGCTGTCGTCGATCCTCGCAGAGGCAGGTGTCGAACGCATCGATGGGCTGAAGATCGACATCGAGGGCCACGAGGACAGGGTGCTTGCGCCGTTCATAGAGCGCAGCGACGTGGCGCTGCTGCCGCGCCGCATCGTGATCGAGCATCCGGGAAACGGCGAAGACTACCCCGCCTGCGCGGCCGCCTTCGCAAAGCGCGGCTATCGGCTGATGGGCCGTTCGCGCAACAACTCGTTCTACTTGCTCGACTAAACGGTTTTCGGACGCGCAAAGAGCCAAAGTCCCAACTTCTTGCGTCCGTCTGAGGTTACCAGTGCACGTGCGTTGTCGTGCAGCGCCTCCAGCTCGGCGATGCCTGACCAGTCGGCCGGCCCCGCCTTGACGATCTCGACATCGTGGGTTTGCGACAACCGCGCGGTGAGCGCTTCAAGACGCCGGGCACCGTCGGCAAAGCGGAAATCATGCAGCTCGATGGCAAACGCCACACCTTGCAACGCCGCGACGAGCGGGTCGTCGATGACGTCGAACTCGGCTCCCTCGATGTCGCACAACAGGATGGTCGATGCCGGATCGACCCCCTCGGCCGTCAATGTATCCAGCAAGCCCGCATCGGCCGCGCCGAAGATCGAGACGCTGCCTGCGACACCGTTCTGCGCCGCGTTGTCAGCAATCGCCCTGCGGCCCTTCTCGTCTATCTCGAAGCTGAGCGCCCGCTTGACGATGCCGGCGCGGATGAGGCCGACGCTGTAATAGCCATCGCCCGCGCCAAGATTGATGAGCGTGTCCCGGTCCTTCAGCGAGGTGAGAAACGCCACCACTTCCTGCTCGTAGAGGCCGAACAGCTTGAGAGCCAGCGGGGCGCTTGAAATATGCGAGAACGCGATGAGCTTCATGCCCTTGAACGGGCCGCGCTCGACCGCTTTGGACGACTGCTCGTAGAGACGTCGCGCGATGCGCTTGCGGTAAAGCTTCGTGATCGCCTTTTCGAGAGATTCGATGAGCCCCGCCATGTCGACCAGCCTTCCCGACAGTTCGTCCTGTTTCTATCCCGGCAATAGAAGGTCTTTGTAGATGCGGATCAATCGGTCCGCCTCGCGGTCCAGACCAAAATTCGCCTCGACATGCGCCCGCCCCCGCCGTCCATCGGCGAAGGCCGTGTCGGGATCGGCCATATAGGGCTCGATCGCCATCCGCATCGCCTCAACATCATCAGCGGGGATCACGGTCCCCGTTTCGCCCTCGAGGATCAGTTCGGAAAATGCGCCGACATCGGTCGCCACGACCGGCACGCCGCTCGCCATCGCTTCCAGTGGCGTGAGGCCGAAGCCCTCCCATCGCTGCGGCGCCACGAACAGCGACAGGGCGCGGTACCAGCGCTCGATGTCGCGGTGCTCGCCAACGAAGAGGATGCGGTCCGACAAGCCGGCTGCCGCCACGCGGGCACGCAATTCATCCTCGAACGCCTTGTGCTGTGCGGTCGCACGCCCAGCGATGACGGCAGACCAGCGTGGATGATGCGGCAGAAGTGCGATCATCGCGTCGACGAACAGGTCCGTGCCCTTCTGCCGGCGGACACGCCCGAAGCAGCCGACATATAGCTGTTGCGCATTAAGCCCCACCGCAGTTGCTGCATCGGCGCGGTCGGCAGCCGGGTGGAACCGCGCCGTGTCGATGCCGTGCATGACGACGGTATTGGGGACGGTCAGATAGGCGGCCGTCTTGCGGCTGGTCGCCACGACCGCGTCCATCCGGCGGATGAGAAAGCGCGTCCATCCGGTGTGCTCGCGCTGCGAAGCCGAGGTGAAGAGCAGCTTCAGCGGCATCCGGAGGACATCGCGCAGAACCACGCCTGCCAGCATTTCGACGTTTCGGCGTGCGTGCCAGACGCGAAAACGCGCGCCGAGAGGCCGCCGCCAGAGCGAGGCGACCTGCCGCCATTTCATCGCGGGCAGACTTGGCGGCAGGCCAGGCCCAAGCGTCGCGATGCCGATGGCCCTCGCCTGCAACGGTACGAGCTGGATGATGGTGCTGGTTACGCCCGAAAGCCGGCGCTTGAAGTTGGGAGCGACGACCAGCAGGCGCGACATGTCGACTTGAGCCGCCGCGCCGGCCTGCCCGGTATCGTTCACGCCCAGCGCAGCTCCACGATCTCGTAGCCGCGCGCGCCGCCTGGTGCGTTGACCTCGACCTCGTCGCCCACTTCCTTGCCGATCAGCGCGCGCGCAATGGGCGAGGAGATGGAGATGCGCCCCGCCTTCACGTCAGCCTCCTGGTCGCCGACGATCTGGTAGGTCTTCTCTTCCTCGGTGTCCTCGTCGAGGAGCACGACGGTCGCGCCGAACTTGATCTTGTCGCCAGACAGCTTCGACACGTCGATGACGTCGGCCCGCGCGATCAGGTCTTCCAGCTCGTTGACGCGGCCTTCGTTGAGGCTCTGCGATTCCTTGGCGGCATGGTATTCGGCGTTCTCCGAAAGATCGCCGTGCGAACGCGCTTCCGAAATCGCCTCGATGATGCGTGGACGCTCTTCCTGCTGGCGCCAGCGCAGCTCTTCCTTCAGCGTCTCGAACCCACCGACGGTCATCGGGACCTTGTTCATATCAGTCGCCTTTCCTTCCTTCTTCAGGCCCGCGCCACTGGCGCGAGACACAAAAAGAAAACGGTCCGGGAGCCGCGGCCAACGAACCGTTCAATGCCTGTTCGCTTAAATATAACAATTCCGGCGCAGTTTTCACGAACAATTTTGACTGGTCCAGACAACAATTGCCGCTTGCCGGCAAATTATGCGCGGAAGATCAGCGCCGCGCCACCGGCGATCAGTGCGAAGCCTGCGACGTGGTTCCACGTGATCCCTTCCTTCAGGTAGAGCACCGAAAACACCACGAAGACGGAGAGCGTGACGACCTCCTGGATCGTCTTGAGCTCGGCCGCCGAATAGACCTGATGGCCGATGCGGTTGGCCGGCACGGCGAACCAGTATTCGACGAAGGCGATGCCCCAGCTGATCATCACGACCGTGACGAGCGGCGCGGACTTGAACTTGAGGTGGCCGTACCACGCGAACGTCATGAAGATGTTGGACGCGATGAGCATCAGGACCGGAAGGACCTTGGGAGAGAGAAGCAGCGACATGATAATGCCCGACGACACAGGAGGGAGGGATGCCGCTACGCATCGCACATCTGCCCGGTGAAAATCACGGGAAATCCGCTATCATAAGAAGGCAAGCAGGAGGAAACCCGTTGCAGAAGCCCGTCGAGCAAGAATGGGATCTGACGATCGACCCCGACACGGTGCGCCTTTTCATCCTCAAGGCGAAGGCCATCAGCGCCGCGCTGAACCACGAATACGAGGCTGGCAACGAACATGAGATCGAGTTGGACGACCAGTCGCGCGATGCCCACCACCACGACGGGCTGGCGGAAGAAGAGGTCGAGGACCTTACGGAACGCGAGCTGCGCGCGCTCATCAACGACCTCAACGTCGACGAGGCTGCCGAGCTCATAGCCATGGCCTGGATCGGCCGGGGCGACTTCGACATCAAGGAATGGGACAATGCCGTGGCAGAGGCCCGCCAGCGCGGAGCCGGCCGCCGCGCTTCCGGCTATCTGCTGGGCATGCCCATGCTGGGCGACTGGCTGGAAGAAGGGCTCGAGGCGATAGGAGCGTAAGGCGCGGTAACGCTAAGTGATGGTGCGGGCCATTGCCGCTCCCCTCGATCGGTCCCATGTCCGGAGGATGATGCCGGCAACCGCTTTGCGGATATTCCTTTCGATGGCGCTGGTTGCCACTTTCTGCCCCCCGGCGATGGCACAGGAGGCGGAGGAGGAACTGCCCTCGACCATGCAGGCGCCCTCGCCTTTGCCGGAGCGGGCACAATCCGCCGATACCGAAGAGCTTCCTGCAAAGATGGACGCGCCCGATTCGCGGCCTGAGCAAACGGCTGGTCCGCAAGAGGCTGATGATCCGGCGCAGGAGACAGCCGACGAGCCGGCAGAAGCGACGGATGCGCCGAAGCAGGAGGAGGCGAAGGATGAGCCGATGCCGGCAGACGAAGTCGCATGTCGCGCAAGGCTGCGCGAACTCGGCGTGGAATTCTCCGAACACGAGCCGCTGAAAGAGGAATCGGGCTGTTCGGCCCCTCATCCCCTGACGGTTACCTCGCTGCCCGGCGAAGTCGAACTGCGACCGCAGGCCGTGCTGACCTGCGCGATGGCGGAGGCGACAGCCACCTTCGTGCGCGACCATGTCATTCCCATGACCCGCGAGGAGTTCGGCTCGGACCTCACCGCAATCGATCAGGTGTCTTCATACGTCTGCCGCCCGCGCAATGGCACACAGACGCTGTCGGAACACGCCTTCGCAAACGCGCTAGACTGGGGCGCGCTCGAGCTTGAAGACGAAACCCGGATCGAAGTGCGCGCCTATCAGCGTGCGGAACCACGCAGGGCACGGCTGATTTCGGCGATACGGGATGCCGCCTGCGGGCCGTTCAAGACCGTTCTCGGGCCGGGCAGCGACGCGGACCACGCGGACCACTTCCATTTCGACATGGCCGAACGTCGCGGCGGCTCGACCTTCTGCCAGTAGGCGGGGCCGCATTTCGGCCACAGGCGTGAACCCACGCGCTGGAATTTCCTTTACCCTTTGGCGCTAGCATCGTCTTCCTGTTGGGACAGGGAAGACGGGATGCCCGGAGTAATGCGTAACGGGGCAGCGAAAGTTCGCGCGTCGGTCAGCCATCGCGTGCGCACGGCAATGGCGGTTGTGGCCATCGGCCTGGGCGCGCTGGCCTTTTCATCCTGTTCGGTGATGAACGTGCTGTCGCTGAAGCCGACGGTCGACAACCAGACGCGCACCTCGGCATTCTCCTCGCAGCCGCGCGGGCTGGCCCGCCTGACCCCCTCCGGCATACGCGAGGCGGCCTACCCCTTCATGTCACGCCCTTCCGGCCTCGACATGCCGGCAAGCGAGGTGGAATGCCGCCGCGTCCTGCGCAGGCTGGGCGTCACCTATCGTGACCTCGCGCCGATCAACGACGGGGCGTCGTGCGGCATCGCTCATCCGGTCCAGGTTTCCATGCTGCCGGGCAACATCGAGATGAAGCCGGCGGCCACGCTGACCTGCGCCATGGCGGCTTCATTCGCCAGCTGGACGCGGGAGCAGCTTTCACCCTCTGCACGCTGGCGCTACCTGTCCGGCGTCAAGACCATCCATCAGGGATCGAGCTATTCGTGCCGCCGCATCGCGGGCACCAGCACGCCGTCGGAGCACTCGCAGGGCAACGCGCTCGATGTGATGCGCATCGAGCTAAGCAACGGCCGCGACATCGACGTGCGCAAGCCGGGCTGGTTCAGCTTCCGCCAGCGCAGCCTGCTGAACAATGTGCGGTCGGGCGGTTGCCAGTATTTCACGACCGTTCTCGGCCCCGGCTACAACGCCGCCCATGCCGACCATTTCCATTTCGACATCAAGGACCGGTCGAACGGCTACGTCGCCTGCCGCTGATCTGCGTTGCCGCCACGTCAAGATTCCTGTCGCCTGACGCGATTGCCGATGCTATTGCGATGGCATGCTCACAATTGAAATTGCCGTCGTCGTTGTACTCATCTGCATCAACGGCCTTCTTGCCATGTCGGAACTCGCAGTGGTTTCGTCCCGGCCCTCACGCCTCAAGGCGATGGCCGACCGGGGCCAGTCGGGAGCCGCGACCGCAGCTAAGCTGGCCTCGAACCCGGGCCGCTTCCTGTCCACGGTACAGATCGGCATCACGCTTGTCGGCGTGTTGTCTGGCGCTTTTTCGGGCGCGACGCTGGGCCTGCGTCTGACGGCCTGGCTGACGGAGGCCGGGGTGTCGCCGGGCCTCGCTGGCACGCTTGGCGTCGGCTCAGTGGTCGCCATCATCACCTACGGTTCGCTGATCATCGGGGAGTTGGTGCCCAAGCAGATCGCGTTGCGCAACCCCGAGGCGGTCGCCTCGCGCGTTGCGCCGCTGATGCGCCTGCTCTCCATCGTCGGCGCGCCGCTGGTGTGGCTGCTCGACGTATCCGGCAAGTTCGTGCTGCGCCTGCTCGGCCAGGGCGAGGAAAGCGAAACGAAGGTCACGGACGAGGAAATTGCCAGCCTGATCGCGGAAGCGGAGAGCCACGGCGTGGTCGAGAGCGACGAGCGCAAGATGATTGCCGGCGTGATGCGGCTGGCCGACCGGAGCGTCCGTGCGATCATGACGCCGCGCACCGAGGTCGACTGGCTCGACAGCCTCGACAGCAAGGCCAACCTGCGCAGAAAGCTCATCGAAACCAGCCATTCGGTGGTGCCGGTGGCCGAAGGCAGCGTCGACAAGATGATCGGCGTCATCCGCACGCGCGACGCGCTGGCGATGCTTATCGGCAGGCGGACCTTCGACCTCGCCGCGCTGGTTCGTCCGGCGCCGATCGTCCACGACAACGCGGATGCGCTCGACGTGCTGACGACGCTCAAGGAAGCGGATATCCCGATCGCGCTCGTGCATGACGAGTACGGCGATTTCGAAGGCGTGGTGACGCCCGCCGACATCCTCGAAACGATCACCGGCGTATTCAAGTCCGATCTGGACGTCGGCGACGAGCCGGCAGCGGTTCAGCGCGAGGACGGGTCGTGGCTGCTGGCGGGCTACCTGCCGACGGACGAGATGGCCGATCTGCTGACGATCAGGCTGCCGGAGAAGCGGGACTACGAGACGCTTGCAGGCTTCGTGCTTTCCCACATGCACCACCTGCCCGAGACCGGCGAATATGTGGAGGCACATGGCTGGCGTTTCGAGGTCGTCGACCTCGACGGCCGCCGTATCGACAAGGTGCTTGCCTCGCGTGCGGTGAAGATTCACCGCGAGATGATGCCCAACCAATAAGAAAAAGGCACGACGCGGAGGGGAGGTCTGCTCCGCGTCGTGCCTTTCGAAATCAGGATCAGGCAGCCTTGGCGGTCGCCGTGTCGTTGTCGCGCGCGGTCTTGAGCGCTTTGACCCACCAGGAGAACTGCTTCAGCATGTCGCCGGCTGCCTGGTTGAGATGGGCGAAATCGGAAAGCTTCTTGTCGCCGGAAGCGACCTGCGCATAGTCGGCCCATACGATGTGGACGCCGTTGCGGATCGGGGACATCTGCAACTCGACGGAGATCAGGCGCAGCTGCTCTACCGCGCGTGCGCCGCCGACGCCGCCATAGCCGACGAACGCGACCGGCTTGTTGTTCCACTCGTTATAGGCGTAGTCGAGCGCGTTCTTGAGAACGCCGGTGGGGCTCCGATTGTACTCGGCAGCAGTGATGATGTAGCCGTCGAGGCTGGCGACCTTGTCCTGCCAAGCCTTGGCGCCGTCGGCCTGCGAGGGCGCCCATGCCGGGGAAGCCTGCTCGTCGAAGAACGGCAGCGGGAAGTCGCGCAGATCGATGATCTCGACGTCGAACTCACCGGTTGCCTTCGCAAGCTCTGCGACCCACTCCGCCGGCTTGTCGCCGAAGCGGCCCGGGCGCGTGGAACCGATGATTACCCCAATCTTTGGCTTTGCCATTGTGTTATCCTTTCGCGGGATTCTGGTATCCGTTAGATACTGGGGCTATATATGAAACTGGTATTGCGCCGCACAAGGAGGCACTTTGTTGACACTGAGTCACCGTGACGAAACCGCCTGCCAGGCCGTGAGTGACGTGCTGTCCCGGGTCGGCGACAAGTGGACGGTGCTGGTGGTCGAGCATCTGAGCGAGGGGCCGATGCGCTTCAACGAGTTGCGCCGGCTGATCGGTAACATCTCGCAGAAGATGCTGACGACGACGCTGCGCGGGCTGGAGCGCGACGGGCTGGTGACGCGGACCGTCTATCCCACCATCCCACCCCGTGTGGACTATGAACTGACCGAACTGGGCCGCGAACTGCGCGCGCCCGTGCACGCGCTGGCCGGCTGGGCGCGCACGAACATCCAGCGCATCAACGATGCACGCGCACGCTTCGACGGGGCACAGGGATAGGCCCTGAGTTCAGCCCTCTGCGGGGACCGGCTTGGGCTTGCCCTCGCCATCGAGCGCGACCATGACGAAATCCGCGTGCGTGACGCGCTCCATCAGGTCGGAGAGGTAGCGCTGGGCCCACGCCTCGACGCGCAGGGTCATGGAGGTGCGGCCGACCCTGGTGATGTCGATATAGACGCAAAGCGTGTCGCCCACCTTCATCGGCTTGGCGAAAGCCATCTCCTTCACCGCCGCCGTCACCACCCTGCCCCTGGCCCGCTCGGCAGCGCGGATGCCGCAGGCAAGGTCCATCTGCGCCATGACCCAACCGCCGAAGATGTCGCCGGCGGCATTGGCGTCGGCGGGCATCGCCAGCGTACGCAGCGTGAGTTCGCCGACAGGATTGACGTCGTTGCGGTTCATGGATGCTCCTCGTTCATGGCTGAACGCATGGGTAACCGCCGGTCGCATTTTTCACAAGCGGTGACGGAATGCGCCCGTGACGCACAAGCTCTTGAAAGGCTAAGCTGACTCAAAACACAAGGGGTTAGCGCGCTCGCCGCAATCGTTTCATGAAGCAGTTCGATTTCATCGTGATCGGCTCGGGGTCGGCGGGCTCGGTTGTTGCCGAGCGGCTTTCGGCCAGCGGCAGGCATACGGTGCTTGTGCTGGAAGCCGGCGGAAGCGACCGGCGCTTCTTCGTCCAGATGCCGCTGGGCTACGGCAAGACGTTCTTCGACCCGGCCGTGAACTGGAACTATCGCGCAGAGCCCGATCCGGGGCTGGCGGGCAATGCCGACCACTGGCCGCGCGGCAAGGTGCTGGGCGGGTCCAGCTCCATCAATGCCATGGTGTGGGTGCGCGGTCAGCGCGAGGATT
Organism: Neoaquamicrobium microcysteis; assembly: GCF_008180155.1. GTDB lineage: Bacteria > Pseudomonadota > Alphaproteobacteria > Rhizobiales > Rhizobiaceae > Aerobium > Aerobium microcysteis. The sequence continues at coordinate 39,071 of NZ_VSZS01000066.1, read as the reverse complement.
TCGACGACTGGCGCGATGCGGGCAACCCCGGATGGGGCTATGACGACGTGCTTCCCCTCTTCAAGGCCATAGAGGACAACGAGGCCGGCGAGGATGCGTGGCGCGGGCGCGGCGGCCCGGTGCATGTGACCGAGTTGACGCGCTTCGTCCACCCACTGTGCAACCTCTACCTTCAGGCCGTGCAGCAGGCTGGGCTGCCGCTCAATCCCGATTTCAACGGCGAGCGGCAGGAAGGCGTCGGCGTCTACCAGATCACCACCCGCAACGGACGGCGCATGTCTGCGGCGCGCGCGTTCCTGCGCCCGGCGATGAAGCGCGCCAACGTGCATGTCGAGACGGGGGCGCTGGCGACGCGCATCCTTTTCGAGGGCAGGCGCGCGGTCGGCGTCGAATATCTGCAAGGCGGCCACAAACGTGAGGCGCGCGCGGGGCGAGAGGTCATCGTCTCGGGTGGCTCCATCAATTCGCCGCAGCTTCTTCAGCTTTCGGGCATCGGCCCTGCCGCGCTGCTGCGCGACAACGGGATTTCCGTGCTGGAAGCCAATGACAATGTAGGCGCGCACCTGCAGGACCATCAGGGCATCAACTACACATGGCGCGCGAAGTCGGCCACGCTGAACCAGCTTCTGAGGCCGTGGTGGGGCAAGATGCTGGTGGGCGCGCGCTATCTGCTGCTGCGCAACGGGCCGCTGTCGATGAGCATGAACCAGGGCGGTGGGTTCTTCCGCACCGACCCCGCTCTCGCCCGCCCCAACATGCAGCTTTATTTCCAGGCGTTCTCGACCGTGCTGCCGAAGCCCGGCGAGCGGCCGATCCTGTCACCCGACCCATGGCCGGGCTTTTCCATCGGCCTGTCGAACTGCCGCCCTACCAGCCGCGGCGCGATCACCATCCGTTCCACCGACCCGCAGGAGCACCCGAAGATCGTCGCCAACGCGTTTTCGACGGATCACGACGTTGCAGAGATGTTGGCGGCAGTGAAGTTCCTGCGCACGATAGCCGCGGCCCCGGCAATCGCTGAGGCGATCGACGAGGAAGTGCTGCCCGGCCCGTCCATCCGCAGTGACGAGGACCTGATCGAGGATTTCCGCAAGCGCTCGGGCACGGTCTACCATCCCGTCTCCACCTGCCGTATGGGGCCGGACGCTGCCACCGCGGTGGTCTCGCCGCGCCTGAAGGTGCATGGTCTGGAAGGGCTGCGCGTGATCGACGCCTCGGTCTTTCCGAACGTCGTGTCTGGCAACACCAACGCCGCCGCGATCATGACCGGCTGGAAAGGCGGCGAAATGGTGCTGGAGGACAACGCATGAAGATCACCGACGTCAAGACATGGGTTGTCGGCAACCCGCCCCCCGGCATCGGCGGCCGCTATTTCATCTTCGTGAAACTGACGACGGACGGCGGCGTGGTCGGCTACGGCGAGGCCTACAGCGCCACGTTCGGCCCCCATGTTACGGCAAAGATGATCGAGGATTGCGCGGAACGCTACCTTGTCGGGCGCGACCCGCACGATATCGAGACCTTCTTCCGCCGCGCCTATTCTTCCGGCTTCTCTCAACGCCCCGACATCTCGATGATGGGCTGCGTTTCGGCGCTGGAGATGGCGTGCTGGGACATCATCGGCAAGGAAGCCGGAAAGCCGGTCTACATGCTTTTGGGCGGGCGCGTGCACGAGACGCTGCGATCCTATACCTACCTTTATCCGCACGAGGGCAGCGTGGTGCCGTCGGAAGCCGACAACCCCGACCGCAACGTCTACAACGACCCGGAACTGGCAGCCGAATGCGCGGCGGAATATGTCCGGCAGGGCTTCGACGCGGTCAAGCTCGATCCCGCAGGGCCGTACACCGCCTTCGACGGTCACCAGCCGCGGCTGGTCGACATAGACACGTCCGCGCGCATGGTGAAGGCCATCCGCGATGCCGTAGGCACCAGGGCGGATATCCTGTTCGGCACGCACGGCCAGTTCACGGCGTCGGGCGCGCTGCGCATGGCGCGCGCGATAGAGCCTTACGATCCGCTGTGGTTCGAGGAGCCGGTGCCCCCCGACATGCCGGAAGTGATGGCACAGGTGGCGCGCGGCACGTCGATCCCCATCGCCACCGGCGAGCGGCTGACCACCAAGTGGGAGTTCGCGCGCGTCATCGAGAACCGCGCCGCGACCATCCTCCAGCCTGATCTGGGACGCTCAGGCGGCATTCTGGAGACGAAGAAGATCGCGGCGATGGCGGAGGCGTTCCACATCCAGATCGCGCCGCACTGCTATTGCGGCCCGATTGTGGGCGCGGCCAACATCCAGCTTGCGGTAACGCTGCCGAACTTCCTCATTCTGGAATCGCTGAAACAGTGGGACGGCTTCCACGCCACCCTGCTGAAGAAGAAGATCGAATGGCAGGACGGGCACGTCATACCCTCGGCCGAGCCGGGGCTGGGCGTCGAACTGGACGAGGCCGTGTGCGAGGCGCACCCCTATCATGGATCGCATCTGCATCTCGACATGGCGCCGAAAGCGCTGGTTCCATAATCGAGCAAAATCAGTCGCTTGCGCGAAAGATGCGATTCAACATCGCAGTTTGTTGAATCACCATGTGAACGTTCGTCAGGTCACGACCTTGAGCCGCTCCGCCAGCCCGCGCACGGTCTCGCGCATCAGTTTCGCCCCGCCCGGCCGCCAGCCAAGCGCTGCAATCTTGTCGGTCTGCATCCGGTTGAAGCGGGAGGCATCCGCCAGCGGCGGAAGCGGCAGGGAAGCGCCGGTTGCCTGCTGTGCCGCGGCCAGCACGTCGCTTCGATCGACCATCAGGTCCGAGACGTTGAAGACCTCGCCGCTGACCTCGTCCCTGGGCGCGTCCAGCATGAGAGCCACCGCCCTGCCGACATCCTTCCCATGAACCTCGCTGCCGACGCGCGGCTCGATCGGCTTGCCGGCGAGCCAGTCGCGGATCAGCAGGGTCCATTTGTCGTCCGGCCGGCCGGGTCCCGCAGGACCGTATACGCCGGTGACACGAAGAGAAGCGGTGACGAACGCCGCGTTGGAGAGCGCATGAAGGCGCCGTTCCACCGTCAGTTTGACGTCGCCATAGAGCGTATCGGGGTGCGGCGACGTCTCCTCGGAAAGCAGCGATCCGGGCGGCTGTGTTCCGTAAACGGCGCGCGACGAGATGAAGACCGCGCGCTTGATGCCCGCTGCCTTCGCCTGCTGAAACAGGGCGATGGAGCCATCCACGTTGCGTGCCCGGAAACCCGCAGGATCGTCGCCCTCGCCGCCCCGGTAGCGGCCGGGAACATGGTCGAACGCGGCGTGCACGAAATGCTCCACGCCGGCAAAGCTTGCAGTCTGGTCGCGCGCGGCGTCGAGCGTTCCTTCCACGAAACGCACCGGAGCGATGAACAGCTCCGCCGCCGGCTGGCTGCGCCCCATCACGACGACGTCGTGGCCGCCTTCGATCAACGCATTGACAATGAACCGCCCCACATAACCCGCACCGCCGGAAACCAGCGTGGTCGGCATCGCTACTCCTTCACTGCACTGGGCTTCGGGTTGGGCAGTCGGTCGACATCCGGTGCTTCGCCGGCGAGATAGGCTTTCCAGAGATCGATGAGGGGGGCGAGCATCGCAGACTTAGGATGGTCGGCCTCCCACGGCTTCTCGTACTGATAGTGCACGACGTGCACCGACTTCCAGTCCCACAGCTCGGGCAGGTTGAACCACACATACTGGAGCATGTTGTAGAACACCGGCATGCCGTGCCAGTGCGGGAAGAAGCTTTGCAGGAACGTCTGGTCGGTGCGCGGCCAGTAGGCGTCGGGCGCGTCTAGGCGGGAGAGCATGGCGTCGAATGTCACGGGCGAAGGTTTGGCGACGAAAACGCCGGAATTGAGACGGTGAAAGTCGGCTAGGCCTTCGTAGACGTTCGGCGCGGCGCTGAATTCGGGGTAGAGGAACAGCCGGTCGATGTTGCGCACCACGACGGCGTCGGCGTCGATGAAGACGACGCGCTCGTATTCCTCCAACTCCCACAGCCTGAGCTTGGCGAAATTATCGAGCGGGGTGTGGAAACCCGGCTTTCGGCCCTTGGTGAAAGGGTTGCCCGCATGAATGCGGGCGCGCTGGTGCCTTTCGTTGAAGGCGTCGGAGGTCGGCAGCAGGTCGGCGCGGTAAAGCCGCGCGCCGAGAGCCGCCAGGGGCCGTAGCGCGGCTTCGTCCACGCCACCGGTGTGCATCACGACAAGGTCGGCGTCCGTGCCCGTCAACCTGAGCGACCGCATAAGCGCGGTCGCCCCGAGCGCGTAGTCCGCATTGGTGACGAGAGTGGCGTAGGCGTAGCGGGGTATCATGCAAATAAGGGCCGCGCCCTAGCTCACACTCTTCAGCCGCTTGCCTTCCGGGTCGCGCTCGATCACCGGCGCGATATCCTTCGTCCAGGCGGATACGGCCGGGATGCGGCTGCGGTCGACGCGGTAGGCGTATTTCTTTGCCACGTCGATGACTTCTTCCAGCAACCCCTCCTCCAGCGTGATCGGCTTGAGACCAAGCTCGAGGAACTGCTCGTTGTGTACCACCAGATCGTTCTCCGCCGCCTCCTTGCGGGGGTTGGGCAGCCAGGCAATGCGCGCGCCGGTGAGGCGCGAGATCATCTCGGCCAGATCGCGAACGCGATGGGTCTCGGTCATCTGGTTGAATATCTTCACGCGGTCGCCGCGTGTCGGGGGGTTCTGCAGCGCAAGCTCGATACAGCGCACCGAGTCCTGGACGTGGATGAAGGCGCGCGTCTGCCCGCCGCTGCCATGGACCGTCAGCGGATAGTCGATCGCGGCCTGGATCAGAAAGCGGTTGAGCACCGTGCCGTAGTCGCCGTCATAGTCGAAGCGGTTGATGAGCTGGACGTGGCGGCGGGTCTGCGCGGTATGGGTACCCCACACGATGCCCTGATGCAGGTCGGTGATGCGCAGGCTGTCGTTCTTCGCGTAGAACTGGAACAGAAGCTGATCCAGGCACTTGGTCATATGGTAGATCGAGCCGGGATTGGCGGGATAGAGGATGTCCTGCTTGACCGTCTCGCCCGCCATCGTATCGACACCGACCGGCAGGTAGCCCTCGGGAATCGCTGCGCCGACCGTCGAGTAGCCGTAGACGCCCATGGTGCCGAGATGCACCAGATGCGCGTCGAGCCCGGTTTCAACCAGCGCGTTGAGCAGGTTGTGCGTCGCGTTGACGTTGTTGTTGACCGTGTAGTTCTTGTGCCGGTCGCTTTTCATCGAATAGGGCGCGGCGCGCTGCTCGGCGAAGTGGACGATGGCGTCCGGCCTCTCTGCCGCCAGCCAGCCCTTGAGGATTTCGTAATCGCGGGCAAGGTCGATCAGGTGGAAGTGGATGCGCCGCCCGGTCTCCTGATACCAGATGCGCGTGCGCTCCTGTATCGAGTCCATCGGGGTGAGCGACTGCACGCCCAGTTCGGTGTCTATCCACCGGCGCGACAGGTTGTCGAGAATGTGGACGTCGTGGCCAGCATCCGAAAGGTGAAGGCAGGTCGGCCAGCCGATGAAACCGTCGCCACCGAGAACCGCGATCTTCATGAATGGAATCCCCTCAGTCGTGGAACACGATTGCTAGCAACGCATCATGACGAGAATGTATCCGTCGCGCATGAGCGTTTTTGGAGTAGCTAGCCGAGCCGGAGCGCAACCACGCCCCCGACGATCAGCAGCGCAGCAGCGACGCGCCAGCGCGTCATCGTCTCGCCCAGCATGACGACGGACAGCACCATCGCAAACAGGATCGAGCTTTCGCGCAGCGCGGCGACCGCCGCGATCGGGGCCTTGGTCATCGCCCAGATGACGATGCCGTAGCCGAGTGCGCTGAGCAGTCCGGCGAAGAGGCAAATCTTCCATTCCGGGAGCATGATGCGGATCGTCTTGGTGCCGCGGATCATGAAGCATGAGGCGATGGCGGCGATGCCCTCCAGCACGAAGAGCCAGACGATATAGCTGATGGCGGTAGACGCCGAGCGTGCGCCCGACCCGTCGGCGAGGGTGTACCCCGCGATGAAGACCGAGGTGAGCAGCGCGTAGACGACCGGCCGCCCGCCGAACCCTTGCAGCGACCCGCCGCGCAGCGACATGACGAATGTGCCCGCGCAAAGCAGCAGGATGCCGCCGACCGCAATCGCGCCCGGTACCTCGCCGATCAGGACGAGTCCGCCGACGGTCGTCAGCAGCGGCGCCGTCCCGCGTGCGAGCGGATAGGCCTGCCCGAGATCGCCCGTCTCGTAGGCGCGCGCGAGAAAATAGTTGTAGCCGATATGCAGGACGACGGAGATCGCGATCCACATCCAGGTGATGCCGGACGGCACGTCAACGAACGGCAGCGCCGGCAGCACCGCCACGCCCATGCCGAAACTCATCAGCGACACCGCGGCGAAGCGATCGAGCCTCACTTTGAGCAGGGCGTTCCATGTCGCGTGCATGGCCGCGGCCAGGAGGACGGCGGCGAAGACGGTCGCGGTCACGGACGCCTCGCTCGCAGCGGGCCCTCAGAAGCAGTTTGATTTGTGCGGAGCATCGAAACGCCGGAAGATGGAGTGCAGTCGCGGATTAGCACGCTGGCGCACCCGAAATCAAAGCCGGCAAAGATGAATGAACTGGTCCAGCGGGCATTGGGGAACCGACTTGAGCTCCACTGCCGTGCGGCAAATGCGTCACACCCGCCTTTCGACCGCAGAATCGGCGAATCTCGCCTTGATGCGGCCGAAAATCGGCATACACTGAAAAAATTAATGGCGGAACGGGCATGCAAAGCGCAGCGAAGGCTGCGATTGGGAGAGGAACGCCAGGATGCCTTCGGCTGTAACGATTATGAAAGGCGGGCGCGCGACAGGCAATGTCCTTTCGCAGCAGGAGCTCGCGACCATGCAACCCATCATCGAGGCTGTGTGCCGGGAACTGGGCGTTACCTCGCGCGAAAAAGCGCGGCGCGATGCCGTAGCCGAGCGTGTCGTCGCGGCCTATCGCGGCGGTAGCAGGCTGCCGCTGAACATGGTCAGCGCCGGCCTTTCGGAATACAGCAACGCCTGATGCGTCCCCTGCCCTAAGGCACTACGCCCGCAAACGCAGGGCGTTCTCCAGCGAACTTGTCTCAGCGGCCCGGCCTGCCGGTCTTTCTTGACCTGCGCGTCTCCTTGCGCGCATCAGCCGGATCTTCATAAGACCCAATACCGGCACGCTCTCGCCGGACGGGCTTGGCCTCCTCCTCGGATGTACGCGAGAGATCGGGCTTGGCCGGCACGTGCCCCCGCACCGGCTTCTCGGTCCGGCCGACGGTCATCTCGTCCAGCGTGTTCTTCCTGAAAAGGCTGCTGCCAGCCGGCGTCGAATGATCGCCGGAGGTGCCCATCTCGTCGAGGTCCGGCTTGCGGAACAGGCCGCCATCGTCACCGACGGTGCGGTGTCGTGCCTTGCCCTTGTTGTGCTGGCCCTTGCGCCGTCCCGAATCCGGGCTCTCCATCTCGACCTCGCGTGCCAGCGGATCGTCTGCGATGGCAAGCTCGGTCTCACGCAAGCGCTTGACCTCGTCTCGCAGCCGCGCCGCGCGCTCGAAGTCGAGATCGGCCGCTGCGTCGCGCATCTCTTTTTCCAGATGCTCCAGATGCGCCTTGAGGTTGTTGCCGACGAGTTGGCCGCTCTTGGTGACACCGGAGATGTCCGGGCGCACGTGGTCGCGCTCGTAGACCGAATTGAGGATGTCGCCGATGTTCTTCTTCACGCTCTCGGGCGTGATACCATGCTCCTCGTTATAGGCGAGCTGCTTCTCGCGGCGGCGGTTGGTCTCCGCCATCGCACGCTCCATCGAGCCCGTTATGTTGTCGGCGTAGAGAATGACCTTGCCGTCGACGTTGCGCGCTGCGCGCCCGATGGTCTGGATCAGCGATGTCTCGGAACGCAGAAAACCTTCCTTGTCGGCATCGAGGATCGCCACGAAGCCGCATTCGGGAATGTCGAGGCCCTCGCGCAGCAGGTTGATGCCGACGAGCACGTCGAACGCGCCGAGCCGCAAATCGCGCAGGATTTCAATACGCTCCAGCGTGTCGATGTCGGAGTGCATGTAGCGGACGCGCACGCCCTGCTCGTGCAGATACTCCGTCAGTTCCTCGGCCATGCGCTTGGTGAGCACGGTGCAGAGTGTGCGATAACCCTTGGCGATGGTTTCGCGGATTTCGCCCAGCACGTCGTCCACCTGCGAACGGGCGGGCCTCACCTCCACCGGCGGGTCGATCAGGCCGGTGGGGCGGATGACCTGCTCGGCGAAGACGCCGCCCGACTGTTCCATCTCCCAACCGCCAGGCGTCGCCGACACCGCGACGGTAAGCGGGCGCATCGCGTCCCACTCCTCGAAGCGCAATGGCCGGTTGTCCATGCACGACGGCAGGCGGAAGCCGTATTCGGCCAGCGTCGCCTTGCGCCTGAAGTCGCCGCGATACATGCCGCCGATCTGCGGCACCGTTACGTGGCTTTCGTCGATGAAGACGATGGCGTTGTCGGGCACATATTCGAACAGCGTCGGCGGCGGCTCGCCTGGTGCACGGCCGGTCAGGTAGCGCGAATAGTTCTCGATGCCGGCACAGGATCCGGTCGCCTCCAGCATCTCAAGATCGAAGCGCGTGCGCTGCTCCAGCCGCTGCGCCTCCAGCAGCCGCCCGGCCTGCTCCAGTTCGACGAGGCGGAACTTGAGCTCTTCCTTGATCGACTTGATCGCCTGGTTGAGCGTCGGCCGCGGCGTCACGTAGTGCGAGTTCGCGTAGATCTTGACGCTCTTGAGGTCGCCGGTCTTGTGCCCGGTCAGCGGATCGAACTCGGTGATCGCCTCGATCTCGTCGCCGAACAGCGTGATGCGCCATGCCCGATCGTCAAGGTGCGCGGGGAACAGTTCGAGCGTGTCGCCGCGCACGCGGAACGAGCCGCGCGTGAAGTTGATGTCCTGCCGCTTGTACTGCTGCGCCACAAGATCGGCCAGAAGCTGGCGCTGGTCGAGCCTGTCGCCCACTTCCATCTGGAAGGTCATGGCCGTGTAGGTCTCGACCGAGCCGATACCGTAGATGCACGACACCGAGGCGACGATGATGACATCGTCGCGCTCCAGCAGCGAGCGCGTCGCCGAGTGGCGCATGCGGTCGATCTGCTCGTTGATGGACGATTCCTTCTCGATATAGGTGTCCGAGCGCGGTACGTAGGCCTCGGGCTGGTAGTAGTCGTAGTAGGAGACGAAATACTCGACCGCGTTGTTGGGGAAGAAGCTCTTGAACTCGCCGTAGAGCTGGGCCGCCAGCGTCTTGTTGGGCGCGAGGATGAGCGCCGGGCGCTGCGTTTCCTCGATCACCTTGGCCATCGTGAACGTCTTGCCGGAGCCGGTGACGCCCAGCAGCACCTGGGTTCGATCGAGCTCCTTCACGCCGCTGACGAGATCGGCGATGGCCGTCGGCTGGTCGCCGGATGGCTTGAACGGCGTCTCCATGCGCAGCTCGATGCCGCCTTCCGACTTGTCGGGGCGGGCGGGACGGTGGGGAACCCACGCCTCCTTGCGCAGATTGGGATCGCCCGTCTCGATCAGCCGCGACAGTGCTGCGACCGTGGCGGTCACACCCGACGAGGAAAGCTTCTCCACATCCTCAAGCGCGATGTCGAGACCGGCGACCGGGTTTAGGCCCGCGGCCGCGCGCTCCTTCGGCGAGGCTGCCCCGCCCATCGACGTGCCGCGCGCCGAGCGCGTGGGCGCGGACGAACGCTCGGGTATCTTCCGGGCAGGTTTCGGTGCCCCCTTGTCGGCCTCCTGCGCGATCTGCTCGGCCCAATCGGAAACGGAACCTGTCAGCGGAGCCCCCTGAAACTCTGTTTGCGCCGTCTCGCCGAAACCGTCTCGATGGAGCGGTTCGGAAGCGTCGAGATAGTCCGTCAGCGGACTCTTGCGCGAACGGGCGCCGAACGCGTCGTCATTCGCGCGCGAAGCGGTCTTCTTGTCGGGAGCTTTGGCCATGGCCGGAATATGGGCAGAGTCAGGACGAATGGAAAGAGGCGTCGCGGAACTGGCTGCAGGCCACCACCGGCTGCTGACAGGAGGGTGTCAGCATACACGGCAATAAAAGAAAAGCGGCGCGATGGCTCGCGCCGCTTTCTCAATCGCAAGCGCGCCGGTGGAACCGGCGCAAGCCGCAATCAGGCTGCGGAAAGGTTGACCGCCTTCGGGCCTTTGCCCATGCGGTCGGGCTCCACGTCGAACGAGACCTTCTGGCCGTCGACGAGGGTGCGCAGGCCAGAGGCCTCGACTGCGGAAATGTGGACGAACACATCCTTCGCGCCGTCATCCGGCGTGATGAAGCCGAAGCCCTTGGTTGCATTGAAGAATTTTACGGTGCCGGTCTGGGCCATGGGGGGAAAACTCCTGTTCCCTTTGGTAAGCTGCGTCTGCGCGACATGCGCAGGATCGCGGATCGTCGAGAGTTCACAATGTCGGGGAAAGGTCGTCCTTAACGGTCCAGTCTCCGGGTCAGCAAATGCCCGAACACTGCACTCATCGCACGAAACCGATACAAACACAAGGATTTGTTGGTCCAGCCATGCTCGACACTTCGGGGGGACCGATCAGTTCTTGTTATCTACCGGCGGCACGTCGTCGAGAAGCCGCACGAAACCTTCCTCGGCAGCTGCCGCCGGCTCTTCAGTTAGCGCCGCCGCCTGGACCTCGTCGGGATCAGGCACCGGCAGCGGGCCGCGCTGCACCTCCTCCACGATGGCCAGAAGCGAGGCGAAGTCGCGAACCATCGGAGCCAGATGCGCGCCATAGTCGAGCGGCCTTTCCAGCGGTGGCAGTTCGAAGAAGTCCTTCGTGCTGGGCAGCAGGACGAAAAGTTCGGCGCGCCGCACGGCCAGTCGCGGCCTGTCGCTGCGCCATGTCTGGTTCACCCAGGCCAGAACTTCGCCGGTGCGGCCCTTCAGCAGCGCCCTCGCCTCGTCCGGCCTGTCGGTGATAAACTCGTAGGTGTTGTCGAGACGACTGCGGCTCAGCACCGTCTCCAGCCGCTGGCCGCCGAAAAGCCCGCTCAAAGAGCGCATCAGCGCGTCTACCGACTGCTTGAAGCCGGAGGGCGGACGGCGCACCGCAACGAGCGTGCCCGGCATTTCCTCCGCCGTGCCGCACCCCAGGACCAGGCCCTTGAACGCCACGGTCGAACTGTTCTTGCTGTTGTAGACCAGCGTCGTCTCGTAAATCTCGAACCTTTTGTCCCCCAGCCTGCCGGTGATGATGTCGCCGAAGGTCTTCTTGTTGAAGCTCCCCTTCACGGCATCCGGCATGCGCGAGAAGCTGCGCGGCTCGTATCCCTGCGAGTAGCGCAGGTTCTCCACGAAGCCGAACAGCACCGGCAGCATGTGATTGCGAAACTGCTGCTGCGTGTCGACACCCGGCCGACGCGCATGGTTCGCCACGCCTACGCCGCCCGCTATCGCGCCGATGCCGCCACCCACGAGCAGGAACATCGCCAGCTTCTCCGGCAGCGACCCGAAGTTGGCAAGGAGAAGCACAAAGGCCGCGAAGCAGCCGAGCGCGTAAAGCCCAAGCAACATCGGCATCCGACGGTCGATTTCGCGTCGGGCATGCGCACGTCTTGTATTGTAGTTTGCGATATCCTTCTCGATCGCCGCTACCGTCGCGGCGTCCGGCATGTAGTCGTCGGCATTCATCGCGAAAGCCCCCGCTGGACGGCCAAAGATACTATCGCCACGCGCCGCAAGCCAACGAAATCGCAGCATCGCCAGCGACGCGGCGCGACGATCGTGCTATGTCTGGGGCTCAACGGGTTGTGGGTCGAAACGGCCACCGTCCCGGGCGGGTGTGAGTGGCAGAGGTGGCCGGGTATCGAAACCCACAATCGCGCAAGCGGTTGGAGGAACGGTCATGGCGAACTTTCACGTCTACGCGGGAGCACAGGGCTCTACGGCCTACCCGGCGGTACGCACCATCGATATCGGCGATCTGTACGATTGCCTGCGCGCCGGGCGCGAGGACTTCATGGCGAAGCCCTCGCACATCATGTTCATCATCGTCATGTATCCGCTGATCGGCGTCGTGCTGGCCGCATGGACATCGGGCGGCAACGCCCTGCCGATGCTGTTCCCGCTGGCCTCCGGGTTCGCCCTGATTGGACCCTTCGCAGCGATCGGCCTTTACGAGATCAGCCGCAGGCGCGAACTGGGCATGGAAACCTCATGGCGGCATGCGCTGGAACTGCGCCGCTCGCCCGCCCTGCCCTCCATCGCGGCCGTCGGCCTCATGCTTTTCGCGATCTTCATTGCGTGGCTGCTGGTGGCTCAGGCTCTCTACGTCTCACTGATGGGGTCGCAGCCGCCCGCATCGATCCCGGCTTTCCTGTCGCAACTGTTCGGGACTGCCGGCGGCTGGTCGCTCATCATCGTCGGCAACACGATCGGCTTCGTCTTCGCGGTGATCGTACTGTCCACGACGGTGGTCGCCTTCCCGCTGCTGATCGACCGCGATGTCGGCGCATGGTCGGCCATCCACACCTCGGCGCGGGTCTTCATGGCCAATCCCCTGCAAATTCTCTGCTGGGGGCTGATCGTGGCGATCCTGCTGTTTCTGGGCAGCCTGCCGCTCTTTGCGGGGCTTGTGGTGGTGATCCCCATTCTCGGCCACGCCACGTGGCATCTTTATCGCAAGACAGTTGCCGAAGAGGTGTTGCCGAAGATCTAGCGCAACAGCGACCGGGCAGTCGGCGCAAGGCGCAGACGGACGGGTTCGGTGCGACCGGCGAGTTCACGCGAAAGGGCAGCGCCCACCCGCGACTGCTCAGGGTGCAGCAGCGGGCTTCCCGCCTTCAGCTGTGCGAGCCAGACGAAGACGGAAGCATCTTCCCGCACGGGCAGGCGCGGATAGGTGTTGCGTGCAGGCTCGGTGACGAAGCTGGCCACGACATCCCCGCCGGCTTCGTTCAACGCCGGCTCCATCTCGGAAGCGAACCATTGGGCGAAGGCGTCCAGTTCCTCGGGCGCAACCGGGCAGATCACAGCCTCGAAAACGGAGCCCGGCAGTTCAGACGCACCGGAAGGACGATCCCCGCGGTCCAACAGCGCGATGGGGGCCGGAGCCGATGGGCGCAGAAGCAGCACGTCGTCGGAATCGATCATCGTCGCGTTGGCTGCATCGCGGTGCCGCCGCCAGACCGGGCCGTCGTAGAATGCCGCGAGCGCCTCGGCCCTGCGGTCCATGTCGGCGAACCCGCGCAGCCAGACGAAATGGTCGGGCCGGTCGAGGTCCCGAAACTGGCCGAGAACCGACATGCCGCACGCTTCCTGCGTTTCGACGAACTCCTTGTCGAACAGCGCCACGAGGGTTTCCCTCGCGCCGGGATGGAGCGTGTACTGGCGCAGTTCCACGACAGCGGTATCGACCGGCAGGAGGGCGGGGACGGTGTGGACCTGGAGCATCGAAATTCCTCGGGTGGGTGTATTCCCGCCTTCTAGCAGGCGGCGGCGCCAGCCTAGTGTCAGGAGGATTCGCAGGGACGTTCGGCGGCGCTACCCACAGCTGCCGGCGGTTAAGGTTAAGAACAGGCTAACGTTGCGGGCGCGTGGGCCGGTGCGGTAATTCTCTTCCACTCATCCTTGCAACAGGGCAGGCGGAACGAGGAACGCAGATGACGGCGACCTACAACATATCGGCCGGCTTCCTCCGCTCGGTCGGGCAATATCCCGACAGGCTCTTCTATTCCGATACCGAACGCGACATGACCTACGGCGAGATGGGTGAAACCGTCTCGCGGCTGGCCGGATACCTCTGCGAAAGCGGGCGGCCGCGCCGCGTCGGCGTGCTCGCGACGCGTAGCATGGAGGCATATGCCGGCATCCTCGCCGCTGGCCTCGCTGGCGCGGCCTACGTCCCGCTGAACCTGAAATGGCCGGAGGAACGCATCGTCGCGCTTCTGCGGATGCTGGAGCTGGACGCGCTTGTGGTGGACGCGAAGGGCGCCGGCCTGCTGACGCCTGCCGTGATGGAGGCGGCACCCCGCCAGATCATCATCGCCGACGGCGCGCGCGATATCGAAGCCCCGTCCGGCAAGGACGTGGTTCGCCTCGGTGACATCGGCAGCCGACCAATGCGCGAACCGGCGCAGGTGGGTGCGGACGATACTGCCTACATCATCTTCACCTCCGGCACGACGGGCTTGCCGAAGGGCGTGATGATCTCGGCCGGCTCGCTGGCGAGCTACCTGGAACAGACAAGGCTGTGGACGCAGCTCACCTGCGACGACAGGCTGGCCGAGACCTGCGACGTCACTTTCGACCTTACCGTGCACAATCTTTTCCTTTGCGTCGAAGCCGGCGCATCTCTGCATGTGCTTTCGGCGCTCGAAATGCTGGCTCCCGGCCGGTTCGTGCGCGCACGCAACCTCACGGTATGGATGTCGGTGCCGACGCTGGTCGCCATGATGCGCCGGAACAGGTCGCTCAAGCCGGGCGTGTTTCCCAGCCTGCGCCTCTCCATCTTCTGCGGCGAACCGCTGCCGGTCGAGGCCGCGCGGGCCTGGGCAGAAGCGACGCCTAACGGTGTCGTCGAGAACATCTACGGCCCCACCGAAGGCACTGTGGTCTGCATGCGCCAGCGCCTCACCGCCCCCGCCGTCACCACGCCCAGCCGCGGCATCGTCGCAATCGGCACGCCCTATGAAAACATGGACATCGCGATCCTCGACGCCCGGCAGAAGCCGCTGGTGGACGGCACGCCGGGCGAGATCGCACTGTCCGGCCCACAGCTTGCGATTGGCTATTTCGGGGCGCCGGAGCAGACGGCCGACCGCTTCCGCAAGATAGACGGCCGCCGCTGGTATCTGACCGGCGACCTGGGCATGCGCGACGAAAACGGCGTGTTCCACCATCTCGGCCGCACCGATAACCAGGTCAAGGTAAAGGGCAACCGCATCGAGTTGGAAGAAGTGGAAATGCACCTGCGCCGCGCGGCGGGCACCGACATGGTGGCCGTCGTAGCGTGGCCGGTGATCGACGGATCCGCGCAGGGGCTGGTGGGCTTCTGCAACAGCGCCCTGCCAGCCGACGAGATCGCCGCCGCGCTTCTGAAGACGCTGCCCCGCTACATGATGCCGGACCCGATCCGCATTCTCGATACCCTGCCCGTCAACATCAACGGCAAGGTGGACCGCAGGGCGCTGGCGGCGACCCTCGACGCCGCCTCGCAAACCGAAACCCAGCCGAAGGACCGTCCCGCGCTGGCCGTCGCAACTTCCGGAGCAATCGCATGACACAGCTTGCAAGCGCACGCCTGAGGGAAACCATATTCGCGGTGATGGCGGATCGCGGCCTGCCGCCGGTCGGCGAGCACGAGGCCCTGTTTTCGACGGGCCGGCTGGATTCGCTGGCCGCGACCGAAGTCCTGACCATGCTGGAAACCGATTACGGCATCGACCTTGCCGACGAGGATTTCGACATCCTGCAGATCGACACGCTGCACGATCTTGAAATGATGCTGTCGATGCGCGTCAGGGTCGCCGCGTAAGCGGTTTGCGACCGTTCCCCTCAATGTAATATGAACATTCGCGACGGTAGATTCGTTGTCATCTACATGAACCGTCAAGCAATGTTCCGGGGGGAAACTTGAAACTGCGGCCGATCCATTCGGGCGAAACCGACGCTGCGGTGACGCTGCTGGCCGAAGGCTTTGCCGATCGTTCGCCCGAGGCCTGGCGCGCCGGGCTGGAACGCCTGCTTGCCTATGCGTCGCATATCGGCGAGCCCTCGGTTGGGCAGATCGTCTCCGCCCGCGGCGCCGATGCCGGCATCTGCCTGACCATACCCTCCACGCGCACCGCCTATACCGGAACGCCGCAGAAGGTCGTCAATCTCGGGGCGTTCTACCTGCGGCCGGGACACGAATGGATGGCGGCGCTTCTGATGCGCCGTCTGGCCGCCGATGCCGCCATCGACTACACCGACCTGACCGCATCGCCTTCGATGCGCGAGATCAACCGCAATGTCGGGTTTGAGGACCGCTCGCATGGCGCGCTGGTCATCCCCCTGCCGGCGGCGGCGTTTCGCCCTGGCCGCAGCGCCCGGATCTTGCGGGTGCACGACATTCCAACGGGCCGGATAAGCGACGGCCACCGCCGCCTCCTCGACGAACACGCAACGCTGGGCTGCGTGGCCTTAGGCGTCGAACTCGACGGCATCTGCCACCCGCTGATCTGCGCAAGGCTGCGCCGCCGCGGCCTGCCGGGCGCGCAGATCGTGCTGGCGCGAGACAGGCAGTTCATCCGCGCCGCACTCGGCCCGATCGCCCGACATCTGCTGGCACGGGGGCTGACATTCCTGATGCTGCCGGGCGACGACCGCCAAGGCTTTCCGGAAGCCGTCGTCTGGGCACAGTCGGCGCCGGTGCAGACCACGCGGCAACCGGAAGGCGACGCGCTCGATTTCACGTTTTCCGAGGCGGTTTTCTTCCAGCCGGGCTGACATAAACGCGGCAGGCATAAGCATTCCAGATACAGTTCTTTGGACGCAAGAACGGCGGCAGGCTCATCGGCGTGTCGCGCAAATCTTTTGCTTGCCCGCAACGCGAAAATGAAGGACTATTTCTTCCGTTCGGGCATTTGCCGGCCCGGAGACTGGAATAGGATACCCCCCGGTGCCAGTGCTACAGAGCAAGACCATTCAAGGCCCTGCTGACCGGGACGACCGCGTGAACAAGAGGGCTTTCGGCAATACCCCGACGCGAGGAAAGCTGTTTCTTCTCCCCCAGGTAAGGCGCGAGATTGTGCGGGAATGACACCCCGCAATAGATGAACAGTGGGAGATAAGGAGCTTCCCATGCCCCAGAGCGGAACTGTGAAATTCTTCAATCATGCCAAGGGTTTCGGCTTTATCACGCCGGATGACGGCCAGAAGGACGTTTTCGTCCATATCTCGGCCGTTCAGGCATCGGGACTGCCGGGCCTCGAGGACGGCCAGAAGGTGTCGTTCGAGACCGAGCCCGACAAGCGCGGCAAAGGCCCCAAGGCTGTCAACCTGACAGTCATGTGAACCGTCCGCGATGCGGATTGTGAACCCCGCCATGCAGGCTGGCGGGGTTTTCGGCTTTGCTGCGAGATCGTCTCCGCAGCATGCCAATCAGACCAGAAACTGGTTCTCGCGGCGTTCGTCGCCGAAACGGCTTCCCGGCCCATGGCCGCAGATGAAGCCGACATCGTCGCCAAGAGGCAGCAGCTTTTCCTTGATCGAGCGGATAAGGGTGTCGTGGTCGCCGCCCGGCAAATCCGTGCGCCCGATGGAGCGGTGGAACAGCACGTCGCCGACATGCGCGAACCTGGCGGCACGGTTGTAGAACACGACATGGCCCGGCGCATGGCCGGGGCAGTGCAGCACCTCGAAATCGTGGCCGGCGAATGAAACCGTCTCGCCTTCATCCAGATATCGGTCGGGCGTGCAGTCGCGCACACCCTGAATGCCGTACATCTGCGCCTGTGCCTCAATGCGCGACAAAAGCGGCTGATCGTCTTTGTGCGGGCCGATGATGTCGACGCCTAGCGCTTCCTTCAACTCCATAGCGCCGCCGGCATGGTCGATATGACCATGGGTGATCCAGATCGCCTCTATCGTCAGCCCGTTGTCGCGGATGGCGGCAAGAATGTGCGGAACGTCGCCGCCGGGGTCTACCACCACGCCCCGCTTCTCCGCTTCGTCGAACAGAATGGTGCAGTTCTGCTGAAACGGCGTGACGGGAACGATCCCGGCTCTCAATTCACCCATGACGGTCTCCTTTTGCAGCCTGACATAGACCGCCCTAGCAGAAACGAAAAGGGCGGCCCGCAAGCCGCCCCGCATACGCAAACTCTCGAAACTCAGCCGCGGTTCTTCATCACTGTGCCGACGATGGCGGTCAGGATCGCGCCGACGTCTACGCTACCGAGCGTGTCGCGGGGGACAACCATCCCCCGTGCTGCGGCAACCTTTACTCGGCTGCTACCGCACGCTTCGGCTGAACTTCGGCCATGTAGTCTTCCATCAGCGTGCGGGCGATGTCGCCGACCACAAAGCGGTACTGGCCGATCTCGGCAACAGGCGTCACTTCCGCTGCCGTGCCGGTGAGGAAAGCCTGCTCGAAGCCCTCCAGCTCTTCCGGCATGATCGCCCGTTCGATGACCTCGATGCCGCGCGCGCGCGCAAGATCGATCACGGTGCGGCGGGTGATGCCGTCGAGGAAACAGTCGGGCTTGGGCGTGTGGATCTTGCCGTCCTTGACGAAGAAGACGTTTGCGCCCGTGGCTTCCGCGACCTGACCGCGCCAGTCGAGCATCAGTGCGTCGGCATAGCCCTTGGATTCTGCTGCATGCTTCGAGAGCGTGCAGATCATGTAGAGGCCCGCCGCCTTTGACTTCGACGGCGCGGTACGCGGATCGGGCCGGCGATACTCGGCCATGTCGAGCCTGATGCCCTTGAGACGCTGCTCGGGATCGAAATAGCTCGGCCACTGCCAGATGGCGATGGCGCAATTGATGCGGTTGTTTTGGGCCGAGACGCCCATCATCTCCGAGCCGCGCCACGCGATCGGGCGGACATAGGCGTCGGAGAAGCCCTGCATGCGCAGCAGGTCGCGGCACGCATCGTCGATCTCGGCGACGGAATAGGGAATGGTGAAGCCCAGCAGGCGCGCGGATTCGTGCAGCCGCTCTGTGTGCTCGGTCAGCTTGAAGATTTCGCCGCCATAGGCCCGCTCCCCCTCGAACACCGCGCTGGCATAGTGCAGGCCATGGGTCAGCACATGAATTTTCGCGTCCGCCCATTTGACGAATTCGCCGTTCATCCAGATGTGACCGTCAAGCTGGTCGAAAGGAACGGATGCCATAGATGTCTCCCTAGAGGCCCAAAGCCCTGTTTTTGTTGGACGCGCGGCGCACGATCGCCTAACCGGATGTGCAGAACCGCAACTTTACGTCGGATGCGAGGCGGATTGAAGGAAGTTCCGGGTAAACCGTGCCCGGCTTTTCTTTTCGTTCGCATTCGGCTCGAAAGTTTGGCAAAAATTACCATCCGCCCCAATTTATGTCAACAAGGCTGACATAAATTGAGCGACAGCAGCAACGAGCGCGACATGACAAAGGCTGAAGTCAGGGCCGGCGATCCGATCAAATCCGCACTGACGGGCGAGGACGGCATCGACTTCTCGATCATCGAGCTGTTCTTCTTTGCCTATCGCGACTTCACGTCGGACCCCGACCAGATCCTGGGAGAATACGGCTTCGGCCGCGCGCATCACCGCGTCGTCCACTTCGTCAACCGCAGGCCCGGCCTTACGGTGGCCGAGCTGCTGGAAGTGCTGAAGATCACCAAGCAGAGCCTCGCGCGCGTGCTCAAGCAGCTTATCGACACCGGCCACATCATCCAGGTTCAGGGTCCGCGAGACCGCCGGCAGCGCGAGCTCTATCCGACAGCGAAGGGCCGCGCGCTGGCGCTGGCGCTGGCCGCGCCGCAATCCCGCCGCATCGCTGCGGCACTGGCGGAGGCCGCCCCGCAAGACCGCGGCGCCATCGAGCGGTTCCTCATGGGTATGGTAAATCCGGAGCAGCGAGCTCAGATCGCAGGCGAAACTGTGGCTGACGGCGACTACCGGGATGACCGGGAGAGAGAGGCGGGCTAGGATTGCGCCACGGGGCGCGCAGCATTTGAAGGACTTGCCCATGACGCAGGATTTGAACATTCCCGGCGATGACGCCCCTCACCTGCTGGTCGTGGACGACGACACCCGCATCCGTACCCTGCTGAAACAGTTCCTGACGGAGAACGGCTATCGCGTGACGGTGGCCGGCAACGCGGCGGAAGCCCGGCGCAAGCTGACGGGCCTCGACTTCGACCTCATCGTGCTGGACGTGATGATGCCGGGCGAGACGGGGGTCCAGCTCACCGAATCTCTGCGCACGGAAAAGAACGTTCCGATACTCATGCTGACGGCCCTGTCTGAAACCGACAGCCGCATCGCCGGGCTGGAGGCTGGCGCCGACGATTACCTGCCCAAGCCTTTCGATCCGCGGGAACTGCTGCTGCGCCTCAACAACATCCTGCGTCGGGGCGGCCCTCAGCAGACGCCCAAGCTGGAGCAGATCGTCTTCGGCCCCTACACGTTCCAGATTTCGCGGCGCGAGCTGAAGAGGGGCGGCGAGGTGCTGAAGCTCACCGATCGCGAACAGGAAATACTCGCCATCTTCGCCGAGCGTGCCGGCGACACCATCCCGCGCCACGAGCTGGTAGGCTCGGACTCCGAAGTGGGCGAACGCACCATCGACGTGCAGATCAACCGGCTGCGCCGCAAGATCGAGCGTGACCCGTCCAACCCCGTTTGGCTCCAGACAGTGCGCGGTGTTGGATACAGGCTGAGTGTGGAATAGACTTGAACCGTGCCCTGGAAGCGGCGCGGGAAAGGGCTGATGGCGAGTTCCGACATAACGGCGCGAGACGAGACGAGGCAGGCTGACCGTTCCTCGAACCTGCCCCGCGCGCTTTCGCGCGGCTTCGGGCGCTTCTGGCGGCTGGTCGCCCGCCACATGCCGAAGCGCCTCTACGCGCGCTCGCTCATTATCGTCATCGCGCCGATGATCCTGCTTCAGTCGGTCATTGCCTTCGTTTTCATGGAAAGGCACTGGCAGACGGTCACCCAGCGCCTGTCGGCCGCCGTCACCCGCGACATCGCCGCCGTCATCGACATGATCGAGACCTATCCGCCCGGCGACAACTATGCCGACGTGATCCGCATCGCGCAGGACCGGCTGCAGCTCAAGATCGACATATTGCCACCCGACCCGCTGCCGGCGCCCGGCCCGAAGCCGTTCTTCTCGATCCTCGACTATTCGCTCAGCGAACAGATCAACCAGCAGATCAACCGCCCGTACTGGCTCGACACGGTGGGCAACTCAAACATCGTCGAGATCAGGGTGCGGCTGGAGGACAAGGTGCTGCGCGTCTTTGCGCGGCGCAGCCAGACCTACGCGTCCAACACACACATCTTCCTGTTGTGGATGGTAGGCACGTCGCTGGTGCTGTTGACCATCGCGGTCGCCTTCCTGCGCAACCAGATCAGGCCCATCCTCAACCTCGCGGAAGCCGCCGAGAGCTTCGGCAAGGGGCGGCCGATGCCTAGCGACTTCCGTCCGCGCGGCGCGGACGAGGTGCGCCGCGCCGGCGCTGCGTTCATCCTGATGCGTGAGCGCATAGAGCGCCAGATCGAGCAGCGGACCGCGATGCTCACCGGCGTGAGCCACGACCTGCGTACCATCCTCACCCGCTTCAAGCTCCAGTTGGCGCTGGGTGGCAGCAAGATGGACCGTGAAGCGCTCGATCAGGATATCGACGACATGCAGTCAATGCTGGAAGGCTATCTCGCCTTTGCGCGCGGCGAGGCTGGCGAGGACACCGGGCTGCTGGACCTTGCCGCGCTGCTCGAAAAGCTTTCCGAGGAAGCCAAGCTGCGCAGGCGCAGGCTCTCCACCTCGCTGACCGGCAGCCCGGAAGTGCACGTTCGGCCCAACGCGTTCGCGCGCCTGCTCGGCAACGTTGTCGGCAACGCCTTCCGCTATGCGAAGAACGTAGACATCGTCGCCACCCACGCGCGCGGATCGCTGCTCATCATCGTCGATGACGATGGGCCCGGCATCCCGGCCGACAAGCGCGAGGACGTGTTCAAGCCCTTCGTGCGGCTGGACGATGCGCGCAATCAGGATGCAAGCGGCACGGGTCTGGGGCTCTCCATCGCCCGCGACATCGCCCGCAGCCATGGCGGCGACATCACGCTGGACGACAGCCCTGCGGGCGGCCTTCGCGCCGTGATCCGCATTCCAGCCTGAGGCCGCCCGCTCGTCACAGACGCTCGATAATGAAATCCGCGCGCTTGCCGACCTCGAGCCTCGGCACCTCGACAAGCAGATAGCCAGCCGCCTCATACCCGACAACGAGAGCTTCGTACTCGAGACAGGCTTCCTCGAACGTCTTCGAGCGTTCGGCCTCGTTCACGTAGATTTCGCGCCACGGCGGCGTGACGAAAACGCTGGGCGCGTAGCGATAGAGCTGCACGGCCCGGTCGAGATACGCCGGGACCGTAAGCTGCTTCAGCCTCAGATGAGACACGAGATCGACCAGAGATCGGTCGAAGAAGATCGGGCGCTCCTGGGGCACCGCCATATTGAACTGGTACATCGTCCGCGAGGCGGTCAGTTCGGCAAACTTCAGCACATCGGCCCAGGGCAGGCCGTCGCCACCGAGATGCATCTGCTCGCGCACCACCTGCCGGCCGGCCTCGGGACGCACTTCGTAGCCCCTACGCGAAAGCTCGCCTAGCAAGGTCGACTTTCCGCCGCCTGAGCATCCGGTCAGCACGACCAGCAGGCGGCTGCCTGCAAAGCGCGGGTTGCCGGCAACGTATTCGTCTTCGTGGATCATCGTCCTGCTCGCCGGAAATGGCGGTTCGGTCAGAACAGCTTGCCGCCGTTAGGCACGGGCTTGTCCACGGCGGCCAGCACCACCTCGCCATCCTCGTCGGGAAAGCCCAACGTCAGCACTTCCGACATGAACTTGCCGATCTGGCGCGGTGGAAAGTTGACCACCGCCATTACCTGCCGTCCGGTCAGCGTCTCGGGCGTGTAGTGCCGGGTCAATTGCGCCGAAGTCTTCTTCTCGCCGATCTCCGGGCCGAAATCGATGCGCAGCTTGATGGCGGGCTTGCGCGCCTCCGGATAGGGCTCGGCGGCAATGATGGTGCCTACGCGAATGTCGATGCTATCGAAATCCGCAAAGGTTATCTCGGGCCGCAACGCGTTGTCGCCGCTCATCGCTGCAAAGCCTTCAGCAGGAACCCTGGGTCTCGAACAGCACGTTCGACAGGGCGTCGCGCGCGCTCGAGCCGGACCAGACGACGAACTGGAACGCCTGGAAGTAGCACTCGCAGGCTTCGAGAGCGGAGGACAGAAGCACCTCGACCTGCTGGCTGGTAGGCTCGGCCCCGCCGGCAAGCAGCAGCGCCTGGCGAAACATGATGGCGCCCTCCTGCTCCCACAGGTCGAAATGCCCGAAAAGCATCTGCTCGTTGATGAGCGACAAAAGGCGCATCACTTCCAGTGCACGGTTCTCCGGAACCTTGATGTCAAAAGCGCAGGCAAGGTGCAGCGCCTCGAAGTCCTCCATCCATGAAAACGAGACATGGTAGTCGGTCCATGTCCCGGCGACCGAGATGGCGATCTCGTCGTCTCCGGTGCGCTCGAACGACCAGTCGTTCATGTTCGCGACGTGCTCGATGACATCCACCGGGTGGAGGTCGCGGGCTACGTCCAGTTCAAGCAAGTCCATGGAGAAATCTCTTCCCGTCAGTCATGAGGAGGCGTTCGCGTACGCCCCTGTTGCGGTGCACGCGGTACGAGAAACAGCTACTGAGGAAGAAAGGCGGCGAGCAACGCATACAAGGCTCTGCCGGACCCCACTACCCGACACATGAGAAGCCGCCGGATTGGCGTCTCGAATCATGCAACAAATTCAGTGTATTGATGCAGAGTCGCGTGAACAGCCCCTTTTTGGGGACAGACCCACATGCGGTGTGGATAGAGATTCACAAGCAGATTCAATGGCAGAGTCTAAGCGACTCTCGCACAAGCGTTTTTCGCGACGGCGCCATGTGGAAAAGTTAAGCGGAAATTTACTAAGTTTTTTTCGTACGGGCCCTGGGAGAAGCCTTCTCCGCTTCGCCGGAGCCGCCGAGGCCAAGCTTTTCTTCAAGCTCCGCAATGCGCGCCGAGAGCTTTTCGTTTTCGGCCCGCGCCTTGAGCGCCATCTCGCGGACGGCCTCGAACTCCTCGCGCTGCACGATATCCATTGAATTGAGGATGCGTTCGGCCTGCCCGCGGAAGGCCGTCTCGACCTCACGGCGAACGCCCTGCGCCGCGCCGGCGGCATCGGTCATCAGCTTTGCGAACTCGTCCAGGATGCGGTTGGGTCCGGTCGACATGGCAGCGCCTCACTCTCGTTTCCGGATATGGAAGTAGTGGGGGCCGCGGACGAATGCAAGGCGCAGGGCGTCGCGGCCTGCCTTCTTGACCTCGCCTTGCCCTGCGCTCATATGGTCGCCAACGAAACCGGCACCGGGACGCCAGACGTGACCGAACTTCTCCTGCCGCTGGCCGCCCTGCCCTTCCCCCAGATCGACCCGGTGATCGTCCAGATCGGACCACTGGCGATCCACTGGTACGGGCTGGGCTACGTGATCGGCATCCTGTTCGCGTGGTGGTATTCCAGAAGGCTGATTTCCAACGACAGGCTGTGGGCGGGCGGAAGCGCGCCGATGACGCATGAAGACATCGACGACTTCCTGCTGTGGGCGGCGGCCGGCGTCGTCTTGGGCGGCCGCATCGGCTACATCCTGTTCTACGATCTCGCGCGCTATATCGAGCGACCGGCGGAGATACTCGCCGTGTGGCAGGGCGGCATGTCGTTCCACGGCGGGCTTGCAGGCGTCACCATCGCGATGATCCTGTTTGCGCGGAGGCGAGGCTTCAGCCCGTGGAGCCTGTTCGACGTGATCGCCGCAAGCGCCCCCGTCGGCTTCGGGCTGGTGCGGGTGACGAACTTCATCAATTCCGAGCTGTGGGGGAGGCCGACCGACGTCCCGTGGGCCTTCGTGTTCCCCAATGGCGGGCCCGAGCCGCGCCACCCGAGCCAGCTTTACGAGGCGCTGCTCGAGGGGCTGGCGCTTTTCATCGTCCTGCGGCTGCTGACCCATTCGGGGTTCAAGCTGAAGCAACCCGGATTCGTGGCAGGCGCGATGGTGGCGTGGTACGGCGCCGCGCGCATCTTCGTGGAGTTCTTCCGCGAGCCCGACGCGCATATCGGCTATCTGGCCGGCGGCTGGCTCACCACCGGCATGGTTCTCTCGCTGCCGATGGTGCTGCTGGGCGTATGGGCGATGCTGCGGGCCAAAAGGGCGGCCGAAGCCACCCGATGACCGCGCTGAAGGATCGCCTCGCGCGGCTCATCGCGGCGTCAGGCCCCATCACGGTCGCGGACTATATGGCGACATGCCTGTTCGACCCCGACGCCGGCTACTACACCACACGCGAACCGTTCGGTGCGGCGGGCGACTTCACCACCGCGCCCGAAATCAGCCAGATGTTCGGCGAGTTGCTGGCGGTATGGGCCTGGTCTGCGTGGGCGGCGCTGGGCAAACCGGTTCCATCGGTTCTGGCCGAGATCGGCCCCGGCCGCGGCACGCTGATGGCGGACATGCTGCGGACGCTTGGCAGGCTGGACCCTTCCTTCGTCACGCTGGCGCGCGTTGCCATGGTCGAGGCGAGCCCGCGACTGGTTGAAATCCAGAAGGCGAAGCTCGCGAGCGGCAGGGCGAAACCCACATGGTTTGCCGACATCGCCAGCCTGCCGTCGCTGCCGCTGGTCATTGTCGGCAACGAGCTCTTCGACGCCCTGCCCGTCCGCCAGTTCGTCAAGACGCCGCTGGGTTGGTGCGAGCGCATGGTGGCGCTGGACGAGGCGGGCGAGTTGACCTTTGGCGTCGGCGCTGCCGGCATCGACCCAGCGCTGCTGCCACGCGCCGCGAACGAGGCTCCCGACGGCGCGATCTTCGAGGCAGCGCCCGCCCGGGAGGCGTTGATGGATGAGATTGCCGCGCGGATCGCCCGCCACGGCGGGGCGGGCCTGTTCATCGACTACGGCCACGTGCAGCCGGGCCTCGGCGATACGCTTCAGGCCGTCCGCGCTCACGCGTTCGACGAGGTGCTGGCAAATCCCGGCGCGGCAGACCTGACCTCGCATGTGGATTTCGCGGCGCTTGCCGAGGTTGCGCGCACGCACGGGCTGAGCGCGCGCATGATGACGCAGGGCCAGTTTCTGCTGGGCATGGGACTGCTGGAGCGCGCCGGGGCACTTGGCGAAAGGGCCGATGAAGCGACCCGGAAGCGCCTTCAAACCGAGGCGGAACGGCTTGCGGGGCCGGACGCGATGGGCTCGCTGTTCAAGGTGCTGATGATAGCGCCGCAGGGCGTGTCGCTGCCACCGTTCGAGACAGCGGATTGACTTTTCCCCCTCCCCTGTCCCACGATCCGCGCGCAAATCGGCCGCCGCGAGAACGACATCCAAGGGTGCGGGAAGAGCGGCCGGAAGGAACAAAGGCGGCGCATGCTTGAAACAGTTCGACCGGACCCGATCCGGTCTCCGGTGCTGGACAGATTCGCCGAAAAGGGCATCAGGCACGGGTTCTTCACGCGTGCCGGCGGCGTGTCGGACGGCATCTACAAAGGGCTCAATGTCGGCGTCGGATCGCAGGACGACAGCGACCGCGTAGCGGAGAATCGCGCCCGCGTCGCCTCCTGGATGGGCGTGAAGCCTGCGGCCCTCGTCACGCTCTATCAGGTCCACTCTGCAGACGCGCTGATCGTGCGCGAGCCGTTTTCCTCGCCGCGACCGAAGGCCGACGCGATGGTCACGGATCGTCCCGGCATCGCCCTCGGCGTTCTGGCCGCAGATTGCGGCCCTGTGCTCTATGCCGACGCGCAGGCGGGCGTCATCGGCGCCGCGCACGCAGGCTGGAAGGGCGCGCTGACGGGCGTTCTGGAAGCGACCGTCGACGCGATGGAGGAACTCGGGGCCAGGCGCGAGCGCATCGTAGCCGTGCTCGGTCCATCGATCGGGCCCGACAACTACGAGGTCGGGCCGGAATTCGTCGCGCGGTTCATCGAAGCCGATGCCGCCAACGACGCCTATTTCGCCGCGTCCGCCAATGCGGGGCACGCGATGTTCGATCTCAACCGCTACACGGTCGACAGGCTGGCACGGGCGGGTGTATCGGCCGGGATGATTGGTCGCTGCACCTACGCGGACGAGGACAGTTTCTTCTCCTACCGGCGCGCAACGCACCGCAGGGAGCCCGACTATGGACGCCAGGTTTCGGCGATCGTTCTGGAGGACCGCTGATGGCGCTGCATTTTGAAAAGACCGAGTTTGACGCCAGACGCGACCGTCTCGTCATCGAGATGGCCGAGCGCAAGCTCGATGCGATGCTGCTGTTTGCGCAGGAGAGCATGTATTGGCTGACCGGATACGACACGTTCGGCTTCTGCTTCTTCCAGTGCCTCGTGGTGAAGGCGGACGGCTCGATGGTGCTGATGACGCGGTCGGCCGACCTGCGCCAGGCTCGCCACACATCGATCCTCGACAACATAGTCGTGTGGACCGACCGTGACGGCGCCAACCCGGCTGCCGAGTTGCGCAATCTGCTCAACGACCTCGACCTCTTGGGCTGCCGCATCGGCGTGGAATACGACACCCACGGGCTGACGGCGAAGAACGGCCGGTTGCTGGACGAGGAACTCAAGACCTTCGGCACCACGGAAGACGCCTCAGACATCGTCAGCCGCCTGCGCCTGCTGAAGAGCGCTGCCGAGATCACCAAGGCACAGAAGGCCGCAGCCCTCTCCGACGACGCGCTCGACGCCGCCCTTCCACTCGTCAAGCAGGGGGGCGACGAAGGCGCGATCCTGGCGGCGATGCAGGCGGCCGTCTTTGCCGGCGGCGGCGACTATCCGGCCAACGAGTTCATCATCGGCTCGGGCGCCGACGCGCTGCTGTGCCGCTACAAGGCCGGCCGCCGCAAGCTCAACAAGAACGACCAGCTCACGCTCGAATGGGCCGGCGTGTTCCACCACTACCACGCGCCGATGATGCGCACGGTGCTGACGGGCAAGGTTTCGAAGCGGCATCAGGAGCTTTTCGATGCTGCACGCGACGCGCTGATAGCGGTGGAGAAGGCGATGGTGCCGGGCAAGACCTTCGGCGACGTGTTCGACGCACACGCCCGTGTGATGGAAGCCCATGGGCTGACGCGCCACAGGCTGAATGCCTGCGGCTATTCTGTAGGCGCGCGCTTCACGCCGTCGTGGATGGACATGCCGATGTTCTACGCCGGCAACCCGGAGCCCATCGCGCCGGACATGACGCTTTTCGCGCACATGATTATCATGGATTCCGACAGCGAGACGGCGATGACGCTGGGCCGCACCTACCTTACGACGGAAAACGATCCCAAGCCTCTTTCTCGCCATGATCTCGACTTGATCGTCCGGTGACTCCATTATGGAGGGACGACAACCGGTGCGCGTAGCGGCTGGCCTTGAAAGGGCCGTCCCGTTTGGCGTGCGCAGGAGGACCCTTGGGATGAGACGCTCCGCCCTTACGGCGATGCTGCTCGGCGCTGCCGCCGCGCTGGCCGCCTGCACCAGCACGCAGGATGTTCTGGAACCGTCCGCGCTCGTCAGCACCGACACGCCCACCCCGCCGCCGCAAACACAGACCCAACTGCCGATCGAACAGCCGGCCGCGCAGCCGCCCGCTGCAACGGCAAGCCAGCCGCCTGCGACCGTCGCGGCGATCAACACCGATGCGCGGGTGCAATTCGCACCGGTGGTAGGCGCTTCGGGCGAGGCCTCGACACCGCTCGCCGCGCGGCTTTCCACACGCGCCAGCGCGCGCGGCATCACGCTTGTGGGCGCAGGCGAAAGCTCGGCCACACACGTGATGAAGGGTTACTTCTCGGCCTTCTCGGATGATGGCCAGACCACCGTGATCTATGTCTGGGACGTGATGGACCCGGCCGGAACCCGCGTTCACCGCATACAGGGGCAGGCCAGCGCACCGTCTCGCGGCGGCGAGGGATGGCCCTCCGTCGACCCGTCCACCATGGAAACCATAGCCGACCGCACGGTGGACGATCTCGCCACATGGCTTGCCGGGCGGCCCGGGTGACGGTGCGGCGGGAGTCGGTTTCTTTGGGTTGAAGCGGCAAAAGCTGCCTTCGCGCTTGCAATAAGAACTCACACCGCTAAAAGCCCGCTCATATCCTTCGCCGGGGAAACTCCATGAAACTCTTTGCGGGCAACTCCAACCGGGTGCTGGCCGAAGCCGTCTCCCGATATCTCAACATCCAGATCGGCAAGGCGACGGTACGCCGGTTCGCCGATCAGGAAATCTTCGTCGAGATACAGGAGAACGTGCGCGGCGAGGACGTCTTCGTCCTTCAGTCCACCTCCTACCCCGCAAACGACCACCTGATGGAACTGCTGATCATGATCGACGCCTTCCGTCGCTCCTCGGCCCGGCGCATCACGGCGGTGATACCGTATTTCGGCTATGCAAGGCAGGATCGCCGCGCCTCCGGCCGCACGCCCATCTCGGCCAAGCTGGTGGCGAACCTTGTCACGCAGGCGGGCGCGGACCGCGTGCTGACGTTGGACCTGCATGCCGGCCAGATCCAGGGCTTCTTCGACATTCCTACCGACAACCTCTTTGCCGTGCCTGTGATGGCGCGCGACGTGAAGAAGAACTACGAACTGCCGAACGTCATGGTAGTGTCGCCCGACGTGGGCGGCGTGGTGCGCGCCCGCGCGCTCGCTAAGCGGCTGGATGCACTGCTGGCAATCGTCGACAAGCGCCGCGAGAAACCGGGCGAATCCGAGGTCATGAACATCATCGGCGACGTGCGCGGCAAGGACTGCCTGCTGATCGACGATATCGTGGATTCGGGCGGCACGCTGTGCAACGCGGCCGACGCGCTGCTGGCCAACGGCGCGACCAGCGTGACGGCTTACATCACCCACGGCGTGCTTTCGGGCGGCGCCGTCACCCGCATCACCTCGTCCAAGCTCAAGGAGCTTGTGATTACCGATTCAATCCAGCCGACCTCGGCTGTAGAGGCCGCGCACAACATCCGCGTCGTTTCCATCGCCGACCTGATCGGCGAGGCGATCTCGCGCACGGCCAGCGAAGAATCCGTCTCCAGCCTGTTCGACTAGCGTCTTAGCAGGCGGCGGTCAGGCCGCCAGAACCCAAACCATGCCCACCAGAGCGGCCGCCGCAAGCACGGCGATCATGTTGACGTGCAGGCGCAGCAACGCGATGCCGGCGGCAAGCGCGATCAGCGCCGCGGCAAGGTCGATGCTCGAAAGGTCGGGCACCATCAGGAGTGCCGGCCCCACCGCGACCTCCTCGATGTCGGCGAACAGCACGTGCAGCCCGAACCAAAGCGCCAGATTGGCGATGACGCCGACGACGGCGGCTGTGACTGCGGCCAATGCCGTTGACAGCCAACGCACGTTGCGAACGGTCTCCACATAGGGCGCGCCGGCGAAAATCCACAGGAAGCACGGCGCGAAGGTGAACCATAGCGCCACCAGCCCACCGCCCAGCCCGCCCAGAACCGGATCGAGCCCCGATAGCCGCGCGCCGCCGAGGAAGCCGACGAAGGCGAGCACGAGGATCAGCGGGCCGGGGGTGGTTTCGGCCAGGCCGAGGCCCGTCAGCATCTCGTCCGGGCGCAGCCAGCCATAGACCTCGACCGCCTGCTGCGCGACCCAGGCGAGCACCGCATAGGCCCCGCCGAAGGTGACCGCCGCCATGATGGAGAAGAAGTTCGCTTCCTGCGAAAAGACGTGATTGCCGCCGAGGATCGCGTGGAGCAGGAACAGCGGCACCAGCCACACGGCGAGCCAGATGGCGCTGGTGCGCATGAAGCGCCCCCACGAAGGCTGGGCCCATTCCGGCAATGGCAGCTCCGGTGCAGGCGCGCCGACAGCCTTGCCGTCGCCATTGGCAAGGACATGGCCAAGCGCGCCGATGACGGCCGCTCCCAGCACGATGACCGGAAACGGCAGCTGCAGGAAGGCGATCGAGACGAAGGCGAGGATCGCCAGCGCGACCATCCACTGGTTCTTCAGCGCCCGTTTCGACACCTTGGCCAACGCCTCCACCACGACAGCCAACACGGCTGCCTTGAGGCCGAAGAGCAGACCCTGCACGATCGTCACCTCGCCAGCGAGCAGATAGACCGTGGACAGCGCCATCAGCACTGCCGCACCCGGCAGCACGAACAGCAGGCCGGCAATGAGCCCGCCTTTGACGCCGCGGAGCAGCCAGCCGGCATAGGTCGCAAGCTGCATCGCCTCCGGCCCCGGCAGGAGCATGCAGTAGTTGAGGGCGTGGAGGAAACGCGGCTCGTCGAGCCAGCGCTTCTCATCGACGAGGATGCGGTGCATCAGCGCGATCTGGCCGGCAGGCCCACCGAACGACAGCAGCCCGATTTTGCCGAAGACGCGGAAAAGCTCGGCCATGTCTGGCTGGACGGGTTCGTGTGCAATGTTGCTTTGATCCATGGACGTCCCCTACCGCGACCTACGCGACAGCGCCATGACAAAGTCCCGACTCAATCCTGTACCGTCTGGCTGATATAGCTGCGCGGCGAAGCGCCGAGCATACGGCGGAACATGGTCGTGAAGGCAGGCGCGCTGTCGTAGCCGAGGTCAAGCGCCACCTGAGTCACAGCCGCTCCCTCCGCCAGCCGCGGCAGGGCGGCAAAAAGCGTCGCCTGCCGTCGCCAGACGGAAAGGCTCAGGCCCGTCTCGCGCAGGAAGGCGCGGGTAAAGCTGCGCCTGCTCATACCCGCTTCGTTTGCCCATTCGTCGATGGCGACATGCGGTGTCGGGGCTGTCAGGAAACGGCGGCACAGCCTTGCGAGCCGTGCATCGGCCGGAAAGGGCAGCGCAAACGGGCGTTCCTCAAGGCGGGGGATTTCCAGCAGGATAAGCTGCATCAGCGCGCTCGCCCTGGCATCCGTGCCGTCGGCCGCGCGTATCTGCACCGCTTCCACGATCAGGCTGTGCATGAGTTCGCTCATCGCCAGCACGCGCAATCCTTCCGGCAGGCCGGGAGCGGCTCCGGGCGCGACATAGGCCGAGCGCATCCTCACCAGCCCCAGCATCTCTACCCAATGCTCGACGCCCGCAGGTATCCACATCGCGTGGTCGGGGGGGACCATCCAGCGGCCCTGTGCCGTCGAAACCATCACCACCCCAGACAGCGCATGCATGAGTTGCGCCCTGCCGTGGCGGTGCGGCTCCACCATGTGGCCATCCGGAAAGTCGCTCGCCGCCGCCACCACCTGCCCCGGCGCCGCCTCGATCCAGTCGAGCCGACTCTGGAGATCGTCGGGCATCAGCGGCGCGGCGCCGAAGTGTCTGCGTTGCATCAAGCTCTCGACAGGTTGGCCCACTCGCGAAACTATTCGACCAAACCACGAAGGACGCCGCCTGCAATGGGTCTATGCAGCCTGCCGTACAATCAGGATGCCTATCTTGGCCGACACGACCGCGGGCCCGGTACGCCCCATTGCCGAAAGCACCGTCTTCCCCGTCATACTGGCGGTGAGCCTGTGCCACCTCCTCAACGACGTGCTGCAGTCGCTGCTGGCGGCGATCTATCCGATGCTGAAGGAAGATTACGCGCTCGCCTTCTGGCAGATCGGCCTCCTGACGCTGACCTTCCAGGTCACCGCCTCGCTGCTGCAACCCGCCATCGGGCTCTACACCGACAAGCGCCCCATGCCCCAGTCTCTGCCGGTGGGCATGGCGTCGAGCATGTGCGGCCTGCTGCTGCTGGCCTTCGCGTCCAGCTATCCGCTGCTGTTGCTGGGCGCAGGCATGATCGGCATCGGATCGGCGATCTTCCACCCCGAAGCGTCGCGCGTCGCGCGCATGGCGTCGGGCGGGCGCTACGGGCTGGCGCAATCGCTGTTTCAGGTAGGCGGCAATTTCGGCACCGCCATCGGCCCGCTGCTGGCCGCCTTCATCGTCGTGCCGCGCGGCCAGACGAGCGTCGCGTGGTTTTCGGTGCTGGCGCTTCTGGGCATCGTCATCCTGAAGCAGGTGGGCAACTGGTACGGCCGCTACCATGCGGCCAATGCCGGACGGCCGCCTGCAAGCACGACGCTGCCGCTGCCACGCCGCCGCATTATCATCGCGCTCGTGGTTCTGGCTCTGCTGGTCTTCACCAAGAACATCTACACGGCCAGCATCACCAGCTATTACACCTTCTTCCTGATCGAGAGGTTCGACGTCACCGTCCAGCAATCGCAGATGATGCTGTTCCTGTTCCTCGGCGCGATGGCGCTGGGCACTGTGATGGGCGGGCCGGTGGGCGACCGCTTCGGCTCGCGCACCGTCATCTGGTTCTCGATCCTGGGCGTACTGCCCTTCACGCTGGCCCTGCCCTACGCGGATCTGTTCTGGAGCGGCGTGCTGTCCTTCATCATCGGCGTCATCATCGCGTCGGCCTTTCCGGCCATCGTGGTGTTCGCGCAGGAGCTGGTGCCCGGCCGCGTAGGCATGATCGCGGGCATCTTCTTCGGCTTCGCCTTCGGCATGGGCGGCATCGCCGCGGCCGTGCTTGGCGTGCTGGCAGACCTGCGCGGCATCGAATGGGTATTTCTGGTCTGTTCCTATCTGCCCTTCCTCGGCCTGCTGACGATATTCCTGCCCGGCGCACGCGAACTGCGTGCGAAAATCTGACTTCCTGCGTTGTGGATTCGACAACCATTCAAGGTTGCACCCTATTGCAACCTTGAAGATTATCGGAAAGATCGGCTCCGGGCGGGGCATGCATTCTGGAGGGAAGCCATGTCTTTGATGAAGCCGGCGTTGGCTGCGGCCGCGGCGTTGATGCTGTCGGGCTGCGTAACGCAGACGAATTACGATGCCAGCCGCGAGGCGTTGCGCGGGAGCCCGGGGCTTCGCACCCAGTTCGTCAACAACTGCGTCACGAACATCCGCGCGAAGCCGCTGAACCAGCGGCAGGCGATGGCGACAGTGATGAACACGTCGGTTCGCAATGCTCCACGCACCTACTGCCAGCGCATAACCAACGGCATCACGTCCGGCCGGCTGACGCGCGGCGACATCAATTCCGGCGCACGCGGCCAGCTCACGCCAGCGGTGGTGCGCGTCCTGCAGGGCCGCTAGTCGCAAAGGGCTGCGCGCTTGCACGCAGCCACCTCTTCCGCTATAGGACCGCCACCCGCGTAGACACCCTTGGAGGCAACGCGGATGGGAGCGGCTGTCCCGACGCATGATCCCGAAAAGTGGTTCGCCGGTTTTCGGAAAAGATCATGCTCCGGTGTATGCCGCTTTCGACGTTTGGGGGCTCAGGCTCGCAAACGCTCCAGCTATGAAACGAAAGGAAATGCCATGAGCCAGTCTTACGAGCTCAAGGCCGAGGCGCGCGAAACGGTCGGTAAGGGGTCCGCCCGTGAACTTCGTCGCAACGGCAAGGTGCCAGCAGTCATTTACGGCGACAAGCAGACCCCGCTTGCCATCGCCCTGAACTACAAGGACCTGTACTACAAGATCCACGGCGGCGGTTTCATGACCACCATCGCCACGATCGATGTGGACGGTAAGAAGCATCAGGTTCTGCCCAAGGACTACCAGCTCGATCCGGTCCGCGACTTCCCCGTACACGTCGACTTTCTGCGCGTCAGCAAGAACACGGTCGTCACGGTGAACATCCCGGTTCACTTCATCAATGACGAGAAGTCGGCCGGCATCAAGCGCGGCGGCGTGCTGAACATCGTGCGCCACGACATCGAAGCGCATGTGCCCGCCAACGAGATCCCCGACTTCATCGAGGTCGATCTCGCCGGCACGGACATCGGCGATTCTATCCACATCTCGGCCGTCAAGCTGCCGAAGGATGTGAAGCCAACGATCACCGACCGCGACTTCACCATCGCCACGATCGCCGCACCGGCCGTCCTCAAGTCCGAGGCCGAAGAGTCCGAGGAAGCGACCACCGAGACGACGGAAGAAGAGGGCGACGAGGAATAGTCGCTTAACCGGGGAGCGCACGGATGCAGCTCATCGTTGGTCTGGGCAACCCCGGCTCGAAATACGAGAACAACCGGCACAATGTCGGCTTCATGGCGGCGGACGCGATAGCCCGCCGCCATTCCTTTTCGCCCTGGTCGAAGAAGTTCCAGGGGCTGATCTGCGAAGGCAGGCTCGGCGGTGAAAAAGTGCTGCTCATCAAGCCGCAGACGTTCATGAATCTCTCCGGCCAGTCGGTCGGCGAGGCCATGCGCTTCCACAAGCTGACGCCAGCCGATCTCACAGTGCTTTACGACGAGCTGGATCTCGCTGCCGGCAAGGTGCGTATCAAGACCGCCGGAGGCGCAGGCGGCCATAACGGCATCCGCTCGATCGACGCCCATTGCGGCAAGGAATACCGCCGCGTGCGCATCGGCATCGGCCATCCCGGCATCAAGGAGATGGTGACGCACCACGTGCTGGGCGATTTTGCCAAGGCCGACCGCGAGTGGTTGGACCCGCTGCTGGACGCCATAGCCGAAAACGCAGCCATGCTCGTGGCCGGCGACGACAACGGCTTCATGAACAAGACCAGCCTCGCCGTGCAGGGCACGGAAACACCGAAGCCTGCGAAACCGGCCCCCAAGGCGCAAAGCCACATCCGGCAGGCGCGGCCCAAGCAGCCCGCCGTCAACGCTCCTGACAGTGGCCCGATGGCCGCCATGCTACGAAAGCTCTTTGGCAACAAGGAGTGATTCCCATGCACGGCAGCGACGTGATCTACATGTTCGCAATGAGCCTCGACGGCTACATCGCCCGCCCGGACGGCAGCTTCGACTGGCTGGAACGGTTTCCGGCGGATGCGGACTACGATTTCGACGCGTTCCTGGATTCGTTGAGCGGCATCGTGATGGGCCGCGGTTCCTATGACGCAGCACGAAGGGGCGGCCGCTGGGACTATAACCGCTGGCCGACCGCGGTCGCCACCAGCAGGTCCATCGCCGATGCACCCGACGGCGTCGAGGCCATGGCCGGCAGCCCCGCAGAACTGCTGCAAAGCTTGCGCCGCCGAGGCGCGACCGGACGGATATGGATGTTCGGCGGCGGCGACCTCGCCCGGCAGTTTCTCGATGCAGGCCTGCTGGACACCATCGAGATCGGCACCATACCGGTCATCCTCGGTTCGGGCCTCCCGGCATTCGGCGGCGCGGGTGCCGATAGATGGCTCGACCTGGACTTCGCCAAACCGCTTGCGAACGGTGCGGTCCACAGCCGCTATCGCGTCTCCAAGACCGATTGACGGCTGCAAGGCCGGAACCTTCGGCTTGCCCACGCGTCTCGAACAGCATGGAAGAGAACTGCGAGCCAGAATCGATCGAGGACGTGCTCGACTGTGTCGAGGACGCGGCCGAAGGCGAAAAGCGCGTTTCGGTGGCTGATATTGTCGATCAGATTGGCGATGGCGCGTTCCCTCCGCTTATCATGGTTCCGGCTCTCATCATGATTTCGCCGGCAAGCGCGGTGTTCGGCGTATCGTCTTTCTGCGGCCTGCTGATCGTTCTGATCGCAATCCAGATGGTTGTGGGGCGGCACAAGCTATGGCTGCCCCGGCTTCTGCTGGAGCGCGAAATTTCAAAGACGCGGCTCGACAAGGCGGTTTCATTTCTGTCCAAGCCAGCGCGCCTCGTAGATGGGCTGACGGGCAAGAGGCTGGCGTTTCTGGTATCGCCGCCGCTCGAGCGGTTTTGGGCTGCGGTGTGTGTCTGCCTAGCCATCGTGACGCCCATTTTCGAGCTGGTGCCCATGTCGGCTACGATAATCGCCTCTGCGGTGATGCTCTTCTGCCTTGCAATGCTCGCCAAGGACGGCATCCTGGCGCTGATGGGATTGGCAGTCGTGGCGCTTGCCGCATGGCTCGGCTGGAGCGTCGCCACGTAGCCGCACCAAGGCCGCAGGGGGTTGACGATGGTCTGCCCTTTCGCCCATAGCCCTGTGCAAAATCTCTTCTCCCGATAGGACCACATCATGGGCTTCAAATGCGGCATCGTTGGGCTTCCCAACGTCGGCAAGTCGACGCTGTTCAATGCGCTGACCAAGACCGCTGCGGCACAGGCCGCCAACTACCCCTTCTGCACCATCGAGCCGAACACCGGCGAAGTGGCCGTGCCGGACACGAGGCTGCGCCAGATAGCGGATATCGCAAAGTCGAAGGAGATCATCCCGACGCGTATCTCCTTCGTGGACATTGCGGGCCTCGTGCGCGGCGCATCTAAGGGTGAAGGGCTGGGCAACCAGTTCCTCGCCAACATCCGCGAGGTCGACGCCATCGTGCACGTGCTGCGCTGCTTCGAGGACGACGACATCACTCATGTCGAGGGTCGCATCAATCCGGTGGCCGACGCCGAGACGGTCGAGACGGAGCTCATGCTTTCGGACCTTGAAAGCCTCGAGCGCCGCATCGTGCAGATGCGCAAGCGCGCAAGCACCAAGGATAGGGAAGCCACCACGCTTCTGCCGGTGATGGAGCAGGCGTTGGCCCTGCTACAAGAAGGCAAGCCGGTTCGCATGATGCTGAACGGCATCGCGCCCGACGACCTCAAAATCCTCGAAGGCCTAAACCTGCTGACGTCCAAGCCCGTGCTGTATGTCTGCAACGTCGCCGAGGCCGAGGCGGCGACCGGCAACGAGCACACCGAGGCCGTGGCAAAAATGGCCGAGGCGCAGGGCGCGAAGTCGGTCGTCATTTCCGCCGCCATCGAAGCGGAAGTGGCGCAACTGGCCGACGAGGAGGCCGCGGAGTTTCTCGGAGACCTTGGCCTTGAAGAGCCGGGCCTCGACCGCCTCATCCGCGCCGGCTACGACCTCCTCAGCCTCATCACCTACTTCACGGCCGGCCCGAAGGAGACCCGCGCCTGGACCGTGCAGAAGGGCGCGAAGGCGCCGCAGGCGGCAGGCGTGATCCACACCGACTTCGAGCGCGGCTTCATCCGGGCGCAGACGATCGCCTTCAACGACTACGTGACGCTGGGCGGCGAAACGCCGGCCAAAGAAGCCGGCAAGGCACGCGACGAAGGCAAGGAATATGTCGTGCAGGACGGCGACGTGCTGCTGTTCAAGTTCAACACGTGAGGGCCTCGACTGGCCCAAGGCAATGATACCGAGGGTCATTGCATAGCCAGTCCGGCGCCGTCACAATGGCTGTTCAACCTTGAACAGGATTTGCCGATGACCGAGAAGAAGTGGGCGTTCGAGGATTTCGCCGAAGGCGCGACGATCGATCTCGGCACCAAGCATGTTACGGCGCAGGAGATCATCGAGTTCGCGAGCGAGTTCGACGCCCAGCCGATGCATCTCGACGAGGAAGCGGGCAAGGCCAGTATTCTGGGCGGTCTGGCAGCCTCCGGCTGGCACACCTGCTGCATGTTCATGCGGCTGATGTGCGACGGCTTCCTGCTCGATTCCACCTCGCAGGGCTCGCCCGGCATCGACTATGTGCGCTGGAAGAGGCCGGTGCTGGCGGGCGATACGCTGCGCGGCACAAGCACGGTGACCGGCACGCGCGCCTCTTCATCCCGACCCAATCTCGGCTTTGTCACGGTGAAGCACGAACTGACGAACCAGCGCGGCGAGGTAGTGCTGGAACTCCAGAACACCGGCATGTTCCTGAAGCGCGCGACGGGAGCGGCCGCATGACGCTGGACGAATATTTCCGCCTCGGCGAGACGATCACGCTTGGCTCGCACCGGTTCGAGGCCGACGAGATCAAGGCCTTCGCGGCGAAGTACGATCCGCAGCGCTTCCACATGGACGAAAAGGAAGCCGAGCACAGCGTCTTCGGGCGGCTGTGCGCTTCAGGCTGGCACACGGCTGCGACGTGGATGAAATACAACCTCGCAAAGCGCGAGGATGCCGCGACGGGAGAATGGGCAGGTCCCGGCCCGCAGCCCGAGTTCGGCCCCTCGCCCGGCTTCCAGAACCTCAAATGGCTGAAGCCGGTCTATGCGGGCGAGACGATCACCTTCACACGCCGCGCGCTCGCGCATCGAGCGCTGGCCTCACGGCCCGGCTGGCGGCTGCTGACGATCGTCTGCGAGGCGCACGATTCGACCGGCGCGAAGGTGCTGGAGTTCGAAAGTGCGGTGCTGGTGAAGGCTGGATAGGCACACGGGGCCGGCGCCACGCCCCGGCTTGGCCGGTCTGGCTGTTGACCCCGCGAGATGGGCGGAGGGAGGCGGTGCACGCCCTGCCGGGTCAGATCGGCAGCGCTGCTTTGGTAATAAACGATGCCCGACGGGCGCACACCGCCGACGCTGCTTGCCCCGCTACCGATCC
>NZ_VSZS01000065.1 GCF_008180155.1 Neoaquamicrobium microcysteis | reverse complement strand
TGATGTCGGTGACGCTGTCGACCGACCATCGCGCCGTCGACGGCGCACTCGGCGCCGAATTGCTCGCGGCGTTCAAAAAGACCGTCGAAAACCCGATGTCGATGCTGGTCTAGCAACCGGGTCAGGAGAAAGGCCGCTCGCGCGGGTTTTGCCGATGAAGACCGTCCTCTGCTACGGTGATTCGATAACTTGGGGTTCAGATGCCGCGACCGGTGGCAGGCACGACTTTGCGGATCGCTGGCCGAATGTGCTGCAGAAGGCTCTAGGGCCAGACGTCGTCGTCGTCACGGACGGATTGCGCGGTCGCACAACCGCGTTCGACGAACATCTGGCGGCCTGCGACCGTAACGGCGTGCGGATCCTGCCCACGTCGCTCTACACGCACGCCCCCCTTGACCTCGTCATCATCATGCTCGGCTCGAACGACATGAAGCCTGCGATAGCGGGCACGGCGCTGGCGGCGCTTCAGGGTATGCGCAGGCTGGTGGAAATCGTCCGGTTGAACGCCACCCGAGACGGCTCTGCCGAGCCGCCCTCGGTGTTGATCGTCGCGCCGCCAGCCCTTTGCGAGACGGCGAATGCCGAGTTTGCGGCCATGTTTGCCGGTGGTGTCGAGCAGTCCCGCATGTTGGCAAGCCTCTATGCGGACCTCGCGGACGAATCCGGCTGCGGCTTCTTCGATGCCGGGTCGGTCGCGCAGACTACGCCGATAGACGGCGTGCATCTGGACGCCGAGAATACGCGCGCCATCGGCAAGGGGCTGGAGCCCATCGTGCGGATGATGCTTGGAATCTGATTGAGGAGAATGCCTGTGGCCCAGAGCTACGACGTCATCATCATCGGGGCAGGTCCCGGCGGCTACATCGCGGCGATCCGTGCGGCGCAGCTCGGCCTCAAGACCGCGATCGTGGAGCGTGAGCATCTCGCCGGCATCTGTTCCAACTGGGGCTGCATCCCGACCAAGGCCCTGTTGCGTTCAGCCGAGGTCATGCATCTTGCAAGCCACGCCAAGGATTACGGGCTCACTGTCGACGCCGTAAAGCCCGACCTGAAGGCTATAGTGGCACGCTCGCGCGGCATAGCGGAACGCATGAACGGCGGCGTCGGCATGCTGATGAAGAAGAACAAAGTCGATGTGATCTGGGGCGAAGCGAAGCTCACCAAGCCGAACGAGATCGTCGTCTCAAAATCCTCCAAGAAGCCTATGGAGCCGCAGGCGCCACAGCCCAAGAACGCGCTTGGCGAAGGCACCTATTCGGCCAAGCACATCATCGTCGCCACCGGCGCGCGCCCCCGCGCACTGCCCGGCATCGAGCCCGACGGCAAACTGATCTGGACGTATTTCGAGGCCATGGTGCCCGACGCCATGCCCAAATCCTTGGTGGTTATGGGCTCGGGCGCGATCGGCATCGAGTTTGCCTCTTTCTATCGCACCATGGGCGTTGATGTGACCGTCGTGGAACTGATGCCCCAGATCATGCCGGTCGAGGATGCAGAAATTTCGAAATTCGCGCAGAAGCGGCTGGAGAAGCAGGGGCTGAAATTCATCCTGGAAGCCAAGGTCACGAAGGTCGACAAGGCTGCCAACGCGGTAACCGCCCATGTCGAGAAGAAGGATGGGTCCGTCGAGAAGATCACCGCGGACCGCCTGATTTCGGCCGTCGGCGTCCAGTGCAACAGCGAGAATCTCGGGCTGGAGGCAATCGGCGTCAAGCTGGACCGGGGCGCCATCGCCATCGACGGTTACTGCCGCACCAATGTGCCGGGGGTCTACGCGATCGGCGACGTCGCCGGCCCGCCGATGCTGGCTCATAAGGCCGAGCATGAGGCCGTCATCTGCGTTGAGAAGATCGCGGGCCTCGACGTCCATCCGCTGGACAAGACTCTCGTGCCGGGCTGCACCTACTGCAATCCGCAGGTCGCATCCGTGGGCCTTACCGAAGCCAAGGCGAAAGAGGCGGGGCACGATATCCGTGTCGGCCGGTTCCCGTTCGTGGCCAATGGCAAGGCCGTGGCGCTGGGCGAGGATCAGGGTCTGGTGAAGACCGTATTCGACAAGAAGACCGGCCAGCTACTGGGTGCGCACATGGTGGGCGCGGAGGTGACCGAACTCATCCAGGGCTTCGTTGTGGCGATGAACCTCGAAACGACGGAAGAAGAGCTTATGCACACAATCTTCCCCCATCCGACGCTGTCGGAGATGATGAAGGAAAGCGTGCTCGACGCCTACGGCCGGGCATTGAACATGTAGCGCCGCGGGGGCGGGTTTCATTCCGCCCGCGCAAGGCCTATATCAGCCGGAAGACAAGGGTTTTTCCTGCATGGTCAACGTTCTCAATCTCGTAGACAAGCCGCGCCCGCGCCATCCGGAAAAGGCCCACCGGCCGGATCAGGAAGTGCTGCGAAAGCCGGAGTGGATCCGCGTCAAGGCTCCGGTTTCGAAGGGCTATCTCGAGACGCGGGACATCGTGAAGTCTCACCGGCTCGTCACCGTGTGCGAAGAAGCCGGCTGCCCCAACATTGGCGAGTGCTGGGACAAGAAGCACGCGACGTTCATGATTATGGGCGAGATTTGCACGCGTGCCTGCGCCTTCTGCAACGTCGCGACCGGTATCCCGACTGCGCTTGACCTCGAAGAGCCGACGAATGTCGCCAAGGCCGTGCGGCAAATGGCGCTGTCGCATGTGGTCATCACGTCGGTCGATCGCGACGATCTGGGCGATGGCGGCGCGCAGCACTTTGCCGACGTCATTCATGCGATCCGCGATGCGTCGCCTGAAACGACAATCGAGATCCTGACGCCGGACTTTCTGCGCAAGGACGCTTCTGGAGCGCTGGAAACCGTGGTGGCTGCAAGGCCCGACGTTTTCAATCACAACCTGGAAACCGTGCCGTCCAACTATCTGAAGGTCCGGCCCGGCGCGCGCTATTTCCACTCGATCAGGTTGCTGCAGCGGGTGAAGGAGATCGACCCCACGATCTTCACCAAGTCCGGCATCATGGTGGGGCTGGGCGAGGAGCGCAACGAAGTGCTCCAGTTGATGGACGATCTTCGCGTTGCCGACGTGGATTTCATCACCATAGGCCAGTATCTCGCGCCCTCGCGCAAGCACCACCCGGTGAAGAAGTTCGTGACGCCCGACGAGTTCAAGTCCTACGAGACGGTCGCCTATACCAAGGGTTTCCTGATGGTGTCGTCGAGCCCGCTCACCCGGTCCTCGCATCATGCCGGCGACGATTTCGCACGGTTGCGCGCCGCTCGGGAAAAGAAGCTCTCAGCCGCCGTAGCCTAGTCTGCCCATGCCCAGCTACGAAACCAAGCGGGTAGTTCCTCATTCGCCCGACCAGATGTTCGCGCTCGTCGCCGATGTCGAGCACTATCCAGAGTTCCTGCCGATGTGCGAGGCTCTTGCGGTCCGGTCGCGCCGCGAACGCGACGGGGTAACCCTGCTGGTGGCCGACATGACGGTTGGCTACAGGGCGTTGCGCGAGACCTTCACCAGCCAGGTCGTGCTGAAGCCCGCGGACAACCGCATAGACGTCAAATATATCGACGGGCCGTTCAAATATCTCACCAATCGATGGCGCTTCACGGAAACACCGTCGGGAGGGACCGAGATCGACTTCTACATCGATTACGAGTTCAAGAGCCGCGTTCTGGGCGCGCTCATGGGCGCGCTGTTCGATCGGGCATTCCGCATGTTTGCCGAAGCATTCGAAAAACGCGCCGATGCAGTGTATGGCAGCAGCCCCGCCGGTGCGGCATCGACAGGCTAGCGA
Organism: Neoaquamicrobium microcysteis; assembly: GCF_008180155.1. Taxonomy (GTDB): domain Bacteria; phylum Pseudomonadota; class Alphaproteobacteria; order Rhizobiales; family Rhizobiaceae; genus Aerobium; species Aerobium microcysteis. The sequence continues at coordinate 351,710 of NZ_VSZS01000065.1, read as the reverse complement.
GTCTCCAGCGCCGCTATCCCCAGTTCCAGCGCGGTCCTGACCGTCTCGCGGCGGATGAAATCGCGGCCGTTGTTCTCGAAAATCCGTCGCTCGGCAAAGGGCTCGCGTCCTTTCACCCCCACACCGAACCAGACGAGCCCGACCGGTTTTTCCGCGCTGCCTCCATCCGGCCCGGCTATGCCGGTGACGGCCAGGCTTATCCCCGCGCGGCTGTGTGCCAACGCACCGGCCGCCATCTCCAGCGCGGTCTCCCGGGACACCGCGCCATGCGCTTGGAGCGTTTGCGCCGTGACGCCGAGCATCTCCATCTTTGCTTCGTTGGAATAGGTGACGAAGCCGCGATCCACCATCGAAGATGAGCCCGGAATATCCGTGAGCAGCGCGATGATGAGGCCGCCCGTGCATGATTCCGCAGTTGCCGAAAGTATGCCGCGCGCCTGGCAGATATCGAGAAAGCGGCGGGCGAGGGGGGCCAGATCGCTCATTCCGGCAGTTCTCCGGGATAGACCACGGTCGCGGTGGCAATCGCGGCGATGCCTTCCTCGCGCCCTATGAAACCCAGCTTCTCGTTGGTCGTCGCCTTAACCGAAACGCGGTCCGGCGCAATGCCAAGCATCGCCGACAGCGCCTGCGTCATCGCCGTGCGATGCGGGCCGACCTTCGGCGCTTCGGCTATCAACGTGATGTCGGCGTTGGCGATACGGCCTCCCCGTGCGCGTACGATGCGTACTGCCTCTTCCACAAAGATGCGGGAGGCCGCACCCTTCCATTTCATGTCGGAGGGCGGAAAGTGCGTGCCGATGTCCCCGGCACCGCAGGTTGCCAGCAGCGCGTCAGTAAGGGCGTGAAGGCCCACATCGGCGTCGGAATGGCCGGAAAGACGCCTCCCGTGCGGGATGGGCACGCCGCATAGCATAACGTGGTCTCCGTCCTCGAAAGAGTGGACGTCGTAACCATTACCGGTGCGTACGTCCGGGAAGCCCGCTGCCGAAAGCCGCGCATTCGCCATCTCGATTTCCCTTGCCCATGTAAGCTTGACGTTATCGGCCGATCCTTCAACGAGGCGCACCGGGATGTCTGCCCACTCGGCAATGGCCGCGTCATCGGTAAAGTCGCTGCGGCCGGCTGAAAAGGCACGCTCGTGCGCGTCCAGGATCGCCGCGAACGGAAATCCCTGTGGCGTCTGGGCGGCAAACAGGCCTGCGCGCGGCACGGTGCCGGCCACGATCCCGCTCATGCCGCCCTTTTTCAGCGTATCCGATACCGGCATCGCCGGAAGGCTTCCGCAGCCATCGGCAAGCCCATCCACCACGCGGTCGATGAGGGAGGCATCGACGAAGGGCCGCACGGCGTCGTGAATGAGTGCAGCATCGAGGCCGCGCTCCACCAGCGACAGCAGCGCCAAGCGCGTGGAAGCCTGGCGCGTCGCGCCGCCATGCACGACGATGACCCCGGACGCCAGTTCGCCGGCGGCATCGCGAAAGAGTTCGCTATCGTCGGGATGGATGGCGACGGCGATGTCGCTGACGGCCGGATGATCGCGGAATGCCCGCAGCGTGCGGCGAATCACTGGCTCGCCGCCGATGCGCCGATACTGCTTGGGCCCCTCGCCGGACTGGCCGGCGCGTTCGCCGCGGCCAGCCGCAACAATCACCACCCCGATCCTGCCTGCCGCCATCTTTTGCCCGGGTTTCCCGTTGAAGTCGATCCACGCTTATGTGGCGGTTCCGCAATTTGCCAGCGCATTCGCTTTTCAGCGTGGTATCGCATCATTTCGCAGTTGCACAACGCTTCGTTTATGGTTAGGCGTTGTGCAGTATTCTGGATTGCTTGGTTTTTGTGCATGTCCGTTTCAGCAACCCTCGCCACGCCGCTCCATCTGGGCGGCGTCGAGATCGCCAACCGCATATTTCTCGCACCCATGTCGGGTATCACGGACGAGCCGTTTCGCAAACGGGCAGTTGCTCACGGCGCGGGGCTCGTCGTCTCCGAAATGGTCGCCAGCGGGGAGCTTGCAAAGGGCCGCCGTAACTCCGCGCTGCGCATTCGCCGCCCGGACGTGCCGGTCCATGTCGTGCAGCTTGCCGGGCGCGATGCCGAATGGATGGCTGAAGGCGCAAGGATCGCGGCGGGCGAGGGCGCCGATATCATCGACATCAACATGGGCTGCCCGGCAAAGAAGGTCACCGGTGGCTATTGCGGTTCGGCGTTGATGCGCGCGCCCGATCATGCGCTGTCGCTTATCCAGGCTGTCATCGGTGCCGTGGACATTCCTGTAACCGTCAAGATGCGGCTGGGGTGGGACGAGGATACGCTTAACGCGCCCGATATAGCGCGGCGCGCGGAAGCGGCCGGCGTGGCGCTCGTAACCGTGCATGGCCGCACGCGCTGCCAGTTCTACAAAGGAAGCGCCGACTGGCGCGCCATCAAACGTGTCAAGCAGGCCGTATCGATCCCGGTGGTCGCCAATGGCGATGTCCTGACCTTGGCCGACGCTTCGGAAATCGTTGCGCAATCCGGCGCGGATGCAGTGATGATCGGCCGCGGCCACTACGGCGCACCGTGGCTCGCAGGCTCGCTGGCCGCCGAGGCAGGCGGGAATCTCGCCCGAGGCGTTCCACGCCACGCGGCAGAGATTTCAGAATATATTTCAGCTCATTACGAAGACATGCTTACCTTTTACGGCGTGGAATCCGGGCTGCGGCAGGCCCGGAAGCATCTGGGGTGGTATCTGGATCGCCACGCGCCGCACGTTGCCCCGAACACACGCCGCACCATCATGACCTCGACCGAACCGCACATGGTGATCGATGCGATACGCATCGCCTTTTCCGAGAATGCGGAAGCAATGCTGCGGAGCGCCGCATGACCACGCCTTTTCCCGCGGGGATGGACCCGGCCGCTATCGTTCTCAACACGATTCGCCACCCTGTCATCATGGTGGCGCCTGACGGGCGGATCGCGTTCGCCAATGCCGATGCCGAAGATTTCTTCCGCTCCAGCGCCGCGATGCTTGCGCGCGATGGGCTGGAACGCTTCGTTCCCTTCGGAAGCCCGCTGCTCACGCTTGTGGAACAAGTGCGCGAGCGCCGCGCGCCTTTCAACGAGTATCGCGTGGATATCTCGTCGCCCCGTCTAGGCCCCGAGAGGATCGTCGATCTCTACGTCGCCCCTGTGCCGGAACTGCCCGGCCATGTCGTCGTGATGTTCCAGGAACGGTCGATGGCCGACAAGATCGACCGGCAGATGACCCATCGGGGTGCCGCGCGGTCCGTGACCGGCCTGGCCGCGATGCTGGCGCACGAGATCAAGAACCCGCTGTCGGGCATCAGGGGTGCGGCACAACTTCTGGAAACCGTTGTTTCCGATGAAGACCGTGCGCTGACGAGACTGATCACCGACGAAACGGACCGCATCGTCTCGCTGGTCGATCGCATGGAAGTGTTTTCCGACGAGCGGCCGATCGATCGCTGGCCGGTCAACATCCACGTCGTGCTCGACCATGTGAAGGCGCTGGCACGCAACGGCTTTGCCAACCGCATCAAGATCATCGAGGACTACGATCCCTCGTTGCCGCCGGTCTACGCCAACCGCGACCAACTCGTGCAGGTGTTCCTCAACCTCATCAAGAATGCCGCCGAGGCCATTGGCAGCGATCCGAACGGCGAGATCACGCTTTCCACCGCGTTCCGGCCCGGGATAAGGCTTTCCGTGCCGGGCACGCAGGACCGTGTTTCGCTGCCGCTCGAGTTCTGCGTGCACGACAATGGTTCGGGTGTGCCGGACGATATCCTGCCGATCCTGTTCGATCCCTTTATCACCACAAAGCCCAACGGCTCAGGGCTCGGTCTGGCTCTGGTGGCCAAGATCGTGGGGGAGCATGGAGGGGTGATCGAATGCGACTCGTCGGCGCGGGGAACCACGTTTCGCGTGCTGATGCCGGCCTGGAGGGAGCCACGTAGCGCGGAGGAACCTGTCGAAGAAGGAAGTGCTGCATGAGCATGCGCGGAAACATTCTCGTAGCCGATGACGATGCGGCGATCCGGACCGTTCTCAACCAGGCGCTGTCCCGCGTCGGCCACGATGTGCGGGTAACGTCGAACGCATCGACGCTGTGGCGCTGGGTGGCGGCGGGCGAGGGCGACCTCGTCATCACCGATGTCGTGATGCCGGACGAAAACGCCTTCGACATGCTGCCGCGCATCAAGAAGGCGCGGCCCGACCTACCGGTCATCGTCATGAGCGCGCAGAACACGTTCATGACCGCGATACGCGCTTCCGAGACGGGCGCGTACGAATACCTGCCAAAGCCCTTCGACCTCACCGAACTGCTTACCATCGTCAATCGGGCGCTTGCGGAGCCCAAGCGCCACGTCACCGAAATTCGAGGTGAGGAACAGCCGGACCCGATGCCGCTGGTCGGTCGCTCGGCCGCCATGCAGGACATATACCGCATGCTGGCGCGCATGATGCAAACCGACCTGACCGTGATGATCACCGGCGAGTCGGGCACCGGCAAAGAGCTGGTGGCGCGCGCGCTCCATGAATACGGGCGTCGCCGTAACGGCCCCTTCGTGGCGATAAACATGGCGGCCATTCCGCGCGACCTGATCGAATCGGAACTGTTCGGCCACGAGAAGGGTGCGTTCACCGGCGCGCAAAATCGATCGACGGGCCGCTTCGAGCAGGCTGAGGGCGGCACGCTATTCCTCGACGAGATCGGCGATATGCCGATGGAGGCGCAGACGCGGCTTCTGCGCGTGCTGCAGCAGGGCGAGTACACGACTGTCGGCGGGCGCACGCCCATCCGCACCGATGTGCGTATCGTGGCAGCGACCAACAAGGATTTGCGGACGCTCATAAACCAGGGCCTATTTCGCGAGGACCTGTTCTACCGACTCAACGTCGTCCCGCTTCGCCTGCCGGCGCTGCGCGAGCGGTCCGAGGATGTGCCTGATCTGGTGCGCCATTTCTTCAAGTTGGGCGAGAAGGAAGGTCTGCAGACCAAGCGGATTTCGGCAGGCGGCATCGAGTTGATGAAGCGCTATGGGTGGCCGGGCAACGTACGCGAGCTGGAAAACCTCGTGCGCCGCCTCGCAGCGCTCTATCCTCAGGATGAGATCACGTCCGAGATCGTCGAAACGGAATTGCGTGCCGCCGAATCGGCACCCACCGCCACGTCGGCTTCGATGCTGCCGGACGATGTCACCATCAGCCAGGCGGTCGAGCATCACCTCCAGCGCTACTTCGCCAGCTTCGGCGGGGACCTGCCGCCGCCGGGGCTTTATCAGCGCGTTCTGGCAGAGGTGGAATATCCGCTGGTGCTCGCCTCGATGACTGCCACGCGCGGCAACCAGATCAAGGCCGCGGAGCTTCTTGGCTTGAACCGCAACACGCTTCGCAAGAAAATCCGCGAGCTGGGTGTAAACGTCTACCGCGCCTCCAAATAGCCATTTCCACCGCCAAACAGGGTTTCGAGGCGATGTGCTTGTTGCACAATCGCCACAATGCGTTGCATAGATGCAACGCGTGAGGGACGGCTGACCGATGGCGCTACAGACACCAGCGATGAATCCGACCGCGCTGCCGGCACCCACTGCGTCCGACGGCCGGCGGCTGCTCGCATTGCCGGGTATCGCTGCAATCGTAGGCGCTCTCATCAGCGCGGGTGTCTCTTTCGCCGTCCTGTTGGGTCTTACGCCGATCACTCCCGATGGCACGACGACGCTGTGGCTGGTCGCTCTCAATGCGGCCTTCGTTCTGCTTCTCGTCGCTCTGATCGTGCGAGAGATACACCGCATCCTGATGGCGCGTCGCCGCGGTAAGGCCGCCTCTCGGCTCCACGTGCGCATCGTCACCATGTTCTCGCTGGTGGCCGCGATTCCGGCGATTCTCGTTGCCATCATCGCTTCAGTCACACTCGACCTCGGTCTTGACAGATGGTTCGAGCTGCGGACCAAGGTCATCATCAGTTCGTCGATGTCGATCGCTGAAGCCTATGTCGTCGAGAACGCCCGCAACCTGCAGGATGCGACGCTGTCCACCGCTTATGTGCTTGACGCCAGCCGCACGCTCTACGGCCTCGACCGCACTGGTTTCCGCTCGCTGATGAGCCAGCAGGCGATGGGACGAAATCTCGACCACGCGGCCCTCATACGCTCCGATGGATCGGTCATCATGCAGGCGGAAACCGATGCCAACTTCGCCATGCCGGCTCCGCCGATCGAGACAGTCCACACGGCGGCCGACGGTTTGCCGATCCTGATCCCGCCGGGCAACCGCAACCTCGTCGGTGCGATCGTGAAGCTGCGCGAGATCGAGGACGCCTATCTCTACACCATACGCACGCTTGACGAGCAGGTGATCCGCGCCCGGCAGATCGTCCGCGCCAACACCGACGAGTACAGGGCGCTGGAAAGCAACCGGCTCACGACCCAGCTCGCCTTCGCGCTGACCTATCTGGGCCTGACACTCATCATCGTGCTCTCGGCGATATGGACCGGCATTGCGGTAGCCGACCGCATCGTGCGGCCGATACGCCAGCTCATAGGCGCGGCAGACGAGGTGGCCACCGGCAACCTGGATGTCGCCGTGCCCGTTCGCCAGTCCGACGGCGACGTTGCTTCGCTTGGCGACACCTTCAACGAGATGATCCGCCAGTTGAAGACGCAGCGCAACGAACTGCTATCTGCCAAGGATCTGATCGATGAGCGGCGGCGCTTCTCGGAGGCGGTGCTTTCGGGCGTGACGGCGGGGGTAATCGGCGTAGACCAGAGCGGCACGATCTCGATCATCAACCGGTCTGCCGAAGAGATGCTGACGATACGGTCGGCCACCGCTCTGGGCCGCAAGCTTGTCGAGGTGTTGCCCCATGTCGGCAGGGTGTTCGAGATCGGCCTCACCTCCGGCCGCCCGGTCTATCGCGAGCAGGTGACCTTCTATCGCGGCGGTGCGGAGCGGACTTTCAACGTGCAGGTAACGACCGAGGAAGGGGCCGGCGATACCGCCTCCTATGTCGTTACGGTGGACGATATTACCGACCTGCTTCAAGCGCAGCGCTCTTCGGCGTGGGCCGACGTTGCGCGCCGGATCGCCCACGAGATCAAGAACCCGCTGACCCCCATCCAGCTTTCGGCCGAGCGGATTCGCCGGCGGTTCGGCAAGGTCATCGTCGAAGATCGCGAGGTCTTCGACCAGTGCACGGAAACCATCATCCGGCAGGTCGGCGACATTGGGCGCATGGTGGACGAGTTTTCCGCCTTCGCGCGGATGCCGAAGCCGGACATGCAGGTGCTGGACCTGCGCGAACCGCTACGCGAAGCGTCGTTCCTCATCGAGGTCAGCCGCGCGGACATCGCGTTCAGGCGTGAGTTCGGCGAAAAGCCATTGATGGGCACGTTCGACAGCCGGCTCCTGAGCCAGGCTTTCGGCAATCTCATAAAGAACGCTGCCGAGGCGATCGAGGCCGCAGAACGCGACAGCGGCGCAAGCGGTGAAATATCGATTCGCGCACGGCAAGACGGCAGCCGCATCACCATCGACGTGGTCGACAACGGGAAGGGCTTGCCGCGCGAAAATCGCCAGCGGCTGCTGGAGCCCTACATGACGACGCGGGAAAAAGGCACCGGCCTGGGCCTCGCGATCGTCAAGAAGATAGTGGAAGACCATGGCGGAAGACTCGAACTGCACGATGCGCCGCCGGATTTCCATGGTGGCCGGGGGGCCATGATCCGCATCGTGCTACCGGCTGCGGGCGCGGCCGGCGAAGGTGTGCCGTCGGCAGACAGCACTCACGGCAGGACGAACGAAAAGGTAGAAAATGGCGTCTGATATTCTGATCGTTGACGACGAGGAGGACATCCGCGAACTCGTAGCCGGCATTCTGGGTGACGAGGGGCACGAGACGCGCACCGCCCACGATGCCGACAGCGCGCTTGCAGCGATAGCCGACAGGGTCCCCCGGCTCGTATTCCTGGACATCTGGATGCAAGGGTCGCGGCTCGACGGACTGGCTCTTCTCGACGAGATAAAGAAACTGCATCCCGGCTTGCCGGTGGTGATGATCTCGGGGCACGGCAACATCGAAACTGCCGTTTCGGCGATCCGGCGCGGAGCGTACGACTTCATCGAGAAACCGTTCAAGGCCGACCGGCTGATCCTGATTGCGGAACGCGCGCTGGAAACGTCGAAGCTGCGGCGCGAGCTCTCCGACCTCAAGAAGCGCAGCGGCGAGACGTTCGACCTGATCGGCATGTCGGCGGCGATGAGCCAGTTGCGCCAGACCATCGAGCGTGTCGCACCCACCAACAGCCGCGTTATGGTTATCGGTCCTTCGGGCTCCGGCAAAGAGCTGGCCGCACGCGCCATCCATGCCCTTTCCTCGCGCAAGAGTGGCCCCTTCGTGACCGTCAGCGCTGCCTCGATCACGCCCGAGCGTATGGAGATGGAGCTGTTCGGGACCGAGGCCAATGGCGGCGAGCGCAAGGTCGGGGCGCTCGAGGAGGCCCATCGTGGAATTCTCTACATTGACGAGGTGGCAGACATGCCACGCGAAACGCAGGCCAAGATCCTGCGTGTGCTGGTCGACCAGCAGTTCGAACGTGTCGGTGGCTCGAAGCGCGTCAAGGTTGACGTTCGCATCATCTCGTCGTCGGCGCAGAACATCGAGCAGATGATCCGGCAGGGACGTTTCAGGGAAGACCTCTATCACCGCCTAGCGGTCGTGCCGGTCATGGTGCCGGCACTTTCGGAACGGCGCGAGGATATCCCGTTCCTCGTCGACCACTTCATGCGGCAGATCGCCAGTCAGGCCGGCATTCGCATGCGCCGCATCGGCGACGATGCGTTGGCGGTGCTGCAGGCACATAACTGGCCGGGCAATGTGCGGCAGCTCAAGAACAACATCGAACGTCTGATGATCCTTGCACGCGGCGAGGAGGTGGATGCGCCAATAACGGCAGATCTTCTCCCGCAGGAAATCGGAGACATGATGCCCCGCGCGCCGAATCAGTCCGACCAGCACATCATGGCCCTGCCGTTGCGCGAGGCGCGTGAGTTGTTCGAAAAGGAATATCTTCTGGCGCAGATCAACCGCTTCGGCGGAAACATATCGCGGACCGCCGAGTTCATCGGCATGGAGCGTTCGGCGCTTCACCGCAAGCTCAAGTCTCTGGGGGTCTGATCCGACATGCGCGTTGTCATCTGCGGCGCCGGGCAGGTGGGCTATGGCATTGCCGAAAAGCTCGCCGCCGAAAAGAACGACGTCTCCGTCATCGACGTCTCGCCCGATCTCATCCGCAACGTACGCGACACGCTCGACGTTCGCGGTTTCGTGGGGCATGGCGCCCATCCCGACGTGCTGGAGGCGGCCGGTGCGCCCGACGCCGACATGATCATCGCGGTGACCTTTCACGACGAGGTCAACATGATCGCGTGTCAGGTGGCGCATTCCCTCTTCGAAGTGCCGACGAAGATCGCGCGTATCCGTGCCCAGCAATATCTGCGGCCCTATGCAATGGGCATGTTCACGCGCGACCACATGCCGATCGACGTCATCATCTCGCCCGAGCAGGAGGTAGGCGAGATGGTGCTACAGCGCATCGCCCTGCCGGGTGCGGCAGACGCCGTGGGCTTTGCCGACGACAAGATCGTCATGGTGGCGCTGGAATGTCTCCAGGACTGCCCGGTTGTCGATACGCCGCTTTCACAGCTGAGCGAACTGTTTCCCGACCTGCTGGCTACCGTTGTGGGCGTTTCCCGTGGCCACCAGCTGTTCGTGCCCCGCTCGTCCGATCAGCTTTCCGTCGGCGATCTGGCTTACGTGGTCGTCGCCAAGCAACAGGTGCGGCGCACCATGGGGCTTTTCGGCCATGACGAGAAAAGGGCGGCACGAATCGTCATCGCGGGTGCCGGCAATATCGGTCGCCACGTCGCACGTGCCATCGAGCGTGGCGATACACCGGCGAAGGTGAAGATCATCGAGGCGAGTCGTGAGCGGGCGACCAAGGCAGCCGACGAGTTGCAGCGAACGATCGTGCTGCATGGCAGCGCGCTGGATCAGAAGCTTCTGATGGAAGCGGATATCGCCGAGGCTGACCTTATGGTCGGCCTGACCAACGACGACCAGGTCAACATCCTGTCGGGCGTCATGGCCAAGCGCCTGGGGTGCCGGGCCAATCTGGTCCTCATCAACAATCCGACCTACCACGACTTCGCCGGCATGCTGGGCATCGATGCCTATGTGAATCCCCGCGCCGCCACCATCTCGCGCATTCTGCAGCATGTCAGGCGAGGGCGAATCCGCGCCGTCCACAGCGTCCAGCACGGCGCAGCGGAGATCATAGAGGCTGAAGCCCTCGAGACCTCACCACTTGTGGGAAGGCCGCTGCGCGAACTGGAACTGCCGGAAGGGCTGCGTCTTGGCGCCCTGATGCGTGACGGCAAGGTGCTGCGGCCGGACGGTGCGCTAAGGATCAAACCCAAGGATCGCGTGGTCATTTTCGCGATGGCGTCTGCCGTCAAGCAGGTCGAACAGATGTTCCGCGTCAGCCTTGAATTCTTCTGACGAACCTGCTCATTGACTGGCATTCAAGATGCCGGACTCACCTGACGAGGGGAAAAGATGCCACGCATTGCCTATGTGAACGGGCGCTACACCCGGCATGCCGAAGCTTGCGTGCATATCGAGGATCGCGGCTATCAGTTTGCTGACGGTGTCTACGAGGTGTGCGAGGTGGCGCGCGGTCAGATCATGGATATGACGCGCCATCTCGACCGACTCGACCGGTCGCTGCGCGAGCTTCGCATAGAGTGGCCGCTCAGCAGACGCGTGCTGCAGATGGTGATGGGCGAGGTGGTGAGGCGCAACCGAATAGAAAACGGGCTCGTCTACCTTCAGGTAACCCGCGGCGTGGCACCGCGCGATCACTATTTCCCGGCATCGGGGACAGCGCCGGCGATCGTCGTCACGGCCAAGCGCTCGGACCCGGCTGCCGCTGCCAAGCGCGCTTCTCAGGGGGTGAAGGTCATCACCGTTCGGGAAAACCGCTGGGAGCGTGTCGATATAAAGACTGTGGGCCTGCTGCCGAACGTTCTGGCCCGCCAGCAGGCGAAGGAAGCCGGCGCCGTGGAGGCATGGTTCGTCGATTTGGATGGTGTCGTGAAGGAAGGGGCGTCCACCAATGCCTGGATTGTCACCCCCGACGGAAAGCTTGTCACGAGACCGGCAGACCACGGTATTCTGCGCGGGGTCACGCGTGCCACGGTCATGGATGTAGCCAAGAAACTCGGCCTTACCGTCGAGGAGCGGGGTTTTTCCGTGGAAGAGGCCAAGCAGGCCAAGGAGGCCTTTATCACGGCCGCCACCACCGTCGTCATGCCCGTCGTTGCCATCGATGACGCCAGCGTCGCCAACGGCCATCCGGGATCGGTGACGCTTTCTCTGCGCGATGCGTTTTTTGACATTGCGGAAAAGACACCGGCCTGATAACCGCGAAACGGAAAGGGGCCGAATAAACCGTTCGCTCGCCATTTGCGTGGGCGAACCATGTTATAGCGCGCTTGACAGTGCGCACCCAAATGGGCGCTACTAGTGGCATACCGTTGGGGGATCGGCGAAAGACAAGAAAAATGGCGGAACGGACGCAAAACCTACAGGACGTGTTCCTGAATTCAGTTCGCAAGAGCAAAAACCCCCTTACCATCTTCCTTATCAACGGCGTAAAGCTGACCGGCGTGGTCACGTCGTTCGACAATTTCTGTGTTTTGCTACGACGTGACGGCCATTCCCAGCTTGTCTACAAACACGCCATTTCGACCATCATGCCCAGCCAGCCTGTGCAGATGTTCGACGGCGACGACAAGGATGCCTGATTGACCCGAGCGAGCCGGGCAGGGGGCTCTGACGGCCGGTCCGACGGATCGGGGGTCAATGTCGCGTCATCGGAAAAGACGGCGCGCGCCGTCATCATAGTGCCGGTTCTGACGCGCCAGCCCCGTTCGTCCGGTGACGAGGCTGGGCAGGGACGCCCCCGCCCGATGCGGGCACCGCAGGCAAGGCTGGAAGAGGCGATCGGCCTTGCCGGCGCCATCGACCTAGATACCGTCCACTCCGAGATCGTCACGATCAATGACCCGCGGCCGGCCACGCTGCTGGGGACCGGAAAGCTCGAGGAGTTCGCCGCCATCGTGAAGGAGCGGGAGGCCGAGCTCGTCTTCGTCGACCATCCGTTGACGCCGGTGCAGCAGCGCAATCTGGAAAAGGCGCTCAGCGCCAAGGTGCTGGACCGAACAGGTATCATCCTTGAAATCTTTGGCCGCCGCGCCCGCACCCGCGAAGGCACGCTGCAGGTCGATCTGGCCCATCTCAACTACCAGAAGGGCCGGCTGGTCAGAAGCTGGACTCACCTCGAGCGGCAGCGTGGCGGCGCGGGCTTCCTGGGCGGCCCCGGTGAAACCCAGATCGAGGCTGACAGGCGCATCCTTCAGGAAAAGATCGTCAAGCTGAAGCGCGAACTGGAAACCGTTCGCCGCACCCGCGATCTGCACCGCTCCAAGCGGCGCAAGGTGCCGTATCCGATCGTGGCGATCGTCGGCTACACGAACGCTGGCAAGTCGACGCTGTTCAACCGCATGACCGGTGCAGGCGTGCTCGCCGAGGACATGCTGTTTGCCACGCTCGACCCGACGCTGCGGCGTGTGAAGCTGCCCCACGGTACCATCGTCATCCTGTCCGACACGGTCGGTTTCATCTCCGACCTTCCAACGCATCTTGTGGCCGCGTTCCGCGCCACTCTCGAAGAAGTCGTCGAAGCCGACCTCATCATCCATCTGCGCGATATTTCCGATCCGGACACCATCGCTCAGGCGGAGGATGTCGCGCGCATCCTTCATGACCTCGGCGTGGATGCCGAAGACGAGCGTCGTGTGCTGGAGGTCTGGAACAAGGTGGATCTGCTCGACGAGAGCACGCGGGAACAGATGCTGGATAGGGGCAGCGGCCCGGCTGTCGCGATTTCGGCCGTCTCGGGAGAGGGAGTGGACCGGCTTGCAGCCCTCGTCGAGGAACGCATCGCCGGCGCGCTCGCGACTGTCCAAGTCACGCTAACCCCCGAACAGGCCAGCGAAATCGATTGGCTCTATCGCAATGGCGAAGTCGTCAAGCGCATGGATCGGGAGGATGGCGGCGTCACGCTCACCGTCCGCGCGACGGCAGCGATCCGCAAGGAGATTGCGGGGCGTTTCGGCGGCGCAGCGCAATAGAACGGACGGCTACTCCGCCTTTTTGGCCTGCTGCCACAGCGTTTCCATATCGTCCAGTGTCGCTTCGTCGAGGGTGCGGCCCTGCGCGTGCAGGGCGGCCTCCACGTAATGGAGCCGCGTGCGGAACTTGTCGTTCGTACGCCGTAGGGCATCTTCCGGGTCGATCTTCAGATGGCGCCCGAAATTCACGAACGCGAAAAGCACGTCGCCGAATTCTCCCTTGACCTCGCTTTCGCCGCCAGTCTCCATCGCCTCGCGAAGCTCGCCGATTTCTTCCTCGATCTTGTCGAGGATCGGCTTGGCGTCCTTCCAGTCGAACCCGACCCGTGCCGCTTTTTCCTGCAGCTTCAACGCGCGGGTGAGGGAAGGGTGGATCAGGGGTATGCCGTCCAGAAAGCCCTTGCCGTGGTCCTCAGCGTCAAGTCCGCGCGCCAACCGTGAAGACCGCTTTTCCGCCTTCTCTTCAGCCTTGATCCTTTCCCACATGCCCTTCGCCATGCCGGCGTTGCGGGCCGCTTCGTCGCCGAAGACATGTGGGTGGCGGCGGATCATCTTCTTCGTGACTGCCTCGACCACGTCTTCAAACGTGAACTCGCCCGCTTCCTCGGCCATGCGGGCGTGGTAGACGACCTGCAGCAGGAGGTCGCCTAGCTCGTCGCGCAGATCGTCCATATCGCCGCGCTGGATTGCGTCGGCGACCTCATACGCCTCCTCGATCGTGTAGGGCGCGATGCTGGCAAAATCCTGCTCGATGTCCCAAGGGCAGCCTGTTTCGCGATGGCGCAAGGCCGCCATGATCTCGATCAAGCGGGCGATATCTTTCGAAGGTTCCATGATGATTCCGGCGACGACAGGCAAGCTGCGTCGAGAGTTAGACCGGCGGGGCAGGGTTGTCCATCGCACACACATGCCAGGCTGCATGTTGACATAAAGATGTCTTTATGTGATTTGTGGCGTGTCGTGCCAAGAATGAGAAGTGTCGCATATGTCCTCACCGCTTGACGCCCTGCTCGGACCTGTAGGCCGCAAGCCGGACGGTTCGGAGATTTTCCAGGCTCTCGCGCAAGCAGCGCGCGAGCGCATTCTGGTGCTCGATGGCGCGATGGGCACCCAGATCCAGGAACTGGGGTTTCATGAAGACCACTTTCGCGGCGACCGTTTCGGCGGCTGCGCCTGCCATCAGCAGGGCAACAACGATCTCCTGATCCTGACGCAGCCCTGGGCGATCGAGGAAATTCACTACCGCTACGCCAAGGCGGGCGCCGACATCGTCGAGACCAACACCTTCTCCTCCACAACCATCGCGCAGGCCGATTACGGCATGGAGGACATGGTCTACGAGCTGAACCGCGATGGAGCGCGTCTTGCCAAACGGGCGCTGCTCCGTGCGCAGCAAGAGGATGGGAAGCGCCGCTTCGTCGCCGGCGCGCTAGGGCCTACCAACCGCACAGCCTCGATCTCACCGGATGTGAACAACCCCGGCTATCGCGCTGTAACATTTGATGATTTGCGGGTCGCGTATGGCGAACAGCTGCGCGGACTGATCGATGGCGGCTCGGATATCATCCTTATCGAGACGATCTTCGATACGCTGAACGCGAAGGCGGCAATCTTTGCGGTGGAGGAAGTGTTTGCCGAAAAGGGCGTCCACCTCCCGGTGATGATCTCGGGTACGATCACCGACCTCTCGGGCCGTACACTTTCCGGCCAGACGCCCACCGCTTTCTGGCACTCGATCCGCCATGCGAGGCCGTTTACAGTGGGTCTGAACTGCGCGCTTGGTGCCGCAGCCATGCGCCCACATCTGGCGGAATTGTCGGGTGTCGCTGACACCTTTACCTGCGCCTATCCCAATGCCGGCCTGCCCAACGCCTTCGGAAAATATGACGAGAGCCCGGAGTTCATGGCCGGGCAGGTCGAGGAGTTCGCGCGGGAGGGGCTTGTCAACGTGGTCGGCGGCTGCTGCGGCTCGACGCCTGAGCATATTGCGGCCATCGCGGATGCCGTCGCGCGTCATACGCCGCGGGCGGTGCACAAGATGAAGCCGCAGATGCGGCTTTCAGGGCTAGAGCCGTTCACGCTAACCGACGACATACCTTTCGTGAATGTCGGCGAGCGTACAAATGTCACGGGTTCAGCCAAGTTCAGGAAGCTGATTACCGCCGGCGACTATGCATCGGCGCTGGATGTTGCCCGCGACCAGGTGGAAAACGGCGCACAGATCATCGATGTCAATATGGATGAAGGCCTCATCGACTCGACGAAGGCAATGCAGGAGTATCTGAACCTCATCGCTGCCGAACCCGACATCGCCCGCGTGCCTGTGATGATCGACTCCTCCAAATGGGAGGTGATCGAGGCCGGTCTCAAATGCGTTCAGGGCAAACCGGTCGTGAACTCCATATCCATGAAGGAGGGTGAGGAGGCTTTCCTCCATCATGCGCGGCTGTGCCGAATGTATGGCGCGGCAGTGGTGGTCATGGCGTTCGACGAGGTCGGGCAGGCAGACACCATGGCGCGTAAGGTCGAGATTTGCACGCGCGCCTACAAGCTTTTGACCGAGCAGGCGGGATTCGCTCCGGAAGACATCATCTTCGACCCGAACATCTTCGCCGTCGCAACCGGCATCGAGGAGCACGACAATTACGGGGTCGATTTCATCGAGGCGACCCGCAAGATTATCGAAACGCTGCCGCATGTGCATGTGTCGGGTGGCGTGTCGAACCTGTCGTTCTCCTTCCGCGGCAACGAGCCGGTGCGCGAGGCGATGCACGCCGTGTTCCTCTACCACGCCATTCAGGCCGGCATGGATATGGGCATCGTCAATGCCGGACAGTTGGCGGTCTACGAAACGATCGACGCCGAGCTTCGCGAGGCCTGCGAAGACGTGGTGCTTAACCGCGCGCCCGCCAGTGGTGGAACAGCCACCGAGCGCATGCTGGAGATTGCCGAACGCTTCAAGGGAGCAGGGGGCAAGGAAGCCCGGGAAAAGGACCTCGCGTGGCGCGACTGGCCTGTCGAAAAACGGCTGGAGCATGCGCTCGTCAACGGCATCACCGAGTTCATCGACGCGGATACGGAAGAAGCGAGGCAGAATGCCGAACGTCCGCTACACGTGATCGAGGGGCCGCTGATGGCCGGCATGAACGTGGTGGGCGACCTTTTCGGTGCCGGCAAGATGTTCCTTCCGCAGGTAGTGAAGTCTGCCCGCGTGATGAAGCAGGCCGTCGCCGTGCTGCTCCCATACATGGAAGCCGAGAAGCTGGCGAACGGCGGCAGCGGAGAGCGCCAGAGTGCCGGCAAAGTGCTCATGGCGACGGTGAAGGGGGATGTTCACGACATCGGCAAGAACATCGTCGGCGTCGTGCTGGCCTGCAACAATTACGAGATTATCGACCTCGGCGTCATGGTGCCGGCCACGAAAATCCTCGAGACGGCGCGCAAGGAGAAGGTCGACATCATCGGTCTATCCGGCCTGATCACGCCTTCGTTGGACGAAATGGCGCATGTGGCGGCCGAGATGGAGCGCGAGGGCTTCGATATACCGCTGCTCATAGGCGGCGCCACCACTAGCCGCGTCCACACCGCGGTGAAGATCCATCCGCGTTATGAACGCGGGCAGGCGGTGTATGTGACCGATGCCAGCCGCGCGGTTGGCGTCGTCTCCAGCCTGCTGTCCGCCGAGCAGAAGCCCGGCTACGTCGAGACGCTGCGGGCCGAATACCGCAAGGTCTCGGATGCGCATCATCGCTCGGAGGCGGAAAAACAGCGGCTGCCGCTCGCGCGCGCTCGTGCGAACGCTCATCGGATCGACTGGGCCAACTACCAGCCCCCGCACCCGTCCTTTACCGGCACGCGCACTTTCGAGACGTGGGATCTCGCCGAACTGGCCCGCTACATCGACTGGACGCCGTTCTTCCAGACCTGGGAGCTGAAGGGTCGCTATCCGAAGATACTCGAAGACGAGAAGCAGGGTGCTGCGGCACGCCAGCTTTTCGATGATGCGCAGGCAATGCTTGCGAAGATCATCGACGAGAAATGGTTCGCGCCGCGCGCGGTGATCGGCTTTTGGCCTGCAAGCGCGGTGGGAGACGACATCAGGCTTTATGCGGATGAGGGCAGGGAGCGCGAACTGGCCACGTTCTTCACGCTTCGCCAGCAGCTCGCAAAACGCGACGGCAAATCCAACGTGGCCTTGTCCGACTTTGTCGCGCCGGCAGACAGCGGCAAGCCTGATTGGCTCGGCGGCTTCGTTGTGACGGCAGGCATCGAGGAGGTGGCTATTGCCGAGCGCTTCGAACGTGCCAACGACGATTATTCCTCGATCATGGTCAAGGCGCTGGCCGACCGCTTCGCTGAAGCCTTCGCCGAGCGCATGCATGAGAAGGTGCGCAAGGAATTCTGGGGCTACGCCGGCGATGAAACGTTCGCACCCGACGACCTCATCGGCGAGCCTTACCAGGGCATCAGGCCGGCACCTGGCTATCCGGCCCAGCCGGACCACACCGAAAAGGCAACGCTGTTCCGGCTTCTCGATGCCGAGAACCAGGCCGGTGTGAGCCTTACCGAGAGCTACGCGATGTGGCCGGGCTCGTCCGTGTCGGGCATCTACCTCTCGCATCCGGAGAGCTACTATTTTGGCGTCGCCAAAGTCGAGCGCGACCAGGTGGAGGACTATGCGAGGCGCAAGCGCATGGCAGTCGGGGAGGTCGAACGCTGGCTCGGACCGATCCTCAACTACACGCCCGGCGCGTTCAAGGAAGCTGCGGAGTAGGGGGCAAAGCGGTCATGTTCGCCCGCCTCGCTACGATCGAAACCGAGCTTCGGCGCAGGTTGGCCGAACCTCACCGTCACTACCATACCCAGCAGCACATCGACACGCTGCTGGCGATGTTGGAGGCGAAGCTACCCGATCTCCATCACCCCGAAGCCAGCGAATTGGCAATCTGGTTTCATGACGCGGTGTACGACCCAGCCGCGCGGGACAATGAGCGAAAGAGCGCGTCACTGATGCGCGAGATGTTAAGCGGCATCATAGACCCGGAATTGATCGATATTGCGGAGATCATGATCCTCGCAACCGAAACACATAGGGTGCCGCCGGCGCTTCCGATCGACATAGCCACAGACACAGCTCTGTTCCTCGACCTCGACATGGCGATCTTGGCGGCAGCGGCATCAACGTACGACGTCTACGCCGATGGCGTACGTCGCGAGTTTGTTCCAGTTGTCGGCGAAACGGCTTACGTGACCGGACGGCTAGATTTCCTCACCAAGACGCTCGGCTCGGGAAGGCCGCTGTTTTGCACGGAGTGGGGGCGTTCGATGGAGGCTGCAGCAAGAGAGAATGTGGAGCGCGAACGAGCCGCGCTTTCCAGCGAATTGTCCCCGTAGGTTGCCTGCATCGCCATACGTCAGAAAGTCGCATAAGATGGATTATGGAACTTATACGGGTGCCCGATAGTGCAAGCAATTGCGGATGCGCCGTGCCCTACGCACTGCAAAATATCCCCAAATCAACGGCTTGGCGCAGATATCTCCACTACCATGCCATCATAGGCCGGCTCCACGTGTTGCGGTGTCTCCGCCAGCACCGTCTCGTAATCCAGCGGTATGTGCATGTGCGTCAGCACCGCGCGCCGCGGCTTAAGACGAGTAATCCAATCCAGCGCTTGCCCAAGCGAAAGATGGCTTGGATGCGGCCGATACTGCAAGGCATCGACGACGAGCACTTCGAGGCCCTGCAACTGGGCGACCGTATCCTGCGGGAAATCGCTGACGTCGGAACAATAAGCCATGTCGCCGACCCGGAAGCCAAGCGAAAGAATGTCGCCATGCACCAGTGTCAATGGCGTCAAGGTTATGGGACCGCCGGGGCCGTCGATCGTGAATGGTATGTCGTGGGCGATCAGGCGCGGTGTCACGATCGGCGGATAGGAGCTTCCTGGCGGGGTTTCGAAGCAATAGGCGAATGCGCTGCGAAGCCGGTCCATCGTCGGGCGGTCGGCATAGACGTCGATCCGCTTGCGATCAGCGAGATAATAGCCGCGCAGATCATCCACGCCATGGATGTGATCTGCATGCGCGTGCGTGTAGACGACGGCATCCAGACGAGTGATGCCGGCATCCAGCATCTGCTCGCGAAAATCCGGGCCGGTGTCTATTGCCACTCGCGTTATTTCACCAGTTCCTGAAATACGCTCGATCACGGCTGCGGTTCGCCGGCGACGGTTCTTCGGGTTGTTCGGGTCGCAATTGCCCCAGTCGCCGATGACACGCGGCACACCCGGCGACGAGCCGCAGCCGGTAATGATGAGGCGCAGTCGGTCAGCCATGCGGCTAAGGCCTTGGCATCTTGGCGAATAGCCGGAAGAAATTCGCCGTCGTGATTTCTGCGATTTCGCCCTCGGAAACGCCAACAGTGTCGGCGAGCACCTTCGCGGTTTCCTTCACGTAGGCCGGCTCGTTGCGCTTGCCGCGAAACGGCTGTGGCGCCAGAAACGGTGCGTCCGTCTCTACCAGCAGGCGATCTAGCGGAACATCCCTTGCGATATCCCGCAATTCGTCCGACCGCCGGAAGGTCAGGATGCCGGAAAACGACACATAGCCACCCAAGGATACACCGACTTCCGCCAGCGATCGGCCGGACGAAAAACAGTGCAAAATGAAGGGGAAGGCCCCCTTCCCTGTCTCGTCTTCGAGGATGGCAGCCATGTCGGCGTCGGCGTCACGCGCATGGATCACCAAAGGCAGGCCCGTAATCCGTGCCGCCGCAATGTGCGTGCGAAGCCCTTGTGCCTGCGCCTCGCGCGGAGCGCGGTCGTAGAAATAGTCGAGCCCGGCTTCGCCGATGGCTACGACCTTGGGATGTTGCGCCAGATTGACCAGTTCGTCGGTGGTGACGTCGAGTTCCTCCGCAGCGTTGTGCGGATGGGTGCCGACCGAGCAGTAAACTTCCGGATACGCCTCGGCGATGGCAAGAATCTCCGCGAAACGCCTCACGCGCGTGGATATGGTCACCATGCGCGAGACGCCGCCAGCAATCGCTCGCGCCACGATGGCGTCACGCTCATCGGCGAAGTCCGGAAAATCCAGATGGCAATGACTGTCGACGAGCATGTCGGTTCCGTTAGCTGGCCGCTTCCTGCTCGACATAGCGCGGGAACACCGCCTGCGGGGCAGGCAGCGCGTCGCCGGATGTCAGCGCGAACGCATCGGCCACGTGGATAAACTCGCGCCTGTCGGCCGGCACTGCCAGCAGGTCGAGCAGCTTGCCGGACGAAACCGGCACATATGGCTGGCACAGGATCGCTACCCGCCGGACGGTCTCGGCCGTCGTCCACAGCACCGTTTCCATGCGGGCTGGGTCGGTCTTGCGCAGCGCCCATGGCTCCTGCCCGGCGAAATACCGGTTTGCCTCGGCGACCACAGCGAAGACGGCCGCCAGCGCCTGATGGATAGCCTGGACGCCAATCGCCTTGCGGGCCGTCGCGAGTGCATCTTCAGCCATGGCGAGGATCGCCCTATCGACCTCCTGCAGTTCCCCCTTCGCAGGCACCAGGCCGCCGCAGTTCTTCGCGATCATCGACAGCGAACGCTGAGCCAAATTGCCGAGGTCGTTGGCAAGGTCTGCGTTGGTGCGATTGACGATCGCGTCGTGGCTGTAGTTTCCATCCTGGCCAAAGGGCACTTCGCGCAGCAGGAAGTAGCGAACCTGATCCAGCCCATAGTGATCGACCAGGGCGAACGGATCAATCACGTTGCCAACCGATTTCGACATCTTCTCCCCGCGATTGAAGACGAAACCGTGGCCGAATACGCGCTTCGGCAGGGCGATGCCCGCCGACATCAGGAAGGCTGGCCAATAGACCGTGTGAAAGCGTGTAATGTCCTTGCCGATAACGTGAAGGTCGGCCGGCCAGAAAGGCCAAAGCTGTGCATTTTCATCTGGATACCCGACAGCTGTGATGTAGTTTGTGAGCGCGTCTACCCAGACATACATCACGTGCTTTTCGTCACCGGGCACCGGAATACCCCAGTCGAAGGTGGTGCGGGAGATCGACAGATCCTTCAGGCCTGATTTCACGAAGCTGACGATCTCGTTGCGTCGCTCGGCCGGCCCGATGAAGTCGGGCTGCTCTTCGTAGAGCTTCAGCAGGCGATCTCCATAGGCCGACAGGCGGAAGAAATAGCTCTCCTCCTCCACCCACTCGACCGGCGTGCCCTGGGGGCCATAGCGCACGCCGTCATCACGCAGCTCGGTCTCCTCTTCGTCGTAATAGGCCTCGTCGCGCACCGAATACCAGCCGGCATAGCCGCCCTTGTAGATGTCGCCATTGTCGGCCATCGCGCGCCAGATCGCCTGCGAGGAACGGTAGTGCCGCTCCTCGGTCGTACGGATAAAATCGTCGTTGGAGGCGCCGAGCGCTTCCGCCATACGCTTGAACTCGGCCGCGTTGCGGTCGGCCAGTTCGCGTGGGCTCACACCTTCCTTGCGCGCGGTCTGATACATCTTGATGCCGTGCTCATCCGTGCCGGTCAGAAAGAATACCTGCTTTCCGTCGTGCCGCTGAAAGCGCGCCAGCGCGTCCGTGGCGATCAGTTCGTAGGCATGGCCGATATGCGGCTTGCCGTTCGGATAGGAAATGGCAGTGGTGATGTAATAGCGTTCGCTTGGCATGGGGGAGGCTGTCCGGAGGTCGGTTTCTGGCGGTCAGATAGCGCATCGGGCCAGCAATGGCTATCCCGGTGTTTAGTCGCGCAGCGCCTGCCACATTCGTCGCAAGAGGCTGGTGACATGCTGCTTCTTGTCGAGATTATAGGTCTCGGTCTCCGCGATGGTGCGTTCGGTGCCTTGCCAGAGGTCGGAGAGGCGTGCCGCCGTTGCGACGTCGCCAGAGGCCGCCGCGTTGCGGGCATGATCGGAAATCATGTCCAGCGCGGTCTGGTTGAATATCGCGAACTGGACGGCTGCATCGCGCCCGCTGACGGCTTCGGCCACCCGCCACGCATCGCCGAAGACGAAGGACTGCCCGCGCAGCACGTTTTCCATGGCCTGCGTTATGTCGAGCCCGCCATACTGGGTCAGCAGCAACGCGTCACGCACGCTGCCCCCCGCCCTATCGGCCAAAGCCGCGCTCGCGTCCTCGTCTTCCGGCACGGGGGCCTCGAGTGCGCGCAATACGCCCAGCAGCGCCGAAGGCTCGAGCGGCTTCAGCTTGATGGTCTGGCAGCGCGAGCGGATCGTTGGCAGCAGGCTCCCCAGCGAATGGGCTACGAGCACGAACAGCGTCCTTGGAGGCGGTTCTTCCAGGTTCTTCAAAAGCGCATTCGCGGCGTTTGTGTTCATGTCGTCAGCCGGATCGACGATGACCACCCGCCAGCCGCCGTCGTGCGATGTCATGGAAAGGAACCGGTTGATGCGGCGTATCTCGTCGACCGTCACCACCGATTTGAACGCTTTCGTCTTCTCGTTCATCGGCCGGGTCAGATGCAGAACCGCTGGATGCGAACCCTGCGCAATCTGCCTGAACAGCGCAGACGACGGATCGCGAGGCGTGAACGTGCCCGGCGCATCCTCCGCAACCGGATTGGCCAGCAGATGCTGCGCCAGATGAAAGGCGAATGTAGCCTTTCCGATACCGGTAGGGCCAGCCAACAGCAGCGCATGATGCATCTTGCCGCTGCGATAGGCGGTCGCGCACTGCGCCATCGCCTCGTCGTGGCCGACGAGAAGCGGGTTTTCGGCCGGCTCCGCAATCTCGGGGATGCTGTCGAACTGTTCGGGTGCAAGCCGCACGAAACTCATGCCGCGCCAGCCTTTTCCGTCACTGCCCGCCGTCGGTCGAGCAACTGGTAAACTGCTTCGGCTATCGCTTCGGCCACATCATCGCGGCCCCGGGTTGCATCGACGACGACGCAGCGATCTGGCTCCGCGCGCGCTATGGACAGAAACGCCTCGCGCCGGCGACGGTGGACGGCCAGCGTCTCCTTTTCGTAGCGATCCGCGCCATCTGTCCCACGCCGCGCGGTCGCGCGCCGCAGGCCTTCCTTGGCATCGAGGTCGAGAACGAGCGTCAGGTCGGGCACCATGCCGTTGATGGCCACCGCCTCCAGAGCCTCCATGAATCGGGGGTCCAGATCTCCGGTTACGCCCTGATAGACGCGGCTGGAATCCATGAAGCGATCGCACAGGACGATCGCGCCGCGTTCCACGGCCGGCCTGATGAGCTGTTCGACATGGTCCGAGCGTGCAGCCGCAAACAAAAGTGCTTCCATGCCCGGACCGAACGGCTCCGCCGCACCGGATAGCAGCACATGACGAACGGCTTCCGCTCCGGCCGAGCCACCCGGCTCGCGCGTCACCAGAACTTCGTGCCCCAGGCCGCGCAAGGCCTCGGCCAGCGCCAGTATCTGGGTCGACTTGCCGGCCCCTTCCCCGCCTTCAAATGTGATGAAGATGCCGCGTGCCAAGTAAGCTTCCGTTGGTCAGACCCTATCGACCATGCAGGCCGACAGACCTCACATAGTTGAGCTGCTCGCCAATATCCATGCGCAATCACGCTGGCCGGTCAGCGCATCCAGCCGATCGCCAGTTCCTCGACCGCGTCCAGAGCGCGCTGGTGGATCCTGCCCTGTCCGACGCTCTCAGCGGCATAGAGCGGCGTCTCCTGGCTCATCATGTCGCCAATCCACACCTTGAGGGCGCCGATGCGGGCGCCCTCCTCTACCGGCGCAATGATCGGCCCGTCATAGACGATGCGCGCAGCCAGCCGGTCCCGGTTGGTGATCGGCACGAAAATCGAGATCGGCCCTTCGGCCTTCAGCGCCACGCTGCGCTTCTCGCCGCCGTAAGTCTTGGCCTCGCCGACGACTTCGCCAGCCTGAAACAGCTCGATACGGTCGAAAGCGCGCATGCCCCAGTCAAGGATGCGACGGGCCTCCTCCGCGCGCTGGTTCTCGCTTTCCAGCCCGCTCAACGCCACAAAAAGCCGTTTGCCGTCCCGTTGAGCTGACCCCGCGATGGCATAGCCCGATTCTTCCGTGAAACCCGTCTTGAGCCCGTCCGCGCCGATGTTCATGCCCAGCAGCGGGTTTCGATTGCGCTGCGTGATCTTGTTCCAGGTAAAGTCCGGCTGCGAATAGTACTTGTAGAACTCGGGATACTCGCTCCAGATGTGGCGAGCGAGTTCGACGAGTTCGCGGGCGGTAACCACCTGCCCCTCCGCCGGCAGACCGGTAGAATTCTTGAAGACGGACTTTTCCAGCCCGAGTTCGCGGGCACGCTCGGTCATCAGCTGCGCGAAATTCTCTTCCGACCCAGCCATGCCTTCGGCAATTACGATGCAGCCGTCATTGGCCGACTGCACGATCACGCCCTGTATCAGGTCTTCGAGGCGGATGGATGAGCCCAAAGCAGCAAACATCGTCGAGGTGCGCGACGGCGCGCCACCGGTCCGCCAAGCGTTTTCAGATACGTAGAATTGCTCATCCAGGGTCAGGCGGCCCGTCTTGACGGCGTTGAACACGACTTCCATCGTCATCAGCTTGGCCAGCGAAGCTGGCGGAAACGGGGTGTCTGCATCCTTGGCGAAGAGGACCGTGCCCGTCTCCGCGTCTATCATGAAGGCCTGCTTGGCACGGCTTTCGAAAAGCTGAGCCTGCGCCGCCGCGGCAGTCGTCACAAGAAGCAGCAGCGCCGCTGCCACG
The DNA here is from genome assembly GCF_008180155.1 of Neoaquamicrobium microcysteis. Taxonomy (GTDB): domain Bacteria; phylum Pseudomonadota; class Alphaproteobacteria; order Rhizobiales; family Rhizobiaceae; genus Aerobium; species Aerobium microcysteis. The sequence goes on along the minus strand of NZ_VSZS01000065.1, from coordinate 326,741 downwards.
CGCCTTGCACTATTGATGATAGACATCGGCAACCCCGAACCAAGCATATGTCCCTGCCCTGCAAGGCTAGCAAGGGCAGCGTCGGTCGATCAAGTCGAAGAAAAGTGTTCGGCGCTTTACTGCCGGACAGTCATCGCGTCGGCGGCGCCGGCAGCCCAGGCGGCCCTGAGCATATCGTCTACGCCGAGCCGACCGTCCGAATGCAGCGCGACTGCGAAGCTATCCCCACGCCAGTCGCTCTCGATTGTAACCTGCCCCACACGCTCCAGCGACTTTGCCATGGCCTGTGCCGATTGCCGATCCGCATAGGTTCCAACAGCAACGTACTCGCTCGAGCCCGGGACGCCAGCGGAATAGCGTTGATTGAGAGCTGCAACGAATTTCTGCGTCGCTTCCGCCTCGCCGGCGAAGACGGTAACCGCCCGCGCTGCCCCTTTCACGCGTTCGTCGGCATAGGCCAACAGGTCCGAATGCACGCCCACGCCCAACCTGTTTGCCAGGCCGATGCCCGGCCGCTCGGGCGCGATCGGACCCAGTTCGGGCAAAACCGGGTCGCCTGCTGCCGGCATGCCGGTCATCGCCGCCGTCGCGGGAGCCGTTGAGCGCAACTGGCCCGGGAAGGACGGCGTTGCGCTAGCCGACGCGGTGGGCGTGGGCCCTGCCATGGCGATCATAACACCCGTTGGCAGTCCATCCGACGGATCGGGCGCACGGTTTCCAGGGCGGTATGACGCCATCAAGAACGCGTCGTCCTGACCATCGAGCGGCGCACGTCCCAGATATTCGACATTCACCTTCGCCACGCCGTGGTGGGTGTAATCGAGCAGTTCAGCGGCCCTGCGCGACAGATCGATAATGCGCCCGTGAGCATAGGGGCCACGGTCGTTTACGCGCACGATCACCGAGGAGCCATTGCTGCTGTTGGTAACGCGCGCGTAGCTCGGAAGCGGCATCGTGGGATGCGCCGCCGTCAAATGCGTCATGTCGTAGATTTCGCCGTTGGCCGTGAGGCGGCCGTGAAACGCGTCTCCGTACCACGAGGCCATGCCCGCATTGCGGTAATCGGCCACTTCCTTGGGGTGGTACCACTTGCCCTTGACCTTGTAGGGCCTACCGACCTGATCGCGCCCGCCGCCGCGCGGTAGCCCGCTGCGCAGGTTGCTGACGCGCGGGCTCGCCTTCACGCCATATTCCGACTCCGCAAAGTATTCCTTGCTTCGCTTAGGCTTCGTTGAAGCTGTCTCGGGACCTGATGTGGAACAGGCTGCGAGAGCGAACGCGGAAGCCGCAAGCACCAGAAGCCCGGAAGCGCGTGCAAAAGACCTGCAAGGCGCAACGTTCATGCGTCTCAAATCCCCGAAACCCCTCTTGGACCGGCATCGCGACCATGCCGATCAATCTTCGCCCGACCGACTTTGCCAGTCAATCGGGCCAACCCACGCGATACGTGCGCAGGAAATGCTTGTTACGAGGTTAAGCGATTGTGACGGGATACGGGCAATATTATGACCATCGTCGCCACGCTAGTGGCTTTGGCAGGATGAGAGCGATGCCGAAGCGGCCGCGTTAGTGCTTGAATTGGATATCCAGCTGGCGCATACAGCCGGCGCTGCACGGAGGGATGGCCGAGCGGTTTAAGGCACCGGTCTTGAAAACCGGCGAGGCAGCAATGTCTCCGTGGGTTCGAATCCCACTCCCTCCGCCAGGCTATCGGGCAGCAGAGCCTGTTTCCAAAACTGTAAGTGCCTTGGAGCCGTTCTTGTGCGGTACAATTGGGCCGATCCAGCTCGCCAGACTGTGCGCCGATCCAATATAGACAAGGGGGTAGTGCCAAAGGCGTATCGGCTCGAGCGAGCCGAGAGGGTGATGGTGCGGTCGAGAAGACTCGAACTTCCACGGGTTGCCCCACAGCGACCTCAACGCTGCGCGTCTACCAATTCCGCCACGACCGCACGTCACGAAGGGCCGGGTTCGACCGGCCCGGCGCATGTAGCAAATCGGTTTGGGGGACACAAGTGCGTCGGCGACGATTTGCATACAAATGCAGCGTCTATCGCACGCCCTTCCAAACTGGACGTTTCAGCGCCGATCGCCCATATGAAAAGGGTGCAATAAACGCGACGATTTCATGATTGAACGCAACCTGCTGGAAGCCTCCTTCCTCCCCAAGGCCGACACTCGGCCCGTGGAATGGAGCATCACCCCCGGCCTGACCGATTACGCAACCGCGCTGGCCGTTATGGATGCTCGCGCCGTCGCGATCCGGGATGAAGGCGCGCCCGAACTCGTCTGGCTGGTCGAGCACCCTCCCCTCTATACGGCCGGCACCAGCGCCGACCCGAAGGATCTCATCGACACGGAACGGTTCCCGGTATTCGCCACCGGACGCGGCGGCGAATATACCTATCATGGGCCAGGACAGCGCGTGGCCTACCTGATGCTCGATTTGAAGCGTCGCCGCGAAGATGTGCGCGCCTTTGTTGCCGCGCTCGAGGCATGGATCATCGGCTCGCTCGATCGTTTCAACGTAAAGGGTGAACGCCGTGAAGACCGCGTGGGCGTATGGGTGGCGCGACCGGATCGCCCGCCCCTGCCCGACGGCAGTCCTGCAGAAGACAAGATCGCGGCGATCGGCATTCGCCTGCGTCGATGGGTCAGCCTCCACGGCATCGCGGTCAACGTGGAACCCGACCTGTCGCATTTCGGTGGCATCGTCCCGTGCGGCATCACCGGCTACGGAGTCACCAGCCTTGTCGATCTCGGCCTGCCAGTCAGCATGACGGATTACGACTCAGCACTACGCGCTGCCTTTGAAGACATTTTCGGTCAAACGGAAGGGGCCGGCGCCTACATCGAACCGATCAGCAGCGCCATGGCGACGACAAACGCGCTCATCGAGACAAGCGAGACGACATCCTGAAAGAACTCAGCCATTTCCCTCTCCTGTATTTCCTATGATCCTTTTATGTTCTCTTTTTGTTCGTTCGTCAAGTCGCATTACGACGTGCCGGTGTCGCGTGTCTACGCCCGTTTAGGCCTCGCTTAATCCGTATTGGGGACGTTCCGCTATCAGATGGGCTTGAGACCTGCCTTGAAGCGCTTGGCATTGGCTACATAGCTCTCGGCAGACAGCCGCAGGCGGTCCGCCGCTGCGTCGTCGATCTGGCGCACTGCCTTGGCCGGCGAACCGACGATCAGCGAGTTGTCCGGAAACTCCTTGCCTTCGGTAACCAGCGCACCGGCCCCGACAAGACAGTTCCGGCCGATGCGCGCGCCGTTGAGCACGATGGCGCCCATGCCGACAAGGGTGTTGTCACCTATCGTGCAGCCATGCAGGATCGCGCGATGTCCTATGGTGCACCCGGCTCCCACGGTCAGCGGATAGCCCATGTCGGTGTGCAGCATGCAGTGTTCCTGCAGGTTCGACCCCTCTCCTATCGCGATCAGCTCGTTGTCGCCGCGCAGTACAGCGCCGAACCATACGCCTACCTGCGGGCCCAGCCGCACCTTGCCGATGAGGGTCGCGTCGGGCGCGATCCAGATGGTTTCCTCGTCGTCAAGCTGCGGCGCGACGCCGTCGAGCGAATAGGTCGGCATGTGAACTCACCTCGAAGCGGCCCGCAGAGGGCCTCAACCTAGGAGCACAGGCGCGAGGAGTGCAAGCTCCACGGCCACAATCCCCAGGGCGGTTGCCCAGATAATGGCCGCGACGCCGCAGAGCAGGAATGCCGAGCGGTCGATCGCCCCTGCCCGTCGGGCCGCGATCGCCTCGTTGGTCAGCATGAAGGGGCCGGCTGCCATCGTCAGCGCGAGCGACGAGCCGAATCGCCCCGGCATGACGAAGGGGGGTCGAAATCCCAGCCTCTGCCCGACAATCAGCTCGATAGTGCTGCCGGCAAGGCCACAAAAGGTCAGGCCAACGGCAAAAGCGTAGGCAAGCAAGGAGAACGACTGCATCGTTTACGCTCCATTTACCATGGAAAGGTGATCTTTCCCGGCACAGGTCGCAAGGCAGGCAGCAAGAAGCGTGCCGCCTTGCTGTCCCGTTTGGGGACGGGCGCAGACAAGTCGAGAGCAGCAGGGTGCAAACCGAAATGACGCAAGCATCGCACGGAGCCCGGCCAGTTCCGGTCCGCTCAGGGTTCATGCTGCGGGTTTTCTTCGTATTTCTGGGGCTCGCGCTGCTTTCCGGCGTCATCAGCCTCGGTGGAAAGTGGGCGGGACGGTCGATTGCGATGGCGGGCCACACCGACGACACGACGGTTCATGAGATCGTCATCGGCAACGACGTGCTGGCCGTGCCGGCCAATGCGATCCGCTTTGAGGCGGCGCGGCGCAGCGGGGTTGCGGCCCGGCTCGACCTCTATCTGCGCTGGCCGCAGATGGACGGGTACAGCCACGAGGCGCGGGACGCCTTCAACCATGCCGATGGCGCGCGCAACATCCTGTTTCTCACCTTCGACGTGCCGATGATGTCGCGTGACATGACCGGGCGGTTCGAACCGATCTACCGGGCGCTGGTCGAGGGGCCCGGTCGTGCGGGCCCCGCGGGTCTGACGGTCTATCCGTTTACGGAAAAGTCGGGCTACGTGGATGAGGTGCTGGTGGTGGGCGACGAGGGCGGAAACCACCCGTTCGTGGCGCGCTGCCTTGCGGGAGATGCAGCGCGCGAATCGCTCGCTCCATGCGAGCGCGATATCCACATCGGCGACGGCCTCAACCTCACTTATCGTATGCCGGCCGAGCTGGCCGGCTCATGGCGTGAGGTAGACGAGGCCGTGCGAGAGGCTGCCGGCCGCTTCCTGCAAACCGGCAAATAGGCCGGTTATTCCAGGTCGATGTCGAGAATGGCCATCGAGAAGTTATAGGACAGGTCGCCGTCATCATCGTCCTTGAAGATGATGCCGAGAAACTCCTCACCGAGATAAAGCTCGCACGAATCGTCCTTGCGCGGGCGCGCCTTCACCTGCAATTGCGGGTTCTGGAACGTACGCTTGAAATAGGCGTCGAGCTTCCTGATCTCTTCGGGTTTCAAATCCTGTCTCCGGTGGCTGTTGATAGGAGGCGCTTCTGGCACGCTGGATACAGCCATGTAAAGTCCGCGCCCAACCTTTCAAGCCGACGTTGCGGGAGAAGCCGTGCCTTACTCGTCGCCAGAGAGAAGCTGATCCATCGCGCGCGACGGCTCGTCACAGCCGGCTTCGCCCACGATACGCGCCGGCACGCCGGCCACCGTCTTGTTGTTAGGGATCGAGTTCAGCAGAACCGACCCCGCCGCCACCTTCGAGCAGTGCCCAACCTCGATGTTGCCGAGAATCTTCGCGCCGGCCCCGATGAGAACGCCGTGCCTGATCTTGGGATGACGGTCACCCCCGGTCTTGCCGGTGCCTCCCAGCGTTACGCCGTGCAACATGGAGACGTTGTCCTCGACGACAGCAGTCTCGCCCACGACCAGTCCGGTCGCATGGTCGATGAAGATGCCCTTGCCGATACGCGAGGCAGGATGAATGTCGGTCTGGAACACGGCAGAAGATCGGCTCTGCAGATAGAGCGCGAAGTCCCTGCGCCCCTTGTTCCACAGCCAGTGTGCAAGCCGATGCGTCTGGATCGCGTGAAATCCCTTGAAGTACAGGACCGGCATCAGGAAGCGGTCGCAGGCTGGGTCGCGATCGTAATAGGCTTGGATATCGACGCGCACCGTCGCGCTCCACTCCGGCACCTCGCGCAGCATGGCGTGGTAGGTCTGCCTTATCAGGTCTGCCCCGAGGTCGGCATGGTCGAGCCGCTCCGAAAGCCGATGGATGACCGCAGCTTCGAGGCTGTCATGGTTAAGGACGGTCGAATAGAGGAACGCCGCAAGCAGCGGGTCGTTTTCCACCGCTTCGGACGCCTCGCGCCGCACGCTCGTCCAGATCGGATCCACGGGCTGGATGGCTTCATGCCGTACCGCGCTGGTGCTCATCGGGCTCTCCCGTATCAAACGCTTGCTTTGGCCTGTCGCGAACCATAATCCCTTTGCGAAGTCAAATGAACCGCATTTTCCTTAATGCAGCATCAAGCGGATTGGTTCTCATGCAGACCGGCCCTCAGGTGAAAACAGGTTTCCTTCGAACCGGCCACTCAAACGGCGTCGTCACCATCACGATCGACCGGCCTGAGCGCAAGAACGCGATGACGCAGGCGATGTGGCGGGAGATGGCCGCGCTGTTCGCAGACATTGCGGAAGACGCATCCGTCCGTGTCGTCGTGCTGGCCGGCGCGGGCGAAGATTTCTGTGCGGGAGCGGACATAACCGAGTTCGATACAGCTCGTGGCTCCACCGACAATGCGCGATCCTACGAGGCGGACAACTCGGCAACGTTCGCCGCCATTCGCAACTGCCCTGTTCCCACCATCGCAGCCATCCGGGGCATATGCTTCGGTGGCGGGTTCGGCATGGCTGCAGCCTGTGATTTGAGGGTGTCGTCGTCCACCGCGCTGTTCAGCGTGCCGGCGGCCCGACTGGGCCTTGCCTATCCCGTCGACGCGATGGCCGACATCGTCAATGCCCTGGGGCCACAGATGGCGAAATACCTCGCCTTCTCCGCTGCCCGGCTGGATGCTCGGTCGGCTCTCGATGCCGGGTTCCTTCTGGAAATCGTCGAGCCCGGCGGTCTGAGCCTACGCACGGCGGAGTTGGCCAGGACGATTGCGGATAACGCGCCGCTGTCGATCCTCGCCTCGAAAGCGTCAATTCGGGCTTCGCTATCCGGCGACCGAGACGATGCCTCACATGCGATTGTTCTTGGCAACAGAACTTTCGAAAGCACGGATTACCTCGAAGGACGCAGCGCGTTTCGCGAAAAGCGGCCGCCAGCTTTCACCGGCCGATGAACTCCTGCCATGCCGCTGTCAGGAGCAATAGGCTTCATGCTTGATTGCCCCGCGTGTTTCAGGTGGATGAAGCAATCTCCAAGCTTAAGTTCCTGTCATGACGATTCTCGTTTCAAACCGCCAGGCCCGCCACCACCTGATGAGCCTTGCCGGTCTCGTTGGATTACCGGCTGGTCCGATGCGCCGCGAAGGTCTCGCCGAGACCGTCGCGAGCCTTGGGTTTGTGCAGGTTGACAGCGTCAATGTCCTCGAACGTGCCCACCATCACATCCTCTTTTCGCGCAGCCAGACGTATCGCCGCCGTGACTTGCAGCATTTGTTGGAAAAGGACGGGGCGTTTTTCGAGAACTGGACCCACGACGCCTCGATCATTCCGAGTTCCTTCTTCCCCTACTGGCGGCACCGCTTCGCCCGAGAGAAGATTCGCCTTCGCGCCCGTTGGAAGGATCATTTCGGGTCGGAAGGATTCGATGACGATCTTGCACGTGTGCTCGACCACGTCGCGGTCAACGGGCCAGCGATGGCGCGCGACTTCGAGGGAGACAAGCCGTCGACGGGTTGGTGGGACTGGCACCCTTCCAAGGCGGCACTGGAATTTCTCTGGCGAACCGGCGATCTCGCGATCGCACGGCGCGAAGGTTTTCAGAAGGTCTATGACCTCACCGAACGGGTCATTCCGCAACCCCATCGCGAACATGAGGTCGATCATGACGCGTTTGTCGATTGGGCCTGCCGGCAGGCGCTTACGCGACTGGGGTTTGCCACACGCGGCGAGATCGCAGCTTTCTGGGCGTTGCTCACGCCCGGCGAGGTCGATGAATGGCTTGTGCGCAATCGCGACGAACTCGTGAAAGTTCAGGTCGAAACCGTAGGTGGTGGAAAGCCGCGACCCTGCTTTGCCCTTCCCGAAACCGTGGAAAGCGCGAAAGAGACGCCGGAGCCGCAAGACAAGGTGCGCATACTGAGCCCGTTCGATCCACTGTTGCGCGACCGCGCCCGCACGGAGCGCCTTTTCGGCTTCTTCTATCGGATCGAGATATTCGTGCCGGAAGCCAAACGACAATACGGCTACTATGTGTATCCGGTGCTACGTGGCGACCGCGCGATCGGGCGCATCGATGTCAAGGCGGAGCGTGATCGCGACGCGCTCGTCGTGCGCGCATTCTGGCCCGAGGCGGGCATCAGACCCTCGCGTGCCCTCGTCTCGAAGCTGGAAGCCGAACTTGAGAGGTTGCGTCGCTTCGCAGGCGTCGGCAGCGTTGCTTTCGTCGATGGCTGGCTGAAAGGCTAAGCCGCTTCCCGATCCGTCAGAAAATCCAGGATAGCCGCGCAGAACACGTCGTTCTTGTCGCCGGCCACCATGTGCCCTGCTCCGCCTACATCGACATAGCTGGCCGACGGCGCCAGTTCCACGAACTCGCGGGCGAAATCCTCATGCACCAGCTCCGACTGCATGCCCCGCACCAGAAGTGCCGGCACATGCAGGTTGGGAAGGTTCGCAATCAATTCTTCCATCGTCTCGCGCGCGGCCAGATTGATGTTGCGCTCGCTCCGCATGAAGGCTGGGTCCCAATGCCAGCGATAGCGGCCGTCATCGCCAAGCCGCAGGTTCTTCTTCAGCCCTTCGAGAGAGCGCGGGCGTTTGCGGTTCGGCAGATATTCGGCAATGGCGTCGGCCGCTTCATCGAGCGTTGCGAAGCCCTCTTCCATCCGTTCGCCCATGAAGCCCTGGATTTTTGCAACGCCATCCGGGTCCATACGCGGCGTGATATCGACCAGAACCAGCGAATCGAGCAGCGGTCCGAACCGCGTTTCCGCTATCAGCGACGACAGGCCTCCGAGCGAAGCGCCTACGGCCGACGGGGCGGCGTGAAACCGCGATGCCGTCTGACGGATGATTGCGGCTGCATCCGCGCCGAAATCGGCGAACGTATAGTTGCCGCTGTCGACCCAGTCGCTTTCGCCGTGCCCTCGCAGGTCAACGGTGATCGCACGCATGCCGTTGTCTGCCACGCGCCTGGCTGTCGCGTCCCATGCACGGCGGGTCTGGCCACCGCCATGGAGGAACAGGACAGGATGGCCGCGCCCGTCCCAAAGGTCACCTGCGAGCCGATTGCCTTCCGCCCCGGCAAATTCGATCGGGGTCGGCGTCATTTGATCGGATGGTCCTTGAGGAACTGCAGAACGCGGGCCTTGAAGGTGCGGTCGCCCACCGCCAGCATGTGGTCGCGTCCCTCGATATCGAACGCCTCGGCATTCGGCATCAGCGCCGCCAGCTTTCGTGCGGAGCCGGCTATGTCGTCTGTAGTGCCCACCCCGACCAGTACAGGCTGGGTGACACGCGCCATGTCGGCCTCGCTCAGCAGTTCGCGCGAGGTCGAAATGCAGGCGGCCAAGGCAGCGCGGTCGCTCTTCGTCTGGTCGGCAAAGGCGCGGAACATCTTGCCGCGCGGATGCATGATGCTCGAGGCATCCGGCGCGACGAGCGCTTCGGCAATCGGGTCCCAGTCACCGACGCCGTCGACCATGCCGTAACCGAGCCCGCCGAGGATGAGCGTTGCCACCTTCTCCGGGTGCTCGAGGGCGAGAAACGTGGATACGCGCGCGCCCATCGAATAGCCGAACACGTGCGCCTTGCCGATGCCGAGATGATCGAGCAGTGCGGCGGCGTCCGAAGCCATCAGCGTCGGCGTGTAGTCGGCCTTGTCGTAGCTCTTGGTCGAACGCCCATGCCCGCGATTGTCGAGCGCGATGGCGCGGTAGCCCGCTTCCGTCAGCGTCTTGACCCAGCCGGGCGCGACCCAGTTGACGTGATGGCTGGATGCGAAACCATGGACCATCAGCACCGGTTCGCCGTCGCCGCTTTCCGGCTGGCGGTCGATATAGGCGATCTCGAAATCGTCGTTGAAGAATGTCTGCATGCGCCGCGATGTCCCCGGAAGCGGCGTCAGTCTGCGCCTGCAACCCTGTCGATGAGCGGATGGCGTATCCGGTCGCCATCGGCAATGCCGCTCTTTTGCGCGGTTCCAGCCTTCAGTTCAAGCACAAAGCGCGCCGGTTCTTCCGGGCCGATGGAGGCCGTGGAGAAAGGCTCTCCGGGCAGCGTCGCCACCACCCGTCCGTCCTCTCCTACGAAGATCAGATCCAGCGGCATCGGTGTGTTCTTCATCCAGAAAGAGAGCCTGCGGGTCTGATCGAAGACGAACAGCATGCCGTGGTCGTCCGCCATTGCCGTACGGAACATCAGTCCCGCCGAGCGCTTCATGTCGGTATCCGCAACTTCGATCGAAAACTGGACGCTGCCGCCCGCCGTCTCGACCACCAGCGGCGCACGATCGGTCGGCAACAGCATCGGCTGCCCCTCGGCGACGGGAACGTCACCGAGCGACGGCTGTACGAACCCCGCAAATATCAGGGTGAAGGCAATCAAGATTGTCCGGAGGTGGCGCAGCATGGAGCATCCCGCCTGCCGGGCTGTGGAATACCGTGGGGTCAATGCGAAACCGGCAGGGTTCCCATATCCGGGTGAATTTCGGCAGCCATAAGGCCCTTGTCACCCCGGCCGAAGCGCACCAGCACCACCTGCCCGGGCCGCAGCTCGGCCAGTCCGTAGCGACGCAGCGTCTCCATGTGGACGAAGATGTCCTCGGTGCCCTCGCCCCGCGTCAGGAAGCCGAAGCCCTTGGTGCGGTTGAACCACTTGACCAGCGCACGTTCCAGCCCGCTCTCCGCGGTTACAGCCACATGGGTGCGCTGTAGCGGCTGCTCGGCGGGATGGATCGCATTCGAGTTGTCCATCGAAACGACCTTGAAAGCCTGCAGGCCGCGATCTCCGCGCCGCACGAGACAGACTACGCGCGCGCCTTCGAGCGCGGTCTGGAAGCCGTCTTTGCGCAACGACGTAACGTGGAGAAGCACATCGCCGATGCCCGGCTGGTCGGGCAGAATGAACCCGTAGCCCTTGGCGACATCGAACCATTTGATCGCTCCCGAGATTTCGGTCAGCGCAGCCTCGTCTCCGTCGTCCGGATTCAGGGCTTCATCAACGGCCGCATAACGCCTCTCTGAAGAGGCCTTGTCCCCCATCCCGACACACCTTTCTTCAATCCGCCAAGTGATTCTGATCTGCAGGATAACACTGTGCGTTCATGGGTTAGCAAGAGCCGCGCCACATTTTTCAACATTTCCCCGACTGACAATACTGCCGTTCGACTTAGAGCCATGGACCGATGGATGACGCGAGGTTGCCGCAGGCCGTGGCCTGCGCCATATCAGGCACGCAAACGCAGCCACGAAACAGGAAACATCATGCGCTATCTGCACACCATGGTCCGCGTGAAGGATATCGACGAGTCGCTCGATTTCTACTGTCGCAAGCTGGGCCTGAAAGAGGTTCGCCGCATCGAGAATGAGCAGGGCCGCTTCACGCTTATCTTCCTCGCCGCGCCGGAGGATGAGGAGACCGGCATCGGCAAAAAAGCGCCGCTGGTCGAGCTGACCTACAACTGGGACCCGGAAGACTATCAGGGCGGGCGCAATTTCGGCCATCTCGCCTACGAGGTCTACGACATTTACGCGACCTGCCAGTTCCTCATGGACAACGGCGTGACGATCAACCGCCCGCCTCGCGACGGCAACATGGCCTTCATCCGCTCGCCCGACGGCATCTCTATCGAGCTGCTGCAGAAGGGCCCAGCCAAGCCCAAGGCCGAGCCATGGGCCTCGATGGCCAATACCGGCAGTTGGTAGGGAAAAGGCGGGCGACATCGTCGCCCGCCGATCCATCAGGCGTCGCGCTTGGCCTGCGCGCGCTTGTTCTGTTGCGAGACGCTCCCGACTTTCTTGGGCGCCGTTATCTTTCGGGCGCGCGTGCTCTCGGATGCTCGCATGCCCTTGCCGGCACTGCGGGTCGCCCGACGCTCCTTGCCGCCCTCCGCGGCCTGCCGCATCGAAAGCGCGTTCTGAGCGTTCTCCACCAGTTCCGCCCGCGCGGCCATCCGGTTGCGCCTGTCGCGCTCGCCATTCAGCCGTCGGACCGCCATTGCGAGAACCTCGGTCTTGCGGCGCGTGCCGCTGTCGTCGGCCGATGCCCGCACGCCTTTCGCCTCAGTCTTCCTGCGCATTTCGCGGCGCTGCCGATTCGCGGTCGACTGCGCCTTGTCGCGACGCTCGCGAAGATGTTTCGTCAGGTCTGAGAGTTCCGCGTCGGAGAGATCCTGTATGGCCGGATGATGCGACTTTTCAACGAGTTCGAGCTCCGCGGCATCCAGTGCGCGTGCTTCGTCCTTGCGGGAGTGAGCCATATTCGATTTCTCCTGTCTGTTGTCTTTCCTCGCGAACGCACGTCGGCAAGCCGACGGCTATAGTTCAACCGCCACGACGACGATTGGTTTCAGTCTGACGCGAGGTATGGCCTTTCGAAGGCCAGGGACGAAAAAGGACTGGAGTGTCAGCGCTTGCCGCGTTTGGCTTCGTCTATCAGCATATTCGCGATCTGCATGCGAAGAGCTGCACGGTCGCGCAGTTCTTCTGGCATCCGGTCGGGATGGTAGCGCATGGCGAATGCCCGCCTTGCCCTGTCAAGTTCGTCCGGCTTGCTCTTCGGCTTGATGCCCAGTTCCCGCGAAATGCTTTCGGGGTCGAGGAAGAAGAGGTCTTCGAGCGCCGGCTGGAGATGCGCAGGGGTTGCGGTTGCCGGCTTGACCGGCGGTGCCTCGCCCGATCCGGCGTTCTCGCCGTATTCCTGCGCTGCGCGATCGCGGAACAATTCTATGTTTTCAGCTTGCAACCGTTCGATCTGGTCGAGCATGTCGACCCGCAGGGACGGAGACAGCGTCGCAAGGCCCTCATCCGACTCGACCTCGTCGGCCGCGGCTATGAGCTGGTCCAGCAAGGACCCGAAATCAAGTTCCGCATTTGCGCCCACCGGAAGCCTCCTGTCCCAGGCGATTGCGACTGCCCGTCACCGTAAGGCCATCTGGTTAAAAAGGTTCCCTCAGAGTCCCCCTCGATTTTGAGCGTTCAACGTTCCTTCCCAGCGCAAGATAGCCTTACCGCGCATGGCAGCCATGCAGATGCTGCACTGCACAAAATTCAGGAATCTCCTTATCTTTGCTCGTGGGAGGAACAGCCAAAGGAACCTGACATGGCGTTCTTCACCGAGTTCTTCTCCCGCCCCCGCCCGGCAGCGGCCGAGCGGTATCGGGCCGTGCTCGCGATGCTCGAATCGATGAGCCCTGCCGACCGGGCCGACATCGGCATCAAGCCATCCGATTTTCCCCGCATCGCCCGCGAGGCGGCGTTGCGCCGCCCGGCATGACGCAAGGCGTCTTTTTCATGCCGCAAAGGAAGGCGTAGTCTCCGTCATCCACGGAGGAAACAATGCTGCGCCTTTTCCTGACCTGCCTTTTCGTCGGCTCGGCGGTTACCGCCAACGCGCAGGAGCAGGACTATCTCGACGACCGCTCTACCCCGTCCGCGCTGGTACGCTCGTTATACAACGCTATCGACCGCGCGGAATATGCACGCGCGTGGAGCTACTTCTCGGAGCCGCCTGCATCAGACGTCGACAGCTACGCCGAGGGCTACGCGCAAACCGAGCGAATCGAACTGATTACCGGCACACCCCACGAGGAAGGCGCTGCCGGCAGCATCTACTTCCAGCTTCCGGTGGCCTTTCTGTCCCACGGCACCGACGGTTCGCAGCAGGTCTATGCCGGTTGCTACACGTTGCGTATGGCTGATCCGACGATCGGCGAAGAGTTCGAGCCGCTGCATATCGAGCGAGGATCGCTAAATGCATCCGATTCGCCTTTCGGCGAGGCGCTGCCGCGTAGCTGCAACGGCACGGAACTGCCCGAACACGATGCGTTGCTGGAGCGCGCCAAGGCGATCTTCGCATCCTCTGCCCCGGCGGCCTGCCTTGCGGAACCTGCACTCGGCGATGCCGATCGCACTCCCGAAAGCTACACCATCAGTTTCCGCTACCGGCACGACGATGCCGGCCAACCCGAGCGAACGGCAAGGCTGTTTCGCTTCTTCTGCATGCGCGGGGCGTATAACGAGACCCACCTCTATTACATCTCGAACGACGACGGTGATGTGGAGCCGCTTCATTTCGCACGGCCGCAACTCGACATCGCCTATGCCGACGAAGACACGAACGAGGAGGTCGATTCGATCACGGTCACCGGCTTCAGCACGGCCGCGCAGCTGGTCAATTCGTCATTCGATCCCCAGGCTCAGACGATCAGCGAGTTCTCACGCTGGCGGGGTATGGGCGATGCGTCCTCGGCTGGCGTATGGGCATTTTACGAAGGCGGCTTCCGCCTCGTGCACTATGAGGTAGACGCGTCCTATGACGGCGAGGTGAACCCGGAGGTGCTGGTCGATTACGGAACGACGCCCTGAAAGCCTATCGCGCCGTCGCCATCCAGTTGAGCGTGCCGCGCCAGTCCGACATGCGGATGGGCGTTCCGTGGCTACCCGTTTCGAAGCGGACGAAGCGGGCGGGGTAGTTGGGAGCCTTGCTCAGGATGGAACGGAAGAATTTCTCCTGATTCTCGACCGGAAAGACCTTGTCGTCGCCGCCATGGCCGAAAAAGACCGGCACCCGCCGCTGAAACGCCCGGCTCGACAGAAACTTCTCGTCCCAGTGCGAGCCGAATAGCAACAGACCGCCGAGCTTCGGCGCAACCTGGGCGTCGTCGGCCAGCCGCCAGCATATGCCGCCCCCCATCGAGCCGCACGCGACGTAGACCGCCGCGCCGGGTGAGTGGGCGGCGTAAAGCGCGATCAGGCTTGCGACCTGCTTAGCGCCGGCGGCTGCGAAATCGGAAAAGTCTGTGGTGAGGTACAGGCCCCCGTTGCGCACGGCTAGGTTCTTGATGCGGTTGAAATTTCCGCCGAATGTGAAGTCGTCCATTCCCTGCCGGCGATTGCCGCCCTGGCCATAGAGATAGACGACGATGAACCGCGCGTTCTGCTGTTTGCCGACGGCGATATGCGGTATTCGGGCAACTTCAGTGGTCGCGAGCAGATCCTGCTGGTCCCGCCTTACGCCGACGTCGATATATTGTTGGTTCACGCGCCGCTCGGGCACGGCGTCTCGCGCGTTGATGTCGCGCTTGGACTGATAGTCGACCGTGAAATGGCGGCCGCCATCCGCCTCCGCCAGCAGGCGTGGATAAGCAAAGAGGTCGTCCTTGTATGGCGCCAGCATGTCGGCCGTTGCCGCTACCGACGATGCGGATGCGCAGAAAATCGCAAGTACAAGAGTTCGAAGCGGGTTATAGATACAGCGCATCCGGCGAGATTAACCGAGCGGCGTCAGGCTGCGCTAGCCTTCTACACCCGAAAATCGCTCAGTCGGCCAGTTCCCCCCCGGCAATCGCCAAAGCCTCCGGCGTATCGACATCGAGGCTGGCCGCTTCGCCGATCTCGACATCCGAGACCCGCATCTCGCTGGCCTCGACCAAATGCCGCGCGCCGGTGTCGCCCTGAAGATTGGTCACGGCGGTGAAGAGGCGGCGCGGCAGGATGACTGGATTGCCGCGTTTGCCGGCGTGGGTCGCCCGCACGATCGCATTGCCGCCCTCGGATGCGAATGCTTCAACAAGGCGGTCGATGTCCAGCGTCGTCACGCCGGGCATGTCCCCCAGCACGACGAGCGCACCAGTAGCATTTGGCGGCAGGGCCGCGATACCTGCCTTCAGCGACGACGCCAGCCCTGTCGCATAGTCGGCGTTGTGTACGATCCGCGCTCTGGTGCCCGTAAGCACATCGGCGATCCGATCGGCCTGATGGCCCGTGACAGCGACGGTACCGCTCACTTTCGACGAGGTGAGCATGTCGGCTACGCGCCGCACCAACGGCTTTCCGTCAAATCGCGACAAAAGCTTGTTCGGCCCACCCATCCGCTGACCTCGCCCCGCAGCCAGCAGCACGGCATGAACCACCGGCGGTCGTCGTGCCTTGGGCTCGCGCGGCTGCGGCCTCGTCTCGATTTCCATCAGCAGGCCGCCTACGCCCAGGGCCGCAATCTCGCGGTCGCCGGCTGGCAATCCCGCCAAAAGACGGTCCAGCACCCAGTCGAAACCGTTCAGCTTGGGGCTACGCGCGCATCCCGGTGCGCCGATGACGTTGACGCTCCCGATCTTCCCGATCACAAGCAGATTGCCCGGATCGACGGGCATGCCGACGCGCTCGACTGCGCCTCCAGCCAGGCGTATGGCGGCCGGGATCACATCCTCGTCGTCGGAAACGGCCGACGCTCCGAAGACGATCAGCAGGCCGTTGTCCTCGCGCTGCGCGCCCAGCGCCTTTGCAACTTCCGACGCATTGTGTCCCGTGCGCAGTTCGCCGGTCACGATGCTGCCGGAGCGCGCCAGCCGTTCGGCCGTCAGACGCGCCGTTTTGTCGAGCACGGTTTCCTTTACCGTGGGCAGCACCGTCTGTATCAGCCCCACGCGCTGCGGCGCGAATGCGTTGAGCCCGATCACTGTCCCCGCCCCTGCAATGGCGACCGCGCGCTCGACGAGCCCGCCCGCCACTGCAAATGGGATGATCTTCACCGTGGCGAGCATCTGCCGCGCCTCGACGGTTGCGAACTCCGGTAACGTGGCCAGCGTAATCGAGGGATCGATGGCGTTGATCGCGTCCACCGCCGCCCGATCGACGGTGAGCACTCCCGCATCCATCGCATGCAGGTTGACGCGCCCGGTGGCGGCGTCGCGCACCTCTATGCCCTGTGTGCCCAGCGCTGCGGCGATGCGCCGAGCCGCTTCGTTCTCGTCTAGATCGTCCGGCCCCAGGCGGGCGGCGACGATTTCGCCAAGCCCGGCCTGTTTCATCGCAGCGACGTCGTCGGCGCTCAGCAGTGTCGCCTTGCGCCATGTCCGCCCGCCGGCGCTTACGGCATGGGCGAGTATCGCGCCCTCCGCCTCCTCCAGCCGCGTCGGGCCGAATTTCACGCCGCCACCCCGTCCTGCCGCGCGAGACCGCGCGTGCGCAGTGCCTGGATGATCTGGGCCAGCACGGCGACCGCGATCTCGGCAGGGCTCGAAGCAGAGATATCCATGCCGATGGGTGCCTCGATGCGGTCGATCTGGGCCTGCGTCAGACCGTCCGCCAACAGGCGCTCGATTCGCTTGCCATGCGTTTTGCGGCTACCCAGCGCGCCGACGTAGAAGCACCCTGCCCGCAGCGCGGCCGCGAGTGGAAAATCATCGATCTTCGGGTCGTGCGTCAGCGCGGCCAACGCCGTGAACGCATCTAGCGGCCTGCGCGCCAGCATGTCCTGCGGCCATTCAGCATAGAGCGGCACATCGCCGAAGCGTTCGGGGGTGGCGAAGGCCGTGCGCGGGTCCACGATCTCGATGTCGAAGCCCGCGATACGCGCCATGGGCGCCAGCGCCTGGCTGATGTGAACCGCCCCGATCGCGACGATGCGCGGGGGCGGCAGATGCACATTCAGGAAAAAGCTGCGCCCCTCGGCCTCCGCCGTTTGGGATTTGCCGGTGCGAAACGCCTTGTCGAGGGCCTCGCCCAGCGTCCCGGCCACCGCATCGCCCTCGCGCACCACCCGGTCGCGCCCGTCGCCAAGATCGGTGACGAGTATTGCGGCGCGCCGGGCACGGCGCTCTGCATTCAGGGACTTGAGCACATGCGGGTCCATCGTCAGCCCAGCCGCTCGACATAGACCTTGATGCGGCCGCCGCACGACAGTCCGACCTGCCAGGCTGTCTCGTCGGCGACGCCGAATTCCAGCATGCGCGGCTCGCCGGTATCGATCACGTCAATCGCCTCCGCCACGACCGCGCCTTCGACACAGCCGCCCGAGACCGAGCCGTGGAAATTGCCTTCGGCGTCGATGACCAGATGGCTGCCGGCCGGGCGCGGCGCCGAACCCCACGTCTCGACCACGGTTGCGATGGCTACGTCGCGGCCGCCATTCATCCACTCTTCCGCGATCGTCAGCGGGTCGCGGGTCTCGTCTGGTGCGCTCATCTGCCTTTCCTCCGGCCGAAAAACGTTACCACTTGAATATGGTCATGCAGGCAGCCGCCTGCCAAGCCCCAGCCATTGCCTGGGGTCTGCTTCGCGTGAGCGCGTGGCCGATAGCGATTCCACCAGGTCGGAGAGCGCGTCGAGCGTATGGACGGCGCGAAACTCGTCGACATGCGGCAGCATGGCGCGCACGCCACGCGCTTTCGCCTCGAACCCGTCGAACCGCAGCAGCGGGTTGAGCCAGATCAGCCGCCGGCATGATTTTCGCAGCCGTTCCATCTCCTTGGACAAGCCGGTCACGTCGTCGCGCTCAAGCCCGTCGGTGATGAGCAGCACCACCGCGCCCTGCCCCAGCACCCTGCGCGACCACAGCATGTTGAACTCGCGCAGCGTCTCGCCGATACGGGTTCCGCCCGACCAGTCCTTCACGGCTGCCGTGCATTCGGCCAGCGCCTCGTCGGGGTCGCGCCGCCGCATCTGGCGGGTCAGGTTGGTAAGCCGCGTGCCGAACACGAATGTGTGCACGCGCCCCCGATGCTCCGACAGCCCGTGCAGGAAATGCAGGAAGATGCGCGTGTACTGGCTCATCGAACCCGAAATGTCTGCCAGAACGACGAGAGGGGGATGAATCTCGCGCACCGAGCGAAATTTCGGCAGAATGAGGTCGCCGCCGGTGCGCAGCGCGACGCGCATCATCGCGCGCGGGTCGGTCCGTGAGCCATGCGGGTCCGGACGGAAGCGCCTTGTCGGTATACGGTCATGCGGCAGCCGCAGCGCGGCGATCGCCCTCTTGGCCTCGGCCAGTTCGGCGGCCGTCATCTGCGCGAAATCCTTGCCGCGCAGCACCTCGTTGCCAGAGACCGTCAGCCGCGCATCCACCTCGATCTCCGGTCTTTCCTCCGCCGGCTGGTTCTTGCGGTGGCCCTCGAACATCGCGTCGGCAACACGCGTTTCCGCCGCACGGCTCTTGCGGCGTTCGGCCGTGTTCGGCGCGACGGGTGAGAACATCGCGATCATCTTCTCAATCAGCTCGCGCGATTTCCAGAACAGCCGGAACGCCTCGTCGAAGGTCGCGTGGTCCTCCCGGCGGTTCACCAGCACTGCGTGAAGCGTCCAGTAGAAATCGTCCCGTCCGCCTATGCCTGCCGCCAGCACGGCCTCGATGGCGTCCTTCACGGCGGCCGGTCCCACACGCATGCCGGCCTTGCGCAGCGCGCGGGCGAAATAGACGATGTTGTCGGCGATGCGGCCCTGAGGGTCGGCCTCGACACGAAAATCGGCATCGCCGTCCATCGGCCTATTCCGCCGCAGCCAGCTCGGCTTTCACCTCATCGAGGATACGCCGGCCCTCGCCCTGCCCGAGTCGGGCAATGTCGTCCTGATATTTCAGCAACACGCCGATCGTGTCAGATACGGTCTCGGGATCGAGCGCAACTTTGTCCAGTTCGGTCAGGGCACCGGCCCAGTCCAGCGTTTCCGCGACGCCCGGCGACTTGAAAAGATCGAGCTTGCGAAGCCTCTGGATGAAGGCCACCACCTCAGCAGAAAGCCGCGCATTCGCCTGGGGCACCTTGCGGTGCACGATTTCAAGCTCGCGCGCGGCGTCGGGATAGTCGACCCAGTGATAGAGGCAGCGCCGCTTCAGAGCGTCGTGGATTTCGCGCGTCCGGTTGGTGGTTATGACGACCAGCGGCGGCTCGGCCGCCCGGATCGTGCCCAGTTCAGGCACTGTCACCTGCCAGTCGGAAAGGATTTCGAGCAGGAAGGCCTCGAACGCCTCGTCGGTGCGGTCGAGCTCGTCGATCAGGAAGACCGGAGCCGCGCCCTTCTCGCCCGTCAGCGCGTCCAGCACCGGCCGGCGGATCAGGTATTTTTCGGAGAAGACATTGCGCTCCATCGCGGTCCGACTGGTCTCGCCGGTGGCTTCTTCCATGCGTATCTCGATCATCTGGGCGGCGTAGTTCCACTCATAGACCGCAGACGACACGTCGAGACCTTCATAGCATTGCAGCCTTATCAGCCGCCTGCCCAGCGCGGATGAAAGCACCTTGGCGATTTCGGTCTTGCCGACGCCTGCCTCGCCTTCGAGGAACAGCGGCCGCTGCATGCGCAGGCTCAGGAACAGAACTGTCGCAAGCGCACGGTCGGCGACGTAGTCGGCCCCGGCGAGCATTTCGACCGTTTCGTCGATCGACGCGGGTACCGGGCGCGGTCCTGTTTCTGCCATGTTCTCTCCGAGAGCGCCCTACCCGAGCAGGCGGTATGCGCGATGGTGGTAGATCAGCGGGTCAAGGCTAGCGCCGATCCTGATGCCTGTCACCTTGCCGAACATCACGCGGTGAGTGGCGAAGTCCTTGGTCTCGACGATATGGCAATCGAACGTCGCCAGCGCGCCTACCAGTACCGGCGCGCCGGAACTTTCAGTCTCCCACTGGGCCAGGGCAAAGCGCTGGTTCTGCGACAGGCCGGTCAGGCCGGAAAACGCGTCGGCTATCGACTGCTGTTCGGCGGCCAGCGTATTCAGCGCGAAGACGCCGTTCTGCGCGAAGCAGTCGTTGTCGGCCTTCATTCTGTTGAGGCAAACGAGAATGCTGGGAGGGTCGTCCGACACCGAGCATGCGGCGATCACGGTCACGCCCCGCCTGCCATGCTCGCCATCGGTGGTCACCACATGTACAGCACCTGCAAAACGGCTCATCGCTTCGCGATAGAGGCGCGGCTCGACAGCATTCTTCTTCAGCACCGGGTTTCCCGCATTTGTGATCCTGCCCGCATATAGGTTGGGCGCAAAGCGCCGCCAAGCACCGCTACCGTCACCGCCGCTCTAGCCTGTTGCGCCCGCTCCCGCCAGCCTTTACCAGTTGACGCACTTTCCACCAAACCGGGTGTCGGCAAAGTTTCATGCGTCTTCTCCTAAAAGCTTTGGCTCTGGGCTGCGCGCTTTCGCTCGCAGGCGCAAGCCATGCGGCGGAGAAACGCATTGGCGTGACTGCGCCGCTGGACGGCCCACTGAGCGTGCTGGCGCAGCAGATGCGCGACGGCGCTGCGCTTGCTACGCAGGCGTCGAACGCCGAACTGGTGGTCATTGACGACGGATGCAGCGAAGAAGGGGGCTTGAGCGCTGCTCGCCAGCTCGTCGCCCGGCAGGTCCAGGCAGTCGTAGGCTTTCTGTGCACAGAAGCCATCGAGGCTGCCCTCCCCGTACTCACCGAAGCCGGCATCCCGGTCATCACGTCGGGCGTGCGCAGCAATGGGCTTACGGACCGCCACACTCGCACCGGCTGGCTGGTCTGGCGCATCGCGCCGAGCGCGGATGCCGAGTTGGCGGCCGTGGGAAACATCCTCATCCCGCTGTGGCGTGGCGAGCTGTTCGCCATAGTGGATGACGGCACGATTCATGGCCGCGAACTGGCGGAATCGCTGCGACTTGCCGCCGAACTTGCCGGGCTGCAACCCGTCTTCATCGACACCTTCCGCCCCCAGTCAGACAATCAGGTAGGCCTCGTCGGCCGCTTGCGTCGTTCGGGCGCGACACACGTCTTCGTCGGCGGCGACCGTGACGATATCGCCATCATCGCGCGCGACGCCGAAGGCCTGGACTACGGCCTTACCATCGCCGGTGGCGAGACGTTGCGCTCGGCAGGCGATTTGCCGCTCGCTCCGGGCACTCTGATGATTGCCGTGCCCGAATGGGCCGACATGCTGGACGAGGACGCGATGGAGCGCTTCACCGCCGCCGAGATCGTGCCGGAGGGCTATGTCGTGCCGACCTACGCGGCGACCGAGGTCGCTCTGAAGGCGCTGGGCACGGCCGAGGCGGGCGGAACCGTGAGCGACGCGCTCGCCCGCGGCAGGTTCGAGACCATGCTCGGCCCCATTGCTTTCGACGAAAAGGGCGATCTGACCGAAAACCCTTTCAGGCTTCTCCGCTTCGACGGCGAGCGCTTCCTACCATTCGAGTGACCGGCCGCATGCCTTTCGTTTCAGGTTCCAGAAATCTCATCACAGACGTTGCCGGCCTGCGGGTCGGCAATGCCGAAGATGTGCGCCTCAAGAGCGGTGTCACGGTCGTCGTGCCTGACAAGCCCGCCGTCGCCGCCGTGCAGGTGCTCGGCGGCGCGCCAGGCACGCGGGAGACGGATCTGCTGGAGCCCCACAACTCGCTTCAGGCGATCCACGCGATCGCACTGGCGGGCGGCTCGGCCTTCGGGCTCGACGCGGCCTCCGGCGTACAGGCGGCGCTACGGGAAGACGGCGTGGGCATCGAGGTCTGGGGCAAGCACGTCCCGGTCGTCCCTGCTGCGATCCTTTTCGATCTCTTCAACGGGGGCGACAAGGATTGGGGCCGCTACCCGCCCTACCGCGAGTTAGGGTACGACGCTGTGCGCAATGCTGCGCTCGAATTCGCTCTCGGTTCCGTTGGAGCCGGCGCCGGCGCGCTGACGGCCGGCCTGAAGGGTGGTTTGGGTTCGGCCTCGACCGTGCTGGACGGCGGCATTACGGTCGGCGCGCTGGTAGCGGCCAATCCCGTAGGTTCGGTCACGGTGGCGCGCACGCGGCATTTCTGGGCGGCACCTTTCGAGATAGGGGACGAATTTGGCGGGCTTGGCCTGCCCTCGCCCATACCGGACGACGCCACCGACCTTCACTGGAAATTCGAGGAAAAGCGTACGCCGCAGCCGGGCGCGAACACCACCATCGCGGTCATCGCAACCGATGCGGTGTTGACCAAGGCGGCGGCCAAAAGGCTGGCCATCGCTGCACATGACGGTTTTGCGCGCGCGATCTGGCCCACCCATACGCCGGCGGACGGCGATCTCGTATTCGCCATGGCCACCGGAGCGAGCGGCATCGAGCTCGACATGCACGCAGCAACCCGGATTTACGCTGCTGCCGGGGCGACCATGGCGCGTGCCATAGCGCGCGGCGTTCATGCGGCGACGCCTGCCGAAAACGATCCTTACCCGGTCTGGTCGTCGCGGACAGGATAGACTTCGACGGCTTGTCCGCACGAGCCGGCTGCGTCATCATCGCACGTAGTCGACATGGAGGGTCGCTCAAATGAGATCGCTTGCAGCGCTGTCCGCCATCGCCGCCATCCAGTGTTCCGCCACCGCCGCTCTTGCGGGCGATGCCGCCGAGCTGAACATACTGGGCTTCTCCGCCGATGGAGGCGTTTTCGCCTTCGAGGAGTACGGCATCCAGGACGGCTCCGGTTTCCCCTATGCCAACCGTTTCTACATCGACACCGCCAGCGACAGCTTCCTGCCCGGTACACCCATCCGGGTGCGTCTGGATGATGAAAGCGCGTCTCTGGATGAGGCCCGCAACCAGGCCCGCACGCAGGGCGAAGCCATCATCGAGGAAGCGGTTCTTGCCGCCAATCGCGGCGTAACCGCCGGCTTCAACCCGATCACTGAACTTTCGGTCGAGCCACACCGAATGGCCGTGAATCCGCGCCCGGTCTTTCCGCCGATCGACCAACCTCTGGAACTGCGTCTGGAGGAAATCGCGCTGGAACAGCCCGCAAATTGCCATGACCTCGGCACCGCCGTCGGCTATCGCCTCACGCGCCTCGGGGTCTCGCCGGGCGAGACGGCGCAGTTGCTGCATGAGGACACATCTATCCCCGCCAGCCGCAATTGCCCGCTGGGCTACTCTTTCGGGGCGGTGCAGACGTTCTTTCCCGATGGCGGCGAGCCGGTCTATGCCGCTGTGATCGCCGTGCGGTCGGTCGGCTTTGAAGGACCGAACCACCGCTGGATCGCCGTGCCCGGCAAGCTTTGAGTAAAGAGCCGCCTGCGCGTTGAGGAATCCGCCGCGCTCTGTTAGTGAGCGCGCATCCTTCCCATGCAGTCAGGACGAGCCTCATGATCCCGCGCTATTCGCGACCCGAAATGGTTTCCATCTGGTCGCAGGAAACCAAGTTCCGGATCTGGTTTGAGATCGAGGCCCATGCCTGCGACGCGCTGGCCGAATTGGGCGTCATCCCGAAGGAAGCCGCCAAGACCATCTGGGGAAAGGGAGGCGCGGCGACCTTCGACGCCGAACGCATCGACGAGATCGAGCGCGAGACCAAGCACGACGTCATCGCCTTTCTCACCCATCTTGCCGAGTTCGTCGGCCCCGATTCCCGCTTCATCCATCAGGGCATGACTTCGTCGGATGTACTCGATACCTGCTTTTCGGTGCAGCTCGCGCGCGCATCCGATCTACTGCTGGCTGACATCGATGCCCTTCTCGCAGCGCTGAAGAAGCGTGCCTTCGAGCACAAGGACACCGTTACGATCGGCCGGAGCCACGGCATACATGCAGAGCCGACGACCTTCGGTGTGAAGCTGGCGCAGGCCTATGCCGAGTTCGAGCGCTGCCGCGAGCGTCTGGTTCATGCGCGCGCCGAGATCGCAACCTGCGCGATCTCCGGTGCCGTCGGCACTTTCGCAAACATCGATCCGCGCGTCGAGGAACATGTCGCCGAGAAGCTAGGCCTGAAGCCGGAGCCGGTTTCCACGCAAGTCATCCCGCGCGACCGCCACGCCATGTTCTTCGCCACGCTGGGCGTCATCGCATCGTGCATCGAGAGGCTGGCGACGGAAATCCGCCACCTCCAGCGGACCGAAGTGCTGGAGGCGGAGGAATACTTCTCGCCTGGCCAGAAGGGCTCGTCGGCCATGCCGCACAAGCGCAATCCTGTCCTTACCGAAAACCTTACCGGGCTCGCGCGCCTCGTTCGCGGCATGGCGGTGCCGGCCATGGAAAACGTCCCACTATGGCATGAAAGGGATATATCCCATTCTTCGGTCGAGCGGATGATAGGACCTGACGCGACGGTGACGCTGGATTTTGCGCTGGCGCGGCTCACCGGCGTGATCGAAAAGCTGGTCGTCTATCCGGATAACATGTTGGCGAACATGAACAAATTCCGGGGCCTCATCCACTCGCAGCGGGTGCTGCTGGCACTTACCCAGGCAGGGGTGTCCCGAGAGGATTCCTACCGTCTGGTGCAGCGAAACGCCATGAAAGTCTGGGAGCAAGGTGCTGATTTTCTTGAGGAACTGCTCGCGGACAAGGACGTTCGCGCGGTAATCTCGGATGAAGCGCTTCGCGAGAAGTTCGATCTGGGCTATCACACCAAGCATGTAGATACGATTTTCCGGCGCGTTTTCGGCGAGGCCTGAACGGACCCGCCGCCGGCTTCAAGCGGCCGGAATCACGCGGATTTCGCTGCCCCACGGATCGCGCGAAGCGCTTTCGGCGCTCGCGTTCTTCGATAGAAGCTCGACAAAGCCCAGCCCCGTACGGTCGGCCTCGCGCGGGCCTGCCCCGCTGCTGCGCCAGGAATTGGCGCCGATGTGGTGGTGGTATCCGCCCGAAGACAGGAAAACGGCCTGCCCGCCATAGTGCAGCATGGTGTCGAAGCGCTGTGCGTCGTTCCACCAGCGTTCGGCATCGGCTACGTCGCCCACTCGGAGGTGGACGTGCCCGATCACCGTGTTGTCCGGCGCTCCCTTCCATTCCGGATCGCCGACGATCAACTCGTCTAGCAAATTGGGTATGTTGAGGGCTTCGGTACCCATTCGTACCGAGCCGCCGTCGAACGTCCAGTTTTCCCGCGGCCTGTCTGCGTAGATTTCGACGCCGTTGCCCTCGGGGTCGGTCAGGTAGACGGCCTCGCTGACCGAATGGTCCGACGCGCCGTCCACCGGGATGCGGTTGTCGATCGCAAACCGTGTCCAGCGGGCAAGGTCTGCGCGGGCCGGCAGCAGGAACGCCGTGTGAAAAAGGCCTGCCGAGCGGGGATCGTCCTCCCGCAACGCCGCGGAGCCCTCGATCTCGAGGATTTCGCGCTCACCGACGCCCAATGCGATGACGTTGCCGCTGCGGCGTAGCTCGGTCAGCCCCAGCAAGGCCTTGTAGTAGTCGGCTACGCGATTGCCGTCGCGCGCCATGAGCCCGACACGCCCAACGCTGACGGGCGTCTGTGCGGCAAAGGGAAGGTTCTTCATGGTGGTCTCCGTCCGGGCCGGCAAGGCGCCCGCACCAATTGCGAACGCGGCCATGCCGCCCGTCATCTGGCGTCTCGTCAGTTTCACTCAAAGCTCTCCGGCGAAGGCGCATTTCTTCGCTCTGAAGATCATGCGCCACAGGCCCAACCGCAAGTCACGCTTTCGGCGACATGCCGTTCACAGGAGCTTCACCGGTTGCAAGCGCGAGACTCCCTCGCTACATGGCCCGCCATGAAGGTCAAAGACGCAGATATTCTCATCATCCCCGGCTACACCAATTCCGGCCCTGACCATTGGCAGACTCGTTGGGAAAACAAGCTGTCCACCGCGCGCCGGGTCGAGCAGGCCGAATGGTCCAAGCCCGTGCGCGACGACTGGGTGGCCAACGTCGTGCGCGCCATGAGGCAGGCGGAGCGGCCGGTCGTGCTGGTCGCGCATTCGCTGGGTATTCCCACCGCGATCCACGCTGCGCTCGAAACCGGGCATCCTGTCGCCGGCGCATTCTTCGTAGCGCCTCCCGATGTGGCGAACCCGGCCGTGAGGCCCAAGCACCTTATGACGTTCGGGCCCTACCCCCGCGACCCGCTGCCTTTTCCGTCGATAACGGTAGCCAGCCGCAACGATCCATTCTGCGCGTTCGAGGTGGCAGAGGACATCGCCGGCGCATGGGGATCGATGTTCATCGACGCTGGGGAGGCCGGTCATCTGAACGCAGAATCCGGGCACGGCCCGTGGCCGGAAGGCTCCATGACCTTCGCGAGCTTCCTGTCCAAGCTTCAGCCGGCGACGTCGAGCGACTGACGCGCGGTTTCCAGCAGTCTCGACGCGCCCAGCGCCATGTATCGCGCCTCGCTGCCCATGGCGATCAGCCGGTAGCCCATGCCCACGAACCGGCCCACCAGCTTCGGGTCGACGACGTAGATTGCCGCGTGCTTGCCGGCAGCGCGGGTGCGCCCCCCGATGTCGGCGACCGCTTCCATCATGTCTTCCAGAGCCGGGTTCATGGTCGAGCCGCCGCTCCAGGCAATCGAAAAGTCCGACGGCCCCACAAGAATGCCGTCGATACCCGGCACGGCCAGAATGTCGTCGAGGATCGCCAGCGCCTCGCGCGTCTCAATCATGGCGAAGGCGAGCGTGTCGGCGTTGGCGTTGGCCAGCCATGCACCGGTATCGCCGGTCTTGCGCCGCGTCATGGCGAAGTTCGCGCCCCAGGAACGCTCGCCCAAAGGCGGATATTTCATCGAGGCGGCAAAGCGGCGCGCGTCTTCAACCGTATTGACCATCGGCGCAATGATGGCGTCGGCGCCGAAATCGAGCGCGCGGCTTGCCATGTCGAAGCGCCCCACCGGGATGCGCACGATCGCCGGCTTCTGCGCGGCGACGATCGGCAACAGGCCGCGCAGAACGCTGTCTTCGTGATGCCCGCCATGCTGCATGTCCAGAGTGACCGCATCGAAAGGCGTCGCCGCCAGCAGCTCGACGGTGAAGGCGTCGGGCACGCCCGACCAGGCGGTGAAGACAGTTTCGCCGGCGGCCAGCCGCGCTGCAAGGCTCATGTCGGAAATGTCCCTCGTGGAAAGTCGGGGCATTCAACCAGATCGCCGGCAACCCGGCAAAGAAAAACCGCCCGGAAAGCCGGGCGGTCTCAACATCTGGCCTGCCAATCGGATCAGGCGTTGCGGATCTGCTCGACCGCCTCTGCCAGCAATTCGTCCATGGTGCGGCGGATCTGGTGGTCGGACTGCGTCACGCCGGCCGCATCGAAGTCTCCGCGCACCTTGCGGAACACGTCTTCGTCGCCCGCTTCCTCGAAATCGGCCTTCACGACCTCCTTGGCATAGGCGTCGGCCTCCTCGCCGGATTTGCCAAGCTTCTCGGCGGCCCAAAGGCCAAGCAGCTTGTTTCGGCGGGCCATGGCGCGGAACTTCAGTTCCTCGTCATGGGCAAACTTGTTCTCGAATGCTTTTTCGCGGTCGTCCATGCTCGCCATGGGGAGTATCCTCCGGCTGGGCGTCGAATCCACGACGCTTGGTTTGCGTTCGGTTTCTCAAACCAAATGGCCGGCCTGCGGTCAATACGCGTGTCTCAACGAAGACCTGCGGCATTTGGCGTTGGATTGGCCACGGGCGCTCCTTATTGCGCATTGAGCTAGACGCCCTATTGCGCTAGAGAGCCGCTGAGAATCCAGTCGCCGGCATTGCCGCAACAGGAGGCGCGTGCTGTACCGCCTCCCAGACCAGAGATAGCCATGAACCGTCGCCGCCGCATTTACGAAGGCAAGGCCAAGATCCTTTACGAGGGACCCGAGCCTGGCACCCTGATCCAGTTCTTCAAGGACGACGCCACCGCCTTCAACAAGAAGAAGCACGAAGTGGTGGATGGCAAGGGCGTGCTCAACAACCGAATTTCCGAGCACATCTTCACCCATCTGAACCGCATCGGCATCCCAACCCACTTCATCAAGCGGCTCAACATGCGTGAGCAGCTTATCAAGGAAGTGGAGATCATCCCGCTCGAGGTGGTCGTGCGAAACATCGCCGCCGGCTCGCTGGCGAAGCGCCTCGGCATCGAGGAAGGCACGGTCCTGCCGCGCTCGATCATCGAATTCTACTACAAGGCGGACGCGCTGGACGACCCGATGGTGTCGGAAGAGCACATTACCGCCTTCGGCTGGGCGAGCCCTCAGGAGATCGACGACATCATGGCGCTGGCCATACGCGTCAACGACTTCCTTTCCGGCCTGTTCTTGGGCGTCGGCATCCAGCTCGTCGACTTCAAGGTCGAGTTCGGCCGCCTCTACGAAGGCGACATGATGCGCATCATCCTCGCCGACGAGATATCGCCCGATTCATGCCGGCTGTGGGACACGGCAACCAACGACAAGCTCGACAAGGACCGCTTCCGTCGCGACATGGGCGGGCTCGTCGAGGCCTATCAGGAGGTAGCGCGGCGTCTCGGCATCATGAACGAAAACGAACCGCCGCGGCCTACCGGCCCCGTCCTCGTCGCGTCCAAGCCCGACAAGGGCAGCGTCCACTAGCACCGGAACCACGCACAGATGATCAAGGCACGCGTCACCGTAACGCTCAAGAACGGCGTTCTAGACCCGCAGGGCAAGGCCATCGAAGGCGCGCTTTCCGCGCTGGACTTTTCGGGCGTCGGCTCGGTCAGGCAGGGCAAGGTGTTCGACATAGAGGTCGAGGGCTCGGACCGGGAGGCCGCCGAAGCCGACATCAAGGCGATGTGCGAGAAGCTTCTGGCAAACACCGTGATCGAGAACTATCAGGTGGAGATCGGCTGACGTGAAATCCGCGGTCGTTCTTCTCCCCGGCCTCAATCGCGACCGCGACATGATCGCGGCGCTGACCAAGATCGGCGGCCAGGCACCCGCCACCGTCTGGCAGACGGACACCGAAATCCCGGACGTGGATCTGATCGTCATTCCGGGAGGTTTCTCCTACGGCGATTATCTGCGTTGCGGGGCCATCGCTGCCCGAATGCCGGTCATGCGCGCTGTAGCCGAGAAGGCTGCCAAGGGCGTCATGGTGATGGGCGTCTGCAACGGCTTCCAGATTCTGCTGGAGGCCGGCCTGCTGCCGGGCGCGCTGATGCGCAACGCCTCGCTCAATTTTGTCTGTCGCGAGGTGAAGCTGGAAGTCGCAAACGCCAACACGGCGTTCACGCGGGGCTATACGCCCGGCCAGATCATCCGCTGCCCCGTCGCGCATCATGACGGCAACTTCTTCGCCGACGCCGAGACGCTGGCGCGTATCGAAGGAGAGAGCCAGGTCGTGTTCCGCTATGCCGATGGGACCAATCCCAACGGCTCGCTCAACGATATCGCCGGCGTCATCAGCGACGGAGGCAACGTTCTGGGGTTGATGCCACACCCCGAAAATCTGATCGAGGCCGCGCATGGCGGTACCGACGGCCGCGCGCTGTTCGAGGGACTGCTGGGGAAAGCCGCGTGAGGGCGCTGGCGGGTGCTGCCTGTCTGGTGGCGCTTACGCTGCTTGCCGGCTGCCAGTCGGGCACCACGCCCGCCGCTGAGGTGTCGCAGGGCAAGAGTGCGGCCCTGCGCAACATGGAACAGGTGGCAATTGCCGCTCATCGGTGCTGGTTCGCCTCGCGCGATCCTGCCTTCAGCGACTACAGCTTCGCTAACGAGCTCAACTCATTTACCGGTCGGCCGCGCTTTCTGCTCGTGCCGCGGGGCAATTTCGGCGGCAGACCGCTTCTGGTGGTGCAGGCCGAAGGTGCCGCCGGCAATGTCACCACCTTCGGCCCGCTGATGGATCAGCCGGCTGGCGCACGCATCTCGGCGGACATCCGCCGCTGGTCTTCAGGCGACGGCAACTGCGCCGGCGCCGCCTGAATTTTCGGACGACGAAATGACGATTCGCAACGATATCCCCATTACCGACGACCTGATCGCCTCGCACGGCCTCAAGCCCGACGAGTATCAACGCATCCTCGACCTGATCGGGCGCGAGCCGACCTTCACCGAGCTCGGCATATTTTCGGCGATGTGGAACGAGCACTGCTCCTACAAGTCTTCCAGGAAGTGGCTGCGCACCTTGCCTACGTCGGGTCCGCGCGTGATCCAGGGGCCGGGCGAGAATGCCGGTGTGGTCGATATCGGCGACGGCCAGGCAGTGGTCTTCAAGATGGAGAGCCACAACCACCCATCCTACATCGAGCCTTACCAGGGGGCGGCGACCGGTATGGGCGGCATCCTGCGCGACGTGTTCACCATGGGCGCGCGGCCCATCGCGGCGATGAACGCGCTGCGTTTCGGCGAGCCGGACCATCCCAAAACCCGTCACCTCGTATCGGGCGTGGTGGCAGGTGTTGGCGGGTACGGCAATTCCTTCGGCGTCCCGACCGTTGGCGGCGAGGTGCAGTTCGACGCGCGCTACAACGGCAACTGCCTCGTCAACGCCTTTGCCGCCGGTCTCGCCGACACGGATGCGATCTTCTATTCCAAGGCGTCGGGCGTCGGCCTTCCAGTCGTCTACCTCGGCGCGAAGACAGGCCGCGACGGCGTGGGCGGTGCCACCATGGCGTCGGCCGAGTTCGACGAATCGATCGAAGAAAAGCGTCCGACCGTGCAGGTGGGCGACCCCTTCACCGAAAAGTGCCTGCTGGAGGCCTGCCTCGAGCTCATGGCGTCGGGCGCGGTCATCGCCATCCAGGACATGGGCGCGGCCGGCCTGACGTGTTCCGCGGTGGAAATGGGCGCGAAGGGCGACCTCGGCATCCGGCTCGATCTCGACCGTGTGCCTGTGCGCGAACAACACATGTCGGCTTACGAGATGATGCTGTCGGAGAGCCAGGAGCGCATGCTCATGGTGCTGCGCCCCGAGCAGGAAGAAGAGGCCGAGGCCATCTTCCGCAAGTGGGGGCTGGATTTCGCAATCGTCGGCGAAACGACAGACGATTTGCGCTTCCGCGTCTTCCATCAGGGCGAGGAAGTGGCCA
Source organism: Neoaquamicrobium microcysteis (assembly GCF_008180155.1). Taxonomy (GTDB): domain Bacteria; phylum Pseudomonadota; class Alphaproteobacteria; order Rhizobiales; family Rhizobiaceae; genus Aerobium; species Aerobium microcysteis. Next base: position 295,374 of record NZ_VSZS01000065.1, on the reverse strand, counting down.
ACCTGCCGATCAAGGAGCTGGGCGACGAGGCTCCCGAATACGACCGCCCGTGGGTGGAGCCCAAGGCCCCTGCCCCGCTCGGCCCCGTCCCGCAGGTCGATGTCGCTGACGCGCTGCTGAAGCTGCTCGGCTCGCCCGACCTGTCTTCGCGCCGCTGGGTGTGGGAACAGTACGACACGCTCATTCAGGGCAACTCGCTGCAGATCCCAGGCGGCGATGCCGGTGTGGCGCGCGTTGAGGGCCACGAGACCAAGGCTCTGGCCTTCTCGTCCGACGTGAATCCACGGTATTGCGAAGCCGACGCCTATGAAGGCGGCAAACAGGCCGTCGCTGAGTGCTGGCGCAACCTGACGGCCACCGGAGCCCTTCCCTTGGCCGCTACCGACAACCTCAATTTCGGCAATCCAGAGCGGCCGGAGATCATGGGGCAGCTCGTCCATGCGATCAAAGGTATCGGCGAAGCCTGCCGCGCGCTCGACTTCCCGATCGTCTCCGGCAACGTGTCGCTCTACAACGAGACAAGCGGCCAGGGCATCCTGCCGACGCCCACCATCGGCGGCGTCGGGCTCATCGACGACTGGTCGAAGATGGCCCGCATCGGCTTTGCCGCGGCGGATGAAATCGTCGTTCTGATCGGCCCGAAAGGTGCTTGGGGGTGGCACCTGGGCCAGTCGGCGCTGCTGCGCGAAGTCTTCGGGCGCAGCGAAGGCGCGCCGCCGCCGGTCGATCTGGCGCACGAGAAGCGCGCCGGCGACTATGTGCGCCAGCTGATTCGCGATGGCGTCGCCACCGCAGCGCACGACCTCTCGGACGGCGGGCTCGCGGTCGCACTCGCCGAGATGGCGATGGCTTCGGGTATCGGCGCGACCGTGGACACATGGGGCGCGGACGAAGCCGCGGCATTCTTCGGCGAGGATCAGGGCCGTTACCTGGTCACCGTCTCGCGCGAGAATTTTGGCAAGCTCCACGGCGATCCCGCCCTTGCCGTCTCGCAGATCGGGACAACGGGCGGCTCATCCTTGAAGCTCGGAAACGCGCGTGCCATATCAGTCGAAGAATTGAAGGCGGCGCATGAAGGCTGGTTTCCGGCCTACATGGGGCAGTAGAAGACGGGGCACCTGCAATGGCGATGGACGCGCGCGAGATCGAACGGCTGATCAAGGAAGGTATTCCGGACGCCGTCGTCACGATTCGCGATCTGGCCGGCGATGGCGACCACTATGCCGCGGAAGTCGTGGCCGAAAGCTTTCGCGGCAAGAGCCGGGTGCAGCAGCACCAGATGGTCTATCAGGCGCTCCAGGGCAACATGGGCGGGGTGCTTCACGCGCTGGCTCTCCAGACCAGCGTCCCCGACTGACGTTGCACGCTGCCCGCATGTGCAATACATAGGGGGCAAGCCATAAATTTCGCCGGGCCTTGAACCCGGCCGCGAAAGGACGAGCCAGATGAGCGAGATCGCCGGATTCATCGACAACGAGGTCAAGGGCAGCGACGTAGTGCTCTTCATGAAGGGCACGCCGGGCTTTCCGCAGTGCGGCTTCTCCGGGCAGGTGGTGCAGATTCTCGATTATCTCGGGGTGGACTACAAGGGCATCAACGTGCTCACCTCCGACGAGCTTCGCCAGGGCATCAAGGAATATTCCAACTGGCCGACCATCCCCCAGCTCTACGTGAAGGGTGAATTCGTCGGCGGGTGCGACATCATCCGTGAGATGTTCCAGGCCGGCGAACTGCAGGAATTCTTCACCGAAAAGGGTGTGAGCGTACGCGGCGCGGCCTGACCGCTTCCCGCGCCTTCTTCTTCCGGAAGAAATTGAGATAGCGATGCGCCGGCTCCCCCGGCGCATTTTCGTCTTCCATCATCACAGGAGCACCGGTCATGCAGAAATCGACCGGAGAGCAGCCGACCGCCGGGTTGGCCTTGCCGCGTTTCGAGTTCATCGCGCTTGCCGCGGCACTCATGGCGCTCAACGCGCTGGCGATCGACATCATGCTGCCGGGCCTGCAGGAGATCGGGGCTGACCTCGGCGTCGCCGACGAGAACGCGCGCCAGTTCGTCATCACCGCATACGTCACCGGCTTCGGCCTGACCCAGCTCTTCTTCGGCCCTATATCGGATCGCTATGGGCGAAGAGTGCCGCTGCTGGCGGGCATGGTCGTCTATGTAGCGGCTGCGTTTGCGTGCGCCTTCGCACCAAGTTTCGGTGCGCTTCTAGCTCTGCGTTTCGTGCAGGGGCTCGGCGCTGCTGCCACGCGCGTCATCGCCGTTTCCATCGTCCGCGACACATTCGGCGGCCGCGCGATGGCCGAGGTCATGTCGCTGGTCTTTATGGTCTTCATGATCATCCCTGTCATCGCGCCCGGCGCGGGACAGGTGCTTATGTTGGCCTTCGACTGGCCGTCGATCTTTATCTTCATGGGATTGGTCGGTCTGGCGTTCACGGTGTGGACCTGGATGCGGCTGCCCGAAACGCTGAAGGACGAGTACCGGCGTCCGCTTCGGGCGGCCGTTATCATCGACGGCTTCCGCATCGTCGCCACCAACCGCATGTCGGTCTGCTACACGGTGGCAATGACCAGCATCTTCGGTGCGCTGTTCGGCTTCATCAATTCCGCCCAGCAGGTCTATGTCGGCATCTACGAGGTCGGAACGATGTTTCCCGTCTTCTTCGCCGTCGTTGCAGGCCTCATGGCGGTGTCGTCCTTCGCCAATTCGCGGCTTGTCGGCAGGCTCGGCATGCGACGGCTGGCCCACGGCGCGCTTCTGGCCTTCATCGTGCTGACGGGCACGGTCTTCGCCCTTTCCCTGCAAGGCCCGGTGCCGCTATGGCTGTTCACTGGCCTGTTTGCCCTCGCCATGATGACGTTCTCCTGGATCGGCGCGAACTTCAATTCGCTGGCCATGGAGCCGCTCGGCCACGTCGCCGGCACTGCGTCCTCGGTGCAGGGCTTCGTCCAGACGATCGGCGGCGGGCTCGTCGGTGCGGCCATCGGGCAGGCGTTCGACGGCACGGTAATGCCTTTGTCGGCAGGCTATTTCTTCTCGGGCTTGCTGGCGCTTGTGATGGTGCTCATCGCTGAAAAGGGTAAGCTCTTCAGGCAGCAGAACCCGGAAGTCTGAGCGCGTCGGCCTCTTCGCCGAGCAACGAAAAATCAAAGAGGTTGCGGTCGAGCAGATGGCTCGGGCGCACGTGGCCCAGCGCGCGGATCATCGTATCCTTGCGCCCCGGCATCCTGCGCTCGATATCCTCAAGCATGGCCTTCATGGCGTTGCGCTGAAGTCCGTCCTGGCTGCCGCAGAGGTCGCAGGGGATGATCGGAAAGGACATCGCGTCGGCGAATTTCGCGAGGTCTGCCTCGGCACAATAGGCAAGCGGCCGCAGCACCATCGTGTCGCCATCGTCGTTCATGAGCTTCGGCGGCATCGCCGCCAGCCGCCCGCCGAAGAAGAGATTCAGGAAGAAGGTCTCGAGGATATCTTCGCGATGGTGGCCGAGGACCAGCGCCGCACAGCCTTCCTCGCGCGCGATCCGATAAAGGTGGCCGCGCCGCAGGCGCGAGCACAACGAGCAGTATGTGCGATTTTCCGGGATCTTTTCGGTAACGATCGAATAGGTGTCCTGATACTCGATGCGGTGCTCGACGCCGACCGACTTGAGGTATTCCGGCAGGATGTGCTTCGGGAAACTGGGCTGCCCCTGATCGAGATTGCAGGCCAGCAGTTCCACTGGCAGGAGGCCGCGCCATTTCAGATCGAGCAGAAGCGCCAGCAACCCGTAGGAATCCTTGCCGCCCGAGAGCGCCACCAGCCAGCGCTGGCCGGGCGTCACCATGGTGAAGTCTTCCAACGCCTGGCGCGTATCGCGCAGCAGCCGCTTGCGCAGCTTGTTGAACTCGACCGAGGACGGCGCATCTCGGAACAGCGAGAAATCCGCGATCGGCTCGTCCTCCAGCGTTTGTTGCGCCTGCATATCTTAAACCGCTCTGCCTATATCGAGATCGGCCACTAAGCATACGGCCCCTCACCGCGCAACGTTGTTGCCGCGCATGATCCACGCTGTTAAGAGCCGCTCACGAAGCGACGGAACCCTATCGAATGCCCAGATCAAAGCAGCCCCCCGCCCTGTCCGTGGTGGTGCCGGTTCTCAATGAGGAAGACGCGATTCCTGCATTTCTCGAGCGGACTGCTCCCGTTCTGGAGACGATTTGTCGAGAGCAGCTCGACGGGCGGACGTACGAAATTCTGTTCGTCGACGATGGCAGCAGCGATCGCACCGCGCAGATCGTGGTGGAAGCCGGTGAGCGCAACCCATCCATCAAGCTGGTGCGGTTGTCGCGCGCGTTCGGCAAGGAGGCCGCGCTCGCGGCGGGCCTTACCTATGTCGAAGGCGACGCCGTGGTGCCGATGGATGTCGACCTTCAGGACCCCCCGGAAGTCCTGCCGGCGATGGTCGATGCCTGGCTCGAAGGGGCTGAGATCGTCAACGGGGTTCGCACAAGCCGTCGCGAAGACACATGGCTGAAGCGATCGACGGCGAGGCTGTTCTACCGCCTCTACAACGCCGCTTCCGACATTCCAATCAAGCGCAATGTGGGGGACTTCCGGCTGCTTGATCGTGCCGTCGTGGATGCGCTCAACAGCCTGGCCGAAGGTTCACGCTTCACCAAGGGTCTCTACTCGTGGGTCGGCTACCGCAATGTGGACGTCGAGTACGAGCGCCCTGCGCGCCTCCACGGCGAAACCAAGTGGTCCTATCGCAGGCTGGTGCGGTTCGCGCTCGACGGGCTCATCGCGTCGACCACTGCGCCTCTACGCATCTGGAGCGTGGCAGGCCTGCTGATCGGTCTGTTCGCTCTGGCCTTCGCCATCTATCTCGTGGTGCGAACCCTCGTCTGGGGTGTGGACGTTCCAGGTTACGCCTCGACCATGGTGGTGATCCTTTTCCTCGGGGGCCTCAACCTGCTGTCGCTCGGCATCATGGGCGAATATGTTGGCCGCATCTCGCAGGAAGTGCGCGGCAGGCCGCTCTATGTGGTCCGCGAGGTATACGGCATTCCGCCTGCAGCCGTGCCGAAGCCACACAGCCGCCGCAGCGTTGGCCGCAAAAACCCGATCGAAAACAAGCTGTAGGGCGGCGCTCAGTTGCTCGCCTGTTGCCGCAGAGCGGCAGGATAGCGCATGTAGAGTGTGTAGTCCCACTCGCGCGGACCGCCTGCGCCTTCAACGGCAGGGATGCTCAGCTCGACCGTGTCATCGATGGCACCCAGCAGCGTCGCAGCGTCGTCGTCGCAACCCGGCACCTTGGTGCTGGCAAGGCAGATGAAGACCGCGCCGAGACGCTCGACATCCTGCACGCTGACCCAGGGTGAAACCGCGAAGCTGCCCTGGACGGCCTGCGGCGTATCCGGCGCATAGAACGAAACGCCGTTGGCGAGGAAATCGTCACGCGAGGCGACGATCGCAAGCGGCGTCGCGGTGCGCTCGTGCCAGCTTTCCTGCACAAGCTGCGCCAGCACGGAAACGGGCACGACGGTGTTGGACGAGGCGCGCTGCATGTGGCTGCTCCTCAGCCAGGGCGTCATCGCCAGCACGATGGCGCAGAACACGACGACGGCCGCCGGCGCAGCGTACCAATAATGTGCGGCATTTGCCGGGGAGACCGCCAGCGCAAGCAGGATAGGCACGGTGAAGAAAAACGGCATCACCCACAGCGACGACAATTGGGCGCTCAGCGCCAGCGCGATAATCATTGTCAGCAGCGCCGAACCGGGGCCGACGAAAAGCAGTGCCCTGCCCTGCGCGTTCGCCGTCAGATCGCGCCAGCCAGCCGGGATGAGCGTTGCCGCGCCAGCCTTCGGCTTGCGCCAGTAAAGCAAAGCTATGACCACGCCTGGCAACGAATACAGCAGAAAAGCCACAAGGAAGGAGCCGACACTGGACAGCGCGGTCGCAAAGGTGCCGTCACCCTGCTCGGCGGCGTAGGTCACGGTCGTGAAGCCGGACTGGACGATCCACCACGCGTGCGGCGCCACGACGATCGCACCGGTGATCGCAGCTGCCCAAGGGAGTGCGGACCGCAGCAGCGGACGCGTCTCGCGATCCCAGATAAAGTGCGCGCTCAGCGCGATGATAAGCACCAGCGAATGATACTTCACCAGCATCGCGAGGCCGCAGAAAAGACCTACCAGGCATGCATCCAAGAGGCTGCGTCGTTCGATCGCGCGCAGATAAAACAGGAATGCGAGCGCCCAGAACGGAAGCATGCCCGCGTTGGCGTTGTAGTCCATCGCGTGAAAGCTGAGCGGCGGAAGCACGAAGATCATCGCCACGGCGACGACCTGCTGCCATTCCGTCAGGAAGCGCCGTGAAATCAGCCACATGACGATGGCGGCGGCTGCGACGTTGACGCTGGAAAGAAGATAATAGGCCGCGTTGGTGCGCGGAAAAACGGAGAACCAGGCCGCCGTTATCCAGCCGAAGAGCGGCGGATGCTTGTCATAGCCGAGTTGCCAGGCAATGCCCCAGGCAAAATTCTCGACCATGTCGCCATGGCGATCTAGATTGTACTGGGCGAAATCGCGGTGAACGACCCAGAAGCCGACATAGAGGGCCAGCAGGCCCAGAACCCATACGAGGGCGCCGCCGGGAGGCCCAGAGCGGTACCGATGATCGATGGCGGAAACCAGTCCGTTGCGGGTATCCGCCATCGTATCCTCTTGCAGGCGTGGTGATTAGCGCGAGTAGAACTCGACCACCAGGTTCGGCTCCATCTGCACCGCGAACGGCACGTCGGCCAGGCCGGGAACGCGATTGAAGGTGGCGACCATCTTGTTGTGATCGGCCTCGATGTAGTCCGGCACATCGCGCTCGGCAAGCTGCACCGACTCCAGAACCAGCACCATCTGCTTGGACTTTTCGCGCACTTCGATGACGTCGCCCGGCTTGCAGCGGTAGGAGCCGATGTTCACGCGGCGGCCGTTGACGTTCACGTGGCCGTGGTTGACGAACTGGCGGGCTGCGAAGATCGTCGGCACGAACTTGGCGCGGTAGACGACCGCATCCAGACGCGACTCGAGCAGGCCGATGAGGTTGTCCGGCGTATCGCCCTTGCGGCGGTTGGCCTCCTCATAGGTCTTGCGGAACTGCTTTTCGGAAATATCGCCGTAGTGGCCCTTCAGCTTCTGCTTGGCGCGGAGCTGCAGACCGAAATCCGACAGCTTGCCCTTGCGGCGCTGGCCGTGCTGGCCGGGGCCGTATTCACGGCGATTGACCGGGGACTTCGGGCGACCCCAGATATTCTCGCCCATACGGCGATCGAGTTTGTACTTCGCGGATTCGCGCTTGCTCATCGCATTTCCTTTCAATGCATTGCGCCCGAAACCTCGTGTTTCGAGCGAAGGAAACGCGCCCTCCTCTGGCCTCCTTTTTCGAGACCTGACAGGACATCCCACGCACGCTTTGCGAAGATGTCCACGGGACACGTCAATAAGACGCCGGCCATTTCGAGCCAGCGATGGCGGTCAGATATGGGAAAGCAGGCGATTTGTCAACGCGCGAAACCGCAGGCATATCACCGGTCAGGTGAGCAAATTCAAAAGGGCCTGCGGGGCGGCGTTGACGATGTTCATCGTCTCCATGGCAAGCTGCTTTTGTATCTGCATTGCAGACATGCGCGCGGAGTTCGCATTCAGGTCCATCGACGATATCGCCCCAACGCCCGCCGCTTCGCCTGCAGCGTCGCCTAAGGCTGTGAGTTCGCCCTTCAGCCCGAACGAAAAATCGACATGCTCTTTCACATCGAGCGAGTGCTGCCGTTCTTCGGCAGCGTCGTCGATGGCAGCGGCTGCTCTCGTCAGCAAGTGGCCCAGGAACGACGTCGCCATGGTTCAAGCCTTCGCAAGGTCGGGACAAGAAACATGCCGCGGCTAGGCTTCGGCCGACGTCAGCATCATGCCATCCTTGGGCATCACAATGCCGGGACCGTCATTGCCCACACTGACACAGGTGTTTTGCCAGATTGCTTCGGCAAATGCTAAAATGCCTGCGATTCAGCCGACAAACCGAACCCTTTCACGAGCCTCAGCATGTTCGCGGACGGCTTCTGCGACGAGAACACCGCGATGTCCGGCTTCTCCGCTACCGGCAAGCCTCCACTTTGCCCCCCTTGCGGGAGCAACGACAGGGCACGGCGCGCGATGGCTTCGGCGGGGTCGATCCAGTCTACCGGCCAGGGCGCCGTCTTGCGCATGCGGTTGACCAGAAACGGATAGTGGGTGCACGCCAGCACGACTATATCCGTGCGCCGCCCGTCTTCCTCCATGAAGCACGGGGCGATCTCGGCCCGCACCGCGTCCTCTTCAACGAACCCGTCACGCATGTAGGTTTCGGCCAGCGCGGCCAGCCGGGTGCTGCCAACGAGGCGCACATGGCATCGCGAGGCCCACTCGTGGATGAGGTCGCGCGTGTACTGCCGTTTCACCGTCCCGGGCGTAGCCAGCACGGACACGAGGCCCGAGCGCGTGCGCTCCGCCGCTGGCTTGATCGCAGGCACCGTGCCGACGAACGGCGTGCCGGGAAACGCCGCGCGTAGTTCTGAAAGAACCAGCGTGGAGGCCGTGTTGCAGGCGATGACGGCGATTTCCGGGTCATGCTCTTCTATCAACCCTGAAAAGAGGCCGACGATACGCGCGCGCAACGCCCCCTCCTCCCAGTCGCCATAGGGAAACCCGGCATCGTCGGCCACGTAGACGAAACGGCGATCGGGCATCACCACGCGTGCCTCGCGCAATACTGTCAGCCCGCCGACTCCAGAATCGAACAGCAGGATCGGACGGTCACTCACCGTCGGGCTCCTGCGCGCTGTGAGCCTTGGCGTCCGCCTTGGCCTTGCGATCGGGATAGGCGGCGCCCCGCGGTTCCTTGGGCGAGAAATAGTCGAGTGAGGCGACGATGCCGCGCAGCACCTTGATCTCGGCTTCCGCAAAAGCGGGGCGTGTCAGAACCGCACGCAGATTATCCACCATCTTGGGCTTCTTGGCCGGAGGCCGGAAATAGCCGCGTGCGGACAGCGCCTGCTCCAGATGATCGAACAGCCCCTGCAGCGCCGCCTTGGGGGCCGGCTTCATTTGCGGGCCTGAAAACGGCGTCGCCGTCTCGCTTTCCAGTCCCGATTTCATCCACTCATACGACATCAGCAGCACGGCCTGCGCAATGTTGAGCGACGCGAAGGCTGGATTGACGGGAAAGGTGACGATCTCATCGGCCAGCCCGACCTCTTCATTGTAGAGGCCGAAACGCTCGCGCCCGAACAGGATGGCCGTCTTCTGGCCGGAAGCGAAGCGGTCTCGCAGTATGCGGCCGGCCTCCACTGGCCCGCGCACGGGCTTGAAACCGTCCCTTTCACGGGCCGTCGTCGCGATCACGTAGTTCATGTCGGCAATGGCTTCCGGCAACGTATCGAACACGGCCACGCCGTCTATCACATGATCGGCCTTCGAGGCGGCCGCCCTCGCCTTTTCGCTTGGCCAGCCATCGCGCGGGTTTACAAGGCGCAACTCCGCAAGCCCGAAATTGGCCATGGCGCGCGCAACCATGCCGATATTCTCGCCAAGCTGAGGCTCGACCAGCACGATCGCCGGCCCTTCCTTTATCATCCGTCGCACGTGGTCCGTGCCTGCCATTCCTGTCTCCGCATCGCAAAGCCGCTCACTCGCACAGTTTGCGCAAAAACGGAACGGCTCACCGCGCGGCGAAGTCGCGGATCGCCTGCGCCACCCGTTTCGGCTGTTCGTGCAATATCCAGTGCCCGGCATCGGAAACGCGCTCGACGGTCAGATCGGGCGCAAAACGGTCCAGCCCTTCCAGGCACGAAGAACGAAGCGCCTGATCGGCCTCGCCCCATATCACCAGATGCGGCATCCTGATGGCGAAATGCTCCTCTGGCATATCGAGGATCATCGCGCTTTTCCCCTTCCCGCCCACTGCGGGGACCACCAGCGGGGAGGCGCGATACCAGTTCAGCATGCCGGTGAGCACGCCCTCTTTCGACCAGGCTTCGCGGTATGCGCAGCGCATCGCTTCGTCCATGAAGCCGGCGCTGGAGAAACCTTCGATCATGCGCAGCAGCCTGCGGTTGTCATCCTGCGACAACAGCGTTTCCGCATCGTCTGCGCGCAACCGGTTTATGTACTGGCTTGCCTGTCGCTGGCCCTCGTCTTCGAGGATTGCGCGCTGGAAGCAGACGGGGTGCACACCGTTAGCAATGACCAGATGCGACAGCCGGTTCGGATGCGCCATGGCGTATGCATAGGCGACCGACGCACCCCAGTCGTGGCCCGCCAGAACGAACGGCCTTGCCGGCGACAACCTGTCGGCGAGCGAAGCCAGATCCGCGACCATATGCCTGACGCGATAGTTCTCCACTCCGGCGGGGCAGGAAGAAAGGTTGAAGCCGCGCTGATCCGGCGCGACAAGAAAAAAATCTGCCGCGAGCTCTTTCATAACGCCGGCCCAAGCCGCCCAGTATTCGGGAAAGCCATGCAGGCAGATGACTAGCGGTTTGTCGTGGTCGCCGAGCATCGCGACGTGGAGCGAAACGTCGCCGGCGTCGTGCCTCTCGAACCGGAATCTCATTTCGGCGCCAGCCTTCCCTGCCTGCGGATTTCGGCTCGCCGCATGGCTTTGCCTTCCCCGCACACGATGCTATAGGGGCCGCAAATCCAAGTCGAACCCAGCGGGACGGTTCGTCCCAACTCCAGAAACGAGGCATTTCTCATGGCGAAGATCAAGGTGGAAAATCCAGTCGTCGAGCTCGACGGCGACGAGATGACCCGCATCATCTGGCAGTTCATCAAGGACAAGCTGATCCACCCCTACCTTGATATCGACCTGAAATATTACGACCTCGGCATGGAGAGCCGCGACGCGACGGACGATCAGATCACGATCGACGCTGCGGAGGCGATCAAGAAGTATGGCGTCGGCGTCAAATGTGCCACCATCACGCCTGACGAGGCACGCGTCGAGGAGTTTGGCCTCAAGAAGATGTGGCGGTCGCCCAACGGTACGATCCGCAACATTCTGGGCGGCACCATCTTCCGCGAGCCGATCATCATGAAGAACGTGCCACGTCTCGTGCCCGGCTGGACCAAGCCGATCGTCGTCGGCCGCCACGCCTATGGCGACCAGTATCGCGCGACCGACTTCAAGTTCCCCGGCAAGGGCAAGTTGTCGATGAAGTTTGTCGGCGAGGACGGTCAGGTGATCGAGCACGAGGTGTTCGACGCACCGGCAGCTGGCGTCGCCATGGGCATGTACAATCTGGACGAATCGATCCGCGATTTCGCGCGCGCCTCGCTCAACTACGGCCTGCTGCGCGGATGGCCCGTGTATCTGTCCACGAAGAACACCATCCTCAAGGTCTATGACGGCCGCTTCAAGGACATCTTCCAGCAGGTCTACGAGGCCGAGTTCGAGGCCGCCTTCAAGGAAAAGAAGATCTGGTACGAGCACCGCCTCATCGACGACATGGTCGCTGCCAGCCTCAAGTGGTCGGGTGGCTATGTCTGGGCGTGCAAGAACTATGACGGCGACGTGCAGTCCGACACCGTGGCGCAGGGCTTCGGCTCGCTCGGCCTGATGACATCCGTGCTGATGACGCCGGATGGCCAGACTGTCGAGGCCGAGGCCGCGCATGGCACCGTCACCCGCCACTACCGCCAGCACCAGAAGGGCGAGGAAACCTCGACCAACTCAATCGCGTCGATCTTTGCCTGGACCCGTGGCCTGGCGCACCGCGCCAAGCTCGACAACAACAACGAACTCAAGCGCTTTGCAGATACGCTCGAGCGGGTCTGCATCCAGACCGTCGAATCGGGCTTCATGACCAAGGATCTGGCGCTGCTTATCGGCGCTGACCAGCCCTGGCTCTCGACCACCGGCTTCCTCGACAAGATCGACGAGAACCTCAAGAAGGCCATGGCCGCCTGACGGCCATGGACGGCAAGCCGAGGCTCTACGGCGCGGACTACAGTGTCTATGTGCGCATCGCCCGGCTTGCCCTCATCGAAAAGGGCGTCGACCACGAACTCGTTCCGGTCGACGTCTTCGCACCCGGCGGCCCGCCGGCGTGGTATCGGGATCTGCACTCGTTCGGCAAAATCCCGACCTTCGAGCACGACGCCCTGCGGCTTTACGAAACCGCGGCCATCACCCGGTACATAGACGATGCCTTCGACGGCCCTCGCCTGCAACCGGCGCTTGCGCGCGAGCGCGCGACGATGAACCAGATCGTCGGTCTTATCGACGCATATGCCTACCGCACGCTGGTCTGGGATATCTATGTCGAGCGTGTCAGCAAGCCACGCGACGGCAAGCCTTCCGACGAGGCGGCTATTGCAGCCGCCCTGCCCCGCGCTCGGACATGCCTCGCCGCATTGTCGGCATCGCTCCAGCCGGGGAGTTGGCTGTGCGACGGAGATTTGACGCTCGCCGATCTCCATGCCGCGCCGGTGATGGCCTATTTCGTCAAGGCGCCTGAAGGCCGCGCCATGCTGGCTGACTTCACGCTTCTGTGCGAATGGTGGGAGCGGATATCCACGCGTCCATCGTTCATCGCGACGCAGCCGACTGCCTGACGCAGGCCTGCGGCGTTACACAAGGGCGTTATCGGCGAAGCCGGGCGAACTTTTGGCGCTTTCGCGCATTTCGACCATGCAATTCGAAACGGAGCGATGACATGTTTTCAAGAAGAATCCCGATTGCCCTGGCAGCCACCGGCCTCATGGCCGGAGCCGCGTTCGCGCAAAGCACCTGGGTCGAGATCGACGATCGCGTGCAGGTGCCCGCCTTCAGCGCGACGGCGGATCAGGTCGATGACTGGGACGTTTACGACGCTGCCGGCACGGAAATCGGCGAGGTCGAGGAAGTCGTCGGCCCCGATGCAAGCACGCCCACGGCTCTGGTAGTGGATTTCGAAGGCAACGGCGGCTATGCCGATCAGGACGTCGTTATCCCGATCGACCAGTTCAGCCTTGAAAACAACCGGTTGGTCCTGAATGCCGATCCTGCCGCGGTAAGCAGCATGGAAATCTGGACCGACTGATCTGACGATCCTCAGTAAAAGGCCGCCTTCGAGGCGGCCTTTTATTGCCTGCCAGTCAGGCCGCCAGAACAGCCTTGACCGCGTCGATCGCCTCGCCGGCCCGGGCGCCATCCGGGCCGCCTGCCTGAGCCATGTCGGGCCGCCCGCCGCCTCCCTGGCCGCCGATTGCGGCAGAAGCCGCGCGCACGAGATCAACGGCCGAGAAACGGTCGGTCAGATCGTCTGTCACGCCTACCACAACGCTCGCCTTGCCATCTTCAGCCGTACCGACGAAAACAACCACGCCGGAGCCGAGCGATTTCTTGCCCTCATCGGCGAGCGGCTTGAGGTCTTTCGGCGAGACGCCCGAAACCACCCGACCGAGAAAGCCTACGCCTGCGACGCTCTCGCCTTCGTCAGCGCCTGCCGAAGCGGAGCCCCCGCCGAGCGCCAGCTTCCTGCGCGCATCGGCCAGTTCGCGTTCAAGCTTCTTGCGCTCGTCCAGCACGGCCTCCAACCGCGAAACGACATCGGCCGGCGCGACTTTCAGCGCAGCCGCCGCAGCCTTGAGGCGCCGGTCCTGCTCGTCGAGATGCAGCCTCGCCGCCTCGCCGGTCAGCGCCTCGAGGCGGCGCACACCCGACGCGACCGCGCTTTCGGCCACAACCCGCACAAGACCGATGTCTCCGGTGGCGCCGACATGCGTGCCTCCGCACAGTTCCACCGAATAGGGCTTGCCGGCCTTGTCGCCATGCAGCGACGTGCCCATGCGCACGACGCGCACCTCGTCGCCATATTTCTCACCGAAGAGCGCCATCGCGCCCTCGGCAATTGCATCGTCAACCGCCATCAGGCGCGTGGTAACCGGCGCGTTCTGAAGCACGATCTCGTTGGCGTAGGCCTCGATCTTTTCCATTTCTTCGGCCGAAATCGGCTTCTGATGCGAGAAATCGAAGCGCAGCCGCTCGGGCGCCACGAGCGAGCCCTTCTGGGCGACGTGCGTGCCCAGCACCTCGCGTAGCGCCTCGTGTAGCAGATGCGTCGCCGAGTGGTTCGAGCGGATTTTCATGCGGCGCGCGCGGTCCACCTTCATTTCCACCGCGGCGCCGACCTTGACCGAGCCTGAGGCAACCCTGCCGAGATGGACGAAGACGCCTTCGCCCTTCTTCTGCGTGTCGGTCACGTCGATGGAGAATCCTTCGCCTGCAATCGTTCCCGTATCGCCGACCTGACCGCCCGACTCGCCGTAGAAAGGCGTCTGGTTGACGACGACGGCGACGCTTTCGCCTTCGCTGGCATCGGCGGCTTCGGTACCATTCTTTACCAGCGCCGTGACAACGCCCTCGGCACTCTCCGTCTCGTAGCCGAGAAATTCCGTAGCACCGACACGGTCGCGCACCGAGAACCACACGCGCTCGGTGGCCGCTTCACCGGAGCCGCCCCAGTTGGCTCGCGCCTCGGCCTTCTGCTTTTCCATCGCGACGTTGAAAGCATCGAGATCGACGGAAATGCCGCGTTGGCGCAGCGCATCCTGCGTGAGATCGAGCGGGAAGCCGTAGGTGTCGTAGAGCTTGAAGGCCGTCTCGCCATCGAGGCGATCACCCTTGCCGAGAGTCTGGGTCGCGTCTTCCAGCAGCCCCAGCCCGCGTGCCAACGTCTTGCGGAATCGCGTTTCCTCGAGTTTCAACGTTTCGGAAATCAGCGCTTCACCGCGCACCAGTTCGGGATAGGCCGATCCCATCTCGCTCAGCAGCGCGGGAACGAGCTTGTGCATCAGCGGATCGCCGGCACCCAGAAGCTGAGCGTGGCGCATCGCGCGACGCATGATGCGGCGCAGCACATAGCCGCGGCCCTCGTTTGACGGCAGCACACCATCAGCGATCAGGAAGCAGGATGAGCGCAGATGGTCTGCGATCACACGATACGAAGCGACATTGTCCGCGGCCGGCCCCTTGCCGAGCGCGGAAGCCGTAGCATCAATAAGGTGACGGAACAGATCGGTCTCGAAGACGCTCTCGACCCCCTGCAGGATCGACGCCATACGCTCCAGCCCCATGCCTGTGTCGATGGACGGGCGCGGCAGCGGCACCTGCACGCCGGGTTCCGTCTGCTCGAACTGCATGAAGACGAGGTTCCAGAACTCTAGAAACCGGTCGCCATCCTCCTCCGCACTTCCCGGAGGTCCGCCCCAGATATGCTCGCCGCGATCGATGAATATCTCCGAGCACGGGCCGCACGGGCCGGTATCGCCCATCGCCCAGAAATTGTCGCTGGTGGGGATGCGAATGATCCTGTCGTCGGAAAAGCCCGCGATCTTCTTCCAGTAGTCGGCCGCCTCGTCGTCGGTGTGGTAGACGGTGACCAGCAACTTGTCCTTCGGTAGGCCGAAATCCTTCGTGATGAGGTTCCAGGCAAGCTCGATAGCCTGCTCCTTGAAGTAGTCGCCGAACGAGAAATTGCCGAGCATCTCGAAGAAGGTGAGATGGCGCGCGGTGTAACCGACATTGTCGAGATCGTTGTGCTTGCCGCCGGCTCGCACGCTCTTCTGTGCAGTCGTGGCTCGGACATAGGGGCGCGTTTCGAGACCGGTGAAGACGTTCTTGAACTGCACCATGCCGGCATTGGTGAACATCAGCGTCGGGTCATTACGGGGCACGAGCGGGCTGGAGGCCACAACCTCGTGCCCGTTCTTGCGGAAGTAGTCGAGGAAGGTCGACCGGATATCGTTGACGCCACTCATGCTGATGCCTTCGTGAAAAACCGCGATGGTTCGCGGCAATGGAAAGAATGTGGAGATGGCTTTTAACGTTCGCGAATCCGGCTGTCCAGAAATCCCGCAGAGGCGCGAACAAACGAAAAAGCCGCCGACGCGGAAGCGCCGACGGCTGGACCATGCAACAGGCGCGGCAGCTTACATGCCGGAAGCCTCATCGACATCATTGCCGTCCTGATCGCCGGGACCGCCATTATCCAGGAACTTCTCGGCAATCAGCCCGGCATTCTGGCGCAGCGCCAGTTCGATCTCGCGGGCGGTCTCAGGGTTGTCGCGCAGGAACAGCTTCGCGTTCTCGCGCCCCTGGCCGAGACGCTGGGAGTTGTATGAGAACCAGGCCCCCGACTTCTCCACGATGCCGGCCTTGACGCCGAGATCGACCAGTTCGCCCGTCTTCGATACGCCCTCGCCATACATGATGTCGAATTCGACCTGCTTGAAGGGCGGAGCGAGCTTGTTCTTGACCACCTTCACGCGTGTCTGGTTGCCCACGACCTCGTCGCGATCTTTCACCGCGCCGATGCGCCGGATGTCGAGACGGACCGAGGCGTAGAACTTCAGCGCGTTGCCGCCTGTCGTCGTCTCGGGCGAGCCGAACATCACGCCGATCTTCATGCGGATCTGGTTGATGAAGATCACCATGCAGTTCGAGCGGGAGATGGAAGCCGTTAGCTTGCGCAGCGCTTGGCTCATCAGGCGGGCCTGAAGGCCCGGCAGGGAATCGCCCATCTCGCCCTCGATCTCTGCCCGCGGCGTAAGGGCTGCAACCGAGTCGATCACCAGCACGTCGATCGCGCCAGAGCGCACCAGCGTGTCGCAAATCTCCAGCGCCTGCTCGCCCGTGTCGGGCTGCGAGATCAGCAGGTTTTCCAGATCCACGCCCAGCTTGCGGGCATAGACGGGGTCCAGAGCGTGCTCCGCATCGACGAACGCACAGATGCCACCCTTCTTCTGCGCCTCGGCCACCGTATGCAGCGCCATGGTCGTCTTGCCGGAGCTTTCCGGGCCGTAAATCTCGATGATGCGTCCCTTGGGCAGGCCGCCGACGCCCAGCGCGATGTCGAGGCCGAGAGAGCCCGTCGAGACCGTCTCGATCTCGACCACCTGCTCGTTAGCCCCCAGCCGCATGATCGAGCCCTTGCCGAAAGCCCGCTCGATCTGCGAGAGCGCCGCATCCAGAGCCTTTGATTTGTCCACCGAACCGTCCTCAACAAGCCGCAATGAATTCTGTGCCATAGTACCTTACCCCTTGGTCGTCAGCGAAGCCGGTCAGTCCGGTGTCCCTGAGTTTTTTGTACCTTTTTTGTTCCCTTTTGGCAATAGCACCTACGGTATTGTTATTACTTGATAATTTTGATTTGTTCTATTTTTGTCCTATCCGAAACGTTCTAGGGCGCGCATTGTCGCAGCCCGCACGAGTACGTGATTTCGCAACCCGCCCGCCCAGTCGATTCGTTACGCACCATGCCCGGACAAAGAAGGCGCCACCGGCAAAGCGGCGGCGCCCCTGATATGATCCACCCTATGCGTCGGGCCGGCAGTCACGCCAGCGCGATGCTTCCGGCTCAGGTGATCGGCGAGAGATAGATTTCGACGCGGCGATTCTGGGCGCGCCCTTCCGGCGTCGCGTTGGTGGCAACGGGCTGCGACGGGCCGAAACCGTTGATGGCAAAGCGGCGGCCGTCCACGTTCTGCTGCACCAGATAGTTGGCGACAGACGATGCACGGCGCTGCGAAAGCGCCTGGTTGTGCTGCAGGCTGCCAGTCGAGTCCGTGTGGCCGTTGATGTCGACCAGCGTGCGGTTGTACTTGTTCAGTACCAGCGCCACGGCGTTCAGCGTGTTGTGGAAGTTCGGCATCACCTGGTCCTGATCGGTAGCGAAGGTGATGTTGGACGGCATGTTGAGTACGATTTGATCGCCGTTACGCGTCACCGAGACGCCGGTGCCCTGCAGGTACCCGCGCAGTTCAGCTTCCTGCTGGTCCATGTAGGAGCCAACGGCGCCGCCGGCGAGCGCGCCGATGCCGGCGCCGATCAGCGCGTTGCGGCGGTCGTCGCCGCCGGCCAGCATGCCGAGGCCAGCACCTGCCAGCGCGCCAAGCGCCGCGCCGCCAGCAGTACGCGAAACCTGCTGCTCGCCCGTGTAGGGGTTGGTGGTGCAGCCAGCCAGAAACACGCCGGCAGCCGCGCCGATCATCAACTTCTTCATCATGGAAACCCTCTCCTGAATGTCGCTTTCTCGCGAATCCCGGAGCCGTTTTAGCACAGATTGCGGCAAAAACCGGAACGGCCGGCCGTGCCTTGGCCACCGCGCCTACAGAGTCTTGTACATGATAGTCGTGCTGTCCAGCTTGCCGGCATCGAAGGGATCGCGGCAAAAGCGTGGTATCACGCCGACCGTCTCGTAGCCGAGCGAGCTGTATAGCGGTTCGGCGCGGTCACCAGTGCGGGTATCGAGCGTCAGCAGGCTGCGGTCGAGACCGCGCGCATGCCTCTCCAGCTCAGTCATGAGCGCTCTAGCTATGCCGCGCCGGCGAAATTCGGGGTGCACCAGAAGCTTGCGCACTTCGGCGCGGTGGGGTTGGTTTGGCGGCGTGTCGTGGTCGAGTTGCACAGTACCCACGATGCGGCCTTCATCTTCTGCGGCCAGCAGTACCGCGCCGCCGACGAGCAGACCGGGGAGCACCTTGTCACGCCAGAAGGCTTCGGCCTGGCCTAGGGAAAACGGCAGCACGAAGCTGATGCTTGCGCCGTCGTGAACGCAGGCATGGATCAGTGCGGCGAGATCGCCGATCCGCTGTTCGGCCTCCTGCGCCGACAAGGCGGAGATAGCTATGGAGGAAATTTCCGTCATCTGTGTCATACCATGAAGAGAACATAATGGGCGCCGCAACCCGGCGGCGTGGTGAAAACGCTGGTGCCGAAAAGCTGGTAGCGAAGGCTATCGCCGGGTCGCATGTGGTGAGAGCGACCTTGCACGGTGACTTCGAGTTTGCCTTCCAGCAGCCAGAGATGATGTTCGAGGCCCGGCCGCGGCGGCCGGTCGTAGGCAAGGCTGCAACCCGCCTCCAACGTGCATTCCAGCGCTTCGCCCGCCAGCGCGCTCGAAGGCGGTGAAATCGAACGCCGCAGAAAACCGCTTTCCTCGTCACGCCACACCGGTTGCTCTTGCCGAGGAACCATTGGCGCGAACGTGTCCTCCACCATGCGCATCAGCCGCGACAGCGTCATGCCGTAGGCGGCGCACAGCTTTCCCAACACCGCGGTCGTGGGGCTCACCTCTGCGTTTTCCAGCCGCGACAGAGTTGCCCGGCTGACCCCGCTTTCGGCCGCCAGTTCATCAAGAGACCACGCCCGCTCGGCGCGTAACGCCTTGAGCCGCTGTCCAATGAGCCGGTCTATTTCAGATGCATTGAGTACGTCGTTTCCCATATTCGGGAATATTTCCCACAAACGGGATTTAGTCAAGCAAGTGCACGGCCCGGACACTGTCCCGCCCTGCATACCCATTTCGACTATGCCGCGCGCATTCACTATCCTTTTGGTCTGCTGGCAAGCAACGCGCTGCTTGGCTACCGAAGATGTCGGGAGCAACATCAGAACCGTAACAGGCATGCTGATTGAAGGTAACGAGGCGCTATTCGCACGCGCGCATCATGTCTGTGTGGTCGGCGCCGGGCCGGTTGGGCTCGTGGCCGCCATGGAAATGGCAAAGCTCGGCCATTCGGTCACCGTGCTGGAATCGGGCACGATGCAGGTCGATCCGGCCACTCAGCAACTCTCGGACGCGATACGCGTCGATCCGCGCCGCAATGCCGACATGGCGCTAGTTGTGCAGCGGCGCTTCGGCGGGACGTCCAACCTGTGGGGAGCCGGGTGCGTGCCGCTCGATGCGGTGGATTTCGAAAGACGTTCCGTCACCGGCGATGCCCCATGGCCAATTACTTACGCAGAGTTCGCCGAGCATCTGCCGGCCGCCTGCCGCTATGCACACTGCGGGGACGGTTTCACAAACAGGCTGAATGCGCCGATTGCGGATACGGCCTTCAGCACCGACCGGCTGATGCGGTTTGCCGACCCGCCTAGCTTCCTCAAGGCCTATGCAGACGAGATCGCGTCTTCGGATCGCATTACCGCCGTGCTCGGTGTCACGGTCACCGAAATCCGTTTCTCGCAGAACGGTACCGTCTTGGGGCTGGAGGTGCGCCAGCGCGATGGCGTCAGGGGTCTGCTGCGCTGCCGCGCCGTGGTTCTCGCCTGCGGCGGGGTGGAGACGACCAGGCTGCTGCTTGCGGCGCAGGCAAATGCGCCCGAGCGCTTTGGCGGAGAGGCTGGCCCGCTCGGCCGCTACTACATGGGGCACCTGTCGGGCACGCTGGCGGACATCCGCTTCAAGGATGCCGCACTAGACAGCAGCTTCGACTTCTTCCTTGGAGAAGACAGGGCCTATGCACGGCGGCGCATAGTGGCAAGCGACGCGCTACAGGCGCGGGAGGGCCTGACCAACATCGCTTTCTGGCCGACATTGCCGCCAATGCGCGATGCGGCGCATCGTGACCCCGTGCTGTCGATGGCCTATACGGCACTGTCGATCCCACCGCTCGGCCGGAGGCTGGTGAGCGAGTCGCTGCGCCGCATCAACATCGGCGATGGCGGTAACCACGCCGCGCACCTGCGCAACATCGCATTGGGGCTGCCGGCTATTGCGACCACCCTGCCCCGCTTTCTCTATCGGCGCTTTCTGGCGCGGCAACGCCTGCCGGGGCTGCATCTGCGCAATCCTGCAAGGCGCTACGTCCTGCACTATCATGGCGAGCACCTGCCGCAGCCGTGGTCGCGCATCCGGCTGTCGCATGAACGCGACGCCTACGGCATGCCCAAGGCGATCCTCGACCTGCAGTTCAGCGAGGCGGATGCGGTATCGATCGTGCGGACGCATGAACTGCTCGCCCGCTGGCTGGAGCAGAACCGGCTAGGCGAACTCTTGTGGCGAGATGCGCCGCAGCAGCGGCTGGAGCAGGTGCTTGAGCAGGCCGGGGACGGTGTCCACCAGATCGGAACGCTGCGCATGGGCGAAAACGCGCGGCTCGGCGTGGTGGACCGCAACTGCCGCGTCTTCGGCAGCGCCAACCTCTTCGTCGCCGGCAGCGCCGTATTCCCCACCTCGGGGCAGGCAAATCCGACCCTCAGCGCGATTGCGCTAGCGGTGCGTCTGGCCCGTTTCGTTGCGAAGGAAGCCGTCTCGCACGAAATGGTATCGTAGGGGCCTGGTGCGGACAGCCGGAACCCATCGCCAGCCCGGCGGGCAGATCGCGCACGGCACGCCCCAGTCGCGCGATCTCTTCGGGCCGGTTGCTGGCAAGGATCGGCATCGTTGCCGGATAGCGACCGAAGAACCACTCGAGAACCCTTCGGTAGTCGAAACGTCCGCCCCGCGGCGGGCCCTCGCCGTGGCCGATGAGAAACCGGAGGAGCCCGAAGGCGGAGGTGCGCTTGCCCTTGGCGACCTGATCAACCAGCGCCGGCGAAGTGTCGGCAACCTCGAACTGGACCATATCGCCCACCATGGATCCGCCGCCGCAGGCGAGGAAATAGTCGGTTGAAGCGGACACGCCAAAGCGCAGCACCTTGCCGTCACGCTTCAACCTCTCCATCGCTTCGACGGTTTCGAGCACGGCCGGCAGGTCGGCAAGCCCGCGCGGTTCATGAAAGAACAGGCAGTCGAGATAATCGGTCCGCAGCCGCCGCAGCGACTGCTCGACGCTGCGGATCGCCGTTTCCGTCGAAAAGTCGCGTAGGCCGTATTCGCCGCCATAGGAAGGTGAAAAGGTGCGGCGCAGGAACTTGCTGGCGAAATAGAAGGTCGTGTTGCGCCCGCCCAAAGCGCCGGCCGGTATGCCGAACTTGGTGGCCAGCGACACCTGCATGCGCCGCCCCTGCAATACACGTCCCGTTTCCGCCTCGCAAAGCCCGTCGCCATAGGCCGGCGCGAGGTCGAGATGCGTCAGCCCTGCATCTACCGCCCCGCGGACGATGCGTTCCCGCTGACGTCTTGAAAGAACATGGTGAAGGCGCCCCAACCCGAAACCAATTAAGGGCTGAACCTGATGAACATCTTGCATGACCGCCCGTTGCTTCTATCCCGATCAGCAATCATGCCCGCCACCTCGCCGCTCTCAAACCTATCCAAACGGATGAACCGCATACCCGATGCAACTAACCCGCGTACGATACGCCCTTCGGGTGCCATGCCCGCGCCATGGATGCTAAACGGCTTGGGCAGACAGGCGAAACGAGTCGTCACGGAGGCGCGCGCATGAAGCACAGGGTCGTGGTGGTGGGTGCGGGCTTTGCCGGCCTTCAGATGGTGCGGGACCTCAAGGCGGCGGGGTGCGACATCACGCTGATCGACCAGCGCAACCACCACCTGTTTCAGCCGCTGCTCTATCAGGTGGCCACCACGCTGCTCGCCACGTCTGACATCGCGTGGCCGATCCGCCGGGTGGTCAGCTCGCGCAAGGACGTGACTACGCTGCTGGCGACGGTGGAGGGTGTGGACCGCGAGAAGCGCGAGGTCATCCTGAAGGATGCCGGCCGCGTGCCTTTCGATACGCTGGTGATCGCAACCGGCGCCCGCCACGCCTATTTCGGCAATGACCACTGGGAGGTCGATGCGCCGGGTCTGAAAACTCTGGAGGATGCAACAACCATCCGCCGGCGCATCCTTATGGCCTTCGAGCGTGCCGAGATCATCGACGACGAGGCGGAGCGCGAGGCGCTGATGACCTTCGTCGTGATCGGCGCGGGACCCACAGGCGTAGAGCTTGCCGGCATCATCGCAGAGTTGGCCCATCGCATCCTCCCGCGCGAATTTCGCCGCATCGACACCCACCGCGCACGCGTCATGTTGGTTGAGGCAGGCAAACGCATCCTGCCGAGCTTCAAGGAAGACCTTGCCGGCTATGCCACGAGCGCGCTGAGGAAACGCGGTGTCGAGATCCGAACCGGCAAGCCCGTCACGGACTGCTCCGCCGACGGCATCGTCCTCGATGGCGAGCCTGTCGCCGCGCGCACAATCATCTGGGCCGCAGGCGTGCAGGCTTCACCCGCGCGCGAATGGCTTGATGCGGAGGCCGACAAGGCAGGCCGCGTCAAGGTGAGCGAGAACCTGACCCTGCCGGGCGATCCCGCGATCTTCGTGCTCGGCGACACGGCCCACGTGGAATCGGGCGGCAGGCAGGTGCCGGGCATCGCGCCTGCGGCCAAGCAGCAGGGAACGTATGCCGCGCGCACCATCCGGGCGCGGCTTGCGGGCAAGCCCGCGCAGCCTCCATTTCGCTACAGCCATATGGGCGACCTCGCCACCGTTGGACAGAATGCGGCGATCATCGATTTCGGGCGGTTCAGCATGAAGGGACGGCTGGCGTGGTGGGTCTGGGGCGTGGCCCACATCTATTTCCTCATCGGCGCGCGCTCGCGGCTCATGGTGTCGATCAGCTGGCTGTGGAGCTATTTTTCCGGGCAGAACTCGGCGCGCCTCATCACGCAGAAGGACAAGCTGCGCGGGTGAGCGAGGGATCGGAGAGCGCGCTTTAGCCCGCCCTTGAGCGGGAATGAGGCTGAGGCCATACTCGCAGTATGTCCATCGATAGTCATGACGCCTATATTGCCGCCGCACCGGAGCAGTTTCGCTCCGTGCTTGGTCAACTTCGAGCGCAGCTTTCGCGTGCACTCCCGGATGCGATTGAAGTCGTCAAGTACGGCATGCCGGGATTTCAGATCCGAGAAACGATCATCGCCGGCTATGCTGCGTTCAGCAAACAGTGCGGTCTCTATGTCGATCCGGCCGCAATTGCCGTCCATGCCGACGAGATTGCCTCGTTGAAACTGAAGGCGACCAAGACGGGCGTCACGTTCTCGGCGAGCAAGCCCATCGCTGCCGATCTGGTCGAGAAACTGGCAACCAGTTCGCGCAGCAATAAGGGCCTATAGCGCCAGAGCGTCAGCGATGCGCATCTGGTTTACAGCGTGCTGCGTCGAACGTCCCAATTAGTTATTTGGCCGACAGAGGGCAGTTGTCCGCTTTTGGCCTCGAAGTCGCCCCCTAAACCAGTTCCACGTCCACCACACCGTGCACGGCTTTCATGGCCGAGGCGATCTGGGGGGTGATGCGGTAGCGGTCGGGCAGCGATATCTCGATCTCGCCCTGCCCTTCCGGCTTGATGACGATGAAGCTGACCTGCCCCTCGCCGCGCACGGAGAGCTGGCTGGCGATGCCGCCAAGGGGGGCCGGGTCGCGCAGGTAGATGCGCATTTCCTTCTGGTGGCGGACGGCCTCGTCCTCCAGCGCCTGTGCCGTCTGGATGCGCAGGTTCACGCCTTCCGGCCGGTCTTCCGCAGCGACGGTGATGACGACCGAGCGGCCGGGCTCCAGCACGTCGCGGAACTGCGCCAGCGCCTCAGAAAACAGCACCGCCTCAAACTGGCCGGTCGTGTCGGAGAAGTTCACCACGCCCATCTTGTTGCCGGTGCGGGTCTTGCGCTCCTGCTTGGAGGTGATGGTGCCGGCAAGGCGGCCGGCAGTCGCGCCGCGCTTCACGGCGACCTGGAATTCCGCCCAGTTCTGCACCCGCATCTTTTCCAGCAGGGCCTTGTATTCGTCGAGCGGGTGGGCGGAGAGATAGAAACCGACCGCCGCGAACTCGCGATGCAGACGTTCGGCCGGCAGCCACGCGTCGCAGGCCGGCAGTACCAGCTTCTCCGGCTGCGCGCCGAGGGCCGCGCCGAAAATGTCGGTCTGGCCGGAAGCGGCGTTTTCCTGCGCGCGGGCGGCCATGCCCATCATGCGCTCCAGCCCCGCCATGAGCGAAGCTCGGTCGTAGCCGAAGCAGTCGAACGCGCCGGCCGCGATCAGGCTTTCAAAGACGCGCTTGCCGACGATGCGCGGGTCTACCCGCGAGCAGAAATCCTCAAGGCTCTCGAACGGCCGCTCGTTGCGCTTCTCCACGATGTGATCGACGGCCGCTTCGCCCACGCCCTTGATGGCGGCGAGCGAGTAGAAGATGCGGTTATCGCCCACCTCGAACGGCCTGTGCGACGTCTTCACGGACGGCGGCACGACGTCGATGCCCAGGCGCATCGCGTCGGCACTGAAGTCCGCCAGCTTGTCGGTGTTGTTCATGTCGAGCGTCATGGAGGCCGCGAGGAACTCGACCGGATAGTGCGCCTTCAGATAGGCGGTCTGGTAGGAGACGATGGCGTAGGCGGCCGCGTGCGACTTGTTGAAGCCGTAATCCGCGAACTTGGCCAGCAGGTCGAAGATCATGTTCGCCTGCGGCTTGGAGACCGCCTTCTCCATCGCGCCGGTGACGAAGCGCTCGCGCTGCTTGTCCATCTCGGCGCGGATCTTCTTGCCCATGGCGCGGCGCAGAAGGTCTGCCTCGCCGAGCGAATAGCCGGCGAGTTCCTGCGCGATCTGCATCACTTGTTCCTGATAGACGATGACGCCCTGCGTCTCCTTGACGAGATGGTCGATCATCGGGTGGATCGAGGCGATCTCCTCCTCGCCGTGCTTGCGCGCGTTGTAGGTGGGGATGTTCTCCATCGGGCCGGGCCGGTAGAGCGCCACCAGCGCAATGATGTCCTCGATGCGGTCGGGCTTCATGCCGATCAGCGCCTTGCGCATGCCGGCTGATTCCACCTGGAACACCCCCACCACCTCACCTCGCGACAGCATCGCGTAGGTGTCGGGATCGTCCAGCGGGATGGTTGCGAGGTCGATAGCAACGCCGCGGCGACGGATCAGCTTTACCGCCGTTTCCAACACGGTCAGCGTCTTGAGGCCGAGGAAGTCGAACTTGACCAGACCCGCCTGCTCGACCCACTTCATGTTGAACTGGGTGACTGGCATGTCGGAGCGCGGGTCGCGGTACATCGGCACCAGTTCGGACAGCGGCCTGTCGCCGATGACGATGCCGGCGGCGTGCGTGGAGGCGTGGCGGTACAGCCCCTCAAGCTTCATGGCGATGTCGAGCAGGTTCTGGACGACCGGCTCCTTCTCCACCTCCTCGGCAAAGCGCGGCTCGGCCTCCACTGCGTCTTTCAGTTTCACGGGATTGGCGGGGTTTGCAGGCACCATCTTGCAGAGCCGGTCGACCTGCCCGTAAGGCATCTGCAAGACGCGGCCCACGTCGCGCAGCACGGCGCGCGCCTGCAGCGACCCGAAGGTGATGATCTGACCGACCTGGTCGCGGCCGTACTTCTGCTGGACATAGCGGATGACCTCTTCGCGCCGGTCCTGGCAGAAGTCGATATCGAAGTCCGGCATCGACACGCGGTCGGGGTTCAGGAAGCGCTCGAACAGCAGCGAGAAGCGCAGCGGATCGACGTCGGTGATGGTCAGCGCGTAAGCGACCAGCGAGCCCGCGCCCGAACCGCGGCCGGGACCGACGGGTATGTCGTGCGCCTTGGCCCATTTGATGAAGTCGGCAACAATGAGGAAGTAGCCGGGGAACCCCATCTTCGTGATGATGCCGATCTCGAATTCGAGCCTGTCGCGGTAGTTCTGCTCGGTATACCCTGTGGTGGGGCCATGTGCTGCGAGGCGCGCTTCAAGACCCTCGCGGGCCTGTCTTGCAAGCTCGTCGGCCTCGGCGGCCAGCGCCTCATCGGGATTCTGCGTGTCGGCACCGGTGAAGCGTGGCAGGATGGGGTTGCGGGTCTGCGGATAGTACGAGCAGCGCTTGGCGATCTCGACCGTGGAAGCAACGGCCTCGGGCAGATCGGCGAACAGCGCGATCATCTGAGCCTGCGATTTCAGGTGGTGGTCGGGCGTGAGCCGACGGCGGTCGTCCACCGCCACGACCGAGCCGTCGGCGATCGCCAGCAAGGCGTCATGCGCCTCGTAATCGTCGCCGGCTGGAAAGAACGCCTCGTTAGTGGCGACCAGCGGCAGGTCGTGCGTGTAGGCGAGGTCTATCGCCGCGTTTTCGATACTCTTGTCGTAGCCCCTGAAGCGCTGCAACTCGACGTAGAGCCGGTCGCCGAAGGCCTGCTTCAGCTGGATCAGTCGAGCCTCGGCAAGAGCGCGATGGTCAGTCCTGAGTGCTGTTCCGATGGGGCCCCGCTCACCGCCGGTCAGGCAGATGACGCCGCTCGAAAGCTCCGCCAGCCATCCGGCCTCGACATGCGCAGGCCCGCCGGCCGGCACGTCGAGATAGGCGCGCGAGACAAGGCGCACGAGATTGGCGTAGCCCTCCTCGCTGGCCGCGATGAGCACGAGCGGCTGCACGTCAGGCCCCTGCCTGCGGCCCCCATTCTGGCGCGAAGCGTCTGCCGAGGCATCGCCGAATGCGACGTCCATCTGGCAACCGACAATGGGCTGGATGCCGTCCTTGGACGCCTTTTGCGCAAATTCGAGCGCGCCGAAGAGGTTGTTGGTGTCGGTTACGGCGATGGCCGGTGCACGGTCCTTGACGGCGTGGCCGATGATCTTTCCCAGCGGCAGCGCGCCTTCCAGCAGCGAGTACTGCGAGTGCACACGCAGATGCACGAAGGTAGCAGCCTTCGCCGCAGATGCCCCACCGCGCGCGGCAGCCCGTATCGGATCATCCGATATCGCCATCGACCTTCCTCGTATCATACCTTGACAGAATCCCCGCCATTTTCAGTGACGGAACCGGCCGAGTCCACCGCCGGGTCAAGCTTACCAACATGCATTCCGGTCAAAAATGCTCCCCTGCGCCGAACGGGCCGATGCGGATGCCGAGCGCTATGAGATAGGCGGTCGACCAGCCGATCAGCAGAAAGCCGTTCACGCCCTCAAGCGCCGAAAACACGCGCCAGCCGACCGGCGGCACGATATCGCCGTAGCCCAAGGTGCAGAAAGTGGCGATAGAGAAATAGAGCGCGCTTTCGATATCCGGAAAGATGCCGAGGGCCAGATAGGCGGCGGTCCAGATCCAGATCTGGGCACCCAAAACTCCAAAGATGCCAAGGGCCGCGAGCGCCATTGCCAGCATGTGCGTGTGCCTGCGGTCGAGGGGCAGCATGCCCGCAAGGCGGCTCGCTCCATTGCTGACGGCCATCAGGCCGATCATGTGGACGAACACCGTCGTGCCGATCAGCACGGTTGCGAAAAGGAGGTTGTGCAGCATGGCTCGGGCCCCGCAAACACGCGTTCGTCGTACACCGGCTTGAATCGCCGGTTCATTCCTGAAAACGTGTACCCGAAAAATTCATCATTGAGGAATCGCCATGAAGACCCGCGCCGCCGTTGCCGTTGCCGCTGGAAAGCCACTCGAGATCATGGAAGTGAACCTTGAGGGGCCGCGCGAGGGTGAGGTGCTGATCGAGGTCAAGGCGACCGGCATCTGCCACACCGACGAGTTCACCCTGTCGGGAGCGGATCCGGAGGGCATCTTCCCCGCAATCCTCGGCCATGAGGGTGCGGGCGTCGTGGTCGATGTCGGGCCCGGCGTGACCAGCGTCAAGAAGGGCGACCACGTCATCCCGCTCTACACGCCGGAATGCCGCTCCTGCCCGTCCTGCCTTTCGCGCAAGACCAACCTTTGCACCGCAATCCGCGCCACGCAGGGCCAGGGTCTGATGCCGGACGGCACCAGCCGGTTTTCCATCGGCAAGGACAAGATTTTTCACTACATGGGCTGCTCAACCTTCGCCAACCATACGGTCCTGCCGGAGATCGCGGTAGCCAAGGTCAACCCTGAGGCACCGTTCGACAAGATCTGCTACATCGGCTGCGGGGTCACCACCGGCATCGGGGCCGTAATCAACACCGCCAAGGTGGAGATCGGCGCTACGGCGGCCGTGTTCGGCCTCGGCGGCATCGGCCTCAACGTCATCCAGGGCCTGCGGCTTGCTGGCGCCGACATGATTATCGGCGTCGATATCAACAACTCCAAGAAGGAGTGGGGCGAGCGCTTCGGGATGACCCATTTCGTCAATCCCACCGAGATCGACGGCGACGTGGTCTCGCATATCGTCAACCTGACGAAGCGCGGCGCGGACCATATCGGTGGCGCAGACTACACTTTCGATTGCACCGGCAACGTAAAGGTCATGCGCCAAGCCCTTGAATGCGCTCACCGCGGCTGGGGCGAGTCGATCATCATCGGCGTCGCGGGCGCGGGCCAGGAAATCTCGACGCGGCCATTCCAGCTCGTCACGGGGCGGACCTGGAAGGGCACGGCCTTCGGCGGAGCGCGCGGCCGTACCGACGTGCCGAAGATCGTCGACTGGTACATGGACGGAAAAATCCAGATCGACCCGATGATTACGCACACCCTGTCTCTGGACGAGATCAACAAGGGTTTCGACCTGATGCACGCAGGCGAATCCATCCGCGCCGTCGTCGTCTACTGACGCGGTCACGGAACCCTCGCAGCCTCGGCGCATTTTCGGGGCTGAAGGGCGTTTCCACCAAGGCGAGGTCGCGATCATGAAAACCCGAAACGAGGGCCTGCTTCTTCTGGCGGGTATCTCCCTGCTCACGCTTGCCGCTTGCGGGGAAGAGCAGGAAACGGTCGTGCAGTCGCAGGAGCCGCCCGCTGCAGTGGAAGCGCCAAACGCCGTGCCCGGCGAAGACGACCGCTCGGAAGACGCCATGCGCCGTATCGGTCAAGGTGCCGACGCAATCCTGCAAGGGGCGGAGGAACTGACCCGGGACGCCCGGGAGCGGGCGGAGCGCCTGCTTGAGGACTCGGGCCCGGCGCTCGAGCGCGCCGGCGAACTCGCTCGCGAGATCGGTGCATCGCTGGACCAGATAACAAGGCAGGCCCTGCGCGATTTCGAGACGGGCGTCGCACTGCTGCAGCAGCGGATCGACGAATCCACCGCCGATATCGAGCCGGAAACCGGCGATCCGCAGGCGGAACTGCCTCCGCTCGACCGCCTGAGGGCCGACACGCGCGCCGCGGCGCAGGCCGGACCTGCCGGCGTCGGGCCAGACTATGTTGGCGTATGGGCCGGCGATACATCGTCCTGCGGGCGAATCGATGTTGAAGCCGTGGAGATGATGGCGGTGATTACACCCACCACGATGCGCCGCCACGAGAATGTCTGCAACTTCGCCGAGGCGTCGATGACCGATCGAACGGCCACGCTGGCTGCCTCATGCATCGCCGAAGGCGAGATGGAAGACCGGCAGATCATACTCGACATGCCCGACGAAAACACGATCGAGATAGGACAGGCCGGCATGGACGGCACCGCACGGCTGGTGCGCTGCCACCTCCCATAACGCTTCGGCATCAAAGGCGGCGCCATCTTTCCGGACGGATGGAACCTTCCCCGCCGCCGCGCTATCCTGTGGCCCGATTTGGCAGACAGGGGTTCAATGGGTCGCATGTTGAAGCGGGTAGCGGTTTGGGCAGTAACGTCGCTGGTTGCAGGGTTCGCCGTGTTTTTCGTCTATGGAAGCTGGCAGACCTATACCACGCTAGACCGCATCCTGACCGTGGGCGCACCGACCGCACAAAACAGCGGCTGGCCGACACCTGAAACTGCGGCCGACATCGGCTATCGCGGCAATCCCATGGAGGCTTATGGCTATCCGTTCGAGGAGATCGCACTGGAGACGGAACTTGGTGCAGCGCCGGCGTGGCTGGTGCCGGCGCAGGGCGGTACACTCGACGGCACATGGGGTATCGTGGTGCATGGCATCGGCGGACGGCGCGAGAACGGCTACCGCTTCCTCCCGGCGTTTCATGAGGCGGGCATGGCGACGATGCTCATCTCGTACCGCAACGACGAGGGCACGCCCGCATCGCCGGACGGACGCTACGCCTTCGGCCTGACGGAATGGCGCGACCTCGAGGCGGCTGCGCAATACGCGCTCGACAATGGCGCCGACGCACTGGTTCTGCTTGGCGAATCCATGGGTGGCGGCATCGTCGGGCAGTTTCTGCGGCGGTCCGAACATGCCGCCAGCGTGAAGGCGGTCGTGCTTGACGCCGCCGCCATCGACTATCGGGCGATACTCGTGTCGGCGATGAAGCGCGAGGGAGCGCCCCTGCCCGACCTGCTTGCAACAGGCGGCATGTGGATTGCGGCAAAGCGCCAGCCTTTCGACTTGCGCGAAGCGGTCACCACCGGCGACTTTGCCGCCTTCGACGGCCCAATCTTCGTTTCGCACGGAGCCGGCGACCGGATCGTGCCCGTCGAACTTTCCGACGAACTGATGGAAAAGCGAAGCGCGCCGAGCGAGTATCTACGCACCAGAGCCGACCACATCCTGTCATGGAAGGAAGACCCGGCCCGATACGACGCGGCGTTGCTGGCATTCCTGCGGACGGTGCAATGATCGCGGCGCCCCACATCTACGTCGATGCAGACGCCTGCCCAGTCAAGGACGAGGCGACGAGAGTGGCCGAACGCCACGGGCTGATACTGACCTTCGTTTCCAATGGCGGCCTTCGCCCTTCCCGCGACCCGATGATACGCAGTGTCGTCGTATCCAAGGGTGCGGACGCGGCCGACGACTGGATCGTTGAGAACGCGACGCAAAACGACATCGCGATCACAGCGGACGTGCTGCTTGCCGCTCGGCTCGTGGCCAACGGGGTCCATGTCCTTGGGCCCACCGGACGACCGTTCACGCCCGAATCGATCGGCATAGCGGTGGCGATGCGCGATCTCAAGCAGCACCTGCGCGAGACCGGCGAGATCAGAGGCTTCAATCCCGGTTTCTCGCAGAAAGACCGCTCGGCATTCCTCTCCGCGCTCGACCAGACCGTCAGACGGGCGGTCAAAGCGACAGCGCCCTGATGATGCGCAAGCGGCACCGGCCATTTTACCTTGCAGTGATAGCCGCGGCCGCCTCCTGCGTGTCCGCAGTAGCCGTTCCGCACCTGACAGTCTGGATCATCGCTTCCAACGCTTTTTTCATCAGTTATCTGGCTCTCACCCTGTCGCGAGTGTCGAAACTGCCCGCCGGTATTCTGCGCAGCGATCCCGCCGGCAACGACCTGCCTATGTGGGCAATCTTTCTCATAACCTTTGGTGCAGTGGCTGCCGCCTTGGTCGCGCTCTTCATCATGCTCAACGCCCAGAACGCCCCCGGCGGATGGGTATTGGTGCTGGCGTTCTGCGCGGTACCGCTTGGGTGGATGACGATCCATATGATGGCTGCGATCCACTACGCCCATGTCTACTGGGAAAGTGGCAAGGGGCTCAGCTTTCCCGGGGCGAAGAGCCCGGGCGGAATCGAATTCGTCTATTTCTCTTTCGTCATCGGCATGACGGCGCAGACCTCGGACGTGGCCATCACTACGTCGGCGATGCGGCGCATGAACTTGGTGCACGCAATCGGATCATTCTTCTTCAACACCATTCTAGTGGCGGCCGCAGTAAACGCCGCCGTTGCGCTAGGCGGGTGATCGGCGGCATCGACTTGGCCGCCGGGATGAGCTAACCGGAGCCCATGAAAACCGTATCGACTTCCCTTTCCCACGACGGCGTCCAGGGCGTTTATTCCCACGCTTCCGAAACCTGCAACTGCGAGATGACCTTCGCCGTGTTCGTGCCGCCGCAGGCAAAGGACGGCCCCTGCCCCGTCCTGTGGTATCTCTCCGGACTGACCTGCACGCACCAGAACGTGATGGACAAAGGCGAGTATCGCAGGCTCGCCGCAGAGCTGGGTCTGATCGTCGTCTGCCCGGATACCAGCCCGCGCGGTGAGGAGGTGCCCGATGAAAAGGACAACTGGCAGTTCGGCAAGGGCGCGGGGTTCTACGTCGATGCCACGCAGGAAACGTTTGCCCGAAACTACCAGATGTACTCCTACGTCACGCGGGAACTGCCCGCGCTGATCGAAAAGAAGTTCCCGGCCGACATGAGTCGGCAGGGCATATTCGGCCACTCGATGGGCGGCCACGGCGCCATGACGATCGCGCTGAAACATCCCGATCGGTTCAAAAGCTGCTCGGCCTTTGCGCCGATCGTCCAGCCGTCGACGGCAGGCTGGTCGAAACCGGCGCTCGAGAAATATCTCGGCACGGACCAAGCCGCCTGGCGCACCTATGATGCCTGCGCGCTGGTGGAAGACGGTGCGCGGTTCCCTCACTTCCTGATCGACCAGGGCACGGCAGACAGCTTCCTCGATGAAGGGCTGCGGCCATGGCTGTTCGAGGAGGCTGCGAAGGACACCGGAATCGCGCTGACACTCAACATGCGCGAGGGCTACGACCACTCCTATTTCTTCATTTCCACCTTCATGGACGACCATCTGCGATGGCACGCCGAACGCCTCACCTGAGATGAAAGGTTGCGCCCGCGCGGCATATGCCTATCCTTGAGGCATCGCCGCCCGCCGTTCGCGCGGGCTTTTCCGAGACAATCAGGAGGTGGGACGGGTGCCCGACACCGTGACGATCTATTCCGAAATTCCCGACACAGACACGCTCGGAGGCAGGCTTTCGCGCGCCAGAGACGCAGTGGGCCTTTCCGCCGCGCAGCTTGCCCGCCGCATCGGCGTGCAGTCATCCACCATACAGGCCTGGGAGAGCGACCGCTCCCAGCCGCGCGCCAACCGGCTGTCCATGCTGGCAGGAGTGCTCAACGTCAGCCTCTCGTGGCTGCTGCACGGCATCGGCACCGCGCCGAGCGAGGAAGACGAGGTGGAGCTGAACGAGAGCGTCGCCCTCCAGCTCGACCGCCTCAAGCGCCTGCACCAGGAAACCGCCGATATCATCATGCAGATCGAGCGCGATATCGGCCGCATGGCCGCCAATTGACAAAGCCTATCGAGCGATCGGCTTTAACGATGTGCGCAGGTGACAGCGTCATCCGCATGGGCTAGAACCGACTCGTCCCGGGGCGCGAATGTCCCGCCGGTCTGCGGGAGAGAGCAGCGACAGCTGCCGCCGAAGGGGAAATCGCCCGAAATCTCTCAGGCAAAAGAACCGTAGACCGGTCAAGACACTCTGGAAAGTCGGGGAACGTCCCCGCGCCGAAGGTGTAAGGCTCCCCGACAGAGTTCCGGGTGGCCGAGTCTCTCAGGCTTCCGACAGAGGGGCGCGAGCTTGCCGCAATCACGCGGCCGGCTGGTGCTGTTCTGGAGGATGGATGACCGATACGGGCGAACTTTTTCAATTGCCGCTGAAAGACCTGCACGAAGCCGCCGGCGCACGCTTCGGCGGCTTTGCCGGCTGGTCGATGCCCATCACCTACCCTCTGGGCGTGCTGAAGGAACACCTCCACACGCGCGAAAAGGCCGGGCTGTTCGACATCTCGCACATGAAGCTGTTCCTAGTGACCGGTAGCGGCGCGGGAGACGCCCTGTCGCGCGCCTGCCCCCTCGATGCGGCGGCGCTCGTGGCCAACCAGTCGAAATACACCTTCTTTCTCAACGACGACGCGGGCATCATCGACGACCTGATCGTGACGCGCCTTGGCGAAGAGCGCTTCATGGTCGTTGCCAATGCCGGCAACGCCGCAACAGACGAGAAGCACCTGAAGGCGGTTGCGGCTGGCTTCGACTGTACGGTCGAGCCGCTGGACCGCGTGTTCCTCGCCCTGCAAGGCCCTGCCGCCGAAGCGGTGATGACAAAGGCCGGTCTGGACCTTTCTGCCCTGACCTTCATGCACGGCGTGGAGCCGCGCGACGACTGGTTCGCCAGCCGGTCGGGCTATACGGGCGAAGACGGCTTTGAGGTGGCGATGCCGTGGGGCGAGGCAAAAGCCTTCGCCGAAGCCCTGCTGGCCGACGAGGCGGTCGAGTGGATCGGCCTCGCCGCCCGCGACAGCCTGCGGCTCGAGGCCGGACTGTGCCTGCACGGACAGGACATCACGCCAGACATCAACCCGGTAGATGCCGGCCTGATGTGGGCCATACCGAAGAGCCTTCGCGAGACGGGCGGCTTTATCGGCGCGGATGCTCTGCGAAGCGCCATTGCAACAGGGCCGCAGCGCAAGCGCGTGGGCCTCAAGCCCGAAGGCCGGCAGCCGGTGCGCGCGGGCGCAAAACTCTTCGACGCGAACGGCAACGAGGCGGGACAGGTGACCTCGGGCGGGTTCGGGCCCTCGGCGGGATTCCCCGTGGCGATGGGCTACGTGCCGGTCGCGCTTTCCACTTCAGGCAGCAAGATTTTCGCCGAGGTTCGCGGCAACCGCGTGCCCCTCGACGTTCACCCCCTTCCCTTCACGCAGCATCGCTACCGCAAAGGATAACCCTCATGGCAACCACCTATTTCACCGAAGATCACGAATGGCTGCGCGTTGAGGGCGGCGTCGCCACCGTCGGCATCACGGACTACGCGCAGGAGCAGCTCGGCGATCTCGTCTTCGTGGAACTGCCGGAGGTCGGCAGGACCGTGGCCAAGGGCGACGCGGCCGTGGTGGTCGAATCGGTCAAGGCCGCATCGGACGTCTACGCACCCGCGGATGGCGAAATCACTGAGGTCAACGACGCGCTTTCGTCAGACCCTGCACTGGTCAACTCGTCGCCGGACGGCACGGGCTGGCTGTGGAAGATGAAGCTTGCCGACGAAAGCCAGCTGGAAGGGCTGATGGACGAGGCAGGCTACAAGGCGATGATCGGGTAAGGACACGACATGACCGACAAACAAGCCATTTTCGCCGATCGCCATATCGGCCCCGGCCCCGCGGACGTGCGGGCCATGCTCGCGACGCTGGGCGTTCCGTCAGTAGAGACGCTCATCAGTCAGGCGGTACCGAAGTCGATCCGGCTGGATCGCGCGCTCGACCTGCCCCCCGCCGCAAGCGAAGCGCAGGCGCTGGCCGAGCTGGGCGAGAAGATGAATCGCAACGTCGTGCTGAAAAGCTTCATCGGGGCGGGCTATCATGGTGTGCACGTGCCGCCCGTCATCCAGCGCAACCTGTTCGAGAACCCTGCCTGGTATACGGCTTACACACCCTACCAGTCAGAGATCAGCCAGGGCCGACTGGAGATGCTGTTCAATTTCCAGACGCTGGTGAGCGAGCTGACGGGGCTGCCCGTCGCCTCGGCCTCGCTGCTGGACGAAGCGACGGCGGTCGCCGAAGCCGTCGGCATCGCATGGCGGCACCACCGCTCGAAGCGCAACGACGTGGTGCTCGCGGGCGATCTGCACGGCCAGACGCTCGATGTCGTTCGCACGCGCGCCGAGCCGCTGGGCATCGTTATCGGCGCGGACGAGATCGGTGCGGAGACGGCAGCCGTGATCGTGCCGTGGCCGGACACCTACGGGATATATGGCAACCACAAGGACACCATCGCCAAGGCCAGGGATGCAGGCGCAATCGTCATCTTCGTGGCCGACCCGCTGGCGCTGACGCTGACCGACGCGCCGGCCTCGCTGGGCGCCGACATCGCGGTGGGCTCGATGCAGCGCTACGGCGTCCCGATGGGCTATGGCGGCCCGCATGCCGCGTATTGCGCGGTTTCGGACGCACTCACGCGCCTGATGCCGGGCCGCCTCGTCGGTCAGTCCACCGACGCACATGGGCGGCCGGGCTACCGGCTCGCGCTCCAGACCCGCGAGCAGCACATCCGACGCGACAAGGCGACTTCCAACATCTGCACCGCGCAGGCGCTGCTTGCCAACATGGCAACAGCCTACGCGATCTGGCACGGCCCGGAAGGGCTGCAGGCGATAGCGAGCAGGGTCAACGGGCTGGCCGCACGGCTGGCATCGGCGCTCGGTATCGAAGCGGCACTGTTCGACACGGTGACGGTGAGCGTGCCCGGCAAGGCCGAAGCAATCGCGAAGAAGGCGGACGAAGCTGGTCTATTGCTGCGCGTCATCGACGGCGACCGCGTCGGCGTGACCTTCGACGAAACGTCTACCGAGGCCGATCTGGAAACGATCGCCGGGCTGTTGGGCACGAGTGCGCCGGCTGAGGCGAAATCCAATCTGCCCGGCAAGGCACGGGCCGCAGGCTTCCTGACCCAGCCAATGTTCCACGAGCATCGGTCCGAGACGGAGATGATGCGGTTGCTTCGCAGGCTGGCGGACAAGGACCTCGCGCTCGACCGTGCGATGATCCCGCTCGGCTCCTGCACCATGAAGCTGAATGCGGCTGCGGAGATGATGCCGGTGAGCTGGCCGACGGTCGGCAATCTGCATCCCTTTGCGCCGGCCGCACATTCGGCGGGCTACAGGGCGATGACCGACGAGCTGGAGGCGTGGCTGGCAGAGATCACCGGCTTCGACGCCGTATCGTTGCAGCCAAACGCAGGCAGCCAGGGCGAGTATGCAGGCCTGCTGGCGATCCGCCGCTATCATCTGGAGCGTGGCGACGCAGATCGCACGGTGTGCCTGATCCCCTCCTCCGCCCACGGCACCAACCCGGCAAGCGCGGCGATGGCCGGCATGGATGTGGTGGTGGTGAAGTGCACGGATGATGGCGACATTGACGTGGACGACCTCAAGGCCAGGGCGACGCAGTATGCTGACAGGCTCGCGGCGCTGATGATTACCTACCCTTCCACGCACGGCGTGTTCGAGGAGGGTGTGCGTGACATTTGCGCCGTGGTGCATGAGCACGGAGGACAGGTCTATCTCGACGGCGCGAACCTCAATGCGCTGGTGGGGCTGGCGAGACCGGGCGATCTTGGCGCGGACGTCTGCCACATGAACCTGCACAAGACCTTCTGCATTCCGCACGGCGGAGGGGGCCCAGGTGTCGGCCCCATCGGCGTCAAGGCACATCTGGCTCCCTTCGTGCCCGGCCATGTCGATCTGGGTTCAGCACACGCCGTCGCAGCCGCCCCGTTCGGTTCGGCGTCGATCCTGCCGATCACGTGGATGTATATCCGCATGATGGGAGCGTCGGGCCTCAAGCGCGCGACGGAGACGGCGATCCTGTCGGCCAACTACGTCGCGGAAAAGCTCAAGGCGCACTATCCGGTGCTTTATGCCGGCCGCAACGGGCGAGTGGCGCATGAGTGCATCCTCGATACGCGAGTGCTGAAGGACAGCGCGGGCGTGACCGTGGAAGACATTGCCAAGCGGTTGATCGACTACGGCTTCCACGCACCGACCATGTCGTGGCCGGTGGCTGGAACGCTGATGGTGGAACCAACCGAAAGCGAGCCGAAGAAAGAGCTGGATCGCTTCTGCGAGGCAATGATGGGGATCGCGCTGGAAGCCGAACGTGTGGCGAAGGGCGAGTGGCCGAAGGACGACAACCCGCTGGTCAACGCACCTCACACGGCCAACGAGGCAATGGCCGACGAATGGAAGCATGCCTATCCGCGCTCGGTTGCGGCATTTCCCTTCGGCGACGCGGACTTCACGGCGAAATACTGGCCGCCGGTGTCGCGCATCGACAATGTGGGCGGCGATCGCAACCTCGTCTGCGCCTGCCCGCCTGTGGAAGCATTGGCAAGCTGAGAAACGCGCCTCGCCGGCTTAGCCGACGAGGCGCCACTC
Source organism: Neoaquamicrobium microcysteis (assembly GCF_008180155.1). Classification (GTDB taxonomy): domain Bacteria; phylum Pseudomonadota; class Alphaproteobacteria; order Rhizobiales; family Rhizobiaceae; genus Aerobium; species Aerobium microcysteis. The sequence goes on along the minus strand of NZ_VSZS01000065.1, from coordinate 257,124 downwards.
GCCCGTCTCGATGCGGTTGCGGCCGTCACGCTTCGCCACGTAGAGCGCGCGGTCCGCGCGCGCCATAACGTCTTCAAGGTTGGGCAGCGCGTCGTCGCCGAAGGCGATGCCGGCGCTGACGGTGCACTGGAAGGTTTCGCCGCGCGCCGACACGAAAGTGATCTCCGCGAAGGCTGCGGCGACACGCTCGGCGATCTTGCGCGCCTGTTCCGGCGATACGCCGTCCGTTACCATGACGAACTCTTCACCCCCAAGCCGGACGGCATAGTCGATGTTGCGGGCGTTGGCCTGAAAAGCCTGGGCGAACCCGCGCAGAACCTCGTCCCCGGTGGCATGGCCGTAAAGGTCGTTGACCTGCTTGAAATGGTCGAGATCGAAAAGCACGACGGCCTTGCGCGGCCCGAAAGGCCCTGAGTGAGCGGCTTGCAGCGCGCGCCGGTTCAGCAGGCCCGTCATCGTATCGATCATCGCGGCGCGCTGGAAAGTGCCGGCCAGCCGCGACTGGTCGAGGAGCAGCGTCAGCGCGCCGATACCCGTCATGCCAAGTACCGATATCACGACGTTGATGTCTTCTGCCCAGTTGCTCGGTGGGCTGCCGATGCGCCACTGCCCTTCGACCAGCAGTACGGTCCCGCATAGCGCGAACGAAAGGCCGACCAGAAAGTACAGGCCGGCAAGCGCGCCGAGCGAAAACAGCGCTTCGCTACGCCGACCGAAATAGGTCCATGCCGTGAGCACGAACATGACTGCCGTCAGAAAATTCTGGATGACGAGCGCAACGCCGTCATAGCCGAGCGCAAAGACCGGCGGTACCAACACGAGATAGGGCACCGCGAGCCATAGGATTGTCGGCACCGGGCTGAGATTGTCGAGAAACTGTCGCGAGGCCGCGTAGAGCCCTATCGCGCCTACCGGCAGCAGTGCACAGGCGACGGTGCCGAGAACGGGGGAAAGGGTCTGCGCATAAAACCAGAATGCGGCGACGTGGCCAACGAGCGCGACGACGGCAACCGCCCACGTTACAAGGAAGCCGCTGCCCCTGTTCACCTGCCAGAACAGAAGAACTGTGAAACTCAGGCAGAGACCGGAGATGGCCGTCGCAATCAGCAACGAATTTACATCGGGCATCAGCGCATCCTCGAGCGCCCGGCCTCCCCCGTCAACCGGCATTTACAGCATATCGTCCCGCAAACGTCTTCACCATTTGTTAACGCGCCGGGCGCGCGTTCTCAGCTGCGCTCAAGCAGCTTGAGATTGGCGTCGATGACGCTGGTGTCCGTCATGCCGGCTCGTGCCTCGAGAAACAGCGCGCGAGCCTTGTCGCGCTCGCCGCGAAGCAGATGCGAATAGCCCATGTTGTTGACGATCCGCGGCTTGCGGCCGGCAAGCTTGAGCGCCTGCGCATAGGCCCGATCGGCGAAGTCGAAGCGGCCGAGCTGGTCGTAAGAGGCGGCGAGCCCCATCCAGCCCTCGGCGTTTCCGGCGTCGACCTCGACCGTCTTGCGGAAGTGCTGCTCCGCAAGCCCGTAATTGGCTTGCCGGAAATGCGTCTTGGCCGATACGAGATCGGCAGCACCCGGCATCGCTCGGCCGGCGCCGGCGATCGAGGTGGTTTCGGTCGCGTCGATCGAGGCCGTCTGGCAGCCCGCAATTGCAAGCATGGCGACGAGCGCGACGATCAGCTTGGGTCTATCGTGAAGCATGGCCCTGCCCCTTGCCCGCCCCCGCAGGCTTCACGCTTACATTAGCTTTAGGGCTTTAAGCTTCGGTGCGAAAATGCCTGCAATCAGGCAGCCTCGCGGTCATCATGCATTAAGCATGTCAATCCATCGCCGAGAGCTTCACCACGATGGGAATGATGGCCACCATCAGCACCACCGGCAGGATGCAGACGGTGACGGGAACCGACATCTTGGCAGGCAGGGCGTGGGCTTTTTCTTCGGCCAGCGACATACGCTTGTGGCGCATCTCGTCCGAGAAGACGCGCAGCGCCCCAGAAAGGCTGGTGCCGAGCTCTTTGGACTGCTGGAGGAGCGTCGCGAAGGAGCGCACCTCGTCGAGGCTGAGCCGGTCTGCAAGCGACTTCAGCGCGCCGTCCAGGCTGCGGCCGGCGCGCAGCTCGATGGACACGAGTTGGAGGTTCTGGCTGAGAGACGGATAGGTGGCGGCCAGTTCCTTCGACACGCGCTCGATACCGGATTCCATGCTCATGCCGGCATCCGAGCAGACGATCATCAAATCCATGAAGTCGGGGAAGCCGTTGCGGTACTCGACCATCTTGGCCTTGACCTTGCGCGACAGCACGAAGGACGGCGCGAAGTAGCCCATGATGGCCGCCACGCCTACAAATATCCAGCGGTTCGCTTCGGTGTCCTCCGCGCCGCTGCCCTGGGCGAGAATGAAGGCCGCGATGCCCGCGCCCGCCAGCGAAGCAAAACGGATGAGGAAGAACATGCCGACGGCACCGGGGTCCATATAGCCGGCCTGAATGAGCCGCATGCGAAGGCGCGCGACGTTCTCGGGATCGGCCTTGGCGTAGAAGTCGTGCGCGGATTTTGCCGCCTTCTCGCGCACCGCACGCTTGCCGCGCTCCTTTTTCGGCCGCTCGGCAGCGACGTCCATGCCGGCGCGGAGCCTGCGGCGGACCTCGCCGCGATCGCTCGCACCAGCCAGAATCGGCCAGAACGCGGCGACACCTCCGGCGACCAGCAGGAGCGCGGCCGCCGGAAGGAGCATCGGGATGGGGCCGGAAAGGCCTATGAGTTCAGCGATCCCGCCCATGGTCAGAACCTGAAATTCGCCATCTTGAACATCATGACGTTGCCCAAGACCAGCCAGAACACCGAGCCGGCGAGCATGTACCACGTCATCGGCTCGTGCCAGACATCGCGATAGAAGCTCGGCATCAGCACCATGATGCCAGCGCCCAGCAGTACCGGCACTGCGGTTAGGATGTAGGCCGACATGCGGCCCTCCGTGGAGATGGAGCGCACCTTGCGCTTGAGCTTGCCGCGCTCGCGGATGACGGTCGAAAGCCCGTCGAGGATTTCGCGGAGATTACCGCCGGAGGTAGACTGGATCGAGACGGCGGTAACGAAGAGCGGCAAATCCTCATGGCCCACGCGCTGGAACATGGAGTGCAGCGCCGAGACTAGATCGGAGCCATAAGTCACCTCGTCGGCAACAAGGCCGAACTCCGTGCCGATCGGGTCGGGCATCTCTCGTGCGACCATGCCGATCGCGACAGGCACCGGATGACCGGCCTTCAGCGACCGCGTTATGAGCTCCAGCGCCTCGGGCAGCTGGATGCCGAAAATCTTGTGCCTCCGGTTACGCAGGAAACGCAGCGTCAGGATGGGGATCGCGATGCACAGCGGCAGCAGGACGACGAGACCGAACTTTAGCGGGACGCCTAGCCAGTTGAGCGCCAGCACCATTGCCAGCGCGGCACCCGACGTAATGGTCAGAAACCTGGGCATCGGCGTTACCACGCCGGACTGGGTGCGGAGCTTGCGCAAGGCGTTTAGCGAGAACAGCGACTGGCCCTCGACGCCGCGCTCCTTGCGCAACTGCACCAGAACCTGTTCCTGGCTCAGCTTCCGCTCCTGCAGTTTCATGCGGCGGTTGACGGCTTCGCGCCTGTCGCTGCGGCCGGCGAAAACGAGGTAGACGGCCTCCGCGATCAGGATGCCGAAGATTGCCGCGCCGACGTATATGAGGGTAAGCGCGCTCATGCTCGCCTCATTCCTGCGGGCGGCCCGGCTCGAAATACTTGCCGGGGAACTCGATGCCCATCGCCTTCAGATCCTCGAGGAACCGCGGGCGGATGCCGGTTGCCTCGAAATGGCCGACAATCTTGCCGTCGGCTTCCGTTCCGGTACGCATGAACCGAAAGATTTCCTGCATCTGAATAACGTCGCCTTCCATGCCGGTGACTTCGGCGACGCTCGTGACCTTGCGCTTGCCATCGGCAAGGCGGGTGAGCTGGACGATGATGTCGAGGGCCGACGCGATCTGCGAGCGGATGGAGGCGACAGTCATCGGCATGCCGGTCATGCCCAGCATCTGCTCCAGACGAGATATGGCGTCGCGCGGCGTATTGGCGTGGATCGTCGCCATCGAGCCTTCATGGCCAGTGTTCATGGCCTGGAGCATGTCGAAGGCTTCCTCGCCGCGGCACTCGCCCAGAATGACGCGGTCCGGCCGCATGCGCAGTGCGTTCTTGACGAGGTCGCGCTGGCGTATCTCGCCGTGCCCCTCGATGTTTGCGGGACGCGTCTCCATGCGCGCGACGTGAGGCTGCTGAAGCTGAAGCTCGGCCGCGTCCTCGATGGTGATGAGGCGTTCGTCCTCCGGGATGAAGGCCGAAAGCGCGTTGAGCATGGTTGTCTTGCCGGTGCCTGTGCCGCCCGAGATGATCGTGGTCTTGCGCGCATAGACGGCGGCGGCCAGCACCTCTGCCATCGGTTGGGTGATCGCGCCGAACTCGACGAGCTTGTGCAGGCCCATCTTGTTCTTGGAAAACTTGCGGATCGACACTAGCGGGCCATCAACGCCGACGGGCCGGATGGCGGCGTTGAAACGCGAACCGTCGAGCATGCGCGCATCGACCATTGGCTGGCTCTCGTCAACGCGGCGGCCGACGGCTGCGACGATCTTGTTGATGATGCGCAGCAGGTGCGCCTCGTCCTTGAACGGGACGTGGATCTGCTGGAGCTTGCCCTGGCGCTCCACGAAGCAGTTCTGGTGCCCGTTGATGAGAATGTCGTTGATGGAAGGGTCCTTGAGCAACGGCTCCAGCGGACCCAGCCCCACCATCTCATCGACGATGTCGTCTACCAGCGCGTCAAGCTCCGCAACGTTGATCGCAAGCCGCTCTTCGCGGGTCTTCTCGGTCACGAAGTCCGATACCTGCCGTCGCATCTCGTCCTTGGGCAATCGCTCCAGCGCAACGAGGTTGATCTCCTCGATCAGCATCCGGTGGATGCGGATGCGCGCCTCCAGCACGCGGTTGGAGGTCTTGGTCTGCTCCTGCCTCTGCTCGGGCTCCGGCCGCCGCGAATTGGGGATGGAGACCACCACCTCGCGCTCTGACGAGCGCGCGGGTTTGGGCGCCTGTGCCACGCGAGCCTGCAATGTCGAGAAACGGCTGACCGACATGACTATCCCTTTATCCAGCCTTGCGCATGAACGGCAGGTTGAACAGCGGCTTCTTCTTGCGCGCTGCCGCCTCTTCCGGAAGGATGATGCGCTTCAGGTCCTGAATGACGTTAGCCTGTGCGTCGATCATCTGTAGCGGAACGCCACGATCGACCGCCTGCCGCACGAGCTTGTAGTTGTTGGCTACGCCGCCGGCGAAGTGGTTGCCCAGAACCTCCTCGACATCGGCCTGGCGAACGCCGTTTTCGAAGGCCCGCTGCTCGAAGCGATTCACGATCACCTGAGGCTCCACTTCCTTGCCGACCGTCTCATGGATCGCCTTGATGAGACGCTGGGTGTGGCGCAGGCAGGGTACCGTCATCTCGGCCACGATATAGAGCTTGTTGGAGCCGAGCAGCACCGTCTGCGTCCACGGAAACCAGGTGCGCGGCAGGTCGATGACGACATTGTCGAAATAGGCCGACACGAGATCGAGCATGCGCAGCACGACATCGGTGTTGAAGCTGCGCATCTCGGCGGGCTGCGTGGGTGCTGCAAGCAGGCAGAGGCCGCTTTCGTGCTTGGAAAGCATCACGTCCAGAAGCTGGCGATCGAGACGCTCGGGCTGGCTCTCGATCTCGGCGATGTCGAACAGCGGTTCCAAATCGAGGTATTCGGCGCACGCGCCCTGCTGGAAGTTGAGGTCGACGATGCAGGTGGATGCAGGTCGCGACAGCGAGTGGTGGAGTTGCCATGCCGTCTGCAGCGCCAGCGTCGTGGTCCCCACGCCGCCGGCAGCTGGCATGAAGGCGTATATCTGCGAATCCGCATTCTCCGCCCTGCCCGGCCCCTGAAGTGCACGGATGCATGACCGGACCAGATCGGCGACGGCGATTGGCTTGACCAGGAAATCGGCGACCTGAAGCTGTACGAGGATGCGCACGGCGGCGGCGTTGAACTCCTGCGTGACGACAACCACCGGCGCACGGCCGTCGAGACGGCGCATGACACGCTGCAGCGCTTCGATCTGGTCGAGCCTGGACGCGTCCATGTCCACGATCACCGCGCCGCAGTCGGCCTCCTGCAACTCGCCGCGCAGTTCGGTAATGGCCGCCTCGACCGTCACCAGATCGATCGCTTGCGACGTGGCGAAGGCCGCGCGCATCTCCTGAACGAATGCGGCATCGGCAGAAACGAGCACGATGCGTTTGGAAACGGCGCTCATTCGGCCGGCTCCCCGCTGCGAACGGCGGGCGTTCTCAGGCGCGTGTCCTCCACGCCGTAAGGCCAGGGGTCAACCATCTGCATCGCCGTGTTGGCGGCTATGGCGTCACCGGCGGACGTGGTCACGCCGTCGTAGCGCAACACGTCTTCCGTGGCGCATCCGGCCAGGCAGAGGCAGGCAATCGCAGCCCAGATCGAAAAAGTTATGACCCGCATCGTCCTACTCCAGATCCAGAAAGTGGCCGAAGGCGGGGGCCGGCGAAGGCGCGCCCCCGGCATAGGCGTGAAGCGCGCCAACCGCCTGGCCGTTGGGCCGCAGTTCCTCGACATTTCCGAGGAAAAAATCGGTGTTGCTCGCCGCTACCGCGCCGTCGAAAGGGGTACGCGGGTTCTTGGTCGGATCCATCGGCTTGACCAGATGCGGCGTGATGATGATGACGAGGTCGGTTTCACGGCGCTGGTAGGCCTTGGACGAGAACAGCGCACCGATCACAGGCAGCCGGGAAATGCCCGGCATCCGCTGGGTGATCTGGTCGTTCTGGCTTTGCAGCAGGCCCGCGATCATGAAGCTCTGGCCGCTCTTGAGATCGACCGACGTCTTCGCCCGCCGCACGACGAAGCCGGGAATGGCGATGTCGCCGATGCGGTATGAGGCAGAAGCGTCCACGGACGAGACTTCCGGCTCGATGTCGAGGCTGATGAGCCCTTCCTGCAGCACGACCGGCCGGAAATTGAGGCTCACCCCATATTGCTTGTACTCGACGGTGATCTTGTCGCCGTCGGAAGCGACGGGAATGGGAAACTCGCCACCTGCGAGGAAGCTCGCCTGCTCGCCCGATCGTGCGATCAGGTTGGGTTCGGCGAGGCGACGCGCCACGCCGCGATCCTCGAGCGCGCGAATGGCCGCGTCTATGGAAAAACCGCCCGATGCATAGCGGCCGATGATGTCGCTGACCCCTGTGGAAGAGCCGGCCCGCGGGCTCGAGTTGAACGAGATCTCACCGCCGGGCCCCACATAGCTGACGCCGATGCTGGCGCTGAGCTCATGGCCGACCTGACGGTTGATCTCGACGAAGCGCACATTGAGCTGCACCTGCTGGGAGGACGAGATGTCGACCGAGTTGATGATCTCTTCTTCGCCCGCAAAGCGCGCGGCGATGTTCTGCGCCCGCTCGGCCGCCACGGCATCTTCCGCAGAACCGGAAAGCAGCAGGCGGCCATTAGCGGAATTGACCTTGATGTCGCTGCCGGGCACCGCCTCGCGGATGGTGCTGGCCAGGCGCTGAGTATCCAGCGTCACCTCGATATCGACCGTACCGACGAGCTGCCTGTTCTCGTCGAAGAGCGCCAGCCCTGTCGTGCCGAGCGCATTGCCCAGAACGTAGAAAGTGCGGTCGGTGAGCGGCGAGACGTTGGCGACGTTCGGATCGCCGACGACGATCTCGTAAAACGGGCTTGCGGTGCGGATGGTGCGCGGCTTTCCTCTGGCGATCTTGACCACCGAGTGCGCGCCCGAGGCAATCTGGATCGCATCGCCATTCGCTCGCGCCAGCTGCACTGCACCGAATGCAAACGCGAAGGTAGCCACGAAAATCAGGGCAAGCCGCAGCCAGCGCGGCATAGCGCCCTGCCCGGCGGTGTAATCATTGACCCTCATCCCCAATGCTCCCCTGTAGTCCCCGAACGCCCCGTTCACGGCTGCTGCGAATTGACCTGATAGCTCTGCGTTCCATCCACACCGCGCGTGATGATGACCGTCTTGAGCTTGGGTCCTTCCGGTTCCTTGGCCGTCGCCTTAATCAGCGAGCCCATCGCCCCGGCGATGCCCGTGCCGAAGGAACCGCCGAAGTCGGATATGGTCGTCACCCCATCGGGCGACATGCCCGCTTCCCCTGCCGAACGAAGAGACAGCGACAGCGTGCCGACGTTGCGCGCAAGCGCTACTTTCTGCGCGCCCTCGCCGGTGACCTCGATGGTGACCGAGCTGGCGACCAGCGGGTCGATCCGCCGCTCGTCGGCACCCTGGCCGACCGTCAGGACACGGGCGTTCGCAACCACGATCTCGCTGGTGATGGTGGAACCCGCCGCCCCGCGTGCGTTGCCCTGCACCTCATGGATGGCGCCGGCATCACGCGTAAGCACCACGTCTACCCGGTCGCCAGGCGTGATGAAGCCTCCGACACCGGCAATCTCGTCTGTGCGGATGGTTACGGCGCGCATGCCGGGCGTCAGCAGGTTCGCGAGTGACGCGCGGCCATCGGCGCCGGACAGCTTCGCCAGAAGCACCGGCTCGTTCGGCTCTATCGGCGACAGCACTACGCGCGCACCATCCGCCATCAGCGCATCGATCGAAGCAAACGCACCGTGGGGAAGCGTGTCGCGCGGCCATGGAATTTCGGCCAGCTGGCCGGGTTCGAGCGTCATGCCATAGCGCAGCGGGGCCGCCGCTACTACGATGCGGCCGAACTCGACCTGAGGAACCGCGGGTGCTGCCGCCACCAGCGTCGTGTCGGCGCGGGCCGCAGACTGGCTGCGCAGCCAGAAATCGGCTGCGACGATGGACACCGCCCCGAAAACGGCGGCGATGCCAATCATGGCGATGATCCTGCGTTTCAAGCCCCGGCCCCCTGCACATGCGGCTGTTTTGTGTTAGAGGGCGAGGCTGGGGGGCAAACCTAAACAAATCTGCTTTTTGGGGGCGCTCGGCGGGCACATATTCGGCAGGCTGGTTAGTCAGCAGTAAGTGCCATCCGTAAAATTGTCGCCATTTGGCTCAGATATGCCCGCGGACCGAACGGAACAGGAACTCCCGTCGCCTTGACCGCGCAGGCATGGCAATATCGACGGTGATTCGCGGCAACCGAACGACAGGCCTTCATGGACGACGCTAACGATCTCTTCGCCACCCTCGGCAGCACGCCTACTCAACCTGCAACGCCGTCGCGCCCGGCCGATCCGCTGGTGCAGGCAGCCAAAGCCGCAGCCAGACAGCAGCCGAAAGACGGCAGCGAAGGCTACAGCGCGGCCGACATCGAGGTGCTGGAAGGGCTGGAGCCGGTTCGCCGCCGGCCGGGCATGTATATCGGGGGCACCGACGAGAAGGCGTTGCACCACCTGTTTGCCGAAGTCATCGACAACTCGATGGACGAGGCCGTGGCCGGACATGCGACCTTCATCGACGTGGAACTCGACGCCGACGGCTTTCTGACCGTCACCGACAACGGACGCGGCATTCCGGTGGACCCGCATCCCAAGTTCAGGGACAAGTCGGCGCTGGAAGTCATCATGACGACCCTGCATGCCGGCGGAAAGTTCGATTCCAAGGTTTATGAAACCTCCGGTGGCCTGCACGGCGTGGGCGTTTCGGTGGTCAACGCGCTGTCGGACGTGCTGGAAGTGGAGGTGGCGCGCGGCCGCAAGCTCTATCGCCAGCGCTTTTCACGCGGCATTCCGCAGGGTGGGCTGGAAAATCTCGGCGAGGTGCACAACCGCAGGGGTACTCGGGTTCGCTTTCACCCCGACGCCGAAATCTTCGGCAAGAACGCGAAGTTCGAGCCGGCTCGGCTGTGGCGCATGGCGCGGTCGAAGGCCTATCTGTTCGGCGGCGTCGAGATACGCTGGTCGTGCGATCCTTCGCTGATCGGCGAGAAGGACGAGACGCCGGCGAAGGCGGTGTTCCACTTCCCCGGCGGTTTGAAAGACTATCTGTCGGCTTCTCTGGGCTCGGAATTTCAGGTCACCCGCGAAATCTTCGCCGGAAAGAGCGAAAAGCAGGGCGGCCACGGTTCGCTGGAATGGGCGGTCACGTGGTTCGGCGGCGACGGCTTCATCAACTCCTACTGCAACACGATCCCCACCGGCGAAGGCGGAACCCACGAGATGGGCTTCCGCAACGTGCTGACACGCGGACTGAAGGCCTATGCCGATCTCGTCGGCAACAAGCGCGCATCGATTGTCACTGGAGAGGACGTGATGATCTCGGCGGCAGGCATGCTCTCGGTCTTCATCCGGGAGCCGGAATTCGTCGGCCAGACGAAGGACAGGCTGGCGACGGTTGAGGCGCAGCGCATCGTCGAAACGGCGATCCGCGACGCATTCGACCACTGGCTGGCCGACAACCCGCAGGAAGCGGGCAAGCTTCTCGACTGGGTGATTGCGCGCGCAGACGAGCGGGTGCGCCGTCGGCAGGAAAAGGAAGTCAGCCGCAAGAGCGCGGTGCGCAAGCTTCGCCTCCCGGGCAAGCTGGCCGATTGCACGCAGAGTGCTGCGCAGGGTGCGGAACTCTTCATCGTGGAGGGCGACTCGGCCGGCGGCTCGGCGAAGCAGGCGCGCGACCGCGCCAGCCAGGCGGTGCTTCCGCTGCGCGGCAAGATCCTCAACGTCGCCAGCGCCGGCCACGACAAGCTTTCGGCCAACCAGCAGATCGCCGACATCATCCAGGCCCTGGGCTGCGGCACGCGCTCGAAATACCGCGACGAGGATTTGCGATACGACCGGGTGATCATCATGACCGACGCGGACGTGGACGGCGCGCATATCGCTTCGCTGCTGATAACCTTCTTCTATCAGGAGATGCCGCATCTCATCCGAAACGGCCACCTCTATATGGCGGTCCCGCCGCTTTACCGCCTGAGTCAGGGCGGCAAGACGATGTATGCGCGCGACGACGCGCACAAGGATGAACTGCTGAAGACCGAGTTCACCGGGCGCGGAAAGGTCGAGATCGGCCGTTTCAAGGGCCTCGGCGAGATGATGGCCGCCCAACTCAAGGAAACCACCATGGACCGAGGCAAGCGTACGCTCTTGCGGGTCGATGTGCTAGACGACGAGACTGCGACGAAGGCGTCCGTCGACGCACTTATGGGCACCAAGCCGGAAGCACGCTTCCGCTTCATTCAGGAACGGGCCGAGTTCGTGGAAGAACTGGACATCTGACAGGCCGCGACGGCGGCCGATTCAGCAAGCGGACGCTGCCCCTCACAGTCCAAACGATTATGCCGCCGCTATCGCGAGCGCGTGGTGGCGGGCGTTCTCGCGCAGGGTTTCGAGATGGATGGTCTTCACCAGCGTCGCGATCTCCCGGTCGCGCTCCGAGTAGCCGGACTGGCCGGGTGCCGCGCCGATTTCCTTGAGCATCAGCCAGCTGACTTCCTGCGCACCGGCAACGCGCTTGCCGAGCGCGACGGCGCGCCAGACCTGCAAAGCGCAGAGAAACACGCGATGAAGCACCTCGCCTAGGCCTGCCGCCCGGAACAGCGCAATCACCGCCACATCGCGACCGGACGACAGGATCGCGCGCACGCGGCTTTCCGACTGGCCTGAGAGCGCCATCAGGACTGATCCCAGGAAATCGACCTTGCCATGCGCGATGGCGCGGATGAGGAAGGCGGCGGTCAGGTCGCCACGCAGGCGCAGATGCTCGATAAGCGCGGCGTGCTCGGTGCGGCTGGTATTGTCGATAAGCGTCAGCGACGCACGCTGGCAGGCTTCTCGCGTCACGCGCTCGGCACGGGCCGCACCCATCAGCGCCACGACCAGCGGCGAGGATTTGAGCGCTTCGCCCAGCTTGACCAGCAACGTGTGACGACAGTCGCCGGGCAGGCGCGGATCGCTTAACATCGCTTCGCGCAGGCTGGCTTCGTGACCAAAACGCTCGGCCATGCGGCGGAAGGACAGCGAAGCGATGTCGGCACCGCCGTTGCCCAGCAGGGCAAGACAAGCAACCGGCTCACCCACCTCGGCAATGGCGGCAGACAGGCTCATCGAGACATAGGGGCGTGACGCCACCAGCGCCTGTATCGACCCGTCGGACGAGGCGACGCGGTCGATCAGGTCAGCATCGGTAAGCAGCGGCGAACGAACCAGCACGACGGCGGCAACCTCTTCCTGATCAGCGGCCAGCGCGGCGACGATCTGCGCCGGCGCGTGACAGCTCATGGAAACCGCCTCGGCCAACGCCGCGCGGACCTTGGGCGACGGGTCGTCGAGCAGCAGCGTCAGGGCTGCTTCCGCCTCGCAACGATCCTCAAAGGGGAGCTGGTGGTCGAGAAAGGCGTGGGCGAGCGCACTGGCGGCTGCTGCGCGCTCCGAAACGCGCGCATTGCCGATCCACCTCAGAAAATGCTTGATGACCATCGAATGCCCTACCCCACCCAACTAGCGGTGGAAGCTAAACAAAAATGGTTTACGAACGGTTCACCATGACCTTTAACCGGGCGGCAACCATAGGGTTACCGAGGAGGCGTGCGTGGCCGGTCTGTATCTGGAAGAATTCGAGGTCGGTCAGCTTATCCGCCATCAGTTGACGCGTTCGATAACAGAGAGCGACAACGTCCTGTTCTCCGTCATGACGATGAACCCGCAGCCGCTGCATATCGACTTCGACTATGCGGCGAAGAGCGAGTGGGGCAAGCCGCTGGTCAATTCGCTGTTCACGCTCGGCCTGATGATCGGCATTTCCGTGCACGATACGACGCTGGGCACCATCGTTGCCAATCTCGGCATGAGCGACACCTCGTTCCCCCACCCGGTCTTCCATGGCGACACGATCCGCGTTGAGACGGAGATAAAGTCGGTGCGCGAATCCAGGTCAAAGCCCGATCGCGGCATAGTGGAGATGGAGCACCGCGCCTACAACCAGCGCGGCGACCTCGTGGCGCGGTGCGTGCGCCAGACGATGGTTCAGAAAAGGCCTGCCTGATGCGTTCGCTGCTTTTCGTTCCTGGCGATTCCGAGAAGAAACTGGCCAAGGGCCTGGCGTCAGGCGCCGATGTACTGCTTGTCGACCTGGAAGACTCGGTCGCTCCGGACAACAAGCAGGCAGCGCGCGAAATCGCCGCCGGCTTCATCGGTTCGGCTACTGGCGGGCCGCTTATCTATGTGCGTGTGAACGACCTTTCGACGGGCCTGACCGACGACGACCTTGCTGCCGTCATGAAAGCCGGACCGGCGGGCATCATGCTGCCGAAATCCAACAGCGCCGACGATGTTGGGCGGCTAGCAGTGAGGCTGCGCGTGGAGGAAGCCGAGAACGGGCTTGTCGACGGCTCGACAAATATCATCCCAATCATCACAGAGACGCCGCTGGGCGTGCTCAACGCGGCGACCTACCGCCAGGCGGACGCACGGCTGGCCGGCCTGACATGGGGCGCGGAAGACCTGTCGGCCGAAATCGGCGCGTCGGAGACCCGCGACGAGGCGGGCCGCTATACCGATGTTTTCCGTCACGCGCGTGCTGCGACGATCCTTGCGGCCTACGCAGCCGAGGTACTCGCAATCGATACGGTGTTCCCGAACTTCCGCGACGAAGACGCCTTTCGACGAGATTGCCTGGAGGGTGCACGCGACGGGTTCGTCGGCCGGATGGCGATCCACCCATCCCAGGTCCCAATCATCAACGAGGTGTTCACGCCATCCGCCGAGGCGGTCGCCCATGCACGCGCTGTGGTGGAGGCATTCGCGGCCGCCGGCAATGTGGGCGTGGTTGGCATCGAAGGCAAGATGTACGACCGCCCTCACCTCAAGCGGGCGGAGCGGCTTCTGATGCGCGCAGAGGCCGCCGGCGTCGCCTGAACTTACAAAAGATGGGATCGGTGCTGCGCCATGCGGCAGTCGAAATCGGCAGCCAGATCGCCGAGACTGATCGCGCCGAACCGCTCGAGCAACAGCGCTTCGGCCTCGCGCAGCGTATCGCTGAGACGCGTATTGACCGCCTGTTCCACTAGGCATCGTGGATCGTCGCGCGCGATGCCGATCGCGAACGGCGACGGCGCGCCCAGCGCCTGGTGAACGTCCAGCAGCGTGATTTCGGCGAGGCTGCGCGCCAGCATCCAGCCACCGCCATGTCCTCTTTCTGAGACGACGAGGCCCGCTTCGCGAAGGCCGGCCATCATCCTGCGCACCACCACCGGGTTGGTCGACAGCATGCCGGCGAGCAATTCGGACGTGGCGGCACCCGCGTGCCGGTCCAAATGGATCAGAAGATGCAGCACGCGGGAAAGGCGGCTGTCGCTGGGCATGACGGTTTCCCTTCCGTGTCCTTAAATACAATCCATACGGATCATGAAACATATTTTGTTACGTGTCTCTTGATGCTCGATATTTTCGTAACATATAAAGATACGAATAACGAAAATGGAGAGCGAAGCGATGCCCTACGACGCCATCATCATCGGCGGGAGCTATGCCGGGTTGTCGGCAGCATTGCCGCTCGTCCGGGCACGGCGCACCGTCCTGGTGATAGACGCGGGCCTGCGCCGGAACCGGTTCGCCGACGCATCGCACGGTTTCTTCGGGCAGGATGGCAGTGACCCGTCGGCCATGGTCGCTGACGCGAAAGCGCAGCTCCTGCGCTACGACACGGTCGAGTGGCGCGACGGAACGGCTGTGAGCGCCAGAGCTTCCGGTCGGCTGTTCGCCGTGACCACCGATAGCGGGGACGAGTTCGAAGCTCGACGCCTCATTCTGGCAACGGGAGTGCGCGATGAACTGCCCGACGTGCCGGGGCTGGCCGAACGCTGGGGGCGCAGCGTGTTCCACTGCCCCTATTGCCACGGATACGAGTTAAATCAGGGTCGCATCGGCGTGCTGGCGAGTTCCGCTTTGTCCATTCATCATGCCCTGATGCTGCCGGATTGGGGTATGACGACCTTCTTTGTCAACGACGCGTTCGAGCCGGACGAAGGCCAGCTTGCACAGTTGAATGAGCGCGGCGTGACGCTGGTATATGGAAAGGTGGCGCGTGTCGAAGGGGAGCGCGCCGCCATCGTGATGACCGACGGATCTGCCTGGCCCTGCGACGGCTTGTTCGTGCTGGCGAAGACCCAGGTCGCGAGCCTTGTCGCCGAACAACTCGGTTGTCGGCTCGAAGAAAGCCCGGTGGGGCAGTTCATCTGGACGGATGCGCTGAAGCAGACCAGCATTGCAGGCGTATTTGCCTGTGGCGACGGTGCGCGCGGCGCTGGTTCGGTGCCTCTCGCGGTCGGAGACGGGGCGCTGGCGGGCACCAGCGCGCATCGCACGCTGATGTTCGGGCTTTGAGCTCTCCCTAATCCTTCCACCGCGGGCGGATCATCTCGAAGGTTTCGGTAATCGCGGCATAGTCACGATAGCCGAGTCGCGAAACCGTGCCCGCCTTTACGATGTCGAACATGCCGTCCGTCAGCACCACCTCGTCGATGTAGACGCCGACCACCTCGCCGAAAACGACGATATTGCCGGAAACCCGGCCATCCAGCCCGCGCGGTTCGTAGATGTCGGTCACCTTGCATTCGAGCGCGGCAAGCGCCTCGGCTACACGAGGCGGCGCGACGAGACGGGACGGTGCCTGACCAAGACCTGCAAAGTCGAACTCCGACTTGCCGCGCGGCGCGTCAACGGAGGTGGCATTCATCTTCTCCGCCAGATTGCGCGACACCAAATTGGCCACGAACTCACCGGTTTCGCCGATGAAGGTGGCGCTGTCCTTGCGGCCTTCCGACGAGAACATCACCATGTGCGGGTGCGTCCCCAGCGCGTTGAAGAACGAATAGGGTGCGAGGTTGAGGGAACCGTCCTTCGCCAGCGAAGAAATCCACCCGATCGGGCGCGGCGCAACGATAGCTTTGAACGGATCGTGCGGGAGGCCATGGCCCTTGGACGGTTCGTAAAACATGATCTATCCTTCGTAAGGCCCTGAATAATCGGAATATAGCGACTTAACGTCCGGGCGTGGCCGCTCGAAAGCGTTGCCCTCGAAAGTTCCTATGTGGACGAAGCCCACGACACGCTCCTGAGGCGCGAGGCCCAGTATGCGCCGCCCCTCCTCATCGTCGGAATACCAGTTCGTGATCCAATTCGTGCCGTATCCAAGGGCGTTGGCGGCCAGTACGAGATTCATCGCAGCCGCCGCACCCGAAAGGAACATCTCCCATCGAGGAATCTTGGGGTTGTCGCGGGGCACCGATACGACGCCGATAACCAGCGGCGCGCGCGAAAAGCGCGTCAGTTCCTGCTGGCGGCGGCCATCGTTCAGCGCGCCCTCGCGTTCCTCGGCACGTGCGGTGAGTAACTCGCCGACGCGTTGCCGTGCGTCGCCGCGATAAAGGATGAAGCGCCACGGCTCCAGACGGCCGTGATCGGGCACCCGCGACGCGATGGTAAGCATCGTCTCGATCTGCGAATCGGAGGGTGCCGGCTCCTTTAGTTCTGGGATAGGCGCGGATTTTCGCGCCAGCATGAAGTCGATGAAGGGTGAGGACAAGAGCTACTCCTGCGATACGATACGAAAAACTGGGTACCGACGGGGAGCCGGATGCCTGACGAATGCGAATTTTGCGCCTTGAAATTGCCACCGCCCTGGGCTTCAACGCAAGACATGACAGGGGACGTTTCCAGACTGTTCACCAGAACGATGGTGGCCGCAGCGCTTGTGCTTACCGTTTTTTCGGCCGCAGCGCAGGAAGAGCCGGATGTACTCGACGGCCTGGAGGTTCCGGGCCTTTCCAGTTTTGCGCCGCCCACCACGCAAGGGCCGCTCGCGACGGCGGGCGAAGGTGAGGTCACGCTCTCCGCTCATTTGACAGAGGAAGGGCCCGCGATCTCGCGCGGTCTGGTCTGGCGTGTGTTCAGGCCTGAAGCTGACGAGGAAGGCAAATTGCCATTGGTTGCCTCGGCACAGGGTGGCTCGGGCGTCTTCATGCTCGATCCGGGCAGCTATCTGGTTCACGCTTCCTTCGGCCGTGCCGGCGCCACCAAGCGCATCACGGTCGATCGCGGCGCGCGTACCGAATCGATCGTTCTGGACGCTGGTGGGCTGAAGCTTGACGCAGTGCTGTCGGACGGCCAGCGCATCGCCGCAGGCAAGCTCAAATTCTCGATTTACGAGGAGCAGCCGGATGCGACGGGCGAGCGGCCGCTGATTGTCCCCGACGTCAGCCCCAACAGCGTGGTGCGGCTCAACTCCGGCACCTATCACGTCGTATCGACTTACGGAGCCGTCAACGCCGTCATCCGCTCCGACATTCATGTGGAGGCCGGCAAGCTGACCGAGGCGACTGTGGAGCACAAGGCTGCCGAACTCACGCTCAAGCTGGTACGAGAGAGCGGCGGCGAGGCCATTGCCGATACGTCCTGGGCGGTCCTAACCGATTCGGGCGACATCGTGCGCGAGAGCGTTGGCGCGTTTGCGTCTATGGTGCTGGCCGAAGGCGACTACGCCATCGTCGCCAAGAACCGCGACCGCATCTACCAGCGCGATTTCAAGGTCGTGGCCGGGCGCAATCAGGATGTCGAAGTGCTCGCCGTCGAGGAAAACGGCGAGTAGAACGCGAAAGGGCAGACGAAACGCCTGCCCTTCCCATTTCACGGATCACGTTTGAGCTCAGGCCGCTTCGGCGATCTTTCGCGCGCGCTTTACGTCGGGCGGCGTCGCTTCCTCCACCAGCATGCGCAACGCGGCATCCAGCGTCATCGCTTCCTGATCGCGCGATCCCAGCCGGCGCACGTTGACGCTTCCCTCCTCCGCCTCGCGACGACCGCAAACCAGAATGACCGGAACCTTGGCCAGCGAATGCTCGCGGACCTTGTAGTTGATCTTCTCGTTGCGCAGGTCGGCTTCCGCCAGAATCCCGGCGGCCTTCAGCTTCGCGACCACGCGCGCCGCATAGTCGTCGGCGTCGGAGGTGATTGTGGCGACCACGACCTGCACCGGCGCGAACCAGAGCGGGAAGTGCCCGGCGAAATTCTCGATCAGGATGCCGAGGAACCGCTCCATCGAGCCGCAGATGGCGCGGTGGATCATCACCGGCTGCTTCTTCTCCGAATCGGCGTCGATATAGAACGCGCCGAACCGCTCCGGCAGGTTGAAATCGACCTGTGTCGTCCCGCACTGCCACTCACGGCCGATGGCGTCACGCAGCGTGTATTCGAACTTCGGACCGTAGAACGCCCCCTCGCCCGGCAGAATGCCGGTCTTGATGCGGCCTCCTGACTGCGCCTCGATGGTCTTGAGGACATCCATCATCACCGCTTCCGCGCGATCCCAGAGCGCATCTGAGCCGACGCGCTTCTCAGGCCGCGTCGAAAGCTTGACCACGATCTCGTCAAAACCAAAATCCTCGTAGACGGAGAGGATCAGGTCGTTGATCTTCAGGCACTCGTCGGCCATCTGCTGCTCGGTGCAGAAGATGTGCGCGTCGTCCTGTGTGAATCCGCGAACGCGCATCAGCCCATGCAGGGCGCCGGACGGCTCGTAACGATGCACCGCGCCGAACTCCGCAAGTCGGATTGGCAGCTCGCGATAGGACTTCAGTCCGTGCTTGAAGATTTCGACATGGCCGGGGCAGTTCATCGGCTTGAGCGCGAAGACGCGCTTGTCCTCGGCCTCGTCGCCTGCCGACTGCACGGCGAACATGTTCTCCTTGTACCAGCCCCAGTGGCCGGAGGTCTCCCACAGCGAATGGTTGAGCACCTGCGGTGCATTCACTTCCTCATAATCGGCCGCCAGCCTTCGGCGCATATAGGATGTCAGCGTCTGGAACATGCGCCAGCCCTTGGAGTGCCAGAAGACGACGCCCGGCCCCTCCTCCTGGAAATGGAACAGGTCCATCTCCCGGCCGAGGCGGCGATGGTCGCGCTTCTCCGCTTCCTCTAGCATGTGGAGGTATTGGTCGAGCTGTGCCTGATCGGCCCAGGCCGTCCCGTAGATGCGCGTCAGCATGGGGTTGTTGGAATCGCCGCGCCAGTATGCGCCGGCAACCTTCATCAGCTTGAAGGCATTGCCGATCTGGCCTGTCGACGCCATGTGCGGCCCGCGGCAAAGGTCGAACCAGTCGCCCTGGTAGTAGATCTTGAGATCCTGCCCCTCGGGAATCGCATCGATCAGTTCGACCTTGTAGGCCTCGCCCTTGTCGCGGAACACCTGCTTTGCCCGATCGCGATCCCATACCTCTCTGGTGAAAGGCTTGTTGCGTCCTATGATCTCGCGCATCTTCTTTTCGATGACCGGGAAATCCTCGGGCGTGAAGGGCTCGTTGCGCGCGAAGTCGTAGTAGAAACCGTTCTCGATCACGGGACCGATGGTCACCTGCGTTCCCGGCCACAGCTCCTGCACCGCTTCGGCCAGCACGTGGGCGGTGTCGTGCCGGATCAGCTCCAGCGCGCGCGGGTCGTCGCGAGTGACGATCTCGACCTTGCCGGATACACCGAGCGGATCGGAGAGATCGCGCAGCATGCCATCGACGGCGTAGGCCACGGCCTTCTTGACCAGCGATTTGGAGATGGATTCGGCCAACGCGGCACCGGTCATCGCCGCGTCGTATTCGCGGACGGAACCATCGGGAAATGTGAGGGAAACGGAAGTCATGTGGATTCTCCTATCCAGTCCTGCAAACGAACGCAGGTGGTGAAAATTGCCGGGTGCGCCCGGCGGCAGCGGTGTTTAACCGCATCGACGCCCTGCGTAAAGCCGTCCGGCGTCAGTCCGTCGCGGTCCGTGACCTGGCGGCTATCCACCAATAGCGCCATGGCGCGTACCAGACGTATCGATGTTCGAGCCGCTCCGGCACCAGGTCCACGCCGTGGGTGCCGCCCGGCCCGCAGCGGGCGAAGCGAAACAAGCCCATCCATCCTCCGGCCCAGAGGCCGTGGCGCGCGACTGCCTCATAGGCATATTCGGAGCAGGTCGGAAAATGGCGGCAGGAGTTGCCTACAAAGCCCGAAAGCGTGAGCTGGTAGAGGCGCACGAGCGCTGTGCCGAACACGCGGCCGGGCGTCCTCCGCCACGGGCCTGAGTAGTTTCTGGTTCCGGATTTCATGCTCGGTTCACGCCGCCGCTTCGGCGCGCTTCTTCTCGATCTGCCCGATGGCGTCGACCACCGCGTCGAAGGTGAGCATGGTGGAGGCGTGGCGTGCCTTGTAGTCGCGGACGGGCTCCAGATATTTCAGATCCTCGAAGCGGCCGTTCGGCGGCGCGCCGTTCTCCTTGAGCATCCGGAGCATGGTATCGCGCACCGAACGCAACTCGGCCGCCGTGGCGCCGACGACATGCTGCGCCATGATCGAAGAGGACGCCTGCCCCAATGCGCAGGCTTTCACGTCATGGGCGAAATCGGTAACCACATCGCCATCCATGCGAATGTCGACGACCACGGTTGAGCCACACAACTTGGAATGGGCCGTGGCGGTCGCATCGGGGTTTTCCAGACGGCCGATGCGCGCGATGTTTCCGGCAAAGCCCAGAATTTTCGCGTTGTAGACATCGTTTATCATGGTTTTCCGCTTTCAGGGCGCGCGAAGAGGATGGTTTGCCGCTTCCGCGTCTTCCAATCGTCGTACGGCCACATATATAATGGCGTGACCCTGCCGGCCACAAGCCGGGCAAAACGCCCGCGGCCTCAGGGGGAATGCACGCCGCTTCCGGAACGTTCAGATGAAGCTGAAAATCCGCGAAAGGCTGTGGTCCGTTCAACTCGTCCCTTCGTAGAAAGGGACTACGGGAGACGCCTTTCATGGATGCCGTCGTGAAGAACTTTCCGCCGCGCCCGGACAATACGCAGCCTGCTGCGCCGGCCAAACCAGACTATATGGAAAAGCCGGTCACCGACCGCCCCAGCCAGGCCGAGGTCGAAGCCGCCGTTCGCACACTGTTGCGCTGGACCGGTGACAGCCCTGACCGCGAAGGTCTGGTCGATACGCCCAAGCGCGTGGCCAAAGCCTACCGCGAGATGTTCTCGGGCTACGACCAGTGCCCGGCAGACGAACTCGGCCGCACCTTCGAGGAGGTCGAGGGCTACGACGACATGGTGCTGGTGCGAGACATCACGTTTCACTCGCACTGCGAGCACCATATGGTGCCCATCATCGGCAAGGCGCATGTGGCGTACCTGCCGGACGGCAAGGTCGTGGGCCTGTCCAAGATCGCGCGCACCGTGGATATCTTCGCGCATCGCCTCCAGACGCAGGAAGCGATGACGGCGCAGATCGCCGGCGTGATACAGGACGTGTTGAACCCGCGCGGCGTGGCCGTGATGCTTGAAGCCGAGCACATGTGCATGGCGATGCGCGGCATCCGCAAGCAGGGCTCGACCACGTTGACGACCACGTTCACGGGCACGTTCAAGGATCATCCGGAAGAGCAGGCCCGCTTCATGATGATGGTTCGCGGCTTCCCGGCCTGATTGCTTCCACATGAACTTCGCCTCCCCGCCCCAGGACAAGGCCGCGCTCGAAGAGGGCGCGGCATTCACGCCGCGTTTCGACCGCGATGGCCTCATCACGGCCGTCGTGACGGACGCCGGCGACGGTGCGTTGCTGATGGTCGCGCACATGAATACCGACGCCCTGTCGCTCACCATGGAAACCGGTATCGCCCACTTCTGGTCACGTTCCCGAGGGAAGCTGTGGAAGAAGGGTGAGACATCGGGGAACGTTCAGCGCGTCCTAGAACTAAAGACGGACTGCGATCAGGATGTTGTCTGGCTGAAAGTGGAAGTAGCCGGGCATGATGCAACCTGTCACACTGGGCGGCGTTCCTGCTTTTACAGGACGGTCAGGTTCGAGGATGGGAATGTGGCTTTGGTCATGGATGGCGACACGGCGCGTTTCGACCCCGCCGAAGTCTATGCGGACAAGGCCTGAACCAGCACCTTCCGCCTCTCCTCAGAGATTCATCATTTCGATACGACCCGCGGCGTATAAGTCGTTCGGGGATAGGGAGTATGTATGATGCTCGAATGGGCGTCGCTGCGTAGCAGGCACGAAGGGGGGAACGGTGGAGACCTTCCCGCCGAGCCGGTAATTTTGGAGCCGAAGCCTGTCAAGAAGTCCGGCATCTCGTTGGCACTTGGCGGCGGCGCGGCGCGCGGTTGGGCGCATATCGGCGTGCTGCGTGCCCTCGACGAGGCCGGCATCCAGATCGACATGATCGCCGGCACCTCCATCGGAGCGCTCGTCGGCGGCTGCTATCTTGCCGGCAAGCTGGACGAACTGGAAGAATTCGCAAGATCGCTGACGAAGCGCCGCATGTTCGGCTTGCTCGACCTGCATCTCGGCGGCAACGGACTGTTCGGCGGCATGAAGCTGACTGCGCGGATGCAGCAGCATATGGCGGGCATCACCTTTGCCGATCTTCCCAAGCCGTTCGTCTGCGTTGCAGCCGAAATCCGCACCGGCCACGAAATCTGGCTGTCCAGCGGCTCGCTGATTACGGCCATGCGCGCTTCCTACGCCCTGCCAGGCGTGTTCGAACCGGTCGCCTGCAACAAGCGGGTGCTGGTGGACGGCGCACTGGTCAACCCGGTTCCGGTTTCAGTCTGCCGCGCGCACGAGCAGCCGCTGGTCGTGGCCGTGAACCTGCACTACGACCTGTTCGGCCGCGCCGCCGTAATCAAGCACAGCGCCGATGGTCCCGAGGCCGGCGATAACGAACTGGTGGTCGACAAGGGGCCGAGCGAGCGCGAGGCGCGCCTCGGCATAACCGGCGTCATGGTCGAGGCCTTCAACATCATCCAGGACCGCATCTCGCGAGCTCGCATGGCCGGCGATCCGCCAGACCTGTCGCTGCTGCCGAAACTCGGCCACATCGGCCTTACCGAGTTCCACCGCGCGGACGAGGCGATCCGCCTCGGTTATGAGGTGACCAAGGCGCAGCTCGGCGAACTCGAACGTCTGCAAACCGTACTCGGCTAAGCCAAAGCCGCGTCGACGACCCTGAACTGCACCGAGCGGGTGCCGTTCCACCAATTCGATGAGACGCTTCCGGCTACGTGAACCGTGCGTCCACGACTGGCGAACAGGAAATTGCCGAGGTCTGTGTCGGCCGCGCGGAACGCCATCGCCTGAAGTCGCGAGCCCGTCTGCGAGCGCAAATCCACACGAATGTGATTGACGCCGACCTGACGGGCATCAGCCAGCGTATGGCGCGGCAGCACCAGCAATGGCTGCGCATGCCCCGCGCCAAATGGCCCCGCACTTTCCAGCGCATCCAGCAGATCGAAGGTCGCGCCATCGGCTGAGAGCGCCGCGTCGATCTCCAGCGTTTCTTCGTGGCGAAGCCGGGAAATTTCGTCCTGCGCCCACTCTTCGAAAAACGCGCGGAGTTCGCCGAGCTTCGGCTTTTCAACCGTGATGCCGGCCGCCATCGCGTGGCCGCCGCCCTTAACGAGCAGGCCGCGTTCTACCCCTTCCCGAACCATCCGGCCGAGGTCGAAACCAGCGATCGACCGGCCGGAGCCGGACCCGACGCCGTTGGCGTTGAACGCGATGGCGAAGGCCGGTCGACGAGCGTGTTCCTTCAGCCGCGCGGCGAGCAGGCCGACAACGCCTGGATGCCAGCTTTCACGGGCGGTGACGATAATGGCCGGGCCATCTCCTACGACAAGTTCCGCATCGGCTTCGGCGCGGGCTTCCTCAAGCATGACCTGCTCTATCGCCTGCCGCTCCTGGTTCAGCGTGTCCAATCGCTCTGCGATCGTGCGCGCTTCGACCGGGTCGTCCGTGGCCAGAAGCCGGCTACCCAGCGCGGCATCGCCGATACGTCCGCCGGCGTTGATGCGAGGGCCGAGAATGAAGCTGAGATGGTAGGGGTTGAGGGGCTCGCCGATGCGCGAGACCCGTGCAAGCGCGGCCAGTCCCGCGTTGCCGAGCCGTCGCATCGCAACGAGCCCTTTCACCACAAAGGCGCGATTGACGCCGACAAGCGGCACCACATCGCACACGGTCGCAAGCGCGACGAGGTCGAGCCAGCCGAGCAGGTCCGGAGCCTTGCCGGCATAGCCGCGCTCGCGCAGCAGGCTCACGGTTCGCACAAGCGTGACGAAGACGACGCCAGCCGCACACAGATGACCCTGCCCGGAAAGGTCGTCCTCGCGGTTGGGATTGACCACGGCGACGGCGGCGGGCAGCGCGCCGCCGACTTGATGGTGGTCGAGCACGACGACCTGCGCTCCGGCCTCGTTCGCCGCATCCACAGACGCGGCGCTGTTGGTGCCGCAATCGACCGTGACGATCAGCTGTGCGCCGCGCGAAACCAGATCGCGCATCGCATCCGGGTTGGGTCCGTAGCCCTCGAAGATGCGGTCCGGGATGTATATCTCGGCCTCGACGCCATAGTGGTCGAAGAACCGCTTCATCAGCGCGGCGGACGAGGCGCCGTCCACGTCGTAGTCGCCGAATATGGCGGCCTTCTCGCCCCGCATCACCGCTTCGGCGATGCGTGCGGCGGCCTTGTCCATGTCCGTCAGGGAGAGCGGGTCGGGCAGAAGATCGCGAATCGTCGGATCGAGGAACCGCATCGCGTCGTCTTGCGCCACGCCGCGCCCCGCCAGAACCCGAGCGACGATGTCCGGCACGCCGTGGCTCTGGCGGATGGCGAGCGCAACGTTCTCCTGCCGCTGGTCGAGCCTGTGCGTCCAAGCAAGGCCCCGCGCCGACTTGCGCACGTCGAGAAAATAGCGCCGTTCCGTCATGCCCGCTCCGCGTTCATCGCACCAACCTAGGCGCAATCGCGGCTGTTGCCAAAGCCGGGATCAGAACTTGTCCAGATCCTGATGGCGCGCCTTGATCTCGCGCACCGTGCCGGAGGACGAACGCATGACGATCGTATGGGTCTGGATCGAATCGCGGCCAAACTTGACGCCGGCGAGCATGTTGCCGTCGGTCACGCCGGTTGCCGCGAAAAGCACATCGCCTCGCGCCATCTCCTCCATCGCGTAGACCTTGTTGGGGTCGGCGATGCCCATCTTGGCTGCGCGTGCAACCTTGTCGTCCGTGTTGAGCTGGAGACGTCCCTGCATCTGACCGCCGATGCATCGCAGGGCCGCCGCCGCAAGAACGCCTTCCGGCGCGCCACCTGTCCCAAGATAGATGTCGATGCCGGTCTCGTCGGGATCAGTGGTGTGGATCACGCCAGCGACGTCGCCGTCGCCTATGAGTCGAATCGAGGCGCCCGTCGCGCGCACGGCCTCGATAAGGCGCGCGTGGCGCGGCCGGTCGAGAATGCAGGCCGTGATCTCCGAGACAGGCACGCCCTTGGCCTTGGCGAGGTTTTCGATATTCTCGACAGCCGGCGCGTCGATATCGACCACACCCTTGGGATAGCCCGGCCCGATCGCCAGCTTGTCCATGTAGACGTCGGGCGCGTAGAGCAGGCTGCCCTTCTCGGCGATGGCGATGACGGCCAGCGAGTTCGGCAGGTTCTTGGCGCAGATGGTTGTGCCTTCCAGCGGATCGAGCGCGATATCCACGCCGGGGCCGTCGCCGGTGCCGACCTCCTCGCCGATATAGAGCATTGGGGCCTCGTCGCGCTCGCCCTCGCCGATGACGACCGTGCCGGCAATCGGCAGGCGGTTCAGTTCGGAGCGCATCGCGTCGACTGCTACCTGATCCGCCGCCTTCTCATCGCCCCGGCCGCGAAGCCTGGCGGCTGCAACCGCCGCGCGCTCGGTGACGCGCACCAGCTCGAGAGTCAGAATGCGATCGAGACCGGACGAGGCGGTTTTGGCCATTTGGGATGTTCCTGCTTGAAGGCTTTGGCGCGGGTATGCATCTCTTCTGGCAAAGACGGCGCGGGGCCGCAAGGGTCCAACAGACGCGCGCAACCACATCAATCGATTGAATGTTTTGGCAGGCCCTACGCGGCGCGCTCGATGCGGATGACCTGCGGCTTGTCGAGCAGATGGCCGTCGCTTGTGATGCCATCGACGGCCTTGCGAACGGCTGCCTCCGTCGTCTCGTGCGTGACGAGGATGACGGTCTTCTGCACCTCGGAACTGGCACCGTTGGCGTGCTGGACGATGGATTCGAGCGAAATGTCGTTGTCGGCCATGCGCCTTGCGATGGCAGCGAACACGCCTGTGCGGTCATGAACCGTGAGGCGGATGAAATAGCCGCCCTCGTGGCTGCGCATCTGCGCGCGCTTGTAGGGCGAGAGCTCCTTGACCGGTCGGCCGAAGACCGGCCCGTGCTGGAATCCGGGACGGCTTTTGGCTATGTCTGCGACGTCGCCGACCACGGCCGACGCCGTCGCATTGCCGCCGGCGCCAGGGCCGGAAAGCAGCAGCTCGCCAAGAATGTCCGTCTCGACCGCCACGGCATTGGTGACGCCGTGCACCTGCGCGATCACCGAGGCGGTCGGGACCATAGTGGGGTGCACCCTCTGCTCGATGCCGCTCTCGGTGCGCTGGGCCACACCCAGCAGCTTGATGCGATATCCCAGTTCGGCCGCCGCGCGGATATCGGCCTGCGTGATGTTCGAGATGCCTTCCATGTAGATATCGTCGGCTGCGATGCGGCTGCCGAAGGCCAGGCTGGTCAGGATTGCGAGCTTGTGGGCGGTATCATGCCCTTCGATGTCGAATGTGGGATCGGCCTCGGCGTATCCGAGGCGCTGCGCGTCGGCCAGACATTCCTCGAACGAGATGCCCTCGGCTTCCATCCGGGTGAGGATGTAGTTGCAGGTGCCGTTGAGGATGCCGAAGACACGGCTGACGGTGTTGCCGGCCATCGCCTCGCGCATGGTCTTGATGACCGGGATGCCGCCGGCCACCGCGGCCTCATAGTTCAACAAAACGCCCTTCTGCTCGGCGATGTCCGCGAGCGCCAGTCCGTGCTTGGCCAGCAATGCCTTGTTGGCGGTGACGACGTGACGGCCGGCCTCGAGCGCGGTCTTCACGCAGTCGAGCGCCGCCCCTTCATCGCCGCCGATGAGTTCCACGAAGACGTCGATGCCGTCCCAGCCCGCAAGCTCCACCGGATCGTCGAACCACTGCGCAGCGGAAAGATCGACGCCACGATCGCGAGCCCTTTCACGCGCGGAAACGCCGGAAACGACGATGGGGCGGCCGCACTGGCGGGTAAGCTCAGCCGCCTTGTCGGCCAATACGCGGGCAACGCTCGCGCCAACCGTCCCCAGTCCGGCAATTCCAACACGCAATGCTTCGCTCATGCCCCCGGCGTCCCTCGTAATGCGGTAATAATGAAAGTCGTTTGCTCAGCGGCGCGCGCTGAGCGGAATGACATTGTCGGGCGTCTCGCCGGCGGTGCCGAGGAAACGCTTGATGTTGCGCGCGGCCTGGCGGATGCGGTGCTCGTTTTCTACCAACGCGATACGCACGAAATCGTCGCCATGCTCGCCGAAGCCGACGCCCGGCGCGACCGCGACATCCGCCTTCTCGACCAGCAGCTTGGAAAACTCAAGCGAGCCCAGATGCCGGAAGGCCTCGGGGATCGGAGCCCAGGCGAACATCGTCGCGGCCGGCGCGGGTATCGCCCAGCCGGCCCGCGCGAAGGCGTCCACCATCACGTCGCGACGGCGGTGATAGACCGCCCTCACCTCAGCGACGTCCGCGCCGTCGCCGTTGAGCGCGGCAGTCGCAGCAACCTGGATCGGCGTGAAGGCGCCGTAGTCGAGATACGATTTCACGCGGGTCAGCGCGGCGATCAGCCGTTCGTTGCCGACGGCAAAGCCCATGCGCCAGCCGGGCATGGAGAACGTCTTCGACATGGACGTGAACTCGACCGCGATGTCGATCGCGCCCGGCACCTGCAGGATCGACGGTGGCGGGGTGCCGTCGAAATAGATCTCGGAATAGGCCAGATCCGACAGGATGATGATGTCGTTCTTCTTCGCGTAGGCGACCACATCCTTGTAGAAATCGAGCGATGCCACGTGCGCTGTCGGGTTCGACGGGTAGTTCATGATCAGCGCGAGAGGCTTGGGAATCGAGTGCTTCACCGCGCGTTCCAGCGCCGGTATGAAGCCGCCGTCCGGCTCCACCTGCATGGAGCGGATGACACCGCCGGACATGATGAAGCCGAAGGCGTGGATCGGATAGGTCGGGTTCGGACACAGGATCACGTCGCCCGGCGCGGTGATCGCCTGCGCCATGTTGGCGAACCCTTCCTTGGAGCCCAGCGTGGCGACGATCTGCGTATCGGGGTTGAGCTTCACGCCGAAGCGTCGGGCGTAATAGGCAGCCTGCGCGCGCCTCAGCCCAGGAATGCCCCGCGAGGACGAGTAGCGGTGCGTGCGCGGATCGCGCACCACATCGACCAGCTTGTCCACGATAGCCTTTGGGGTCGGAAGGTCGGGATTGCCCATGCCGAGGTCGATGATGTCTGCCCCGTTGGCCCGCGCGGTCGCCTTCAGACGGTTGACCTGCTCGAAGACGTAAGGCGGAAGCCTGCGGACCTTGTGAAACTCTTCCATTGGAAATCCCGTCGCGAATGGGCTGTTCGGTGGCGGGCTATACACCCGATTGAAGGCACGGTCGATAGAGTCACTCGCCTTCAATTTCTGCGAGCGCCTCCTCGGCATGGCTGCGCGCCAGCCGGCGCAACTCGTTGCTCGTGTCGCGCACGTTGCCGCCGCCCTGGCTCGCGACCTGGGCCCTGCGCTCGCGCAGTGTCGCGGCCGTGTCGCGGCGCTGCTGCGGCGTGATCTGCGCGGCGGCCGGCGTCGGGATGATGTTCAGGTTCGGATAGTTGCCTGGCTGGCCGAACGCCGGCTGCTGCGTTTCCTGAAATGCAGCAGGCTGGCCGGCGACTTGATTGCCGGCAACAGGGGCCAGATCCTCGATGTTGGTGGTGGAGCAGGCGGCCAACGCCAGCGCAAGAACCACCGGCGCGATGCGCAGCGCGAAAAGTTCAGCTTCACGTCGCCTTGTCATCGTTCCACCTTATGGCGCGTCTACCGGATGTGTCTGGTGCGGACCAACGGTATGCGGCCTACTGGTCCCATGGTATTGTGTCAACAAAACGCCCCAGGAGGACGAACGCTCAGCATGGCAACACGGGACGATTCGGGCAACGGCCGAGCCAGGCCACATTCGTCGGTAGAGCAATATCTGGTCAAGGATCCGGAGCAGTTTGCCGTCAACATTGCCCGCGCCGTAGAGGAAGCGGGCAAGGCCGCAGCAGCATGGACCGCGCCGCGCGAGAAGGGCGAGGTTCGCGACACCATGGCTGAGCCGATGACCGACATGGTCAAGACCTTCTCGAAGCTGACCGAATACTGGCTGTCCGACCCCGCCCGCGCGCTGGAGGCCCAGACCAGGCTGTTCTCCGGCTACATGGACGTGTGGACTAACGCGATCCAGCGCATGGGCGACAGCGAGATCGAGGATGCCGTGAAGCCGGAGAAGGGCGACAAGCGCTTTCAGGACCCTGAATGGGGCCAGAACGCGTTCTTTGATTTCCTCAAGCAGGCCTATCTGGTGACCTCGCGCTGGGCGGGCGACCTCGTCGAGCACGCTGAGGGGCTGGACGAGCATACGCGCCACAAGGCGCAGTTCTACGTCAAGCAGATCACGCAGGCGATCTCGCCGTCCAACTTTCTTCTGACCAACCCGGAAATCTTCCGCGAGACGATGGCGTCGAACGGAGAGAACCTCGTGCGCGGCATGAAGATGCTGGCCGAGGACATCGCTGCCGGGCACGGCGACCTCAAGCTGCGGCAAGCCGACAACACCAGCTTCGAGGTCGGCAAGAACATCGCCACGACACCGGGCAAGGTGATCGCGCGCAGCGAGGTGGCCGAGATCATCCAGTACGAGCCGTCGACAGACAAGGTGCTGAAGCGGCCGCTTCTGATCTGCCCGCCCTGGATCAACAAATTCTACATTCTCGATCTCAACCCGGAGAAATCGTTCATTCGCTGGGCCGTCGCACAGGGCCATTCGGTGTTCGTCATCTCCTGGGTCAACCCGGACAGCCGCCATGGACGCAAGGACTGGGAAGCCTATATCCGCGAGGGAATTCAGTTCGCGCTCGACACGGTCGAGGACGCGACGGGCGAGCGCGAGGTGAATGCCATCGGCTACTGCGTTGGTGGCACCCTGCTTGCGGCGGCTCTGGCGCTTTTCGCAAAGGAAGGCGACGACCGCATCAAATCGGTCACCTTCTTCACCACGCAGGTGGATTTCACCTATGCCGGGGATCTCAAGGTTTTTGTCGATGAAGATCAGATCGCAGCGCTAGAGCGCTCCATGGAGGGCAAAGGCTACTTGGATGGCACCAAGATGGCGACCGCTTTCAACATGTTGCGCGCGGGCGACCTGATCTGGCCCTACGTCGTCAACAACTACATGCGCGGCAAGGACCCGATGCCGTTCGATCTGCTTTACTGGAACTCCGATTCCACGCGAATGAGCGCGGCCAACCACTCCTTCTACCTGCGCAACTGCTATCTGGAGAACAACCTCATACGCGGCCGGATGAAGCTTGCGGGACGCAACCTGTCACTGGGCGACGTGAGCATTCCCGTCTACAACCTCGCTGCGCGCGAGGACCACATCGCGCCGGCGCGTTCGGTGTTTCTCGGATGCCGCTATTTCGGCGGCGACGTGGACTATGTGATGGCCGGATCGGGCCACATCGCAGGTGTGGTCAACCCGCCGTCGGCGAAGAAATACCAGCACTGGACGGGCGGCAAGCCGGAAGGCGACTTCGAGGAATGGGTCGCCAAGGCGACCGAGAACCCCGGCTCGTGGTGGCCTCACTGGCAGAAATGGATCGAGAAGCAGGACGCTGCTACCACAAAACCGCGCAAGCCAGGTGGCAACAAGTTCAACGCACTGGCCGACGCGCCCGGCGACTATGTGCGGGTGCGGGTTTAGCTCCAGCCTCGACAGGCCGATAAAAGCAGAAAAGGCCGCCCGGAGGCGGCCTTTCTTGTATTCGGTGACGGGAACCGATTACTCGGCGTCCTTGTCCTTGGCGGCAGCCTTCTTCTTGGGCGCGGCCTTCTTCTTTTCGCCATCGGCGGCGTCGTCGGCATCCTTGGCCTTGGAAGCGGCCTTCTTGGCAGGCTTCTTCTCGGTCTTTGCCGTCTCTTCCTCGTCGTCGGCCAGAAGTTCGTCCTTCGAGACTTTCTTGTCGTCAACGGAGATCACGCCAAGCAGGTGGTCGACCACCTTCTCTTCAAACAGCGGCGCGCGGATGTTGGCAAGCGCCTGCGGGTTCTGGCGGTAGAAGTCGTAGACCTGCTGCTGCTGGCTCTGCGGCACACGACGGATCTGCTCGAACAGCGAGCGCTGAAGCTCGTCGTCGGTGACCTGGACACCGGCCTTCTCGCCGATGTCCGCCAGCACGAGGCCCAGACGCACGCGGCGTTCGGCAAGGCGCTGGTATTCGGCACGCGCCTCTTCCTCGGTAGTCTCTTCGTCTTCGAAGCTACGGCCGGCCTGAGCGAGATCGGCATTCACCTGAGCCCAGATGTTGTTGAACTCGGCCTCGACCAGCTTGGAAGGAGCCTCAAATTTGTAGGCCTCGTCCAGAGCATCGAGCAGCTGGCGCTTGGCCTTCTGGCGGGTGACCGAGCCGAACTGGCTCTCGATCTGGCCGCGAACGATCTCGCGCAGCTTGTCGGCGCTTTCCAGACCGAGCTGCTTGGCGACTTCGTCATTGATCTCGAGCTTACCGGGAGCCGCAATCGCCTTGACCTTGATGTCGAAGGTAGCTTCCTTGCCGGCCAGATGGGCGGCTGGGTACTGCTCGGGGAACGTGACGGTGATGGTCGACTCGTCGCCTTCCTTCACGCCTACCAGTTGCTCCTCGAAGCCCGGAATGAACTGGTTTGAGCCCAGAACCAGATCGGAATCCTCGGCAGCGCCGCCCTCGAAGGGCTCGCCGTCGATCTTGCCCAGATAGTCGAAGGTCACGCGGTCGCCATTGGCGGCCTTGCCCTTCTTGGGCTCGTAGGTGCGCGCGGAATCGGCGACACGCTCGACCTGCTCTTCGACTTCCTTCTCGGGAACGTCATAGACCAGACGGGTAATCTTGATGGACGAAAGGTCCTTTTCCTCGATGGGCGGCAGCACCTCGTAGTCGAGCGAGAACTCGAAGTCCGCGTTGCCGGCGAGGATCTTCTCGGCTTCCTTCTCGTCCTCGGTCATGGTGACCTCGGGCTGCATCGCGGCCTTCTCGCCGCGATCGTCGAGGATCGAACGCGAGGAATCCGACAGAATCTCGTTCACGACCTCAGCCATGAACGACTTGCCGTACATCTTGCGCAGGTGCTGCATCGGCACCTTGCCGGGACGGAAGCCGTTGATCCTGACCTTGTCCTTGGCCGAGACAAGCCGCTCCATGAGCCTGGCTTCCATGTCCTTGGCCGGAACGGTCACCTTGATCTGACGCTTCAGCCCATTGTTGAGCGTTTCGGTTACCTGCATCTCAAAACCTTTGTCTTCATCAACGCCGCCGGTCGGCATCTTGCCGTCCTGACCGCTGTAAACCTCTCCGGGGAGTGGATTGGTGCGGGTGGAGGGACTTGAACCCCCATGCCGTGAGGCGCTTGGACCTAAACCAAGTGTGTCTGCCAATTCCACCACACCCGCTTCCGGGCACTCCGCCCTTGAAAGCGCGTGGTTCTATATCATCGGCATCTAAGGGTTCAAAGGGAAATTGCCGCAAAAGACGGCGTTTTTTTGCCGGTTACGCGGGCGGCGACGCTGCCTTGCGCCCACATTCAGAAAAGCGGCTCCGAATAGAGCATCTTTTCCTCGTCGTGGAACGACTTGATCTGCGCGGTGCCATCGGAAGCCACCGCGACCTTCATGCGGAACTGGCGCTGGCGCATGTCGGCCTCGATCGCCCTGCCCTCACCCTCCGGCACGTAGAAGCGCTCGATGCCGTAGTCGATGGAGACGGAGGTCGTGTTGTCGAACCAGACGGCGCTCGCCGTGCCGCGAATATCGACCTCGCCGCCCCCGGGGACCGGCTCCAGCCGCTCCTCGTAACGCGCAGCCATAGGCTCCCATATTCCGCCGTTCCCTTCCTTCAGTCGGACGAAGACCGTGCGCCGCTCGCCGCTTTCGGTTCCTTCCGGACGCTCGGCGAAGAGGTCGGTCGGCACGGACGAGATATTGTAGCCCAGCACCACATAGTCGCCGCGCAGAAGGTCGCGCGGATCCACCGGCATGACGGAAAGCGTGACCTCCTCCCCATTTCGCAGGATGGCGGCGCGACCTGCGATCATGGACACCAGCAACGCTATCTGCAGCAACGCCACGGCGGCTGCGATAACAAGGAGCCTGCGACGGTCGCTCATGGCCGCATCCCTTCCAGGGGCCGGGCCGCGAACCGGCGCTCCAACCGCGTAATCAGCCAGGCGAGTACCGACAGGACGAGGCCGCCGAGAACAAAGAACCCGGCCGTGCCGAGCATCGAGCCCAGCATCACCATATAGACGAAGCAGAGCTGGAACGCGAAAGCCGCATAGGCCAGCCAGCGCAGCATCCTGTTTTCCTGCCCAGCAAGAAGCAGGGCCGCGATGATGCCCGCGAAGGCCGCGATGGACGGAACCAGAAACGCCTGTTCGTCCACCAATGCTATCTGGATGATGCCGATACCGGTCAGGAAACCCAGTAGCGCGTGCACGGGCAGGCCTGACCCGAGCGCCAGCCAGCGGCCGGCTTGCGCCGGCCGCCACTCGCCGAACGCGAGCAGCCCTGCCGACAGCAGAGCCATCACCAGCGGCGTCGCAAGGCTCTCGTCGCGCCAGTAGTGGAGAAAGCCGAAGAGAATGAGCGAGAGGAAGATGAGATGGCGCGATGTGACGCTGCGCGCCCAGAAAGTCAGCGCGTAAAGCAGCACGGCCACCAGCAGGTAGGCATAGGGAAGCTCGCGCATCGACCACCAATGGTCGAAACCGTGCATCAGCATCCAGACCGCGCCCAGAAGCACCGCACCGACATTGAGCGGCCCGGAGCGAAGCATGGCGGCGGCTAGCGCCGTGCCTGCGCCCCATACGAAGATCGCCTGCTTCTCGTCGCCCGACATATGATACATCTGGCCGATCAGGGCGATCGACGCGCCGAAGGCCGCCGCGGCGACGATCCACGCGCCCTGCCCGAACGCGTCCTCGCCGCGCAGCTTGAGCACCGCACCACCCAGATATCCGGCTGCAATGGTTGCAAACAGCATGGAAACCCGCACCAGCCGCGGGATCGCTTCCCAATTAGCAGCAATGAAGATGAGTATTGCAGCCGCGAAGAGCGCCGCCGCCATCATCGAAAGCACCGAACCAAAAGAGACGCGGCCGCCGCCGTTTCGCTCCACGTCGAGCGAAAGTGCGCTCGCCGTCGGCGCGTCGATCAAGCCCGCTTCGCGCCAGCGCGCGATGTCGCGTTTGACTTTGGTCGCATAAGACGCCATCCGGCGATCCTCCGCCAATAGGATAGGCGCGCGGCCCAGCCCACACAAGCGGGCAAATTGTGCCCTGATTACGGCTACATAGCCGAATCGGCCACGCTTTCGCCGCATAGGCTTAAATCCATTAATGTTGCATTGCACAAAACGCATTGGTGCTATGCAGCATCATCACTTCAAAAGCGGATCGGTCGCGACTATCTTCCAATCATCGCAAGAACAAATGAACCAGACGAACGCTTATAGGTGTTGAAATGAACCTGATCCGCAACTACCGCAACTGGCGCCGCTACCGTGAGACCGTCACCGAGCTGAGCCGCCTGTCCAACCGCGAACTGAGCGACCTCGGCATTGCCCGCGGCGACATTCCCTTCGTCGCCCGCAAGTCGGTCTAAGAATTCAGAGATTTCGCCAGGATCTACCTCCTCCCAGATCCTGACGAATACGGCCCGAGACTACCTCCTCCCAGTCGAGGGCCACCATAAAGACACCCGCCGGACCTCCTCCCCCGGCGGGTGTTTTTTTTATGCTCGGCGTCCTGCCCAGCCTTCAGGCGTTCCTTGCATTCGCCCCAGCGCCGGACTAATTCCCCTTCATGACAATCGAACCCGTTCACGTCGTCGGCGGCGGCCTCGCAGGCTCCGAAGCTTCCTGGCAGATCGCGCAGGCGGGCGTGCCCGTCGTGCTACACGAGATGCGGCCGGTGCGCGGCACGGATGCGCACAAGACGGAGGGCCTGGCCGAGCTGGTCTGCTCCAACTCCTTCCGCTCGGACGACGCCGAGACCAACGCAGTCGGCGTTCTCCACGCCGAGATGCGGCTGGCAAACTCGCTCATAATGGCTTCCGGCGATGCCAACCAGGTGCCTGCGGGCGGCGCGCTGGCAGTCGACCGCGACGGCTTCTCCGACGCCGTGACCGCCAGGCTGGAAGCTCACCCGCTCATCACCATCGTGCGCGAGGAGGTGTCCGGCCTCCCTCCCGTCGAATGGGGCAAGACCATCATCGCCACCGGTCCGCTCACAGCGCCTTCGCTGGCGGAGGCCATCGCCGCGGAGACCGGCGCGGACGCGCTCGCATTCTTCGACGCCATCGCGCCCATCGTGCACTTCGACACGATCGACATGGACGTCGCATGGTTCCAGTCGCGCTACGACAAGGTCGGACCCGGCGGCACCGGTAAGGACTACATAAACTGCCCCATGGACAAGGAGCAGTACGACGGCTTCATCGCCGCTCTGCTCGAAGGCGGCAAGACCGAGTTCAAGCAGTGGGAAGGCACGCCCTACTTCGACGGGTGCCTGCCTATAGAGGTGATGGCGGAGCGCGGGCCCGAAACGCTTCGCCACGGCCCCATGAAGCCGATGGGACTGACGAATGCGCATAATCCGTCAGTGAAGGCTTACGCAGTCGTCCAGCTGCGGCAGGACAACGCGCTCGGCACGCTCTACAACATGGTGGGTTTCCAGACCAAGTTGAAGCACGGCGAGCAGGTGCGCATCTTCCGCACCATTCCCGGGTTGGAGAATGCGGATTTCGCGCGTCTCGGTGGCCTTCACCGCAACACCTACATCAATTCGCCCACGCTGCTCGACAACTCGCTGCAGCTGAAGTCGCGGCTTGGGCTTCGTTTCGCGGGTCAGATCACCGGCTGTGAAGGCTATGTGGAAAGCGCGGCCATCGGGCTGCTCGCCGGGCGTTTTGCGGCGGCCGAAAGCCTCGGGCAGTCCATTTCGCTGCCTCCCGCAACCACGGCCTTCGGTTCGCTGCTCGGTCACATCACTGGCGGCCACATCACTTCGGACGACGAGCCGGGCAAGCGGTCGTTCCAGCCGATGAATATCAATTTCGGCCTGTTCCCGCCGCTGGAGCCGGGCACGAAGCTCAGGCCCGACGGCTTCGAGGGTCGTTTCCGGGGCAAGGACAAGTCCATCGCCAAGAAGAAGGCGATGTCGGCGCGCGCGCTGGCAGACTGCCGCGCATGGCTGGGCGGCATGCCAAGGGCCGAAGCGGCAGAGTAACGCCGCTACTATTCGGCAGGCGTTATCCCGGCTTCCGATGCGCCCGGCAAACCAGGTGTCCCGGCTTGCGAAGGGTTGCGGCGCACATAGGCGGCCTTGAGCGTTTCGGACGTGTCACGCGAGCCGTCGTGGCTCCACCCCGGCGGGCGGAAGAGATAGCCGAAACGCTGGCGCAGCGTCAGGCCCGGCGCGAACGCGTCCTTGAACATGCCGACATATTCATGGAACGCCACCTTCACCGGATTGAACGTGCCGATGTTGCGCACGATGCCGTATCGAGGCCGGTCTTCCTCAAGCTCCTCCACGAACGTGCCGAACATCCGGTCCCAGATGATGAGCGTACCGGCATAGTTGGCATCCAGGTAGCGCGGGTTGGTTGCGTGGTGCACGCGATGATGCGACGGCGTGTTGAAGACGTATTCGAACGGCCGCCACATCTTGCCGATCGTCTCAGTGTGTATCCAGAATTGCCAGACGAGGTTGAAGCCGAAGACGAAGGCGATGACCGCCGGGTGAAAGCCGAGCAGCACCAGCGGTGCCTGCAGAACGAACATGCCGGTGAACAGTCCGGTCCACGACTGCCGCAGCGCCGTGGACAGGTTGTAGTGCTGGCTGGAGTGGTGGTTGACGTGCTCGGCCCACACCCAGCGCACCCGATGCGCGATGCGGTGATACCAGTAGTAGCGCAGGTCATCGAACAGGAAGGCGACCACGAACACCCAAACCGATAGGCCCAGATCGAAGAACCTGAACTGCCAAAGCCAGAGCAAGGCCGTGTAGGAAACGACGCCCAGCAACAGCCCAGACACCACGTTTCCCGTACCCATCAACAGGCTGGTCAGCGTGTCGCGCGTCTCGAATTCGCCCTTCGCCCGGCCCGTGCGCACCAGCCATAGCTCGATCAGGATCGCTGCGACGAAGAACGGGATGGCAAACTGCGTGACGGCAGGAAACTGGTATTCGTTCATTATGTCTTCTCCCACAGCG
This sequence comes from Neoaquamicrobium microcysteis, assembly GCF_008180155.1. Classification (GTDB taxonomy): domain Bacteria; phylum Pseudomonadota; class Alphaproteobacteria; order Rhizobiales; family Rhizobiaceae; genus Aerobium; species Aerobium microcysteis. The sequence goes on along the minus strand of NZ_VSZS01000065.1, from coordinate 219,629 downwards.
CCGCCTTGCGCAGCGCCGAAAACATCGTCTCCACCGCCTTCGCCTCCTGTCCATCTGCGAAGCCGAAGATGCCGCCGGGCCAAGTGAAGTCTCTAAAGCGGACTAGAAGTTCCGAATCGCTCGCGCGCGGCGCGCTGGTCAGATCGCTCGCAGCGACAAGCCGTGTGAGGAACTTGCCGCCTATGGCGTGAACGATGCCGACATGGCCGTTCTCCAATTCGAGGAACGCTGCATCCCCTTCGCGCGTGAGCCAGACCCTGCCCACCATCATTTCCGGATAGTCGACGGCAAACCGGGTGCGGGCCGCTTCTTCACCGCTCAGGCGCGCCGGCGCGCTTCCACCCGTCAGGTGCACGGCGGCGACCACGGCAGCGATGCCGACCACAACGATGATGACGAGCAGCGCCAGGCTCATCGGCTGCGTTCCTCCCGAAGCGCGATAATGCGAATCTAGCTCAATCTTTACGTTAACGTCAAAGGGATTGGATGTGCTAACCCCATCCGCCCGACGCGCGACGAAGCAGCGTCCAGTGGCGGCGAATAGCGGATATATCGATGGGTTCCTGTAACGTGCGGGCGCCTAGCACGGAGGCGCGGTCGATATAGGCCAGCGCCAAAGCAGCCGGCAGAAAGGCGGCGCGCATCGTGGTGGGCACTCCGGTAGCTTCTGCCTCGAAACGGGCGACATGATCGCGCCCGAGCTCTACCATCGCCGCGATGACGCGGGAATTGGCGGCGTCATCCTGTCCGGCGAGAAACGCCTCGCGATCCGAGCCGGCCGCCGCAAGAATGTCGGCGGGAACAAAACATTGGCCGCGCGCGCGATGAAGAGGCAGCAGCCGCAATATGCCTGCAACCCCCTGCGCGCAACCGGCATGCCCTGCGGCGGAAGCGAAGGCAGGCGCCGCTTCCGCCTCCAGCACCAGCGCGGCGAGTTGTATGATCGCGGAAACCGTCTCGCCGCAATAGCCTTCCAGATCGCTCCTGCTCGGCATCGGATCGTCGTAGAGATCGAAGATACGGGCTTCGAGATAGCGATCAAAAGCGTTGCGCGGCAGGCCGTGCCTGTCAATCACCTGCGAAAGCGCTACCGCCAGCGGATGTCCGGCGGCCCCTTCCGCGCCGGCTGCAAGCGCGTCGCGCCACCATTGGAGGCGGATTTCTCCCGGCAGCGCTTCGTGGATGCGGTCGCGGATCGCGACGATTTCGGCATCGAAGCGGTAGAGAACAGCCAGCGCCTCGCGCCTTTCGGCTGGGGCGTAGAGGATGGAAAGATAGCGATCCGCATTTGCGCGCCGCAGCGTCTGCAGGTCTGCTGCGTCAGTATCGTCCGCCATGTCAGTCGACGCTGAGCAGAGCGGCGGCGACCTGACGGTCCTCGGCAAGAAGCACGTTGTAGGTGCGGACGGCCGATCCCGTCGACATCGGCTCGGCCGCAATGCCGGCTTCGCGCAGACGGGCCTTCACTGCGGCCGGCAGCGGCTTCAGGTCGAGCCCCGTGCCGACGAGCAGGATGTCGATAGAGGCCGCTTCGTCCAGTACGAGCTGGAAATCGTCGGCGCTCAGGCGCCCCGGATCGGCCGGCTCCCAACCGTGTATGCCCGACGGCAGGCACAGGATAGAGCCCCGATGCGACATGTCGGCAAAACGGAAGCCCCCGTTTCCATAGGCGTCGATGGCGGCACGCCCAGGATAGTGGGCGTCGCGGATGATGATCCCGCGATTCACCCGCTATGCCTTCGCTGCAACCTGCCCCGGCGTCTGCTTCTTCTCCTCTTCGGCTCCGAACATATCGGGCCGAAGCTTGAAAAGGATCAGCATCGGGCCGGCAACGAACAGCGACGAGTATGTGCCGATGAAGATGCCCAGTATGATTGGCAGCACGAAGCTCGCGATAACCTCGCCGCCGAAGAAGTACAGAGCGCCAAGCGCCAGCAGGGTGGTCACGCCGGTGAGGATGGTGCGAGAGAATGTCTGGTTAAGCGACAGGTTGATGAGCTCTTCCAGCGGCATCTTCTTGTATTTGCGCAGTGTCTCGCGAATACGGTCGTAGATGACGATGGTGTCGTTGATCGAGTAGCCGACCACGGTCAGGATGGCCGCGATACTCGTCAGGTTCATCTCCAGTCCTAACAGGAGATACACGCCGACGATCATGATCACGTCGTGGGCGGTGGACACCACCGCGCCGACGCCGAATTGCCATTCAAAGCGAAGCCAGATGTAGACCAGCATGCCCAGCATCGAAAGCAGGATGCCGATCAGGCCGCTCATCGCCAGTTCGCTCGAAACCGTCGGGCCGACGACCTCGATCCTGCGGAACTCGTAATCGGCGTCCAGCGCCTGGCGTACTAGCTGCATCGCCGACTGCTCGGCATTGTCGCCGCCTTCCTGCGTCTGCAGCCGGATCATCAGTTCGCGTTCGCCGAAGGCCTGAACCTGCACCTCGCCCAGATTAAGCTCGCTCAGGCGCGCGCGCACGTCACCGGGATCTGCTTCCGCAGCCTTGGCCTGCACCTCGATGAGGGAGCCACCCTGGAAGTCGATCCCGTAGTTGAAGTCCTTGACGAAAAGCAAGCCGGCCACGGCGATCGTCAGCGCGCCGGTGATGGCGAAGGCGATGTTGCGCACCTGCATGAAGCGGAACTTGGGCTCCAGCGGCATGTAGTGCACGAGGCCGGCCGGCAGGTTGGTCGGCTTGGAGCGGCGCAGCCACCATGCGGCGATCAGCCAGCGCGTCAGCGTATAGGCCGTGAACACGGTGGTGATGAGACCTATGCCCAGCGTCACGGCAAAGCCGCGAACCGGACCGGTGCCTACATAGAACAGGATGGCCGCAACGATGAACGAGGTGACGTTGGCGTCGAGAACGGTAGACAGCGCGCGCTGGAAACCGGCGTCGAGCGACTGGACGAGCGACCGCCCCTTGGACACCTCCTCGCGCACACGCTCGAAGATGATGACGTTCGAATCCACCGCCATGCCGATCGTCAGCACGATACCGGCAATGCCGGGCAGCGTCAGTGTCGCGCCCAAGGCGGTCAGGATCGCGATCAGCATCACCAGATTGGCGAAAAGCGCGATATTGGCGATGAGGCCGAGCTTGCCGTAGATCAGGAACATCGACGCGAAGACGAGAAGGCCGCCGACGATGGTCGCGAGAGCGCCCGCCTCGATGGAATCCTGGCCGAGGCTCGGTCCGACGGTCCGCTCCTCGATGATGTTGAGATCTACGGGCAACGCACCGGCGCGCAGCAGAACCGCAAGATCGTTTGCGGTCTGGACCGTGAAATTGCCGGATATCTGCCCCGATCCGCCAAGGATCGGCTCGCGGATCTGCGGCGCGGAGATCACATGATTGTCGAGGACGATCGCAAATAGCCGGCCTACGCCCTGCTGGGTGGCCTGTCCGAACCGCGAAGCGCCCTGATTGTCGAAGCGGAACGAGACGACGGGCTCGTTGGTGCGCTGATCGAATGTTGCCTGCGCGTCGACGAGGTTTTCACCCGACACGATCACCCGATTCTCGATGATGTAGGGGATCGGCGGATCGTCGTTGGAGTACATGACCGTCGAACCGGCCGGGGGGCGCCCCTGCACGGCTTCCGCCGCCGGCATCGACTGGTCGACCATCTGGAATGTCAGCTGCGCGGTCTGTCCCAGAATGTCCTTCAGGCGCTGCGGGTCCTCGAGGCCCGGAACCTGCACCAGAATGCGGTCCTCGCCCTGCCGCTGGATGATCGGCTCGGTCGTGCCCAGCTCGTTCACGCGCCGGTTTACGACCTCGACCGACTGGTTGAGCGCGGTTGCGAGGCGGTAGTTGATGCCCTCTTCGGTGAGCGTGAAGCGCAGAAGCCCCGGCTCCGGCTCCTGCATCGACAGTTCGGTCACGCTGCCGGTGCCGAACAGGCCGGACGACACAGGCTCCGTCAGGCTTGCGAGCGCCTGTTTCGCAGCCTCGATCTGCTCGGCGTCGCGCACGCGCACCTGCACCGTACGGCCCGAACCCGACAGCCCCGTGTAACCCACCCGCGCGTCGCGCAGGGCGATGCGGATATCGTCCCGCGCCGTGTCGAGCCGGTCGGCGACCATGTCGTCGCGGTCGATCTGCAACAGGATGTGCGAGCCGCCCTGCAGATCGAGGCCCAGCGTCAGCTGACGCTTCGGCATCCAGTCAGGCAGAGAGGCGAGCGTCGATTGCGGCAAGAGGTTCGGCGCGGCGACGACAAAGGCGACCAGAACGGTCAACCAGATGGCGATCGTCTTCCAGCGCGAGAAATAGAGCATTGGGCTTCGTCCAGTTCAGACGGAAAGAGAACCGCTTCCGTCCTGAATACGGTTATTTCTTGGCGTTCTGGTTCGCGACCGGTTCGCCCTTGACGCGCACGTCGGCGATGGTGGCCCGCAGTGCCGTTACCTTGGTGCCGCCGCCGAGATCGATCTCGAGTTCGCTATCGTCGATGACCTTCGTCACCTTACCCACGAGCCCGCCGCCCGTCACCACCGTGTCGCCACGACGGATCGCCGTCAGCATCTCGCCGCGCCGCTTCATCTGCTGGCGCTGCGGCCTGATGATCAGGAAATACATGATAACGAAAATGAGGACGAACGGCAGAATGCTGATGAAAACATCGGGGCCGCCGCCGGCCGCCTGGGCGTATGCGGGGGTAACGAGCATGTTGAAACTCCTGAGACGAAATGCGCGAAGGGACCGGCGCGCCGGCCCCGTGAAGCTGGCGGGAATATAATCGCTGGCCGCGCCAATGCAACCGCGATAGCCGGCTGTTGTGCCGCTTTTCCATGGGCTTCGGCCGTGATAGGCGGTGTCGAGGCCTCGCCAACCACGAAAAGACACGCCCGATGACGAATGCATTGCCCGAAACGATGGAAGAGAAGCTGGATCGCCTGATCGCGGCCGTGTCAAGACTCGGGCCAAAGGAGCCGGTTCCGACGGACCTTACGAGTGCCGACTGCTTCGTCTGGGCGGCTGAACAGGGCGTTCTCGAGCCAGTCACAAAGGTCAATCGCGTCGAGATCGAGCTCATCCGAGGGGTCGATCGCGTCCGCGACATCCTGATCGACAATACGGCGCGCTTCGCGGCCGGGCTGCCGGCCAACAACGCCCTTCTGTGGGGCGCACGCGGAATGGGCAAATCCTCGCTGGTGAAGGCAGCACATGCGACGATCAACCGCGATCGGCAAGACGGTGAAGCGCCACTCAAGCTCATCGAAATCCACCGCGAGGATATCGACACGCTGCCCCGCCTACTCGCCATCCTCAAGGGCGCACCGTACCGCTTCATCCTGTTTTGCGACGACCTGTCGTTCGACCACGACGACACGTCCTACAAGTCGCTCAAGGCGGCGCTGGAAGGCGGCGTCGAGGGACGCCCCGACAACGTGATCTTCTATGCCACGTCGAACCGCAGGCACCTGCTGCCGCGCGACATGATCGAAAACGAACGATCGACGGCCATAAACCCGCATGAGGCGGTCGAGGAGAAGGTATCGCTGTCCGACCGCTTCGGCCTCTGGCTCGGGTTCCACAAATGCTCGCAGGACGACTATCTTGCGATGATCGACGGCTATGTCCGGCATTTCGGGCTGTCGGTCGATCCCGAAAATTTGCGCCGCGACGCGCTCGAATGGGCGACGACGCGCGGCAGCCGCTCCGGCCGCGTCGCGTGGCAGTTCACGCAGGATCTGGCCGGCCGGCTTGGCAAGCGTCTCGAATGACAAACGCCCGCCTCGAAAGGCGGGCGTAAGCGGGCGGTCCGGACTGGAGACGAAACGGGCCGCGTCGTCTCTTGAAAATCTATTCGAGGAAGGTGGTCGGGTTCACGGGCGTCGAGTCCTTGCGCACCTCGAAGTGCAGCTTCGGCGTCTCTGCCGATCCGCTCATGCCCGCCTTGGCAATCTCCTCGCCGCGCCGCACCTTCTGGCCGCGCTGGACGTTGATCTCGCTGGCATGGCCGTAAACCGTCACTAGCCCATCCTCGTGGCGCACCAGCACCGTGTTGCCGAATTCCTTGAGGCCGTCGCCGGCATAGATCACGACGCCGTTCTCGGCAGCGCGAACTGGTGTGCCGGCAGGCACTGCGATGTCGATGCCGTCGTTCTTCTTGCCGCCGGAAGAGCCGCCGAAGCCGGAGATCACGCGTCCGCGCACCGGCCAGCGCATGCGGGATATGCCGGTCGCATCGGGCGCAGGCGCGCTTGTGTCGAGCGAAGCCTGCTGTATGACGCTTTCGGCCGGCTGCTGGGGCTTGGGCGGCGTGTAGGCGGAAACGGACTCGGGCTGCGCCGGCTTGGCCGGAGCGACGGTCGCCGTCGTGGTGGCGTCGGTGCGGGGCGCCTGCGCCACCTGCACTGTTGGGGCAGCACCGCCTGCCGGGATGGTGAGCGTCTGGCCGATGCGGATCAGGCCGCTGGACAAGCCGTTTGCCTGCTTGAGCGCCTCGGCGTTCACGCCCGTCTTGCGGGCGATGCCGTTAAGCGTATCGCCTGCCACGACTGTGTAGCTGCCGCCGGCGGGCGCCGCGCCGCGCTGCGTATCGTTGGCGGCCAGTTGGGTGCCGGGCTGCTGCTCTTTCAGCTTGGGCTGCTGCGGCAATACGGCAAGGCGTTCCGGTGCCTGCCCGGGTGTCGGCGCACCGGGCGCCGGCAACGTCGCATCGGCGAGCGTCGGGGCCACTGGCGCGCGCTGTGCCGTACCCGGCGCGGACGGAGCCGGCAGCATCTGAGCGTTCTGGACGGCGGGAGCCGACGCGACCGGGCTGGAGAGGCCTGAGCGCGCCACACCCTGCACCGGAGCGTTGTTGTAGACCGGCTGCGGCGCGGACCATGTGTTCTGAGTCGGAGCGGACGCCATCATCGTGCCGCCACCTATGTCGCCCGCCGGACGCGGGTTCAGGCCGACGCGATTGAGAATGCCGCCGCCGCGCTGCGCACTTGCGACCGAACCGGTGTAGGTCTGATCGACCTGCGCGACATCGCCGGGAAACGGCTGCTGCACGGGCGCTGCCTGCTGGGGCCGGGACGAACCCGTCAGGATCGAATCCTGAAACCGGCTTACGTCGGAGCTGCAACCCGCAGCCAACCCGCCGATAAGGAGCACCGCGGCGCCGCGCGCCAGAGTGCGCTGGTATTTGCCTGTAACTCCTAAACGCATCACACTACCCGCAATACCCGATACCAAAGACTGGCATGATTAAAGCGCGTTAATGTTACTGGTCGGTTAAGCTGCGGAGAGGAAATTCAGATTTCTGAATCAGGGTTTCAGATGGCCGCCGCCACGCCGCTTGCCATGGGCTGGAACCGCACCTGTGCAAAGGGAGTGCGCTCGAAGCGACTGCCCAGCTTAGCAAGCTTCTCCATTACCTGCGTGCCTTCCGCAGGCCCTACCGCCGCCACCATGACGCCACCGGTCGAAATCTGGTCGACGAAGCTGCGCGGCAATTCCTCGTAGGAGGCCCAGACGATGATGCGGTCGAACGGTCCTTCGGCAGGCGCGCCCAGCGTACCGTCGGCCTGGCGGACAATGATGTTGGAGATGCCAAGCGCCTCGTGACGCTGGCGAGCCAGCTCAACGAGCGTCTTGTAGCGGTCCAGCGTCAGCACTCTGGCTGAAAGCCGCGCCATGACCGCCGCCGTGTAGCCGGAACCGGTGCCGATCTCCAGAACCCGGCAACCCGGCTGGAGGTCCAGGGCGGCAAGGGCCTGCATCTGAAGGTCGATGCCTTCGATCGTTTCGCCGCATTCGATCGGGACGCTGCGGTCCGACCATGCATCGGCGCGCCACTGGCTGGGCACGAAGCTGGTGCGCGGAGTCGCCTCTATCGCCGCTATCAGGTCACGACGGTCTAGCCCTGCGCCGCGCATGCGCAGCAAGAAGCCGGCGAACTTCTCCCGCTCGGCCTCGTCCATCTTCACACCTTCGTCTTTGCGAGTGCGTTGGCGATCTGGTCCTTCACGGCATAGGCCGTCAGGTCCATGTGCAGCGGCGTCACCGAAATCTGATCAGCCCTGAGGGCGGCAAGATCGGTCCCGTCACGGATCTCAGACGGCTCGCGGCCAAACCGCAGCCAGAAATAGGGGAAGCCGCGACCGTCCTTGCGCTCGTCCAGCCACAGGCCATGAACCAGCTTGCCCTGGCTTGTAACCGACACGCCCTTCACGTCCTGCGGCGCGCAGTTCGGGAAGTTGAGGTTGAGGAAGACGTTTTCGGGCAGCGGCAGGCCGATCAGCTTCTGCAACACCTCGGGTGCGTGGTGCTCGGTCGTCTCCCACAACACGGTGCGCCCCTCCTCCGTCACGGAGTAGCCCTGGCTGAGCGCGATGGAGCGAATGCCCAGCAGCGTGCCCTCCATCGCGCCCGCGATGGTACCGGAATAGGTGACGTCGTCGGCGACGTTGGAGCCCGAATTCACGCCCGAGAGGATCAGGTCCGGCGGTTCGGGCATCAGCTTGCGCACGCCCATGATGACGCAGTCGGTCGGCGTGCCGCGTACCGCATAATGCTTGTCGCGCACCTTGCGCATGCGCAGCGGCTCGGACAGCGACAGCGAATGTGCGAAGCCGGACTGGTCCGTCTCCGGGGCCACCACCCACACATCGTCGGTGAATTTGCGCGCCACACGCTCCAGCACCTGAAGGCCTTCGGCATGGATACCATCGTCGTTGGTCAGAAGGATGCGCATCAGGCCGCCTCGATCTTCTCGATGCCGCCCATATACGGCCTCAGCGCGTCGGGGACGCTGATCGAGCCGTCCTCGTTCTGGTAGTTCTCCATTACGGCGATGAGTGCGCGGCCGACCGCCGTGCCCGAACCGTTGAGCGTGTGCAGGAATACAGGCCCCTTGCCCTCCGCCGGGCGGTAGCGTGCATTCATCCGCCGCGCCTGGAAATCGCCGCAGACCGAGCAGGACGAAATCTCGCGATAGGCGTTCTGGCCCGGCAGCCAAACCTCGATGTCGTAGGTCTTGCGCGCACCGAAGCCCATGTCGCCGGTGCACAGAACCACGGTGCGGAACGGCAACTCCAGACGCTTGAGAACCGTTTCGGCGCATTCGGTCATGCGCTCGTGCTCGGCAAGCGAGCTTTCCTGATCCGTGATGGAGACCAGCTCCACCTTGTAGAATTGGTGCTGGCGCAGCATGCCGCGGGTATCGCGCCCGGCCGACCCTGCCTCCGAGCGGAAGCACGGCGTCAGCGCGGTGTAGCGACGCGGCAGGGTTTCGTGGGACACGATTTCCTCGCGCACCAGGTTCGTCAGCGACACCTCCGCGGTGGGGATTAGCCCAAGCCGCCCGTCGCCATGCTTCACAAAGAAGAGGTCTTCCTCGAACTTCGGCAGTTGGTTGGTGCCGTAAAGCACCTCGTCGCGCACCAGTAGCGGCGGCTGCACCTCGGTGTAGCCGTGCTCGGTCGTGTGCAGGTCGAGCATGAACTGCCCCAGCGCGCGTTCCAGTCGCGCGAGGTGCCCCGAAAGAACGGTGAAGCGAGAGCCCGACAGCTTGGCCGCGCGCTCGAAATCCATCATGCCAAGCGCTTCACCGATCTCGAAATGCTCCTTCGACGCGTTGGCACGCCGCGGTTCGCCGACGCGGCGCACCTCCACATTGTCGGCCTCGTCCTTGCCTACCGGCACGTCGTCCAGCGGCAGGTTGGGGATCACCGACAGCGCGTCGTTCAGCGCCTTGTCGAGCTCGCGCTCGGTCGCCTCGCCGGCTTGGATGAACTCCTTGATGCCGGCGACTTCGCCCTTCAGTTCCTCGGCACGCGCGGCATCGCCGGCACGCATCGCGTTGCCGATCTCCTTGGATGCGGCGTTGCGGCGTTCCTGCTTTTCCTGGAGGGCGACGAGGTGAGCGCGGCGTGCCTCATCCTTCTCGATCAGGTCGTCGACGATTGACTGCGCCGCATCCGCCGACTGGCCGCGCTTCTGCAGCGCATCGGCTAGGGCCTGCGGGTTTTCGCGAATCCATCTGATGTCGAGCATGGCGTTGGGTCGTCCTCGGTAAGCCGTTGAAAGGCGTCCGAGGGGGTAAACCGCAATTGGATTCGACGCAAGCGCGAAGCGGTTTTGCCCGCCCGTGGCCCCGCTACTCGGCGGGCTTGGCCTCGGCCGAAGCAGTTTCCGCCGCCGCCCGCTTGGCCTCCTCGCGCGCCCGGCTCTTTTCGATGCGTTTCACGAGAATGATCGAAATCTCGTAGAGAAGGATCGTCGGCAGTGCGAGGCCGATCTGGCTGACCGGGTCCGGCGGCGTGATGACGGCGGCAACGACGAAGGCGATCACGATCGCCCATTTGCGCTTGTCGACCAGCCCCTGTGCGGACAGAAGGCCGACCCGCGCCATCAGCGTGGTCACCACCGGCAGCTGGAACACAAGCCCGAAAGCCAGGATCAGCGTCATGATGAGGCCGAGATATTCCGACACGCGCGGCAGCAGCGAAATCTGGATTTCCTGATCCGGACCGACCTGCTGCATGGCCAGGAAGAACCACATCACCATCGGCGTAAAGAAGAAATAGACCAGCGCCGCGCCGATGAGGAACAGAATGGGCGACGCCACGAGGAACGGCAGAAACGCCATGCGCTCGTTGCGGTAGAGACCCGGCGCCACGAACTTGTAGAGTTGAGTGGCGATGACCGGAAAGGCCAGCACGAGGCCGCCGAACATACCCAGCTTGATCTGGGTGAAGAAGAACTCCTGCGGCGCGGTGTAGATCAGGTCGACCCGGGTCGATCCCATGCCGGCCCAGACAGTGGCCCACTGGAACGGCAGTACCAGGAAATTGAAGATTTGTTTGGCGAAATAGAAGCACACGAGAAAAGCGGCGAAGAATCCCACCAGCGACCAGATGAGGCGCGAGCGCAGTTCGATCAGGTGCTCGATCAGCGGAGCCGACGACTTGTCGATCTCTTCGTCCTGGGGCTTGCTCACGAGGCTGCTCCACCGGTTTTGGTTTTGGTGGCCGTTTTCGGGTTGGAGGCCGCGGGCTTGGACGGAGCCTTCTTGGCCGTTGCTGGCTGGGCCGTCGCAGGTTTGGACGTCGCAGGCTTGGCTGCCGGTTTCGCTGTCGTCGCGGCTTTCACTGGCGCTGCTGCGCCATTGGCGGCTGGCTTGGCGACCACCGGTGCCCCCTCGCCTAGCCCCTCACCTGGCATCGCCGTCGGCCCAGCCTTGGCAGGCTCCACGGCCTTCGCATCGGCGGTCGCAGACGCAACATCCGGCGAAGGCTGCGGCTTTGCCGATGTCGGCTTCATCGCCGCGTCGAGGCCGGCACGCACATCCTGCGCGGCCTTTTCCATCGGCGACAGTGCCTTCTTGATCTCGTTCTTGGGGTTGAGCGCGCGCACGTCGTCGGCGACCTTCTTGATGTCGTCGAGTTCGGCTTCCTTCAAGGCTTCGTCGAACTGCTTGCGGAAATCACCCGCCATCACGCGCAGCTTCGCCGTCGTCTTGCCGAACGTGCGCAGCATGCCCGGCAATTCCTTCGGCCCGACGACCACGATCATCACGACCGCGATCACCAGCATTTCGGTCCAGCCGATGTCGAACATCGCTTCTCAACTCCGAGGCGGATAAGGCAGGCGCGAGGCCGTCAGGAGGTCTTGCCGGCCTTTTCCTTGGCGGCGCCGACGGTCTCGTCAGAGCGGTGTTCCACCGTCTTGGCGCTTTCCGCTTCGTCTTCGTCGGACATGCCCTTCTTGAAGCTCTTGATGCCCTTGGCCATGTCGCCCATCAGCTCCGGAATCTTGCCCCGGCCGAACAGCAGAAGCACAACCACCAGAACGATGAGCCAGTGCCAGATCGAGAAGGTACCCATAGTTCACTCTCTCTTCGAATGTTTCCCTCAGCCGCTTTTGGCGCAGCCTCGGGGTTTGATTTATGTGCTTTCTTGCGTTCTTTCAAACACAAGCACATCAGGTTTCCTCACCGTGAGCCAAATTTCCCGGTTCGGGTTGGACAAAGCGCCGCACCTCACGCGCGCGCGCACCAGGCGATCGGCCCCGGGAACCGCAAGCTCGAGCAGTTCCACTACACCCAGGAAACGGCGTGATACCACCCGGGCGGGGATTTCGCCATGCGTCTGGGATACGTCGAAGGCCGACAGGCGAAACGCAACCGATGCAGACGTGCCGTCTGCCAGTCCGCCCGCATCGAACCTGCCCAGCGGCGTATCCACCGCTCCGTCCTCGACCCGCGCTTCGAACACGTTGATCTCGGAGAAGAAGCCGGCGGCGAAAAGGGTGGCGGGGCTGTTGTACAGTTCCTGCGCCGTGCCCAGTTGCACCAGCCGTCCATCCTTGAGAAGTGCGATCCTGTCGCCCATGCGCATCGCCTCTTCCGCATCGTGCGTGACGACTATGGCGGTAGCGCGGCTGCGGCGCAGTATCTCCAGCGTTTCGGCGCGCACCGTGTCCTTGAGCCGCGAATCGAGGCCGGAGAACGGTTCGTCCATCAGCAGCACCGCCGGGCGCGGCGCGATCGCGCGTGCCAGCGCCACGCGCTGCTGTTCGCCGCCGGAGAGGATGTGCGGATAGGAACCCGCGTAATCTTCCAGCCCCACGCGAGCCAGCGAGATCATCGCTTCCCTGCGTGCTTCCTCGCGCGACAGCGCCGTCAGGCCGAAACGCACGTTGTCAAGAATCGTGAGGTGCGGAAACAGGGCAAAATCCTGGAAGACCAGCCCGATGGAGCGCTGTTCGGGCGGCAGGAATACGCTGGGTCCGGCTATCTCGCGATCGTTCAGCAGCACGCTGCCGCGCGTTTGCGCCTCTATACCTGCGGCGATGCGCAGGAGCGTGGTCTTACCAGACCCCGAAGGCCCCAGCAGGCACAGTACTTCACCCGGCTCGGCGGCAAGCGACACTTCATGCAAAGTGGCGGCAGTGGGTGAGAACTCGTGGCTGACGCGGTCGAAGGCGAGCCGTGCGGCGAAAGACACGCCTGCCGTCACCCTTGCCGTCGCCGAAGCTGCCACCATGTCTCGCACGCCCTTTCCCGTCACAGCCTCCTTAGCGCTTCGAGGCGCGCCGGGGCAACTCAAATGGGAACGCAGGCGCGCTCAGACTATTCCCCCCAGGGAAAAATTTGACGGAAAGCGGAATTCTCCTGGCTGCTGCGCGAGAATCGATCAGTCGTCCGTTACGCGGGGCGTCAGCAGACCCAGTTCCTCAAGGTCGATATCCGTCAGCGGATCCTCATCATCGGCTAGGCTGTCGGGATCGGCGGGCGGCTGCGGCACTGCAAAATTGGAAGGCATCCGCGCTGAGAGCAGCCCCGCGCCCTTGAGTTCGTCGATGCCGGGAAGGTCGCGTATTTCCTCCAGGCCGAAGTGATCCAGGAAGGCCTCGGTGGTGCCGTACGTGACCGGCCGGCCCGGCGTGCGGCGGCGGCCGCGCATCCTGACCCAGCCCGTCTCCATCAGCGTGTCGAGCGTGCCCTTGGAGGTCTCCACACCGCGTATTTCCTCGATCTCCGCGCGCGTGACCGGCTGGTGGTAGGCGATGATGGCGAGCACCTCGAGTGCCGCGCGCGACAGCTTCTTCTGCTGCACGGCATCGCGGCTCATCAGGAAGGCGAGATCGCCCGCGGTGCGGAAAGCCCACGCGTCACCGACGCGAACGAGGTTGACGCCGCGCCTCTCATATTGCCGGCGCACTTCTTCCATAACGGCGGGTACGTCCACGCCTTCCGGAAGCCTTGCGGCCAGCGCTTTCAGCGATACCGGCTCGGCCGAAGCGAAGACGACCGCCTCCGCCATGCGCACGGCCTCGGCGAGATGCAGGCGCTCTGCCGGATTGATGTCGAGATCGTCGTCGTCCTCGCGGGAGAAGGGGACGATCTTCGCGCCGGTTTCATTCATGGATCACTTCTCCCGGCACGGTGTGCGCGGCCGCCTTCTGCCTTCCCCGCATGAACAGGGGGGCGAACGGCATGTCCTGCCTGACCTCAAGCTGCCCCTCGCGAACCAGTTCCAGGCTGGCAGCGAAAGAACTCGCAATGGCGGTGGCGCGTTCCTCGGGCGTGGTCATGTAGCGGATGAGGAATATGTCGAGCGCCGTCCAGTCGCGCAGTTCTCCGATCAGCCTTGTGAGGATTTCGCGCGCTTCCTTGAGCGACCACACGCCGCGCTTTTCGATGCGCACATTGGTGATCGCCTGACGCTGGCGCTGCGAGGCGTATGCCGTGAGCAGGTCGTAGAGCGACGCGTTGTATTCGTTGCGTTTATCGACGATGACGGTTTCCGGCGCGCCGCGCGCGAAGACGTCGCGGCCGAGCCTGTTGCGGTTGACGAGGCGCGCGGCAGCATCGCGCATCGCCTCCAGCCGCTTCAGCCGGAATTGCAGCACGGCCGCCAACTCCTCGCCGCTCTCGCCCTCGTCGCCGGGCTGCTTGGGTATCAGCAGCTTCGATTTCAGGAAGGCCAGCCACGCCGCCATCACGAGATAATCGGCGGCCAGTTCCAGCCGCAGCTTGCGGGCATTCTCGACGAAGGAAATGTACTGCTCGACAAGGGCGAGCACCGAGATGCGGGCGAGGTCGACCTTCTGGTTGCGCGCCAGATGCAGGAGCAGGTCGAGCGGGCCTTCAAAGCCATCGACATCGACCACGAGCGCAGGCTCGGAGACGCCGCGGCTCTCGTCGTTGTCGGCCCAGAGCCGGTCCATCGGCGTGGCCTTGCTGTCTCCCGCTACCGTCAAATCCGGTTCCTACGCCACCGCCTCGAACATCGCCGCGAACTCGGCCCTTGTTGCATCTTCCTTCGCATCGTCGCGCCGCCTCAGCCCGTGAAGGGCGCTCTCGGCACGCTCGGCCGCCTTGCCGGAAAGAACCGGAACGCGGCCGGCAACGACGCTCATTTCGTCCATCCTGCCATTGCAGTGAAGAACCACATCGCAGCCCGCCGCAAGGATTGCGTCCGTTCTGGCTGCGAAATCCCCAGAAAGCGCATTCATCGACACGTCGTCGCTCATCAGCAGGCCGTCGAACCCGATTTCCCCGCGAATGATGTCCTCGATCGCCTTTGGAGAGGTCGTCGCCGGCGCATCCGGGTCGATTGCGGTGTAGACGACGTGTGCCGTCATCGCCATCGGCGCGTGGTTCAGCGCCTTGAAGGGAGCGAAGTCGTGGCCGCGAAGCTCGTCCAGCGGCGCATCGACGACCGGCAGGTTGTGATGGCTGTCGGCAAAGGCGCGCCCATGCCCCGGAATGTGCTTGATGACGGGCAGCACGCCGCCTGCCTCCAATCCCGCCATCGCCGCGCGCCCCATGGCGGTGACGATTTCGGGGTCCTTGCCGTAGGCCCGGTTGCCGATCACGTCGTGTGCGCCTTCCACCGGCACGTCCAGCACCGGCAGGCAGTCGGCATTGACGCCGTAGCGCAGCAGGTCGAACGCATGGAGCCGGGACATCAGCCAGGCCGCGCGCAACCCCGCATCGCGGTCCGCGCGGTAGAGCGCTCCCAGCGCAGAACCGGGCGGATAGTCTGGCGCCAAGGGCGGGCGCAGGCGCTGCACGCGGCCGCCCTCCTGATCGATGAAGACCGGCGCGTCCGGCCGCCCGACGCAATCGCGCATCGCGGCGGTAAGGTCGCGCAGCTGCCGGGCATCGGCGACGTTGCGGGCAAAGACGATGAACCCCCACGGCCGCTCGTCGCGGTAGAAGGCTATCTCGTCGGCGGTGAGCGTCGTTCCCGACGCTCCAAGGATGACTGCTTTTGATTCGCTCATGGCTGGAATCATAGCCTCAAGGGAGGTTTTGCGCATCTTCTCCGCGCAGCGACGTACGACCTACAACAAACAAGCCGCCATGCGAGCGCATGGCGGCCTGTTCGTCGTTTATCGGGGCGCGTCAGCGGGAGACGAAGCAGCTTCCACCGGCGGACTTGTAACGGGTGCAGAGCTGGATGGCCTCGTCGCGCGTCTCGGCGGGGATGCGCACGCGGTAGTACGTTCCCATGCCTTCGATATCGGCCCGCACGATGTTGACGCCCCTGCCCTCTAGAACGCCGCCGTAACGACGCGCGAGGTCCTGATACGTCGACTGCGCGCCTTCGGCCGTCGGCTGCGACGCGATCTGCATCGACCATGCGCCGGATGCTGCGGCAGGCGCTGCTGCGGGCGCGGAGACCGGCGTTGCAGCCGGAAGCTGGCTTGCGGGCTGCTGCTGCACGGCGGCTTGCGCCACGACGGGGGCTGCTGCCGGAGACTGCGCCTGCGGCGCCGTCTGCGGGTCCATGCGCTGCGAAGGAACGACTGCAACGGTCGCCGGCGTGTTGACCACGGGTCCGCCATCATCCTCTGCCTGCGCTGCCTCCTCGCTCGGTACGAGGCCGGCCTGCGGGGCGGAATTTGCGGGGGCCAGGGCAGGTGCTGCCGCGATCGTCGCTGCGGCCAGAACCGATTCCGGCGTCTGTTCGGCCGCAGGTGCTGCTTCCTCGCGCGGAACCATGGTGCCGTCGGCGCGCACGACCATGGTACGCACCCGGCGCGGCGCGACCGCTGCGACGTCGTCGCTCGCACCTACGCCTTCCGGTTCGGCCACAGGCTCGATGCGATCTTCGGCCTTGGGCAATCCTGCAACCAAGTCATCGACGGTCGCGGGGACGTCTCCCTCATCGGTGATGCCGGGTGGCAACGTTGCCTGTTCGTCTGCCGTCGCCGCCATGTCGATGGGCTCCTCGGCGGTGCTGATGAGGCTTTCCTGCTGCGGGGCCGCATCGGACGCACCGCCCGAAACGCGCTGGTAGACCTGGTTGTCCTGATTGGGCACCGTAGTGCCGCCCGGATTCTCCGGGCGCACCTTCATCGGGTCCGCGTCGGCACGAACGACCGCCGGCGAATCGGAACCGCCGCCGAACATGGACATGCCGAAGACACCGACGCCACCGACCACGGCGACACCGGCCACCACCGCGGCGATCAGCAGGCCGCGCTTGCGTCCCGCCGGACGGTTATCTTCCTCTTCCTCGTAGGAGGACATCGCGATGGCCTGCTCGAGGTCGGTTTCATAGTCGAACCCGTCATCCAGATACTGGCCGTCGGCCTGCCACTGCCCCTCGCCCACCGCATA
The DNA here is from genome assembly GCF_008180155.1 of Neoaquamicrobium microcysteis. Taxonomy (GTDB): domain Bacteria; phylum Pseudomonadota; class Alphaproteobacteria; order Rhizobiales; family Rhizobiaceae; genus Aerobium; species Aerobium microcysteis. Next base: position 202,545 of record NZ_VSZS01000065.1, on the reverse strand, counting down.
GGCGTCGGCCGGCTGGGCAGGCTGATCGTGACCACCGGCGCTGTGAGCAGCGGGAGCAGCCGCAACGGACGCCGCATGGGTGCCATAGGCGGCAGCGCCGGCGGCGACCGCCGCCGTTCCCCAACCAATATTCGGCTGGGAGGTCGTCGCCTCCGGCTCGTCGGCGGCCACGTCTCCGAAGGCCTGCGCGATCTCGCCCTCCAGGTCGTCGTAGAACCCGGTCGAGACATCGGCAGCGCCGTAGTCGACATCTGGAATGTCGAGGTCGTCGGTCATCGCGACGACGGTGTCGGAAACCTCGACCGTCTCGATATCCGGAGCGGGCTGCGCTACCGGCTTGGGCTGCTGCCAGGAGCGTTCCGGCTGCCAGGATGCGAGCGCATCGACGCCGGCAGCATGGGACTGCTGCATGGCAGGCTGCGCCGGCTCCTCGGCAAACGCCACGGCTTCCTCGCCGAATATGTCGGCGAAGTCGTCGTCGCCCAGCATGGCGATGGGGGCAACCTCTTCCTCGGTGGCCGAAACCGGCTCTTCAAGGATGTGCTCCGGCTCCTCGAAAGCGGGCTCCTCGGCTTCGAACGACGCTTCCTCTGCCTCGTATTCCGGTTGCGCCGGCTCGAAAACGGCTTCCTCGTTGCGGGGCGCTACGAAATTGCTGCGGCCGAAAGTGGTGACAGCCGGGTGCCAGTCGTCGGCGGCGGCACGCGTGGTTGGCTCCACCGATGGCGAAACCGGGACATCAGCAGCCGGCTCGTCGCTCAGCAACGCGCTCAGTTCGTCCTCAAGGCTCAGTTCCGCCGGACCGGTGGATGCGGCAGAGGCGTCCTGTTCGTCGGCCGGGGCGAAGAAGACATGCCCCATCGGGACATCTTCAACTTGATCTGGCTCCTCAACGTGCGCTTCGGCCTCGTAGGCAATCGCCGGCTCGTGCGACGTTTCAGGCGCGCCGGTGAGTTCCTCTTCCAGGAAACCGAAATCCATATCGACTTCGGCCATCTCGTCCTCATCGTCATCATGCGACGCGGGCGCGGCGGCCTCCTGCCGCCAATGGGCTGCGGCAGGCTCCTCGACGACCGCCCGCGACTCAGGCTGCGGCGCGACTGTATCGAACTGCTCGACCGGCAGATGATCGGCGGGCTCCTCCAGCTCTGCGATGAGATCGTCCATGGACAGCGCTTCGCTGGACGAGCCTGCATATGACGGCTCCTGCCCGAGCATTTCGGGCTCGGGCTCGAAGCTGACGGGCTCGGCGAATGCGGCCGGCTCTCTGTCCGCCGCGGGCTCCGCGTCGTCCTCAAAAGCGGCCTCGAACTCCGACAGGAAGTCGTCGGAAAGCTCGGGCTCTTTCTCGCTGGCTTCAGCCTCGTAGGAGACCTGCGGCTCCTCGATCGGGGCCCAGGACGATGCCTGGTGCACCGGCTCCGGCTGCTCCTGGGCAGCCTCGGGCTGCGGATCGTCGAAATCGGAAAAATCCAGATCGCCCATCAACTCCTTCTCGAGGTCGATGTCGAAACTGTCCTCGGAGGGCTGCTGCACCGGCGCTGCGGCGCGAGGATCGTGGCCCATGATACGCGTCAGTTCAGCGAACGGATCGTTTTCCGAAAAGCTCGCATGATCGTCGCGTCTGCTGTGGTTTGTGTCTGCCATGCTTTTTCCCACACTCGTACTGGGTCGGACGCCGGCGACGTCGCTTGGGGTTGGCCCTACCAGTGCATTGTGGGTAAAAGGTGACAGGAAACCCGTGTTTTCTAGCGCATTTCGGCCGGAGCGTCAGCTCCCACCAGCGCCAGTCCGGACGTCAACACATCCGACACGGCCTGCACCAGACCCAGCCTGGCGTGAGTCAATTCTGGGTCGTTAACCTTAACAAAGCGTAAGTCATTGTTCTCCGTGCCGCGATTCCAGTGCGCATGGAAGGTCTGGGCGAGGTCGTAGAGGTAGAATGCGAGCCGGTGCGGCTCCATCGCCTGCGCGGTCGCCTCGATCAGCCGGGGGTACTCGGCAAGCTTGCGGATGATGGCTATCTCGCCCTCATCCGTCAGCCGGGGGGCGGCCGCCTTCATCGTCGAGCGCTCGATCCAGCCCCCGCCAAGCTGTTCCTTGGCCTGCCGGAACACCGAATGGCAGCGCGCGGACGCGTACTGCACGTAGAACACAGGATTGTCCTTGGACTGCTCCGTCACCTTGGCGAAATCGAAGTCCAGCGGCTCGGAGCTCTTGCGATAGAGCATCATGAAGCGGATGGGGTCGCGCCCCACCTCATCGACCACCTCGCGCAGCGTGACGAACTCGCCCGACCGCTTCGACATGCGCACCGGCTCGCCGTCGCGATAGAGCTTGACGAGGTTGCACAGAAGGATCGTCAGGTTCAGCGCGCCGTCAGACACCGCCTTGGCAAGCGCCTCCATGCGCTTGACGTAACCGCCATGGTCTGCGCCCAGAATGAAGATCACATCCTGAAAGCCGCGCGCGTACTTGTCCTTCATGTAGGCCACGTCGGCGGCGAAATAGGTGTAGGCGCCGTCTGACTTGACCAGCGGCCGGTCCATGTCGTCGCCGACCTCGGTCGAACGGAAGAGCGTCTGCTCGCGATCTTCCCAATCGTCGGACTTCTCGCCCTTCGGCGGCGGCAGCTTGCCCTTGTAGACGTGGCCCTTGAGGGTGAGGTCGGCAATGGCCGAGCGGATCGCGGCAGCGTTGTCGGCATGGAGCGTGCGTTCTGAGAAGAACACCTCGTGCTCGACGTTGAGAGCAGCCAAATCCTCCTTGATCATCGCCATCATCGCGTCAATCGTGCGATCCTTCACGATGGCAAGCGCCTCTTCTTCCGGCATCTGGTTGAGCTTGCGATCGAACTCGTCGGCGAGCGCCTTGCCGACCGGCACGAGGTAGTCGCCGGGATACAGACCCGGCGGTATCTCGCCGACCTGCTCGCCCAGCGCCTCGCGATAACGCAGCATCACCGAGCGCGCGAGCACGTCGATCTGTGCGCCTGCATCGTTGATGTAGTATTCCTTGGTCACGTCATAGCCGGCGAAGGCCATGATGTTGGCCAGCGCGTCACCCACCACCGCGCCGCGGCAGTGCCCGACATGCATCGGCCCCGTCGGGTTGGCCGAGACGTATTCGACATTCACCCTGCGCCCTGCCCCAACGTCCGACCGGCCGTAGTCGGTGGCGGTGTCGAGGATATCGCCCAGCCGGGCCTGCCAGAACCCATCCGCCAGCCTCAGATTGACGAAGCCCGGCCCGGCTACTTCGGCAGCGGCAACATCGGCGTCATCGCGCATTGCGGCGGCTATCTTCTCGGCAAGCGCGCGCGGGTTCTCGCCCACTGCCTTCGCCAGCACCATCGCGGCATTCGTCGCCAGATCGCCGTGGCTCGCATCGCGCGGCGGCTCGACCGTGATGCGCGACAGGTCCGGGCGGTCGCCCGATTGTGTCTTCAGATCAAGCGCTTCGACGGCCTTGGTGATGCGCGAGGCGAACTGCGCGAAAATATTCATGGTCAAAAACTCTGCCGGTGTGCGGAATTGTGCGGGCAACGGGGCTCGCAAAGTCGCGCCCCGCCTAGCCCAAATCGGGAGTCCGGTCAAACAGGCGGCGGTGTTCCTTGATGGCGTAGGTATCCGTCATGCCGGCGATGAAATCGGCAACGTCGCGCGCCTTGATGCGCTCCTCCGCCCGGTCCAGCCCCTCGCGCCAGCCTTCCGGCATGTCTCGCGGGTTGGCGAAGTAATGGCCAAACAGGTCGCGTACGATCCGGTCGGCGTTCTCGCGCACGGCCATCACGGTGGGGTGGCGATAGAGATTGGCGTAGAGGAACGTTTTCAGTTCCTTCTCCCACGCCGCCATCGCAGGCGAAAACGTCACCACCGGCCGGCCGGCACTATGGATGTCTGCCGGCGAGTATGGCTGAAGTTCATCAAGGTTAGCCCGCGAGGTCGCGATCACGTCCTCCACCATCGCGGTGATCTGCCTGCGCATCAACTCGTGGCCGGTGCGCACGGCGTCCAGCGCAGGGTACCGTTCGCGCACGGCTGTCAGGATGCCCCCAGGCAGCGAGACGGCTTCCAGCATGTCGAGCGACAGCAGACCTGCGCGCAGGCCGTCGTCTATGTCATGGGTGTTGTAGGCGATGTCGTCCGCAATCGCGGCGGCCTGCGCCTCGACAGAGGCGTATCTGTCCAGTTCAAGATCGAAGAGACCGCAAAAGTGCAGGATGGTATCCGGAACCGGCCCCTTCAGGCCCCTGCCCTCGCCATCCGTCAGCGGCCCGTTGTGCTTGACCAGCCCTTCCAGCGTTTCCCACGAAAGGTTCAGGCCCTCGAACTCGGCGTAGCGCCGTTCGATGCGGGTGACTATGCGCAGCGACTGCGCATTGTGGTCGAAGCCGCCCCACGGCTTCATCATCGCGTCCAGCGCGTCCTCGCCCGTATGGCCGAATGGCGTGTGGCCGAAATCGTGCACCAGCGCGATGGCCTCAGCCAGATCCTCATCCACGCACAGGGCCCGCGCCAGCGCACGCGCGATCTGGGCCACTTCTATCGAATGCGTCAGCCGCGTCCGGTAGTGGTCGCCCTCATGTGCGATGAAAACCTGTGTCTTGTGCTTCAGCCGGCGAAACGCGGTGGAATGGATGATGCGGTCGCGATCGCGCTGGAACGGCGTGCGCGTCGGGCTCTCCGGCTCGGGATAGAACCTGCCGCGTGTCATTGCTGGATCGCAGGCATAGGCCGCGCGGGGCCGATAGCCGAAACCGATACCTTCGAACGATGCTGACAATCCGGTCACCTGCAGCCGATCCGGCTTGTTGACTTGCCCCTTGCGGCTTCATACCTATTGGGTGGATGCAAACGCAAGGTGACACCATGGGCGTCGATGCGAAGACCGGCATGAAGGGCGTCGAGATGAGCGACGCTGCGGCGAAGCGGATCACGCAAATTCTGGCCAAGGAGCCCGGCAAGGTCGCGTTGCGCGTCTCTGTCGAGGGCGGCGGCTGCTCGGGGTTCTCCTACAAGATGGATCTGGTGGATTCGCGCAACGAAGACGATATCGCCATCGAGAAGGGTGGTGCGACCGTCCTGATCGACGATCTCTCGCTCGTCTATATGGGCGGTTCGGTCATTGACTTCGTCGACGATCTGATGGGCCAGTCGTTCCAGATCCGCAACCCGAACGCGGTTGCCTCCTGCGGCTGCGGCACGTCGTTCTCCATCTGATGAAGATCGCGACCTGGAACATCAACGGCGTCAAGGCGCGCATCGAAAACCTCGTGCACTGGCTGAAGGACAGCCAGCCCGACATCGTCTGCCTGCAGGAAATCAAGACGGTCGACGAGGGTTTCCCGCGCCTCGAGATTGAGGCGCTCGGCTATCATGTCGAGACGCACGGCCAGAAGGGCTTCAACGGCGTCGCTATTCTGTCGAAGCTGCGTTTCGACGAAGTCCATCGCGGTCTGCCGGGAGACGACGAGGACGAGCAGGCCCGCTTTATCGAGGGCGTGTTCTCGACCGACGCGGGCGCGCTGCGCGTCGTTTCACTCTACCTGCCCAACGGCAACCCGATCAGCGAGGACCGCAAGTTCGGCTACAAGCTGCGCTGGATGGCGCGGCTGGAGCGGTGGGCGGCCGAAAGGCTGGAGCTTGAAGAGCCGCTAGTGCTTGCGGGCGACTACAACGTCATTCCCCAGCCCATCGACGCGAAGCGGCCCGAAGACTGGGTCAATGACGCGCTTTTCCAGCCGGAAAGCCGTGGCGCGTTGCGCAGGCTCGAAAACCTCGGTTTCACCGACGCCATTCGCGCGGTGACGCAGGAGCAGACCTTCACCTTCTGGGATTATCAGGCTGGCGCCTGGCAGAAGAACAACGGCATCCGCATCGACCATCTGTTGCTGTCGCCGGAGGCGGCGAACCGTCTCGACACCACGTCGATCGAAAAGCACGTGCGCGCATGGGAAAAACCGTCGGACCATGTGCCTGCGGTAGCCGACCTGCGTTTCAACTAAAGCTGCGGGCTGTCAGTTCGCCTGGCCGAGTATGTCCTGCGCCAGCGCGATGGCGGTGCGGCGGTCGGCCTCGCCTGCCAGCGCAAACGCCTCTTCCTGCATACCGCGGATCCACTGCTTGTCGGAAGGCTGGGCGCGTTCCAGCGCGGCCGTCATCATCGCAAGGCCGCGCACGGCCTTGCCGCTCTGGAACAGCAGGTTGCCGAGCGTCGCCTGCGCGCCGGCATGACCCTTCTCGGCGGCAAGCTGCAGCCAGCGACCGGCCTGCTGAACGCTGGCCTTCACGCCACCCTCACCCTTGAGGAACATCTTGCCGATCTCGAACTGGGCGTTCGGGTTGCGATAGTTGGCGGCGGCACGCATGTAGTATTCCTGCGCCGCAGCGGCGTTGGCATGCACCGGCGTCCCCGGAATGCCCGTGCGCGCATAGCCCGCCAGCGCTACCAGCGCGTCGGAGACGTAGCTCTCGTCGGGCGAGCCCGGCTCCACGTCCTGAGCGGCGATTTCCTGGAAGAACTTGAACGCTTCGTAGTCGTTGCGGGTTACGCCGTCGCCCTCCGCATACATGCGCGCCAGCTTCCACCGCGCGCCGAGCTGGCCGTTGTCGGCCGCGTAGCGATAGGCTTCGACGGCCTGTTCCTTCTGCCCGCTCTGATAGGCGGTGAACCCGAAGCGGAACACGGCCCAGGGGCTGCGCTTTTCTTCCGGGCTGCCGATGATGGACTGGTCGAGGGCGTGGGCACGCGGAGCGGCGAATCCGAGCGTGCCGGCCGCAACCGTACATACAATACCCGCCCGGACGACCTCACCTAGAGTCATGATACCCTGTTTCTCCAGCCCCGCCCGGACCAGGATGGTGCGTAAATCCCCTCGCAAGCACATGCCGAATGGCTGCCAGTCGGGGTCTTCTGCGCTCTCATCATCATCCTTGCCGCAGACGGTTGCGGCGTTGAATTTTTCGTTTGTCCGGCAGCTCTGACGGCACCGTTCAATGACGCCTGCGAGCTAGCTCCCGGTTTATGGCGGGAAGTGGGCAAATTTCCTTAAGGCCGGAGCATAGCCTATGTGTGGATGAACGAGTGTTGCGGGAAAGCCACAATGAAAAACGCCCGTCGCGGAGCACGGGCGTTAAGTCTGATTTGCCTCTGGATTTGGCGGAAACGCGCCCTATTCCGGCAAAATGCGCACCGCGCCCTTGTCTGCGCTGGCGGCAAACGCGGCATATGCCTTCAGCGCCGTAGTCACGTTGCGCTTGCGTGGGGCGGCCGGCTTCCAGCCCAGCCTGTCCTGCTCGGCCCGGCGGGCCGCAAGCTCGTCGTCCGAAAGACGAAGGCTGATCGTGCGATTGGGGATGTCGATGTCGATGATGTCGCCATCGCGAACGAGCCCGATCGCGCCGCCCTGGGCCGCTTCCGGCGAGGCATGGCCGATGGAGAGGCCAGATGTGCCGCCGGAAAAGCGCCCGTCGGTCAGAAGCGCGCAGCTTTTGCCCAGCCCCTTCGACTTAAGATAGCTGGTCGGATAGAGCATCTCCTGCATGCCCGGCCCGCCCTTCGGCCCCTCATAGCGGATGACGACGACGTCGCCAGCCTTGACCTCGTTGCCGAGGATGCCCTTCACCGCCGCGTCCTGGCTTTCGAAGACCACGGCGGGTCCGGAGAACTTAAGGATCGACTCGTCGACACCGGCCGTCTTCACCACGCAGCCGTCTAGCGCGATGTTGCCCTTCAGCACCGCAAGGCCGCCGTCCTTCGAGAACGGATGCTCGACGGAGCGGATGACGCCCTTTTCGCCGTCGGTGTCCAGTTCGTCCCAGCGGGCTTCCTGGCTGAAGGCCGTCTGGGTCGGGATGCCGCCGGGCGCCGCCCGGAAGAAGGTCTTCACGCTTTCGCTGTTGGTGCGGGTGATATCCCAGCGGTCGATCGCGTCGCCCAACGTCGCCTCGTGCACGGTCGGGCTGTCGCGGTGGATGAGGCCGCCGCGCTCCAGCTCGCCCAGGATGCGCATGATGCCTCCGGCCCTGTGGACGTCTTCCATGTGCACGTCGCTCTTGGCCGGCGCGACCTTGGACAGGCACGGCACCTTGCGCGACAGGGCGTCGATGTCTTCGAGCGTAAAGTCGATCTCTCCTTCATGCGCGGCGGCAAGGATGTGCAGGATGGTGTTGGTCGAGCCGCCCATGGCGATGTCGAGCGACATGGCATTTTCAAAGGCGCGCTTGTTGGCGACGTTGCGCGGCAGCACGCTTTCGTCGTCCTGCTCGTAGTAGCGCTGGGCGAGATCGACGATCAGGTGTCCCGCTTCCACGAACAGGCGCCGGCGGTCGGCATGGGTTGCCAGCGTAGAGCCGTTGCCGGGCAGCGACAGGCCGAGTGCTTCGGTCAAGCAGTTCATCGAATTGGCCGTGAACATGCCCGAGCACGAGCCGCAGGTCGGACAGGCCGAGCGCTCGATCACCTTCACGTCCTCGTCCGACACAGTTTCATCGGCCGCAGCAACCATGGCGTCGACCAGATCGAGCGCGTGCGTCTTGCCGTGCAGAACGACCTTGCCGGCCTCCATCGGACCGCCGGACACGAAGACGGCCGGAATGTTGAGGCGCATCGCGGCATTGAGCATGCCCGGTGTGATCTTGTCGCAATTGGAGATGCAGACCATGGCATCGGCGCAGTGCGCGTTGACCATGTACTCCACCGAGTCCGCGATGATCTCGCGCGACGGCAGCGAATAGAGCATGCCGTCATGCCCCATCGCGATGCCGTCATCGACCGCGATCGTGTTGAATTCCTTGGCGACGCCGCCGGCAGCCTCGATCTCGCGGGCGACGAGCTGGCCGAGGTCCTTCAGGTGCACGTGACCGGGCACGAACTGCGTGAAGGAGTTTACGACCGCGATGATCGGCTTGCCGAAGTCGCCGTCCTTCATGCCCGTCGCGCGCCATAGCCCCCGCGCGCCGGCCATGTTGCGGCCGTGGGTGGTGGTACGGGAGCGATAGGCGGGCATGGCGTTTCCAGTCCAATGTTTCTTGGTTGGCCGATACTACCGGTAAACGGCGCGAATGTCAGCGACCGTACCGGAGGGTACTCTCCGATACGGCCACGACTTCTCGCCGTCAATAGTCTTGCCCGATGGCGGGCCGGCGATCAGACCTTGCCGGCTTCGCCTTCGTGATGCGCCTTGCGCTCCAGTTCGGCCAGTTCGCCCGGGGTCACTTCCTCTTCCTTCTTCTCCTCCTTGAAGATGACGGAGGCAAGGACGGAACCGAGGATCAGCAGCGCCACGACGCCAAGCGACACTTCCGACGGCAGCTTGTACCAATGCTGGATCAGCATCTTGAAGCCGACGAAGATCAGCACCAGCGACAGGCCGTGCTTGAGGAAGCGGAACTCGCGCATCATGCCCGAGAGCACGAAGAACAGCGCGCGCAGGCCGAGGATCGCGAACACGTTGGACGAGAACACGATAAACGGGTCGTTCGAGATCGCCAGCACCGCGGGGATGGAGTCGATCGCGAAGACGAGGTCGGTGATTTCCACCGTCACCAGCACGAGGAACAGCGGCGTCATGAAGAGCACGCCGTTGCGCCGCGTCAGGAACTTGGAGCCCTCGTAGTCCTCCGTCACCCGGCCTGTGGAACGCAGCCACTTGACGATGCGGCTGTTGCCCGGATCGGCCATCTCGCCGTTCGAAGTCATCATCTTGTAGCCGGAAACCAGCAGCACGATGCCGAGCAGCGCGCCGATCCACCAGAACTGGTCCACAAGATGCACGCCCGGCACGATCAGCGACAGACGCATGACGATCGCGCCGACGATGCCGTAGAACAGCACGCGGTACTGTGCCTCGGCCGGCACCTTGAAGTAGGCGAAGATCAGGGCGATGACGAAGATGTTGTCGAGCGAAAGCGCCTGCTCGACGAGGTAGCCCGTCAGAAACTCGGAGCCGCGCTGGCGGCCCTCGAAATAGAAGATGCTGGCTGCGAAAAGCATCGCCAGCGACACATACCCGCCAACCGTCAGAAACGCTTCGCGGGTCGTGATGACACGGTCCTTACGGTGAAGGACGAACAGGTCGAAGAAAAGGATCGCGGCGACGAACGCCAGGAATCCGGGCCAGAGCCACTCGTGGTCAAACATGATTTTGGATTTTCGGTAGCGCTGCGTCGGCGCGTCGTCGATCGGTCCGACATCACAGGCGACGCCTCGCCTGTCAGAGGGGCCCGGCCCGGGTGACTGCGCGCATAAATGAGGCATTGTCGCGCGACAATCAAGATGCCGCGCGAAAACTTCACGAATTTAATCGTTTAGGGCATCGGACCGAAAAGCGGACTCTGGTTTTCGCGTTGTTCCGACGCCCGCTCCGAGAACCGGATCGTGGGTCGCAGGCCCCGATCCGGTGCAGCTCCGCTATCCGGCGTCGCGAACCCGCGCCAACGCCGTGTTGAGCTTGCTGCGCGCCTCGGCGAGTTCGGCCTGCTTCTCGCGCTCGGCCTCCACCACCTCGGGCGCCGCCTTGGCGAGGAAGTTCGGGTTGGCCAGCTTCTTTTCGATGCGGGCGATCTCGTCGGCGTTCTTGCCCAATTCCTTTGAAAGCCGCGCCTCTTCCGCCTTCAGGTCGATCAGCGAACCCAGCGGCAGACAGGCCGTGGCCTCGCCGATCACGATCTGTGCCGAGCCCTTGGGCGCCGCCGTATCGAAACCGACCTCGCCGACGCGCGCGAGCCTCTGGATCGCCGGCTGGTGTCGGGCGGCACGTTCGCGCGTCGCGGCGTTCGCGCCGATCATCACCAGCGGCGCGGTGGCTGATGGCGGCACGTTCATCTCGGAACGGACGGAGCGGATGCCCGAAACCAGATCGACCAGCCAGTTGATCTCGGCGGCAGCCTCCGAATCCTCGAAATCCGGCGTCGGCCATTCTGCATGGCAAAGCAGCGTATCGCGGCTGGTGCCATCGGCTGCCGTCTGCTGCCACAGCTCTTCCGTCATGAACGGCATCATCGGGTGAAGCAGCTTGTAGATTTCTTCCAGAACGTAGGCCATTGTCGCGCGGCTTTCCGCCTTCGCCGCCTCGTCCTCGCCCATGAACACGGGCTTCAGCAATTCGACGTACCAGTCGCAGAACAGGTTCCAGACGAAGCGGTATGCCGCGGCTGAGGCCTCATTGAAGCGATAGCTCGTGATGCCCTCGGTCACCGCGCCTGACGCGCGGGTCAGCTCGGTCAGAATCCAGCGATTGACGGTCAGTTTCGCGTCTTCCGGGACGAAGACGGGATTGCGCGCAACGCCGTTCATCTCACCGAAGCGCGTCGCGTTCCACAGCTTGGTGCCGAAGTTGCGATAGCCCGCCACACGTGCCGTATCAAGCTTCACGTCCCTGCCCTGCGCGGCCATGATGGCCAGCGTGAAGCGCAGCGCGTCGGCACCGTATTCGTCGATCAGCTCCAGCGGATCGATGACGTTGCCCTTCGACTTCGACATCTTCGCGCCGTTCTTGTCGCGAACCAGCGCATGGACGTAGACCGTGTGGAACGGCTCTTCCTTCATGAAGTGAAGGCCCATCATCATCATCCGGGCGACCCAGAAGAAGATGATGTCGAAGCCCGTCACCAGAACGTCGGTCTGGTAATAAGTGTCCAGTTCCTTGGTCTTGTGCGGCCAGCCGAGCGTCGAGAAAGGCCACAGCGCGGACGAGAACCACGTGTCGAGCACGTCCTCGTCACGCGTCAGGATGTTGCCGGGCTCGTAGTTCTCGAGCTGGTCCTTGACCCAATCGCGCCACGGCGTATCGACGGCGAGGTAATATTCGACCGCCTCGTCCAGCGCTTCCTTCTCCGTCTTGGCGACGAAGATGTGGCCATCCGGGCCGTACCAGGCAGGGATACGGTGCCCCCACCACAGCTGGCGCGAGATCGTCCACGGTTGGATGTTCTCCATCCACTCGAAATAGGTCTTTTCCCAGTTCTTCGGCACGAAGTTGGTGCGGCCCTCGCGCACGCTCTCGATCGCCGGCTTCGCCAGCGTCTTCGCGTCGACATACCACTGGTCGGTCAGGAACGGCTCGATCGGCACGCCGCCGCGATCGCCATGCGGGACCATGTGGCGATGCGGCTCGACCTTTTCGAGGAAACCGCCCTCTTCCATGATCTGGACGACGAGCTTGCGCGCCTCGAAGCGGTCGAGACCGTGAAGCTGCTGCCAGACGTCCTCGCGCATCGCCGTCACCTCGACGCCCTCGACGAAGTCGTCATTGTCGATGATGTTGATGGTCGCATCGGTGTTCAGCACGCTGACCATGCGCAGGTGATGGCGCTTGCCCACCTCGAAATCGTTGAAATCGTGCGCAGGCGTCATCTTGACCGCCCCCGTCCCTTTCTCGGGGTCGGAATACTCGTCGGCGACGATAGGGATGCGGCGACCCACGATCGGCAGCAGGACGTGCTTGCCTACCAGATGGGTGTAGCGCTCATCGTCGGGATGAACGGCCACGCCGGTGTCGCCCAGCATCGTCTCGGGCCGCGTCGTGGCGACGGTGATATAGGTCGACGGATCCAGCGGATCGTAGGTCGCTCCCTCGATCGGGTAGCGGAAATGCCAGAGATTTCCGTTCGTCTCGACCTGCTCGACCTCGAGGTCGGAGATCGCCGTCAGCAGCTTCGGGTCCCAGTTGACCAGCCGCTTGTCCTTGTAGATCAGGCCCTCGCGATAGAGCGTGACGAAGACTTCGAGAACCGCTTCCGACAGGCCCTCGTCCATGGTGAAGCGCTCGCGCGCCCAGTCGCAGGATGCGCCCAGCCGCTTGAGCTGGTTGAAGATCATCCCGCCGGACTCGGCCTTCCATTCCCAGACCTTGTCGACGAACTCCTCGCGCGACAGGTCGCGGCGATGGATCTGCTTTTCCATCAGCTTGCGCTCGACCACCATCTGGGTCGCGATGCCGGCATGGTCCATGCCCGGCTGCCACAGCACGTTCTTGCCGCGCATGCGCTCGAAGCGGACCAGAATGTCCTGCAACGTGTTGTTGAGCGCATGGCCCATATGCAGCGAGCCGGTGACGTTGGGCGGCGGGATGACGATTGTGAAAGCCTCGGCGCCCGGCTTCGAGCCGGCACCCGCCGCGAAAGCGTCCGCTTCCTCCCACGCCTTGGCGATCTTGGGTTCGACGGCGTTGGCGTCGTAGGTCTTTTCAAGCATGGGAACTGTCCGCAACTTCGGAGAAAATAGTCGGCCGGTGTAAACCGGAAGGCCGATGCCAAGTCAACTGCGCGGGAGACCGGCGGTTCCAGCGAATGCAAAACGCCGCCCGGAGGCGGCGTCTAGTCATGTAGGGTCAGTCAGCGCTGCTTCAATTGCCGCGCGCGACGCGTTCGATCTCTTCGCGGACCAGCTTCTCCACGAGCGTGGGCAGGTTGTTGTCGAGCCAGTCCTGCAGCATGGGCCGCAGCATCTCCTCGGCCATTTCGTCGAACGAGCGGCGCCGGCTGGCGGCGAAAGCCTCGGAAAGCTCGCCGAAAGCGGCTGCCACCTGGCGGCCTGTCTGGTCGGAGATGATCGCCGGGCGACCCTCGGCAGCCGGATCGTCCTGCTCGGGCTCGGCCGCGTAGACCGGCGCATCCGTGAAGGTCTCCGCCTCCGGTTCTTCGTCTACAGCAACTTCGTGCCGAGCAAAGTCCGCTGCCGGCTCGGCTGCTTCGGGCTCGTCGCGGAGCGGAAAGATATCGACCGTGCGCGGCGAAACAGGCTCAATCTCGACTGCGGGGACATGCGATACGGACGCCTTGATGTCCGCCATGCTGGGCGCCTGCATCACCGACGGCGCAGGCTCGTCGAGTTCGGCACGGAACGCCTCCACCTCGCCGGACGACACGCCTGCCGCGTCCACGCCATGCTCCTCGGCCGGCTGGCGCACGCTGTCGCTGTCCTCGATGATCCTGCGGATTGACGCGAGAATTTCCTCCATCGAGGGTTCCCGCTGCGCGCTCCCGGTCTGTGCCATAATTACATTCGCCGCCTTCTGTGATCCGCATGCCGGCCCTACCCGTCCCCGCCAGGCAACGACCGAATCGTCCACTAGGCTAAACGACAGCGGGCCGGGAGAGAATCCCCCGGCCCGCCAATGCGTAGCTTTCGCACAAGTTTGGGAAGCGCGGCGCGAACCTAGCGCCCGTCCGGCGTCCTCGTGCCGACCCACTTGTCCTTGACGGCGTCGTAGTGCTCGCGTGGATTGTAGACGGCGACGTTCAGGCTCAGCCGCTCGGGCGACAGATGCCCCATCGCGGAGAGGATCGCATAGCTCGCGGCAACCACGTCGCGCTCCGCGGAAGCGAGGTTGATCTGCGCGGTAATCACATCGGCCTGCGCGTTCAGCACGTCCAGCGTCGTGCGCTGGCCGACATTGCGCTCCTCGACCACGCCGTTGAGGGCAAGCTGGGCCGCCGACACCAGTTCACGGTTGGCGGAAACAACCTGCTGGGAGGCTACATACTGCGTCCATGCGGCCGTCACGGCCTGCCGCACGCTGGCGCGGGCGACGTCCACCTCGATGCGCGCCTGGCCGAGCGATTCCTTCGACTGGCGCACCTGCGCCGACACGCGCCCGCCCTGATAGATCGGGATCGTCAGGTTGAGCCCGATGGAGGCGGAATTGGCCGTGCCGTCGCCGGCAGGCGTCGGACTGCCGACGCCCGGCAGATTGGTGTCGCGGAAGCTAGACGAAACGCCCGCCTGTGCGCTGACCTGCGGCAAAAGCTGGCCCTCGGCCGCCTTGACCACGAAGGCTGCGGCATCGACCAGATGCAGCGTCGCGCGAATGGCGGGATGCTCGTTCAGCCCCACGGAGATGGCATTCTCGATATTGCCCGGAAGCAGACGCGACAGCGGGCCCGCGCCTTCCAGCCGGCCAGGCCGGTCGCCGACGAACTGGAGATAGGCGGCCTCGCTGACCTGCACCTGCGCGCGCGCCGCGCTCAACTGCGCAACGGCGGATGCCTGCTGCGCCTGCGCCTGCGCCACGTCGGTCCGGGTACCCTCGCCCACCTCGAACCGGGAATTGGCTGCGCGCACCTGCTCGCCCAGGAAGTCGAGGTTGCGCTCGCGGAACACGGCGACCTGCCGGTCCCGCAGGACGTCAAGGTATGCTGCGGCGGCGTTGAAGAGGATGTTCTGCTCGCTGTTGCGCAGGCTCTCGTTGGAAGCGCGCACCCGCGCCTCGGCGGCGCGCACGTTGTTCTGCGTCTGGAAACCGTCGAACAGCGACTGCTGGATCTGGACGCCGAACGAACCCGCCGTCACCTCGGAGGAGTTATTCTGCGTGTAGGTGAGGCTGCCGGTCGCGCCGATCACCGGGCGCCAGCCCGACTTGGCGATCGCCACGCCTTCGTCGGTGACCCGTACGCCGGCGCGCGCCGAGTTCAGACTCGCATTGTTCTGGTAGGCCTTCGCGAGCGCACCGTGAATGGTCTCGGCCAGAGACGGCGTCGCGAACGAGAGTACCCCGCAGAAAACGAGCGTGGAGAAAAGACTTTTGCGTACCACAGACACGACCACCTCATTATCATCTCGATGGGTACAGCCTTGGTACCGCCCCCAACCGAACAATCTCTAGCCGCTCTGCGGCGCGACGAACCTCCATCCGACGCCGCAAACATGCGGAATCGCTCGCTCCCGAGGCGGACGCTACACTACTTTCCCACGAGGGGGCGTTACCGATAGGTAACAATTCAGGATTTTTTAAACTTCAGCTTCAACTAAAACTGGAACGCCTGTACGCGGCGGAACTCCGGGAGCGGGCGCACGGCGGCATTGAAGCCGTGGCTGGCGGAGACCAGCCCTCCCTCCTTGACATGCAGCAGGGCGCGACCGGCGTTGCCTTCGCCCAAGACGGCTACCAACCGGCCGCCGTCCTTTAGCTGGTCCGTCAGCGAGGAAGGCAGTTCATCGACGGCGCCGTTGACGAAGATCACGTCATAGGGCGCCTGCTCCGCGTGGCCGGCTGGCAGCGGGCCTTCCACGACAGAGACGTTCTCGCAGCCCAGCGACGACAGCGTCTGGCCGGCGCGGGCGGCAAGCTCCGCATCGCTCTCGAGCCCGACGACGAAGCTGGCCAGACGCGACAGGACGGCCGTAGAATAGCCGGTGCCGCAGCCGACATCGAGCACGAGGTCGGTATGACGAATCTTCGCCAGTTGCAGAAGCCGGGCGAAAGGCGACGGCTCCATCAGGTAGCGGCCGGGCGCGACCTCGATATCCTCGTCGATATAGGCGAGCGGGCGGCGCTGTTCGGGCACGAAATCCTCGCGCGGCAGGTCGAGCATGGCCGAAAGGATCGCAACGTCCGTCACGTCGGTCGTGCGGACCTGCCCGTCGACCATCTTCACCCGCTGTTCCTGAAAATCGGCCGTCATGTCTTAACCCGTCTGGCGCCCCGCCGGCGCATTGTCGAATCGGCTGAGAACGTCGGCTGATGCGGATTGGAGGCCTCGCCCGGAATCGAACCGGGGTGCAAGGATTTGCAGTCCTCTGCGTAACCACTCCGCCACGAGGCCTCGCCGCACGGGCGTTCTACGAAGCGACCTGTTAACAGAGGGTGTTGGGGCCTACAAGCCGCCGCTTGAAATTTTCAGTGCACCTGGGAAACCGCGAGCCGCGGCCGCTTACATGCCGTTGGTCTGGTCGCCCGGCTGCCTGGCGCGCGCACGCCGGCGCCCCCTGCGCTCGGCCCACCAGACTTCCGTGCGCCTGCGCCAGCGGCGCACCGTGGGAAACTCGTAGGATAGGATGAGCAGGCCGAGGGG
The DNA here is from genome assembly GCF_008180155.1 of Neoaquamicrobium microcysteis. Taxonomy (GTDB): domain Bacteria; phylum Pseudomonadota; class Alphaproteobacteria; order Rhizobiales; family Rhizobiaceae; genus Aerobium; species Aerobium microcysteis. The sequence continues at coordinate 185,749 of NZ_VSZS01000065.1, read as the reverse complement.
AATCATCCAGAAGCCGAGGATCGGAAGGAAGCCGAAGCACCCGAGGATCACCAGCAGGACGCCGATGACGATACGCATTCTCCTCGATTGCGGCATCGAGAACTCGCGTCCCAGCAGGTTTATCGTCCGCTTCCTGTCCTCGAAGCGGTCGCCGCTTTCGTCCATCGCTGTACCGGTCCCTGGCGCCGGCGTGTCCGCCGGCAGTTGCGCGCACAGGGTGTGCGCCGTTCGCGACATATGAGGCGTCACGCCGCCAAACGCCATAAGGGTGAGACAAAAAGCGCGCAAAATCGAATATTGGCGCTTTGCAAAGCGGAAAACTGTTTGCTATAGGCACGCCACGTTCACGTGAGCAGGCTATTCCCCGGTAGCTCAGTGGTAGAGCAACCGGCTGTTAACCGGTTGGTCGCTGGTTCGAATCCGGCCCGGGGAGCCACTTTTCCAGAATGCCCGTCTCCGTCTGTGCCGTGATTGCGTTGCCCGCCGGCAAGTTTGCGGCCGTGTCTGGCCCGATGTAACCGAGCGACAGCAAGTTTGAGCGGTGCGCTGGTTGCGGCAGGTCGGCATCTTGCCGCAGGGTCCACTTGCCAGCCGCCTTCTCCCATTTCCACGCAGGTCATACGACGAAGTCAGATCATATGAGCGGTTCCTCATTCGAGGCCAGTCTTCCCGAAACTGAACGCCTCGCCATCGTCAACGAACTGGAACTGCTCGACAGCCCTCCAGAAGAGAGCTTCGACCGGATCGTGCGTCTGGTGCAGAACATATTCGACATTCCGATCGCGCTGGTGTCGCTGATGGATGCGAACCGCCAATGGCACAAGGCCTGCGTCGGCCTGCCGCGCGAAAGCGTCGACCGGCAGCACAGCTTCTGCCGGGTTCCGGTCGAATCGGGCGTTCCGCTCATCGTGCCGGATGCGACGCTCGATCCGCGATTTGCCGACAATCCCTTCGTGGCGGGCGATCCGTTCATCCGCTTCTACGCCGGCATTCCGCTGCGGATCGCTCCCGGCGCCGTGGTCGGAACCCTGTGCGCCATCGACCGCAAGCCCCGCCCCTTCACGGAGCGCGATTTTGCGATCCTCAGAGATCTCGCGCGCATCGCCGAGGACGAGATCGAGCTCAGGCGTCATGCGGATGTCGATGTCCTGACCGATGCGCTTTCGCGCCGCGCCTTCAAGCAGCTCGGCGGGCGCCTCGTACAGGTGCAGCCATCCCGGCATTCTCCGGTCTCGGCGATCATGCTCGACATCGACCACTTCAAGGCGATCAACGATACCTATGGCCATGCCGTGGGCGACACCGTGCTGACGGCTATCGCGGCCCGCTGCAGGGCGCAGTTGCGCGGCAACGACCTTTTCGGCCGGCTCGGGGGTGAGGAATTTGCGATCCTGCTGCCGCAGACCGGCAGCGACGGCGCCATGGTGGTGGCCGAGAAGCTGCGCCAGTCGATCCGCGAGACGCTCATCCCGACGGGGGATCACCAACTGCGCGTCACCGCGAGTTTCGGCATCGCCACGGCGGAGATGAACTTTCCCTCGCTCGATCATCTGCTCGCAGCGTCCGACCGGGCGCTCTATGCGGCCAAGGCGTCGGGGCGAGACCGGGTGGCGCACGCGGCCTGATCGAAAGGCCAGCCCGCCCTTGGCTGTAACCGCGTCACACCCTTGCACATTCTTGCCACTTTCCCGCCGCAGACATGGCGACGGGTGGGCATCCTCCTTGTTTTGGATACGTGAAAGATGAAGCTCCGGTTTGTGGGTCCTGTGTGCTGCGCGCTCCTCGCATCGGGCGCGGCGGGTTGCGTGCGTACGTCCGATGGCAGCATCGAACCGGCCTACGCGCCGGCGATGGGGCGTGCAGGCCCGCTGCCCGTCGTCACGCTCCAGCCCGTCAGGCGCGAAGTCAGCGACACGTTGCGCTACCGGCCCGCACCCGTTCCCGAGCCGCCGGCCGAAGCCTACGCCTCGCCGCCCGTCTATCGGGCGCCTCAGCGCCGGGCTGTGCAGGTAGAGGCAACGCCGCTCGCCTCGACGGTGGCCTGCGGCCCCACCCAGTCGGCTGCCGGGCGCGTTCGCGTCGAGTGTCGATAGCCCTACGCTGCTGCCATCATGGCGGCCGGTCCCTCTTGCAGTTTTCCACCATGACGTGAAAGATTGTCGCATGCGCCCGCCGAAAGCGGGCGGGCTACGTATAAGCTATGACCGGCCATCAGACCGGCGACGCAGCACAGGGACGCATGCATGTCGGACGTACAGTCGAAGCCCGGCACCGATTTTCTAGCCGTCAGGCTGGACCGCTCAAATTTCGCGGAGGTGACCCGGCCTCTGCCGATGCGCGCCCGCGCCATGCTGAAGGTGGCGATGGAGATTCCGCACGGCTCGCTCACGGTCACTACGCCGGAAGGGCTGGTTCTTTGCGTGGGCGGCAGCGGCCCTGGCCCGCATGCCGAGCTCATCCTCCACAACTGGAACCTGCCCGGCCGCGCCTTCTCGGCGGCAACGATCGGCGTTGCCGAATCATACATGGACGGAGACTGGGAGAGCCCCGACGTCACCACGCTGCTTGAGCTTTTCGTCATCAACGAAGATGCGGGCGAACAAGTGGCGGGCGGCGCGAACTGGCTGCTCACCACCGTCCAGCGCATCCGCCACTGGCTGAACGAGAACACGCGTACCGGCTCGCAGCGCAACATTTCCGCGCATTACGACCTCGGCAACACATTCTACAAGCAGTGGCTCGATCCCTCGATGACCTACTCCTCGGCGCTTTATTCGACCGGGGCGAACGATCTGGAAAGCGCGCAGGTCGCCAAGTACCGGGCGCTTGCGCAGGATGCTGGTATCGGGCCGAACGACCATGTGCTGGAGATCGGCTGCGGCTGGGGCGGGTTTGCGGAGTTCGCCGCACGCGAGATCGGCTGCAAGGTCACCGGCCTCACCATCAGCCGGGAGCAGCACGATTTCGCAAAGGCGCGCATCGCCCGCGCCGGGCTTTCCGAACTCGTAGACATCCGCATGCAGGACTACCGCGACGAGACCGGCAAATATGACCGCATTGCCTCCATCGAGATGTTCGAGGCGGTCGGCGAGAAGTACTGGCCGGTGTTCTTCGGCAAGGTGAAGGAATGCCTCAAGGCCGGCGGGACGGCGGGCATGCAGATCATCACCATCAAGGAGCACGCATTTCCGCGCTATCGGGCGCGGCCCGATTTCATCCAGCGCTACGTGTTTCCGGGCGGCATGCTGCCCACGCCGACGATCCTGAAATCGCTGGGCGCCGAGCACGGCCTGACGTTTGCGCGCGAGCGCATCTTCCCGCAGGACTATGCCCGCACGCTTGCCGAATGGCGCATCCGTTTCTGGGATTCGTGGGAAAAGATCGTGCCGCTGGGCTTCGACGAGCGTTTCCGCAAGCTGTGGGAATTCTACCTTCACTACTGCGAGGCCGGCTTCCGCGCCGAATACATCGACGTACGGCAGGTGTTCTACAAGGCCTGAAAGCGAGCTGGCTGCCGTCTCACGCGACCAGGTTGGTCGACAGATGGACGCCCATGGCCAGAAGCGCGACGAACAGTGCGCTCCTGAACCGGGCTTCCGAGAGGCGCCCCCTCACCTTTGCGCCGATCATCATGCCCGCGATCGCGGGCACGAGTGCCACGGCGGACATCATGCCCAGTTGCGCGTCGAGCAGGCCGTTGCCGCCCAGCGCCACGGCAAGAGCGAGCGTGGAAAGCGTGAACAGGATGCCCATCGCCTGAACCAGCGTATCCCGGCTCATCCCCACCGCCTGAAGATACATCACGCCCGGCACCACGAATGAGCCCGTCATGCCGGTCAGCACCCCGTTGGTTGCGCCGAAGACGGGTCCGAGCCAGCTTTGATGCGCGATGGGAATGGCGACCTTTACCCCGGCAAGGTTGATCGCCGCATACACCACAAGCAGCACGCCCAGAAGTCCGGTCAGTATCGCCGGGTCCAGGCGCGTCAGCGCAAGCGCGCCGACGCCCACCGTCACCGTCGCAAGCAGGAAGAACAGCCAGTCGCGCCGCAGGATCGCCAACGCGTTGCCGCCGCTCAGCGCCTGCCAGAGGTTCGTGGCAAAGGACGGCACCAGCAGCAGCGCCATCGCCTGCGGCAGCCCCAGCGTGGCGGCCAGCAACGCCAGGCTGACCGTCGGCAGGCCCAGCCCCACGACGCCCTTGACGAACCCCGCCAGCACGAACGTTGCGCAGATTGCCGCTATTGTCGCTGGCTCCATGACCTCCCCCTATCGGTCGATGGAGGCCGGCTGCATGCCGACCTCCGTGCCGCTACACCCTTACAAGGTGATGCGATATTTGGCGAAACCGGCCTCGCCTTCGCCGGCCGCTTCGATCGTGACGCCTTCCACCTCCGCGATGAAGGCTTCGGCTTTCGGCCCCGTTTCGAAGATGACCGTGGTGCCTTCCATCGGCACGAAGTTCCAGTTGCCGTCCGCCTTGGGGTCGATCGTGCCCTGTTCCACGATGTAGCGCACGATCACGTCGCGGTTGGTGTCCGGCGCCTCGAACACGACCTTGTCGGCGCCGATCTCCGGAAAGTTGCCGCCGCCACCTGCGCGATAGTTGTTCGACGCCACGACAAAGCGGGCTTCCGGGTCGATGGGCTGGCCGTCGAACGACAGCTCCACGATGCGGCTCGCCTCGGCGTTCACCACCACGCCGTCCTTGTCGTATTTCGCCGGCTGCGACAGGTCGATGCGATAGGTCACACCGTCGATCACGTCGAAATTGTAGGACGGGAAGTCCGGGTTGATGAGGGGCTGGTCCGACCCGCCGGCCTCGATCTGGTTGAAGATGCCGGCCGACATTTCCAGCCATTCCTTCACCTGCGCGCCGGTGATGACGACCGCCTGTACGGTGTTGGGATAGAGGTAGAGGTCGGCCACGTTGCGGATCGCCACGTCGCCGGGCGGCACGTCGGTATAGTATTCCGGCCCGCCGCGCCCGCCCGCCTTGAACGGCGCGGCCGCCGACAGCACGGGCAGCTCGGCGTATTCCGTGTCCTTCAGCATGTCGGTGATGTACCAGGTCTGCGCCTGGCTCACGATCTGCACCGACGGGTCGTCGGCCACCAGCGCGAAATAGGAATGCAGATGCGCGTCGGTCTTGCCGACAGGTGCGCGCACATAGGCAAGCGTCGCCTCGTGGTCGGCTCGCACGGCGTCCTCCACCTCGGCCTTGCTCTCCACCAGCGCCTGCGTCTGTCCGTCCACGCGCTGCGAGATGGGCCGCGCCTCGCTGGTCGAGCCCACGACGCGCCACGCATTGCCGTCGCGCTCCAGAAGCAGGTCCAGCAGGCCCAGATGCGAACCCCAGAAGCCGCCCATCACGCCCGGCTTGCCGCCGATCGTGCCCGCCGCCACATCGACGCCCTCGACCTCCTCGAACTGCGGGCCGGGGAAGACGAGGTGGCTGTGGCCTGTCACCAGCGCGTCGATGCCGTCTATGCCGGCCAGCAGGATCGAGGCGTTCTCCAGATTCTCCGAATACGCGACCGGGCCCATCCCGGAGTGCGACAGGGCGATGATGATCTCCGCGCCCTCCTCCTTCATTTGCGGCACCCACGCCTCGGCGGCTTTGACGATGTCGCGCGCGGCGGCGTTGCCGACCAGATGGCGCGAATCCCAGTTCATGATCTGCGGCGGCACGAAGCCGATCAGGCCGATGCGGATCGGATGCTCTTCGCCGGCACCGTCCGTGATCGTCTTGTCGAGGATGACGTATGGCTTGAGGAAAAGGTCGTCCTCGCGAGCATTGCCGGCCAGCTGGCCCTTGGCGACGTTGGCGCAAACGACGGGGAAGTTGGCGCCCGCGACGGTGTTCATCATGAAGTCGAGGCCGTAGTTGAACTCGTGGTTGCCCAAGGTCGAGGCGTCGTATCCCAGCACGTTCATGCCGGCGATGATCGGATGGATGTCGCCTTCCTTCATGCCGCGCTCATAGGCGATGTAGTCGCCCATCGGGTTGCCCTGAAGGAAATCGCCATTGTCGACCAGCAGCGAATTGGTCGCTTCGGCGCGGATCTCGTCCATGATGGTCGCCGTGCGCGCCAGGCCCATCGTGTGGTTCTCGCGGTCTCCGTAGTAGTCATACGGGAAGACGTGGACGTGCAGGTCCGTCGTCTCCATGATTCGCAGATGCGCCTGGTTTGCCTGCGCACGCGCCGAGAACGGGTGCAGCATCACAAGGGCGCTTGCAGCGGCGGAACCGGCAAGAAAAGCGCGCCGGGACATAGGATGGATCATCATCGCGGACATTGTGGTTCTCCGTCTGGATTGTTTGCTCTTGGCCCTGAGGGGCGAGCGAGTTTCACCCCAGGATGGAGACGAGTCCAGCAGCTTCGCGTGACCGCATCATGAAACCGCCGGGAGAATACCTGACCGACCGCGGCCTGCCTCAGGCCATTTCCGGCTTCATGCCGACATGCGTCCGGTCTACGACTTCGCGCAACGCGAAGGAGGAATTGATCTTGGTGACGTGAGGCATCGCCGTCAGCCATTCCTTGTGGATGCGCTCGTAATCCTCGAGGTCGCGGGCCGCTATGCGGAGGATGTAGTCGTATTCGCCGGACATCAGATGGCACGAAAGCACGTTCGGGCAGCGCTTCACCGCCGCCTCGAAGTCGGCAAGCGTCTTTTCGAACTGGCCGGACAGCGAGATGTGCACGATGGCCGTCATCCGATGCCCCAGTGCGGCGTTTGAAAGCCGGGCGTGGTAGCCGCGTATGACGCCTTCCTTCTCCAGATTGTCGAGCCGGCGCGAGCACGCCGACTGCGACAGGCCGACCGTCTCGGCCAGCGCTGCGTTGGAGATACGACCATTCTTCTGAAGCGCCTCGATTATGGCGATATCGATCCTGTCCAACGACATAACTCGAACATCCTTCGGCAAAAGCCGCTCATTGCGCAAAAATCCACGAATGAGCCTACCACCGATCCTATCATACGCAAACACGTGCGGCGGCCTTCGTGTTACCAATCTTGTATCAGGGAACAAAAACATCAAAAATTGCGAGGAAAGGCGTCATGCGCGTCGGGTGTCCGAAGGAAATCAAAAATCACGAGTACCGTGTCGGCCTGACGCCGGGTGCGGTGCGTGAATATGCGGCCCATGGCCACGAAGTGCTGGTCGAGACCGGCGCCGGTGCCGGCATCGGCGCCGACGACGCGGCCTATGTCGCGGCCGGCGCAAAGATCGCCCGGACGGCGGAAGAGGTCTTCGCCAAGTCCGACATGATCGTGAAGGTCAAGGAGCCGCAGCCGTCCGAATGGGTGCAACTGCGCGAAGGCCAGATCCTCTACACCTACCTGCATCTTGCGCCCGATCCGGAGCAGACCAAGGGCCTCGTCGACTCTGGCGTCACCGCAATCGCCTACGAGACCGTGACGGACGACCGCGGCGGCCTGCCGCTTCTGGCGCCCATGTCGGAAGTCGCCGGGCGTCTATCCATTCAGGCCGGCGCGACCGCGCTGCAGAAGGCCAATGGCGGCCGCGGCGTGCTTCTTGGCGGTGTGCCGGGCGTGCTGCCGGGCAAGGTAGCCGTCATCGGCGGTGGCGTCGTGGGCCTGCATGCCGCCAAAATGGCAGCCGGGCTCGGTGCCGACGTGACCATCATCGACCGCTCAATCCCTCGCCTTCGCCAGCTTGACGACATCTTCAACGGCCGCGTCCACACCCGCTATTCGACGGTCGAAGCGCTGGAAGAAGAATGCTTCTCCGCCGACATCGTCGTCGGCGCGGTGCTCATCCCCGGTGCCGCCGCTCCCAAGCTCGTCTCCCGCGAGATGCTGTCCGGCATGAAGAAGGGCGCGGTTCTGGTGGATGTCGCCATCGACCAAGGAGGCTGCTTCGAGACCTCGCATGCGACCACCCATGCCGACCCCACCTACGAGGTGGATGGCGTGATCCACTACTGCGTGGCCAACATGCCGGGTGCTGTACCCGTTACGTCGGCCCACGCCCTCAACAATGCGACGCTGCACTACGGGCTCCAGCTTGCCGACCGTGGCCTCAAGGCGATCATCGACGACAAGCACCTGCGCAACGGGCTGAACGTGCATCGTGGCCGCATCACCAATCAGGCCGTCGCCGAGGCCCTCGGCTACGAAATGGCAGAGCCGAAGGCCGTGCTCGCCGCCTGACGACAACGGGGTTCCGCGCACCTCCTCCCCCGCGTGGACAAATGGCCCGCCGGTATGCACCACCGGCGGGTCTTTTTTCGTCTCACACCCGCTCGATGCGGAGCTGATAGCAATTATTTCGCGCAGAGCGCATGTGCAGGTAGGCGATGTCGGAGCGCTGCAGCAGCTCGTGCGCGCGGGTGCAGATGTGCTGCTTGGGCGTCACCGCGCCCGTGCCGTAGACGATGCGGTCGTCGTGCCCGTAGCCGCGCAGCAGCCAGTCCGGCGTCGCCCGATAGATGTCGGGCATCACATCGCTTTCCGATGCGCGTTCGCACTCGTCGGCGCACAGGAAGATCGGGCCGGTTTCCGCGTAGGGCTGCAAATCGGGGAACGGCCGGTAGGCCAGCGTCAGCATCGGCGCACCCATCCTCACATGCCGCAGGCAGTGGCGGCACGGAAAGCCTTCGCTGGTGCACACGCTGCGCTCCGGCGGCCGCCCATAGGCGTCGGGCTCGCCGCGCTGGAAGGCGCGGGCTTCTTCGGTGGGCATGGCGACGAAACGGATCAGGGCCATCGGGCAAACTCCGGGAGGATCATCATCTGCCGCCACGATCGATGAATCTCACAGCATGCGACACCCGAAACATGCCAAGACCCGCCGGCGGGGGCCGGCGGGTCTTGTGCCGCGCGACGGGGGCCTGTGCCGCGCGGCGGGGAGATCGGGCGTGATCAGCGCAGGAACGACCCCACATTGCGCAGCGTGACGCGCCTGTTCTGCCAGTTTTCGTAAGGCGTCTGGACGAGCAGGTATTCCTCGCCGTAGCCCACCGTCTCGATGGCGCGTGCCGGGATGCCGAACTCGCCGACGAGAACGCGCTTGAGCGATTCGGCGCGGCGCTCGGAAAGGATCTGGTTGGAGTAGTCCGAGCCGACGGCATCCGTATGCCCCTCGATCAGCACACGCGTGCCGGGACGGCGATCCAGAATGCGGTTGAGCGCATTGGCGATCTCCTCGACCTTGCGGTACTGCGAGTACGGGATTTCAGCCGACCCGAAGGCGAAGTTGATCGACTGGATTTCGATCGAGGGTGCTGCGCGGCGCAAATCCGGCCGGCGCTTGAATTCCTGCACCGTCACACGGCGCTGCGGCGCCACCCGCGTGCGGGGCTCGGCTTCGAGCTGGCGCAGGATACGCTCGGCCGACGGCATGTCGGGCATCCCCTGGGCGGAGACGACGGCGGGGAAGGCGATTGCGGCCACCATGGCGGCGATGAAAGTGCGGCGAAACATGATCGTCTCCTTCAAGAGCGCCGGTGGCGCGTTTCGATGGAGAGACATTCGCAAACACGGGCTGAAACGCTGCTGAACGGCCTGTTGTCTGGCGTTCAGCTTCCTTAACGCGTTACAGCCAGGGTTCCACCGTTTCCTCCGAGAAGGCGTAGGGCGAGAAGCCGATGCGCTGGTAGAGCTGCAGAGCGCGCGGGCTGTCGAGCGTGTTGGTGTGGATCACCAGCCGCTGGGGCTGATGCGCCCATGCCGCGAACACGGCTTCCGACAGGAAGAATCTCGCCAGCCCCCTGCCCTGGAAGTCTGGCGTGAGGCCGAAATAGATGATCTCCGCTTCGCCGGGCAACCGCGACAGGTCCAGCTCGAAGAAGCCGGCCGGCGACCCGTCGACATAGAGCACCTGGATTTCGGTGCTCGTGGAGTGGATCAGCGGAAGAAGCTCGCCATCGGGCAGATCGCGGCGCAGAAGCCAGTGATGCGCCTTGCCGACCTGCCGGTAGAGATAGCGGTAGAAGGCGGCCGGCATATCCGTCGCGCGCAGCACGGCCAGCCGCGGCCCCATCGGCATCTGCACGCGGTGGGCCGGTGGCGCCAGCATCTCCAGATGCGTGATGCGGGCGATCAGTTCTCCCGCGCCGGTGGTTCCCTTGTTCATGTCAGGCTTCACCGGTGACGACCGGCGTGTCCTCGCGACCGCCCCACTCGCTCCACGAGCCGTCATAAAGCCGGTTGTCCTGATGCCCGACGGAGGCCAGCGCCAGCGAAATGACGGCGGCGGTGACGCCGGAACCGCAGGACGTGACCACCGGCTGCGAAAGATCGACCCCCGCCGCTTCAAGTGTGGCGCGCAACTCTTTGACCGGAAGCAGCTTTCCGTCTCTGGAGAGCGATGTCGCCGGCACGTTTCGTGCGCCAGGCATATGGCCCGAGCGCATGCCGGCGCGAGGCTCGGGGTCCTTGCCGGTGAACCGACCTGACGGCCTAGCGTCGGCGATCTGCGCGCCGCCGCCATCGACGATCGCGCGCATGTCATCCAGCGTAGCCACACGCGCTTCGTCGAACTGGGCATCGAAAAAGCCGGGTGCGATCTTCGTCGGCGCGGCGGTCACTTTTCGGCCGTCGGCCTTCCAGCGGTCGAATCCGCCGTCCAGCACGAGAACGTCCGTCGCTCCCATGGTGCGGAACATCCACCACACGCGCGGCGCCGAGAACATGCCCAGCCCGTCATAGACGACGATCCGGTCCTTCTCGTCGATGCCCATGGAGCTTGCGAACTGCGCGAAAAGCCCTGCGCGGGGCAGCGTGTGGGGCAGGCCGGAATCGGGCTCCACCACCTTGTCCTGATCGAAGAAGATCGCGCCGGGAATGTGGCCTGCCTCGTATTCCGCGCGGGCGTCACGGTTCTGCGCCGGCAGATACCACGAGGCATCGACGATCGAGAGGCCGGGCTCCCCCAGATGCTCCTCCAGCCAATCGGCCGAAACGACGAATGGGCTGTTCTCCTGCAATGCGCTCTCCACGTGTTGCTAACGTCATGGCATATTGCACATCCTCGGCATCTGCGAAACCGGGCGGCCGGGCGACGAGAGGAGCGGCAATGATCAAACGTGTATGGCGCGGTTACACCACCACAGAGAACGCTGACGCCTATGCCAGCCTGCTCGACAGCTTCGTCTTTCCCGGCATCGAGGCAAAACGGATCCCTGGCTACCGCGGCATAGAACTGCTGCGCCGTGAGGTGGGTGACGAAATCGAGTTCACCACGGTGATGACGTTCGATTCGATCGACAACGTGATCGCATTCCAGGGCGAAGACTACGAGGTCGCCTATGTGCCGGCGGAGGCACGCGCAATCCTGAAGCGCTGGGACGAACGCTCGGCGCATCACGAGGTGGTGCAGGTCCGGCAGTACTGAGCCGAAAAATGGCCTCAGTTGGCCGGCATGGGGCCGAAGCGAAGGCGGAAGCGACGGTTCTCGCGCCCCTTCTTCTCGATCTTGCCGATGTGAATCTCGCCGACTTGCGATGTCGAGGCGACATGCGTGCCGCCGCAGGGCTGCGTATCCACCGCCCCGCCCTCGCCTATGCCGACAAGACGGATGCGGCCGGAGCCGACGGGCGGCCTTACGTTCTTGGATTTCACCAGCGAAGGATTGGCGGCAAGCTCGTCGTCGGTGATCCACCGCGTGAACACGGGATGGTCCGCGCGAACCAGCTCCATCAGCCGCTCGGTAACCTCGTCCTTGGACAGGCCGGCATCAGGGATGTCGAAGTCGACGCGGCTGTCATCCTCGCTCACCGCCGCGCCGGTGATCGGGTACTGGCAGACGACGGTAAGCAGATGGCAGGCGGTATGCATACGCATCAGCTTCAGCCGCCGTTCCCAGTCGATCTCCACGCTCAGATCCTCACCCGGCTCGGGCAGAGCCTCTCCGGCGGCCGGCACGTGGATGATCTCGTCCTTGGTCTCGCCGGTGATCGTGGCTGCGATGGCGATGCGCGATCCGTCGGCGCGTGTGAAGAAGCCCGTATCGCCGGGCTGGCCGCCCGACGTGGCATAGAAGACCGTCCGGTCGAGCAGGATGCCGCCCCGGTCGTTAATGCCGAGAACCCTGGCCTCGGCAGATTTCAGGTAGGCGTCATCGCGAAAAAGCGCCTGCGTGACAGGCGCCATCACGCCACCTCCTCGAAAGGCACGGGAATGCTGACGGTCTCGTCCATCCAGCCCGGCACCGGCAGGTTCTTGCCGCGCAGGAACTGCGGATTGAACAGCTTCGACTGGTAGCGCGTGCCGTAGTCGCACAGGATGGTCACGATGGTGTGGCCCGGGCCGAGCTCCCTGGCCAGCCGGATCGCGCCGGCGATGTTGATGCCCGACGAGCCGCCGAGGCATAGGCCTTCCTCTTGCACGAGGTCGAACACGATGGGCAGCGCCTCCGCGTCGGGCACCTGGAACGAGAAGTCCGGCTCGAACCCTTCGAGGTTCGCCGTGATGCGGCCCTGGCCGATGCCTTCCGTGATCGAGGACCCCTCGGATTTGAGCTCGCCGGTGGTGTAATAGCTGTGCAGCGCAGCCCCCAGCGGGTCGGCCAGCGCGATCTTCACCGCATTGCTGTGTTGCTTCAGGCCCGCCGCAACGCCGGCGAGCGTGCCCCCCGTGCCGACCGCCGACACGAACCCGTCGACCTTGCCGTCCGTCTGGTTCCAGATTTCCTGCGCCGTGGTCTCGATATGGCCGTCCCGGTTGGCGACGTTGTCGAACTGGTTGGCCCAGATGGCACCGTTGGGCTCGGTCCTCGCGAGCTGCTCGGCGAGGCGGCCCGAAACCTTTACGTAGTTGTTCGGGTTGCGATAAGGCACCGCCGGCACCTCGATCAGCTCCGCGCCGAGAACGCGCAGCGCGTCCTTCTTCTCCTGGCTCTGCGTATCGGGGATCACGATGACGGTACGGTAGCCCAGCGCCTTGGCGACGACGGTCAGCCCGATGCCCGTGTTGCCGGCGGTTCCCTCGACGATCACGCCGCCGGGCCTCAGCAGCCCCTTCTTCTCGGCGTCGCGGATGATGAACAGCCCGGCGCGGTCCTTGACCGACTGGCCGGGGTTCATGAACTCGGCCTTGCCCAGGATTTCGCAGCCGGTTTCTTCCGAAGCGCGCCTGAGGCGGATCAGCGGCGTATTGCCGATGACATCGATAACCGAACTGGTCATGGGTGTTTCCTTGTCGTCATGCTTTTCAAAACCCTAGAAACGTGAAGACCCGCTTTCAAGGTCGGATTTTCTGCTGGCCCAGCATATTTAGGGATAGCCGTGCCCAATGTCGCATGGCGGCCTTTTAATCTGCGAAAAGCGCGGTTACGACAGTCTGCCCGCGAAACAGCTTCGGAATACTTCATGCCGCTTTACAGAGCCGACCCAAAGGACGGCGTCGCCTGGGTAACAGGCGCCAGCACCGGCCTAGGCAGGCAGCTTGCCCTCGATCTGGCCCGCCAGGGCTATGTCGTCGCGGCGACCGCGCGCGATGAAGACCGGCTGGTGACGCTGGTGGACGAAGCCGCCGGCGCTGCGGGTCGCATCGTCCCGTTCCTGTGCGACGTAACCGACGAGCGCGGCATGGACCGCACCGTAGACGCGATCGAGAAGCAGCTGGGGCCGATCGTGCTGGCCGTGTTCAACGCCGGCATCTATTCGGCCACGCATGGCGAGCGGCTGGAGACGTTCAACTTCGTCTCGACCTATCAGGTCAACCTGCTGGGCGTCATCTACGGGCTCGTGCCGGTGGCCGACAGGATGCGCGACCGCGGCTTCGGGCAGGTCGCGCTGGTGGGCTCGGTGACATCCTATTTCGGCCTGCCGGCGGCTGCCGCCTACGGCAGTTCCAAGGCCGCGCTCAACAGTCTGGCACAGTCGTTGCGCTACGACTTCGACAAGCTCAACATACGCCTGCAGATCGTCAATCCCGGCTTCATCGCGACGCCGCTGACGGCCAAGAACCGCTTCCCGATGCCCGGGCTGATGACGGTCGAGGACGCATCGAAGCGCATGTTGCGCGGGTTTGGCAGCGGCGGCTTCGAACTTGTATTTCCGCGCCGGGTCGCGTGGCCGACGCGGCTGCTGAGCTTCCTGCCCGAGGGGCTACGCTATCGCTTCATGCGCAGGCTGACCGGGTGGGACAGACGCCGCTTCGGCGTGAAGAACGGAAGATAGCAGTCGGGAGCGCCCGCCATGCGCATGATCCTGTTTCCCGTCGTCATCGCGCTTGCGGCGCTGGCGATCCTGTTCGTCACCGGGCCGCGCGTCGACAGGGACACCACCATCAGCTTCGACGGTTCGGCCATCGGCGACGATGCCGAGGCGTGGCTGGCGCAGCGCGAGGCCGAGGTGGCAGGCCTGCGCCCGGACGTTGCGAAGGAAATCGTCTGGGCGAACCCGGCAGCGCCCGCCAGAACGCCTCTCGCCATCGTCTACGTGCACGGGTTCTCGGCATCCAAGGGCGAGCTTCGGCCCGTGCCGGACGAGGTGGCGGGCGCATTGGGCGCCAACCTGTTCTACACGCGGCTTGCCGGCCATGGCGGCGACGGCGCGGCGATGGCGCGCGCGTCGGTGAGAGATTGGGCCAACGACTACGCGGAGGCCATCGAGATCGGCCGCAGGCTGGGCGACCGCGTCATCGTGGTCGCGACATCGACGGGCGCGGCGCTTGCCACATGGGCATCGGCGCAGCCGGCGCTGGCGCGCGATATTGCCGGCTATGCGTTCATATCTCCCAATTATGGCGTGCAGGCTTCCGGGGCGTGGCTGCTCACGCTCCCGTGGGGCGGCCAGATCGCCGAACTCGTCGCCGGCAAGGAACGCGGGTTCGAGCCGCGCAACGAGGCACACGGCCGCTACTGGACGACGCGCTACCCCACATCGGCCACGCTGCCGATGGCCGCGCTGACCGAGCTTGCGCGCGAAACGCCGGTCGAGACCGTCACCGCGCCGGCGCTTTTCATCTTTTCCGATGCCGACAGGGTGGTGCGGCCCGAACTGACCCGCCAGATGGCCGAACGCTGGGGCGGCCCCGCCGAGACGATGATCGTCGAAGGGTCGGACGACCCCGGCCATCACGTCATCGCAGGAGACGCGCTCTCCTCATCGACCAACGGTCTTGTCGCCGGCCGCATCACCGAGTGGGCGAAATCGCTCAGCCGCTGATTTCCTTGGCGGGCTTCTCCGGCTTCGCGTCGCGCGCCGCGAGATAGATCAGCAGCGAGATCGCCAGCATGATGGCGTAGAACCAGAACAGCGCCGCATAGGCCGCGGACGGGTCTTCCGGCACCGTGCTGGCCGTCACCACCCCGCCGGTCGCGAACTGCATCACACCCACGCCGCCGATGGAGAAGAAGTTGAGCAGCGTCACCCCCCTGCCCGTCAGGTGCGGCGGCAGAAACGCGCGCCCATGCGCCATCAGCAGGCCATAGCTGCCGCCGGTAATGCCGATGACGACGAGGATGGCGGTCGTCGCCGTCACGGTCGTGACGGGGTTGAGCGCGATGAAGACGAGCGCCGCCAGCCCGAGCGTATTTCCGACGATCGCCACCCATTTGCGGGTGCCGAAGAACGTGTCGAGAGGCCCGTAGATGAAGCTTCCGGCCACCATGGCGAGCGCCATGAAGAGCGTGACCTGCCCGATCGCCAGCGCGTCGAGGCCGTAGACGTCGGAAAGGTAGGGTCCGGCCCAGAGGCCGCGTATACCGGCAGCCGCAGCGTAGTTGAATGCCACCAGCGGCAGGATCGGCCACAGCACGCGCAGGCTGAAGAGCTCGAGGTAACCGGCAAATCCGTTGTCGCCCGAGCCGTCGCCGTGGCGCGCGGGATCGCGCACGAAGATCTGGATCGCCACAGCCGTCATCAGGGTGACGCAGCCGAGCCCGACCATCACCGGGCGCCAGCCGAAGGCGTCGGCGGCCGATGCCAGAGGCGATGCCCCGATCACGTTGCCGAAAGAGCCGAAGCCCACCAGCCATGAAACGAGGATGGCAAGGCGTGCAGGCGAGTAGGTGCGGGCGAAGATGAAGACCGAGGCCATCAGTACTGGCGCGCAGCCGATGCCGATAAACGCCATGGCGGCCGTGACCATCCAAGGCTCGGTCGCCATTGCAAACAGCATCGCGCCGCCACCGCCGCCAACGGCCAGCAGCACCGAAGCGGTGCGCTTTGGGCCGTAGCGGTCGAGCCAGACGCCGATGGCGAACTGCGCGGCCGCGAAGGCTATGAACCACGCTCCCGACGCGAACGAAAGCTGCGCCTTCGTCGCGCCTAACTCAGCGATCAGAGACGGCGTGAGCACCGCCATGAACGAGCGATAGAATTGCGACAGCACATAGGCTATCGCGAGCGCAGCCAATCCGGCCATATGGCGTTTCCCGTTTTTTGTTGGGCGGCCGGACGGCCGACGGGAAACGCCTTAGTCGATGAAACCGGCCCGCGCAATTGGGCCAGCCGCGTTCGGTCGGTCAGGCAGCCTTGCGGCCGCCTTGCGGGCGACGCCTGCCACGGAACGGCTTCTTTTCGCCATTCGGCTTGCCGGAACTTGCGAGATTGCGGCCCGGCTTGCCACCGAAACGCTTCGGCTTGTTGTTGTGAGGACGCCGCACGTCGTCATTGTCCGGCACGGGACGCGGAGCGTTCGGATCGCGCTTCGGCTGCACCGGATCGGGCTGGTCCAGATAGGACGCGGCGACCGTGAGCTTGGAGCGGATGATGCGCTCGACCTGGCGCAGCTTGGCGTTCTCGGTCGGATCGCACAGCGTGATCGCGATGCCGTCGGCGCCGTTGCGGCCCGTACGGCCGATGCGGTGCACATAGCTCTCTGCCTCGTCCGGCAGGTCGAAATTGACCACGTGGCTGATGCCCGGAACGTCGATGCCGCGCGCCGCAATATCCGTAGCCACGAGGATGCGAACCGAGCCATCACGGAAACCGTTAAGCGCCTTCTGGCGCGCGTTCTGCGACTTGTTGCCGTGGATCACGGCCGCCTCGAAGCCGTCACGCTCCAGGTCCTTGGTAACGCGGTCGGCGCCGTGCTTGGTGCGGGCGAAGATGATGACCGACTTCATCGCCTCGTCGGCGAGCATCTCGGAGAGGATCTTGCGCTTCTGCTTGGTGCGCGCCATCACCACGCTCTGCACGATCTCGCCGGCGGTCGTGCCCTGCGGCGCGACTTCGACGCGAAGCGGCTGCTTGAGCAGGCTTTCGGCAAGCTGGGCGATCTCGTTGGGCATGGTCGCGGAGAACAGCGCCGTCTGGCGGTCGCGGTGCGTCGCCTTGGCGATGCGGCGCACGTCGTTGATGAAGCCCATGTCCAGCATCCGGTCGGCCTCGTCCAGCACCAGATAGCGGGTTTCGGCAAGGCTGATGTCGCCTTCGCGAACCAGATCGGTCAGACGGCCCGGCGTGGCGATGAGGACATCGACGCCCGGCTGCATCTTCTTGACCTGCGAGAAGCGCGACACGCCGCCGAGCACCAGCGCGGTAGAGATGTGCAGGCCCTTGGCCAGCACGCGGATCGTCTCTTCGATCTGGACGGCCAGCTCACGGGTGGGAGCCAGGATCAGCGCGCGGCAGGTACGCGGAACGCGCTTCGAGCCGATGCCGATGATCTTCGACAGGATCGGCAGGCTGAAGGCGGCCGTCTTGCCCGAGCCGGTCTGGGCGATGCCAAGAATGTCGCGGCCCTTGAGCTGCGCCGGAATGGCCTGCTCCTGGATCGGCTTGGGCTCGGTGAACCCTGCATTGTGCGTCGCTTTCAGAAGCGGACCGGTGATGCCGAGAGCGGCAAAGCCTTCCGGTGCGGTTTCGATCGCGGCGATGTTGTTTTCGTTCGTCAAAATAATCTTCTCTCTTGCGGGATCGCGGAACTCGGTCCGGCCGCAGACAAACGCCACGGGGCGCAACCCGCAGCACAGTTTTCAATGATGGACGACAAGGCGGCGAACCGGATCGGTTCGCTCGGCTGCGCTGTCGTGCCCGCGCGCCTCTTGCGGCGGGGCTCCCCTCAAAATCCCGGCCCCTGGGGAGCGGAAAGTGGAAGGTCAGACGCAACCAGTCCGTTTAAATGGAAAGCCGGCATACCCGGCCCATGCGCCTCATGATTGTGCATATGGGGTAATTCGCGCAGGAAAGCAACTGCTTTCTTGTGCAGCGCAGCAAACCCGCTAGGTCTCGGCGGCCTCCGCCATCTCGGCCAGCTTCTTCACCGTGTTCCAGTTGCGCGCCGTGTTGGGCACGCCGATGCCCCTGTCGAACTTCTCCGCGAGCTTCGACCGGCCGAAGCCGTTTGGCGTGTGCAAATAGGCAACATTGCCGACCACGGCGATGCGCTCGCCGTCGCCCGCCACCGCCTCGAGAGCTTCCACGGCCCCCGCGGGAGGCTTGCCGTCCAGCCATGCCGCGTGAAGCTGGTTGCCGGGCTCCACGGCATCCGGAAACGGGTTGTTGGCCATCAAGGCAGCCCACTCCTTGCGCGTGAGTACATAGACCGCCTTGTCGAAGCCGAACTCGCGCGCGCAGATTTCAGCGATGCGCGCCACGACCTTTGCGCGCGCAAGATCGCTCTTCACCAGCGCGTTGCCGCTGTTGATGTAGGTCGCCACATTGTCGAAACCGGCTTCCGTCAGCTTCTCGCGAAGCGGCCTGGTGGGAAGCTGTGTCTTGCCGCCCACGCCGCGAAACAGGACGATGTAGACCGTGCCGCTCATATGATGAGCCCCGCCAGCACCTCGTTTTCGGTGATGTCCTGATAGGCCCAGCCGCCTTCGGCGAAGCGCTTGCGCAGCACGTCGAAGTTCTTCGCGTCCTTCGTTTCGATGCCGATGAGGACGGAGCCGAAGTTGCGCGCCGACTTCTTCAGATATTCGAAGCGGGCGATGTCATCGTCGGGGCCGAGCAGCGAGAGAAAATCGCGCAGCGCGCCGGGTCGCTGCGGAAAGCGGAAGACGAAGTACTTCTTCAGCCCCTCGAAACGAAGCGCGCGCTCCTTCACGTCGGGCAGGCGCTCGAAGTCGAAATTGCCGCCCGAGACGACGAGCACGATCGTCTTTCCCTTCAGCTCCTTGCGCGAAAAATCCTTCAGCGCGTCGATCGCCAGCGCGCCGGCGGGCTCCAGCACGATGCCCTCGACATTGAGCATTTCGATCATCGTGGCGCAGAGGCGGTTTTCGGGGATCAGGCGGACCTGCTCCTCGCTGAAATGCTTGAGCAGGCGGAAATTCTCGCGGCCGATCTCGCCGACAGCGGCGCCGTCAACGAAATTGTCCACCTTCTCAAGCTTCACGCGCTTCCCCGTTGAAAGGCTCTGGCGGAAGCTCGGCGCGCCTGCGGGCTCCGCGAAATAGAACGCGGTATGCCCGCCCGCCTCGCCGATATAGCGCGTCACACCGGCGGAAAGCCCGCCGCCTCCGACGGGCAGGATCATCAGGTCCGGCGAAAGCCCCTCGGGCAGTTGCGCGGCGATCTCGTGGGCGACCGTCGCCTGCCCCTCGATGATGTCGCGATGGTCGAAGGGCGGCACCATCAGCCCGCCGCTCTCTGCGGCAAACTCCTGCGCGGCGCGGTAGCAATCGTCGAAAAAGTCGCCAATCAGGCGGATTTCGACCGCCCCACCGCCGAACATGCGGGTCTTGTCGATCTTCTGCTGCGGGGTAGTGACCGGCATGAACACGACGCCGCGCTTCGCCAGATGCCGGCAGACATAGGCGAAGCCCTGCGCGTGGTTGCCGGCAGACGCGCAGACGAACACCTCGGCCGCTTCACCGCCCGCCAGCGCCTTGCGGAAGAAGTTGAACGCGCCCCTGATCTTGTAGGAGCGGACGGGCGACAAATCCTCCCGCTTGAGGAACACGCGAGCGCCCGTCTTGCGCGACAGGTAGTCGTTTTCCTGCAGCGGCGTTTCGGGAAAGAGGTCGCGCATCGCGGCGGCGGCGCGCCCAACCTCGCGTGGAAATCCGGACATCGTGTCTTCTCCGCCTGCGTTCGGGGCGCTATTGCACAATCTCCGCGATGACGCCACTGTTCGGCAGCGCAAGGTCAAGGCAGCGATTCCCCGTGCACTACACTTCAGTCAGAGCCGCGCTCCACATCGCGTCGGTGTTCGCGCTCTACCTGTCAGCCGCGATGCTGGTGCCGGCGGCCGTCGATCTCTACTACGGCAACGAAGACTGGATCGTCTTTGCCTTCTCCGCCTTCTTCACCGGCGGGCTGGCGATGGCGGTGGCGCTGGCGACGCAGGGGCGCGCGCCGCCCATCTCGTCGCGCTTCGGCTTTCTGGTGGTCAATTTCCTCTGGCTCACGTCCAGCGCGGTCGGTTCGGTGCCGTTTCTGGCGTCGTCGCTGGACATGGGTTTCGCCGATGCCGTGTTCGAGGCCGTTTCCGGCCTGACCACGACGGGTGGAACCGTGATCGTCGGCCTCGACAGCCTGCCTCCGGGTATCCTGATGTGGCGCTCCATCCTGCAATGGATGGGCGGGCTGGGCGTCATCGCGCTCGGCCTGTTCATACTGCCGTTCCTGAATGTCGGCGGCTTCTCCTATTTCAAGATCGAATCCAGCGACATTGCCGACCGCCCGTTCGAGCGCTTCTCCACCTATGCGACGACGCTGCTGGCCATCTATTCCACGATGACCATCATTTGCGCCGTGGCCTACGCGGCGGCCGGCATGAACGGCTTCGAGGCGCTCAACCACGCGCTCACCACCATCGCGACCGCCGGCTTCTCCACGCATGACGCCTCGATGGGTTACTACGCCGACAACCATGCCATCCTGTGGGTCGGCACCATCTTCATGTTCATCGGCGCCCTGCCCTTCTCCATCCTCATCCTGCTGATCGCGACCGGACGGCTCGACGCCCTGCGCGACCCGCAGATCAAGCTGTTTGCGCTCTATACCGTCGTCTTCGTCTTCGCGGTTGCCATCTACTTGCGCGTAAGCATGGGCTTACCATTCTGGGATGCGCTGACCCACGTGGCCTTCAACTTCGTGTCGATCATCACCACGACGGGCTATGCCAGTTCGGACTACATGCAGTGGGGGCCGTTTGCCGTGGCCTGCGCCTTCGCCGCGATGTTCATGGGCGGGTGCTCCGGCTCGACCTCCGGCGGCATCAAGGCCTACCGCTTTCTCATCGTCTTCAAGCTTCTGGTCAACGGCCTGCGCCGCTTCGTCTACCCCAACAGCGTTGCCAGCGTGCGCTACGGCGACCGCCCCGTCGACGATACGGTGCAGCGGGCGGTCGTGCTGTTCGTTTCGGCCTTCATGATTATCTGGCTCATCCTCACCGTCATGCTGGCAGCGACCGGGCTGGACCTCATCACGTCTCTGTCGGGCGCGCTGACAGCGCTGACGAATGTCGGCCCCGGCCTTGGCGACGTCATCGGCCCGGCCGGCAATTTCGCGACGTTGCCGGACACGGCGAAATGGATACTCTCCTTCGCGATGCTGCTCGGCCGCCTCGAAATCCTCGCGGTGCTGATCATCTTCACGCCGGTGTTCTGGAGCCGCTGATTTCGCTTTCTTCCCGCGTTGCGGGCAGATAGTTTCGCTGCACAGGGCGATTTGTCGAGGGAGTGCGCGTTGGGTTCGTCGGGTCGCAGCATTGCCCTCTGGCTGTCCATGCTCGCCATGGTCGTGCTCGGCTCGGGCTGCGCGGGCGGACAGTCGCGCAGCCTGCTCGACGCCGCAGCGGCGGAGCAGAGCCAGATACTCGCCACCCACCGCATCCTCGTAGCCACTACCCGTGCACCTGCAGCGGAACCGGCCGAGATGTTCAGCGGCGCGCGCGGCGACGCGCTCAGCTTCGCCCGTGTCGACGTCACCATTCCTCAGGGCCACCAGTCGGGCGTGCTCGAAAGGCCGCGCAACGGCCAGCGCCGCGACGCCGCCCGCCACTTCGCGGCAGGCGAGATCGGCGTTTTTCCGGCGGCTCCCGATTTCAGCGCCGCGCTGCGCGAGAGCCTGGCGCGCACCGACGGTCGCGCGCTCGTCTTCGTGCACGGCTACCGCACCGCCTTCGACAGCTCCGTCTACCGAGCAGCGCAGATCGTGCACGATTCAGGCTATGCGGGGACGGCGGTGCTGTTCTCTTGGGCGTCGACCGGGCGCACGGTCGACTACATCTACGACAACAACTCCGCGACGATTGCCCGCGACGGGCTGGAGGAGACGCTGCGCATGGTGCGCGCGGCCGGCGCGAGGCGCATCGACGTCGTCGCGCACTCGATGGGCAACTGGGTAACGATGGAGGCGCTACGCCAGATCGAGATCGGCCAGGACAATGACGCTTCCGGCATCCTCGGCGACGTGGTTCTGGCCTCCCCCGACATCGACGTGGACGTGTTCAAGAGCCAGCTGCGCCGCATGGGCACGCCGAAGCGGCCCTTCTTCGTGCTGGTGTCGCGCGATGACAGGGCGCTGCTGGTTTCCTCCATCATAGCGGGCAACCGTCCGCGGGTCGGCGACTATGACAAGGATGACGAACTGGCGAACCTCGGCGTCATCGTCGTCGACGTGTCGGGGCTTTCCAGCGGCGACCGGCTGAACCATGCCCGCTTCGCCGACAATCCGCTGCTCGTCCAGCTTCTCGGCGATCGTCTCAACGAAGACGACAGCCTCGGCGGCGATGCCAGCCAGATAACGGGCCGAATCGAAAGGCTTGCGCAGGGATTCGGGCAGACCATCGGCACGGCCGCGGAAATCATCATTACCACGCCGCTGGAGGTCATTAGTGTGGCGGTTGGACAATAGGGCGCGCAAAGCGAAGTACCTTTCCTATCGTAAGGTACCCATAACGACCGCGCTATGTCTTTTTTTATAGCGTTTTATTAGCTTTCGCGTATTTGAGTTTCGGTCGTTTTGAAGAATTTTGTATGCCTATTACACAAACCTCATTCCTTCGTGGTGGTGCAGTCCTGCTGATAGTGGGGCTGCTGGCGCTGCTTGCCATCGTCGGCTCGACGATCTGGCTGGTGGAGCGCTCGCAGCATTATTTCAATGAGGTTGTTGCAGCGCGCGACCTGCGAACCTCGACCAACAACCTGCGCATCGCAATGCAGGAAGTTGAGACGAGCCAGCGCGGCTTTCTGCTGACGCAGGAAGAAAGCTATCTCGAGCCGTACGAAGCCGCGCACAACCGCATCATTCCCACCTTCGAGGAGCTTCGCACCATCGTCGAGCGGTATCCGCAATACCTCGACGCCGTGGAGCGGCTGGGCCCAGAGATCGAAAGCAAGCTGGCAGAGATGGACCAGACGATCCAGCTTGCACGCACCGGCCAAGTTGCCGAGGCCGTCGAGATCGTCGCGACCGACCGCGGCAAGGAGATCATGGACGAGGCGCGTGCGCTTTTCACCAGGATCGTCGCCGATGCCGACAATCGTCTGATCGAGGGCGTCGAAGAGCAGCGCTTCAGTGCCAACCTCCTGCGCGTGGTGGCCATTGCGGGCGGCTTCCTGATTCTGCTGGTCGGCGGCGGCTCGGTCTGGATCGCGCTGAGCTACACCCGCGACCTGCTTGCCGCACGCCAGGAAGTCGAGACGCTGAACGCCGGGCTGGAGCAGCGGGTCAAGGAACGTACGCACGACCTGATCCGCGCCAATGAGGAAGTGCAGCGCTTCGCCTACATCGTCACCCACGACCTGCGCGCCCCGCTGGTCAACATCATGGGCTTCACCAGCGAGCTGGACCAGACCATGAAGTCGATCCAGTCCTACGTGCTGGCGGAGGGCGGGACGCTCAGCGAACAGGAAATCCACGAGGCGCGAGCGGCTGCGGCCGAGGACCTTCCGGAAGCCATCGGCTTCATCCGCTCCTCCACCCGCAAGATGGACGGGCTCATCAACGCGATCCTGAAGATTTCGCGCGAGGGCAAGCGCCCCATCAAGCCGGAGACGATAGACCTGCAGGCGCTGCTGGAGGCCAATCTGGCGACGATCCAGCACCAGATCGCGGAAGCAGACGGCGAAGCGACGCTCTCCGTCACCGCGCCGCGCATCGTTTCCGACAGGCTGTCGATCGAACAGGTCGTCGGCAACCTGCTCGACAATGCCGTGAAATACCGTGCCGGCGACCGCCCGCTGGAAATCCGCATCGTTGCGCGCAACGTGCCCGGCGGTCAGGTGCTCATCGACGTATCCGACAACGGGCGCGGCATCGCGGCCGAAGATCACCAGCGCGTGTTCGACCTCTTCCGCCGGTCGGGCCAGCAGGACAAACCCGGCGAAGGCATCGGCCTGGCGCATGTGCGCACGCTTGTTCGCAGCCTGGGCGGCGACATCACCCTTTCCTCCGAATTCGGCAAGGGCACCACCTTTTCCATTCTCCTGCCGCTGGACGTCAGGACCGTCATAAGGAGCGAAGCAGCATGAATGCCCCCAAACCGGTCACGATCATCATGATCGAGGACGATGAAGGACATGCCCGCCTCATCGAAAAGAACATCCGCCGCGCGGGCGTCAACAACGAGATCATCCCCTTCACGAACGGCACGGAAGCCCTGCGCTACCTGCTGGGCGCCGATGGCTCAGGGTTGGAAAGTGCCGGCCGTCACCTGCTCGTGCTGCTGGACCTCAACCTGCCGGACATGACCGGCGTCTCGATCCTCGAGAAGGTCAAGAACAACCAGCATACCCGCCTTTCGCCGGTGGTCGTGCTGACGACAACGGACGACGAGCGCGAGATCCAGCGTTGCTACGATCTCGGCGCCAACGTCTACATCACCAAGCCGGTGGACTACGAAGGCTTCGCAAACGCCATTCGGCAGCTGGGGCTCTTCTTCTCCGTCATGCAGGTTCCGGAGACCGAATAGCGTGCCAAACCGCGTATTCCGAGTGCTGCAGATCGACGACGACAAGGCGCTCGCACGCCTGGTCGAAAGAGCGCTGACGCGCCGTGGATACGCATATGAACTGGCAGCGGACGGCCAGGCCGGGCTGGACCGCATCGCCGAAGGTGGCATCGACGTGGTCGTGCTCGACCATTTCCTCGCGACCGGCACGGGCATGAGCGTGCTTGCAGCCCTCAGCGAGCGCAGTCCGTCGCCACCGGTGGTCTACGTCACCGGCTCGCAGGAGCCCACCGTGGCCGTGGAGGCGCTGAAGGCCGGCGCGGCGGACTATGTGCTCAAGACCGTCGGCGAGGAGTTCCTCGTTCTGCTGGTCAGCGCCATCGAGCAGGCCATCGAGAAGGCGCGGCTGGAGCGTATGCGCGAACTGGCCGAACGCGAGGTGCGCGAGGCGCGCGACCGCGCGGAAATCCTTCTGGCCGAGGTGAACCATCGCGTCGCCAACAGCCTGGCGCTCGTTGCCGCACTGGTGCGGATGCAGACCTCAGCCATCACCGATCCGGCGGCCAAGGATGCGCTCAACGAAACGCAGGCGCGCATCTCGGCGATCGCCGGGCTGCACCGCAAGCTCTACAACTCCGAGGATGTGCGGTCGGTCTCGCTCGATTCCTATCTCGCCACGCTGGCCGAGGAACTGGACACGACGATGCGGGCAATCGGCCATGCCCCGCGCATGAAGCTCGACCTTGAAGCGGTGGCGGTGCCGACCGACAAGGCGGTCTCGGTGGGCATGATCGTCACCGAACTGCTGACGAACGCCTACAAATACGCCTATCCGGAAGGAACGTCCGGCGAGGTGCGCCTGCTGATGCGCCGGTCGGAGGAAGGCCGCGCCCTGCTCGTGGTGGAAGATGACGGCATCGGCTGGAACGGCACCGGCACGCCGAAGGGAACCGGCATGGGCACGCGTATCGTCTCGGCGATGGCGGCGCAGCTTGGCACCACCATCGCCTATGGCGACGGCAAGGGCGGCACCCGCACCACCATCGAGCTGGTCATCGGCGAAGACGCCTGATCGCCGGACACTACTCCGTCACGAACAGGTCGACCTTCTCGAACCGCGTCACGTCGATGATGCCGACATCGGAGATGCGCAGCTCGGGAATGACGACGAGCGCCAGCAGCGAGTGCTGCATGTAGGCGTTGTTGAGGGTGCAGCCCATGTCGCGCATCGCCGCCGTGAGCGCCGCCGCCTTCTCGGCAACGATTTCCGCGCGCTCGTCCGACATCAGGCCGGCGATCGGCATCTCGACCAGCGCCAGTTCCCTGCCCTGCGAGAACAGAACGACCCCGCCGCCCACCTCGCCCAGCCGGTTGGCGGCCAGCGCCATGTCCTGCTTGTTGGTGCCGACCACGATCATGTGGTGCGAATCGTGCGCGACGGTGGATGCTATGGCGCAGTCCTTCACGTAGCCGAAGCCCGACACGAAGCCGTTGACGACGCCTCCCGTGCCGCGATGGCGCTCGACCAGCGCGATCTGGCAGACGTCGTTCTGGCGATCCATGGCGACGAGACCGTCCTCGACCGCGAGGTCGGCTTCCAGCGCCCTCGTCGGTGCCTGGTTCTCGATCACGCCGATGACGCGCGCGCGCACCTCGTTGGCCCCTTCGGGGGCGGCGATGTCGAAGTCGTCCGCGCCCAGCTTCTTGCCCAGCCGGACCGTGTTCTTGGCGCTGGCCGGATAATCGTATGCGGGAATGTCGGCTTCCAGCCTGCCGCCGCGCGCCAGCCTCGCACCGCGCGCATAGACCTCGTCGATGGCAAGCGCTGCAAGATCGGACACGATGAGGAAGTCAGCCAGCCTGCCCGGCGCGATGGAGCCCAGATCGCGCTCCAGCCGGAAGTGCTGGGCGGTGTTGATGGTCGCCATCTGGATGGCCGTGACCGGGTTCAGCCCCTGCGCGATGGCGTGCCGGACGACACGGTCCATGTGCCCCTCCTGCACCAGCGTGCCGGAATGGCTGTCGTCGGTGCACAGTATGAAGTTGCGCGGGTCGAGCCCCTGCTCCGTCACCGCCTTGATCTGGGTCGCCACGTCGTACCAGGCGGAGCCAAGCCGCAGCATCGCCTTCATGCCCTGCCTGACGCGGGCGATTGCGTCCTCCACCGTCGTGCCCTCATGGTCGTCTTCCGGCCCGCCGGCGACATAGCCGTGGAACGGAAGGCCAAGGTCGCGCGAGGCATAGTGGCCGCCTACCGTCTTGCCCGCCTTCACCGTGGCTGCGATCTCGGCCACCATCAGCGGGTCGTTGGCGGCGACGCCGGGAAAATTCATCACCTCGCCCAGACCGATGATGTTTTCCCACGTCATCGCCTCGGCCACGTCCTCGGCGGTGAGCTGCGCGCCCGCATTCTCCAGCCCTGGCGCGGAAGGCACGCAGGACGGCATCTGCACATGCACGTTCACCGGCATTGCCAGCGCCTCGTCATGCATCAGCCGCACGCCCTCAAGACCGAGCACGTTGGCGATCTCGTGCGGGTCGATGAACATCGACGTGGTGCCGTGCGGGATCACCGCGCGGCAGAACTCGGTCACCGTCACCATGCCGCTTTCGACATGCATGTGCGCGTCGCATAGGCCGGGCACGAGATAGCGCCCACCCGCATCGACGACCTTGGTGCCGGCGCCGATGGCGTGCGAGGCATCCGGGCCGCAATAGGCGAAGCGGCCTTCGACGATGGCGAGGTCCGTGCCGGGAATCACCTCGCCCGAATGGACGTTGACCCAGCGCCCGTTGCGCACGACCAGATCGGCCGGCTTGCGGCCGGTAGCGACATCGACGAGGCGCGGGGCGACCTCGGTCCAGGGTCTGGGACGGGCAAAGGCGGTCTTGACGGCTGCGGGCATTCGGCGGGCACTCCTTTTGACCCGACTGTGCCACGACCGCCTTTGCGATCACAAGAGAAGCTGCGACGCGATGCTACACTTCAAAGTCGGGTTTCATCGGATAACCGCCGCACCGGTAGTTGATGCACTGGTCGAAGGCCGCACCGCCCTCGCCGAGCGTCAGCAGGAAGCAGTAATCGACGCAATCCCACCAATCGCTTTGCGGGCTGCGCATCGCGTTCTGCGCCGAGCGCTCGGCCCCGCCCGCCGGCGTGCAGTTGCAAACACCACCGGCGGCCATGTTGCGGGCCACCCTCGCTCGTCCCTCGGCCAACTGGCCCAGATAGGAATAGCAGTGGCGGCACTTCACCGCGCCGGGCTTGATCTCCTCCTTGCAGAACGGGCAGATGCCCTCATGCTCCAGCGTCCGCGCCATCAGCCGCGAACCGCAGAAACGGCACTTCACCGCGCCGGCCTTGATCGCTTCCTTGCAAAAGGGGCATTGCTGTTCGCCAGCCTCGTCAACCATGCGTTCATCCTCTCCGAAACGGGGTTGCGGACGATAGGAACGTGGTTGCCTGAGCTGCCAGAATCGCACGCACCCGGCAGGGCGGCAACGCGATGCCAGACAGCGATAGTGATGAAGCCTACGTCTTTCGGGGAGCTTCCGTCCGTCTAAGGATGGTGCGGGCGCCGGGGATCGAACCCGGATGGCCAAGGCCGAGGGATTTTAAGTCCCTTGCGTCTACCAGTTCCGCCACGCCCGCGCGCCTCGCTTGTCAAGGGTTCTCCCGATTCCGTCAACCGGTATTGCCGCGCGCTTTCGCAAGGAGGAACGCGCGCTCGGCGATGCGGCGTATGAAGGCGACGACTCGCCCCGTCACCGCATATTGCGGCATGTGGCCGATACCGTCGGCGATCTCCAGTTCGAGGCCCGCGATCTTGCCCTGCATCGAAAGGCCCTGCCTTTCGTAGTTCAGCACCCGGTCCTCGGTGCCGAACAGGATGCCGACGGGCATGTCGATCTCGCCATAACGCGTCTGATAGCTGGGCAGGTCGTGCTGCACCGCGACAAGGTCGGTGGAGGTTGCATAGAAATGCCCGGGCCGCAGCCCGGCCAGCGCCCCGCCCGCCACGGCATAATCCTCCGGCGGCCTTTGCGGGCCGAACACGAAGTCTATCACCTTCGGCGCGTTCTTCATCGACATCGGCACCGCCAGCGTGCTGGCCACGATGCGGCGGCGCAGCGGAGAGGCGATGGCCAGCGCCCTGAACTCCGGCGGTGGGTTCGGCTCGTACTGCGTCAGCGGCGAGATCAGCGCGAGGCCGGATATCGTGTCCGGATAGTCCAGCGCCACGGCTAGCGCTATTGCACCGCCCAGCGAGTGGCCGACCAGCAGCGGCTTTTCCAGCCCCAGCTCCTCGATGAAGCGCACCGTCTGGCGCGCCTGCTCGCTCAGCCTGCCGTCGAGCCCCGCCCCGCGCGTCGAGTAGCCGGAGCCGGGGCGATCCATCGCGATGAGGCGATAGCCTTCGCCGAATTCCTCCATCAGCGGCCGACGCAGATGGTGCAGCGTGCCGCCGAGCCCGTGGATCATCACGATGGGGAGGCCCTGCCCGCTTTCGACATAGTGGATGCGGTTTCCGTCGACCGTCACGAACTTGCCGCTCGCCGGCACCGCCCGCTCGGCGCCGCGCGCGATGCGGCGCGTCACCCAGGCGAAATACGCCGCCACGAGGACGACGGCGGCAAGAACGGCAACGACGATGCCGAGAATGGCTGAGAACATGAGGCGGCAACATCCCGGAAATGCTGAGGGACCGACAGTCTAACCACGAAACGGCACCGGGCAAACAGTTGCCCATCAATGCGTGCAGCGCTATGGCTCGTCGTCCCCAACCGCAAGGAACCGCCATGGCCGACATCATTACCGCAGCGATGATCGTCATCGGCGACGAAATTCTTTCCGGCCGCACCAAGGACAGAAATATCGGTCACCTCGCCGACGTGATGACCGCCATCGGCATCGACCTCAAGGAAGTGCGCATCGTGCCGGACGAGGAGGACGAGATCGTCGCCGCCGTCAACGCCGTGCGCAGCCGATACGACTATGTCTTTACCAGCGGCGGCATCGGCCCGACGCATGACGACATCACCGCCGATTCGATCTCGAAGGCGTTCGGCGTACCGTGCGAATACGACGACAAGGCCTATGCGATGATGGAGGCGCACTACGCAAAGCGCGGCCTCGAATTCACCGACGCGCGCAAGCGCATGGCGCGGATGCCGCGAGGGGCGGACCACATCGACAATCCTGTCTCCATGGCGCCGGGCTTTCGCATCGGCAACGTTCACGTGATGGCGGGCGTGCCTTCCATCTTCCAGGCGATGCTGGACAATGTGGTTCCCACACTCAGGACCGGCCAGAAGCTGCTCTCCACGGCCATCCATTGTCCGTTCGGCGAAGGCGTGATCGGCGGGCCGCTGGCCGAAATCCAGAAGGCGCATCCCGACACCATCATCGGTTCCTACCCGAAATATCTGGACGGGGCGTTCTGGACCGAGCTGGTCGTGCGCGCCCGCACGCAGGAAGCGCTCGACGCCGCGGCGGAAGAGGTGCGCGCCATGGTCGAGGCGCTCGGCCCGAAGGCCGCCTAGATCACACCGCCTTGCAGAGCCGCAGCAGGCTAGTGAGGTGGACGAAGGGTGAGCCGCAGCCCCATGCGAAATAACGCGGAATCTGCCGTCCGTAGAGCCTGCGTCGCTGCTCGGCATGGCCTTGCACGTTGAACACCTTCCGGTTGACGAGCTGTGACTGATAGAGCCGGCCTAGCATCAAGCGGAAGCATGCGTTTTCGGGAAACCCGCTCGGCCGCGTGTCGGCGAAGGGTGCCAGGCTGAGCGTCACCGTCGCGCATCCTTCCTGCCTGAAGACATCGACGGCATGCTTCAGCAGCCCCAGTTCGGCGGTGTTGGTGGCGTCGGGATGCCTGCGCTTGAAGACAGCGACGTAACCCACCACCGCCCCGTCCTCGAACAGCGGATCGAAATACAGAAGCGCCACCACGCCTCCCTCCGGCGAGAGAAGCAGGAAGCGCCGCATCAGCGTGTCCGGCTTCGTGGGAAACGGCCGGTTCATGAACGCCATCTCGCGGCGCTTCACGACCCGCGTGCAGCGCCATTGCGCCGAAAGCGCAAGCGCGGCGTCATGCGCGCCCTCCAGTTCCTGCTCCTCGACGATGGCGTAACCGCTGCGGGCCAGCCAGTTCTGGGCGTAGCGCACCTTCTCCTTCTTGGGGCCGGAAAAGTCGTAGGCCGCGAGGTCGAGCGCGGTGTCGAAGCCTATGCGCGCGATGCGATATCCCATTGGAGCTAGAAGCACCGCCGTTTCGTGCGATATTTCGGCGAAGCTGGGCCTGCCCGCGGCCTTCACGAAGCCGGCGAGCAGTTCGGGCCAGCGATCGCGTGCGGCGACCGGATCGCCCAAAGCGATGCGCGAACCCATCTTTTCGCCATACGCAATATAGCCGCCGGCGTCACCGAAGTGGCGCAGGCCTGTCTGCACGGCGGTGGAGTAGGCTTGCGAGAAATTGCCATAACGCCGGACGGCAGAAAGACGCGCGGCGGCATCCGGCGCAGCGGCTTCCATCGACGCCGCGCGCGCATCCATCATCGCATCAAAAGCGAGGCGAACGCCTCTCATATGCCATCCTCACAAGCCCCGTCTCGGGCTTCATCCCGGCCCTACAATAGCAGGATCGGCGCGTGCGTCGCCCCTTCCGCGCCTCCGGCCGCGGCGCTATTGTGGAAAAGCACGACAGCGGTGTTTGACTTCGCTCAAGGTGGAACCGGGCGGCGCGTGGCAGATTGTCTTCCTGAGAGGTGCAGGCTCGCGCCCGCCGCAACGCTTCGGAGGCTGACATGAGTTACAAGACCATTCTGGCCGTATTGCAGTCAAAGGCGGATGCCGGGCGCGTGCTGGATTGCGCGTTGCCGCTGGCGACCCGCTTTTCCGCGCATCTCATCGGCGTGCATGCCGAGGCGATCCCCATCCCCTATGTGACGCCGATGGGCTTTCCGGACACCGATTTCATCGCCGCCAGCGCGGAGATGAACCAGCAGCGCAGCGCCGAGATAAAGGCGCTCTTCGACGCCCGTGCGGCCCGCGAGGGCGTGTCGTACGAATGGCAGGCCATGGAGAACGTTTCCGGCGACAGCGCGGTCAGCGCCCTGGTGGCCGCACGCGCCAGCGACCTGATCGTCGTGCAGCAATCCGACGCGGACGGAAAGTCGGGCTCGCTCGCAAATGTCGAGACGCTGCTGTTCGAAAGCGGCCGCCCGGTGCTGTTCGTGCCATACGCCGTGTCGGTACAGACCTCGTTTCGCCGGGTCATGGTGGCTTGGAACGGCACCCAGCAGGCCGCGCGTGCGACCTTCGACGCCCTGCCCTTCATCCGCGAGGCCGAGCAGACGGAAATCCTCTCGCTCGACGCGACCGACAGCTACGAGCAGGACGGCGCGGTGGCCGGCGTGGATATCGCAGCTGCCTTGGCCCGCCACGGCGCAAAAGTCACCTTCGCCAGCGAAGTCACGGGCGACCTTGGAGCCGGAGAGGCTATCGAGAACCGCATTGCGGAAACCGAGGCGGATTTGCTCGTCATGGGTGCCTACAGCCAGTCCTGGCTCAAGGAATTCTTCTTCGGCGGCGCCACCCGCACGCTGCTGCGCTCGATGCCGGTGGCGACGCTGATGTCGAGATAGAAGTGGCGGTCAGGGCGAAAACTTCTACTACCTTGCCAGACGCTGCGGTTTCCGGCTAATTCCGGCTGCATTCCTTCCCTGCAGCCGGAGTGCGCGTCGATGTCCCTTCCCGAAAAGGCCTTTCCCGTCTCTTGGGACCAGTTCCACCGCGATGCGCGCGCGCTCGCGTGGCGGCTGGCCGGCATCAATGTCGAGTGGAAGGCCATCGTGTGCATCACGCGCGGCGGGCTGGTGCCGGCGGCCGTCATCTCGCGCGAGCTGGGCGTGCGCCTGATCGAGACGGTCTGCATCGCCTCCTATCACGACTACACCGAACAGGGCGAACTCAAGGTTCTGAAAGAGATCACGCCCTCGCTGCTGGAAAACGAGGGCGCGGGCGTGCTGATCGTCGACGACCTGACCGACACCGGCAAGACCGCCGCCATCGTGCGGGCGATGATGCCCAAGGCGCATTTCGCCGCCATCTACGCCAAGCCCAAGGGCCGGCCGATGATCGACACCTTCGTCACCGAGGTCTCGCAGGACACGTGGATCTACTTCCCGTGGGACATGGGCTTCACCTACCAGAAGCCGATCTCGGAGGATCATCGCGGCTGATCGAAAGCACCGCGAACCTTGCGCGAAGCTTGCGGAGGCGGCCTTCAAGGCCGCCTTCCTTCATTTTGGGGTGAATTTCTGCCTTTTTGTCCTTTATTTACCGGTGATTGACTATCATATTGGTGAGACGGCAAACAAAGTTTCGGGGATTTTCGATTCATGCTCATCAGCCACGGCACACGCAAGCAGTTGAAGGAGCGCATCCGCCTCTTCTTCGGCGGCATGCCGTGTCGCGTGCAGGTGGCCGCCCTGCCCTGGCGGCGCACGGATGACGGCAGTTTCGAGGTCATGCTGGTGACCAGTCGCGGCACCGGGCGCTGGGTGCTGCCCAAGGGCTGGCCCGAACGGCGCGAGGAATCGCACGAAGCCGCCGCCCGCGAGGCCGCCGAGGAAGCCGGCGTCTCCGGCTCCATCGCCCGCAGCGAGATCGGCTGCTTCTATTACGGCAAGGAACTGCCGTCGGGAATGCGCTGGCGCTGCGAGGTTCACGTGTTCCCGATGGAAGTGGACCATGTGGCCGACAAATGGCCCGAGCGCAAGAAGCGTTCGCGCCGCTGGTTCAGGCCGCAGGATGCCGCCCGGCTCGTCCAGGAAGAGGATCTTGGCGAGCTGATCGCCAGTTTCGGCTTCAATCCACGGAAATTTGCCGCCTAGGCGCTTCGCAGTCATACGAACGCTTGTGATACGCGGCGCACTTCCTTAATCGGTCTGCGAAACGCACGGTCTCTGGAACCGCGCGACCCTTCCGGATTCGGGAACTGTCATGGCCGAAATCTCCGCCGAGCCGCGCAAGGATACGCTCGACAAGGATCTGGACAAGCTCGTCCACGTCGAGGAAGCGACCAGCTTCGTCGCCCAGCGCCTCGTCGCGCCCGGCATCGCGCTGCTGTTCCTGGCGCTTTCGGCCATCGTCACCTCGTTCTTCGTCATGGGCGAGCCGGGCGCGGTCGTCATCATCGCGGCGGCGGCCATCGGCGGCTACATGGCGCTGAATATCGGCGCGAACGACGTCGCCAACAATGTCGGGCCAGCCGTCGGTGCAAGGGCGCTGACGATGGGCGGCGCGCTGGCGATAGCGGCCGTGTTCGAAAGTGCGGGCGCGCTGATTGCGGGCGCCGAGGTGATGAACACGGTTGCCAGCGGCATCGTCGATCCGGCACGCGTCGCAGATGCCGGTGTCTTCATCCGGCTGATGCTGGCGGCGCTCATCTCTTCGGCCCTGTGGGTCAATCTCGCAACCGTAATCGGCGCGCCGGTGTCGACCACCCATGCGGTAGTGGGCGGCGTGGTCGGGTCGGGCGCCGCTGCGGCAGGCGTCGCCGCCGTCAACTGGCCGATGCTGAGCGGCATCGCGGCAAGCTGGGTCATTTCCCCGCTGCTGGGCGGCATGATCGCCGCGCTGTTCCTGGCCTTCATCAAGTCCTTCATCATCTATCAGGACGACAAGATCGCAGCCGCGCGCCGCTGGGTGCCGGTCCTCATCGCCATCATGGCGGGCGCGTTTGCGGCCTATCTGGCAACCAAGGGGCTGAGGCGCGTGCTTCCGCTCACCGGGCTTCAGATCGCCATGTTCGGCATCGTGTGCTTCGCGGCAACCTGGGCGTGGAGCCATCGCAGCGTCCGGCGCATGTCGCAGGGGATGGAGAACCGCAACCAGTCCCTGCGCAAGCTGTTCAGCACGCCTCTGATCTGCTCGGCGGCCCTGCTTTCCTTCGCCCACGGCGCAAACGACGTCGCGAACGCGGTCGGCCCGCTGGCTGCGATCGTGCACGCGGCTGGCGGTGGCGACATGTCCGGCCCGTTCGGCATCCCTCTGTGGGTGATGCTGATCGGTGCGTTGGGCATCTCGTTCGGGCTGGTGCTTTTCGGGCCCAAGCTCATCCGCATGGTTGGCGAACAGATCACCAAGCTCAACCCGATGCGGGCGTTTTGCGTGGCGCTGTCGGCGGCCATCACAGTCATCGTCGCGTCGTGGTTCGGCCTGCCCGTCAGTTCCACCCACATCGCCGTGGGCGCGGTCTTCGGCGTCGGCTTCTTCCGCGAGTGGTACACCGCCAATTCGTCGCGCCGTCGCGCCTATCTCGAGCGCAAGATGGAGCGCGCCCGCGCAGCGCGCCCGGCCGCAGGGCTCGCAGCCGACGACATGGACGGCGATGCCGAGAGCGAAACCGGCGACCTCCAGACCGACGGCCCGCCCGTCTCGCGCGAGGAGATCGCAAGGCGCAGGCTGGTGCGTCGGGCGCATGTGACCACCATCGTCACCGCATGGGTCACGACCGTTCCGGCCGCCGCCCTTCTTGCTGCCGGCATCTTCCTGATTCTCAACGCACTCGCATAGCGCGGCTTTTCGCAAGCCCCCGTCTGGGGACAATCCCCCTTCCGTTGCGGCATGTGGAAAGGCGCGCGTCGCGCACCGAACCGCCGCAGCGGTGGCTTTCGCACGTCGTACGGCCCCTCGCCTTCTCCCCGCTATCCACACTCCTGCACACAAGATGTTGCGGTCATAAAAGTTACAGAAACGAGTCCTTGACGATCCCTGGCGAGTCGCTTTTTATGAGCCATGCGTCCCATGACGAGGACGCGGCCGGAAAGTTCTGTCGTCGGCCGTTTTTTCCAGATTTGTTCGTGTTTTGCGGGGATCGGCCGTTGTCGCGGCGGCTGGCCGCGTGGGCGTACTGCGCCCTGCGGCATCAACGACGTCGGCGCTTTGTGGGAGTGGTGTAAATCGTCTGTTAATACTATATTTGGTGTTTACAGCCACCCTCTGCACTAGATAATGTGACTCATCGGCTGTCAGTTTGTCCGATCAGAATCACAATCAGGCGTCAGGTGAACGGGGCCCGCAAGGGTGCGTAGAGGTCGGATGAAGCCGGTTTTCGGCAGCGTCGGATCGATAGCATCGCGCGGTAGGGGAGCGTCGTCGTCGGGACGGACGGCGGCAGTCGGCGGACTTGTGTCAGGAGGCTTTGCAGGACGCAGTGCGTCGGCGGCCGTTCGGCACTATATTTAGAGACTATAGGGACCAGAAAAGATGCGCATCGAACGTCGTTTCACCAGAGAAGGCCAGTCGGCTTACGCGGAGATCGAATTCCGCAAGGCGACCAGCGAGATCAAGAATCCGGACGGTTCGATCGTCTTCCGTCTGGCCGATATCGACGTGCCGGCCCAGTTCAGCCAGGTGGCGGCCGACATTCTGGCCCAGAAGTATTTCCGCAAGGCCGGCGTGCCCGCGCGCCTCAAGAAGGTCGAGGAAAACGACGTGCCGTCGTTCCTGTGGCGTTCGGTCGCCGACGACAAGGCGCTGGCCGAGTTGCCCGAGGGCGAGCGTTACGGCTCGGAGACCGATGCGCGTCAGGTCTTCGATCGCCTCGCCGGCACCTGGACCTACTGGGGCTGGAAGGGCGGCTACTTCGCGTCCGAAGAAGACGCCTCCGCCTTCCGCGACGAGCTCGCCTTCATGCTGGCCACCCAGCGCGTCGCGCCCAATTCCCCCCAATGGTTCAACACCGGCCTGCACTGGGCCTACGGCATCGACGGCCCCGGCCAAGGCCACTATTACGTCGACCCCTTCACCGGCAAGCTGGTGAAGTCGTCCTCGGCCTACGAACATCCGCAGCCGCATGCCTGCTTCATCCAGTCGGTGGGCGACGACCTCGTCAACGAGGGCGGCATCATGGACCTTTGGGTGCGCGAGGCGCGCCTGTTCAAGTACGGTTCGGGCACGGGCTCCAACTTCTCCATGCTTCGCGGCGAAGGCGAGAAGCTTTCGGGCGGCGGCAAGTCGTCGGGCCTGATGAGCTTCCTCAAGATCGGCGACCGCGCCGCCGGCGCGATCAAGTCGGGCGGCACCACCCGCCGCGCGGCCAAGATGGTCGTGGTCGACGCCGACCACCCGGATATCGAGGCCTATATCGACTGGAAGGTGAACGAGGAGCAGAAGGTCGCCGCCCTCGTCACCGGCTCCAAGATCGTCAAGCAGCACCTCAGCGCCATCATGAAGGCCTGCATCAACTGCGAGGCCGACAATGGCGACTGCTTCGACCCGGCGAAGAACCCGGCGCTGAAGCGCGAAATCCGCGCCGCCAAGAAGAACTCCGTGCCGGAGAACTACGTCAAGCGCGTCATCCAGTTCGCGAAGCAGGGCTACACGGCGCTCGAGTTCAAGACCTACGACACCGACTGGGATTCGGAGGCCTACCTCACCGTTTCGGGCCAGAACTCCAACAACTCGGTCTCGTTGCAGGACGATTTCCTGCGCGCGGTCGAGAATGACGGCGACTGGAACCTCATCCGCCGCATCGACGGCAAGGTGCACAAGACCTTGAAGGCCCGCGACCTGTGGGAAAAGATCGGCTACGCCGCGTGGGCGTCCGCCGATCCGGGCCTGCACTTCAACACCACGATGAACGACTGGCACACCTGCGTGTCGGCCGGCGCCATCCGCGCGTCCAACCCGTGCTCGGAATACATGTTCCTGGACGACACGGCGTGCAACCTCGCCTCGATCAACCTCCTGCCCTACCGAAACGCCGACGGCACCATCGACATCGAGGCATACGAGCACACCGCGCGCCTGTGGACCGTCGTGCTGGAAATCTCGGTGATGATGGCGCAGTTCCCGTCGTGGAAGATCGCCAAGCTGTCCTACGAGTACCGCACGCTGGGCCTCGGCTTCGCCAATATCGGCGGCCTGCTGATGACGTCCGGCATCCCGTACGACTCCGACGAGGGCCGTGGCATCGCCGCCGCGCTCACCGCGATCATGACCGGCGTGGCCTATGCCACCTCTGCCGAGATGGCGTCGGAACTGGGCGCGTTCCCCGAATACCCAGCCAACGCGCTGCACATGCTGCGCGTGATGCGCAACCACCGCCGCGCCGCCTATGGCGAGAGCGAGGGCTACGAGAAGCTGGCCGTCAATCCGGTGCCGCTCAACGAGGAGCACGTCTCGCAGAAGGCGCTGGTCGAGCATGCGCGCGCCGCCTGGGACAAGGCGCTCGATCTCGGCGCCGAGTACGGCTACCGCAACGCGCAGGCCACCGTGATCGCGCCCACCGGCACGATCGGCCTCGTCATGGACTGCGACACCACCGGCATCGAGCCTGACTTCGCGCTGGTGAAGTTCAAGAAGCTGGCCGGCGGCGGCTACTTCAAGATCATCAACCGCGCGGTTCCGGAGGCGCTCCGCACGCTCGGCTATGCCGAAGCGCAGATCGCCGAGATCGAGGCCTATGCCGTCGGCCACGGCAACCTCAACCAGGCGCCCGGCATCAACCCCGGCTCGCTCAAGGCCAAGGGCTTCACCGACGAGAAGATCGAGGCGCTCAACGCCGCGATGGGCTCGGCCTTCGACATCAAGTTCGTGTTCAACCAGTGGACGCTGGGCGCCGACTGGCTGAAGGAAACCTTCAGCTTCACCGACGAGCAGCTGAACGACTTCTCCTTCGAGATTCTGCCCGCGCTGGGCTTCTCGAAGAAGGAGATCGAGGCCGCCAACATCCACGTCTGCGGCGCGATGACGCTCGAGGGCGCACCGCACCTCAAGGACGAGCACCTGCCCGTCTTCGACTGCGCCAACCCGTGCGGCAAGATCGGCAAGCGCTACCTGTCGGTGGAAAGCCACATCCGCATGATGGCGGCCGCCCAGCCCTTCATTTCCGGCGCCATCTCCAAGACGATCAACATGCCCAACGAGGCGACCGTCGAGGACTGCAAGGAAGCTTACATGCTGTCGTGGAAGCTGGCTCTCAAGGCCAACGCGCTCTACCGCGACGGCTCCAAGCTCTCCCAGCCGCTCAACGCCTCGCTCATTTCCGATGACGAGGACGAGGCGGACGATCTGGTCGAGGAACTGGTGGCCGCCCCTGCAGCCGCCAAGGCTGTCGCGGTGACGGAGAAGATCATCGAGCGCATCGTCGAGCGCGAGGTGCGTTCGCTGCGCGAGAAGCTGCCGAACCGCCGCAAGGGCTACACCCAGAAGGCGATCGTCGGCGGGCACAAGGTCTACCTGCGCACCGGCGAGTTCGACGATGGCCGCCTGGGCGAAATCTTCATCGACATGCACAAGGAAGGCGCCGCCTTCCGCGCGATGATGAACAACTTCGCCATCGCCATCTCGCTCGGCCTGCAATACGGCGTGCCTCTGGAAGAGTATGTGGAGGCCTTCACCTTCACCAAGTTCGAGCCTGCCGGCATGGTGCAGGGCAACGACGCCATCAAGAACGCCACGTCGATCCTCGACTACGTGTTCCGCGAGCTGGCCATCTCCTATGTCGGCCGCAGCGACCTCGCCCATGTCGACACGTCGGACTTCTCCAACACGGCGCTCGGCAAGGGCATCAACGAAGGCAAGGCGCTGCCCTTCTCCAAGGGCCTGACGCGTGGCGCCTCGCCGCTAAAGGTGGTGTCGGGCGCGGCGGGCGGCTCGTCGGAGCCCAAGGGCGTCGGCAACTCCAACGTGCGCGCCATCTCGTCGGGCGCGACGGTGACGGCGCTGAAGCCGCTGTCGTCGGAGCTCAAGGAAGAAGCCACCGCCTTCAAGCGCGACTATGAGGAGCGCGCGAAGGAACTGGCCGAGGACATCGCCGTCGAGGACGGCGTAGCCGAAGCCACCCCCGCCTCGGCGCTCTTCACCGACGCCGCGGCAAAGGAAGCCTCCGAAGCCAAGGCGCTCGCCGCCGAACGCCGCCAGCAATCGATGATGCAGGGCTACACCGGCAATTCCTGCTCGGAGTGCCAGAACTTCACCATGGTCCGCAACGGCACCTGCGAGAAGTGCGACACCTGCGGCGCGACGAGCGGGTGCTCGTGATCGGCAAACGGATACAATGACATGACGCTTCGGGCCCGGTCGCAAGATCGGGCCCGATGTGCGTCTGGGGATGGATTTGAGTTTGTCCGCGCGGAGCTGAGAGGCAGCGGCAATGGTGTCGGAAACAGACCAACCGCTGTCGGGCGACTTACTTGGAGGAAGCTGCCCTTCATCTTGTCAGGAGCTTCGGCAAGGCATCGCAAACAACCGCTCTGTTACGAACCGTTTGCTGCGTGAAAGCGGATATCCTCTTGAAGACGTCCGGCGTCCGGGAACTACGGCAAGAGATCCGTCACGGCGCGCCCACTTCCGTCCATTGCCATAGGGAAACTGGCATGTTCGTGGACAATTTTCCAGGAACCGCCGATGCGCCTTAGCACGATGGTTCGCCGGCTCCAGGAATCGACATTTGTGCCATCGGTCTTCATGCCGGTCATGCGCGACAGCCCGAAGGCCACTGCAAGATCGCCGTCGATGATGAATTGCGGGTCGGCCATATGGAGAGTTACGCCGTTGCGCCAAGTTGCAAACCAGGCATTTATCCCTTCCACGTCGCGTGCCTGTTCGCCTCGATAGGCAAGCGGCGGCGGCAGATCGAAAACCACGACATCCGCGTCCATCACACCGATGGTGGCGCGGGCGTCCCCGTTGGCGGTTGCCTCTTCCTGCGCCCGGATAACAGCCAGGATTTCCTTTTCAGACATCATCGTTTCTCCTTCATCTTCTGAAAGACGAGGACGGGGCGATCAATCCGACATCGACACGCCACCCCCTTTAGCTACTCGCGCATCCGTGTCTTCCGCGCCGGAGCCATGCGACGTGGTACGCGCGGAAACGATCGTCTTCTGCCGGGTGAAGGCGATGTCGATCGCTATGAAGACCGCGATGATCGCAAGCCCCGCGGCCGTCAGTTGCGACCAGACATACAGCGGGGACAGGCCTTCGATGAGGAAGGTGAAGATCGGCATGGCCGCCAGCATCACCAGCACCGTGTGCGGATCGGATTTCTCGATGCCTATCTGCAGGAACACGATCGGTATGATCGTGCCGACAAGGCCGATGCCGAGAAGGGTGAGCGCGAGCGGCGGCGTCCATGGCACGTCGGCCGCCCCTTCCGCCAGCACCAACGCCAGCGCCAGCGGCACGATGAGATAGCAACGGTGGGCAAGGATGGCGCCAGAGCTCCAGCCCCGCAGGCTGAGGTTCTTCGACGCGATGGTGATCAGCACCGAGCCGATCGCGGACAACAGGATCGCGCCAAGTCCGAGCCAGCCCCGGGCGCCATCCGTGGCGAAGCCCGCACCGGTGACTGCCGAGACCGCCAGCACCACGCAGCCGGCGACAAGCCCGCCGCACACCAGCGCCTTTATCGGGTCGGGCCGCG
Source organism: Neoaquamicrobium microcysteis (assembly GCF_008180155.1). Classification (GTDB taxonomy): domain Bacteria; phylum Pseudomonadota; class Alphaproteobacteria; order Rhizobiales; family Rhizobiaceae; genus Aerobium; species Aerobium microcysteis. The sequence goes on along the minus strand of NZ_VSZS01000065.1, from coordinate 144,539 downwards.
CCCGGGTGGCAACCAGCGTGATCAGCACCGACAGGATCGGCCCCGAACCGAACTGCACCGCACCGGCAACGGCCGGCTCGATCAGCTTCAGCGCATAGAAGAAAAAGAGAAAACAGAGCGCGGTGCTCACATTGAGCAACAGCAGCGGCTTCAGCGCGAATTCGCCGGTCCTGCGTCCGTAGATCGGCAGGAAGATCGCGGTAATCAGCGAAAAGCACATCAGAACGTAGATCGGCGACGGCACGGCGCCCAGCCACGTCCCGTACGCTACCTTGCCGCCGGCCATGAGTATGACGGCGACAAGCACCGCGAGGCGACCGACTGTGGTGCTGCTGTATCCGGCCACCGGCATTCCTCGTGAAAACGACCACGAAAGGGAGCCGACCGTGACGGACGGCTCTCCTTTGCCGGTCTCAGTCCTGCGCGATCAGGCGCGGACCTGCTTGGGCTCGAGACCGATGTGGATCAAGGTCTCCCCCGAGGCCATGATGGGCCCCGGGTGGATCGCCAGCACGATGCCGGCTTTCGGCGCCGTGGCCTTGCCGCGCTCGTTGCCATGCATGTCGAAATAGCGACCGATCTCGGTGCCTTCCTCGACGGTGTCGCCGCACTGCACGAAGCGCTCGAACAGCCCGCCCTGCTTTGCCGTCACCCATTCGAAGCTGGAGAAGTAGTTGAGCGCGCCGTAGTCGGTGACATCGCCCTCCAGCATTTCGAGGGCGCGAAGCGCGTTGTTCAGGCGCTCGGCGGCGTCGGTCACGGACTCATCGGTAAAGGCACGGACCTTGCCACCGCACTCCACGATGAAGCTTGCGATGCCGTCCCTGGCTGCGGTCATCATGGCGGACCCGGCAAGGAGCGTGTCGGGCGTCGGCAAGGTATCGCGGTAGCCGAAGGCCCTGGCGATCTTTTCGGACGTCTCTGCAACCTTGCCGGTGCCCTTGGGAAACAGCGCCCAGCGCACATCCGGCGTCAGCGCGGTGTGGAAGTCGATCAGGACATCGGCGTACTTCTTCAGCGGCTGGTAAAGCGCATAGGCCATCTGCTGAGTGAGCGTGCCGCCCTTGTCGCCTGGAAACTGGCGGTTCAGATCGCCGCCATTGTAGCCCTCGAACGGGCTCATGCGCAGCTTCTTCTGGAACGCCGTGACGTTGAGGACCGGGATCGCAACGACCGTGCCCTTGAGCCTGGCCGGATCGAGCGTACCGAGGAACTCGTGAATGATGTAGGTCCCGCAATATTCATTGCCGTGCACGCAGCCATGCAGCCATACGACCGGTCCGTCCGATGCGCCCTGCACGATCACGACGGGCGCGTTGATCGCATTGCCGTCCGGGCTCTCGCCGATCTTGAGTTCGCCCTTGGTGACACCCGGCGTCTTGGAATGCGCGGTGCCGACGATGATTTCCTTGGTCATGGTTTGGTTCTCACGCAGTCTGGGGATTCAGGCCGATATGGATCAGGACGTCGCCCTGCGGGATGATCGGGCCGGGATGGTATGCAAGCACGACGCCCGAGGCCGGCGCGGTCACGTCGCCGTCCGCCTCGCCATGCAGGTTGTAGTAGGTGCCGACGACATCGCCTTCCTGCACCTGAATTCCCGTCCTGACGGATGGGCGGAAGAGGCCGCCGCGCGGCGCATTCGCCCAATGGAAATTCGAGAAGGTCGTCAGCGGTTCGTACTTCGTCACCTCGCCTGGCAGGATGCCGATGGCGCGCGCGACGTTGCGCAGACGCTCGGTCACGTCCTTGACGGTCTCCATGCTGAACGAAGTGCCAAGACCGCCCGCCTCGGCGATATAGGCGGGGATGCCGTCGGCCGCCGCGCTCATCATGGCCGATCCGACAAGCGTGCCCTTCGGCGTCGGAAGCGTGTTCTCATAGCCGAAGGCCTCGGCCATAAGGCGCCCGCCCTTGCTGACGTCGCCGCCCGTGTCGGCATAGAGCGCCCAGCGAGTATCCGCCGTAAACGCCGTGTGGAAGTCGACGAGATGCGTCGCGTACTTCTTGAGGTGCTGGTAGACGACATGGGCCATCTGCTCGGTGAACCCGCCATTCGGGTTTCCCGGGAAGCAGCGGTTCATGTCGCCATTGTTGAAGCCCTCGAACGGGCTCATGCGGTGATAGGCGCGGAACGCCGTGATGTTGAGGATCGGCAGCGCGATCACGGTGCCGGTCATCTCCGCCGGGTCCAGCGAGCGCACGAAGGAGTGGACGTTGAACGTGCCGCAATATTCGTCGCCGTGAACGCATGCGTGCATCCACATCACCGGGCCGTCCTTCGCGCCGCGAACGATCGTCACCGGGATCTCGACCGGCGAACCGTCCGGATGTTCGGCGACCTTGAGGGCGCCGTCGAAACGCCCGGCCTTGTCGGCCCGGGCGGAGCCAACCTCTATAAGCTGCATGAAACAGTCCTTTCCTTTGAGGTCGCGGCGGTCAGATACGCATGACTGAGCGCAGGCCGACGAGCCGCTCGATAAAGAGTCCGAAGAGAATGATCATGACGATCTGGACGGTTGTGATCGCCGCGATGACAGGCGAGCTTTCCCACTGCACGTAGGAGAAGATCTCGACCGGGAGGGTCGTCACGCCCGGTCCGGAAATGAACAGCGCGATGTAGACGTCGCCAAAGGAGATGATGAAGGCGAAGATCGCAGCCGACAGGACGCCGGGTGCGACCAGCGGAACGGTAACTTCCCAAAGGACGCGCAGGCGGTTTGCGCCGAGCGTATAGGCGGCGGCCTCGATATCCGGATCGACGCCCTCGAGGCTCGCCATGATCCCGGCGATCGTGAAGGGGAGGCATATCAGGATGTGGCCGATCACGAGGACCGACATTTCGGGAAGCGGAAAGCGCGTCAGCAGCAGAAGCAGAGACAGGCTGATCAGGATGTGCGGGACCATCATGGGCAGCATCGCGATCGACTGGCCGATTGTGCGCGCACGACCCAGGAAGCGGACGATCGCGTAGGACGTCAGAAGCCCGATGATGGTGGCGAAGAAGGATGCGAGCAGCGCCAGCAACAGGCTGAACTTGAAGGCCGACACGAAGCTCGAATTGCCGATGAACTCTCGATACCAGTGCAGCGAGGCCTGCGACAGCGCATAGGTGTTGCTCATCGTCGGGCTGAACGAAGCGAAGACCACGATCAGGATCGGTGCCAGCAGGAACACGTAGAGAAGCGTGATCATGAGGCCGAAGGCAACGCGGCCCAGGCCCGAAAGATCGACTTTCGGCGCTTCGACCGCCCTGCCCGGACGGGCGGCGGCAACGACATTCTGGGTCTCGGAAGGATCAGTACGCACGGCGCATCTTCCTGAAATAGTAGGAGATCATGATGAACTGGCAGAGCACCAGCAGGGCTGCGACGGCGGCGCCCAGCGGCCAGTTGAACGTCGACAGGATGAGCTGGTAGATGAGCTGGCCCATCATCGTCATGTCACGCCCGCCCAGCAATTCGACGGTCACGATCGACCCCGACGTCATCGTGAACACGATGACCGAGCCCATCACGATCCCGGACCGGCTGAGAGGAAGCGTCACTTCGAAGAACGTGCGCAGCGGTTTGGCCCCCAGCGTGCTGGCGGCCGGCACAAGATGAGGGTCTTGTGCCACAAGCGACGAGAAGATCGGAAACACCATGTAGGGAAGCATGATGTGGACGAGCGCGACGATCACCGTCTTCTCGTTGCCGAGCATCGAGATCGGTCGTTCCACGATGCCTATCCACACGAGGATCGCGTTGACCAGCCCGTCGGTGCCCAACAGCACGATCCAGCCGTAGGTTCGCACGATGACGCCCGTCATCAGCGGCGCGATGATCAGGAACATCATGATGCCGCGCCACGTGCTTTTCACGCGGGTCAGGAAGTAGGCCAGCGCATAGCCGAACACGAGCGTGATGACGGTGACGACCAGCGAGACGCGAATGGTGTCGTAGATGATCCGGCGGTAATAGCCGTCGAAGATCAGGCGGCTGTAGTTGTCCAGCGTGGGCTCCGCCACATACATCTGCTGGGCCGAGTAGGTGAAGAAGCTCAAGGACAGGAAGAAGCCGATCGGCAGGAGAAGGAAGCACAGATAGAGGATGCCGATCGGCGACATCAGCGCCGCGCCGAAGAGCCCTCCTGCCCTGCTGCTTTGCTGGCTCATCTCAGGCTCCCGGGATCACGCGGCATTCGTGCAGCACCGCGCCGACATTCAGACCGGGCTGCATCTCGCGATACTTCTCGATGCTCGGCACGGAACACTGGAACGCATGGCCGTTCGCGGCAGTCAGCTCGAACAGGATGCGCTCGCCCTGGAACACGCGCTTCGAAATCGTCATAGGCAGCGCATCCGTGGCATTCGGCTCGCTCAGCGTAACGCGCTCGGGCCGCGCCATCAGCAGCGCCTGCGATCCGACGCCATCGACGGGCCTCACCGCTTTGGCAGGGATCGTCATCCCGCCACCCAGATCGGCGACGACATCGTCGCCGCGGACCTGCGCGATCGTGCAGGGAGTCAGGCTGGCCTCGCCGATGAAGCTCGCCGCAAACCGTGTCTGCGGGCTGTCGTAGAGCGCTTCGGGCGAACCGATCTGTTCGATATGACCGCCATTCATCAAGATGACGCGGTCCGACATCTCGAATGCCTCGTCCTGATCGTGCGTGACGAAAACGGTGGTGATGCCGAGCCGCTGCTGTATCTCGCGCAGCTCGAGCCGCATCTTCTTGCGCAAGAGCGCGTCGAGGTTCGAGAGCGGCTCGTCGAGCAGAAGAATCGAGGGCTCTATGACGAGCGCGCGGGCGAGCGCGACGCGCTGGCGCTGGCCGCCCGACAACTGGTTGGGATAGCGTTCCTCGACATTCGGCAGGCCGACGACGTTGAGAATTGCGCGGACGCGTACGGTAATCTCTGCCTTTGGCACCTTGCGCATGCGCAGACCGAACGCAACGTTCTCTGCGATCGTGCGGTGCGGAAAGAGCGCGTAGTTCTGGAATACCAGCCCGATGTCGCGGTAGGGCGGCGCGAGGGCGGTGATGTTGCGCCCGTTGAGCAACAGCCGGCCTTCAGTCGGCGTCGTCAACCCCGCGATGATATGGAGGGTCGTAGTCTTTCCGCAGCCCGACGGGCCGAGAAGCGTCAGCAGTTCGCCTTGCCTGACGTCGATGTCGATAGGGCCGAGGGCAGTCGTCGCGCCGTAACGCTTCACGATCTTCTCGAGAGTAAGAGCAAGCTGCACTGCGCGGTCCTCAAGCTGAATTGCTTCGTCAGCCGAAGGCCGAGCCGCCTTCGGATCACTGTCGTTTGTGGTGAACGTCGCCGTGATGGAGCGCCGCTGTCCGGCGCTCCATCACGCGCAGTCAGGCGCCGAGAACTTCCTTGTTCCAGCGCTCCGCGTACTGATCGCGATAGGCGAACAGCGTCATCGGATCGAGCTGGCTCTGCAGCTTGCCGAGCAGTTCCACGTCAGAATCGCTCAGTTCGAGCCTCTTCAGCTCCGCAGGCAGATTGGCCATCGCGTCGATGTTGGTCGGCGGGTATCCTGTGAGCTTGGCGAATTCGATCTGGCGCTCGGCCTCGAAGGTCGTGTCCAGCAGGGCCTCGGCATTGGCGACATTCTGCTCGGGCCGGTTGGCGATGATCGACATGTTCCAGATCCAGGACAGGCCGCCCTCTTCGGGGATCACGAATTCGACCGGGGTACCGGCTGCTGCGGCCTGTTCGATACGCGCACCGAAGAACGGCACCAGCCAGACTTCTTCCGCATCGATGAGCTGGCGAGTGTGTTCGACATTGTTGGCGACCACGGCGCCGTTCTCGGCAAAGAGTTCCTTGAACTTGGCAATGCCCGGCTCGATGTCCTCGGACGTGCCGCCGAAAGCGATGTTGATCGCATGGAACACCTCGTCACCGATCCAGCCCCATGCCGGGAATGCGACGCGTCCCTTGAACTCCGGATCCCACAGATCCTCCCACGAGGTGATCTCCCTGGTGATCTTGCTGGTGTTGACGCACAGGCCGTAGGGAGTGTGGCACTTTCCGGCGAGATACTGGTATCGGAAGGACGGGTGGATCTTGGCGAGGTTGGGCATCTTTTCTTCGGAAAGGGGCTGATAGAGCCCCATCGCGCCGAGCTGGCCCGCGCGCATCTGTCCGGTGTGGATCAGGTCCCACTGCGGACGCGCCTGCTGCGCCATGACCAGCGGCTCCTGGCCGAGGCCGAGCTTCCACAGGATCTCGACTTCGTTTGCCGAGCCGAAGGGGGCGGTGAATGTCTGCTCGACCCATTCCTTCCACGAACCGCCGGGCATGATGATGCGCAGATCGCCTGCGGCCTGTGCGGGCGTGTAGCCGAACGTGCCCAATGCGGCCGCGCCGGCGAGCGCGCCGCCCGCCTTCAGGACAGAGCGGCGAGAGACTGAACCGTTTAGAAATCTTGTCATTCTTTATTCCCCATTTTTGTCGTTGAAGGTGGAAGGATCACTCGACGAGTTCATCCAGGGTGAAATCGGGTATCGGCCAGTCGGTGAGATTTCGGTCCGTCCAGAAGGGATCCTGCAGACGCTGACCGATCGCGTGGGCTTCCTCGCGCAGGCGCTGAAGCATCCGGACACGCAAATCCTCGTCGACGGCACTGGTGGGATAGGAAATCGAAAAGCCAAGCGACTCGCCGGACTTGGGATCACGAACCGCCACCGCAAGTGCGGCGATACCGGGAATGATCGTGCTCTGCGTCCATGCGACGCCATAGGTCCGCACCAGTTCGATATGGTGCCTGATCTCGGCGTCCGAATAGCTCTGGGCCGCGTTCTGGCGCGCCCGGCGGGCGATGTCGTCGTCATCGAGATAGGCCATCAGAGCACGCCCCACCGAGGTGTTGAAGCCCGGCATCGGCTGGCCGATCTCGCGCACCAGCCGCAGCGGGTACGAACCATGCTTGACGGTGAGGATGATGATGTCCGAACCGGTCAGCACCGACGTGTAACCGGCAAAGCCGAACTCGGCCGTGACGCGCTCCAGGCTCAGATCGACCAGATCCTTCAAGGAGTGCTGGGCCGAATAGAGGTCCGCGAGCAGCAGCGCACGTGGCCCCGCTACGTAACCCGCATCGCCCTTCTCGCGCTCCAGCATGCCGTATTCGGACAGGGTCTTGAGGAGACGGGACACCGAGCTCTTCGGAATGCCGACCTCCCGGCACACTTCCCCGACGCGCAGAACCGGCCGGTCCCGGCTCAGTAGAAGCATCATTTTCAGCGCGTTTTCGAGAGAGCTCATGTTGTCCCATATACAGCAACGCTATTGCTATATATAATACACGCAAAATTATCGACGGGAGTCAACGGCTCCCGCGCAGTTGACCGCCGATTATCCGGGGTCATTTGAAGAACGTTGGAATAATCCGCTTTTCGGGCTGCGGTGTGTTCCGCCAGACGCAACGAACGGCTCCGTCCGCGCCTGCCCGGCAGATGGAGACCTTACTTGTGCACAGATGCAGGCTCGCTCTTACCCGGCTCAGGCGCGGGCGAAGGTAACGTGCGCAGCCGCCCGGTCGGCGAAAAGCGCGCGCGCCGAGCTGCCCGCAACGGCCTCGATCATGCGGCCGCAGCATCCCGTGGATATCCACTGTCCGGCGCGCAGATGGATGTTGCGCGCGCCAAGGTGGTTCGCGAGCCATGCCAGTGCAGCCAGAGGACCGCCGGGAACGTCGCCGGAAGCGCCGACGGCCTCCTCGCTGTCGACGCGAAGGCTCGCGGGAATCCGCTCCAGGTCGACATGTTGCCAGCCATCGACGGGGTCTCCGTGGACGAAGCCGGCGTTGAACCCCATGTCGCTGACGATCGCCAGCGCACCGAGCGAGGCCACCTCGCGGATGCAGGACCCTGCGATCTCCATCGCTGCGTGGATGTCGCCCACGGCATCCCGAACCTCGTTCACGCTGTAGGGGTTCGAGCGGGCCGGCAGGTCCGCCCTGAGCTTTATCGCCAGTTCGGCCTCGACCTTGCGGTCGGCATCTTCCGGCCAGGCAAGCTCGCTCCCGCTGGAAAAGACATTCGCCTTCAGGATGGGGCCGCAGATGCGCTCCGCGCCCAGCCTGTCGGCAACGTTCGCCGGAAGGGCGGCGACCTTCCAGCCGGCGATTTCCCCGCCGATCCGCGCCGCCACCAGGTTCTGGATGTGGTAGGCCTCGTCAAGCGTTTCCGGGATCGCTCCCGGAAACGTGTCGAGACGGATGCCGCCTAGCCGCGCCGCGGCAAGCTCGGCTGCAATGCCGTCCACGGCGGGATCGCTCATCGCCCTCACCTACTCGGCCGCCCTGCGGCTCTCGTTGCGGTTCGGGCGCGGCAGGAAGTGGCGGGTCATGGAGGGAATGAACGTATCCTCGACGATCAGCCCGCCAACCGCGGCGATGGTCCACCATGCCACGTCGGCCTGGTGTACGACGATGCATTCCAGCGAGCGCTTGACCGTGTCGCCCTCTGGAGAGTGGGCAACCGCGATATGCGCGATTTCCTCCGGCAGCCCGGCCATCAGGCAGATATGCGCGCCGTACACCGGATGGCGGAGCGACGGCTTGCCCACCTTGGTGGGGTCGTCATGCCAGCGCTTCTGGTTGACGGGATCGCACTCCCACGCCTTGCCGATGTCGTGGCACAGCGCGCCCGCAAGCACCACGTCGCGATCGATGTCCGCCTCGGGGAAGAATTCCGCGAAGTGGTCGACCATCTGCACGGCGATCCGAGCGACGCCGCGCAGGTGTATGTCCTGCGTGCCGCGCTTGAGCACCATGATGCCCGGATTGCCGTCGCCGGGGATCTCGCTGATGCGGCCGAAGCTGGAGCCGGAAATAGCGAGCGCCCAGCCCTCGATCGCGAGGTTGCGCAGCTTCTCGTCGCGCACGTCCATCAGCTCCGGCAGGTCCTCGACGACCTCGCGCTTCATCCTGTCGGTCACGGGTCTGAATTTTTCTGGGTATGTCAGCATGGTTTTCCTCACTAGCAAGACTGGTCGGGCGGCGGCGTGCGGCCGCTCATTTCATGATCTCGGGCAGCCACATGACGATGCCGGGGAAGAGGACGATCAGGCCGATCATCATCAGCAGGTTCACGACGAAGGGCAGCGCACCGATGATGACGTCGTTGATGTTGCCGCGCCCGCGCACCCCCTGCACGACGAACAGGCTGGCGCCGATCGGCGGAGTGATGAGCGCGGTTTCGATGAGCAGCACCACCATGATGCCGAACCACACCGGATCATAGCCCGCGCTCGCCATCACCGGCGTCAGCGTCGGCACGCTGATAACCATCAGCGGCATCGGTTCCATGATGCAGCCGAGCACGAGGTAGAATCCGATGACGAGAAGCAACAGCCCCTGCGGCGAGAGCCCATGCGTCGTCACGAAGTCGTTCAGCATCCGCGTGACCCCGACGATCGAAAGCACGAAGTTGAGGAACCAGGCGGCCACGAGGATGAGGAAGATCAAGCCGGTCGTCCGGATCGTGCCGAGGATCGCCTGGTTCAGCATGGCGACGTTGAGCCGGCCGTAGATGGCGGCGATGATCAGCGCCATGACGACACCGAGCGAGGCAGATTCCGTCGGGGTCGCCCATCCCAGATAGATCGATCCGATCACGACAACGAAGAGGACGAGCGGGGGAAGCATGTCGGGCAGCGTGCGCACCCTGCCCCGCCAGCTCGTCTCAACTCTCTGGCCGCCCCATTTCGGCCAGATAAGGCAGGCGAGCAGCACCGTCAGCATGAACAGCCCTCCGAGCACCACCCCGGGCAGGAAGCCGGCAAGATAGAGCGACGGGATGGACGTGTTCGTGAGGAAGCCGAAGACGATCAGGTTGATCGAGGGCGGGATCAGGATGCCAAGCGTGCCGCCCGCCGCGAGCGAGCCAAGGAAGAGGCGCTCGTTATAGGCGTAGCGCCGCACCAGCGGCACCGAGACGGTGCTGACCGTCGCCGCGGTCGCGACGCTCGAGCCGGACGTGGCCGCAAACGCCATGCTGGCGCCGATGTTCGCGTGCATCAGCCCGCCCGGCAGCCACGACAGCCATTGCTGTATCGCGCCGTACATACGCTCGGCGATGCCGGAGCGCACGAGGATCTCGCCGAGCAGGATGAACATCGGCACCGCGACAAGCAGGATGCCGCTCTGCACCGCCCAAGACATCGTCGCGATGCCGCGATAGAGCGGCAGGCCGCCGGTCACATAGTCGAGGCCGAAGCCGAGGAACGCCAGGGCCGCCCCAACCGGAAGGCTTATGAAGAGCAGCGCCAGCAGGGCGACGAGAATGTAGAGGATCATCGCGATTGCTCCCCTCGAGCGGTGATGACCTCGTCGCCGAGCGGGACGATCAGGTCCTCTTCCTCCAGGATGGCGCCGATGCGGCGCTGCACCTCGTCATGGTCGCCGCGCAGGAAGGCCCGCGTCCCGATCGCCGCCAGGTTGAGACTGACGACGAGGAAGAAGATCCAGCCGGCGCACCAGGCAGAAACGGGAATCCAGAGCGGCAGCGCCAACGAGGTGATCGAGCGCGTGCCGCGCTGCCAGAGGAAGTCCAGATAGGCGACGGCGTGCCAGACGAACACGGCGGCAAAGACGACCAGCGCGAACGCGCCTACGAGATCGGTCACCGCCCGACCACGCGGCGGAAGGTTGCGCGTGAACACGTCGATGCGGATGTGAGAACGCATCAGCATCGTGTAGCCGAAGGACCATGCCGTGGTAGCGCCCAGCACGTATCCCGAGACCTCGTTCGCCCCGCCGAGCGAGAAGCCGAAAGCCTTGCGCGAGATCAGTTCGGCACTGACGTAGAGAGCCGCCGCGATCAGCATATACCCGCAGACAAGCGCAGACTTCTCGCCAATGACGGAAAGCGCAGCATCGAACCGTTTCACGACGATCCCCTTTGACGTGGATACGACCGGCCGGCCCGCAGGCCGGCCGCTGACCCGCTCGATCAGTTCTCGGGTGCAGTCAGGCCGACCACCTTTCCGACGGTCTGGTTCCATTCCACGACGCATTCCGTTCCGCAGTCGGAAGCCCAGTTCGCCAGCACGGATTCGCGCATGATCTCGGCGTGGCGCGCCATGTCGGCGTCGCTGGGCGTGATCGTGGTCATCTCGCGGCCGGCTTCGGCCTTGATGCCGAACTGGCAGCTATCCGCGCCCGCATTGCAGTCGAGGCCGTCCTGCAGGTCGAGACCGCCCTGCTTCCACGCCATCTCTTCCAGCACGCCGAACTGTTCCTCAAGGAAGGCCTGCGTCTCCACGGGCAGCCCATTCCACCAGTCCAGGTTGGCCGCGGTGAAATTGATGGCCCAGCCGCCGAGCGGAATGACCATCTGGCTGTCCAGCACCTCCCACCAGCGCGCATTGTTGGCGTTGGACGGACTGGTGATGCCGCAATCCGCGACGCCGTTCTGCAACGCCGGAAGCGCTTCCTCCCACGGAATCGTCACCGTGACGGATCCCAGCTCTTCCATGTAGTCGGACATTGCCTTGGCCCAGACGCGGACCTTCTTGCCCTTGAAGTAGTCGAGATCGGTGATTTCTCCGCGACACAGGATGACCTGCATGGTGTTCGGACCGGTGGCGAGCAGCTTGAGGTTCTCTACTTCTTCGAGTCTCTTGGCGACTACGTCGCGATAGGCTTCAACGGCGGCACGGGCCTCCTCGACCGTCACGCCGATGCCCGGCAGGTCGATGCCCGCGAAGCGCGGATCGTCGGCCGCGATCTGGTTGAAGGCGCCGTTGACGACGTTGACGACGCCCTGCGTCGCCATGCGGGTCGCCTCGACCATATCGATGCCGGCTTCGTTGTGCGGGGTCGCCTCGACCGTGATCTTGCCGCCGGAAGCCTCAGGAAGCACCTGCTCGTAGAAGGGCTTCTGGACCTGCTTCCACGCATTGACGTTGCTTGGCGCCGCGATGACCGCGAAGGAAAGTTCTTCGATCTCCTGCGCGTGGGCGCCGCACGAAAGTGCAGCAAGACAGACGACGACGGCCGACGACGACTTCAACAATCTTCTCATGCTCATCGGAAACTCCCATTGGTTGAACAACTGTCGGTTGCCGTCGCCTGCGAGGTTTTCCCACCCTCGTTCTACTGCGCGACACCAGCAAATTCAGCAATTGGACAGTATCGGAATAGGATGATAAAAACTAATTGGAAAAAACAATTGCCTTGCATTGAAAAAGTCAATCGATGCGCTTTACGCTCGCCCAACTCGAAGCCTTCCACTGGATCGCCCGCCTCGGCTCTTTCCAGGGCGCGGCGCATCAACTCAATGTGGCCCAGCCGACGATTTCTTTGCGCATCCGCGAACTGGAGCAGAACCTCGGCGTGACTTTGTTCGAGCGCGTCGGGCGCAGCGTGCGGCTGTCCAGCGACGGCGAGGTCCTGCTGGAGCTCTCCGGCAACGTTCTGTCGGAAGCGCGTCGCATCCAGGAGCGCGTCGGCTCGGCCACAAACGTGCAGGGACTGATCCGGCTGGGCGTGCCGGAAACGTTTGCCCTGGCGTGCCTGCCGGAGCTGATGCGGTTCCTCGCCGTCGAGCACCCGGGGCTGCGCGTCGAACTCGCTATAGGCACCAGCACGCAGCTTTCTGAAGACCTGGAGGAAAGGCGCATCGATGTCGCCGTTCTCGGCGACCCGAAGGAGAACCTGCGGCTACGCACCATCCCGCTCGGTCATCACACGATGAAATGGGTCGCGCATGAATCGTTCGACCTGCGCGAGCCCGTACGACCTGTCGACTTGCGAGGGCTCCCGATCATCTCGACCCCGCCGCCTGCGCCGCAATTCGGCGCGATCATGGATTGGTTCCGCGAGGCGGGCCTGACGCCACTGCACGTCAGTTCGTGCTCCAGCGTCGCGGTCATCGCCGAGCTCGTCAGCTCCGGCGTCGGCGTCAGCCTGCTTCCCGTCTCCATCGTCAAGCGGGCAGCGCGCGCCGGGCGGGTCAGGTTGCTCAATGCGACCCCGCCGGTGCCTTCCTCGCATCTGTTCATCAGCTACCGCATCTCGGACGGCGGCGTGAACATCGACGCCGTCGTCCGCTCGATCACGGATGTGCTGGCTCGCGTCCCCTTCCTTGAAGAGAGCAGGCGCTGACCGGCTCTCAGTCGCGCAGCGGCTTGTAGGCCGTCGCCTTGATTTCGATCCGGGTCACGAACATGAAGTCGTTGCGCAACACGGCACGGGTGGGCTGCGTCGTGGTGAAGAACTGCTTGTAGACGTCGTTGAAACCCCAGAAATCCTGCGGCTCCTTGAGCCAGACGATCATGTCGATCACGTCGTCAAGGTTGCAGCCGGCGCAAGCAAGGATGCGACCGAGCTCTTCCAGCGTGCCGCGCGTCTGCTCTTCGATCGAGCGATGCTGCGCGCCCGATCCATCGTCGATCATCTCGCCGTCCTCGTCATAGACCACGCTGTCGCGGCCGAAATAATGATCGCTGATGCCCGAGACGATGACGAAATCCCCGGCGCGCACGGCCAGCGAGATCGGCACCGGGGCGTTGCCGGGAAAGCCGAAGAATTCGACGTCGGATGTGGCCATGGGGTCCTCCTCAGGGGTCTACCGGAAACGAGCGAGCGCGAAAGGCTCGGGTGGGACCGGCGGATCGCGCCGGGCGATGATGTCGACAAGCAGGCGCGCCGACCCGCAGGCGCCGGTCCAGCCCTGCGGGCCGTGACCCGTGTTGACGTAAAGGTTGGCGAAGGGCGTCGCGCCGATGACTGGTCGGCCGTCCGGCGTGGTCGGGCGCAGGCCCGCCCACACGAAGGGCTCGCCGTCGGCGAGGCAGTCCTCCATCGCGGGGAACAGGCGCACGACGTTCGCGGCGATCGCCCGCCAACGCCTGGGGTCTGGGCGGTCGTCGAAGCCCGTGATCTCCGCAGAGCCCGATATGCGCAGGCTGTCGCCCAGCCTGATGAGGCCGAAGATGCGCGAGGTATCCATGATCGCGCCGGTTATGGCGCCCGGCCAGCGGCGCGCCGGCACAGTGATCGACAGGCCTTTCGTGGGGATGACCATTGGCCGTATACCCAGGGGAGCGAGAAGCCCGCCGGTCCACGATCCCGTCGCGGCGACCACGGCGTCATAGACCTCTTCGCGGCCGTCGATGCGCACGGCCTCCACCCGCCCGGGCGCGGTGCGGAAACCGTCGACCTTCGCGTTCAGCCTGAAGGTGACCCCGCTCGCCTGCAGCAGCTTCGCTATCGCGCGGGCGAAGTCGCGGCAGAGCCCGGCCAGGTCGCGTGGATAGCTCACGGCGCCCGCCAGTGTCCCGCCTGCCCCGGCCAGCGCCGGCTCGAGCGCCACGGCCTCGTCACGGCTCACGACCTGCGCGGGAAACCCGGCGCCGGCAAGTCCTTCCACCAAACGCCCCGCCTTCCTGAACGCCTCGGCGTCGGAATAGATTTTCAGCATCGCCCCTTTCGCTCGTGAGAACGCGATGTTGTGCTCGGATGCGATCGCCTCCAGCCTGTCGATGCTGAGCATGGCGAGCCGCAGGCTGGCGATCGTGCTGTCGCGATACGCCTCCGCGCTACACGCCTTGAGGAAGTGGAGCCCCCAGCGCGGCAGGTTCGGCAGCTGCGAAAGCCGCACGAGCAGCGGCGCGTCGTCGCGGCCGAGCCAGGACAGCAGCTTCAGGGGCATGCCGGGCGCTGCCCACGGCTCGACCTGGCTGGCACCGACAACGCCGCCATTGGCGAAGCTCGCGCGCTCGGCGACATTGCCCGCAGCGTCGACCACCGTGACCTCGTGGCCGTCGCGATGCAGCTCGTAGGCGGTCATCGTTCCCACGATGCCTGCGCCGATCACCAGAATGTGCATCGCCCTTGTCCTCGCCGGGAGGCTTCGACCTCGGTCGCAAGCCGCGGCAGACGCTAGGTGAGGCTGACGCCCAAGACAAATTTGAATTTCAAACCGGTACCAATAAGAAAAGCAAATTCATATACTTAGATTGACATTACCTCCAGATTGGAAGGAGATTGCGGGACTGCCATCGCGACGGAGACCGCCATGATGCCGCCTGCCTGGAACGCCTCGCTTGTCGGCGCGAGCCGGTCTGCCGACCGGCTCCACACCCCTGCGCTCGTGCTCGACCTCGAATGCTTCGAGGTCAATGTGGCGCGCATGGTGACGATCGCGCGCAGCGGCCAATGCCGGTTGCGGCCGCACGTGAAGGGGCCGAAGTCGACCGCCGTGGCCAAGGCGCTGGTGACGGCCGGAGCCGAAGGCATCGCCTGTGCGACGGTGTTCGAGGCCGAGACGATGGCGGGCGCCGGGCTCGACGACCTGCTGGTGACGACGCCGCTCGTCCAGCAGTCCTCCATCGAGCGGCTGGTCGGTCTTGCCGGGTGGCGCAAGGTGGTCCTGGTCGTCGACCATCCCACAGCCGCCGAGGCACTGTCGCGAGAGAGCGTCGCCGCCGGGCTGGTCATTCCCGTGCTGGTCGACGTCGATGTCGGCCAGCGGCGCACCGGTGTCGGCACCGAGGCCGATCTCGTCGCGCTTGCGATGCGCGTGAACGACCTTCCGGGGCTGCGCTTCGGCGGCATCCAGGCCTATTACGGCCATCTGCAGGGGGTGGCCGACCATGCGCGTCGCGACACGCTGGCGCGCGAGCAGCTGCAGCGCCTCTCGGCCATGGTGGCGGAGCTGCGCCGGGCCGGGCTGCCCCCCGAAATCGTGACGGGCGGCGGCACCGGCACGGCGACGAGCGATGCGTCGAGCTGCATCTTCACCGAACTGCAGCCGGGTTCGTTCCCCTTCATCGACGCGGCCTACGAAAAGGAGGATCTGGCGGGGGACGGTACCGCCGGGTTCCGCCCTGCCCTGTTCGTCGCGTCGACCGTGATCAACGCCGCCCAGCCGGACCGCGTGACCATCGACGCCGGCATGAAGGCGATCCCCACCGATGGGCCGGCGCCGCGCGTCGTGCGGTCGGCGCTGCGCTATGAGATCGCAGGCGACGAGTTCGGCTTCCTGTACCCCGCCGAAGGCTCCGAAACCCTGCCCCGCCTGGGAGACCGCGTCCTCATCGTGCCGCCGCACTGCGACACCGCGCTGAACCTGCATCGCTGGCTTCACGTGGTGCGCGACGGGACGGTGGTCGACATCTGGGAGATCGAGGCGCGCGGTGAATGGTGAGCGCCCCGCTCCCGGACACCAATTCCTCAACGGAGGATACGCCCCTTCAAGCGTGACCATGAAGGGGGAATGGGTCTGAGATTGTTCAGCCGCCGAACCGGAGAGGCGGCGATGGGCTGGAAAGCGAACCGGCCGGTCACGACGTGTCGGGCGCGGGGCTGAGATGCGGTGCGCCAAGCGCCACCGCCGCGAGCCTGAGCAGGGAATCGAGCGCATCGCGCAGCGCCGGCATACAGACGCACGGCGATACGGCGGGCTCGGCGCTGGCCAGCCTGCATGATGCGACAAGCAGCCTTGCCTGCCTGTCCAGTTGCCGGGCCAGCGCGCGAAGGCTGGCCGCGAGCCTCATGGCCTCCGCCGGACCTGTGCCCGCAGCCACGACCTGCATCGCCCCGCATGGCGCGTCGCCTTCGACGAAATCGTGCGCCACGACCTCGGCCTGCCGCAGCAACCACAAAACGAGGCTGCGGACGACGGGCGACCGCCCGGCGGCGCGCTCTGCCAGAACCGCAAGCGCGCAGAGAAGGGCGACGATGCGGCCGAGCGCTTCCCGCTCCTCCTCCAGTGCATCGTTCCAGTCCATTTGCCGTCGCTCCGTTGTCTGGCGGGCATTGTCCGGCAGGTGCGGAGCGAGGTGGACAGGATTTTCGGCACGCTGCTGACTTATGCTGACAACGGGATTTGAATGGCCGCGACCGGGCGCGATACGGGGACGGGGATTTTGGAGTGGATTCCACACTGGCAGCTTTCATCTGGCAAGATCAGAAAGCTGACGCTTTTCGGTATCGGCGAAGCGGGCACGAACCAGCATGTTGCCGCAGAGGTGGCCTCGCATTGGATGCGGCGGCAAGATTAGCTGACTAGCTCAATTTCTTCCGAACTGATAACGATTTGCTCAAAGCAGGAGGGGACATTGGGTAAGACTATTCAGCTTGGTATGCCGAGGAAGATTGAGCCGCTTTTCACGAGAGTGTCGGCGGTCAAGGATGGGCTTCTGGCGGCTCATAAGGCAGGAAGTGGTTCGCCGAATGAGGTGATTGGGAACGAACGTGAAGTCTTCATTCGGAACTACCTCGAGGCCGCATATCCCAAGCCGTTTCGCTTTGCTGGAGGTTTCGTAACTGACTCCGAAGGTCGGAAATCGGGCCAGCTGGACATTATCGTTGAGAAGTTCCACTCAATCAGCTTCCCCGCGCAAGCGGGAAGCAGCGAGCGGCTGTATCTGGCGGAAATGGTCTCTGCAGCAATCTCGGTGAAATCCAATCTTTCTGCCCAATGGAAGCAGGTCACCTCAGAGATCGATAAGCTTGACCCTGTGAAATCCGACCCCACTGGCTTTTTCCAGGTGAACGCACACTCCGGAAGTGTACCGTTTTTTGTCCTCTCCTATAGCGGAGCGCAAACTCTAGAATCGCTTGGGGAAAAATTAGATGCGCTTCCTAAGAACAACTGCTTGAAGGCTGTGGCGGTGCTCGACTCAAACATCTTCGCAGTTCAGACCTCACCCAACAGGTGGGTCTGCAACCAGGATGAATCCAGCTTCTTTTACTTCATTGCCCAACTGCATGATGAGATTACTCGCAATTTCACCGTCGCAGAGAGCATCTGGAAGTACGCCTGCGAAATTACGGACCATAAATAAGGTCAGAACAGCTCTACCGATTGCAGATACTGCGCCCATGGGATTTTCTCGCCAGCCGCGAGGTTTTAGGGCGCTCATGTTTGTCCGCCGTCTCGTGAGAATTGGCAGCCCCCATGACTCCCGGAACATGCCGATCGACCGCGTTTTTCCGGCCGGCATTCCGGAAGCGGATGTGTAGATTTCGGTCGACGACATCGTTGAAGGCGATACTGTTGGTGCCCCGCAGTGGCTCGCTGACACGATCGGAATGTCGCGTTCCACTCAAATTCGTCGCCATAGTCTTGTTCGCGACGTCAGCTTTAATGATTGCAAAGGAGCGTCTTGGAACGGCAAAAATGGCGTCGAAAGCTGCCAGCAGCCAACTACACGCAGCAGATGCGCAGCCCCGGCATCCTGATGCTCTGTCCTTGGAAATCTGGAGCGGGTAGCGGGAATCGAACCCGCATATTCAGCTTGGAAGGCTGCTGCTCTACCATTGAGCTATACCCGCCTGAGCCATGGCTCCGATGCGCAGTGGTGGAGGGAGTTGGATTTGAACCAACGTAGGCATAGCCAACGGATTTACAGTCCGTCCCCTTTAACCACTCGGGCATCCCTCCGTTCTGCGCCGGAGCCATGCGACGTGGCACATGCGGGATCGTCGTTGAAGGTCTTGCGACCGCCGTCGAAAATCCGCGAAGCGCCTTATGGCGGTATGGGTCCCGGCTGTCAACCGGCGCGGGCGGCAAATTCCAGACGAATTTTCGCGTGCCGTTCGCTGCCCGTATGCAAGCCCCGGCAGCACCGCTATAGAGACGCCATGAAGAAAGACCCCAAGTCCGGAACGCCCAAAGACACCCACTATGCGCGCCTGCGCCGCGCGCATCGCGACCGCGTGCATCAGGAGGGCGAGCGGCCCGGCGACGGGCTGGTGCAGCTCTACGGGCTGCACACGGTTCGCGCCGCGCTCGACAACCCGGCGCGCCGCCTGCGCCGCATGCTGGTGACGCGCAACGCGCTGGCGCGGCTGGAGCTTTCCGAGCCGCTGTCGTTCCCCTTCCCCGCCGAGATCGTCGAGCCGCGCGACATCGACAGGATCGCCGGCACCGATGCCGTGCATCAGGGCGTTCTGGTGGAGGCCGAGCCGCTGAAGCCCAAGCCGCTGTCGGCGCTTTCCGACACGCGGCTGGTGCTGGTTCTCGACCAGGTGACCGACCCGCACAATGTCGGCGCCATCATGCGCTCGGCGGTGGCCTTCGGCGCGGGCGCGCTCATCACCACGGGGCGGCACAGCCCGGCCGAGACCGGCGTGCTCGCCAAATCCGCCTCCGGCGCGCTGGAGCATATCGACCATATCGAGGTGCGCAACCTTGCCGACGCGCTGGGCGAGCTGCACGAGGCGGGCTTCCAGACCATCGGGCTCGATTCCGAAGGGCCTGCCGAACTCGAAAAGAGCTTTTCGGGCGAGCGGATCGCGCTGGTTCTGGGCGCTGAGGGCAAGGGCCTGCGCCAGAAGACGCGCGACACCGTCACCACGCTCGCCCGCCTCGACATGCCGGGCGCGATCCGATCGCTCAACGTGTCGAACGCGGCAGCCGTGGCGATGTATGCGGCGGGAAAGTACCTCGCCGGGTAGGGCCTACGCGCCCGGACGGACATTCTGCGCCCACACCCCCTCCACCGCCTTCGGCGATTCCCCTCCCGCGCTTCGCAGGGGAGGAACCCAGGTCGGGGACTGCCGCAACGGGGATCCTCCTCCGTTTACGGGTAAGGTGGCGCGAAGCGCCGGAGGGGGCGTTTTGACGAAAGCCTCCTGGCCTACGCGCCGATTTCGTGGCCGGCCAAGCGCTCCAGCGCGCGCACCAGCGCCGAATGGTCCTGCGACGCATCGCCATCGGCCGCGCAGGCGTTGAACAGCTGCTGCGTCGTCGCCGTGTTTGGCAGCGCCACACCGAGCGCCCTTGCCCCTTCGAGCGCCAGGTTCAGGTCCTTCTGGTGAAGTTCGATCCTGAAGCCGGGATCGAAGCTGCGCGCGATCATCCGCTCGCCGTGAACCTCGAGAATGCGCGAGGCGGCCAGCCCTCCCATCAACGCCTGACGGACCTTTGCCGGGTCTGCGCCCGCCTTGGACGCGAACACCAGGGCCTCGGCCACCGCCTCGATGGTCAGCGCGACGACGATCTGGTTCGCGACCTTGGTGGTCTGGCCGACCCCGTTGCCGCCTACGAGCGTGACGTTCTTTCCCATCGCCTCGAAGATGGGCCGTGCGCGCTCGAAGGCGGCTTCCGGCCCGCCGACCATGATGGTCAGCGAGGCAGCCTTCGCGCCCACCTCGCCGCCCGACACCGGCGCGTCGAGATAGGTGCAGCCGAGCGCCTCGATGCGCTGCGCGAACTCCCTCGTCGCGATCGGCGAGATCGAGCTCATGTCGATCACCAGCTTGCCGGGTGACAGGCCCTCGGCGACCCCGCCCGGCCCGAAAAGAACGTCTTCGACCTGGGGGGTATCGGGCACCATGATGATGACGACGCCGGATGCGCGCGCCACGGCCGCATGGCCCGAAACCGTGGCCAGACCGGCGGCGACCAGCTCTGCAGGCGGCTGCTTGCGGTGGTCGGACGATACCAATTCAAAGCCGGTTTCGAGCAGATGCCCGGCCATGTGCCTGCCCATGATACCAAGGCCGATAAAGCCGATCTTTTCAATGGTCCGCATCTTGCAGCCGCCCCTTGTGTCCGAGGGTTCCGGAAAGCCACCCAAGCCCCTCCATAGTGCCGCCCTTCGGCCGGTACTCCGCCCCTACCCAGCCGGCATAGCCGAGCCGGTCCAGGTGATCGAACAGGAACGGAAAATCGATCTCGCCCGTGCCCGGCTCGTGGCGGCCGGGATAGTCCGCGATCTGCACATGTGCGATGCGATCGAGGTTCTCCTCTATCGTGCGGGCGAGATCCCCCTCCATGACGTGCATGTGGTAGATGTCGTACTGGAGAAAGAGGTTCGGCGAGCCGACAGCCTCCATGATTTCGAGCGCCTGGCGCGAGGTCGTCAGGAAGAAGCCGGGCATGTCGATCCGGTCGTTGATCGGCTCGATCAGCAGCCGGATGCCGGCGTTTTCCAGCCTGTCGGCGGCAAATTTCAGGTTTTCGACGAAGACGGTTCGCGCTGCGTTCCGGTCGATTTCGGCGGGTACGATGCCGGCAAGGCAGTTGACCTGTCCGCAGCCCAGCGCCCTGGCGTAGTCGATCGCGGTCTCGATCCCGCGGCGGAACTCGCCCTCGCGGCCGGGCAGCGCCGCAATCCCGCGCTCGCCAGCCGCCCAGTCGCCGGCCGGCAGGTTGAACAGGGCCTGCGTGAGCCCGTTGCGCCGCAGCCTTGCGGCGACCGCGTCGATCTCGTGCCCGTAGGGCGAGACGTATTCGACGGCGGTGAAACCTGCGCCTGCGGCCGCGTCGAACCGATCGAGAAAATCGTGCTCCTGAAAGAGCATGGACAGGTTGGCTGAAAATCTCGGCATGGTTCCTCCCCTCAATCCAGCAGCGCTATGGCCGTCGGTGCGTCCTCGTTGCGCTCGGCCAGTTCCTCGAACTCGACGATAGCGTCGATCTCCGCGCCCATCGAGATGTTGGTGACGCGCTCGACGATGAACTCCAGAACCACAGGCACCTGAAACTCGTTCATCAGCCGCTCCGCCTCGGCAAAACCGGCCGCGAACTCTTCCGGCCGCCGCACGCGCACCGCCTTGCAGCCCATGGCTTCGGCGACCGCTACGTGATCGACACCGTAGCCGACTTCGGCGTGGCCTACCGTGTTGACGTTGTCGAAGGCCAGCGACACCTCGAAATCCATGTCGAACCCGCGCTGGGCCTGGCGGATGAGACCGAGATAGGCGTTGTTGATAACGACGTGGATGTAGGGCAGCCGGTGCTGCGCGCCTACCGCCAGCTCCTCGATCAGGAACTGGAAGTCGTAGTCGCCGGACAGCGCCACGATCCTGCGTTCGAGGTCTGCCGCACGCACGCCGAGTGCTGCGGGCAAGGTCCAGCCGAGCGGACCGGCCTGCCCGCAATTGATCCAGTCGCGCGGGCGATAGACGTGCAGGAACTGCGCGCCCGCGATCTGGGACAGGCCGATGGTGGTGACATAGGTCGTGTCACGGCCGAAAGCGCGGTTCATCTCCTCGTAGATGCGCTGCGGCTTGAGCGGCACGGCGTCGAAATGCGTCTTGCGCTTCATGGTCTTCCTGCGCTCGCGGCACGCGCCGGCCCAGCCCGACCAGTCGCGCAGACGGCCCGCAATCTTCCACTCGGTCGCAACGTCGAGCAGCGTCTTCAGCGCCGCGCCGGCATCCGACACGACGCCGTAGTCTGGCGCAAAGACGCGGCCGATCTGGGTCGGCTCTATATCGATGTGAACGAACTTGCGGCCTGCCGTGTAGCGATCGACCGAGCCCGTGTGGCGATTGGCCCAGCGGTTGCCGACACCCAGGACGAAGTCCGACGCCAGCATGGTGGCGTTGCCGTAGCGGTGCGCCGTCTGCAGCCCGCACATGCCGGCCATCAGCGGGTGATCGTCCGGGATCGTGCCCCAGCCCATGAGCGTCGGCACGACGGGCACGCCGGTGATCTCGGCAAACTCCGTCAGAAGGTCAGACGCATCGGCGTTGACGATGCCGCCTCCGGCGACGATCAGCGGCCGCTCGGCCTCATTCAGCATCGACAGCGCCTTTTCGGCCTGCGCCCGCGTCATGGCAGGCTTCCAGACCGGCAGCGGCTCGTAGGTGTCGATGTCGAACTCGATCTCGGCAAGCTGGACATCGATGGGGAGGTCTATCAGGACCGGACCCGGCCTGCCCGAACGCATTAGGTGAAACGCCTTCTGAAACGCCATCGGCACCTGATAGGGCTCCATCACGGTAACGGCCCATTTGGCCACCGGCGCGGCGATGGCCGCGATGTCGACCGCCTGAAAATCCTCCTTCGAAAGACGCGCGCGCGGCGCCTGGCCGGTGATGCAGAGGATGGGTATGGAATCGGCAGACGCCGAATAGAGCCCGGTAATCATGTCGGTGCCGGCGGGCCCCGACGTGCCGATGCACAGCCCGACATTGCCGGCTTTGGCCCGCGTGTACCCTTCGGCCATGTGCGAAGCGGCCTCGACATGACGCGCCAGGATGTGGCGGATGCCTCCCCTCCCCTTCAGCGCCGAATAGAACGGGTTGATTGCCGCGCCTGGCACGCCGAAGGCGCAGGACACGCCCTCACGCTCCAGAACCAGCACTGCGGCATCGACGGCACGCATCCTCGCCATGACAACCTCCTCGGACATCCCTGATTTACCGGAAGCATGTCGCGCCATTGCGGATTTTGCAATTTTTCTGGAAAAGTTTTTTACGATACGATAAAATCGGTTAAATGCCTGGTTGGCAACGGATTCCCATTTTCTGCCGTGGGTGCCGTGTCGCTGCAGGAAATATTCTCACGAGGTGACCATGGCCGCAGAACGGGAAGAAAAGCGCCAGCGCGGCAGGCCGCGGTCGTTTCACGGCCCATCGGATGCGGGCTCCATCCAGTCGCTCGACCGCGCGATGAACATCCTCGCGCTCGTTTCCGCCGGCGACGGGCTTTCGCTCAGCGAGGTGTCGACGGCGTCGGGATTGCCTGCTTCCACCACCTATCGAATGCTGACCACGCTGGAGACGCATGGGATGGTGGAGTTCGACGGGACGGACCAGCTCTGGAGCGTGGGTGCGGGCGCGTTCCGCATAGGCGCTGGCTTCCTGCGCCGCCGGAGGCTTGCCGACAGGTCGCGCACGATGATGCAGCAGATCATGCAGCAGACGGGCGAGACGGCCAATCTGGGTGTGGCGCAGGATGGCGAGGTTGTCTTCATCAGCCAGATCGAGACGCATGAGGCGATACGCGCGTTCTTCCGGCCGGGCGCCACCAGCCCGCTGCACGCATCCGGCATCGGCAAGGCGATCCTGTCGCACCTGCCCGAAAAGGCGGTCGCGGCCATGACGGCCCGCGACGGGCTCGAGGCATACACGCCGGCGACGCGCGCACGGATGCCGGAGCTACTTGCCGACCTGGCGGCGGCCAGACAACGCGGTTACGCGCTGGACGACGAGGAAAGGTTCGTGGGCATGCGATGCGTTGCGGCAGCCATATTCAACGAGTTCGGCGAACCTATAGCCGGCATCTCGGTTTCCGGTCCGTCGGTGAGAGTGACGCAGGAAAAGGCCGCACTGTTCGGCCCGCTGGTGGCGGAAGCCGCAGCGTCGATCACCGGGGCGATCGGCGGAACGCGGCCCTCAAACTGAAACCATTTTCGCGCCCAGCAATCGCGGTCAGACCAGACCGCCGATGTCCGTCACCTGGCGCAGATAGAAGGCGAGCAGCACGAACCCTGCGACGGCGGCCACGCCGCGCCAGTCGATCTCGGCCTTGCCCGCTTCCCGCACGATCTGCATGACGAGATAAACGGCAGCGGCAAGCGCGAGAGTGAAAAGAACGATCCTGATCATGCCCGATGCTCCCTGCCGGAAGGTTTGTCACACGTATATGGGGACGATTGCCGGAGAACTGAAGGATTTCGCTTTAACGCCGCCATTCAGGAGTTCTGATCGACGGCATCGACGAACTCATAAATCCAGAGGTCTGCCGGCTCCCAGTCAGCTTGTGCGGTTCAAGCTGCCTGTGAAGATTGCAACGGCTCAATTGCGGACACGTCCAATTCGCGCCTGATCTGCTCCAACTCGTACGAATACTGCAGGTTCATCCAGAATTCAGCGGTGTTTCCGAAAAACCGCGAAAGACGCAAAGCGGTGTCCGGCGTCAATGCCGTTTCACCCTTCACCAAGCGCTCGATGCGCGTGCGCGGCACGCGAAGCTGACCGGCAAGCTTGCCCGCGCTCATTCCAAGCGGATCAAGAAACAGCTCCTTCAGCACTTCGCCGGGGTGTGCCGGATCGACAAGATGAATCATGGCCATGTCCTTCAATGATAGTCCACAATTTCAACATCGGCAGGGCCGTTATCCGTCCACAAGAAACAGATGCGCCATTGGGCATTTATCCGAATGGAGTGTTGCCCTTTCCTGTCGCCGCTCAATTCCTCAAGATGGTTCCCGGGTGGAAAACGCAAATCCTCCAGAACCGCCGCAGCTTGCAGCGCCGAAAACATGGCGCGCGCCCGCTTTACCAGATCACTGGGGAAGCCTTTTCCGAAATCGCCGTTTACAGCTTGAGCGGCCAGCTTGCCCTTGGCGCTCTGGATCATCGCACATATGTATCATGCAATGATACATCAAGGCAACGGCGACATCATTTCGCCTCTCGACCTCGATTGCGCTGGACCGTTGCCAGCATCGTGCCATCAAGAAATGGTGCCGGTGGAGAGGATCGAACTCCCGACCTTCGGTTTACAAAACCGCTGCACTACCGCTGTGCTACACCGGCCGCCATTTACCCCGCCGTTACACCGCTCGCATTGCCGCTGTCAATACCGCTGTAATTTCAACGCTTTAGAGACTACAGAAATACGACCGGAAATCAGGTGCTCTACCAACTGAGCTACAAGGGCATCGGCAGAGGGGGTTAGCACAACTGGCAGCGCAGTAAAGCGGAATGTGCGGGCCCGTGAGGCCGCGGCGCTTTCTTCCGCAACGCCGGCGTGCTACCCCGTGCGCGCACTACCAGTTGCAGATACCCGCCGCGGGAACCGATGCGCGACACGAAAACCGCACTTTCCTTCATCTCGGCAGACAACATCGATGCGCGCGAAGCCGCGGCACGGCTGGCCGCTCTTTACGGGCACAGCCCGGTCGAAGATGCCGACGTGGTGGTGGCGCTGGGCGGCGACGGGTTCATGCTGCAGGCGATCCAGGAGAACATGGATTCGGGCCGCGCCATCTACGGCATGAACCGCGGCACCATCGGCTTCCTGATGAACGAATATTCGGAAGCCGACCTGCTGACGCGCATCGCCGCCGCCACGCCTGAAACGATCCGCCCGCTGGTGATGCAGGTCGAGACCGCCGACGGCCCGGCGATGACCGGCCGCGCCATCAACGAGGTGTCACTGTTCCGCCAGTCCGCACAGGCTGCCAAGATCCGCATCTCGATCGACGGCAAGGTGCGACTGGACGAACTGATCTGCGACGGGGTGATGGTGGCGACGCCGGCTGGCTCGACCGCCTACAACCTTTCTGCCCATGGCCCCATCCTGCCGCTGGACGCGCCGCTGCTGGCGCTGACGCCGGTGAGCCCCTTCCGCCCGCGACGGTGGCGCGGCGCGCTGCTGCCCAACCGCGCGACCGTGCGCTTCGACATTCTGGAAGCGGACAAGCGGCCGGTAAACGCCGTTGCCGACCATGTCGAGGTGAAGTCGGTGACATCGGTGACGGTGCGCGAGTCGCGCCGCTCGACCGTCACGCTGCTGTTCGACGAGAGCCATTCGTGGGACGAGCGAATCCTGACGGAGCAGTTTCGCTATTGAAATCAGCGCGCTCCTTAATCATATCTCGGTGAAAATCGCGCAAATCCGGCGTTTTCCGGCGCTTGCCGTTGACATTGCCGCATTCGCGCCTTAACGCCACCAACGAGCATCCGTGCGCCATGCGCCGGGTTTGACAGGCGCAAGTGCGGCGGCGCCATAACTTTCGCGAACCAGCAAAGACAGCCATCACGTGTCATCCGACAACCAGAACGAAATGCAGGCCGAAGCAGAAGCCGAAGCGCCTCCCGTCACCTTTGCCGATCTCGGCCTCTCGCCGAAGGTCGTTTCCGCGGTAACCGACGCGGGCTATACCAACCCGACGCCGATCCAGGCAGGCGCGATTCCACACGCGCTGCAGGGCAAGGACGTGCTGGGCATCGCCCAGACCGGCACCGGCAAGACCGCAGCCTTCGTGCTGCCGATGATTACCCGCCTCGAAAAGGGCCGTGCCCGGGCACGCATGCCGCGCACGCTCATTCTCGAACCGACGCGCGAACTGGCCGCGCAGGTGGAAGAGAACTTCGTCAAATACGGCAAGAACCATCGTCTCAACATCGCGCTGCTGATCGGCGGCGTGTCCTTCGACGAGCAGGAAAAGAAGCTGGAGCGCGGCGCCGACGTTCTGATCGCGACGCCCGGCCGCCTGCTCGACCATTTCGAGCGCGGCAAGCTGCTTCTGACCGGCGTGGAAATCCTCGTCATCGACGAGGCCGACCGCATGCTCGACATGGGCTTCATTCCCGATATCGAGCGCATCGCCAAGCTGATTCCGTTCACCCGACAGACGCTGTTCTTCTCGGCCACCATGCCGCCGGAGATCACCAAGCTGACGGAGCAGTTCCTGCACGCGCCGGTGCGCGTCGAGGTTTCCAAGGCGGCATCGACGGGCGTCAACATCGTCCAGCGGCTGGTGAAGTCGAAGTCCAAGAGCTGGGACAAGCGCGAGACGCTGCGCAATCTCATCCGGGCGGAGGAAAGCGAGCTGAAGAACGCGATCATCTTCTGCAACCGCAAGGTGGACGTGTCGGAGCTCTTCCGCTCGCTGGTGAAGCACGATTTCGACGCGGGCGCCCTGCATGGCGACATGGACCAGCGCGCCAGAATGGCGATGCTGAGCGCGTTTCGCGACGGCAAGCTGAAGCTGCTGGTGGCATCGGACGTCGCCGCGCGCGGGCTCGACATTCCAGATGTCAGCCACGTCTTCAACTTCGACGTTCCGATCCATGCGGAAGACTATGTGCACCGCATCGGACGCACCGGACGCGCCGGGCGCTCGGGCAAGTCGTTCACCATCGTCACCCGCTCGGACGCCAAGTATCTCGACGCGATCGAGAAGCTGATCGGCAACAAGATCGAGTGGATGGACGGCGACCTGTCGACGGTCGGCCAGGACGACGCGGACGACGAAGCGCCGCGCCGCGGCCGTGGAGGCAAGGGACGCGAGCGTGGCCGGGCCTCGTCGGGCGAGCGCAAGCCGCGCGGCGAAAAGCGCGGAGAAAAGCGTACCGAGCCGGCGGAAGCCAGGCTCGAGGAAGCCGCGGAGACGGTCGAGGCCATCGCCGAGACGCCTGCGGACGACAAGCGGTCGCGCCGCGACGCCATCAAGGCCGAGAATGCCGAGCGCAAGACCAAGCCGGACACCCAGCAGCCGCGCCCGCGCGACGAGGGCAACCGCAGGGACCGCCCGCGCAACCCGCGTCGCGACGACGACGGCCCCTCGCCCATCGGCTTCGGCGAGGACATGCCGGCGTTCATGAAGATTCCCGCAAAGGTCTGACGGCCTTTCGGGACTACTTCTTCCTGCTCTTCTTCGACGACTGCGCGCGCAAGGATGCCTCGAAGGCCCTGCGCGCCCAGACGGTCACTTCATCCGGATCGTCCAGCGCATCGTCCGGGATGGACCAGTATGGCATCGCCACCGGTCCCTTGCGCATGTGCCCTTCATAGACCCACTGCCTCGATCCGGCCGCCTCGAAGTCCGGCGCGCTCTGCGCATCGGCCTTGAGAAGAATCTCGCCATCGACCTCCAGCGCGACGATCAACCCGTCGTGGTAGATGCCCTTGCCGCCGAACATGCGCTTGACGGTGACGCGGCCCAGCCCCGCAAACAAATCCGCTATCGCTTCTTTGTCCATGCGCCACCTGTGACGGGAAACATTGCCTCGCAACGTCGTTAGATTGACGGAAATGCGTTGAAGAGGAAAGACGCGATGCCGATGCTGCTGAAAGGCTCCTGCCGTTGCGGGGCGGTTGGCTTCGAGGTGAAGAGCCACACGCCCGTGCCCTACCAGCTGTGCTACTGCTCGATATGCCGCAAGCAGCAGGGCGGCGGCGGATATGCGATCAACCTCGCGGGGATCGCCGGGACGCTCAAGGTGAAAGGCAAGCGGCATCTGGGGCTGTACAGGGCCGCAATTCATGACGAAGAGCATCCGCAAGGCGGGACATCCAGCGGCGAGCGACGCTTCTGCAGGAAGTGCGGCGCAGCACTTTGGCTCTACGACCCGACATGGCCGGAGCTCGTCCACCCCTTCGCGTCGGCGATCGATAACGACCTGCCGGAAGCGCCGGAGCGCGTGCACCTGATGCTCAAATACAAGGCGTCATGGGTGGTGCCGAACGTGAAAAAGGGCGACGTGACGTTCGACCTCTATCCGCAGGAATCGATAGAGGGCTGGCACAGGAAGCGTGGATTGTGGATCGACTAGGCTGCGCCCGCAGCCGCCCTCGCCTCGGCCAGCGTCTTCAGATCGGCGGGCTTGAGCTCGACGGATTCGCCGCAGCCGCAGGCCGACGACTGGTTCGGGTTGTGGAAGGTGAAGCCGGTGCGCAGCGTCGTCCTCTCGAAATCCATCTCGGTGCCGAGCAGGAACAGGGCAGCCTCCGGCGCGACCCAGACATGAGCGTCGCCCCGCTCGATGTGGTCGTCGGCGGCGTTGGGCTCGCTGACGAGGTCGATGGTGTATTCCATGCCCGCGCAGCCGCCCTTCTTGACGCCGACGCGGATGCCCCGCGCGCCATCGCGCGCAGCAACGATCTCGCGCACGCGGTCTGCTGCGGCGTCGGTCATCGACATTACCTGAAATCTGCCCATTGCCTTCTCCATTCAGCGCCGGTTCAAGGCCGGCGGAACGATGTGTGTAACCCGAAGATGGTGAAGATTCGGAGCACTTGCAAGCAACTCAGTACCAGCCGACGGCGACCTGCGCCTCTTCGGACATGCGATCCGGCGTCCATGGCGGATCGAAAACCATCTTCACGTCGACGCCCGACACGCCTTCGACCGCACCGACCGCGTTTTCGACCCAGCCGGGCATCTCGCCGGCCACCGGACAGCCGGGAGCGGTGAGCGTCATATCGATCTTGACCGAACGGTCATCCTCGATGTCGATCCGGTAGATCAGGCCCAGCTCATAGATGTCGGCAGGAATTTCGGGGTCGTAGACCGTCTTCAGCGCGCCGACGATATCGTCGGTCAGCCGCGCGAGTTCGTCGCTCGGGATCGTGGATGCCGAAACGGCTGCGCCACTCGCCGGCAGCGCATCATCGGTCTGAGGGGTCGTTGCAGTTTCATCCGTCATGTCGGTCATCCGAAGAATTTGCGCGCCTTTTCGAGCGCCTCCACGAGCACGTCCACCTCCGCCTTCGTATTATACATGGCGAAGGAGGCCCGGCATGTCGAGGTCACGCCGAAGCGCTTGAGCAATGGCTGGGCACAATGCGTGCCCGCGCGCACGGCGACGCCGGACCGGTCGATCACCATCGAGACGTCGTGCGCGTGGATGCCCTGAAGCTCGAAGGACACGATCGCGCCCTTGCCCGGGGCGTTGCCGAAGATGCGCAGCGAATTGATCCCATGCAGGCGCTCATGCGCGTATGCGACCAGTTCGGCCTCGTGCGCGGCGATGCGCTCGCGGCCGATGCGTTCCATGTATTCGAGTGCCGCGCCCAGCCCGATCGCCTGCACGATGGGCGGCGTGCCCGCCTCGAAGCGGTGCGGCGGTTCGTTGTAGGTCACCGTCTCTTCGGTGACGTTCTCGATCATCTCGCCGCCACCCTGGAAGGGACGCATGGCGGACAGCATCTCCTTGCGGCCGTACAGCACGCCGATGCCGGACGGGCCGTACATCTTATGGCCGGTGAGCACGTACCAGTCGCAGCCGAGATCCTGCACGTCGACCGGCATGTGCACGGCAGCCTGGCTGCCGTCGAGCAACACGGGAATGCCGCGCTCATGGGCGATGCGGACGATTTCCTTGGCCGGCGTGACGGTGCCGAGCGCGTTGGACATATGCGTGATCGCGACCAGTTTGGTGCGCTCCGTCAGCGACTTCTCGAAATCCTCGATGCGGAACACACCGTCGTCATCGACAGGAACCCAGACCAGCTTCGCGCCCTGCCGCTCGCGGATGAAATGCCAGGGCACGATGTTGGAGTGATGCTCCATGATCGAGATGACGATCTCGTCGCCCTCGCCGATATTGGGCATGCCCCAGCCATAGGCGACGGTGTTGATCGCCTCGGTGGTGGACTTGGTGAAGACGATCTCGTCCACGCTGCCCGCATTGAGAAAGCGGCGCACGGTCTCGCGTGCCTTCTCGTAGGCGTCCGTCGCCGCGTTGGAGAGGAAATGCAGCCCGCGATGAACATTGGCGTATTCATTAGAATAGGCGTGCGTGATCGCGTCGATGACCGCCTGCGGCTTCTGTGCAGATGCGCCGTTGTCGAGATAGACCAGCGGCTTGCCGTAGACCTCTCGCGACAGGATGGGGAAGTCGCGGCGGATCGCCTCGACATCGTAGGGAGCGTTCTCGACTTTCTGGTCCATTTCAGTCAGCGGCCGCGGCCGCACTCCTTCCATCAGCCGTGCGTGGCGAACCAGCCGTCCAGCTTTTCTTCCAGCGCGCCGACCAGTGCCTCGTCGTCCAGCTCCTCGATGATCTCGGCAAGGAACGCCTTGATGAGCAGGCCGCGGCCCGCCTTCTCCGGCACGCCGCGCGCCATCAGGTAGAACAAGTGGTTGCCGTCGATCTCGGTTACCGTAGCGCCGTGGCCGCAGGCCACGTCGTCGGCGAAGATTTCCAGCTCCGGCTTGGTCGAAAACTCCGCGTCGTCGGACAGAAGCAGCGTGTTGCACGCCATCTTCGCGTCGGTCTTCTGCGCGATCGCAGCAACCTTGATCTGCCCCTGAAACACGCCGTGCGCCCGATCGGTGACGACGTTGCGGATGATCTCGGTCGAGGTCGTGTGCGGTGCGGAATGGTCGAGCACCATGGTGACGTCGCAGTGGGTGTCGCCGCCCAGCAGGTTGACCCCGCGCAGCTTGAAATCCGACCCTTCGCCCGCCGCGTCGACGCGCACTTCCTGACGCACGAGCTTGGCGCCCGCGTTCATGATGAAGATCGTGAGCTTGGCATCCTTGCCGATGGTCGCATTGATCTGGCCCAGATGCGTGGCCGTTGCCGCCTGCTCCTGGACGATGACCCAGACTATTTCGGCCCCCTCGCCCACTTCGAGCGTGGCTACCGAGCTTGCAAGGCCGGCACCGCTGCCCGCCTGCCGCTCGACCAGCGTAGCCTTGGCGCCAGCGCCCACCACAACCGGGAACCGGGCGTGGACCTGGCCACCGGCCTGCAGGTTCTGCAGTTCGATGGGCGCGGCAAGCTCAACGCCGTCCGCGATCTTCAGGCCGAAGCCATCGGAAGCAAACGCGGCGTTGATGGCGCCTACAGCGTCGGCCGAATCTGCCGGCGCCATGGCCGCCTGCGGGCCGCCCGCCATCAGCAAATCCTGAAAGCGCGTAACCGACACACCGTCGATCGAGCTCGGCTCGGACGCGATGCCGTTGGCGACCGTGAGTACGGTCGAACCTTCGACCAGCGGACGAAGCGCCTCGGGTGCTGCGGCCGGATCGAAAGCAGGGACAGTCGAAAGCAGACGCCGCAAATCCGTGTAGTGCCAGGCCTCGATGCGCCGCGTGGGAAGACCGGCCTTCAGCAACTCCACGGCATCGTCACGCGCGATCGTCACGTCGGCGTCGCCCGGCAGTTCGGAAACCCGCTCTGAAAACGCCTCGACCAGCGCGGCCTCGGCCGGCGTCAGCTTGGGGGAAGCATGAATGTTCATCATTCGCCTCAAGCCGCCTCGTCGATCACGCCGGCATAGCCATTCGCTTCCAGCTCGAACGCGAGGCTCTTGTCGCCGGACTTGATGACCTGCCCCTTGTAGAGCACGTGCACACTATCGGGCACGATGTGCTCCAGCAGGCGCTGGTAGTGGGTGATGACCACGATGGCGCGGTCGGGCGAGCGCAGTGCGTTGACGCCGTCGGAAACGATCCTGAGCGCGTCGATGTCGAGGCCGGAATCGGTCTCGTCCAGCACGCACAGCTTGGGCTCCAGCAGCTTCATCTGCAGGATTTCCGCGCGCTTCTTCTCGCCGCCGGAAAAGCCGACATTGAGAGGACGCTTGAGCATGTTCATGTCGATGTTGAGAGAACCGGCGGCTTCCTTCACCCGCTTGAGCAGGTCGGGGATCTTCAGTTCGTCTTCGCCGCGCGCCTTGCGCTGCGAGTTCATCGCCACCTTGAGGAACTCCATCGTGGCGACGCCCGGTATCTCCATCGGATACTGGAAGGCGAGGAAGATGCCCGCCGCCGCGCGCTCCGCCGGGTCCATCTCCAGGATGGACTCGCCATTGTAAAGGATGTCGCCTTCCGTGACCTCGTAGTCCTCGCGCCCGGCGAGGATGTAGGACAGGGTCGACTTGCCGGAGCCGTTCGGCCCCATGATGGCGGCGACCTCGCCCTTGTTCACGGTGAGGTTCAGGCCGCGGATGATCTCGGTGCCATCTTCGGCGATGCGGGCATGAAGGTTCTTGATCTCAAGCATCTGTGTTCTTCCTGAATTTCGCTTGCCGGCTCAGCCGACCGATCCCTCGAGTGAAATGCCGATGAGCTTCTGCGCCTCTACGGCGAACTCCATCGGCAGTTCCTGAATCACTTCCTTGACGAAGCCGTTGACGATCAGCGCGATCGCCTCTTCCTCCGGGATGCCGCGCTGCATCACATAGAAGAGCTGGTCCTCGGAAATCTTGGACGTGGTGGCTTCGTGCTCGAACTGGGCGGTCGAGTTCTTAGCCTCGATGTAGGGCACGGTATGCGCGCCGCATTCGTTGCCGATCAGCAGCGAGTCGCACTGGGTGAAGTTGCGCGCGTTCTCCGCCTTGCGGTGGGCCGAAACCTGGCCGCGATAGGTGTTGTTCGACTTGCCGGCCGAAATGCCCTTGGAGATGATGCGGCTCGACGTGTTCTTGCCGAGGTGGATCATCTTGGTGCCCGAGTCGATCTGCTGGTGGCCGTTGGACACCGCGATCGAATAGAACTCGCCGCGCGAGTTGTCGCCGCGCAGGATGCAGGACGGATATTTCCACGTGATCGCCGAACCGGTCTCGACCTGCGTCCACGAAATCTTGGAGTTCCTGCCGCGGCAGTCGCCACGCTTGGTGACGAAGTTGTAGATGCCGCCCTTGCCCTGCGCGTCGCCGGGATACCAGTTCTGCACGGTCGAGTACTTGATCTCGGCGTCGTCCAGCGCGATCAGCTCGACCACGGCGGCGTGAAGCTGGTTTTCGTCGCGCTGCGGGGCGGTGCAGCCCTCCAGATAGGAGACGTAGGAGCCTTCGTCGGCGATGATCAGCGTGCGCTCGAACTGGCCGGTGTTCTTCTCGTTGATGCGGAAGTAGGTGGACAGCTCCATCGGGCAGCGCACGCCCTTGGGCACGTAGACGAACGAACCGTCGGTGAAGACCGCCGAATTGAGCGTGGCGTAGAAATTGTCGGTCGTAGGCACCACGGAGCCGAGATATTTCTGGATCAGCTCGGGATGCTCGCGGATCGCTTCCGAGATCGAGCAGAAGATGACGCCGGCCTTGGCCAGCTCGTCCTTGAAGGTGGTGACGACGGAGACGGAATCGAACACGGCGTCGACGGCCACGCGGCCGGACTTGTAGACGTTGTCGTTTGCGCCATCCTCGTCGGCATCCTTCTGAACGCCGGCCAGGATCTCCTGCTCGCGCAGCGGGATGCCCAGCTTCTCATAGACGCGCAGCAGTTCCGGATCGACCTCGTCGAGCGACTTCGGGCCGGACTGGTTCTTTGGTGCGGCGTAATAGTAGAGGTCCTGGAAGTCGATCTTCGGGTATTCGACGCGGGCCCAGTTCGGCTCTTCCAGCGTCAGCCAGCGGCGATACGCGCCCAGACGCCACTCCAGCATCCAAGCGGGTTCGCTCTTCTTGTCGGAAATGAACCGGATGATATCTTCGTTCAGGCCCTTGGGAGCCTTGTCGGTCTCGATCTCGGTCTCGAATCCGTACTTGTACTGGTCCACATCGATCTTGCGGACCTGCTCGATCGTTTCCTGCACAGCAGGCATCGGCGCTCTCCATCCTCGCCGAGGTCAAGGCCCGGCAGTTTTCGAAATCGCATATGCGGCAAGCCGCAGATGCGCGTTACATAGTGCGGGCTTGCCATGAATGCACGTGCTTAGCGCGCCCAAGCCCAGAAAAACCTCTTCCTACGCCGCACTGCTCCTGCGCTGGACGAACTGGCGCAAGGCGGCCGCGAACCTGTCGATCTCGGCATCGGTGGTCGAGTGCCCGACCGACACGCGGATACCGCTGACCGTGTCGCCGTAGCCCATGGCCTTGAGCACGCGGCTGGCGCCGACCTTGCCCGACGAGCAGGCCGAGCCGGCAGACACGGAAACGCCCGCCAGATCGAAGGCGATGAGCGCCGTTTCCGCCTTCACGCCGGGAATGGCGAAGAAGACGGTGTTGGGCAGGCGCTCGGCATCCGCGGCAAAGATCACCGCGTCTTGCGAGACATCGCGGATCGCCGCCTCGACGCGCTCGCGCCTGGCCAGCAGCTCGCCCGCCAGCGGCAGCTTTTCAAGCGCCTCGCGGGCAGCGACGCCGAATGCGGCGATGGCGGCGTAGTTCTCCGTGCCGGCGCGGTGGCCCTTCTCCTGGCCACCGCCGGTGGCGATCGGAGCCGGCATCAGGACGTCGGAGTTGCCCACAAGCGCGCCTGCGCCCTTGGGACCGCCGATCTTGTGAGCGGCGAGAATCAGGAAATCCGCGCAAAGCCCTGTCATGTCGAGCGAAACGCGCCCGCCTGCCTGCACGGCATCGAGCACCAGCACGCCGCCCGCCTCATGCACGATGGCCGCGATCTGCGCGGCGGGCTGGATGACGCCGCTCTCGTTGTTTGCAAGATGGATCGCAACCAGCGGCAGGCCCCGCGACGTGTCATGCGCGGAAAGCGCGGCCTTCAGCGCATCGATATCCAGCCGGCCGTTGCCATCCACCGGCAGAAGCACGATGTCCGACGCGGCAAAGCGCCCGCCGGCAACGATGACGGAATGATCCGTCTCGGCGACATAAAGCTTCGAATAGACGACCGGCGAGCGCCCCATCCGCCAATCCGGCGTCAGCACAAGGGCCGCGGCCTCGCTGGCACCCGACGTGAAGACGACATGATCGGGCTTCGCATTGCAAAGTGCCGCAACCTCGCGGCGCGCGGTTTCGATGAGGCGGCGCGCCTCGCGACCCTCATGATGCACGGATGACGGGTTGGCCGTCAGGTCGAGCGCGGCCAGCATCGCATCACGCGCCGCAGGCAGCAGCGGCGCGCTTGCATTGTGGTCGAGATAGACGCGGCTGGCCGTCATCGCGGGCCTTGTGCTCCTTCAATCGGCATCGTGGCGGGAAGTCGGTGTTTTTCCTTGAAATTGCAAGGCCAGCCGTCCTATTTACCCGCTTTGCAAACCGGCGGGCGACTTGGCCTACCAGTTTTGAATTATTCTAAACTAGCTTCTAGGGTGACGGCCACGCCCCGTCAAGTCCACGGGGCGGAGTTGCCCCTGCTTCCGACGCCACAATGACGCGCCGGATGCGTCGAAAACCGGAGTAAGTATGCCCGAGGTCATTTTCGCAGGTCCCGCCGGCCGTATCGAGGGTCGCTACCAGCCCTCCAAGGAAAAGAACGCGCCGATAGCGATCATCCTTCATCCGCACCCGCAGTTCGGGGGAACGATGAACAACAAGATCGTCTACGACCTGTTCTACATGTTCCAGAAGCGCGATTTCACCACGCTGCGCTTCAATTTCCGGGGCATCGGCCGCAGCCAAGGCGAGTTCGACCACGGTACGGGCGAGCTTTCGGACGCCGCCGCAGCACTCGACTGGGTGCAGTCGCTGCATCCCGATTCCAAGACCTGCTGGGTGGCCGGCTACTCCTTCGGCGCGTGGATCGGCATGCAGCTCCTGATGCGGCGGCCCGAGATCGAGGGCTTCATCTCGATCGCGCCGCAGCCGAACATCTACGACTTTTCGTTCCTCGCGCCGTGCCCGTCTTCCGGCCTCATCATCCATGGCGATGCCGACAAGGTGGCGCCACCCAAGGACGTGCAGGGGCTGGTCGACAAGCTCCATACCCAGAAGGGCATCACCATCACCCAGAAGACGATGCCGGGCGCAAATCACTTCTTTTCCAACGACGCGGACCTGCTGATCGAGGAGTGCGCGGACTATCTGGACCGCAGGCTGGCAGGCGAACTCGCCGACCCGCGCCCCAAGCGTCTTCGCTGACGGATTTCTCCCGCCTGCCCGGCTTAGACGGAAACAGGCGATTTAGCGGCAGAATCATGATCTTGCCTCAATTCATCCCTAGCCGGGTGGTTGCGGAATGGTTCGGGATTCGGTACGTCTCGTTCCGGGCAAGGGGGAAAAGACGGCTCCACCGCATAATCGGAGCGTGAGATCTTGATTCTGGCCCGGCTCTTGGAAGGGGTTTGCATTGACGTGTGAGGGAACGCGCTCGAAACGCGGGGGACGACGTGCTGTCGTTGCAGCGCTGGCATCCATCCTCCTTGCGTCCTGTGCCACTTCCGGCGACGACAATACCTTCATGGGCTTCTCGCCCGCGCAGCAGATGGCTGCAGATGCCGGCTCCGACTTTGCCGGCCAGACGATCAACACCGCCAGTTCCGCCCCGGTCGTCGCGAACCAGTTCGTCATGGACGAGGACGACCCTTCGCTGCCCGAGGCCGTCGTAGAAGCGCCGACGCTGCGCCCGGTTTCCGCCGAGGAGGCCGCCGCCATCGCACAGGCGCAGGCTGCCGCCGGGCAGGAAACGGTGGCTGCCGAGACGACGGCGCAGCCGATGCAGGGCGAGCAGCCGCAGGCGCCAACGGAAGTGGCCGCCGCCGCGCCGCAGCCAGGCCAACCCCAGCCAGCGCAGCCACAGCCTGTCGCGGCCCCGCAGGCAGCGCAGGAAGACCCCGCGCAACAGCCGACCCAGTTTGCCGAAAACCCGTCGCCGGCAGCGTCCGAGGCGCTGGCTCTTGCGGAAGAACCCAAGAAGCGCGGTTTCCTCGCCAATCTCTTCGGCGCACAGCCGGCCCGCGCCGCAACCGCACCGCAGCAGGCCGCACGGCCGCTGATAGCGACCTCGAACACGCAGACCGCCTCGACGACGCAAACGGCCTCCACGACGCCTACTGCGCCGATCGTCCAGCTTGCGTCCACAAGCCCGGCGGCGGCGAGCCCGATCATTCCGCGCGGGGGCGAAGCCGCCCTGCCCGGCGTTCGCCAGAACGCGCTGTTCGAAATCTCGCGCCGCTCCGGCGTCGACGACGACAGCGACATAGACCTGCACGAGGATTCGAGCCTGTATCAGGTAGCCTCCGCCGCCGGCCTCGCCCGGCTGGCGCCGAACGGGCTGATGAAGCAGACCGAGCATGTCGACGTCGCCTGCCTCAAGCCATCGCTGGTGCGGGTGCTCAAGACCGTCGAGAATCACTATGGCCGCAAGGTCGTGGTCACCTCCGGCTACCGCAATTCGGAGCGCAACCGCAGGGCGCGCGGCGCACGCAACTCGCTGCACATGTATTGCGCGGCGGCCGACGTGCAGGTCGAGGGCGTGAGCAAGTGGGAACTGGCCGAATTCGTGCGCACCATGCCCGGCCGTGGCGGCGTCGGCACCTATTGCCACACCGAATCCGTGCACATCGACGTCGGCCCGGAGCGCGACTGGAACTGGCGCTGCCGCCGGCGCAAATAGCCGCAGGTAAATCCACGATTTTTTCCCGTCGTGGGCTCAAAGATGGGTTGCTCCCGGCGGCGATGCCCCCTATAAGCCACCTCGTTCTGGCAAGCGCCCATCGTCTAGCGGTCTAGGACGCCGCCCTTTCACGGCGGAAACACGGGTTCGATTCCCGTTGGGCGTGCCAGAAATTTCAAGGGGTTAGCCCCCTTCCCTCCATTTTTGTCCAACTTTTGTCCAACCGAGTGTCAGCGGCTAGCTTGCAATACGCGGCACTGCCACGGGCATCGCGTCTCATATGCTATAATGCCGATGGTCGATGAGGGGGGAGAAGATGTCGTCTGACGAACGATCAATCGAATATGAAAGCGCGCGCCTCGCGCATGCCGCAGCGAATAAGGGCATGGACAGCGAAATGAGCATGGTTGCCGGATTTGGTAATGCGGCCATGCGCGCACCCGCTCTGGCGGCGGCTGGGGGCATTGCTGCACTGCTAGGGTTCTATTCAGCCAATGCCATCGCATTGCGTGGAACTACAGCAGTCGCCGATTTTAATGCCGCCTTGCTCGCATTCTTCATTGCCGTCCTCGCATGTGTCGCTGCACCGGGTTGTGCCTACATCTCACAGGCATTCTTCATTTGGTCGAAAGGCCAAGAGACGCACCACTTCGACCGACCCTTCGTGCGTGAGACGAAGAAGTCCAAACGCCTCTTTGCGGTCGGGACGCTGTTTCAACTGGGAGCCGCCCTCCTGACCTTAGGCGCTATAGTCGCGCTAGTAATTGGAGGGCTATCCTTTATGCGTCTTGCCGATTTCACGGCCTCACACGAACCGCAGGAGACAGCGTCGCCGGGGGAAGGCCAAAGTCAGTGAACACCCGCCACGTGCCATTCGCTCAAATCCTACTGGTTAGCTTCATCAAACATCATGCGCTTTCGGTCATCGTGTCACAATGGCCCGTCGTGACTACTCATCGAACTGGCGCGGTGCGCGCAAGTATCGCTTTGACGAAGAGGCCCGCCGCAAGCGAGCGGCGCGCAAGAGGCTATCCGTGCCGGCGATGCTGACTGGCTTGTTGCTGGCGAGCGCGGCGGGCGTTGGCTACACGTCCGGCGGTGCATCGCTCGGAAGCTTCAAAGCGATGGCTCCCGGTTCGGGCTGCACGATCAAAGGCAACGTGTCGATTGAGACTGGCGAGCGCATCTATCACGTCCCCGGCCAGCGGTATTACCACGACACGGTGATATCGCCTCAACATGGCGAACGCTGGTTTTGCAGCGAGGCCGAAGCGCGCGCGGCCGGGTGGCGGAAGTCCAGGATTTAGATAGCCACCAGCGCCCCTAGCAGCGTCACCAGCACACCCGCCACGATTATCAGGGCTCCATACGCCAGCGCCTTCCTGCGGACGCTAGGCGGCTCGTCGTCACCCACTGGCAAGTCGGAGAACTGCGCTTCGTAGCGTGCCGCCGTCGATAGCTCACTGGCATCGTGCCTCGCCAAGTTCCCTATATGCTCTTGCGCTAGCCGTTCCATGGCGAGCGCCAATTCGCCTTCGGACCAACCGGCCGCGACGTGGCGCGCAATTAAGGCATCGTAGTCAGCCTGTAAGGTTCCTTCTTGCGCCCCATGTCGCGAACGGCCGTCATTGGGTATCTGCGTCATTCAGTTGCCAGTCTACTTGCCCTGTGCATCCAAAAGTCGGGAATATTGCGCGTTCAATTCATCCGCAGTTGTCAGAGTGAGATTTGCCGCGATTGAACGGACATGCCCGTTAATGGCAGTCTGGAACGCGTTCGGATCGGTCAAGGCAGCAATCTCCCTAGGGAAGTCCGACACCTGATAAAGAGTGTGTGAAGGTGTCGAGGGAGTGATGAACGTTACGATGCCATACTCGTTGGGTTCATCGATTCGCGCCCCGATGACCTCACCGTTTTCGTCGCGGATAATGAGCATATTGAGTTCGCTAGACATTGCCGCCTCCCGTCAGACTGAAATGCGTCGCATTCCAACCGGGTGAACGCGTGTTCTCAACTAGGCAGTTGTAGGACCAATCCGTTCCGCCGTTGCGATATACGAAGCGCTTCTGAAAACGGCTGGATTCGAGCTGGGTAGTTCCCGATGGAGTCGGGAAGGTGTTGAAGGGCTTGGGATCGGCCATGATCCATTGGGCCCCGCGATCCACGCCGACGCCCGCAGGTGTGAATCGGATCGTTACCCACATGGAACCGCCATTGGCGAGCCAATAATTTCCGACGTTGTGGAATGCCATGCTGTCACCTCGTGCCAAACAAAAGCAGATTGGCCAATGGCTCTAAGGTGACGTGAGTGGTAAGCGCGGCATTATTGTTGTATGGAGGGGCCGCTGCAATTGATGATAGCAGACGATGTAGCCCTTTCATAGACTGGCAATCTGTCGAGGCCCTATGCTAGCGCCGCATTCCCGGATAACCATTTTGAGGTGCTGCCATGCGGCACGGTCAGCGCGTACTCGATAACCACGCTTGGCCTCCGGCTCGATCCTCTAGCGTTCCTTGGAACCTTCCTCATCCCGACCACGACGTCGGCGCGAACGCCACGCCCGAAGATGGGCAAGCCCTTTGAGCACAGGCCTCCACCGACGATGACTCCTGTAAGAGGGGTTGGCCGATGGGCAGGAGGCTTCCGCTGGGGAGGCGGACATTTTGCCCATGGTGCGAGTTTTGGACGCGGAAGTGCATGCCGCGACCATCTCAAGCGCGATGTCCAGTTGGCGGGCCGTAGTCGCACCGTTGCTGAAGAGTGTGACTATCAACCGGCCAATATCTTCACGTTCTAGGTCGTTGGACTCAATGCCGTTGCGCTTGCAATAGGCGTCCAGCGCCGTCCTCATAACGGTCAACTGCTTCGGACTAGCGATGCCGTAGTACGACAAGCCGAAATGAGACATAAGCTTTCTCCACATGGGGCGAAAGCGCGATTTACTCTCCCAAGCGCCCGTGTGCCGTTGAACTTCGGGCGACGTGGCATCATACGTTCGTCCGATAGAGCATGCAATTAACTATTGCGTTCCGCCTGTATTGGTGCGCTTTGCAGGCTCATCGCGCTCCCGGCACCGCAACGGCCAAAAAACCCACCCTTCCGTTGTCGAATGAACGGCAACGGCTATGCGGGTCGAAAAGGCGAACTACCCGGTCAAATTCGGCAATGCCATAAGCCGCAAGCCTTTCAGCCGGCCCGGCGTCCCGCACGCGACTCGGCTTTCAACCCCAACACCAAAGCGACGGTAGGCCGAAAGCCATATAGGACAACATTCCTGTCCTGTTGCCGGGCAAATCGGGTAGTCTATAGGACGAAAATCCTATAGCTGGGCACAGATCGCGCTTCGCACCCCCGCATGGCATTTGAATCGCAGGGAGGACCCGCCAGCCGGAAAAATTCTGGCCGGCCTCAAAGTCATTCGTCGGAGCCGCCATCCTCGCGATGTTCTTGCAGGCGGATAACAGTGGCAACCGCTGGTGCGATAAGCTGTTGTGGCTCCGATGAACATTCACGATCAACGAGCACGTTTATAGCCGCTGCATCGGTCCTTGCGAAAACGTCACCTGTACGACTAACAAAGGTATTGTAGGCGGTCAGGTAGCCGAGAACCCATTGGGTCATGGCTTCGTTAGCGCGCGGCATTGTCGCGCGACCTTGTCGGATTTCAAGCCAGCGACCACAGCTTTCGCCTCCCCAGCCCCATAGTGCCACCGTTGGTTCTTCAGCCAAGGCCGGAGTGGCAAGGGCCAGATACAGCAACATCGCGGTTTTCGCTGACATGCTGGGGCATCTCCTAACGGACAGTGCGCATATTCGCATGATCTTGGCAGTCGGAAAAACCTGAAGCAACAGTCCGGCCGCATCGTAGTCGCCCATGAAGGTCGCTGTTGTGGCCGGCCATGGTCTAGGTGGTCTAGGCGGTCACACCCTTGTCCGCCTATTCGGCTTTTCTCACACACATCTATTATGTGTGAAATTTTCCGTGCGCGATAAAATATGGATAGAGGATATGTGTGTGCGAGAAATTCCTAAAGGGCGGGAAAAGGGTGTGACCGCCTAGACCACCCGGACCAGATCGCCCATGGCCACCATGACAGCATGTCCGTGGCTACAGCTTCGGCAACTCTGGCAGTCTGCCCGCCCTTCTCAAGTCTAGGATCAGATACATCCGACCTTTGCTCATGGCTTGCTCAAGTGTCGGGAACTCTTTAGCCGACCACACCATCTTCCGTCTGCGCAACTGATAGCCAAAGCTGAATGAGCCGTCCGCACGTTGGAATGCTTGCACCATATCGCCTTGTGAGGTTTCGAGCCGCTGGCCTTTTGGAGTCGGCGTCCAATGGGAGGCCAATAGTTCCTTGCGAAGTCGGTATGGTGGCTGCTGTTGTTTGACAGCTTCCACGGCCGCTTCGGCCTCTAAGGCAAACATGCCTGCCTCAAGTTCCATGTCGAAATGCGGCGTGCTGGGATGCTTCTCGTATTCGGCGGTCGCCTCACTTGCCCGGATCATGGCCCGGCGGTGGATGCTTTGAATCTGCCGGATCGCAGAAGGATTGTTCCGCAACGGCTCCAGCCGCCGTTTGTCCTTCTCAAGTGATCTTTGACGGTTTCGATGACGGGAAGCGGCATTCCTCATGGCCTTATCACGGCCTTGTGCAGCCACCAGATCGCCCGTCATGTGCCCGGCGCATTCGCAGCCCGCTTTCAGTTCAAGACCGCTGGGGTGCTGCATGTGCTGGACATAACGGATCGCCATATACTCGCACATTTCACACGTGGCGACCGCGCTGCCCAAGTCCGTGGTGCCCACGCATTCCCAACCGGTCTTGGGGAAATCGTCCAAGCCCCATTTGCCAGCGCCACGTGCCACGAGGGCCTTTTCCTTGGACATGGCGCTAACTCCTTTCGGGGTGAGGGGCAGGCTGCAACATCCGAATACCGGCCCAATGATAAGAGCGGCCATCATCGCCACGAGGCCGAACGGTCTTGATCTTGTGCCGGGCCGCTACCTCCAGATCGCGATGGAAGAAATTCGGGCTGGAATATCCAAGAGGCAAATCCTGCTGAAGCGTCCATGATTGGTATGCCGCCCATACGTCCCCTTTCGGCGTCGATACTTCGGGGTCCAGTTCACAGCAATCGCGCAGGAAGGCGTTTAGGGGCGAAGCCAGATCGGCCATGTTGTCGGCAACGTCGCGGCTGGCGGCCGTGACCGTGAAATGGCCTTGCTCATGCAAGCGCCGCCAGCCCCCGATAGCCCAATTGAGGATTCCGGGGAGTTCGGCTTGAAGCCGGCGGTCCAGTGTCAGGTCTTCACGGCCAAGGAAAGACTCTGTCATTTTCAACGCTACGAGACGGCCGGTCAGCGCTCCGCTGACGTCCGGCAGGGCGGGTGGTAAGTTCGTGGCTATCAGGATGCGGATAGCGAGCCGAACAGTCAGCGCGCCGCCGACGTGTTTGCGCTCTACGTCCACCGGGTCTTCGCCAACGATGCGCAGAATGTTGCCGACGATGTTCTGGCGGTCGGCGTTGCGCCCGGTCGGAAGACGCATATCGGCGATGACGGCAAGCGTCTTGCCTAGTGTGCCCTGAAGGCCGAACCGCGTCCCAAGATGCTCCAGCGTCGGGCTGCATATGCTGGTCGATCCTAGGAGGCGGTCCAGCACACGCAGAATTGTGCCCTTGCCGCTACGCGGCGGCCCCAGCAGGACGAAGAACTTTTGCAGGCTGGTATCGGGGATCAGCAGATAACCGAATAGTTCCTGCAACAGCCTAATTTGTTCGGGATCATGGCCCCATAGATCGGCAAGGAATTTCAGCCAGTGAGCCGGTTCCGGCGCTGCGGGGTCATAGTCATATGGCAAGCCGTTGCGCGTGAAGAACCGCGACGACGACGGCAACAACGCACCGGTGGGCAGGTGCAATAGGCCGTTGCCACATGCCAGGATTTTCCCTGCGGGCAAGTCGCCCTCTTCGGCGTCCAGCCAGCAAGGGGGCGCAAAGGTTCCGCGCTCGACTAGCGCCACGCCCTTCAGGGCGTCCAGCACATTGCTGACTGTCTTTGCGTCGGGCGATCCGCCAGCATCTTCAATGAAGGCGTAGACGTCGCGCTTCACAAGATCGGGCTCAACCAGATCATAGTGGGTGCCACGGTAGAGCAGCCAATCGCTTTCATACCAGAGCAACGTGGGGTGGACCTCATCACGAAAGCGCCGGGCCATGGCGAGCGGGGAGACGTTGCCGCTGTCCGGCTCACCACGATTGCGCGCGGCCTTCTCGATTGCCCGAACTCGCCTGTCCACGGCCGCTTCAAGTTCACGCAGCTTCGATACGCCGTTGTCGGTAAGGTGGCGCATCAAGCGTTCGTACATCGCCCGGTGCGTGACCTTCAGTTCCGCAAGGAGCGTCAGGTTGTCGGGCCGGAACAGTCGTTCCCGGCGCTTCGGAGTGATGGCGAAAAGGTGAGTGAAGCGGTTGTGCGGTTCCGTCTCCGTTTCGGTTTCCAGATCGGTG
Organism: Neoaquamicrobium microcysteis; assembly: GCF_008180155.1. Taxonomy (GTDB): domain Bacteria; phylum Pseudomonadota; class Alphaproteobacteria; order Rhizobiales; family Rhizobiaceae; genus Aerobium; species Aerobium microcysteis. The sequence continues at coordinate 99,630 of NZ_VSZS01000065.1, read as the reverse complement.
GGCAGGTCACGCATGGTCGGACACCTTGCGCCCGAACATCGCAGCGGCTCTTGCCTTCTCTTCCGCATCGACGCGCCGCAATAGGTCGTCATCGGAAAATGCGTTGGCGAAGTGGAGCCGGTCGGCCTCAAGGCTCGACACGCCCGCGTCGTTCTGGCCGTAGCGGTATGCGTGCGCGGTCTTGCGCTCCACATGATCGTCAGGCCATGCATCGGGGAAAACCGGAACGTGTTCGCGGATCAGTTCGACGGCGAGTCCTTGCGAAATACCAAGATCGCGCAGACGGCAGGCCATCTGATAGATACTAACGGCCCCGTCGCTCGTGGCGGTCCAGTTATCGGGGTCCGATACAAGGCGGCGGGCGGCAAGGACGTCAAAGTCAGCATCCCAGCCATTGGGCGGCGGCCGGTCGCCAGCATTGACGTGAGGCGCGCGGGGCAGCGTGATCGCGGACAAGTCGAAGCCGAAGGCTTCCACCAGATCGTCAAGCGTGTGCCGCGCCACGTCGCCAGCATCGTGGACAATACGAACCTGCCACGGATGCGCCGGGCGCTTCAGGTGGTAGAAGCCCGCCAGCCTGCCAACTTGTGTGGTCAGCGTACATTTAGGATCGCCGCCGTAGCGCTCGACAAGCGCCCGTTCTGTCTTTTGCCATACGTCCCATTTGGTAGTGGGCTGAACAAACCACCAGCACTGAAACTTGCTCACGCCATCGTGGCAGGACGATGCCACGACTAGGTGCGGCTCAACGGTCCACGTGTCCGGCAAGGGCGCACCGTCCATATCGAGGAAGAGCGCGCGGGCATGGCGCATATTCTCTTTGCGTCGGGCGCGGCCATCGGTTTCGTTGACGCTCACGAAGACGCCGCATCCATGGCGCTGGGCTTCCGTTAGACGAGGCAGCACGTCGTCTAGGCGGCCGTGCAACCCTCGTGCAAGGCGTGTGTTGGTCTTGTCGGCGTCGCTGAAAAGCTGAAAAGCGACGACGGGGTCCGGCTCACCTGTCAGGGCAGATAGGTGACGCCGCGCGCCATCAAGATCAAAGGTCGGCTGGGTCATGCAGACTCCTATGGGGCGGGCACGAGCGGCCATAGGAGAACCACCCGTGCCCCCTGTGTCGGGACCAGCCGAAAGCCCCGACAACATGAAACGAGAAGCGCTTCGGCTATGCGCTTGCGCATAAATTATGCAGCAAAAACAGCAATTTAGCGACGATCCACGGGCATCCATGAACGTCCACAGAGGTTGGCGGGCCGGAACGCCGGAGAGAACCGCTCCGACCCGCCGGCCGCGCTAGGGGCGCTCGCGAAGCGCTTCGGCGATTAGGAGCCCGGCGACGAGGACAGCCGCCGCGACGGGATCGCGTGTCGTTGACAGCAGGTCGCGGAAAGCGTCGTCGGCGTCGGCAACGTCCAGCGGTTCGGTTGGGCGCTCGCCACGAACGGGCACTGGTGTGGCGGTCACGGCTGACCGCCTCCCATTTCGGCGATGCGCTGAAGAAGATCATTCGTCCGCTTGTTTGCCCGGTTGGGCGCGACGTCGAACTGGACGCCGTCTCGCTGGACAGGCTCGGGTTCGCCGTTGCGCTGACGGTATTTGCGCCAAAACTCGCGGGCGAACTCGGGAAGTTCGTCGGCCTCGTCAGCCGTTGGAACCAACAGCATTGAGGCCATCGCGATCATCTTCGGCGGGGTAGCCAGAAGTCGTTCGACGGCTGCAATGTCGCCGCGCCGGTTGGCGTCAAGCATGGCGTGCCACTGTTCTAGGCTATGGCAGGGGATTTCGGTTTCATCGGTTGCGCCGATTCTGACAAAGATTGTCATTCAACTTCTCCTAAATTTCAGATTGAGGGGGGGGCGGGGCCGCGCCCTTCGACAAAACGCAGCCCCGCTGGTAGCGCGGGTGGAAGACGGCCCGCGCCGGGTGTTTTTGGCTATTCGACGCCCAAGATGGCGCGGGCGGGCAAGACAGCCGGGAAGTCTGTGTCGTGCCCAGCATCGATCAGCGACCACGTCAAATCGGCGATCTCGCGTTGAAGCTCCAAGATTTCCGCGTCGAGTGAACGAAGCAGCTTGCGGCGCTTGTCGGCGTCAAGAATCTGTTCGGTTGGAATCGCGGCGTACTCGGCCGCGACCTTTTCCTGAATTTCAGCCGCAAGCTCATCGCGCCAATGGCGACAGGCGAGCGCTTCCATATCCGGTACGCGCGGGAAGGCATTGCCGGTGTCGAGCGCGGGTTGAGCCTTGATGCTTACCGACGGTAACGAGAACGATGGCGTTCGGCGCTCACCGTGGAGCCCGGAAATCTCGATAGCGCCTATGTTCGCGCGCTGGTCGAGCTGCCGCAACAGCGTGCGGACCACGACTTCTTCGGGCTGGTGCGAGTTGAATGCGTCCTCACGCCTCTCCTGCCGGTCTGCCAGTGTCGCCATGCGTGCAGCGCTTGCGCCTAGCGGGTCGTCGTGATCGTCAGAGTATGCGGCGGACTCGAAGAAGGCGAGGCCGCTTCCTGTTTTCCGTCCCGCGAGATATCGCGTCACGGCCGCGAATTGCTCACGGTTGATGTGCGCGCGCGACTGGACACGTGTGAGCTTTTGACTCTGCTTGGAGTCAATCTCTTTGGCCAGCTTTTCGGCCTCAACGGCTTTCGCCATTTCGGCGGTGAAATCGTGCAGGGGGTACTCGCTTGCGCGCTCTTCGGTTCTATAGCGAGCCGTCGTGGCAATCGTCAGATCGGCTGCGGTCGCTTCTTTTGCGCGCCACGCCCCTTCGGCTTCCGCGTCCAGTTCCTTGACGCGTTTTCCAATAACGCTGTAACGTTTCCCGACGCGCGGGTCACTCCGGGCCAACAGGCCTTCGATTGTATGCGGCCCGTGTTCGGGTTTCTGATAGGCAATCAATTCAATGGTCATTTCGTTTCTCCGTTGGACAGTTGGGACTCGATCCATTCGGAGACTGCGACCGACGAGAAAAGCGCCACGCGTAGCCCTTGCGGCCGGATGGGACGCGGGAAGTCGCCGCGTGCTATCAGGTTGTAGAGGGTGCTACGCTTCAGCCCGGTGCGGGCAAGAACGTCAGCGAGACGCAAGAGGGTCTGGTGTTCGGTCACTTCAAATCTCCGCAATGTCGATGCGGAGATAATCCCTCCCCCTAGTCGGGAAGGGTAGGAAAGCGGACAGACTTCCTGACTGACGAGGCAGGTACAAGCTTGCCGGCGATATTCACGAGGCGACTCGGATCGGTAGCGTGACGAACGTTCTGACACGCGTACAGTCTATGGGCCGCCACATGTTGTTTGAACGTGTCCGTTTTGACAAAACGGTCAACGACGGATGGCAGCAAGCCGAGTTCCTTCGCAAGCTCGCGATTGCTCCGGCGCGGTTCACCCAACATTTCATCCTGCACAACAAGGCAGGCCGCCGCTGCGAGCTTTGCAGGCTGCGGCACGCACCACAATGCCAAGACGGCATCATTCGTGAATCTTCCGCGCTGTCCTCCGGTCCCATCCATGGTGCCGCTCGCGAGGCCAAGCGCACAGGCGATTGCCCACCATAGCTCAAAGGAGATTGGGCGCTTCTTTAGCGCGAACCAACGCGCGGCGTCGAAGAGCAGAACTCGGGATTTGATGTCCCAATCGCCCCCATAGGCGTACTCGCGGGTCTTCGTTGCGAACACTACGGCCGCCCGCAGGTCGTCATCGCTGTTCCAACCGCTATAAGCGATATCGCGGTGCTTGCGCCGCCTAACCGTCCTGTCAGACCGCCCGATGCGGGGAGCGATCTTGGAGGTCTGGAAACCGCTTCGGTCTAGTCGCTTCACTGTCGCCTCTTCGTCGCGCCGAGCGACGAAGTTGGAGATTCCAAGGGCAACGGCAAGCGTTATCGGCCCTTGCTCTTCACTGCGGACGTAGGCGTCAAGCGGGTCACCTAGCACGGTCAACCGACTGATTGCCCTAAAGATCGTGACTCTATGGTCACGGGTCGCCTTGGGGTTCATGCAGAGTGCCTCAACAGCGCGCCGCACCGCACCCGTCATTCTCTCAGGTATGCTCCACGACGGCGGCACGGGGACAGCGAAACATAGGGCTTTTGCAGCATGATCGGTCATAGCTTGCCTAGCCCACCGTCTGTGTCGACTTGCCGTCAGCGACCGACTCCATGTCGGCAAGATCGGGCTCTGTGGCCGGTGTACGCATTACAGTTTCGAAATACCGCAACGCAGCTTCGGCGCACGTCTTCCCGACCTTGGTGGAGAGAGGGACGCCGCCCTTATCGCAAGCATCCATCATCGCCGTGAACAGCGCATCCCGGTGATCGGCGCGCGCAATCAGCGGCGATCCCCTCTTCGCCTCTTCGAGCTTTCGCTTCGCCTCGCCGAACCGGGTCACGTTCGGGGCTTCCGTCCCTTCCTCGTGGCCCTCTTCCGTGTTGCCTTCCGTCACCAGTCCGGCGGCCTCCACTTCGTTAGCAGGTGGTCGGCTCTTGCTGGACGTGTGGCCCGGCAACGTCGGCGGTGTATCGTCCTTGGCCGGCTTCTTGTCTTCCGCAAGGATGCGGTTGATTTGACGTTTTGACATACCCGTGGCTTCGGCGACCTTGGCCCCGACCCCCTTGGGGCGACCCTCCCCTTTGCGTCCACGGCTACTTAGTTTCGGGTCATCTTGTCCCGATACTGCCGCGTCCATCCGCCCATATGCCGCCGCAAGGGCCTTAACCCACTTCTTGCGTTCGGCCGCCGTGAGGTCCTGTCGCTCTAGGTTCTCGACAATCTCCAGCGCTTCGGCCTCGTCGTCGGTCATGTTTACATACACATGACATTCGATGGCGTCCCACCCCAGCGACTTGGCGGCCGCAAGACGACGCGCCCCGGCGACAAGCTGGAAATAGCCGCTGTCCCCCTCTTTCACCATGCGAACGGCTATAGGGTTCTCCAGTCCGACCACGGACATAGACGATGCAAGGCTGGTTACGTCGCCGACTTCCCGGAGACGGTCGCCGACCCTAACCCCTTCGGGCGGAAACATTTCGGTACGCCCAAACTGCTTACGACGCTTCACGGTTTCTTTGTTGAGAAATGCCACTGGTCTACTCCTTACTTGCTGTCTCCCTTGAGTTTCCGCACATTATGTTTTGACAGCGCCAAGCAAATTTCGTGCCGTCCCGCAATGCGACTTACGACCGGGATGACCGTTACTCAAGGGCGTGTTGTCAGGAGACCGCCGCGTCGCGCCAACGATCCAGCGCTTCAACGTTGGATGGTTCGGCATTGCCGAAACGAGGCGCGCCGGCACGGATGGCATCTGCGATGAACGAGGGCGCAAGGTGGCCGTAGTGCTTTTCCACCATTCGCGTATCGGCGTGTCCAAGGTTTCGAGCGACAACCATCAATGGAACGCCATTCATGACCGCCAGCGACGCCCATGTATGACGGAGCCCGTGGAAGCCGATGGCCGGTTTGATCTTCGCACGCTCGCAAGCTTCGATCATCGGACGAGCTTGCTGGGACTTCTGCCATGGTTCTCCAGCATGGTTGGGGAACATGAGTTCGTCCCCTGCCCTGCCGGCCGTGGCACTCAAAAAGTAGTCCCTTCCCTCGTCAGTCAGGACAACGTGACGAGCCTTACCCGCCTTGCTCTCGCGTATCGTTACGGTGCCGACGTCGGGATTAAAGTCTGCAACTGTCAACGCGGCTAGCTCGCCGTAGCGCGCGCCGGTCTGAAGTGCACCCTGCACCAATAGCCGGAAGGCGTGGTCGCTAGCATTTACGAGGCGTTGGGCTTCGGCGACCGTGAGATACCGAGCGCGGGCAGCGTCAACCGACTGATAGGGTTCAACACGTCGCCACTGGGAATCGCTGGGCGTGCTGCCGTCCCGCCACGCGCGGTTCAAAGCTGCTTTCAGCACCGTTAGGGTTCGGTTTGCCGAGGCCTTGCGCCGCCTGATAGCTTCAGGGCTATCATCCAATTCACGGAATTTCGGTTGAGCCCCCTTCTTTGACCGGACCCTTGGCGGGGTTTCTGCCACCTTTCGCAGCCACGAGCGGATTTCTTTCGCGGTCAGCTTGTCCACCAGCTTGTCGCCGAGCGCGGGAAGGATCAAGGCGTCGGCTCGATAGCGTGCATCCTGTGCCGACTTCCGATTACCTTCCATCCATTCGATGTAATCGTCCACGGCCTCTTTAACGGTGATGCGCTTCGCGACTTTGACTGTTTCGCCTGATAGGTCGGCCTGCATTTGCCGGGCTCGGTCCTGTGCCTGCCAGAAGTCCAGAATGTTTTCGCCATCCGCGTCCAGCATGTCGTCTGCATCGGCTACCGCTTCAAGACGATATTCCTTGTCGCCGACGTAGAACCGGGCGACCCACTTGCCGCCCTTCTTGTTTTTCCGGTAGCCGATGTTCAGGCCGGGGCCGATGGCTCGATAGTAGGGCTTTGCCTGAACTGCAAGCTTCGTCCTAGCGGCTCTACTTTCCAGTCCGGAATCACGAAAACGCCTAGCCATTTTTGTCCAACTTTTGTCCAACCAACGGGTGTGGACGCCAATGTTAGCCGATGGATAGCCGGTTGAAAAGCGCTTTCGTTTCAATTGGTTATACTGAACTTTGGTGGACTCTTATGGACGTACATACATCTCTTTCACGGCGGAAACACGGGTTCGATTCCCGTTGGGCGTGCCAGAAATTTCAAGCACTTGGTGCTATCCTTTCCCCAATCCTTCAAATACGCGTCTCGCAGAGATGCAGATTTGCGCGCGAACATTGCCGCTTCCTATGACAGGAAGCTGTTGATCGACGCGAAAGCCGATTGTGCGACTCAACCGGGAGTGGGAGCCTCTGATTGCTGACGAGGGGGTCAGCGGGGTTGGAGGCTCGGCTTGCCATTGGCAGCCTCCCATGGCCGAGCCTCGCCCTGGGGGTATGCGTCGAACCGGGTCTCGGTTTGTCTTGAGCTCGATGATGCGTCGGGTGCCGTATTCGGGCTCCCATATGCCAGGCGGGACATATCGGTGCGTGGGCGTCGTTGCCTCGCCGCAACCGGTCATGGCCATCATCACTGCGTCACGGGCAGCTCCATTGCAAGGGGTTCGTCACCCCTGCCCCGTCTCGGTATCGCGGTTAAGCTCGTTCAGCGGCAGGCGGGCCTGACAGCCTAAATCTGCGGCCGTCGCGGTAGTGAACTTCAAGCAGTCTTTCCAGCGTGCCGGACAGAGCCAATGGCAACGCGTTTTCTCGTATCGACGGGAACCTGCGTCGCCGGCTGCTGTTGATATCGATAACCGGGAGAACTGCCATGAAGAAGATCACTGCCACATTCCCGTCTGCGGAGCTGGCGCAGACGGCGGTCGATGCGCTGGCAGATGCCGACATTGAAGAAGCAAATGTGAGCGTGGACGAGATGGATGACGGGAGCACCGTGGTGACGGCTACCGTGGATGACGAGAAGCTCGATGCTGCGGCAGCAGTTCTTGACGCTGGATCAGCTTCCAGCGTGGAGGATTGGTCGGATGCGGCCGAGCCGACGGTTGAAGGTCATCCCGACGGAAGCGGCCCCATGGTTATTCCACTCGTGCCGACCCGCTGACAGCTTTCTCGCTGCTTGTGCGGCCTTCCGGCTGCACACTTGAAATCAGGCCCGCGGCATGCCGCTGGGCCTGATGGTGCGCTTCTGGGCGGCGATGCGGAATTGCGCGTTGGGGGCGCCGTAGCCTCTGTAGCCGGCCCTGCGTTCGACGATCTCGAAGAAGAAGCCTTCGCCGAAGTTGCGGCCATACATCTGGAAATACTCACCGTCGCCATCGCGATCGTAGAGGATGTTGGCTTCGCGCAGCCGGTCGGTCAGCTCGGGATCGAGGCCAAAGCGCGCTTCGAGATCGTCGTAGTAGTTGCGGCTGATTTCGAGCGGCTGGAAGCCGAGGGCTGTCAGCCTGTCGGCCGTCGCGAAGATGTCATGGCAGGCGAATGCCAGATGCTGCACGGAGGAGCCGAAGCTCTCGGCGATGAAGTGTCCGGCCAGCGTCTTGCGGTTCTCGGCCCCGTTCAGGGTCAGACGCAGCGCGCCGTCGTCGCTCTCGATCACCTGGCTGCGCACGAGGCCGGCGGGATCGACCACGTCGACCATAGGCGACTTACGGGTGCGGAAAATCGATGTGTAGAAGAGCAGCCATGTAAGCATCTCTTCGTAGTTCATCGTCTGGGCGACATGGTCCACGCGCGTGAGCCCCGCATCCTGCATGGCCGCGCCGGTAGGCTCGAACTCTATCTCCCAGACACGCGAAAGCTCGCTCTTGCCGTCGATGAAATAGATCACGCCGCCACCGACGCCGCGGATGGCGGGGATAGCCAGTTCGCCAGGCCCGTGGCGCTGCTCGAACGTCTCGGCGCCGAGCGCGCGGGCGCGCGCGACGGTAGCGGCTGCATCCTCGACCCTGAGCCCGATCGCGTAGGCCGACGCGCCGTGGATCAGGTAGGAGGAATGGGCAAACCCCTCCTTCTCCGTGTTGACGACGATGTTGATACCGCCCTGCCTGTAGAGCACGACGTCCTTGGTGCGATGCGTGGCGGCCAGCGAGAAGCCCATAGCCGACAGAAGCTGGCCCAGCTCCTCGGCTTCGGCCTCGTCGGCCGCAAACTCCACGAACTCGACGCCGCTGGTCACGATGCGGTCCGGCATGGCCGGAACCTCTATCGCTATGTCGGGTTCGGCGCGGGCGACCTGGTCCATCAGGTGGATGAGCGATCGCCGGCCGTCGACCGAGATGGACTTTGGGGAACCGCCGCGGAACTGGTCGTTGAAGATTTCCAGCGACAGCGGGCCATCGTAGCCGGTGGCGGCCACCGCGCGCATGAAATCCGTCACCGGCAGGTCGCCCTCGCCTGGCATGTTGCGGAGGTGCCTGCTCCAGTAGAGCAAATCCATGTCGATGCGCGGCGCATCGGCAAGCTGGACGATGAAGATGCGATCGCCCGGGATCGAGCGGATCGTATCCGGATCGATTTTGCGAGCCAGCGTGTGGAAGGAATCGAGGATCAGCCCGATGTTGGGATGGTCGGCGCGGCGCACCACCTCCCAGGCGTCGCGATGGTCGCTGATGTGCCTGCCCCATGCCAGCGCCTCGTAGCCGACACGCAGGCCCCGGCTAGCCGCACGCTCGCCAAGCTCACGAAAATCGGCAGCCGCGCGGTCGATGCCGCCCAGCGAGACCGGCGAGACATTGGAGCAGATCAGCATCAGATCGGTGCCGAGCTCGGCCATCAGGTCGAACTTGCGCTCGGCGCGGTCAAACGCGCGGGCGCGGTGCGGCTCAGGCATGCCCTCGAAGTCGCGGAACGGCTGGAAAAGCGTGATCTCCAGCCCGTGGTCGCGCACCATGCGCCCCACTTCCGCGGGCGTGCCGTCGAAGGCGAGGAAGTCGTTCTCGAATATTTCTACCCCGTCGAAACCGGCGGCAGCGATCGCCGCAAGCTTCTCGCGCAGGTCGCCGCTGATCGATACGGTGGCAATCGAGGTCTTCATAGAGGTCATGGCTGCTCTATAAGATCGATCAGGGCCCTCACGCCATGCGCATATCCGCGCGCCCCGAGGCCGGCAATCACGGCGGTGGCCGCCCGCGACATCAGCGAGTGATGATAGAGCTCCTCGCGGCGGTGGATGTTGGAGATGTGGAACTCGACGATGGGACCGGGGAACATCTTGAGCGCGTCGAGCAGCGGGATGGACCGGAAGGTCAGCCCAGCCGGGTTGATGAGGATGCCCGCGCCATCGTCGATCGCCTCGTGCACCCAGTCTATCAGTTGATGCTCGGCATTGGTCTGGTGGAACCGCAGCGCACGGTCGCCCGCCGCCTCGCGGCAGATTGCCTCCACCTCGGCCAGCGTGGTCGTGCCGTAGATGTGCGGCTCGCGCTTGCCGAGGCGGTTGAGGTTCGGGCCGTTGAGGATGAAGATCGGTTTCATGGGTCCTCAGCCCCCATAGCCGAACATGCGCGGCACGAAAAGCACCACGTCGGGCAGAAGTGCGACGACGGCCAGCACGGCGAACATGACGAACAGGAACGGCATCACGTCGCGAACGATGGCGCGCAAGGGAACCTCTGCAATGCGGGTCATGATGAAGAGCAGAAGGCCGTAGGGCGGCGTTATCAGCCCCAGCATGATGTTGAGCACCGCCATCACACCGAAATGCACCATGTCAATGCCAAGCGCCTTGGCCGTGGGAATGAGCACCGGCACGATGACCAGCAGGATCGTGGTTCCCTCCAGCACGCAGCCCAGCAGCAACAGCAGTATGTTGACGATGATGATGAACTGAAGCGGCGTCAGCTCCCACGACAGCAGCAGCGCCGACAGCGTGTTGGGGATGTTCTCGACCGTGACGACGTAGTTGAAGACCATCGCGCCGGCGAGCAGCAGGCCGATCGAGGCGGTCGTGCGGCCGCTGTTGAGCAGAGCGGTGTAGAACTGCGAGAGCGTCACGCTCCTGTAGATGAAGACCGAAATGAACAGCGCGTAGCCGGCCGCGACGCCGGCGGCCTCCGTGGGCGTCATCACGCCGCCTCGGATACCGACCAGAAGCACGACCGGGAGCATCAGCGCGGGGAGCGCGCGCAGCGTGAGGCCGGGCAGCTGGCGCAGCGGCACGGGTTCCTCGACCGGGAAGTTCTTGCGCCGCGCATCCACCGCCACGACCGTCATCAGCCCCACGGCAAGAAGCACGCCGGGCAGGATGCCGGCGATGAACAGGAAGCCGATGGAGGCGTCCGACACCAGCGCATAGATGACGAGGGGAATGGATGGCGGGATGATGGGCGCGATGACGGCGGTGGCCGCCGTGAGGGCTGCGGCGTAGCTGGCCGGATACTTGTTGTCGGCCGTCATCAGCTTCTGCATCATGCGGCCGGTGCCGGCGGCATCGGCGATCGCCGAACCCGACATGCCCGCGAAGATGAGCGACTGAAGCACGTTGACCTGGGCAAGACCGCCCCGGAAGCGCCCGACGACGGCATTGCAGAAATGCAGGAGCCGCTGCGTCATGGTGCCGGCGTTCATGATCTCGGCAGCGAGGATGAACATCGGCACGGCCAGCAGGAGGTAGCCCGAATAGAGGCCGTTGAGGATCTGTTCGGCCGCCGTGCCCATGTCGAGACCGGCCAGCCACAGATAGAGGATCGAAGAAGCGATCATCGCGTGGCTGATCGGCAGGCCGAGAATGGCGAGCGCACAGATGGCGATGAGCGAGATGGTGAAGGGATCAAACATTACACACCCGAGCTCGCCTTGGTGGGATCGAAGTCTTCGGGCGCCGGCCCCTTGACCGCATGCCATGCGAGCCAGACGTAGCGCGCGACGATGGCGATGACAAAGACGACGTAGATCGAGAACAGCCAGTCGAAACGGATCTTCAGATAGGCCGTCTTCTGCACCTTCATGAAGGTGACGTAGTCGTATACGGCGGGAAACGAGTAGCTGTACAAGCCTATGAGAGCCACGGCCGCCAGGAAGACCATGACCCGCCGCACGCGCGGCGTGACCGCGCCGTAGACGAGGTCGAACCTGATCTCCTCCTCCTCGCGCACCACGAACGCTGCCCCGAAGAGGACGACCCAGATCCACATCACGACCGTCAGCTCGTTGCTCCAGCCGGTGGGCCAGTTGAGCAGGTAGCGGAAGACCACCTGAAGCAGGAAGGCGACGAACATGACGCCGATCATGATGACGATGAGATTTTCGCCGCGCCGATAAAGCCACTCGGCAAGTGGACGTAGACGTTCAAGCATCAGCTTGTTTCCCGGACCGTCCTGTAAGGAACAGGGCCGCGGCAGCTGCGCCGCGGCCCCGGAGAAGACGTCGTCAGAGCGCGTTGATCTTGTCAACCATGCCCTCGGGCCAGCTCTGGGCCAGATCCGAGGCGAGATACTTTTCCTGCACGTGGCTGCGGAAGGCATCGAGGTCCGGCTCGTAGATCTTCAGGCCGGCGCCCTTGAACTGCTCGACCAGAGCGGCCTCGCGGGCAAGGTGCTCGTCGGTCGAATAGGCGATCGCAGCATCGGCGGCAGCCTGGAACGCCGCCTGCTTCTCCTCGCCCATCTCGTCCCATACGGTCTTGGACACCGTCAGCAGGTCGAAGCCGACGAGATGCGAGGTCAGAACGATCTGGTTCATCACCTCGTAGAACTTCATGTTCTCGACGTTCGGCAGAGGGTTATCCTGACCGTCGATGGCGCCGGTCTGGAGGCCGGTGTAGACCTCGGCGTAAGCCATCGGCGTCGGGTTGGCGCCAAGCGCCTCGCCGAGGAACTGCCACGCATCGCCGCCCGGCATGCGCAGCTTGATGCCTGCCATGTCGGCCGGCGTCCTGATTTCCTTGTCGCCCTTCAGGCCGACCTGGCGAACACCGAAATAGGTCGGGCCAAGAACCTTCACACCGAGCTGGTCTTCGGTCATCGCCTTCATTTCCGCGCCGGCGTCGCTGGCGAAGAAGGCCGTCAGGTGAGCGGCGTCGCGGAACAGATAGCCGGAGGTCAGGATCGACCAGGCAGGGATCTGGTTGGAAATGTCCTGCGGGGCGATGTTGCCCATCTCCAGATTGCCACGCTGGAGTGCGACGAGCTCGGTGCCCTGCTTGAACAGGTTGCCGCCGTAGTAGCCCTCGAAGGTGAAGTCGTCGGCGACGGCTGCCGCGAACTGCTTCATCATCTCGGCGCGGATGTCCTGCTCCGAAAACACCGCCGAGAAGCGGAGCTTCGGCTTGTCCTGCGCAAAGGCCGGGAATGCGGCGAGCGTACCGGCCGCGGCGGTACCGATGAGAAACTGGCGGCGTGTTGCATTCACGTTCATGGTCTTCCTCCCTGTTGGAACTTACAGTGCGTTGATCTTGTCGAGCATCCCCTCCGGCCAGTTGGCCGACAGTGGGGATTGCAGGTACTTCTCGTTCGAATAGGCCCGGAACGCCTCGACATCCGGCTCGTAGACCTCCAGGCCCTCCGCCTTGAAGAACTCGATCAGCTCGGCTTCCTGCTTGAGATACTCTTCATTGCTCCACGCGAACGCCTTGTCGGCGGCCGCCTGCATGGCCTGCTGCTGCTCAGGCGTCAGCTTGTCGAAGAGATCGCCGTTCACCATCAGAAGCCCGAAGCCGACATTGTGTCCCGTCAGCACGATCTGGTCGGTCACCTCGTGGAACTTCATCAGCTGGTTATTGGGCAGCGGATTGTCCTGGGCGTCAATGGCGCCGGTCTGAAGGCCGGTATAGACCTCGGCATAGTCCATCGCGACGGGGTTTGCCCCTATCGATTCACCCAGAAACTGCCAGGACTCGCCGCCGGGCATACGCAGCTTGACGCCGGCAAGGTCCTCCGGCTTCTCGATCTTCTTGTCGCCCTTGAGATTGACGTGGCGGGTTCCGTAGTAGGCAGGCGCCAGCACCACGACGCCCATCTGTTCGCGCGCCATCTGCTTGAACTCGTCGCCCACCGGGCTGTCGAAGATGGCTTTCAGATGCGCCGCGTCACGCACCAGATAGGCGGCGGTCAGGATCGAGAATGCCGGAACCTGATTGGCGAAATCCGATGGAGGCATGAGCGCCATCTCGAGGTTGCCGCGCTGGACCGCGACAATCTCCGTGCCCTGCTTGTAGAGCGTGGAGCCGAAATAGGGCTCGAAGACGAAGTCGTCGCCCAGCTCCTTTGCGAAGATATCGACCAGCGCCACGGAGCGCGGCGCATCGGCCGTGGTGGAATCGGCAAAGCGCAGCTTGATCGGTTCCGCCATCGCCGCACCAGCGGCCATCGTCAGCGCGAGCGCAGCCGCGCCCGCCATCATGAAGCGTCGTGTGAGTGTCAGTGCCATTCAGTTCCTCCCAAGGCCAAATCGATTTTCAGGCAGTCCCTGCCCCAGCCCTTCGATGGCAAGCAGCGAACCGGCGAGCGGCTCGGCCGCGCGCTGGGCAGGCGACAGGAATTTCGTTGCGCTCGTGACGTAGAGCGTGCGCAGATCCGCACCGCCGAAGCACAGGCAGGTGGGGTTCGTGACCGGCAGCGGTAGGACACGGTCGACCGTGCCGTCGGGCCTGTGACGGACGAGGCGGCCGCCGGCAAAGAAGGCCATCCAGATACAGCCGTCGACGTCCACGCAGGAACCGTCGGGACGGTCGCCGCTCGAGGTGTGATCGGCAAAGACGCGCCGGTTGGTCACCACCCCGTCATCAAGATCGAGATCGTAGGCGTAGCAGATGTGGCGGCGCGTATCGGTGAAATAGAGGGTGCGGCCATCGGGCGAGAAGGCAATGCCGTTGGCCACGATCACGTCGCCATCGATCTTCAAAACCGCGCCGTCCGGGTCGATCCGGTAGAGGCTGCCGTTCGGCCGGTGGAGCTGGTTGTCCATCGTGCCGACCCAGAAGCGGCCGCGCGCATCGACGCGCCCGTCGTTGAGGCGATTGTCCAGCCCCTGCTCGACCGAGACCACATCCCTGCGCGCGCCGCTGCCTATATCGAGGCGGTAAAGGGCCAGATCCTCCGCCAGCAGCCGATCACCCTGCCCGGTCAATGCCTGCGTGCCGGCAAAAGTGCCGGGCAGCGGCATGGCATCATGCGCGCCGGTCGACGGATCGAAGCTCTGGAGCTTCGGCTGCTCGATGTCGATCCACCACAGTCTTTGCGTGCGTTCGCACCAAAGCGGCGTCTCGCCCAGCTGGTCGGCACCCTGCACGACCGCGTCAATCGAAGCCGAGGCAGAGTGCACGTTCATGCCGCCGCCTCGAAATGCCTGGCCATCTCGGCCATGTCGGCCGCCCGCCCGGTGAAGTGCTCGAAGGCGCGCACCGCCTGCCCGATGGCCATGCCGATGCCGGGAAGCGTCTGGCACCCGATCTCGCTGGCATGGCGCAAAAGCTCGGTTTCGCGTGGGAAATAGATGACGTCGGCAACCCATTGCTCGGGACGCAGCCATTCCACCGGAAACGGCGTTCCCGGCAGCTTGGCCATGCCGATGGGCGTGGTGTTGACGATACCGTCGGCCAACTTGACGGCCTGCTGCTTGTCCTCCGCGACGAGTACCCGCGCGCCGCCTGCCCCGCTCAGCCTCTGCGCCAGTTCGCTGGCGCGCGCGCCGTCCGGATCGACGATGGTGATTTCGCCAGCACCGAGACCGATGAAGGCCGCACACACCGCCGAGCCCGCGCCGCCAGCGCCGAAGACGGCGATGCGCCCGAGCGGTACACCGGGCATCCGGGTGCGGAAGCTTTCCGCGAAGCCCCAGTAGTCGGTGTTGTGGCCGGTCTTGCGGGGGCCGAACACGATGGTGTTGACCGCGCCGATCGCATCGGCTTCGGGCGAGACATCATCGAGCAGCGCCATCACCGACTGCTTGAACGGGTAAGTGACGTTGAGACCATGGAAGCCGAGGTCGGCAGCGGCCTGCAACACGGCCGGCAGGTCCGAATCCGCCAGCCCGGCGGCATCGAAGTCGATCAGCACGTAAGCGCAGGAAAGGCCGAGACGCGAGGCCTCGCGCTCATGCATCACCGGGGTGCGCGACAACTGAATGCCACGGCCCACAAGACCGACCAGCACGTCCGCGCGGCCGCCGATCTCCCCAAACCGACGCGTGAGCAAGGGCTCGATCGCCGATGCGACCTCGCCAACCCTATCCGGCATCCTACCTCCCGAAACGCCGCTATGGCGACGCTTGTGTTTGTCGGGCCGACCCCGATAAATGGAGCCAGCCGTGAATGGCATAATGTACGAACTGGTTAGTTTGTCAACGCTGCATTGCGGCGAGTGAGGATTCGATGTCGCAAGTCAAACCGGCCCGCAAGGATCGAGAGCCATCCAAACGCCCGCAGGATCCGGACGGGACGCGTCAGGACATTCTGGAGACGGCATCGAGGGAGTTTGCGCTGAACGGGCTTTCGGGTGCGCGAATCGATGAGATCGCTGCGCGAACAAAATCGTCCAAGCGGATGATCTATTACTATTTCGGGGACAAGGAAGGGCTCTATCTGCGGGCGCTGGAAAACGCCTACAGGACAGTGCGCGAAGGCGAGGACGATCTCGACACCGACGGCCTGCCACCCGTGGAAGCCCTGCGGCGACTCGTCGAGTTCACGTTCGACCATCACCACGAGCACGAAGATTTTATTCGCATGGTGATGATCGAGAACATCCACCACGGCGAATATCTCGAGCGGTCGGACGTCATCAGCGGGCTGAACGTAACCGCGATCGACCACATTGCCTCGATCTACCGGCGCGGCGTCGAGGAAGGCGTGTTTCGCCCCGGCCTGGACCCCCTGGAACTTCACTGGCAGGTGAGCGCGCTGTGTTTCTTCAACGTTTCGAACCGCGCGACCTTCTCCAAGATTTTCGGCCGAGACATCGGCACGACAGATCACCAGCGGCGGCTGCGGGACAATGCGGTCGAAATGATTCTCAAGTTCGTTTCGGCTGGTTGAGAGCCGGCTGCGACAATCTGCACACCCTTTGCGCAGGCCGAACACTTGCAAAAAGGAAAGGCAGAATATATGTCAGTGTTGTTGACGCTCTTCCTCCTCCCTGAGCGTCCACTGAATGAGCCCGCCGGACCTCCTCCCCCGGCGGGCTTTTCTTTTGGATCGACGGCGCCCGCGATGCCGTTTAGCTGGACCGCTCAAACTTGATTTTGCGAGTGGAGATTCCTACTTTGCGTAGGCTTCTCTGACATACTTCATACCGAAGACCACCGCCCGTGAGGGCAGGAAGGGACAATCTCATGATCGAACTGGTTGACGCCGTGACAACGGCGCTTGGCAGCGGGACGAATATCGTCACCGCTCTGCGCGATGCTACCGGGTATTCCGTAGAACAGATGTCGGTCGCGTCCGGCCTTTCAAGCGCCGAGATCGTCGATCTCGAGGCCGGCACGGACAACGACACTTCCAAACTGACAAGGCTGGCATCCGCACTGGGATTGCCCGCCGGCACGATACCGGAAAGCTGACCATGGCTGCCGTGGAGGCGGCACGCGTGGTATCGACGCGTTCCGCTTGCCCGGCAGGCTTCAAGCGCTGGCCGCCTCCGACCGCTTGCGCTGCGGGAACTCGATCACGTTGCCGCTACCGCCGGCGCTGAATTCCGACGCGAGGAACGCGTCTATCAGGATTTCCAGTGCCTGCCGCGACTTGACGCTCAGTTCGTCGTCGCCCGGCAGCAGACGGTGGGCTTCTTCCAGATGATAGCGCGCTGCCGAAAAACTGGGTTTCACAGTGGCCTCCTTTTCGCCCCTTGTGCGCGGTGTGCCCCCGCGCTGGTTTCAGGACCGAAAAGAGTTTTGGCGGCATTTTAACGATCCGGCCGGTCTGCACGAATATGGTTTACGCGGGGCCGGTCGGGCCGCTGCCACAATCGGCGTCGCCTGCGTGGTATTGGAGAGGCCAAGGCTGCGGTAGTAAGCCTCAACCGAGATGAGATCGAGGAGACAGACCATGCTGCGCAGGACGGATTTCTACATCGACGGCAAGTGGACGGCACCCGCCACGCCTCGGGAACTCGAAGTCATCAATCCGGCCGACGAACAGCCTTACGCAGTGATTTCGCTGGGGTCGGAAGCGGATGTCGATAAGGCCGTCGCGGCCGCGCGCCGGGCCTTTCCCGCGTGGTCGGCGACCAGCCTCGAGGAACGCATCGCGCTCGTCGAGCGCCTCCTCGACGTCTACAAGGCCCGCGCCAACGACATGGCCAAGGCCATCAGCGAGGAGATGGGCGCGCCCATGAAGCTCGCGATCGAGGAGCAGTCGGCGGCCGGAAGCTACCACATCAAGAACTTCATAGGGGCGCTGAAGGCCTTCCAGTTCGAGCACGCGCTGGATGAGCGCAACCCGCAGGAGCGCATCCTGCACGAGCCCATCGGCGTATGCGGCCTCATCACGCCGTGGAACTGGCCGATGAACCAGGTGACGCTGAAGGTCGTGCCTGCGGTGGGCGTCGGCTGCACCGTCGTGCTGAAGCCCTCCGAAATCGCGCCGATGTCCTCCATCGTCTTTGCCGAGATGATGGACGAGGCGGGCTTCCCCGCCGGCGTGTTCAACATGGTCAATGGAGACGGCCCGGGCGTCGGCGAGGCGATGTCTCGCCACCCGGACATCGACATGATGTCGTTTACCGGCTCCACGCGTGCGGGCGTCGCGGTGACAAAGGCTTCCGCCGACACGGTCAAGCGGGTGACGCTGGAACTGGGCGGCAAGTCGCCCAACCTCGTCTTTGCGGACGCAGACGTGGAGGATGCGGTGGTGCGCGGGCTCGACCACTGCTTCGAGAATACCGGCCAGTCGTGCAACGCCCCCACCCGCATGCTGATCGAGCGTCCTGTCTACGACCGTGCGGTCGAGATCGCCGAACGGCACACAAAGACGGTGAAGGTCGGCAATCCGGCCGAGGACGGCGGGCATATCGGCCCGCTCGTTTCGGAAACCCAGTTCAACAAGGTTCAGGGGCTTATCGAGATCGCCATCAAGGAAGGCGCGCGGCTAGTGGCGGGTGGTCCCGGACGGCCGGAGGGCTTCAACCGCGGCTACTACGTTCGCCCGACCGTGTTTGCCGACGTCAACAACGACATGACGATCGCGCGCGAGGAGGTGTTCGGGCCCGTTCTGGCGATGATACCCTTCGAGACCGAGGAAGAGGCGATCGCCATCGCCAACGACACACCCTACGGCCTTTCCAGCTATGTGCAGACCGGCGATGCCGAGCGTGCGCGGCGGGTTTCGCGGCAGTTGCGGGCCGGCATGGTTCAGGTCAACGGCGCAAGCCGGGCGCCGGGGAGCCCTTTCGGCGGGTACAAGCAGTCGGGCCTCGGGCGCGAAGGCGGCAAGTACGGGCTGGAGGACTTTCTGGAGGTCAAGGCCGTGTCCGGCTGGCCGAACGGCGGCGCGTAAGGCGCGCCATTCGGATAAGTGTTCTGGAAGGGCGGCGGCCAGCGCCGCCCTTTCGCGTATCTGCGACTGGACATTTCCGCGCCCGCATGGACTATCGGCAGCCGAGGGGTAACAAGGCAATGACCGATATCGCAGACGCAGTTCTGGCCGCGCTGGATGCGCGCCGGCAGATTTCACCCATCAGCGACAACAACAAGGATTTCGGCCTCGACGAGGCCTATGACGTGGCCGACCGCGTCATCGGCGTGCGGATCGCGCGCGGCGAGCAGCCGGCGGGCTGGAAGATCGGCTTCACCAACCGCACGATCTGGGACGAATATGGCGTCCACGCGCCGATCTGGGGCCCGATGTATCGCGAGGGCATCCACGCGCGCGCGCCGGACGCCGAAACGCTCGAGCTGGACGCAGGCGGCTTCATCGAACCGCGCATCGAGCCGGAGATCATTTTTCGCATCGCGCGCCCTCCCCACGCCGGGATGGACGACGCGGAATTTCTGTCCTGCATCGACGCCGTTTCCCATGGCTTCGAGATCGTGCAGTCGATCTATCCCGGCTGGAAGTTTTCCGCCGCCGACACCGTAGCTGCGTTCGCGCTGCACGGCGCGCTCGTCCATGGGCCGATGGTCGCCATAGACCATGACCGGTCGGCGGAATGGATCGCGCGGCTGTCGTCGTTCGAGCTGACACTGTTCAGGAACGGCGAGGAGGTCGATCGCGGCAAGGCCGAAAGCGTGCTGGGCGGCCCGCTCAGTGCACTCCGTCACTTCGTCGAAGGGCTTGAAGCGCGGCCGCTGGGCCGGCGCGTCGATGTGGGCGACCTCGTCACCACCGGCACGGTGACGCGAGCCTTTCCCGTGTCGAACGGCGAGACGTGGTCGACAGAACTTCACGGCCTGCCGCTGCCCGGCACGCGGCTGCGCTTCGGTGACGGGATCGAGCAGACGCTGCTGCGGCTGACCGAACAGGCGGCGCAGGCGCGATTTCGCATGGAGAACCCAGAGGCGTGCGAAAGCCCCGAAGAGCATCAGCAGGCGATGATGGCCAGCGTGGCCGCCGAGACCGCCATCTCCCGGCTGCTTTTGCGCGATCGCGAGAGGCTCGATGCCGCTCTGCAAACGGTCGCGGATCGTGCGGATGCTCTTTCCGCAACATGGAAGTCGTCATCGAACCCTTGAAGCGCGCGGCCATCGGTGCGACATGAGGGCCTTGAATTCACGGACGGACGATGATGGTCACCTATCTCGAAGCTGATGCCGCACCGCTGCGCAATACCGGCCAGATCAGGCTCTACGGGCCCGAGGCCTTCGAGGGCATGCGCAAGGCGTGCAACCTGACGGCGCGCTGCCTGGACGAACTCGCCGGCATGGTTGCGCCGGGCGTGACCACCGAAGCCATCGACCGCTTCGTCTTCGAGTTCGGCATGGACCATGGCGCCATGCCCGCCACGCTGAACTATCGCGGCTATACCAAGTCGTCCTGCACGTCGATCAACCATGTGGTCTGTCACGGCATTCCGGACGCCAAGCCGCTGCGCGAAGGCGACATCGTCAACATCGACGTCACCTACATACTCGACGGCTGGCACGGCGATTCGAGCCGAATGTACCCCGTCGGGCAGGTCAAGCGGGCGGCTGAGCGCCTGCTGGAGGTCACTCACGAATGTTTGATGCGCGGCATCGCGGCGGTGAAGCCGGGCGCCCGCACCGGCGCAATCGGCGCGGCGATCCAGGCTTACGCGGAGAGCGAGCGCTGCTCGGTCGTGCGTGACTTCTGCGGCCATGGCGTCGGGCGGCTGTTCCACGACGCGCCCAATATCCTGCATTACGGCAGCCCCAACGAGGGCGTGGAAATGCGGCCCGGCATGATCTTCACCATCGAACCGATGATCAATCTCGGACGGCTGCACGTGAAGGTGCTCTCCGACGGCTGGACGGCGGTTACGCGCGACCGTTCTCTCTCGGCGCAGTACGAGCACAGCATCGGCGTGACGGAAGACGGCTGCGAGATTTTCACGCTTTCCCCGGCCGGTCTCGACAAGCCCGGGCTTGCCGCCTGACGCAGTTCGCCTATCCTCTCATGCGGGTCATGCGTATGGGGGGCTTATGAGCGACGATGGCGACGAACGCGGTTTCTTTTCCGAACGCCCGCTGGCGCCAGATCCTGTAGCAAAAAAGACCGAAAAGCCCCACTATCTCGGCCATCGCGACCGGCTTCGCACGCGCTTCCGCGAGGCCGGGCCGGCTGCACTCTCCGACTACGAATTGCTGGAGTTGCTGCTGTTCCGCTCCATCCCGCGTGCGGACACCAAGGGGCTGGCAAAGGCGCTCATCAATCGATTCGGCTCTTTCGCAGAAGTCCTTGGGGCGCCTGAACATTTGCTGCGCGAGGTGAAGGGCATCGGTGATTCTGTCGCGGTCGACCTCAAGGCCGTAGCCGCCGCCGGCGCGCGCATGGCCAGAGGCGCGATCGCCCAGCGTGCCGTGCTCGGCTCGTGGGCGCAGGTGATCGAATATTGCCGCGCCGCCATGGCGTTTGAGCCGCGCGAGCAGTTTCGCATCCTGTTTCTCGACAAGAAGAACGTGCTGATTGCCGACGAGGTCCAGCAATCGGGCACGGTAGATCACACGCCGGTCTACCCTCGCGAGGTGATGCGCCGCGCGCTGGAACTCTCCGCGACCGCCATCATCCTCGTTCACAACCATCCGTCAGGCGATCCGACCCCCTCGCGAGCCGACATCGAGATGACGAAGACCATCATCGAGACGGGCAGGCCGCTGGGCGTGATCGTTCACGACCACATCATCGTCGGCAAGAACGGCCACGCAAGCCTCAAGGGCATGCAAAAAATATGAGGGGTTTCAAATATACGCGTTACGAGCGTGCTGGGGGATGGCTATGCGTTCAATTAAGCGAACGATTTAAGATGGGACCAAGATATCCATCGACAACTGCAATGGACGCATCGTTGGTCAAATGATTTCCGTCCCTGTATAATATGGCCTTGTCATTAAAAAACCGACAGTAATTTTTATCTGCTGAGCAGAAAAAATCTTTTGAATCTACATAGATTATGTCTTTCTGATCGGCCAACTCTGCAAGAAAATTATTGGCTGGATTTACTCTAGCCAATGCCTGCTCTCGCGTGAAGTCACGACAACTCGACTCATCTTCACCCTCCTGCGTAATTCCCAGTTTTGCAAAGCATCGGTGGGGCGCCACGCCCAGTGGCGGAACCTGACCAACCAATACAACCTTGTGCCCAATCTCGCGCAGGTAGCTTATCGTTTCAGAAATGCTTCTCTTGAAGTTGTGTGTGGTATTCTCCGGCGTGAAGGTCTCGTCCCCTGGCTCCACCAGATAAACAAGCGGGGCGCTGGCCTGGTCTGGCGGGCGGCTAGCGTCGTAGTAGGCGTCCCACCGGGCGGACAAGACGACCGTGGTGGGCTCGATCTCGGACAGCCATCGATAGTATTGCCGGATCATTTTTGCTTTCGAGGACTGATGTTCCGGCCCTCTGTAAGACTCGACGTTCACACCCGGAAATGTCCCGCCTGATCCATCGATCCTGATGGCTAACCCATGCTTACGCGCGAATTCCGCCAAGCCCGGAATCAGGTGCCCAGTATGCGAATCGCCAAAGACGACCACATCATATGCCCCTTTATCGGCACCTAGCTCACAACTGTAGCCGGGAAGCCTGACGCGATCACTCTTGGGACATAGCGCCTGGATGGTCTCCGCAAAATCCAGTCCCTCCAGCGAGGTTCCGGAAGTCTGCGGTTGAGCAGCCCGAATGCTGCCTACCCAAGTGTTGGCTGAGATTGCGACCAAGATGAGCGCAACAGCCGACGCCCCGAACATGAAAGGAATGTGTTCAACTTTTCCGTCGCGTTTGACGCGAAATGGCGCCTCGACGAGGCGAAGCATTGCATATCCGACAATCAGGGAGGACGCTATGATTGCCGTCTGTTCCCAGCCCGTGAAGTCACTCCCCTTCCAAACGCCGTAGAGCGTTATGATGGGCCAATGCGCGAGATAGATGGAATAGGAAGCGAGGCCGATCGTGACCGCAACCGTGTTGCCCAGACTGACGCGCGATAGAGTGGAATTGCACGCGAGGATAACCAAGGCAGCGCCGGCCGTGGGTATGAGGGCGGTCAAACCGGGAAAAGGTGTGTCGTGCGTGTATATAAAGATTGGCAATAGAATGAGCGCCGAACCCACGACAAAGACGAGCTCACCGGCAACGCCCTTCAACCTGCTTTGAGCTTCATCTAGATAAAGCGCACACAGGCCACCTAAACCAAACTCAAAAAGACGGAAGGGCGTCAGATAGAAAGCCCCGCTCATATCGGTCTTGAGCATCCACTCCGCCGCGAGCAGGCTGACAAGCGACATCAGCACTATCACAAGGGCTGCAGCAGCCTTTCCAGCAACTCGGATCAGATAAAACAAGGCCACGACGATCAGCGGCCACACCAAATAGAACTGCTCTTCTACCGACAGCGACCACGTATGCAAAAACGGCTTCAGTTCTGCGCCGGTGTCAAAGTAGTCAGCTTCCAGCCAGAAGAAGATGTTGGAGACGGACAGAATGGCATACATCGCCGCTTGCGCCGTCCCCTGCAGCAGATCAGCCGGCATTATGAGTCGAGCCACGAGAATTGTGACCGCTACGGTGAACAGCATCGCGGGAAACAGACGCCGCACGCGGCGGATGTAGAAATGACTGAACGATAAAGATCCGCGATCAAGCTCCGAAAGGAGCGACCGGGTGATAACGAAACCCGAGATCGTGAAAAAGACGTCGACGCCGACGAACCCGCCTGAAAAGCCCGCAACACCGGCGTGAAAGAGCAGCACCGACAAAACGGCCACCGCTCTGAGGCCATCCACCTCGCGCAAATATGCTGCAGACATCAACGCTCCTATCGAGGAGCGCTCTTTATCAACAGCGATACTGGTTGGAAAGTGCGCAAAAGAACCACGACTGTGCGATTGTGCTCGGCGAAGCAAATTGCTGTGGAATTGTACAAAAGCTTCACTGAATTCTTGGGCGCCGCCGCTCGTTTGAGATGAGTCGGCACCCAGATGAAGTCAGGCAGGCATCGTGAGCACGCCGCCGGTTACGGGCTCACGGCAGCCGGTGGTGGTCGGAAACGTCAGCGGCAAGCCTTTGACGGAGCGCACGGCGAGGTACGCCCAGGCTTCCGCTTCCATCGCGTCGCCGTCGAGGCCGGCATCTTCCGCAAGGATGACCTGCGCACCCTTTGCGCCTGCGCGCAGGTCGCCGACGATGTGGGGATTGCGGCGGCCCCCGCCGCAGATGATCCACAGGCGGGGCTGCTCCGGCATTTGCGTGGCGGCGGCGAGGATGGCCTGGGCCGATACCGCTGCAAGCGTGCGCGCTCCGTCTGCAAGCTCGAGCCCGGATATCCGATCCAGCGTGAAATCGTTGCGGTCCAGGGACTTTGGCGCGGCGCGGCCGAAGAACGGGCTTTCCAGGTAGCTTGCGACCACCGATGCCACCACCCCGCCTTCGCTCGCGATCATGCCGTCGGCGTCGAACGGCACGCCGCCCTCGCGCGATACCCATTGGTCGATGAGGGTGTTGCCCGGGCCGCTGTCGAAAGCGACGGGGTCTCCGGCCGCAGGTACGAAGGTGACATTGGATATGCCGCCGATGTTGACGAAACAGACCGGAAACTCGCCCAGTGCCTCCGGCAGCGATTTGGCCAGCGCGGCGTGATAGGCAGGCACCAGCGGTGCGCCCTGCCCGCCATGCGCCATATCGTTGGCACGCATGTCGTGCACCACCGGTAAGCCCGTTTCCTTCGCCAGCAACGCGCCGTCGCCCAATTGAACGGTCACACCGCGCTCGGGCCGATGAAGGACAGTCTGCCCGTGGAAGCCCAAAAGCTCGGCGCGAAGCTGCGGATGGTCTGCCAGAAACTTTTTCACCGCCTCGGCGTGGCGGAGCGTGATCTCGCGTTCCAGTTCCTCGAGGTCGCCGGGGCGTTCCTCCCGCTTGTCTATCGTCCTGGCATCATCGAGCGCGGCTTCGATGCGCCGACGAAAGGAAGCCTCGTAGGCGGTGAAGCTGCCCGGCCCGCGCTGCACTTCGGCTTCGCCGTCGGTGGTTACGACCGCAAGGTCGATCCCGTCCATGGACGTGCCGCTCATGAGGCCGATGGCGCATTTAAGGGACATTGCTGGCTGCCGTTGTTTGATTCTCGCCCCGCAGATGCTAAAGGCCCGCGGGTCCGCGCGCCATGACGGCCGCACGGGCGATAACGTCCACGGAAAGCAAGATCATGTCCGCCTTCAAGTCCGATTTCCTGCGCACGCTCTCCGAGCGCGGCTTCATCCATCAGATCTCGGATGAGACCGGCCTCGACGACCTTTTCGCAAGGGAGATCGTGACCGCCTATATCGGCTTCGATCCGACGGCGCCCAGCCTGCACGCCGGGGGCCTGATCCAGATCATGATGCTGCACTGGCTGCAGAAGACCGGCCACCGCCCCATCGCCCTGATGGGCGGCGGCACCGGCATGGTCGGCGACCCTTCGTTCAAGGACGAGGCGCGCCAGTTGATGACGCTGGACACGATCGCTTCCAACATCGCGTCGATCAAGAAGGTGTTCGGCAGCTACCTCACCTTCGGCGAGGGGGCGCAGGATGCGCTGATGGTCGACAATGGCGACTGGCTGCGCGGCATCAACTACCTCGAGTTCCTGCGCGATGTCGGCCGGCACTTCTCGGTCAACCGCATGCTTTCCTTCGACAGCGTGAAGCTTCGGCTCGACCGCCAGCAGTCGCTGTCGTTCCTCGAGTTCAACTACATGATCCTGCAGGCCTACGACTTCGTCGAGCTCAACAAGCGCTACGGCACGCGCCTGCAGATGGGCGGCTCCGACCAGTGGGGCAACATCGTCAGCGGTATCGACCTCGGCCACCGCATGGGCACGCCGCAGCTCTACGCGCTGACCTCGCCGCTGCTGACCACGGCGTCGGGCGCCAAGATGGGCAAGTCGCTTTCGGGCGCCATCTGGCTCAACCCCGACATGCTGCCGGCCTACGAGTTCTGGCAGTACTGGCGCAACACGGAAGACGCCGACGTCGAGCGCTTCCTGAAGCTCTACACGACGCTGCCGCTGGACGAGATCGCGCGGCTGGCGGCACTTGGCGGATCGGAGATCAACGAGGCCAAGAAGGTGCTGGCGACCGAGATCACCGCCATGCTGCACGGCCGCGAAGCCGCCGGACAGGCCGCCGAAACCGCGCGCAAGACCTTCGAGGAAGGCGCGCTGGCCGAAAGCCTGCCGACCGTGGAGCTTCCCGCCGCCGAGCTGGAGGCCGGCGTGGGCGTGCTGACGCTGTTCGTGAAAGCCGGTCTTGCCGGATCGAACGGCGAGGCGCGCCGGCATGTGCAGGGCGGCGCCGTGCGGATCAACGATCAGCCCGTGAACGACGAGAAGCTTGTCGTCGGCTCGGGCGACGTGACCGACGACGGCGTCATCAAGCTTTCGCTCGGCAAGAAGAAGCACATCCTCGTCAGGCCGGCCTGAGCAGCCGCGCTACCGGTATTCGAAGACCGAGCGGAAAATGCCCGGTGCTATCACCGATAGCGGATTGACCTGAAGCTGCGGCTCGCTGGAAGCGCCGGCGAGCCGGAAGGTAATGCCGATAAGCCCACGATCGCGGCCGTTGCCGAGTATCTGGCCGATCAGCGGTATCTCGCCGAAGATGCGGTTGATGCCATAGGCCGGCATGAAAGTGCCGGTCATGTCCATGTTGCCGGCCGGGTCATAGAAGGTGCCCTGGAACGTCGAGCCGATCAGCGGGCCGCGCAGCACGCCCTGCTCCAGCTTGAGCGATCCGGTGCTCTTTTCGACGACGGAGAAGCCCCTCTCGAAATGCACGCGGGAGGTGTCGATCTGGCCGCGTACGGCCTGATTAAGCGAGCGGTTGTCGTTGGCGGGAGGTGTAGACACCAGCGATGCCAGACGCGGCTCGTTGACCACCCAGAAGTTGCGCGCATCGACCTGTCCGCGCAAGGGACCGCCGCCCTGCCCGGCAAGCGACATCGAGATGGTGCCTTCCTGCATGTGCTCGTAAATGTCGAGAAAGCGCAGGACCGCGCCTGCGTCCGAAGAGCTCATCGACACGGCGCGCGCTTCACCGTCGCGCCCGTCGCGGAAGGCCACCGGCCTGCCGCTGCTGGTGATGGCCGAAAATTCCAGCCTGTCGGTACGCGCGCCGGTGCCCGAGTAGGAAAGCTTCACGTCGCGCAGCACCTCGCCGTGGAAACCGGTCATCGAGGCGGCTTCCAGATCGAGCGCGATGGGCACATCCGCGCCACCGGCCGACGTGGTGCCGCCCTCCGAATCCTTGGCGTAAAGTTTCACGATCGAGCGGGCGTCGATGCTGTTGCCGCGCACGGTGATGGCATAGCCCCGCCCCTGCGCGCGCATGTCGAACGAGAAATCGTCGCCCCGGTTCAGCCGGACGGATGGAAGGCGGATGCTCGACACCTCGCCGCCGACGAAGGAGAGCGTGCCCGCCGCACCGAAGGTCTCGCCGCTGAGGCGGAAATCGGCAAGATCGACCCTGTCGCCATCGGTCTGCATCGCAAAGGCCACGTTGCCAGGCACGCCTCTGCCCTTGCTCCAGCCTGCCCAGGGTATCGAGAGCGTCGCGTTTCCAAGGCTCGCCTCGATGGCTCGCCGCTCCCGCACGGCGTCGTCCAGCTTCACCTCGGTGGTGCCAGACAGGAGCGCCTTCAAGCCGGGCACGAGCGCGTTGCGCGCGTTGTCGTCCAGTTGCATGGCGATGCGGCGCTCGCGCTGTGCCTCGCTTGCGCCGAGTGGTTCGACCATTTCAATCGTGGCGGGCACGCCGTTCATCTGCGCCTTCGCATTGATGACCGCGCGGGAGGGATCGAGGTCGATCGAGCCGGCCGCCGCCGTAATCGTCTGCCCCTCGAACGGGGTAGCCAGCGCGAGGCCCTCGTAGTCCAGTTCCACCCGCCAGCCGAGGCTTTCGACGGGGATGGAACGCTGCAGCGGAATGTCGGCCGTGACCGTGCCGCTGACCTTGCCGGAAAGGTCGTCTGGCTTCAGGTCGATGAAGCGGCTGACATCGATCGGGTCGTAGCTGGCGAGCTGCATGATGCCGTCGGCCTCGCCTTCCACGTCGATGGTGAGCTTGCCTATGACGGGTTGGCTATGCGCGTCGCGGATGGCGAGCACGCCGTTGCGTGCGTTCACCGTGCGGCCGCCGGGCATGAACACGGTGCCGCTTTCGAGCGATATGTCCACGTCCGTGCCACGGAACACCACCGCGCCGTTGCCGTCACGCACCGGAGGAATGCGGCCCGCCACATCGAAGCGCGTGCCGCGAATGGTGAACTGGCCTGAAATATCGTCCGCGCCGAACGGCACGCCGTTGCCCATGCGGCCGGGCGGCACGGAAAGATCAAGCCGGCCGTTCTCCACCCGTCCGCCATAGATGTTGGCGACGACCCAGTTGCGCGCTCCCCGTGCAGCAAACCATGGCCAAAGCTGCTTGACCTGACCGACGGGCATGCGATCCACGTCCAGCGCCAGTTCCAGACCGGGGGTCTTGCCTGCCGCGAAACGCACGGCCGCGCTGCCGCGCACCTCGCCCTGCGCAGAGCGAACGTCCAGCTGCGGCACGGTCAGCACGCCGCCAGCGGGGTCGAAATTGCCCGCCAGCCGCGCCACAATCGGCATGGCCGGCTCGGGCGAACCCTGCGGCGAGACCGTCGAGCCGTCGCTGACGAGCTCGAAACGATATGACGGCTCGGCGGCGTTGGGGTCCGGCCCGAAAGCGCCGTTGAACCGCCAGGTCGAACGCCCGGTCGCAACGCGCAGGTTTTCGATCTCTATCTTGTCCTGCCCGTCAACGGCGCTTGCCGACAGGTCGATGTCTGCCGCCAACACGTCCGCACCGCCCACCGGGACCTGAAGCCCGCCGATGCGCGCGATCAGCGAGAACCTGTTGCCGTTTACGGTCTGCGAGCCAGAAAGCGTCGCGGAAAGCTCCCCCGTGCCATCGGCATCCTCGGCAAGAGGAGCAGCCAGCCGCATGTTCAGGGTTTCGACCCGGGCGCGCGCGGCGTCGAGCGAGGCCTCGCCCTCCAGCGTCGCAACACGGCCATCGACCGCGATCCGGGCCGACAGCGACAGCGCCTCTTCACCCTCGTAGCGGACGGTGGCGTTCTCGATGCGCACCACCCGCGCCGCTTCGCCGGGCAGGACAAGCTCGACATTGCCGAGCTCGACCCGGTCGATCTCGCGCCCGCCGAACGCGCCGATGCCGCGCTTGATGCCCTCGAAAACGGCCACCATCGCCGCGTCGGCATCGAACAGGCCGGCCTCGTCGAAGAAGGGCAGCGGCGGCGCGTCGCCGCGCTCGGGCAGCGATGCCAGTTCGATACGCGCATCGTCGAGCCGGACGCTGCCCAGCCGCACTTCGCCACGCGCCAGCGGCAGGATGCGGATGCCGAAACGCAGAGAGCCGACATCGAGCACGTCCGCCGCCGCGGCAGTCTGTATGAGCCGCGCATTGCTGACTTCCAATGCGGGCAAGCCCATGCTGTCGAAGGAGATGCGCGCGCCGCCGATATGGGCGTCGAACTCGTCGCCGAGCAAATTGGTGACGACCGCTTGGGCCTCGGTGCGCAGACGTTCGTTGCCGAGGCCGGCGAGAAGCACGACGAAAAGCAGGGCAAGCGTGACCGGGATTGCGACCAGCAGCCCGAGAACGGTTTTCACCGTGCCGCGAGAAGCCTTGCGCCACTGCGGCTCCGACGGTTGCTCGGCAGCCGATGGATAGTGATCGAGATTCGTTATGTCGCCCCTGCGAAAGCGGATTTTCTCGTGGGGAGGAACCTCGCTGTGCACGCCGGGCGAGCCTGTTTCCTGTCGTGGACGAATCTTTCGGGCTACTATATGCCCGCTCCGCAGCAGCGTAACCACAAAGAAGAGTGAGCGGATGGCACATATCGCGGCAGGCGAACAGGCACCAGACTTCGATCTTCCGGGAGACGGCGGTACGCGGGCGTCGCTATCGGCCCATCGCGGCAAGATTGTGGTGCTGTTCTTCTATCCCAAGGACGACACCGCCGCCTGCACGACGGAAGCGATCGATTTTTCTACGCTGAAACCGAAGTTCGATGCGCTGGGCGTCGTGCTTATCGGCATGTCGGCCGACAGCGCGAAGAAGCACGACCGCTTCAAGACAAAGCATGACCTCTCGGTAAGCCTCGCCTCCGATGAAGAAACATCGGTGCTTCAGAAATACGGCGTGTGGGTCGAAAAGAGCATGTATGGCCGCAAGTTCATGGGCATCGAGCGTACCACACTGCTCATCGACCGCGACGGCACGGTCGCGCGCGTCTGGAACAAGGTCAAGGTTGCCGGACATGCGCAGGAGGTGCTGGCTGCGGCCGAGGAACTCGCCGCCTAGCCCGGGAACCAAAGTCGAGAGACGGCGTTCATCTACCAGCACACCTATTCATCAGGCAGAGGGAGATGAACATGCTGCGTGGACTTTTACTCTGGATGATCGGTATTCCGATCCCTATCATCATTCTGCTGTGGCTGTTCTTCTTCTAGAGCCCGCCGTTACTCGGCATAGCCTGCAAACAGCGAAAACGCCCCGGCAATCCGGGGCGTTTTTCTTTTTCCGGCACCATTTCGCGGCACCCTCAAAGCTTTGTTAACCCTAACGATGTGTAATCGCGGTCACAATCTTCATACGGTTTGGGTGTGTGTCCGTGACAGAATATCGACAGGCTTCGGCCTTCGGAAAGCGCAGGGAGCCGCATACGGTCATCATCGCACGCGGTGACGACATCCGGCATTTCACCATCAGGCCCTGGCTTGCCGCCTTCGTGGGCTCGGTGCTGGCAGCGATGGCCATCGGCTATCTGCTGGCCACGTCCTATCTCGTGCTGCGCGATGATCTGCTCGGCGCGACGGCGGCTCGTCAGGCCCGCATGCAGCAGGCATACGAAGACCGCATCTCCATGCTGCGCGCGCAGGTCGATCGCATCACCAGCCGCCAGATCCTCGACCAGCAACTCGTTGAAAGCAAAGTGTCCGAACTGCTTGCGCGGCAGTCGCAGCTCACCCAGCGCCACGGTCGCATCGGCCCTATCCTCGATCGCGTTAAGGGCGAAGCCGGCGGCCTGCCGGAATCAGCTCCCCTGCCCGCTTCCAAGCCAGAACTGCGCGCGGCCAATCAGCCCGTCATCTATGCCGACAGCTCTGCCGCATCGTTCTGGTCCAAACGGCCGGCGCCCAGCGGCCCCGAAACGGCGGCCGACAGGGCCGACCGGCTCTTCGTCGCCATCAACCAGTCGCTGCGCGCAATCGAATCGGAGCAGATGGACGGCATCGGCACCCTCACCGAAAACGCCTTCAAGACGGCCGACGAGATCGCTTCGGCGCTGGAGGCTGCGGGCCTCCCGGTGGATATCGATACCGACGACGAGGCTGTCGGCGGGCCCCTGCTGCCGATCGATGCCGGCATGATCTTCGAGGCGCGCGTGCGTGAGCTGGATGAGGCGCTGGAAAAGCTGGAAACGCTGAAGGCTATCGCAAAGGAAATGCCGATCCACAACCCGGCACCGGGCAAGCCCGTCACCAGCAGCTTCGGGGTGCGGCGCGACCCCATCATCAAGCGGCCGGCCATGCATGCCGGGATCGACTTCCGCGCGCCGACAGGCACCGAGATCAAGAGCGCCGGGGCAGGAAAGGTGATCAAGGCAGGATGGAACGGCGGCTATGGCCGCATGGTCGAGATTGACCACGGCAACGGCCTGACCACGCGATACGCCCATATGAGCCGCATCCGCGTCAGCCAGGGCGACACCGTCGATACCGGCGATGTCGTGGGTGAAGCAGGCTCGACCGGCCGCTCGACCGGCCCGCACCTGCACTACGAGGTGCGCCGCAACGGGACGGCAATCGATCCGCTGCGTTTTCTCAAGGCCGGAAAGGCCATCGGCAAGCTGCTATAGAGCGGGATGAGGAAGAGTGTGATGCGGCTTTGCGCCCGCATCCCGCTTCAGCTCTCTGGAATCGATCACGTTTACGAACTCAGGTCGAACCGACCTGAGTTCGTCGCGATCTAGACAGCCGCCGCGTCCCTTTAGTCGATATCGGCGATTTCCTGGCCTGCGCCGCCCTCGATGCGCTGCGACAGGGCAGCCTCCATGAACTCGTCGAGCTTGCCGTCGAGCACGTCCGACGGGCTGGTGCTTTCCACGCCGGTTCGCAAATCCTTGACGAGCTGGTAGGGCTGCAGGACATAAGACCGGATCTGGTGGCCCCAGCCGATATCGGTCTTGGAAGCCTCGGTCGCATTGGCGATCGCCTCGCGCTTCTTCAGCTCATCCTCATACAGGCGCGACCGCAGCATCTCCCACGCCTTGGCGCGGTTCTTGTGCTGTGAGCGCTCTGCCTGGCAGGCCACGACGATGCCGGTGGCGATGTGCGTGATGCGCACGGCCGAGTCGGTCGTGTTCACGTGCTGGCCGCCGGCGCCCGAGGCCCGGTAGGTGTCGATGCGAACATCGGATTCCGACACGTCGATCTGGATCGTGTCGTCGATGACGGGATAGACCCACGTGCTGGCGAAAGAGGTGTGCCGGCGGGCGTTCGAATCGTAGGGCGAGATGCGAACCAGGCGGTGCACGCCCGATTCCGTCTTGAGCCAGCCATAGGCGTTGTGGCCCTTGATGAGCACGGTGGCAGACTTGATGCCCGCTTCCTCGCCGTCGTGAACTTCCAGCACCTCGACCTTGAAACCGCGGCGCTCCGCCCAGCGGGTATACATGCGCAGCAGCATGTTGGCCCAGTCCTGGCTCTCGGTGCCCCCCGCGCCGGCATGCACTTCGAGGTAGCTATCGTTGGCATCCGCCTCGCCCGAAAGCAGCGTCTCGACCTGACGCGCCTGAACCTCGGCGCGCAGCGCGCGGATGGCCGCCTCGGCCTCAGAGACGACCGACTGGTCGCCTTCTTCCTCGCCGAGTTCGATGAGCTCGATGTTGTCGGTCAGCGCCTGGGTGATCTGCCTGACGGTCGCGATGCCGTCTTCCAGGCTCTGGCGCTCGCGCATCAGCTTCTGCGCTTCCTGCGGATCGTTCCAGAGGTCGCCGTCTTCGGCGCGCATGTTCAGGTAATCAAGTCGCTTCAGCGCCTGATCCCAGTCAAAGATGCCTCCTCAGCAGGCTTATGGCCTGCTTGATTTCGTCGACGAGATTCTCTGTTTCTGCGCGCATGGCGGCAAGATGTCCTGATGTTCGGGTGCTTGAATCGGCGCGGACCATAGGCACCGCACCACAGCCTGTAAAGGCAAAATGAAAGGCCGCCCGACGGTGTGTTCCGTCGGGCGGCCCTGTCTTTCGGCGGGCGAAAGCCTCGCCCCGGTGGTGTCAGTAAAGCCCGCCGCCGCCAGAGCTGATCGCCTCGCTGGCTTGCGGCGAGAGTTCGCGCGCGCGTTCCACCGCCTCGAAATCGTCCATGCCGATGACCCAGTAGCTGTCGGCAGGGCCGGTACCGGGCTTGAACGCCTCCATGATGGCGCCGCCGGCACCCTCGGCGGCGCGCATGCCGCTCTGGCGGTCCACGGCCACCATCTTCATGCCCTCCGGCACACGGAAGTCGACCGGCCGCGTATCCTTGAGCACCTCGGCCATGAACTCCTTGAAGATCGGGGCAGCAAGGCCGCCGCCCGTGGAACCCTTGCCCATCGGGGTAGGCCGGTCGTAGCCCATGTAGAGACCGACGACGAGGTCTGGCGTATAGCCGACGAACCAGGCGTCCTTTTCCTCGTTGGTGGTGCCGGTCTTGCCGGCAATGGGACGGCCGAGCTCGGCAATCGTGGTGGCGGTGCCGCGCTGGACTACGCCTTC
Organism: Neoaquamicrobium microcysteis; assembly: GCF_008180155.1. GTDB lineage: Bacteria > Pseudomonadota > Alphaproteobacteria > Rhizobiales > Rhizobiaceae > Aerobium > Aerobium microcysteis. Next base: position 65,780 of record NZ_VSZS01000065.1, on the reverse strand, counting down.
CATCATCGACGTGATCTGGTAGGCGGTCATCGGATCGAGCACCTGTTCGGCATTGTCGACCAGTTCCGGCTCGCTCTGGCCTTCCCACGCAGCAGCGTTGCAGCCTTCGCAGCCTCGCTGGTCGTGCTTGAACACGGTCTTGCCGTAGCGGTCCTGAATACGGTCGATCAGCGAAGGCACGATATGCTTGCCGCCATTGGCCATGATGGAATAGGCCGAAACCATCCGCATCACCGTCGTCTCGCCGGAGCCCAGCGACATGGCCAGCACAGGCAGCATCTTGTCGTAGACGCCGAAGCGCTCCGCGTACTCCGCCACGAGGTTCATGCCCATGTCGTTGGCAAGACGCACCGTCATCAGGTTACGCGAACGCTCGATGCCGGCGCGCAACGTGGATGGTCCGGCGGATCCACCGCCATAGTTCTTGGGCTCCCACACCTGGTTGCCGACCCGTATGCTGACCGGCGCGTCGAGCACCACGGATGCGGGCGTATAGCCGTTGTCGAGTGCGGCGGCGTAGACGATCGGCTTGAAGGACGAGCCCGGCTGGCGGAAGGCCTGCGTGGCGCGATTGAATTCCGACTGCGAGTATGAGAACCCGCCGACCATGGCGAGCACGCGACCGGTGTGCGGGTCCATCGCCACCATGCCGCCGGAGACCTCGGGCACCTGCCGCAGCTGCCAGCCCGCCTCGGCATCCTCGCCGGCGGTTTCCACCTTCTCGACGAAAACCACGTCGCCGGTCTTCAGCACTTCGGCCGGCGAATCGGCCTTCAATCGTCTGCCGTCGACGGTGTGGCGCAATGCCCAGTTCATGTTCTGCTTGGAAACGACAGCGGTTTCGCGTTCCTCGACGAGTTCTCCGGATGCCTGCCTGCCCGGCTGCAACCCGACCTGAAGCCCCTCGCCCGACGCTTCGAGCACCACGGCCAACCGCCATTCCGGCACGTCGGTCAGACGCTCGACCTCGCCCAGCGGTACGCCCCAGTCACTGCCCAGTTCGATCGTGGTCACGGGGCCGCGATAGCCGCGCAGCGTGTCGTATTTCAGCAGGCCATGCTGCAGCGCCCGCCGCGCCTTGACCTGCATGTCGGGGTCGAGCGTGGTGCGGACCGACAGGCCGCCTTCATAAAGAGCGTCCTCGCCATAGCGTGCGATGATCGCGCGGCGAACTTCCTCGGTGAAGTATTCGCCGGCGAACAGATAGGTGCCACCGCGCCGCGGCGTGACGCCGAGCGGGAGGGCCTTCTGCTTCTCCGCCTCGTCAGGCTCGACGTAACCGTTGGCGACCATCTGGTCGATCACCCAGTTGCGCCGCTCGATGGCGCGGTCGGTGTGGCGGAACGGATGATAGTTGGACGGGCCCTTGGGAAGGGCGGCAAGGTAGGCCACTTCGGCGACGGTGAGCTCGTTGACCGACTTGTCGAAATAGGTGAGCGCGGCGCCGGCGATGCCGTATGCGCCAAGACCGAAGAAAATCTCGTTCAGGTAGAGTTCGAGGATGCGGTCCTTCGAATAGGCCTGCTCGATGCGGAACGAGAGGATCATCTCGCGCACCTTGCGGTCGTAGGTCACGCTCGAATCAAGAAGGAAGTTCTTCGCCACCTGCTGCGTGATGGTCGATGCGCCGACCGGGCGGCGGCCGGAGCCCACATTCTGCACGTTGGTGACGACCGCGCGCACCAGGCTCATCGCGTCGATGCCGGGGTGGGTGTAGAAGTTCTTGTCTTCGGCGGATAGGAACGCCGCCTTCACGCGGTCGGGCACGGCCTGGATGGGGAGATAGAGGCGACGCTCGCGTGCGAACTCGCCCATCAGCGCGCCATCGGAAGCGTGGACACGCGTGGTGACCGGGGGCTCGTAGCGCGCCAGCACCTCGTAATCAGGCAAATCCTTGGCGACGGCGCCAAGATAGATAGCCACGCCCGCCGCTGCCACGAGCGCAAGCGCGACGCCGACGCCAAAAAAGTATCCGATAAGCCTTATCATGCCCACTCCAGTCTGCGGATCGAAGGTCTACGCCATCGCCACGCCCTGCAGGCTATAGCCGCGCTTCGTTCCGGTCGCCTTCCTTCTCATTCGCCCTTGTGGGCAAATTGCGGCAGCAGGAAAGCGTCGCCGCGCGATTCTTCAATTAAAACACTAGCTGTTGTGCGTATGCAACGAAAGCCCGCAATGCCGCCAGCCTACCCGCCCGCGCCCTGCCGCGCCGCCGCGAACAGATCGATTGCCTGCACGATGCCTTCGGCGGCCTTGGAGCGCCATTCGGGGTCGCGCAGAAGTTGCTCGTCATCGGCGTTGGAAAGATAGCCCAGTTCCAGGAGCACCGAGGGCACATCGGGGGCACGCAGGACGCGGAAGCCCGCGAAACGGTGCGGGTTCTTGTTTATCATCTGGATGGATGAGGACAGTTCGCCTACCAGCGAGCGCGCAAACCTGATCGAGAAGCTCTGCGTTTCACGGCGGATAAGGTCTGCCAGAATGTCGGCGACCTCCTGGCTGTCGTTTTCGACGGAGATGCCGGCGACCTCGTCGGCAAGGTTCTCGCGGATGGCCTTGGCGGCCGCCTCGGCGTCGGACGCCTTGTCGGCGACGGTGTAGACGGTGGCACCGCGCACACCGTTGAGGCGAATCGCATCGGCATGGATGGAGATGAGCAAATCGGCTTCCTGCTGGCGCGCGATGCGCACGCGCTCATCGAGGCGCAGGAAGAGGTCGCGGTCGCGCGTCAGAAACACGTCGTAATTGCCGCCGTCGCGAAGTTTCTTCTGAAGCTCCAGCGCGAACGCCAGCGTTATCGTCTTCTCCAGCGTGCCCGAAACGCCCTTGGCTCCGGTGTCGATGCCGCCGTGGCCGGCATCGATCATCACGCGGAACCGGCGTGCGCGAGGGTCTGCGACCTGCCCTACACGATCCGCCTTCGGAGTGGTCTGAGTGGCGCCGGTGGCCTCGATCTGCTCGGCCATCGCCGCCTCGAACGCCGCTTCGGACCCGGCGACGATGTCGGCCACGAGGCGATATCCCTGTGCCGATTCGTTCTCCAGTATGTCGAGTTTCTCGATCTCGAACGGGCCATCGAAGGAAAGGATCACGCGCGAGCGGCCCTGGTCGAGGTTGCCGTATCGAACATCGGTGACCATGCCGCGCGGCTCGAGTTCAGCCTCGTCGAAACCAAAGGCCGCTTCCGGCAAATCCACGACCATGCGATGCGGGCCGCGCAGCAGGAACCAGCGAATGTCGGGCTCCCTGTCGAAGTGGATCACGATGCGCGTGCGCGCAGCATCTCCGGCCATCTTGTAGCCGTGCGCCTGAAGATGCCCTTCGCCGCGCGCCGGCGACATGCCGCAAAGGATGCAGACCAGCATCGCAAGCAGCAGGCCCAGAAGGCCAGCGACGCCGTACGGCGCGCCCAGGCTGCTGGTTGGATGAGACTGCCGCTGCATTTTTTCCTGTACTGAAAGAGAGGCCGACGACCGGGCAATTAAGGATTGGTAACGGCGTATGGTTAAGCAACTCTTTAATGAATGTCCCGCGAGGCAGTATCGAATCGCGGTGCGAAATCGGGGTTGCCATGACCTGTTGCAAATCATAAAAGCGGGCTTGGATCACTGCAATGCCTGTGATCGTTCCAGCCTGCCGCCTACCCCTTGCCTTGGCAGCAACGGCGTTATGGCGGCTGATGGCCCGACCGGTCCCGGCGCAGATGTTTCCGACGAATTTCTTCAGGGTATTTCCGGTGACGCGGAACCCCTGGCGTGAGGAAAACGGCCGGGCGAACGCCCTGCCGGCTCTGTACGAGCACACTAGCTGGTCCGTCCTGTCGGACCTTGGTTCAAAATGGTTCCGCATGTAACGCGATGATCGAAAGCCTGACCATGTTCCAGCCCGGAAAAAACCGCGCCGTCTCGGCCGCGGCCGGAGCGGACGGTCGGCTACGGATGCGCATTGCGGACACACTATTATCCGGCGCAGCTGCCAGAACGTCGCAAAGGAGCCGCGTGATTTCGCGGTTGCCGTCGTCTGCCCGCGCCGGGGAGACAAGACATAATGCCCAACAAAATGCTTATAGATGCCTCCCACCCGGAGGAAACGCGGGTCGTTGTCGTTCGCGGTAACCGTATCGAAGAATTCGATTTCGAATCCCAGGACAAGAAGCAGCTCAAAGGCAACATCTATCTGGCCCGCGTCACGCGGGTAGAGCCTTCGCTGCAGGCCGCATTCGTCGAATATGGCGGCAACCGCCACGGCTTCCTGGCCTTCTCGGAAATCCACCCCGACTACTACCAGATCCCGGTGGCCGACCGGCAGGCGCTGCTGCGCGCCGAGGCCGAGGATGCCCGTTCGGAGGAAGAAGACGAGGACGGTGAAGAGAAGGGCCGCGGGCGCCGCCGCCGTCGCGGAAGCCGCAATCGCGGCAAGGCGACCGACGAGCGCAAGGCCTCCGACGAAAACGGCGACAGCGCAACCGATGAGGATGTGGCGGAAGATGTAAGCGATGACGGGGGCGAGGACGATGCCGCACCCCGCGCCATTGCCGAATCAGTCGAGGCCGAAGTCATTTCCGAAGATGCGCCGGAAGATGCCGAACGCCAGGCGACTTCTGACGACGAAGACACCAATAGCGGCAATGGCGATGACGGCGAAGTCGAATCGGTCGGCGCCGAGGACGCGCTGGAGGAAATCCGCGAGCGCCGTCGTACCCCGCGCCGTCAGTACAAGATCCAGGAAGTCATAAAGCGCCGTCAGATCCTGCTGGTGCAGGTGGTCAAGGAAGAGCGCGGCAACAAGGGCGCAGCGCTGACCACCTACCTGTCGCTGGCTGGCCGCTATTCCGTTCTCATGCCCAACACGGCGCGCGGCGGCGGCATTTCGCGCAAGATCACCAACGCGCAGGACCGCAAGCGCCTCAAGGACGTCGTCAAGGACCTCGAAGTACCGCAGGGCATGGGCGTGATCCTGCGCACCGCCGGCGAAAGCCGCACCAAGGCCGAGATCAAGCGCGACTACGAATATCTGATGCGCCTGTGGGACAATGTGCGCACGCTGACGCTGCAGTCCGCGGCACCTGCCCTCGTCTACGAGGAAGGCTCGCTCATCAAGCGCTCGGTGCGCGACCTCTACAACAAGGACATCGACGAAATCCTCGTCGCGGGCGAAGACGGCTATCGCGAAGCCAAGGACTTCATGCGCATGCTGATGCCCAGCCATGCGAAAGTCGTGCAGCCATATCGCGATACGTCGCCGATCTTTGCGCGCAACGGCATCGAGGCGCAGCTGGACAAGATGCTGCAGCCACAGGTGACCTTGAAGTCTGGCGGCTACATCATCATCAACCAGACCGAGGCGCTGGTCGCGATCGACGTCAACTCGGGTCGTTCCACCAAGGAACACTCGATCGAGGACACCGCGCTCCAGACCAATCTGGAAGCGGCAGAGGAAGTCGCGCGCCAGCTTCGCCTGCGCGACCTTGCCGGCCTCATCGTCATCGACTTCATCGACATGGAGGAGAACCGGAACAACCGGTCGGTCGAGAAGCGGCTCAAGGATCACCTCAAGAACGACCGGGCACGCATCCAGGTCGGCCGCATCTCGCATTTCGGCCTTCTGGAGATGTCGCGCCAGCGCATCCGCGCATCGGTGCTCGAATCGACCATGCAGCCCTGCCCCCATTGCGGCGGTACGGGCCATGTGCGATCCGAATCGTCGGTGGCGCTGCATGTCGTGCGCGCGATCGAGGAGTTCCTGCTCAAGGACTCGCGCAACCACATCACGGTTCGCACCCCGACATCGACGGCGATCTACGTGCTCAACCACAAGCGCGCGACGCTGACCGAGCTCGAGAACCGCTTTGGCCTGACCATTTCGGTTGAAGCCGACGAGAGCGTGCGTTCGCAGCACTACGCGATCTTCAAGGGCGCGCCTGCCGAGCGTCCGGCCTCGTTCACTCCGCCCGCTCCGACCGTCTATCCGGAGGAAGAGGAAGAGGACATCGTCGATGTTATCGTTGACGAAGAGGAGGAAGAAGCGCCCGTGGCCGCCGCGCCGGTCGAACGGCGCTCCGACGAACAGGGCGAAGGCCGCAAGCGCAAGCGCCGCAGGCGCCGGCGTGGCGGACGCGACAGGGATCGCGAGCAGCCGGCTGCGGCGACTGCCGACGCACAGGCCGAGAATGTCTCCGATTCGTCCGGCGAGGCTGAGGCCTCCGACGACGCGGACGAGCGCACCGACGCGGCGCAAGCCGACGGCGACAGCGAGAGCCAGGCAAAGAAGCGGCGGCGCGGCAAGCGCGGCGGCAGACGCAACCGCCGCGACGAAGCGGAGGAAAATGCGGTCGAGGCCGAGGCTTCCGGCGCCGAAACGGATGCTCCGGTAGCGGAAACCGCGGACCAGGCCGCGATGGAAGCGATCGAAGAGACCCCCGCTGCCGCAGAACCAGCCCCGACGAGCGAGCCCGAGCCTGAAAAGGCAAAGAAGAAGCCCGCTCGCCGGACGTCGAAGAAGGCGAAGGCCGCCGAACCGGAAGTCGCCGAGGCTGCTGCCGATCTTGCAGCCGAACCGGCAGGGGACGCTGCTGCGGAACCTGCCAAGGCCAAGCCAAAGCGGGCACCGCGCAAGAAAGCCGCCCCGAAGGCCGCAGCGGAAGAATCCGCCGCCGAAACCGTCGCGGAGCCCGTGTCGGCACCGGCTGCCGACGAAAACGCGGTGGTTGAAGCACCCGCGCCAAAGGCTGAGAAGAAGCCGTCCGAGCCCGTGGTCACTTCCAACGCCGCGGTCGAGGAAGAAAAGCCCCGCAAGGGCGGCTGGTGGCAGCGGAAGGGCTTCTTCTAAGCTTTTCAGCGACTCCAAGTGAACTGGAAACCGGCGCTTGCGCCGGTTTCTTCACATCAGGCCCTATAGCCAGCCCCGAAGCCGCTCGATTGCCGTGGTCACGTCTGCCTCGCTGCCGGCGTAGGACAGGCGCAGGTATCTGTGGCCTTCAACCGGGTCGAAATCGAGCCCCGGTGTCGCTGCGACGTGGCACTCCGCCAGCAGCTTCCTTGCGAAATCCATGCTGTCGTTCGTATGCCGCGACACATCGCAATAAGCATAGAATGCCCCGTCCATCGGCGCTGCCAAGGGCAGGCCCAGCGTCGGCAGCGCTTCGGCGAGGAGTTTCCGGTTCACGCGATAGCGGTCCTTCACGCGTTCGAGCTCGTCGCCGGCGTCGAAGGCATGGATCGCACCGATCTGCGAAATTTCGGGCGCCGAGATGTAAAGGCTCTGCGCCAGCCGCTCCACCGGCCTGACAAGGTTCTCCGGCAGCACCATCCAGCCGATCCGCCAGCCGGTCATGCAATAGTATTTCGAGAAGGAGTTTATAACCGTCACGTCGTCGCCCAGCGACAGCGCGGTCATGTCGGGCGCGGAATAGGCGAGCCGGTGATAGATCTCGTCGGAAATCACCGTGATACCCATCTCGCGCGCGGCCTCGACCAGCCCGCGCAACGCATCGTCGGGGATGATGGCGCCGGTCGGGTTGGCGGGACTTGCAAACAGCAGCCCCTTCAGCGGCTTGGCCCGGTGGGCTTGTTCGAGAAGCTCGGCGGTCAGCGAGCCATCCCCGTCCAGCCTGATCTCGACCACTTCGAGGCCGAGGGCGGCAAGAACGTTGCGGTAGGCCGGATAGCCGGGCGCGGTGATCGCCACCCGGTCGCCGGCGTCGAACATGGCGAGAAATGCGAGGTTGAAACCCGCCGAGGAACCGGTCGTGACCGCGATCCGCGACGACGGCACATCGACAGAGTAGTGATCGGCGTAATGCGCGCTGATTGCGGCTCGCAGATCGGCCAGCCCAAGCGAATCGGTGTAGCCGATGCGTCCTGTGTAAACGGCCGCCGCCGCCGCCTCGCGCACCTTCCGAGGCGCCGGATCGGAAGGCTGGCCGACGGCAAGCGACACGACCGGGTGGCCCTTCGCCTTCAGCAGGTTGGCTTGCGCCAGAACGTCCATGGCGTGAAACGGCTCTACTGCGCTGCGTCGTGAAATGGCTGCCGCCATGGCTTTTCCTCGTACGGGGTATTGGAATGCGCCGCACAAATGCCGGAAAGATGTGGGGATCACAAGTTCATGAATTCGTCGCCTGCGCCTTTTCAGCGCTTGTGAGGTCGGTTACCTGTGGCAACCATGTCGTCCATCCTTTCACGCGCCTTTGCGGTGCGCCTGTTCGCGGCGGCCGCGTTGACCGTGCCGACGATCGTGCAGACCACGCTTCCGACGGCCGCCCAGCAGCGCGGCGTGTCGGTCGTGCGCGATGCGGAAATCGAGGCGGCGGTTCGCGACTATGCACGCCCCGTGCTTGAAGCCGCAGGGCTCGGGCGCTCGGGCATCGAGATCGTGCTGGTCAACGATCCTTCCTTCAATGCCTTCGTCGCGGGCCGACGCATCTTCATCAACACCGGCGCGCTGTTGATGGCGGAGACCCCCAACGAGATCATCGGCGTGCTGGCGCACGAAGCCGGTCACATCGCCGGCGGCCACCAGCAGCGGCTGCGCGAGCAGCTTGGCCGGGCGCAGACGATGGCCGTGATCGCGACGGTGCTCGGCGTCGGTGCCGCCGTTGCAGGGTCAGCGGCCGGCGCCCAGGGGCTTTCGCAATCGGCTGCGGGATTGATGACCGGCGGCATGGAGGCCGCCCGACGCTCGCTTCTGAGCTACCAGCGCACGGAAGAGATAACCGCCGACCGCTCTGCGATAACCTATCTGGAACGCAGCGGGCAGTCGGCGCAGGGCATGCTCAAGACCTTCGAGCGCCTGGCGGGGTCGATGGCGCTAGCAGGCGTTCGCGTCGATCCCTACCAGATCAGCCATCCCATGCCGCGCGAGCGCATCGCCAACCTCGAGGAGCTTGCGCGCAAGAGCCAGTACTTCAACCGGCAGGATCCGCCCGCGCTCCAGCAGCGGCATGACATGATCCGCGCCAAGATCGCGGCCTACACGCAGGGCCACGCCGCCGCGACGCGGCTTTTCCGCGATAACCCGCGCAGTGCGGCCGCGCTCTATGCCGATGCGATCGGGACGTTTCTCGCCGGCAACTCGCGCGCGGCCGTCGGCAAGATGGACGCTCTTGTGCGTGCAGGACCGAACAACCCGTATTTCCATGAGATGCGCGGCGAAATCCTGATCAAGGCCGGCCGCCCCGCCGAGGCCGCCCAGTCGTTCGCCACCGCCATGCGGCTCGATCCCAACCGGTCGGGCATCATCCAGATCGGCTACGGACAGGCGCTGATGGCGACCGGCACGCAGGAGAACCTGCGCAAGGCCGTGGTGGAGCTGCAGACCGGGTTGTCACGCGAGAAGGAATACGGCACAGGCTATCGCTATCTCGCGCAGGCCCATGCCCAGCTCGGCGATGTCGCGCAGGCGGAGCTTGCCACGGCGGACGGGCACTTCTATTCCGGCAACTATCGCGACGCGAAAATCTTTGCAGCGCGCGCCCAGCAGAAGCTGCCCAACGGTTCGCCCGGCTGGCTGCGCGCTCAGGACATCATCAATTACCGGCAGCCGGGCCGCTGATCCGACGGCGCCACAAAGAGGGACGCAGACATGGGCAAGACAATCGCTATCGCCGTTGCAGGCGCAACGCTTTCCATAGCCATGCTGGCCTTCGGCTATGTCGCAGGCAGCGCCACGCATGCGCCCGCCGCGCAGGGCAACGTGGCTTCGCAAGCCACCGCTGCGCCGTCCGATCTGGACATGGCGGTGCGGGGCTACCTGCTGGCCAACCCGGAAATCCTCACCGAGATGCAGATCGCTCTGGAGGAGCGTGAGCGCGACCTGCAGCGCGTGGCGCAGATGGAGACGATCAGCACGTCGGCCGACGAAATCTTCAACGCCGACTATGACGGCGTAATCGGCAACCCCGAAGGCAGCGTCACCATCGTCGAGTTCTTCGATTACAATTGCGGCTTCTGCAAGCGCGCCATGGATGACATGGATGCGATGGTGGCGGCCGATCCCGACCTGCGCTTCGTGTTGAAGGAACTGCCCATCCTCGGCCCCGATTCCCAGAAGGCGCATGTGGTGTCGATGGCGCTTCGAGCGCTGGCGCCGGAGAAGTATGGCGACTTCCATCGCGACCTGATGTCGGGCGGGCGGGCGACCGAGGATGCCGCGATACTGGCCGCCCTGGCGCAAGGGGTGGACGAGACGGCATTGCGCGAGGAGATGAAGAACCCCGCCATCTCGGACGCGTTCGGCCGGACCTATGAACTCGCCAACCGGCTGTCCATAACCGGCACGCCCTCCTATGTGATCGGCGACGAGGTGGTGTTCGGCGCGCTCGGCCAGGCCGTGCTTGCCGAGAAGGTGGAGATCGCGCGCGCCGCAAACGGCACGTGATCCTCGCGCCGGCGACGAGAGAAACGCGGCCAACCCTGTTGTGGACATGAAAAGAACGCACTTGCGCTCTTTCCGACACCGTCTATGCCCATTATAGAGGTGCGCGGCGCGCAGGAACCCATTTCATGTCCAGCATCATCTATGTCTTGAACGGCCCGAACCTGAACATGCTCGGCAAGCGTGAGCCCGGCATCTATGGCGGCAAGACGCTGGAGATGATTTCGGAGGATTGCCGCGAGGCAGGAACAAAGCTCGGCATCGAGGTGGACTTCCGCCAATCGAACCACGAAGGCGTGCTGGTGGACTGGATACAGGAAGCCGGCAACAAGGCGCAGGGCATCATCATCAACCCCGGCGCCTACAGCCACACCTCAATTGCCATTCACGACGCGATCCGCGCGGTGCAGCCGCTGCCGGTGGCCGAAGTGCATCTTTCAAACATCCATGCGCGCGAGGAGTTCCGGCACCATTCCTGGGTGTCTGCGGTCGCCACGGGCATGATCTGCGGCTTCGGCCCGCAGGGCTACATCATGGCGCTGCACGGGCTCTCTGCCCGGATCCAGGCTGCATAAGAAGAAGGGTAAGGGATAAAACTCCGATGTCGACAAAGAAAACCGGTGTTGACCAGCAGCTCATTCGCGATCTCGCGAGCATTCTCGATGAAACGAACCTCACCGAGATCGAGGTAGAGCAGGAAGATCTGCGCATCCGTGTTTCGCGCAGCCCTGCCCCGGTGCAGACTTATGCCGCGCCCGCGGCAGCCGCCCCCGCAGCACCGGTCGCTGCCGCGGCTGCCCCGCAGGGCTCTTCCGCGCCGGCTGCCGACAATTCCAAGAACGCCGTTCCCTCGCCGATGGTCGGCACGGCCTATCTGGCCGCCGCCCCTGGCGCTAAGCCCTTCATCGAAGTCGGCCAGAAGATCAAGGAAGGCCAGACGCTCCTCATCATCGAGGCGATGAAGACGATGAACCAGATCCCCTCGCCGCGTTCGGGCACCGTCACCGCCATCCTTTTCGAGGATGCGCAGCCGGTCGAATATGGCGAGCCTCTGGTCGTGATCGAATAGGCCGGGATCAGGAGGATGTTCCAGAAAATCCTGATCGCCAATCGCGGTGAAATCGCGCTTCGCGTGCTGCGCGCCTGCCGGGAGCTCGGCATTCAGACCGTCGCCGTCCATTCGACTGCCGACGCCGAGGCGATGCATGTGCGGCTGGCCGACGAAAGCGTCTGCATAGGCCCCCCGCCCTCTCGCGAGAGCTACCTCAACATCCACCAGATCGTCGCAGCATGCGAGATCACGGGCGCGGACGCCATCCATCCGGGCTACGGTTTCCTGTCGGAAAACGCCAAGTTCGCGGACATCCTGGCGGCCCACAACATCACCTTCATCGGCCCGTCGGGCGACCATATCCGCATCATGGGCGACAAGATCGAGGCCAAGCGCACGGCCAAGCGCCTCGGCATTCCGGTCGTGCCCGGCTCGGAAGGTGCGGTGTCGGACGAGAAGGACGCGCTGCGCATCGCGGCCGAGATCGGCTACCCGGTCATCATCAAGGCCTCGGCCGGCGGCGGCGGACGCGGCATGAAGGTGGCGCGCACCGAGGACGACCTGCTGGTCGCCCTTGCCACGGCCCGCACGGAGGCTGGAGCAGCATTCGGCGACGACGCGGTCTATATAGAAAAGTATCTCGAGAAGCCGCGCCACATCGAGGTGCAGATCGTCGGCGACGGCAACGGCAAGGCGATCCACCTCGGCGAACGTGACTGCTCGCTGCAGCGCCGCCACCAGAAGGTCTGGGAAGAGGCCAATTCGCCCGCCCTCAATGCCGAAGCGCGCGCGAAGATCGGCGAAATCTGCGCCAACGCGGTGGCCGATCTCGGCTATTCGGGCGCCGGCACGATCGAATTCCTGTACGAGAACGGCGAATTCTATTTCATCGAGATGAACACGCGCCTGCAGGTCGAGCATCCGGTGACCGAGGCGATCACGGGTATCGACCTCGTGCACGAGCAGATCCGTGTCGCTTCGGGCGGTGGGCTTTCGGTCACGCAGGACGAGGTACGCTTCCACGGCCACGCGATCGAGTGCCGCATCAACGCAGAGGACGCGAGGACCTTCGTCCCCTCGCCCGGCACCATCACGCATTTCCACACGCCGGGCGGCCTCGGCATCCGCGTCGATTCGGGCGTCTATTCCGGCTACCGCATTCCGCCCTACTACGACAGCCTGATTGGCAAGCTGATCGTGCACGGTCGCAACCGCGTCGAATGCATGATGCGCCTGCGCCGTGCGCTGGACGAATTCGTCGTGGACGGGATCAACACAACCCTGCCGCTTTTCCGCGATCTTGTCGGCAATATCGACGTAGCCAATGGCGACTACGACATCCACTGGCTGGAAAAGCATCTGGCCAAAGCGGAGTAGGCTGGAACCGGGAGCGAGATGAGCCGACCTTTCGCGCCAGGTCAACGCATCCCGACGGACCTGCTGCTGCGTGCCTACGCATCGGGCGTCTTTCCGATGGCGGAAAGCGCCGACGACCCGGAAATCTTCTGGGTACGGCCGGAGACGCGCGGCATCATCCCGCTGGACGGGTTCCACGCCCCCAGAAGTCTCATGAAGACGGTGCGGCAAGGCGCCTTCGACATCCGGTTCGACACGGATTTCGAAGGCGTCATCGACGGCTGTGCCGAGGCACGCGCGGGACGCCGCTCAACCTGGATCAACGAGCCCATACGTGAAGCCTACACGGCCCTGTTCGAGCAGGGGCACTGTCACACGATCGAGGCGTGGCGCGAGGGGGAACTTGTCGGCGGGCTGTACGGCGTGACGCTGGGACGGGCGTTCTTCGGCGAGAGCATGTTCTCACGCGAGACGGATGCCTCGAAGGTTTGCCTCGTCCATCTGGTTGCGCGGCTGATCGAGCGCGGCTTCGTTCTGCTCGACACGCAGTTCACCACCGAGCACCTCAAGCGCTTCGGCGCTGTCGACGTACCGCGGGGCAAATATGAAGTTCTGCTCGAGGAAGCGCTTGCGGGCGAAGCGCGGTTTGCGGACTGAGGATCAGCCGCCGGCCGCTTCGGGAGCCGGCACGTCCGATTCCTGCTTGCAGCTCTTCAGCCACACATCGTAGACCGCGTGCTCCACGGCGTTGAGACCGGGGCTTTCGGCAAACATCCAGCCGGTGAAAATGCGCCTGATCTTGCGGTCCAGCGTGATCTCGTCGACCTCGACGAATGAATCGGTCTTGGGCTCCTCCGTATCGGGAGCCGAATAGCAGACGCGCGGCGTGACCTGCAAAGCGCCGAACTGTACCGTCTCGTCGATATACACGTCGAAAGTGATGATGCGGCCGGTGATCTTGTCCACGCCGGTGAACTCGGCGACCGAATTCGTCACACGCTGCGCGGCGGCAGGCGCGGAGGCCGCGATCAGGGCTGCCAGCGCGAGGCCACAGCCAGCCAGCCGTCTCGCGGCTGCCCGCCGGGGCTTATCTTTCTTCTCGGTGTTGCAGTCGTTGCCCATGCGGCGGCGCGATCCGTTTTCCTAGGGAGAAAGCCACTCGTTAAGGGACAATTGTGGCGAGAAGTGTCCTGTTTCGCGCCTTGCGCAACGATCAGGAACCGGGCGTCCAAGCGTCGTAGTCGCCAGTCACGCGCGGGCGTTCCTCGTTCGTCAGCACGGAGCCTCGCGGGCGATACGCTGCTGCCGAGCCGGTCAGGTTCGTCTGATGCGACTTCTCCCACTCGTGGGCAACATAGTTCTCGGCGCTGGGCGCGACATCGGTGCGGTGATGCATCCACCCGTGCCAGCCGGGTGGGATGGCGGACGCTTCGGCATAACCGTTGTAGATAACCCAGCGCTTCGGGCGACCGTCGCTGTCCTTGCCGCCTTCGTAATAGGTGTTGCCGAACTCGTCGGTGCCCACCTTTTTGCCGCTTCGCCATGTGAAGAAGCGCGTGCCGAGAGTCTGGCCGTTCCACCAGGTAAAGAACTGCGTGAAAAAGGTCTTCATCGATTCCTCTGGCAGGGGTCGGTTGCCGTCCGCACGCTTATGGCGCTGTCCGTGGCGGTTGGCAAGCGCTGCGGCAACAGGGCGGCGGAGAACCCCACAACGCCCTGTCAGCTGCTGCGGCGAGGCCTCAGGCGCTCGCCGCGCTGCCCTTTTCCTTCTCGGCGTAGATGTAGAGCGGGCGGGCGTTGCCGGACACGACCTCGTCGGAGATCACGACTTCCTGCACGCCTTCCAGCGCCGGCAGCTCGAACATCGTGTCGAGCAGGATCGCTTCCATGATCGAACGAAGGCCGCGTGCGCCAGTCTTGCGCTCGATGGCCTTCTTGGCGATGGCCGACAGCGCGCTCTCGTGGAATGTCAACTCCACGTTCTCCATCTCGAACAGGCGCTGATACTGCTTCACAAGCGCGTTCTTGGGCTCGGTAAGGATCTGGATGAGCGCAGGCTCGTCGAGGTCTTCCAGCGTCGCCAGGACGGGCAGGCGGCCGACGAACTCGGGAATCAGGCCGAACTTCAGCAGATCTTCCGGCTCGACCTGACGGAACAGGTCACCGGTGCGGCGATCTTCCGGCGAAGCGACCGTCGCGCCGAAGCCGATCGAGGTCTTGCGGCCACGGTCGGAGATGATCCGGTCGAGGCCAGCGAACGCGCCGCCGCAGATGAACAGGATGTTGGCCGTGTCCACCTGCAGGAACTCCTGCTGCGGGTGCTTGCGACCGCCCTGTGGCGGCACGGAAGCCACCGTGCCTTCCATGATCTTGAGCAGTGCCTGCTGCACGCCCTCGCCCGACACGTCGCGGGTGATCGACGGATTGTCCGACTTGCGGGAAATCTTGTCGATCTCGTCGATGTAGACGATGCCGCGCTGGGCGCGCTCGACATTGTAGTCGGCCGACTGCAGCAGCTTGAGGATGATGTTCTCGACGTCCTCGCCGACATAGCCCGCTTCGGTAAGCGTGGTGGCGTCGGCCATGGTGAAAGGCACGTCGATTATGCGCGCCAGCGTCTGGGCGAGCAGCGTCTTGCCGCAGCCCGTCGGGCCGATCAGCAGGATGTTGGACTTCGCCAACTCGACATCGTTGTTCTTGCCGGCGTGCGCGAGGCGCTTGTAGTGGTTGTGCACCGCCACCGACAGCACGCGCTTGGCGTAGGGCTGGCCGATCACGTAGTCGTCCAGAACCGCCAGGATCTCCTGCGGGGTGGGGACGCCCTCGCGCGACTTCACCATCGAGGATTTGTTCTCCTCGCGGATGATGTCCATGCACAGTTCGACGCATTCATCGCAGATGAATACGGTCGGCCCCGCGATCAGCTTGCGGACCTCGTGCTGGCTCTTGCCGCAGAACGAGCAATACAGCGTGTTCTTCGAGTCGCCGCCACTATTGCTGACCTTGCTCATGCTATCCAAACCCTTTCGGCTCTGCCCGAACCATACCACGATGTACGATCCGGGGGCACAACACTATGGCGGGAACGCGTCCCTGCCAATGCCAATGGCTCATTGAAACCGTTCCGCACAGAAAACAACCCGGAGCCGGCCACGGCGACACGCGAATCCCTTGGAAAGGCTAAGCCGCCGAAGCTCAACAGAGGCTTAACGTAGGGTGTCACCCTTCCCGAGGGAACAGCAAATTGTGACCGAAATGGCGCAGCACGCGTCAAAAATGCGTGGGATTCGTACTGCGCCGGCTGGATCACGAAGCGGTCGGTCCTTCGATCGTCTCACGGCTGGAGATGACCCTGTCGATAAGGCCGAACTCCTTCGCCTCCTCCGAGGTCATGAAATGGTCGCGGTCGAGCGTCCGTTCGATGATCTCGTAGTCCTTGCCGGTGTGCTTTACATACACTTCGTTGAGGCGACGCTTCAGTTTGATAATGTCCTGGGCGTGACGCTCGATGTCGGAAGCCTGGCCGGAGAAACCGCCGGACGGCTGATGCACCATGATGCGCGCGTTGGGCGTCGCGAAGCGCATGTCCTTGTGGCCGGCGCACAGCAGCAGCGAGCCCATGGAAGCGGCCTGCCCGATGCACAGCGTCGAGACGGCCGGCTTGATGAACTGCATGGTGTCGTAGATCGCCATGCCCGAGGTGACCACGCCGCCGGGCGAGTTGATGTAGAGGTTGATTTCCTTCTTCGGATTCTCGGCCTCGAGGAAGAGGAGCTGGGCGCACACCAAGGTCGCCATGCCGTCCTCGACCGGGCCGGTGATGAAGATGATGCGTTCCTTCAGCAGGCGCGAGAAGATGTCGTAGGCGCGCTCGCCGCGGTTCGTCTGCTCGACCACCATCGGCACGAGGTTCATGTAGGTTTCGACGGGGTCTCTCATAGTATCCCTTCCAGATGGGAATCAGCGGGCCCGACGGCCAGAATCGTGATTGTCGGTTCCCTGTTAGATAGGATGCCGGCTTTGCCTTGCGCAAGCCCGTCGGCACGCCAAGGTAAACGCCCCCGGCGCCCAGCCGCGCTGACGCAGGGTCAGATTTGTTCGGCCTGCAACCAGCGCTTGAGACAGCGTGTGTCGCCATCCTCCACCGCTTGCGCCACACGCCGGCCGACGGCTGCGCCGAACTTGTAGCCGTGCCCCGAACAGGCCGAGACGACGAGGCATTTGCCGCGCTCCGAGGCGAAGAAGCGCTCGTCGTCGGTGAAGGTGTACGCGCAGGTGACGACCTCGCGGACGACGTATTCCGATATGCGCGCGATGGGCGGCGAAAACAGGTTCAAAATGGCATCGCCCTCACCCGGCGCGGGCACGCGGTCCATGTCGGCGTCGGGCTGCGCGCGCTTGTGCAGGCCGGAGCCGAACTTGAGCCCGCCCTCGCCCGAGCGGGGAATGATGTAGCCGTCGGTGGCGCCGCCGACATCGAGTATCACCGGCGCAGCCTCCCAGGCTTCGGACAGGTCGGCCGGCGGCTCGAGGTAGACGACGGCGGTGCGATAGGTCGTCAGCTCGGACGCGAGATCGGGGAACAGCTTGGTCACCCAGGCGCCGGCCGCAACGACGATGCGGTCAGCCTCGATTCGCTCGCCATCGGCCAGTTCGACGACGCCGGCGGCGCAATCCACCGACGCCACTCGCGTATGCTCACGCACGTCTGCGCCATTGGCGCGCAGCCATTCGCCAATTCCCGCCGCGATGCGACGGCAGTGCAGCGCGCCACCTTCCGGCGAGTGAAACGCATAGCGGATGCCGGCGGCATCCAGAAACGGCCAGCGGCGGGCGGCTTCCGCAGCATCGAAAACCTCTATCGGCCAGCCGCCCTGCTCCATGCCTTCGCGGTAGCGCTCGGCATCGTCGCCCGGCTCGCGCGACACGCATAGAAAGCCCCGCGCATCATAATGGCTCTGGCCCAGATCCCGCCAGAGTTCGTCCCACGCGTGGTAGGCCTCGGTTATGGCGCGGCCGTAACCGCTGTCCAGCCCATAGGCACGGCGGATGATGCGGTGATGGTCACCCGATGCGGCGAGCGGATTGGGTATAGGCCCCTGCTCCAGAAGCGAAACGTGATGCCCTCGCCTGGTCAGCGCCCAGGCCGTTGAAAGCCCGGCTATCCCGGCGCCGACCGCAATCACCTTCATCGCCAACCCCCTCAGATCGCTGTTGAGGTGTCACAATACGGGCTGGAAGCGGGGGTGCAAGTCGAGCTATGCACCCGTCATGGACAAACCTGCCTATCTGGAATTCGATCCCGACAGCCGCAGCGTGCGGCTCGACCCGCACGAGGCCAGCTTCGTGCAGGACCCCTATCCGGCCTACGCGTTTCTTCACGCCTCCTGCCCCGTGTTCTTCTGGGAGAATTTCGGGCTCTGGTGTCTGGCCGGATACGACGAGGTCAACCGCACCTTCCGCGACCGGCGTTTCGGGCGCGAGCGGCCCGGCGGATATATGGCGAACGTGCTGGCGACGGGGGACCGCTCGCATCTGGCCGATTTCGACCGCGCCGAGGCGGGTTCGATGCTGGAACTGGAGCCACCCGTCCACACGCGCCTGCGAACGCTGGTCAACCGGGCCTTCGTCTCGCGGCAGGTGGAGCGGCTGCGCCCACGCGCCGAGAGACTGGCGCACGAACTGATCGACCGTTTCGAACGGGATGGCGAAGCAGACCTCATACCGGATTTCGCGACCCCGCTTCCCGCCACCATCATCGCCGAGATGATGGGCCTGCCGGCCGAGACGGGGCCGCAGCTCGTGGCGTGGTCGAACGACATGGTGCGCATGTACATGCACGCCCCGACGCGCGAAATCGCGGAGCAGGCAAACGCATCGGCAAGGGCGTTCTCCGCGTTCATCCGCCATCACGCCGAGGAGCGGCGCAGGACCCCCGGCGACGACCTGCTGAGCGTACTGACGGCCGCGCACGAGAGCGGTGAGAAACTGTCGGAAGACGAGCTGGTTTCGTCCGCGATCCTGCTTTTGAACGCCGGCCACGAGGCAACCGTGCATCAGACCGGCAATGCCATCCGGGCTATTCTTTGGCAGGGCGGCGACCCGCGCCGCTTCTTCTCAACGCCCGAGGCGACCGCGGCGACGGTGGAAGAGTGCCTGCGTTTCGACGCTCCCCTGCACATGTTCACCCGCTACGCATACGAGGACGTCGAGATCGCGCCCGGTATCCAGTTGCGTTCGGGCGAGCAGGTGGCGCTTCTGCTCGGCGCCGCCAACAACGATCCGGCGGCATTCGAGCTGCCGCGCGAGTTCAACCCTTCTCGCGCAGACCAGAAGAACGTCTCGTTCGGCGCCGGCATCCATTTCTGCATCGGGGCGCCACTGGCACGGCTTGAGATGCAGGCGGCCCTCAAGGTGCTGTTCGAGCGCCTGCCCGCCATCAGGCTTGCCGAAGAGCCGCGCTATCGCGACATCTATCACTTTCACGGGCTGGAGCGGCTTGTCTGCCGCTGGTGACGACCGTCGCGCCAAAACAAGGAAAGCACCGGGATCGCTCCCAGTGCCTCCCTGTTCAGATCAGGGTCTCGTTGTGGACGCGCCTCGAAGAGACGAAACCGCATCGAATCCTGTTTCTGACGGTGGCCGCGGGACATGCGCGCCTTCGAAGAAGGTCTGCTTTCCCGGACCTGCCTCTCCCGACCCCTAAGAGCCGTTTTCGGCATACCATCGAAGGACTTACCCGGCCTTCATGGCAGCATCGGTCCGCCTGTAGCGTTCCAGACCGCTGTCAGCGGTTCCGCTGGACTTCCGGCTTCGCCCTTGCCGCGGGTTTTACCCCGTAGCCCGACCGGGCCGGTGCGGTCCCAGTGATCCTTTGGCTTGTTCCCGCTGTCCGAGCGGGGCCGTCAGGCATCTGAGATGTCCTCAATTTACGGCCCTGCCCTTGCGTAAGCAATGCGGCGCAGCCTGTGGACAATGTGGATATGGGGGATTACGCAGCGGAAAGTCGCTCAGACCCGGATCACATATTCCTTGCGCGTCGTCTCCACCACTTCCCACGTGCCCTTGAAGCCTGGGCGGAGCACGAAGCTGTCGCCCGCCTTGAGCGTGTGCGCCTCGCCGGCTTCCTCGGCTACGATGGAGACGCCTGAAAGGATGTGACAGAACTCCCACTCGTCATATTCGATGCGCCATTTGCCGGGTGTTGCTTCCCAGATGCCGGCATAGAGGCCGCCATCGGCCTCCTCGACATTCCAGGTCCGGAACTTCGGATCACCAGCGATCAGCCGATCCGGCGCGGGAGCACCCTCCTCCGGCTCGCTCCCCGCAACCGATACACCGACGAAGCGACTGACATACATGGCATCACACCTTGGCCAGGGCCTGATCGAGGTCGGCGATGATGTCGGCGACGTCCTCGATGCCGACTGAAAGGCGGATCACGTCGGCGCCCGCTCCTGCCGCTGTCTTCTGCTCGTCGGAGAGCTGGCGGTGGGTGGTGGACGCGGGATGAATGATGAGCGACTTCGTATCGCCGATATTGGCCAGATGCGAGAACAGCTCGACGCCCTCGACCACCTTTACGCCGGCGTCGAACCCGCCCTTGAGGCCGAAGGTGAACACCGCTCCTGCCCCGTTGGGCGAGTATTTCTGCTGAAGCGCATGATTCGGGTCGGATTCCAGGCCGGGATAAGACACCCAGGCGACCTTGTCGTGCTTCGTCAGCCATTCAGCGACCTTGAGCGCGTTGTCGCAATGGCGCTGCATGCGCAGCGGCAGCGTCTCCAGTCCCGTCGCGATGAGGAAAGCGTTGAACGGCGATATAGCAGGGCCGAAATCGCGCAGGCCCAGCACCCGGCAGGCGATCGCAAAGGCGAAATTGCCGAAGGTCTCGTGCAGGACCAGCCCGCCATACTCAGGGCGCGGCTGCGACAGCATCGGGTAGTTGCCCGATTTCGACCAGTCGAAGGTGCCGCCATCCACGACGATACCGCCCATGGAGTTGCCGTGGCCGCCGATGAACTTCGTCAGCGAGTGGACGACGATGTCCGCACCGTGCTCTATCGGCCGCAGCAGATAGGGGCTCGCCATCGTGTTGTCGACGATCAGCGGCAGGCCGTGCTTGCGGGCTATCTCGCCGATCTTCTCGATATCCACGAAGGTGCCGCCCGGATTGGCGAGGCTTTCGATGAAGATGGCGCGGGTATTGCCATCGATCTGGTCTTCAAAGGTCGACGGATCGTCCGTGTCGGCCCAGCGGACCTCCCAGCCGAAATTCTTGAAGGCATGGCCGAACTGGTTGATCGAGCCACCATAGAGCTTCCTTGCAGCAACGAAATTCTCGCCCGGCCGCATCAGCGTGTGAAACACGAGCAGCTGCGCGCCATGGCCTGACGACGTGGCGACGGCCGCAGTGCCGCCCTCCAGCGCTGCAACGCGCTCCTCCAGAACCGCCTGCGTGGGGTTCATGATGCGGGTGTAGATGTTGCCGAACGCCTTGAGGCCGAACAGGGAGGCGGCATGATCGACATCGTCGAACACATAGGCCGTGGTCTGGTAGATCGGCGTGGCGCGCGCGCCGGTTGCTGGATCGGGCTGGGCGCCCGCGTGGATGGCGAGCGTGTTGAAGCCGGGTGCGCGCTGTGACATCGATTTCCTCCTGAAGTTTCAAGGTCGCGGCATTGTTCGCAAACGCTGCGAACAAAGGCAAAGAGGATTTTTCTCTCCGGAACGCCCAGTGCGGCGGCGCACGGGGCCCGCGCACACAATCCGTAGAATAGATTTCCAGCGCTACCTCTGCCTTATGCCGAAGCTCTGGAATCCCTGCCGCATGACCGGCTTCTTCGACGATATGACGCGGCTGTTGACGCCGTTCCAGCCGATTTCGCCCGCAAGGCGCGCATACTCGATCTTGGGGCAGCGGTTCATCACGACATCAATGCCGGCTGCCTCGGCTTTGGCCGCGGCCTCGTCGTGGCGCACCGTCAGTTGCATCCAGATCGCCCTGGGCAGCGGGTCGAGCGCCAGCACCTCATCGACGATGGCGGGCACGGCTGCCGAGGCGCGAAATATGTCCACCATGTCGATCGGCTCGGGAACGTCCGCCAGCCGCGCATAGGTCATGCGCCCCAGGATTTCCTTGCCGGCATGGCCGGGATTAATCGGAAAGACGGTATAGCCCTTGTCGATCAGATATTTGGTCACAAAAAAGGAAGGTCGAACGTCGTTGGCCGAAGCGCCGACGATGGCGATGGCCTTAACCGTGTTGAGGATGCCTGCGATGTAGGAATTGTCGTAAACGTCGTGGTTCATTCAGGCAGCGAGATACGCCCTTCTGCGTCGATCGGAAAGTCGGGGTTCCAGGCAACTTCCCACAGGTTGCCCTCCGTGTCTGCGAAATAGCCCTGAATGCCGCCCCAGAAGGCCTGCTGGGCCGGTTTCAGCACGAGACCGCCGGCTTCCGCGGCGCTCTGGATTATTTCTGCCACCTCGTCAGGCGACCGGGTGTTGTAGGCGAGCGCGATGCCGGAGAAGGATCGTTCGAGAAGCCCGGGGTCGAACCCCGCATCCTTTGCGAGTTCCTCGCGCGGCCAGAGCGCGAGAATCAGCCCGCCCATCTGGAAGAACGCCACGCCATCGGTGAACTTCCGGTGCCGCTGAAGCCCGAGCGCTTCGTAGAACGCGGTTGCACGGTCGAGGTTTTCGACCGCGAGCGTCACGATCGATATGCGTGGCTCCATGCTCATTTAAACCTAAAGTGATCCTTCATGATCTCGAACAATTGGCGCGCTGAATGTTCGTCCAACTGAATAGACTGACTGACTTTTCCAGGAATCTTCCTATCTCGGCTACCCATCGTATCGATCTGAATCAGGCGTCTACCGTCCAGTTCATAACGGATAATCTTTGCATCTATTGAATTGTGGAGGGTGACACGTTCGCGTGCCACTTCTTCAAAACTATCGATCCTTGCCATTACTCGCCCGTCCACTCCGGCTTGCGCTTGCCTATGAAGGCGTCGATGCCCTCCGCAGCGTCTCGCGCCAGCATGTTTTCCACCATCACCCCGGAAGCGATATCATACGCTTCGGGCAGCGGCTTTTCGATCTGCGCGTAGAACGCCTGCTTGCCCATGCGGATCGCCAAAGGCGATTTGGCGGCAATGGCTTGCGCGTATTTGGTCACGATCTGATTCAGGTATTCGGGTGGCACGACGCGATTGATGAGGCCGAATTCGCGTGCGCTCGACGCGTCGATCATCTCGCCGGTCAGCAGCATCTCCATCGCATGCTTCGGCTTGATCTTCCGCGAGAGGGCAACCGCCGGCGTCGAGCAGAACAGCCCGACGTCGATGCCGTTGACGCCGAAGGTGGACCGGTCGGTGGCTATCGCAAGATCACACGACGCGACGAGCTGGCAGCCGGCGGCGGTCGCCGCGCCATCCACGGCGGCGATGACCGGCTGCGGCAGCGCCACGATCGTCTGCATCAACCGCGAGCAGGTCGCGAAAGTGTGCTCGAAGAAAGCCCGGCCGCGGTCATCATCGGCGCGATGGCCCTGCATTTCCTTGAGGTCATGCCCACCGGAAAAAAGCTTCCCCTGCGCGGCGATCACCACGACGAGCACGGCCTTGTCATCACCCGCGGCGTCGAGCGCCTCCTGCAGCGCGGTCATCGTCGCGAGCGACAAAGCATTGGCGGGCGGGTTGGCCAGGGTCAGGCGCAAGATGCCGTCGCGAAGGTCGGCGTGGACCGGCCCTCCTGCATCTTCCTGCCTGCGCATGGCGACGACCTCTGCCATCTTGTCCTCCCCGGTTGATTGCGCACCCAGCCTGCGATTTGCGTTCGAAACTAGCACGGGGCGGGTTGAAGGAAAGGCGGGAAATGGCGAAACTCACTTTGACGTTTACGAAAACGGAAGCCGGGAGGGGCAGATGAGCACATTCGAGCCGATCATGACGGCCGACGAAATCAACGAGTTCCTCAAGTCGGTCTATCCGCAGCTCAACGACGATTTTTCCGACTATCTGGCAACCGACGTGTTTGCGGGCGGCTGCATCGTCCGCCTCAACGCGGGAAAGCGCCATCTGCGCCCTGGCAATACGGTTTCGGGCCCGTCGCTGTTCACCCTCGCCGACATTGGGGGCTATGTCTGCGTGCTGTCCCACGCCGGCCGCGACGCCCTGTCGGTGACGACCAATCTGAACATCAACTTCATGCGCAAGGCCGAGGCCGGCCCGATCGACGGGCATTGCCGCATCCTGAAGCTCGGCCGGAGCCTCATGGTTTTCGATATCTCGATGGTCTCGGGGCCGGACAAACACGTCGTCGCCCATGCAACTGGCACCTATTCGATCCCACCCAGGCGGTGAGCCGTGCGGTAAAATAATACCGCACGTGTACACCATTGTTTTTCCTTGCTATTTTTGGAGCGGGGCCGCCTAACGCGGCTTGACGGCGTTCCGAGACGCTTTTATAAGCACCATCGAACACAGCGGCCCTATCGGCCGCCGTTTTCTTTTGGGTAGCGGCACCTGCCGCCATCCAAGCCAAGCAACAAGAAACGCCTTCTCCGGAAGGTCCGAAACGAAAGCATAAGACCATGACAACCTTTTCGCAGAAGCCTGCGGACGTGGTGAAGAAGTGGGTGCTGATCGATGCCGAAGGTCTCGTCCTCGGCCGCCTCGCATCCGTCGTCGCCAACCGTCTGCGCGGCAAGCACAAAGCAACCTTCACGCCTCACGTCGATGACGGCGACAACGTCGTCATCATCAATGCCGACAAGATCGCGCTGACGGGCAAGAAGTACACCGACAAGACCTATTACTGGCACACCGGCCACCCCGGCGGCATCAAGGAGCGCACCGCTCGCCAGATCCTCGAAGGCCGTTTCCCGGAGCGCGTCGTCGAGAAGGCGATCGAGCGCATGATCCCGCGCGGCCCGCTCGGCCGTCGCCAGATGAAGAACCTTCGCGTCTACGCCGGCGCCGAGCATCCGCACGAGGCGCAGCAGCCCGAGAAGCTCGACGTGGCAGCGCTCAATTCCAAGAACAAGAGGGCCGCATAATGGCTGACCTTTCCTCCCTCGCCGAACTCGGCCAGGCAACCGCCGAGCAGCCTGCTGCTCCCGTGCACGTCCAGAAGCTGGACGCTCACGGCCGCGCCTATGCCACCGGCAAGCGCAAGGACGCGATCGCCCGCGTCTGGGTCAAGCCAGGCACCGGCAAGATCACGATCAACGACAAGGAGTACGACAAGTACTTCGCCCGTCCGGTGCTGCAGATGATCCTGCAGCAGCCGATCGTCGCCTCCAACCGCAACGGCCAGTACGACATCGTCGCGACCGTCGTCGGCGGTGGACTTTCGGGCCAGGCCGGTGCCGTTCGTCACGGCATTTCCAAGGCGCTGACATACTACGAGCCCACGCTGCGCGGCGTGCTCAAGAAGGGCGGCTTCCTGACCCGCGACAGCCGCGTGGTCGAGCGAAAGAAGTACGGCAAGGCGAAGGCCCGTCGTTCGTTCCAGTTCTCCAAGCGCTAAGCGCTTCGGACGATCGGACAGACAAAAGCGGGCCTTCGGGTCCGCTTTTTTTGTTGCGTGCGCGTCGCAGAGAGCCAATAGCTTTCGCGCGAACAACCGGAGGGACGACAATGCCATCCAGCGCAATCGACCGCGCCTTCACCGCGAGAAAGACCGTGGGCAGCGACAGCGAGCCGACCTATGCCGGCGCGCTTTCCTTCATGCGGCGCAAGTTCACCAAGGACGTGAAGGGCGCGGACGCGGTGGTGTGGGGCATTCCCTTCGATGCTGCGGTGTCGAACAGGCCCGGCGCGCGCTTCGGTCCGCAGGCGATTCGACGCGCCTCGGCGATCTTCGACGTCGACCCGCAATATCCCTTCGGCGTCGATCTGTTCGAAGCCATGGCGGTTGTCGACTACGGCGACTGCCTGCTCGACTACGGCAACCATCAGAAGACGCCGGCCACCATCGAGCGCGAGGCCGCCAAAATCCTCAAGCATGCTGGCTTCCTGCTTTCGCTGGGCGGTGACCACTACGTCACATGGCCGCTGCTGAAGGCGCATGCCGAGAAGCATGGGCCGCTGGCGCTGGTGCAGTTCGACGCCCATCAGGACACCTGGTTCGATGACGAGAAGCGTATCGACCATGGCTCCTTCGTGGCGCGCGCCGCGCGTGCCGGCATCATAGACCCGGAGCGGTCGATCCAGATCGGCATTCGCACCCACGCACCGGAGGATTGCGGCATCCGGATCATCCACGGCTACGAGCTGGAGGATATGAAGGCGGCCGATATCGCTTATGCCATCCATGAGCGCACCGGCGGCAAGAAGACCTATGTGACGTTCGACATCGACTGCCTTGATCCGGCCTACGCGCCGGGAACCGGCACCCCTGTCGCCGGCGGGCCCTCCTCGGCGAAGATGCTGTCTGTGCTGCGCCAGCTCGGCGGCATCGACATCGTGGGCGCCGACGTCGTCGAGGTAGCGCCGGCCTACGATCATGCAGACATCACGGCGATTGCCGGAGCGACGGTCGCCATGCACTATCTCGGGCTGCTGGCCGAGAAGCTCGCGCGACGATGAGAAATCGATTCCGGAGCCTCAAAGGTTGATTCAACCCGGCTCGGCAACCATCTGTTTTCGCACGCATTCCGGACAAGAGACATGAAACCGAAAATCTTCATCGACGGCGAGCACGGCACGACGGGCCTTCAGATCAGGCAGCGGCTGGGCAGTCGCGCCGATCTCGACCTGCTTTCCATCCCCGAGGCCGAGCGGCGCAATCCCGCCCTGCGGCAGGAGATGTTGCGGGCCGCCGACATCGCGATCCTGTGCCTTCCGGACGACGCCGCACGCGAATCCGTCGCCATGCTGGACGGCAACAATTCCACACGCGTGATCGACACCTCCACGGCCAACCGGGTCAATCCCGACTGGGCCTACGGCTTTGCCGAGATGGACCCGGCGCAGACGGAAAAGATCGCGAATGCAAGGTTCGTCGCCAATCCCGGCTGCTACCCGACAGGCGCGATCGGGCTGATCCGGCCGCTCAGCCAAGCCGGCATCCTGCCTGCCGACTATCCCGTAACCGTCAACGCGGTCTCGGGCTATACCGGCGGCGGCAAGCAGATGATCGCGCAGATGGAGGATGAAACGGCGGCGGATCACATCGCCGCGCCGCACTTCCTCTACGGGCTGACGCTCACCCACAAGCATGTCGCCGAGTTGAAGCTTCACGGCCTCCTCGATCGCCGGCCGATCTTTTCGCCCAGCGTCGGCCGCTTCGCGCAGGGCATGATCGTGCAGGTGCCGCTGCATCTGGCCGATCTGAACGGCAATCCCTCGCTTGCCGACCTGCACGGTGCGCTGAGCGCCCATTACGCCGGGCAGAACGTCGTCGAGGTGGTGCCGCTGGCTGAAAGCGCCATGCTCTCGCGCATAGACCCGACAGAGCTCAACGACACCGACCGCATGAAGCTGTTCGTCTTCGGCACGCAGGGCAATGGGCAGGCCAATCTCGTCGCCGTGCTCGACAATCTCGGCAAGGGCGCGTCGGGCGCGGCTGTGCAGAACATGGACCTGATGCTGGGCAAGGCGGCTTGACACAACGGGGCCGAAGCCCTTCGGGGCTTGTCGGTCGGTCGCGCTGTGCAGGAGGCCGCGCGCCAGATCAGGTCTTAGCGGAAATCTGCGTCGGCAGCGGATAGCTGCCCTTCGTCCCCCGCCAGTGTGCCGCCGCAAAGCCCAGCAAAATGATCGCCAGCGCGTGGTGCGTAAGCGCGGCATGCAGGTTCACGACCGACAGGAGCGTAGCGATACCCACGCCCGCCTGAAGCGTCACGAGCAGCAGCAGCACCCCTGCCCTGCGCGCGTGGGTCGACCCCGGCTGCGATCGCCACGCCGCAATCGCGTGCCAGATCGCCGCCACGAAGACAATGTAGGCGCCCAGCCGGTGCATGAACTGCACGGTCTTGGGGTTCTCGAAGAAGTTCACCCAGACCGGCTGCAAGGTGAGAAGCTGGTCCGGCCACAGTCGTCCGTCCATCAGCGGCCATGTGTTGAACGTCATGCCGGCGTGAAGCCCCGCAACGAGTGCACCCAGATAGATCTGGACGAACACCAGAATGAGCATCCAGCCTGCGAAACGCCGCGTTTCGGGCCGCGATGGCCCCGCCGAATGCGGGGCAAGCCCGCGCGCAATCAGCATCGTGGCGACGAAAATCAGGCACGCAAGCATCAGATGCGTTGCAAGCCTGTACTGGCTGACCGAGACGCGCTCCGACAGGCCCGAGGCCACCATCCACCAGCCGATGAAGCCCTGAAGCCCACCCAGCGCCAGCAGGCCCACCAGCTTCGGCTTCAGATGGCGCTCCAGCCGGCCCGTCAGCCAGAAGAAGGCCAGCGGCACGGCCACCAG
Source organism: Neoaquamicrobium microcysteis (assembly GCF_008180155.1). Lineage (GTDB taxonomy): Bacteria > Pseudomonadota > Alphaproteobacteria > Rhizobiales > Rhizobiaceae > Aerobium > Aerobium microcysteis. The sequence continues at coordinate 37,565 of NZ_VSZS01000065.1, read as the reverse complement.
GAAACCCACGCCGCGCGCGAGCAGTCGGTGCGCCCATTCCCACCAGAAGATGACCTTGAACTCGTCGAGGCTCATGCCTCTATTGATCTGCTGGTATTGCGGGATCTGGCGGTACTTTTCCAGCTCCTCCTGCCACTCCGCCTCGTTCAGCGGCGGCACAACGCCATGGATCGGCTTCCACTCGGTGATCGACAGGCCGGAGCCCGTCAGGCGGGTCGCGCCGCCGACCAGAAACAGCGCAAGGAGAACCACAAGCACGATGTAAAGCCACACCCGCACGTAAAGCCGGTTGCGCTGTTCGCGGCTTTGGGCGCGCAGCGGTGCTGAGAGGGTTTGCGCTTGATCGGCCATCTGGCTCGTCCTTGACGACTGGTTGGGCGTTTCGTGACGCATCGCGCGACCCAAGGCAAGAAACCCGCGCGCGACAAGCGGTCGCGCCGGCCCCGTGGGGGCTGCGCAGGTTTGCACCACGTGCCCGTTCGGATTATGTCGTTGCCCAAAGGAAACGCAAAATGCCCGTTCGCATCAAGAAGCTGATCGGCACCGTGCTGCTGGTACTGTTGGTCACAGTCTATGCGCTGGTCGCCACCATCGTCGCCGTGGCCCAACTGGCCGAGTCCGGGCCGCTGGTTCACCTGGCATATTTCTTCTTCACCGGCATTCTGTGGGTGCTGCCAGCGATGCTGATCATCAAGTGGATGGTCAAGCCGCCCAAGGCCCGCACAGGCTAAAGCGTAACCAGCTTTCGGCCGCGGTTGGAAAGCAGCGTCGGCAAGCCGGACAACAGCGCGCGCATGTAGCTGAGACGCTGATAGTTTCCGTTTACGGAGATACGCGGCAACGCATGGGGATGCTGGGCGTGCCCCGCGTGAAGGACGCCGTGCCGGGTCGTAACGGCCGAAGCGAAGCCGGCCTTCGCCGCAAGCGCCACTTCCCTTTCGCCAGCAGCGCTCTCGTAGCCGTATGGATAGGCGAAATGGCGTGGGCGCTGGCCGGTCTGGCTCTCGACCATGGCTGCGGAAGCGGTCATCTCGTCCAGCGCCGCCTGTTCGCTCAACCTTTTCAGGTTGTAGTGGTGCACCGTGTGCGCGCCGATCGTCGCCAGATGGTGACCGGCCAGTTGCCGGATTTCGTCCCGGTTCATGAAGCGCCGCGGAGAAAGACCATGTTGCGCGGCGGCCGCGATCTTCTTCAGCAGCATCTGCTGGTCTTCTTCGGCCACGTCTTGCGTCAGATGGTTCATCAGCCAGCGGGCGGACGCCTTCTTCGACAGTTCATCCGAGCAATCGAGGCTCACGACACCCTGAGGCGTCGGCAGGTTGATGGCATCGCGGCTTGCCGCCAGTTCCTCCACGGCCTCCCACCACGGCACGACCGTACCGTCGGTGAGGCCAGGCGCCACGTAGATCGTGAAAGGCGCATCGTGCGCCTCGAACACCGGCAGCGCGTTGGTGAGATTATCGAGCCAGCCATCGTCGGCGGTGATCGCGACAGCCGAACGGCTGGACCTGCCGGCAAGGTGCTCCAGCATCTCGTCCAGCGATATCAGCGCGACGCCGCGTGCTTTCAGGTCGGCAAGGAGCCGGTCGAGGAAATCCGGAGAGATCGAAAGATGGCTGTTCAGGCCGAGCGGCGAGCCTTCCATCCGGTTGACCCGGTGCAGCATCAGGATCGCGCCCTTGCCTGACAGCAATGGCGCGCAGACAGCGGCCAGCCCCGACCAATAGACGCCGCCGAGAATCAGCTTTCTGGCCGTCTCCCGCGCGTCGATCATTGATTCACCTTTTGCATCTAGGCTTCCCGCCCGCGCGGTTCGTTCGAGGCGCGACGGCTCGCACTCTAGGGCGGAAGGATTGCGGTATGGTTGACATCGGCGCGACGGGCCGCACGGCCAGGGCGGCTGACCGCAATGCCGGGGCCGGCATCGCATCGCTGAAGTCGCCGGTCGATGTACGCCCGGCGGACGCCGTCGCCCTTGCCGAATACGAGGCTTTCTGCGCCTCGGCCCTGTATGCGCCGCCACAGAACCCGGTCTGGGTTCGGGCGTGGATTGGCGCGACGCAGGCCGATGCATTCGTCGCCACGGTAGACCGCGATGGCCGCGCGGCGATCGCACTCGTGCTGGAAGTCGTGCGTGAAGGCCCCTTCCGCATCGCTCGCTTCGTAGGCGGCAGCCATGCCAACGGCAATTTCGCAGCGATGGCAAAGGGTTCGCACGAGCCGCTTGCGCGGGACGAATACCGCGCCTTGACGGAAGCGATCCACACCGCAAGGCCTGACGTCGACCTTGTTGTGCTGGAGCGTCAGAACCCGGCGGCTGCGAGCGTTCCGAACCCGCTCACGAACATGGCGACGATGCCTAGCCCGAACGTATCGCTGGCGGTCGATCTGTCCGGCGGCTTCGACGCGATGCTGACGCGCCGCAACGGCAAGAGGAAACGGAAGAAGTACCGGCTGCAGCTTCGCAAATTCGAGGATGCCGGCGGTCACAGGCTCTTCGAAGCAGGCGCGCCGGCCGAGGTCGAGCGCCTGATTTCAGAGTTCTTTGTGATGAAAGCCGCACGCTTTCAAGAGCGGGGCATCACCGACGTATTCGCGCCTCAAGAGGTTCAGGCATTCTTCCGCGACCTGTTCATGTCCGCGCTGGAACAGCCGCGACCGCCATTCTTCCTGACGGGACTGGAGGTCGCGGGCAGGCTCCAGGGCGTCAACGGGTTCAGCGTGATGCCTGATGGCGTCGTGTGCGAGTTTTGCGCCATGCGCGACGAGGATCTGGGCATCAGCCCCGGCTTCTTCCTCGACTATGTCGCCATGGAACAGGCTTGCGCGGACGCCATGGGCATCTTCGACTTCAGCGTCGGCGACGAGGAATACAAGCGCAGCTGGTGCGACCTCGAGACATGGCAGTTCGACACGCTGCTGCCGCTCACAGGCAAGGGCCGGCTGCTGAGCGCGTGGAAGATCGCGCGGGCCAAGGCGGTGCATCGCATCAAGTCGAACGCCATGCTCTGGTCGGCGGTCAAGAGGCTGCGGAGCAGGGTCGCCGGGGCAAAGCCCGCCGGCGACGATTAGGGTCCTTCCGATCTGAAAGATCGCAACATGCTCTAGCTCAGGCGACCGAGCGGCCCTCGGGTGCCGGCGGCGCATCGTAGCCAACCGGTGTGACCATGTGGACATCCTCATAGCCGTGGGCCAGCAGATCGGCGGTGGCGGCCGTCACGGCGGCGTCGTCGGGCTGGATCACGCTCACCAGTATCTCGCTACCCTCTCCCGCTACACGGGCGATGCCTTCGGCGTTCGTAGCGCCGCATTCGACGATCACCATGTCGTATGCGGTCGTCAGCGAGTTCATGATGATGGGGAGACGATCGGCCGCCCGCATCGCCTTGGCAGCGTCGGCCGTGCCCACCGGAATGACATGACAGTCGGAATAAAGATCGCCGCGGATGATGTCGGCGAACTGGGCTTCCGAAGCCAGCAGGTTGGTGATGCCGGGATAGTGAGGGCTCTCCAGCATCGAGTTGGACGGCGCGCCCGAATAAGTCAGGTCGAGGAAAAGCACGCGCAGCCCGGCGTCGCAAATCTCTCGGGCCACCATGACGGACGAAGCTGAAGCCTCGTCCCCTTCCGGCGATACGAAGATCGCGCGGGCAGCGCCGCCCGACACCAGCCGCTCGGCGGTCGCTTCGATGGAAAACTCTTCTGCGAACTCGTCTTCCACTGCGGGCGCGGCATCCAGCGGTTCCTCGACTTCCAGCGTCGGTTCCGGCTCGCTTCGTGCTTCCAGTGCCGTCGGCATCGCCACCTGCTCGACCGGCTCGAAGGTTCCGGTCGCAGGACGCATCGCGCGGCCGCTGAACAGTTCCCGCAGCAGGATGAACAGGCCGACGATCAGCAGGGAACTGATGAAGGCAGCCGCCATGATGGGCAGGACCTTCGGGAAGTAGGCCTCGAAAGGCGCCGTCGCGCGGGAGAAGATGCGGGCATCGGCCGGCAGGTAGTTGCGGTCGGCTCGCGATGCCGCCTCGCGGTAGCGCGTGAGATAGGATTCGAGCAGCGCGCGCTGAGCTGCCGCCTCGCGTTCCAGCGCACGCAGTTCAACTTCCTCGTCGCCGGCACGCGCCGTTTCCGCCTTCAGCCCATCGAGATCGACGACCAACTGGCGCTCGCGGGCCTGGGCGCTCGACACTTCGTTCTCGAGGCTGCGCAGCACCTTCTGCATCTCGTTGCGAAGCTGCTGGTCGGTTTCGGCCAGCTGTGCGTTGAGCGCGCGGATGCGCGGATGATTGCCGAGCAGCGACGTTGACAGGTCCGCGAGATCGGCTTCGATCTGCACCTGCCGCTCACGCAGCCGCTGCACCATCGGCGCGTTCAGCACATCGGCCACTGTGTCGATACGCTCGCCCGACTGGAGCGCGGCGCGGATGGCCTCGACGCTGCCCTCCGCGGCGGAACGGCTGGCGCGCACACGGCTCAACTCGCTCGACAGTTCGGAAAGCTGCTGCGTCGAAAGCAGCGCATTGCCCTGCCCTACGACCAGCAGGTCGGAACTGGCGCGATACTCCGCCACCCGCGCCTCGGCCTCGCGGACGCGCTGGCGCAGATCGTCGATTTCCGGCTCCAGCCACTGGGTGGCATCCGCGTTCGACAGACGCTTGGCCTGCTCCTGAACTGCAATGTAGGCGTCGGCGATGGCGTTGGGCACTGCCGCCGCCAACTGCGGGTCCTCGGAGGAGAAGCGGATGACGATGACGCGCGAACGATCTACACGGTAGACGCTCAGCTTCTCGCGCATCGACTGGATGACACGCTCGTCCGCAGAGGCCTGCGATGCATCGTTCCTCAGCCCGAAGAGGACGAGAAGATTGCCGAGCGCAGAGCGTTCGCCGCTGCCGCCGAATTCGTCGCGACCGGCAAGTTCAAGCTGGCGCGCAACGTCGCGCAGGATGTCGGCCGACGAAATCACCTCGACCTGGCTCGTGATCGCTTCTTCGTCGAGAAGCGGCCGATCCGCGTCCGCCCCCGCATTGCTGGGCCGAGTGTAGATCGATTCGCGGTTTTCGATGAGGATGCGCGTCTCGGCGCGGTAGAGCGGCGTCGCCATCGACGCCAGCATGAACGCAATTGCCGTTATCGACAGGGCGAAAATGACGATGCGCAGCCAGTTTCTCGCCAGGCTGCCGAAAAGCGCCCCGATATCCACGTCGACATCGCCGACAGAGCGTGCACCAGACATGTTACTCTACCCCGTTACGCATTCGGGGCCATGGTAAAGATACATGGTAACCGGCAGGTTAAGCGCCGGGCCGCGTATGGTTTTTCTTTGACGATCCCGCCTAGACTCGCCTTGGCAAGCATCGGGAGCCGCCGCCTTTACCCGGCATTAACCTTAACGGGAGGATAACCGGACCCACGTTCGATCCACGGCGCTGGTCCGTCGTGGAAACAGGGGATCGTCGCCGGGCCATGAGAAGTCAGTTTGCAGCCGCGCTCGTCATTTCCGCATCCGTGCTCGCTGCCGGATGCTCGAGCTATCGCCCTGCCCCGCCGGCCTTCCACGAGGCCATCAACAAGCCCTACATTCTCGATGCCGGAGATCGCATCCGCGTGACCGTGTTCGAGCAGGAGACGCTCACCAACACCTACGCCGTCGACCAGTCCGGCTACATCGCCTTCCCGCTCGTGGGCGCCATCGCAGCGCGCGGCTACACGGTCCAGCAGATCGAAGGGCAGATTGCCGACAAGCTGCGTCAGGGCTATCTGCGCGACCCCGACATATCGGTCGAGGTGGACCGTTACCGCCCCATATTCGTCATGGGCGAAGTGGGTGCGGCAGGCCAGTATTCCTACGTTCCGGGCATGACCGCGCACAAGGCGGTGGCGGCTGCCGGCGGCTTCACGCCTCGCGCAAACCAGGCGAACGTCGACATCACCCGCGACATCAATGGCGAGGTCATGACCGGCCGCGTAGCGACGTCCGACCCGCTCATGCCGGGCGACACCATCTACGTACGCGAGCGCTTCTTCTAGGCCGAAAGAACAGCCACACGTGCCGACAGGCCTCCGCATCATTCACTGCTTTCGATCGCCCGTCGGCGGCATCTTCCGGCATGTGCGCGATCTCGTCGCCGCGCAGTCGGCCGCCGGACATCAGGTCGGCATCATCTGCGACTCGTCCACCGGCGGCGATCTCGAGGATCGCTACTTCGACGAGATCAGGGGAATGCTGGCACTCGGCGTATCGCGCATCACCATCCATCGCCAGATCGGCCTCGGCGACCTCGCCGCCGGCTGGCGCACGTACAAGCTAATCAAGGCATTGCAGCCGGATGTACTGCACGGGCACGGCGCCAAGGGCGGCGCGCTCGCGCGGGTATTCGGCTCACTTCTGCGGGTCTCCAGGTATCGCGTAGCCCGCCTCTATTCGCCCCATGGCGGCGTCCTCCACTACGATCCGGCAAGCAGCAAGGGACGCATCCTGTTCGGCATCGAGCGCTTTCTTGGCCGCGTCAGCGACCATGTGCTGTTCGTGTCGGACTATGAGCGGCGCACCTTCGTCGCCAAGGTGGGCGAGCCGCGTTCGCCGGCCAGCCTCGTCTATAACGGCCTGAACGAAGGCGAGTTCGACCCCGTCGCTGCCGACACCGGCGCTGCCGACTTCCTCTATATCGGCATGATGCGCGACCTGAAGGGCCCCGACATCTTCATCGACGCGCTTGCGGAAGCCTCTAAACAACTGGGCCGGCCGCTCTCGGCAACCATGGTCGGGGATGGCGACGACCTTGCGCGCTACAAGGCGCAGGTTGTGGAGCGCGGGCTTGCCGACCGAGTCCGTTTCTTCCCGCCGATGCCGGCGCGCAAGGCTTTTGCGCTGGCCCGCGTCGTCGTGGTGCCGTCGCGCGCCGAGGCGATGCCCTATATCGTCCTGGAGGCTTTGGCGGCCGGCAAGACGATGATCGCCACGCGAGTGGGCGGCATTCCCGAAATCTTCGAGGACGGCTCCCCTGCCCTCGTCTGGCCTACGGTCACCAGCGTGACGGCCGGCATGGTCGCAGCCATGCGCGACGAAGCCGGGTTTGCCGCGGCGATGCCCGACCGCGCGACGCTCCAGTCCCGCTTCGGCGCCGATGTCATGGCGCGAGATGTCGAACGGGCCTATGAGGCCAGCCTGGCCTGACGGTCATTGAGGCGGCACGGGCGTGTCGATCGTCACCGTCACGCCGGGCAACGCCTCCAGCGCCGCCAATCCCGCAGCATTCACCTCCAGCGAAATCGCCGGGGTCACCTCGAACTGTGCGACGATCCGGTGCGGCAGGCCGTCGAGCGCGGCGAGGATGCGCCGCGTTTCCTGCTCCCGGCTTCCGGGTCCGAACTGCACGATGACCAGTTGTGTATCGTTCTGTGCGATCACGATGTCAGCTCCGGCTGCCTTCCCGCCACCCTGGGCGAGCCCTGCAGATCCTGCCCCGAAAGCCGAGGCGGCGACCAGCAGGACGGCACCGACCGCCAAAGCGCGCCGCAAGCGCCGGGCGTAGCGCCCCGCAATATCGACACTGTCATCGTCACCATGCACTGCGGCTGACTTCTTCACGGAAGATACCCCTATCGGTACGCGTGGATCGCGTCGCCTTCGATCCTGATACGCTGGTCCCGCTGAACCGTCGATGAATGCGCGAGCGGCCCGCAGCGTCAAGGTTTCCTTAGCGGCTTTCTGGTAAGCACTTCTCAACCCGAAGGCACGACCATGGCAAAGCCCAAGATAGCGAACCGTTTCAGCAGCGAGGCCGTCCGCTCCTTCAAGGACGGCGAGAAGCCGCACGTTTCGGGCGACCTCAACCCCATGGCGCGCCAGATCGCGACCCAGTATCGGCGGGACACCATGTCGCCGGTGATGGTGAGCGGTGTGCTCCGGCTGGCTGAATTCGCGCTGCTGGCGATCTCGGGACTGGCGATCTACGCCGCCTATGTCGATGTCCACGACGCCTTCCTGTGGCAGTATCCCGTCCTGATACTGGCGACCTCGCTCGTCGCCGTCATCCTTCTCGAACTGACCGACAACTACCAGATACCCCGGCTGCGCCAGCCCATCGGCAGCCTTGGGAGCATAATTCTGGTCTGGGGCGGCACGCTGGCGATGACCACCGTCGCAGGTTTCTTCCTGCGCGTGTCGGCGGATTTTTCGCGCGTGTGGCTGGCGTCGTGGTTCGCTGCGGGTCTCGCCCTGATTCTTCTCCTCCGGTTCGTGATCTCGCGGCTGGTGCGCCGCTGGGGACGAAACGGCGCGATGGAGCGCCGTGCGGTGATCGTGGGCGGCGGCAAGGGCGCGGAATCGCTCATCCGCTCGATCGAGCAACAGCCACACAACGACATCCGCATCTGCGGCATCTTCGACGATCGTGACGACCGCCGCTCGCCGCCGCTCGTCGCCGGCTACCCCAAGCTCGGCAACATCAGCGAGCTCATCGAGTTCGCCCGCATCGCCCGCATCGACATGCTGATCGTCTCGCTGCCGCTGACTGCCGAAAACCGAGTGCTTTCGCTGCTCAAGAAGCTGTGGGTGCTGCCGGTGGACATCCGGCTGTCGGCTCACTCGAACCAGCTTCGTTTCCGGCCCCGCGCCTACTCCTTCATCGGCTCTGTGCCGATGCTCGACATCTTCGACAAGCCGATCAACGATTGGGACTCCGTCGCCAAGCGCGCCTTCGACATCGTCTTCAGCCTCATCGGCATCGTCGCGTTCTCGCCGATCATGCTGGCTACGGCGATCGCCATCAAGCTGGACAGCAAGGGTCCCGTTCTCTTCAAGCAGAAGCGGCACGGCTTCAACAACGAGGTCATCGACGTCTACAAGTTCAGGTCGATGTTCGTCGACCAGTGCGACCCGACTGCCCGGAACGCCGTGACGAAAGGCGATCCGCGCGTCACGCGCGTCGGGCGCATCATTCGCAAGACATCCATCGACGAGTTGCCGCAGTTCTTCAACGCCCTGATCGGCAACCTGTCGCTCGTCGGCCCTCGCCCGCATGCCGTGACTGCCCAATCGCATCACCGGCTCTACCATGAAGTCGTGGACGGCTATTTCGCGCGTCACCGCGTCAAGCCCGGTGTGACGGGCTGGGCGCAGATCAATGGCTGGCGCGGCGAGGTGGATCACGACGACAAGATCCGCATGCGCACGGAGTTCGATCTCTACTACATCGAGAACTGGTCGCTCTGGTTTGACCTCAAGATCCTGCTTCTGACGCCTGTTCGGCTGCTCAACACCGAGAACGCCTATTGAGCGCGGTCACGGTCAACGGGCTCCCGCGCTCGCTCGTTCAGGCCAAGTCGGCCTCGCTGATCGGCTCTGCCGCGGTCGCGCTGGGCGTATTTCTGCTTGGCTTCGTGATACGGGAACCCGCACCCTACGAAGTCTACATGGTCGGGCTCATCGCGGTGTGGAGCCTGTTCGGCCTGCGGCTGTCTCTCCACGCCGTCGTCCTGCTGGCGCTGCTTGTCGCGTTCAACATCGGCGGCCTTCTTTCGATGACGACCATGGGCGACCTGTACGAAACGCCCCTGTTTCTGGCCGCTTCGCTCTTCCTCGCGTTCACGGCGGTCTTTTTCGTCGCGATCCTCGAGGCGGACCACAATCGATACCGCCTTATCTTCATGTCGTGGATCGCAGCGGCACTGGTGACCGGATCGCTTGGCATAGGCGGGTATTTCGGGGTGATACCGGGCGCGGAGATGTTCACGCGTTACGACCGCGCTATGGGCGCCTTCCAGGATCCGAACGTCTTCGGCCCTTTCCTGGCGCTGCCGGCGGTCTATCTGCTCTACCGCATCCTGACCGGCAATCCGCTGCGCATGCCGTTCTACGCAGGTGCGTTCGTCGTCATCGTCGCCGCGATCTTCCTGTCCTTCTCACGCGGTGCGTGGGGGTTGTTCGCCGCATCGTCGGTGCTCCTCACCGGGTCCCTGTTCATCCAGAGCACCAGCAGCCTTTTTCGCCTGCGCCTCATCCTCATGGCGCTGCTTGCCTCGGTTCTGCTCGTCACGGCGATCGTCGTCGTCATGCAACTGCCCGGCGTGTCGGACCTGCTCACCACGCGTGCCCGCCTCGTACAGGACTACGACGCCGGCCATCTCGGTCGCTTCGCCCGCTTCGGCATCGGCCTTCAGATGGCGATCGAGAACCCGATGGGCATCGGGCCGCTCAATTTCGGACGCAATCTGGGCGAGGACACGCACAATGTCTGGCTGTCGTCACTGATGAACTACAGCTGGCTGGGCTTCATCTCGTTCGTCACCCTCGTCGTTTGGACGGTCGCGGGCGGCTTTCGCATTCTTTTTCGCGACCGCCCCTGGCAACCTTACCTGCTGTGCACCTACATCGTGTTTCTCGGGCACATCGCGCTCGGCACCGTCATCGACATGGATCACTGGCGTCACTTCTATGTGCTGATAGGGCTGATCTGGGGTGCCATGGCGCTGGAAAGCCGTCATCAACGCGGGCTCGCTGCGCAGAAATCCACCTGAGAATGCGCGTTTCGGCGCGGCGGCGGCCCCAAACCTGTTCTGTCCACAGCCTGCCCGCCGCGAATCCGGTTGTGCGGCTGCGCAAAAACGCTATTTTCGCCGAAACTTTTCAGCCCTCCCCCTCGGGGGACCAGAAGAAACGACTGCCGCTTGATACGCATCGCCATTGACGCAATGGGTGGAGACCACGGACCGGAGGTGACGATCGCCGGCCTTCAGAAAGTGGTCGAGCGACGCCCTGATGTCCGCTTTCTCATTTTCGGGCGTGACGAGCGTGTCCGCCCGGTGCTCGACAAATACCCTCGCGTCGCCGAGGTCAGCGAGTTCACCCACTGCGAGATTTCCGTTCGCATGGACGACAAGCCCAGCCAGGCGCTGCGCCAGGGCCGCTGGAAGTCCTCGATGTGGAAATCCATCGAGGCGGTGAAGACCGGCGATGCCGATGTCTGCGTCTCGGCCGGCAACACCGGCGCGCTCATGGCGATGTCCAAGTTCTGCCTGCGCACGATGGCTTCCATCGAGCGTCCAGCCATTGCAGCGATCTGGCCGACAGTGCGCGGCGAGAGCGTGGTCCTCGACGTGGGCGCCACCATCGGCGCGGATGCACACCAGCTCATCGACTTCGCGATTCTCGGCTCTGCCATGGCGCGCGCCATCTTTGCGATCGAGCGCCCTTCCGTGGGCCTGCTCAATGTCGGGGTGGAAGAGATCAAGGGGCAGGAAGAGGTCAGGGAAGCAGGAAGGCTTCTTCGCGTATCCAACCTGAAGACGATGGACTATCATGGCTTCGTCGAAGGTGACGACATCGGTCTGGGCTCGGTCGACGTGGTCGTCACCGAAGGCTTTGCCGGCAATATCGCGCTCAAGACCGCCGAGGGCACGGCCAAGCAGATCGGCGAATACCTTCGCGCCGCCATGAGCCGCACCGTCATGTCCAAGATCGGCTATGTCCTTGCGCGCGACGCCTTCAACCGACTGCGCGAGAAGATGGACGTGCGCAAGATCAATGGCGGCGTGTTCCTCGGGCTCAACGGCATCGTGGTCAAGAGCCACGGCGGCACCGATGATGAGGGCTTCGCGGCCGCCGTCGAACTGGGTTACGACATGGGTCGCAGCCGCCTGATCGACGGCATTCGCAAGGAACTGGAAGCATTCCACGGCCGTGATGGCAAGCGGCGGGGCACGACGGACGTCGATACGGCTACCGACGAAGAATAAGGCATAAGAAGAATGATTAGATCCGTTGTGCGCGGCGTCGGAACCGCCCTGCCGCGCCGCATCATGAAGAATGCAGAATTCGAGACTCTCGTCGATACCTCCGATGAGTGGATCGTGCAGCGTACCGGTATCCAGCAGCGGCACATCGCGGCCGACGACGAAACCACGGCGTCGCTGGGCGAAGCTGCGGCGCGCGCGGCGCTGGACAATGCGGGCCTGACGCCCGATGACATCGACCTCATCGTGCTGGCCACCTCGACGCCCAACAACACGTTTCCCGCCACCGCCGTGGAGATCCAGCAGCGGCTGGGCATGCGCCACGGCTTCGCCTTCGACATGCAGGCCGTGTGCAGCGGCTTCGTCTACGCGGTCGCCACCGCCGACGCCCATCTGCGTGCGGGCATGGCGCGCCGCGCGCTGGTCATCGGCTCCGAGACCTTCTCACGCATCCTCGACTGGACCGACCGCACCACCTGCGTGCTCTTCGGCGACGGCGCGGGCGCGATCATCATGGAAGCGGCCGAGAGCGAGGGCACGATGGCCGACCGCGGCGTTCTAGCCGCCAGCCTGCGCTCCGACGGTTGCCACCGCGACAAGCTCTACGTCGATGGCGGCCCCTCCACCACCGGAACTGTCGGCCATCTGCGCATGGAAGGCCGCGAGGTCTTCAAGCATGCCGTTGGCATGATAACCGACGTGGTGGAAGATTCGCTGGCGCAAGGCGGCATCACCGCCGACGACCTCGACTGGTTCGTCCCTCATCAGGCCAACAAGCGCATCATCGACGCCTCGGCCAAGAAGCTGGGCATCGCCGAAGACAAGGTTGTGGTGACGGTGCACCTGCACGGCAACACGTCCGCGGCCTCCGTTCCGCTCGCGCTCGGCGCCGCCGTTGCCGACGGCCGCATCCAGAAGGGCGACTTGGTCCTGCTGGAGGCCATGGGCGGCGGCTTCACTTGGGGCGCCGTCCTCCTGCGCTGGTAAACGCGGCATCAACCACAATTCTAAGTCGAGCCTGTTTGCAAGTTGGGTTCTTGACCTCGCTTGGGCAATTTCTTAACGTCGCGAAATATTGCGGATTTTTCAGTTATTTCGATATGGTTGGACAGCCGAATGGGGGGAACGACACTTACGCGCGCTGACCTGGCCGAGGCAGTCTACCGAAAGGTCGGTCTGTCGCGCACGGAGTCCGCTCAGCTTGTCGAGATGGTTCTCGACGAGATCTGCGAAGCTATCGTTCGCGGGGAAACGGTGAAGCTTTCTTCCTTCGCGACCTTCCACGTTCGCGACAAGAACGAGCGCATCGGCCGCAACCCCAAGACCGGCGAGGAAGTGCCCATCCTTCCCCGCAGGGTGATGACCTTCAAGGCTTCCAACGTGCTCAAGCAGCGTATCCTGCGCTCGCACCAGAGCGGCAAGGCCAAGAACCGCAAGTAAGCCGCATTCGCGATTGCAGAATGACGCTGCGTAATAAAAACTGCGCACGAGCGATGCTGCGTGCTTGCAACGGCTGCCGCAAGTCGGTGGAATAACGCACGATTCGCCAATCGGAGCACTGGCCTCAAATGGACAAAAGCCCTGACGCCTTCCGCACGATCAGCGAGGTGGCCGAGCAGCTCGACCTGCCGCAGCACGTCCTGCGCTTCTGGGAAACCCGCTTCAACCAGATCAAGCCGATGAAGCGCGGCGGCGGGAGGCGATATTACCGCCCCCAGGACGTCGAACTCATCAAGGGCATCCGCCACATGCTCTACGACCAGGGTTACACGATCAAGGGCGTGCAGAAGCTCCTGCGCGACAACGGCAACCAGTTCCTGGTCGCGATCGGCAGTGGCGATCTTGCCGCCATCGAGGTGATCGCACAGCGCAAGCAGGCAGCCGTAGAGGCGGAGGAAGCCGCCTCACGCCCGCGCGGCGACGACGAGATGCTCGTCGGACAGCCGCGGGTCAAGCCCGGCCGGCGCTTCTTCGGCCTTGGAAAGAGCGAGGAGGAAGGCGCGGTCCAGAGCGGGGACGGCCGCCTCTCGCGCGACAACCGCGCGCTGCTGCAGGAAGCGCTGTTCGACCTGCTGGAGTGCAAGCGCCTGCTCGATCAGGTGCGCTGAGCAGCGACAGCGCAAGGCTGGCCTGCCACAAGGTGCCGGCCAAAAAAGCGAATGCCCGGCAGCGTGCTGGGGGGCCGCTCGCTACCGGGCTTTGTCGCATCACGCTTCCGTTGCGGAAGCATTTGGAAGATGCGCCGCGTAAGTTAACGCCCGGTAAATTTTTGAAGGCCACTGCGAAATATCGTGCCTTTTTGGGACAAAAGCAGGCCGCCTCAGAGGCAGGCTATGCCACCGCTGACAGATAAATGTCTGCTGCCATTGAGCGAGACCATTGTCGGCCGGCATCAAAGAAAAAATGGTCGGAGCGGCGGGATTCGAACCCACGACCCCTTGACCCCCAGTCAAGTGCGCTACCGGGCTGCGCTACGCTCCGAACCGCGGAAAGCCCTATAGTCTCGCCGTGTGTAAGGCAAGCGCCAAATCGCCTAAGTGTGAATAAAGACGCATATATTTGGCAGGCCCGAGGAGCGGTGCCTCCCTCAATTCCTGTTCTTCAGCGCCTGGAGTTTCTCGAACAGGGGGCCGCGCTTTTCCTCGGCGGACGATCCGCCCTCGCCCGGTACCGCCACGCCCGCCTTGCGCGGGTAGGGGTTGATGCCCAGCGCAAAGAACTCCTCGGCAAGCTGGCCCACATCCACGGTGTCGCCCGAAAACGGTTCCGGCGCGTCGTCACCTTCCGCGTCGAGGAGTATCTCGCCCTCGGCGGAACGCCTGGGGACGTTCAGCTTGGAATTTTCGGGCAGGAACAGGGCCGCCACCTCTTCGTCCACCTCTTCGCGCACAGGCTCCAGCGTCACGATGCATTCCTGCACGATGGCAGCCTTCACCGTGCCTGTGACCCTAACGCCGCCCTTCTTCCATGTGGTCACGTCGAGTTCCGCGACGAATCGCTCGACGGCCACAAGGCCGTGCGCCGCCGCCAGCGCGGCGCGCTGCTGCTCGTCTGCGTCGATCGTCACCGGCATGCCCTTCTTGGGCAGCCGCGCGACGTTGACGGGGAAGGAAACCGGGCTGACCGTCTCGTTCACGCCACCGCCTCCCCTTTGCCGGCCTCCGGAAAGGCCACCTTGCCCGCCAGCAGCGCATCGTCGTCCTGCGCTGCCAGCACTGCGGCTGCTTCCTGCATGTAGGCTGCAAGCTTCGGCGCTTCCGGCCAGGCCTCGCTCTCGGGCAGCACGTTGCGCGCAAGGGCTGCGGCCAGGGCCTCGCCGTCTCCTGCCGCCAGCGCCTCGCGATACGCCTCGGCGCGGCCGTAGAACATCTTCGCCAGCTTCTTCATCCGCTTGGGTACGCCCAGATCGCCGATACCGAGCTCGCGCAGCGAATGCTCGACATCCTTGAAGAACTCGTCGGTCATATCCTGCGCCATTTCGCCAAGCGCCGGGGGTGCGCCGCGCGCGCGGTCGAGAAACAGGAACATGTGCACCGAAAGCATCTCGAAGCGGCCCAGCGGCGTATCAGGCACGCCCCACTGCGAATAGAACACCGGCTGCCGCGCGGATGCCACGATTTCTCCGTAAAGCGCATCGGTCACGAGCTGGTTGGGGCGCCGACCGAGACTCAATATGGACTTGAACATGGCAAAGGCTTTCCAAACGGCCCGTTTCGGGTGCGGCGCGGTTGCATCGCCGCGCAAGCTGGTTTACCGGTTTTGCCGCTCGGCGCAAGCCGCACAGGGGACAGGATTATCATGGATCTGATGACGCAGACGCGGAATTTCAAGCCGGATGCAGCCCGTTCGGCGCGCGCGGCGCTCATCGCCATCGGCGCGGCCGTCTTTCTGGCGGGCTGCAATTCCAGCAACGTGATGCAGGTCAGCGAGACGATCAGCCACGGCTACATTGTCGATCAGGACACGCTCGACATGGTGCCTGTCGGCTCCAGCCGCGAGCAGGTGCTTCTGGCGCTCGGCTCACCGTCGACGACCGCGACCTTCGACAACGAGGTTCTCTACTACATTTCCCAGACCCGCGTCCGGCCGGTCGCCTTCATGAACCCCAGCGTCACTGACCAGAGCGTGCTGGCCGTGTATCTGGGTGATGACGGCCGCGTGACCAACATCGCCAATTACGGGCTTCAGGACGGCAAGGTCTTCGATTTCATCTCGCGCACGACGCCGACAGGCGGCAAGGACCAGAGCTTCGTCAGCCAGCTCATCACCGGCGTTGCCGGTCGTCCGGGCTCGGTGCCGGCCGGCATGGGCAGATAGCCCACAAAATACCAGCCTCGAATCAGGAAGGCCGCGGGATCGCTCCCGCGGCCTTCTTCCTTGGTGCCGACAATCAGTGCGCGAGTACGGCCAGAAGCAGCAGCGCCATGATGTTGGTGATCTTGATGGCCGGGTTGACGGCCGGGCCGGCGGTGTCCTTGTAGGGATCGCCCACCGTGTCGCCCGTCACCGACGCCTTGTGGGCCTCGGAGCCCTTGAGGTGCTTGACGCCGTCCTTGTCGGTGAAGCCGTCCTCGAACGACTTCTTGGCGTTGTCCCACGCACCGCCGCCAGAGGTCATCGAGATGGCGACGAACAGGCCGTTGACGATCACGCCCAGCAGCATCGCGCCCAGCGCGGCGAAGGCCGACGCCTTGGAGCCGGAAATGAGCAGCACGCCGAAATAGACGACGAGCGGCGCCAGAACCGGCAGCAGCGACGGCACGATCATCTCCTTGATCGCCGCACGGGTGAGCATGTCCACGGCGCGCGCATAGTCGGGCTTGGAGGTGCCCGCCATGATGCCCGGATCGGCCCTGAACTGCCTGCGCACCTCTTCCACGATCGAGCCTGCCGCACGTCCCACCGCCGTCATGGCGATGCCGCCGAACAGGTAGGGAATGAGGCCGCCGAAGATCAGGCCCGCCACCACGTAGGGGTTGGACAGTGAGAACGACACGTTCTCCATGCCCTGGAAGTAGGTGTAGGTGTCACTGTTGGCGATGAAGTATTCCAGATCGTAGGAATAGGCCGCAAACAGCACCAGCGCGCCGAGACCGGCGGAGCCGATCGCATAGCCCTTGGTGACGGCCTTGGTGGTGTTGCCGACGGCGTCGAGCGCGTCCGTCGAGTGGCGCACTTCCGGCGGCAGGCCCGACATTTCGGCGATGCCGCCTGCATTGTCGGTAACCGGGCCGAAGGCGTCCAGCGCCACGATCATGCCGGCAAGGCCCAGCATCGTGGTCACCGCAATGGCGGTGCCGAACAGGCCGGCGAGCTGGAACGTTGCCAGGATGCCGCCGACGATCACGATTGCCGGCAGCGCGGTCGATTCCAGCGAGACCGCGAGGCCCTGGATGACGTTTGTGCCGTGGCCGGTGACGGATGCCTGCGCGATCGAGTTCACCGGGCGCTTGTCGGTGCCGGTATAGTATTCGGTTATCACCACGATCAGGCCGGTGACGACCAGACCGATGATGCCGCAGACGAAGAGCGCCGTACCGGTGATGTCCATGCCGCCGACGGTTCCGATGGAACCCCAGCCGATGGTCAGCGAGGTGGCCGCGCCGACACCGATGATGGTGAGAAGGCCGGTGACGATCAGGCCCTTGTAGAGCGCGCCCATGATCGAGCCGTTGGAACCCAGCTTGACGAAGAAGGTGCCTACGATCGAGGTGAGGATGCACGCCGCGCAGATGGCCAGCGGATAGATCATGACCGAACCGAGCACGTCGGTGCCGGCAAAGAAGATCGCGCCGAGAACCATGGTGGCGACGACGGTCACCGCGTAGGTCTCGAACAGGTCGGCCGCCATGCCCGCACAGTCGCCGACATTGTCGCCGACATTGTCTGCGATGGTTGCCGGGTTGCGCGGGTCATCCTCCGGAATACCCGCTTCCACCTTGCCCACGAGATCGCCGCCCACGTCGGCGCCCTTTGTGAAGATGCCGCCGCCGAGGCGTGCGAAGATCGAGATCAGCGAAGCGCCGAAGCCGAGGGCCACCAGCGCATCGATAACGGTACGGTCGTTCGGCGCAAAGCCGCCCGGGCCAATGAGGATCACATAGTAGACGGAAACCCCCAGCAGGGCGAGGCCGGCCACCAGCATGCCGGTGATGGCGCCCGCCTTGAAGGCCACGTCGAGGCCGGCAGCGAGGCTGTTGGACGCGGCCTGTGCGGTGCGCACGTTGGCGCGCACGGAGACGTGCATGCCGATATAGCCCGCAGCGCCCGAAAGCACCGCGCCGATGAGAAAGCCGATTGCGGCCCAACCGGACAGCAACAGCCATGCAAGCACGAAGACGACCACGCCGACGATGGCGATGGTTGTATACTGACGGTTGAGATAAGCCTGCGCGCCCTCCCGGATCGCGCCGGCAATCTCCTGCATGCGTGCGTTGCCCTGATCGGCCGCAAGGACCGACTGCGTCGCCCATACGGCGTACACGATAGACAGAACGCCGCAGAGAATGACGACATAAAGCATTGTCATTTCACGGATTTCCTCGATTGGCGGCCCGAAAGACCCCTCCCCGGGCCAAGTTTGAACAAGGCAGAATCCGAATGGTCTCCACCCTTCCGCCGCAGCTTGCGAAACGGTCTGGCCAACGTCAAGGTTCTGTTGGGTTTTTGCCCGCTTTTCGCCCGGAGCGGCCGGCGTTCGGGCCTACTCGCCGGCAGCGAGCCTGTCGCTTCGCGATACGACCTGCAGCCCTATCAGGCCGGCAACGCAGAGGACGACCACCGGAAACACGATCCAGTTGAGCATGTCCCAGCCCCATTCGTTGTAGACGACGCCCGACAGGAAGGAGGCGAGCGCCACGAAGCCGAAGAGGATGAAGTCGTGCAGGCCCTGCACCTTACCCTTTTCGGAGGGGCGGTAGGTTTCAGCCACCATTGCGGTCGCGCCGATGAAGCCGAAGTTCCAGCCGAGACCGAGCAGGATCAGCGCCGTCCAGAACTGCCAGAGTTCGATGCCCGACAGCGCCACCAGCGCGCAGCCCACCAGCAGCGCCAGCCCCACGGCCACGATGGGCTCGCGGCCAAAGCGGGCGATCAGCTTGCCGGTGAAGAAGGAGGGGGCGAACATGGCCATGACATGCCACGAGATGCCGAGCGTCGCCTCGTCCGGCGAAAAGCCGCAGCCGACCATGGCCAGCGGCGCACCCGTCATGACGAAGCTCATCAGCGCGTAGGAGCCCACGGCGCACAAGAGCCCCACGGCAAACAGCGGCTGTCGCACGATCTCGGAAAGCGGGCGCGCGGGCGCCTCGGCCATGCCCGAAACGACGTTGCTGCGCGCATCGTTGCGCGGCAGGAAGGCCAGGATTGCCGCGCCCACAGCCGCCAGCAGCACGATCGAAGCGAAAGAACCGGCGAACATCACCGGCGCGAGCAGCTCGCGCGTGAAGATGACGACCTGCGGCCCGAGAATGGCGGTTATCACCCCGCCGGCCAGAACGAACGAAATCGCCTTGGCCTTGAAGGCCGGAGGCGCGTTGTCGGCGGCAGCGAAGCGGAACTGCTGCACGAACGCACCACCGAAGCCGGTTACCAGCAGCCCGAACGCGAACAGCCAGAAAGAGGCCTCGAAAAGCCCCAGCGTGGCGAGGACACCGCCCAGCGCCGTCACGCCCGTTCCGGTCATGAAGCCCGAGCGCTGGCCCATGCGCTTGATGATGCCGGCGGCCGGGATCGCACCAACGGCCACCCCGACGGTGAAGGCCGTGACCGGAATGGTCGCCAGCGACTTGTCCGCCGCGAGAAGGTAATAGCCTGCGAGCCCGCCTATCGAGATGGCGATGGGGGCTGCCGAACCGACGATCGCTTGCGAGGCGGCGAAGATGATCGCCGCCCGTCTCGCTTGCGCTTCGCCGGGCATTGTCACTCGGGATTCTTTCCCTTGCCTTCGCCGCGAACCCGCCGCGAGACGCGGTCCAGCACCGCGTTGACGAGCTTGGGTTCGTCGTCCTCGTAGAACGCCTTGGCGATATCGACATATTCCGAAACGATGACGGCCACGGGCACGTCGTCGCGCCGCATGATCTCGTAGACACCGGCGCGGAGGATCGCGCGCAGGGTGGAGTCCAGTCGCGACAGCGGCCAGTCCTCGGTCAGCGCCTGCCGGATGATGGGATCGACCGTCTTCTGGTTCTCCACCACGCCAGACAGGATGGAGCGGAACCACTGCGCGTCCGCCTCGCGGTATTGCGCGCCGTCCACTTCCTTGCCGAGGCGAAACTGCTCGTATTCTGCAGTGATTTCGAGGATGCCGCTTCCGGCGACGTCCATCTGGTAGAGCGCCTGCACGGCCGCAAGCCTGGCTGCGCCGCGCTTGTTGGCCTGGCGCGGTCCGGTCGGCTTGGCGGTAGTGTCGGGTTTGATAGTCAAGATCACGCTCCGAGACGCTGGCGCAGTTCGATCATCGTCAGCGCGGCCCGCGCCGCGAAGCCGCCCTTGTCGCCTTCGTCGGGCTTCGCCCGCGCCCACGCCTGCGCCTCGTTCTCGACCGTCAGGATGCCGTTGCCGATCGCGATCGATTCCGCCACCGCAAGGTCCATCAGGGCACGGCACGATTCGTTGGCGACGATGTCGAAATGGTAGGTTTCGCCACGGATCACACAGCCCAGCGCCACAAAGCCATCATACGCCACGCCGCCCTCTTCCGCACCGTCCATGGCGAAAGAAATCACGGCCGGAATTTCCAGCGCGCCGGGCACGGTGACAACGTCGTAGCCGGCGCCGGCCGCGTCCAGCGCGGCCTTCGCGCCGGCCAGCAACGCGTCGGAAAGCGCATCGTAAAAGCGCGCCTCGATGATGAGCAGTTTGGGGGGATTGGTGCTTGCCATTCTCTTCTCCGCGGATCGCCGGGTGACTTAGGCCGAAGCAGGCACCTTAGCAAGCGGTTCATTGCGGATGGCGGGGTTGCGCGGCGCGCAAGGCTTCGGGGGCTTTGGACTAAAGCCCCTCTTCCGCAGCCTGAGCAAGACGCGCCGCGTAGCGGGCCATGGTATCGACCTCTAGATTGACCCGGTCGCCGACGTTTCTTTCGCCCCAGGTGGTGACCGATAGCGAGTGATGGATCAGCAGCACGTCGAAACGCGTCCGCTCGACACGGTTGACCGTGAGCGACGTGCCGTCCAGCGCGACCGAACCCTTGGGCGCTATGAATTTCGCCAGCTCGGCCGGCGCTTCGAGCGTGAAGCGCACGGCATCGCCCTCGTCCTTGCGCTCGACGAGCTCGGCCATGCCGTCGATGTGGCCCGACACGATATGCCCGCCCAGTTCGTCGCCGATCTTCAGCGCGCGTTCCAGGTTGATCCGGCTGCCTGCCAGCCATTCCGAGGCGGTCGTCAACCGCAGCGCTTCTTCCCAGGCTTCCACCTCGAACCAGCGCTGGTTCGAGCCCGCGTCGGGCAGCGCCACCACCGTCAGGCACACGCCCGCGCAGGAAATCGACGCGCCGATATCGATCGTCGCAGGGTCGTAGCCCGTGTCGATGCGCAGCCGCACGCCTTCGGGCAGCGGCGATGCCGCATTCACCGTTCCGATGTCGGTCACAATGCCGGTGAACATCAGCGCATCCTCACATATTCGCGGTAGCGGTCGTCGCCGAAAGCGGCTTCACGCACCAGCAGGAACCCTTCAGGCATCTGCCCGCCGGTCAAAGGCGTTGCGACGCCGCCCTCGCCTATCAGCACCGGTCCCTCGAAGAGCGCGATGCGGTCGACAAGATCGTCCTCCAGAAAGTTCCGGGCCGTCTCGGCCCCGCCCTCGACCATCACCGTCATGGTGCCCTGCGCGGCTAGGTCTTCCAGCAGTTCGGGCAGCGCGATGCGCCCGTCGTGGGTCTCGACGGCCAGGAAGCCGACACCCTGTTCAGCAAGTGCGGCGCGGCGATCCGGCTCGGCGTCGGCAGCAGCGGCAACCAGCGTCGGCGTCTTGCGCGCGGTGCGGGCGAGCTTCGAGCTGGCGGACAGGCGCAGGCCCCTGTCCAGCACGATCCGCGACGGCGAGCGCGCTTCCAGCCCCGGCAGGCGGCATGTCAGTTCGGGATCATCCGCAAGCGCCGTGCCGATGCCCACCATGATGGCGTCGCTCTCGGCGCGCATGACGTGTACCTGCCGTCGTGAGACCGGGCCGGTGATGGCCACCTGCCCTTCACCCAGCCTGCCGATCATGCCGTCAGCCGAAACCGCAAGTTTCAGAGTCACTTCCGGCCGCTTCCTCAGGGATCGAATCAGGTAGCCGGCCATCATGTCGGCCGCTTCCACGGCCAGGTCGTTCTCGACGACCTCGATGCCGGCAGCCCGCAGGATCGCATATCCCCTGCCCGACACACGCGGGTCGGGGTCGCTGGCCGCCCCCACCACCCGCGCCACGCCTGCGGTCACCAGCGCTTCGGCGCAAGGCGGCGTGCGGCCATGGTGGGCGCAGGGCTCAAGCGTGACGTAGGCGGTCGCGCCGCGCGCAAGCTCACCTGCTTCGGCAAGCGCCTGCGTCTCGGCGTGCGGCCTGCCGCCCATCGCCGTCACGCCGCGCCCGACGATCACGCCGTCGCGCACGATCAGGGTCGCAACCGATGGATTGGTGGCAGTCAGGCCGAGGTGGCGGCGCGAGAGGCGGATCGCGGCGGCCATGAAGCGGGCATCCACCTGCTCCCGCATGGCCGTGTCGGGAACCGCCATCGCCGCCTACTCCTCGTCTTCGTCGCCCCGCAATTCGCCGAGCACCTCGTGGAAATCCTTGGCCTCGCGGAAATTGCGGTAGACCGAAGCGAAGCGCACATAGGCAACGTCGTCTATCGACTTCAAGGCCTCCATAACGAGCCGGCCGATCTCGCCCGCCACGATCTCCGTCTCGCCCGAGCTTTCCAGCTGGCGGACGATACCCGTCACCGCGCGTTCTATCCGCTCGGGATCGACATTGCGCTTGCGAACCGCGATTTCCATGGAGCGCAACAGTTTGTCGCGGTCGAAAGGCACCTTGCGGCCCGATTTCTTCACCACGACGAGGTCGCGAAGCTGGACGCGCTCGAACGTGGTGAAGCGTCCGCCGCAATCGGGGCAGACGCGGCGCCTGCGGATCGCGACCCCATCCTCGGCGGGACGGGAATCCTTCACCTGCGTGTCTTCGGACTGGCAGTAAGGGCAGCGCATGGTTCTCTTCCGGCGAATCTATGTCGCCAGAGCCTTACCCCAGATAGGGGTAAAGCGGAAACCGTTCGCAAAGCGCTTCCACCTTCTGGCGCACCGCCTGCTCGACTGCGGCGTTGCCCTCGTCGGAGTTTGCGGCCTTCAGCCCGTCCAGCACTTCGGCGATCAGCTTGCCGATCTCGCGGAACTCGGCCGCGCCGAAACCGCGCGTGGTGCCGGCCGGCGTGCCGAGGCGCACGCCTGAAGTGACGAACGGCTTTTCAGGGTCGAACGGTATGCCGTTCTTGTTGCAGGTGATGTGCGCGCGGCCGAGTGCTGCCTCAGCGCGCTTGCCGGTCGCGTTCTTCGGCCGAAGGTCCACCAGCATCAGATGGTTGTCGGTGCCGCCCGAGACGATGTCGAGGCCGGTTTCCTGGAGGCTTGCGGCCAGCGCCTTGGCATTGGTGACGACGTTCTGCGCATAGGTGCGGAACTCCGGCTCCAGCGCCTCGCGGAAGGCCACGGCCTTGGCGGCGATCACGTGCATCAGCGGGCCACCCTGCAGGCCGGGAAACACGGCCGAGTTGATCTTCTTGGCGATGTCCTCGTGGTTGGTGAGGATCATGCCGCCGCGCGGGCCACGCAGCGACTTGTGCGTGGTCGTCGTCACCACATGGGCGTGCGGCAGCGGCGACGGGTGCTGGCCGCCGGCGACCAGACCCGCGATGTGAGCCATGTCGACCATCAGATACGCGCCGACCGCGTCGGCGATCTCGCGAAAACGCTTCCAGTCCCAGATGCGCGAATAGGCCGTGCCGCCGGCGAGAATGAGCTTCGGCCTGGTCTCATGCGCCTGCTTCTCGATGGCGTCCATGTCGAGCAGGTGGTCGTCCTCGCGCACGCCATAGGAAACGACGTTGAACCACTTGCCGCTCATGTTGACGGGCGACCCGTGGGTCAGGTGACCACCGGAGTTCAGGTCGAGGCCCATGAAAGTGTCGCCGGGCTGCAGCAGCGCCAGAAACACCGCCTGGTTCATCTGGCTGCCGGAGTTGGGCTGAACGTTGGCGAAGTTGCAATCGAACAGCTTCTTGGCCCGCTCGATCGCCAGTTCCTCGGCGATGTCGACGAACTGGCAGCCGCCGTAATAGCGCTTGCCCGGATACCCCTCGGCGTATTTGTTGGTCATGATCGACCCCTGCGCCTCCAGCACGGCGCGCGAGACGATGTTTTCCGAGGCGATCAGCTCGATCTCGTCGCGCTGGCGGCCGAGTTCCTTGCGGATCGCGCCGAAAATCTCGGGATCGCGGGTTTCGAGCGCCTCGGTGAAGAATGCGGAAGCATTGGTCGCGGCAGCGGAGTCCAGGGCCATAAGATCAGTCCTTCGGTCGGCTAGAGCATTCTGCGATCGGACGGAGCCGTCCGATGTCCGCACGAATGCGGCTGGAAAGTCGCGGGCGCATTAACACACTTCCCGCCGGCCTTCCATGTTCGCCGCGCGAATTTTGATCGCCGCTTCACGCCATTGCGCAAAGAAAAAGGCCGCCCCGCGGGACGGCCTTGATCCTGTCGTGCGGCAAGGGCTCAAAGCGTGGAGATCTGCAGCTCCGCCGCCCCGTCGAGGCGATAGATGTCGTCGCGGAAATGGGCGACGCCATCGCCGGCCCATGCGGAGACGTAGGCCAGATAGATCGGTACCGGATTGGTCACAGGCACCTTGATGTCGGACTCGGCCTGGATCGTCTGTTCGATCTGGCGACGGTCCCAGCCCGCCGTGTCGCGCAGGATCCACGTCACAAGGTCGCGCACGTTCTGAACGCGCACGCAGCCTGACGAGTGGAAACGCTCGATTTCGTTGAACAGGCTCTGCTGCGGGGTGTCGTGCAGGTAGACCGCGTGCTGGTTGTGGAAGTTGATCTTGGTCGTCGCCATCGCGTTGATGCGGCCGGGGTCCTGTCGGAAACGCAGCTTCGCCGCCTCTTCCGTCGACCAGTCGATGGTCATAGGGTCGACTTCGCCGTTGGGCCCGAGGATGCGGATGTTGTTCTCGGCCAGATAGTTCGGGTTCTGGCGCATCAGCGGGATGATGTCGCGGCGCACGATCGATTCGGGCGCGTTCCAGTACGGGTTGATGTTGATCTCGTGGACGCGCGAATTGAGGATCGGCGTCTGCCGGTCGATCTTGCCGACGACCGCGGTATGTCGGGTGACGACGCGATCGTTCTCCATCGCCTCGATCTGTGCGGCGGGAATATTGACCACCACCTGGCGTGCGCCGAACGCACCGGCGAACTCGCGCAGGCGGCCGAGGTTGGTTTCAAGCTGGCCGAGGCGCACGGGCGCGGAAACGTTCATGGCCGCATAGGTGAAGCGACCGGTGGCGCCGTCGGCCGGCAGGCCGTGGCGGGTCTGGAAGCGCTTGAGCGCGGCATCGACATAGGTGTCGAACGCAGGCGAGATGCCCGCGCGCTCCGAAAGGTCGCCCGAGATCATCAGACGACGGCGCAGTTGCTCGACGTCCGGATCGACCATGCCCAGCTTGAGGGCCTTGTTGGCGGGCACAGGCTGCCAGCCACCCCGCGCAACGAGGTCCTGATACTGGAACAGCATCTGCTCGGTATTCGCCAGCGTGGTGTTGCTGAAGATCGGCGAAGTCGAAACCACGTTGCCCGACTGCGTCGACGACCGCGAATCGAACTGGTCGTCCCAGTTGCCACGCTGCGTCGACGACAGGATGTCGTCGATGGCGTTCTGCCCGAAGGCGCTGCTTGAAATAGCGGTAGCGGCTGCTGCACCGGCACCTGCGAGGAAGATACGGCGAGATGTCTTCATGGATGTTCCCGACACTTTTCACAAAGGTCGCGGACAAAGGCCGCGAGCGTCTTTTACGCAGCCTGGGCGATTAACGTTAATTTTCGCCAAACCCGAGCGCGCCGATCCCTTAACGGAAGGGGTAATCCCCGGTTCCATTCCTTTATGGCAGCATCGTGACCGCGCGCCAAAAACAGGCGAACCGCCAGCGGCGCGCGGCCGCTCGCGGTTCGTGCGTGCCGGGGCGCGCTCGCCCCCGGCCATCCTGCCGATCGCCTTACATGCGGTAGGCGATGGTATCGTTCCAGAAGCGGTCCAGACGCTGCAACGCGCGGTTCATCTGCTGGAATTCTTCGGAATTGATGCCGCCGACCTGTTCGATCGAGCCGATGTGACGCTCGTAGAGCCGTCCCACGACCTCGGCGATCTCCTGCCCCTTCGGCGTCAGGCTGACGCGGACCGAACGACGGTCCACCCGCGAGCGCTGATGGTTGATGAAGCCGAGATCGACCAGCTTCTTCAGATTGTAGGAGACGTTCGAACCCAGGTAGTAACCGCGCGAGCGCAGTTCGCCTGCGGTGAGCTCTGCCGAACCGATATTGAAAAGCAGCAGCGCCTGAATGGAATTGATGTCGCTGCGGCCGTTACGGTCGAACTCATCCTTGATCACGTCAAGCAGACGGCGGTGAAGCCGCTCTACGAGCTGGAGCGATTCAAGATAAAGCGAACGGATCGCATCCTTGCGTTCTTCATTCTTCTCAGCGGGCTTCGCCGCCTGTCGCGAAGTCATCATGGTCTAGCCTCTCGTTTAACGCCCGGTGATCTTGTTTTTGTTCTCACCTTGGCCCGACCTTATCGAATGCACATAAAATTCGACTTAAACCGCAGGCTTAACAAGGGCTTACCAGCGTCGGAGCTTAAAAGAGGCCTAAGAAAGGGTTAATTCGCCTCCCTTCGCGACTGGAGGAAGAAGATGAGGCGGAAGACGCAGTAGATGGCGGCCACCAGCGCATGGGACGCCACAACCCAGTAGCGCGTGCCGAAAAGATCTGGGAAGCCAAGATACATCGTGGTCTCGATCGCGGCGCAGATGAACCAGATCACCGGCCCCCACGAGGCGAGCATCCACAACCCGCTCGCGGCGAAGGGAAACAGGGCTGCAAGGCATACCGAGGCGACCTGCCAGTGAACCGGCATCAGGTCGAACCGCCATGCGGCGCCGTCGTAGAAGCCTACGAGCCTTACCCAGTAGAGAATGCCGAACAGCAGGCTGTACACGGCGACGAGACGGTGGAACCACTGATAGAGCAGTTCCAGCGTCGTCGCGTGCAACGGCGAGCGTTCGAAAGCCTGAAGCATTGGTGGCCGGACACTCCCCCGACGTTTCGATTCGTCGAGCAGAATAGGCGCCCCCGGCAGCACCGCAAGCGCCCATGGCCGGCTATTTCGCCGCGATGGCCTCGATTTCCACCCGCAGGGCCGGCGAGGCAAGCGCCTTCACGTAGACAAGAGTGACGGCTGCTGGCGGCTGCACCAGAAGCGGGGCTGCCGCGCCGGTGAAGCCCTCGAAGTCGGCTTCGTCGGTGAGATAGATGGTGGTCTTTACGATGTCCTCCGGCGTCATGCCGCCGGCGGCGAGCACCGCGGTCAGGTTCGCGATGGCGACGGTCGCCTGCTCGCCGATGCCTTCAGCGACGCTGCCGTCAGGCCGCATGCCGACCTGGCCGGATACGAAAACCATGCGCGAACCGGCCTGCACCTCGACGCCGTGGCTGTAGAATGGCGGCGGGTTCATTCCTTCGGGATTGAATTTCCTGTTCATGTCTCACTCCTCTCTCTTGTTGTCTGATGTCCTGCACGCGCCCGGTCCCGCGATTGCCGCAGCAGGTCGAACTGCGACCGCACCGCCTCCTGGAAATTCTTGTCGAACCGGCCTGCCCGGGAGAAAACCAGGATGCCGTGATAGAGAAGAAGAAGCCTGCTTGCCTCCGCATCCACCTGTTCGGGCTCGATCTCACGCTCCAGCACGGCGCGGATGCCCGACGTGACCAGATCGAAAGACCGCGCCATCTCCTCGTCCACCGGCGAGCCCCGCGTTCCGAACTCGATCGTCGAATTGACGACGAGGCAGCCGCTGCCGTCGGTCATGGGCTCCCTGAACAGTGTGAGGAACAGCTGCTCCAGATCGTCGAGCGTAGCCACCGGCCCAGCATGCGCTGCGATGCGCCCGGCCACGTAACCGTCGACGTAGAAGGCCATCGCCGCGCGAAACAGCCCGTCCTTGTCGCCATAGGCGTTGTAGAGGCTGCCCGAGCTCAGGCCCGTCGCTTCCTCGAGCTGCTTGATCGAGATGCCCGCATAGCCATGGCGACGGAAAGCGTGCATCGCACTCGCCAGCACCTCGGTCTCGTCGAAAGAGCGGTTGCGTCCCATCGGGTCCTCTTATTAGATCGTTCATTTTAAAATAAACGTTCTTAAATAATTGTCCAGCGTCATTTTGGCCTGTGCTGGCAGGGTTGGTCCGCTCGCCCCGGCCGTGATAGAAGCCCGCGAACCGGAGTGAACGCCATGAACAGCCCCGCCCGCCTGAAGCCGTTGCGCAGCGTCGACGAGATCACCGGCTCGCGCAGGCTTCGCCGCATGCGCAAGGCCGACTGGTCGCGCAGGCTGGTTCAGGAAAGCCGCCTCACCGTGGACGACCTGATCTGGCCGATCTTTCTGGTCGAGGGTGAGAACCGGCGCGAGGAAGTGGCTGCCATGCCGGGCGTGTTCCGCCTGTCGGCCGATTTGGCCGTGCGCGAGGCCGAGCGCGCGGCGAAGCTGGGCATTCCCGCACTGGCCACCTTCCCGAACGTGGATTTGTCGCTGCGTGACCGCACCGGTTCGGAAATCCTGAACCCGGACAATCTCATCAATCGAGCGACGCGCGCCATCAAGGCGGCGGTGCCCGAAATCGGCGTCATCACCGACGCCGCACTGGATCCGTTCACCAGCCACGGCCACGACGGCATTCTCGACAACGGCATCATCATCAACGACGAGACCGTCGAGCAGGTGGCGGCGGGAGCCGTGCTTCAGGCTGCGGCCGGTTCCGACATCATCGCGCCGTCCGACATGATGGACGGGCGCATCGGCGCGATCCGCGACGCGCTCGACGTCGCCGGCTTCCAGGATGTCGCGATCATGTCCTACGCCACCAAGTTCGCCTCCGCGTTCTACGGCCCCTATCGCGAAGCGATCGGCACCAAGGGGCTGCTGCAGGGCGACAAGAAGACCTACTACATCGACCACGCCAACACCGACGAAGCCGTACGCGAGACCGAGCAGGACATCGCCGAGGGTGCCGACATGATAATGGTCAAGCCCGGCCTGCCCTATCTCGACATCATCCGCAGGCTGAAGGACGAGTTCCAGATGCCGACCTTCGCCTATCAGGTGTCGGGCGAATACGCGATGATCGAGGCCGCCGCCGCGAATGGCTGGATCGACGGCGAGAAGGCGATGATGGAATCGCTGCTGGCCTTCAAGCGTGCCGGCTGCGACGGCATTCTCACCTATTTCGCGCCGCGCGTGGCCGAGCTGCTCAAGGGCTGACCGTCAGGCGGCCGGCACGGCCTCGCGCCGCCAGCCCATCCGGTTCCATGCGTCGAGGCCGGCGATCTTGTAGGCCTCGGCAAGCGTGGGATAGTTGAACGTATTCTCCACGAAGAAATCCACCGTGCCGCCGAGGTTGATGACCGCCTGGCCGATATGGATCAGCTCGGTCGCGCCCTCGCCTACGATATGCGCGCCCAGAAGCCGCCGCGTTTCCAGCGAGAAGATGAGCTTCAGGAAGCCGGAATCGACGCCCATGATGTGGCCGCGCGAGGTTTCGCGAAACCGCGCCACGCCGCACTCGTAGGCCACGCCGCTCTTGCGCACTTCCTCTTCCGACTGGCCGACGGTCGAGATTTCCGGCACCGCGTAGATACCGTATGGAAACGTCGCCGGCGGAGGCGGCAGCGCGATGCCGAAGGCGTGGCATGCTGCCACCCTGCCCTGCTCCATCGAGGTCGATGCGAGGCTCGGAAAGCCGATCACGTCGCCGCAGGCATAGATGTGCGGCACCGAAGTCTGGAACGTATCGGGGTCCACCTTGATGCGGCCGCGCCCGTCCGCCTCGATCCCCACCGTTTCGAGGCCCAGCGACGCGGTGTTGCCCACCCGGCCGGCGGCGTAGAGCACCGTTTCCGAGCGCACGGTCCGCCCGTCGGCCAGCACCACCTCGGCGCCCGTAGGCCTCACCTCGATGCTGTTGACCGAGCTGCCCAGCCTCACGGTGACGCCCCGGTCGCGAAGCTGGTGGATGAAATCGTCGACGAGTTCCCTGTCCACGAAATCCAGAATCCTGTCACGCGGCTCCACCAGCGTCACCGGAACGTCGAGCGCCGAAAAGATCGTCGCATATTCGACGCCGATCACGCCGCCCCCGATGACGGTGAGCGTGCGCGGCAGCCGTTCGATCTCCAGAACCTCGTCGCTGTCCAGCACGCGCGCGCCGTCGAAGGGCACGCTCTCCGGTCTGTAGGGCCGCGTGCCGACCGAGATCATCGCGTGATCGAAGGACACGTCCGAGATTTCACCGGTCTCGGTCGTCAGCCTTGCGCGGTTGGCGTCGATGAAGGATGCGCCCGCCTGCGCGCTGCGCACGCCGTTGCGCAGGAACTGGTGCTGCAGCACCTCCACCTCGTGGTCCAGCGTCTTGTGCAGCCGCTGGATCAGGTCGGTGGATGAGATGTCCTGCTTCACGCGGTAGCCGCGCCCGTAGAACCCGCGCTCGCGCCAGCCAGACAGGTTCAGCACCGTCTCGCGCAGCGTCTTCGACGGAATGGTGCCGGTGTGAACCGAGACGCCGCCAAGCCGCCTGCCACGGTCCACCACCAGCACCGACTTGCCCAGCTTGGCTGCCTGCACGGCGGCGCGCCGGCCCGAAGGTCCGCTGCCGATGACCAGCATGTCGAAATGTTCCATTCGCGTCGCGCCTTCCCGTCCCACAGCGGCTGCCCGATGCCGCACTGCACCATCCCTAAAGCCAAAGCGTTTCGATGACGTTTCCAGCAATTGAATAAAATGGCGGTTATCGGTATCCCCGGCTGCGTTTCTTGAAATCGCGGAAACAATTCCCATCTGCGATGCCAGGCAACAAACAGGAGCAACCGACATCATGAACGCCCGCGTTCTCGACGGTGAGATCATCACTTCCCGCCTTGACGACATGCGCGTCTATGAAGGCGTTCGCACGCGCCGTATCGTCGCGTTCCTGATCGACTACGTCATCATCGCGTTGCTGCTCATCCCCTTCGCCATCGTCGTCGCCATTCTTGGCGTCCTCACGCTGGGCCTCGGCTGGATGCTCTTTTCCATCCTCGGGCCTGCTGTGGCGCTGCTCTACATCTGGAACACGCTTGGCGGCCCCAATCAGGCCACCGTCGGCATGGGCATGATGGGCATCAAGCTGGAACGTCTCGACGGCCGCCCGATAGACGGCATGATCGCCGTGGTGCACTCGGTGCTGTTCTGGGCCGGCAACGTCATCCTCACGCCGCTCATCCTGCTAGCGTCGCTCTTTCTCGACCGAAAGCGTACGGTGCACGACCTTTTGCTGGGCACGGTCGTCACCCGGTCGGAACGTTAGGCAATAAGGCGTATACGCTCACGAAGGTTTGCGCTGCATCATCTTTCAATATTTTGCAGTTGACGTTTTCATGGCGCATGACAAGCCTATAGCTGAATAGCAGCAACGGCTCATGAAGCACCAACCGACGCAATCGCCGCAATTCTTCCTGACAGCGCCCTCGCCGTGCCCGTATGTGGACGGCCAGTTCGAGCGCAAGGTCTTCACTCACCTCGTCGGCGACCGCGCGCCAGAGCTCAACGATCTGCTCACGCAGGGCGGCTTCCGCCGGTCGCAGAACATTGCCTATCGCCCCGCCTGCGAAAGCTGCCGGGCCTGCGTGTCCGTGCGAATCCTGGTGGACGAGTTCGAACCCTCGCGCAACATGAAGCGCATTACTGCGCGCAACGCCGACCTCATCGGCGCCGAGCACGAAGCCGAGCCCTCGACCGAACAGTATTCGCTGTTTCGCACCTATCTCGATTCACGCCACAAGCGCGGAGGCATGTCGGACATGACCGTGCTCGACTACGCCATGATGGTCGAGGACACCCACGTCCAGACAAAGATCATCGAATACCGCAGGCGCGGGCCCGACTCCTTCATCACCGGCAAGGGCGAAGGCGAACTGATCGCCGTGGCGTTGACCGACCGCATGGGCGACGGGCTTTCCATGGTCTACTCGTTCTTCAACCCCGAGCTCGAGGATCGCTCGCTCGGGACGTTCATGATCCTCGACCACATCGCGCGTGCGCGGTCTGCCGGCCTGCCCCACGTCTATCTCGGCTACTGGGTCAACGGGTCACGAAAGATGGCGTATAAGGTCCGCTTCGGGCCACAGGAGCACCTCGGCCCAAAGGGCTGGGAGCGTTACGACCAAGGTTCCGGCCATCCCTGAGCCGGCAACTCCCGGCGACCAGCCACATCAGCGGCCAGCCGGAGCGTCTTCATGTCCGCCCATCACGCCGACCACTCGAAGGGTCTGCTCCTGACAGCCATCGGCGGGCTGGCGCTGACGGTCGACATTCCTCTCATCAAGCTCGCCAATGGCGACGTCTGGTCGATCCTCTTCCTGCGCGCCTCCTCCACGCTTCTTGCAGCCATCGTCATCTGGCTGGTCTGGCGGGCGGTGGCCCGCAACGCGCCTCCGCTGGTGCCCGGTCGCGCGGGGCTGGCCGTCGCCGCCCTCTACAGCATTACCTCGGTCTGCTTCATGGCTGCGGTGTTCCACACCTCAACGGCCAACCTGGTCTTCATCGTTGCGTTCAGCACCGTTTTCGCGACCGCCCTGTCATGGATTTTCCTCAAGGAACGGCCGAAGCCGCCCACACTCGCCGCAATGGCTGTGATGATCGTGGCCATTGGCATCATCGTGCAGGATGGTCTCAGCTCAGGCGGCTGGTTCGGAGACCTGCTGGCGCTGGGAGCGGCATTGTCCATCGCAGCGGCGATCGTGATTTCGCGCGCAAGCGGCCGCGACATGGGCTTCACTCCGCTTGTGGCGGTCGTCATTCCGCTGCTGATCGGGGGCGCGGTGGTCGCGCAGAACGGGTTGAACGTCGAAGCGCCGTTCTGGATCGTGCTCGACGGGCTCGTCATCATCCCTGTCGCATTCTTCCTGCTCGCCACCGGTCCGAAATATATCTCCGGCCCGGAAGTCGCGATGTTCTATCTGCTGGAAACCGTGCTCGCGCCGATCTGGGTATGGCTGATCTTTTCGGAGACGCCGACCTCCCAGAGCCTGCTGGGCGGGCTCATCCTCATATCCGCGCTGCTCGCCCATTCGCTGTGGCAGCTTCATCAGGGGCGAAAGCGGCGGGCCACGCTGGCCTTGCGCCACGCGCCCTGATTACTCGGCCGCGTCCCGGCCCTCGGGCGTCTCGTCCGGCGCATTCGGGTCACCAGGCGCGCTTTCGGCGCCGAGGTCGGGAAAAACGACTATCCGCATGCCATGAAAGTCGGTGCGCACGACCAGCAGACCGCGCTCTTCGAAATAGGTGAGAAGCCGGCGGGCGCGGGACAGCGAGTGCGTGCCGTAGGCTCGCGCCAGCGTCGCATCCGATGGGCATGGCGCGCCCGACACCGCTGCCTGCGCGACGATCAGGAATACGCCCTGAATGTCGTCGGTAAGGCCCTCCGACATTCGTAGAGCCTCTTGCCAGGCATCTCCGGTCGCCATGTCCTTGTCCACGCCCGCACGAGCGATGGCAAGCTGTCGCTTGAAGGCCGACAGATCGAGGGCGGCACCCGGAACGCGATGGATACGACAGCGCACCAGAAAATCCTGATAGAGCACTGCCACCGAGCGGAAACCGGCATCCGGGTCCGCAACGATCTCGGCCAGAACGCTTTCGATGGCCGCCTTGCGTTCGGCCTCGTCGATCTCGGGAAACAGCGATGCAGCATCCGCAGAAGCAGGCTCGGGCCGCGACTTCACCAGTTGGGCCAGAATTTCGGCTGTGGGGGTCGGCGGAGGTGGAGGCGGCGGGCGCCTCACCGGCTGGCGCAGTTCGGCCGGGTCCACCTTGAAGATGAGTTCCGCCGCATCTTCCGGAGCCGTGTCGGGCAGAGGCATCAGCTTGGGGCTGACGGAGCGTGCGGACGTTTCGACCGGGCCGATCGCAACGGGCAGCGGACGGCGCGCGATGGCAGGGCCGAGTGCGACGAAGCGGCCGCGCTCCAGATCGCGGAACTGTTCGGCTTGCCGCCGATCCATTCCGAGCAGGTCGGCGGCACGCGCCATGTCGATGTCGAGAAAGGTGCGCCCCATCAGGAAGTTGGATGCTTCGGCTGCCACGTTCTTGGCCAGCTTGGCCAGACGCTGGGTTGCGATAACGCCGGCCAGCCCGCGCTTGCGGCCACGGCACATCAGATTGGTCATAGCGCCCAGCGACAGCTTGCGCGCCTCGTCCGAGACCTCTCCCGCAGCCGCCGGCGCGAAAAGCTGCGCCTCGTCGACCACCACCAGAACCGGATACCAGTGATCCCGCTCGGCATCGAACATGCCGCCCAGAAACGCTGCCGCAGCCCGCATCTGCTGCTCGACATCCAGACCTTCAAGGTTGAGCACGACGGAAACGCGGTGCTGCCTGATGCGGCCCGCGATGCGGGTCAGTTCGGCCTCGGTGCGCGCGGCATCCACCACCACGTGGCCGAACCGGTCGGCCAGCGTGACGAAGTCGCCTTCCGGGTCGACCACGCACTGCTGAACCCACGGTGCCGATTGCTCGAGCAGGCGGCGCAAAAGGTGCGACTTGCCGGACCCGGAATTGCCCTGAACGAGCAGCCGGGTGGCGAGCAGTTCCTCAAGATCGACGGATGCGGACGCGCCGCCCGCGCCCGTGCCCAGATCGATGCCGACCTTCATTCATGCCTCGACGCTCGTTGCGAAACGGCAGGCATAGCATCCCGCGGCGCGGGATGCGCGGGCGGGTGCGCGCAATTCACAAGAGAGGTCGTCAGTCGCGACGGTTTGACGCCCGCAGAGGAGCGACCAGCAGGCCGAGCCCGACCAGCAGGCAGGCGAGCCCCACCCCGCCGCGCCAGATGGCGCTCTCGGCGGGAAATGCCGTGTCCAGATAGGCATGCTCGGGATCGTGCGGATCGTGGAAGGCCGGCACGCTGCGCCCCGTCACCCTTGCAAAGAGCAGCCGGCGATAGAGCGTGCGCAGCCGCCGGTCGTGCGGGGCGGCGCGGTCGTCGAGGCTCGCCGCATAGCCGGCATAGGTCTGGCCGGCCACTTCGAACTCATACACGACGGAAAGCACCAGTTCCGTCGAGAACGCATCGCTGCCTGGCTCGGCATAATGCTCTTCGACCAGCGACGCAGACACGATCCGCGCTTGCGCCGACGGCCAGGAGGAGGCCTTCAGATGGATGATAGCCTGCTGCCAGGGAAGGGTGAACAGAATGGCCGCGCCGGCCAGCGCCAGCACGAGGCCGGTGACGGCCCACATTCCCGGTCGGCGCGAAACGCCGTGTGCGGCCCGGGTTCCCCCGAAGCTCAACGTACCCATTGTCGGCCCCCGCCGATCTGTTTCCCGGCCTCCACATTAGCAACATATCAATTGCGGAACGGACAAGGAATTCGTTCAAATTGCGAGGAGCTACCGATTGGCCGCCTCCGAAAGGCTGACGCGCCGCTCCTTTCGCCATTGCATGATGCGCGGGCGAAGCGGCCGGTAGGCCACCAGCAGGAAGGCGAGCACCAAGTAGATGAAAGGCTCGAACGTCACCACCTTGACCGACATGGCGTAGTGGGTCGCGCCCGCCAGCACGATGACGTAGCTGAGCTTGTGGAGCTTGTTCCAACGCTGGCCGAGCCGGCGGATCGACCAGGAATTGGAGGTGAGCGCCAGCGGGACGAGCATGACGAGCGCGGCCATGCCGATGGTGATGAACGGCCGCTCGGCGATGTCCTTCACGATCTCGGACAGGTTCAGGTTCTGGTCGAGGATCATGTAGGTGAGGAAGTGCATGACCACATACCAGAACGCCAGCAGGCCCAGCGCGCGGCGATAGCGGATGAGGTTGAACCCCGCCAGATCGCGCAGCGGCGTGACGGCGAGCGTGGCCAGCAGGAAGCGCAGCGCCCAGATGCCCAGCAGATGCTCGAACACCTTCACCGCGTTGCCGGGGATCTGCCCCGTCGCGCCGAGATAGAAATACCACGCCGCCGGCACGAACCCGACCGCATAGAGCAGCCAGATGCTGGCCGGCCGCCAGTTCCATGATTTCGCCTGCGGCTGCGCCATGGTCAGTAATTGGCCCTAAGATCCAGCCCGTCATAGAGGCTGGCAACCTCCTCGGCATAGCCGTTGAAGGGCAGCGTGGGCCGCCGCGCGGAGTTGAAGAACCCGCCCTCGCCGATGCGGGTCTCGCTGGCCTGGCTCCAGCGCGGATGATCGACTTCCGGATTCACGTTGGCGTAGAAGCCGTATTCGCTGGGCTGCATGCGCGACCAGCTCGTCACCGGCTCGTCCTCGACAAGCGTGATGCGCACTATCGACTTGATGCCCTTGAAGCCGTATTTCCACGGCACGACGAGCCGCACGGGCGCGCCGTTCTGCTTGGGCAGGGTCGCGCCGTAGAGGCCGACCGACAGGATGGTGAGCGGATGGCGCGCCTCGTCGAGCCGCAGGCCCTCGACATAGGGCCATTCCATGGGCTGGAAGAGGCCGCGCTGGCCGGGCATCTCTTCGGGCCGCACCACGGTCTCGAAGGCGACGTATTTCGCGCTGCCGAGCGGCTCGACCTGATCGAGCAGGGCCGCAAGCGGGAAGCCCACCCACGGGATGACCATCGACCACGCCTCGACGCAGCGCATCCGGTAGATGCGGTCCTCAAGCGGGAAGGCGCGCAGGGCATCGACATCGAAGGTTTTCGGCTTGCCCACGAGGCCGCCGACCTCCAGGGTCCACGGCTCCGGCTGGAAATCGCCCGAGCGGGAGGCCGGATCGCCCTTGCCGGTACCGAACTCGTAGAAATTGTTGTAGCTGGTGATGTCCTGAAACGAGGTGTGGGCCTCGTCGGTGGCGTAGGGGCCGGGCGTGGTGGTGAGCGGCGCGGCCTGCGCGCCCGACCCGCCGATGAAGGGCAGCGCGGCCGCCGCCCCTGCGCCTGCCAGAAGGCTGCGACGGTTCATCCAGACGCCCTGCGGCGTGATCTCGGATGCCGCGATCTTCGGATACCGGTATGCGGCCATGGACATTCCACTCCCTGATTTTAGCCCGCGGGCAAAGCCCTGCAGTCGACAGCCAGTCACGATGCGAAGCTGTATATAGTTTCGGCCGAAACGGTTGAAATGTTACATCACGATGGAGTGTTCCTTCTGTTTTTCGCTCACGCGCCGCATCGCCGCCTTGGGCGGCTGGCGCTCCGCGAGGGCGGGCCAAGCGGCCCGACGCCCGGTCGGGCTTGCGGCCTGCGGCCGGGATATGGGCGTGCGGCATCGGCGCCGCGCCGCGTTGCGGCGGCGGCCGATCGTGCAAATCTTGTGAGACGGCGGGGTTCCCGTTCATGAGGTGTCGGGGGCTTCCAGCGCCGCCATGGCGAGGCCGTGGGTGTCTTCGAGGATGACGTGAACTGGCCTGCCCCTATGAGGTGGTCCGGTTTCAGTTTTAATGCATGATCGGCTTTCCGGCCATTGCCTGTGCAGATGGTGGTGCCGTTCTACGGTTCGGCGCCGGCCAGAT
>NZ_VSZS01000064.1 GCF_008180155.1 Neoaquamicrobium microcysteis | reverse complement strand
CCGGTTCCGGATTTCTGTCTCATCTTCGCTCCTTTGAAAGGCTACGATGAACCAGAAATCCTCCGTTCTCAGTTAAGCCGATTTGGTCCCATCAGTGCTGACGCCGGACAGAACGCTCTGGCGATATCCTCGGCGTGGACGATCGGCCGCCAGGGCGTGCCGTCGGACTTCATGTGGATGCGCCCGTCGGACACCGCGCCGGCGACGAGGTTGTTGAGCACGATGTCGAAGCGAATACGCGGCGAAAGCCCGTAGGCGGTGGCCGGTCGGAAGAAGACCGGACAGAAGCTGTCGTCGGCCAGAGGGGCGATGTCGCGCTCTGCCATGACCTTGGAACGCCCATAGGCTGTCACCGGGGCTAGCGAACCGGTCTCGTCGATGAGTTCGGCGCTGGACTGCCCGTAATTGCTGCACGACGAGGCAAACAGGAACCGCTTGACGCCGGCCGCCTTTGCCATGCGTGCGACACGGACGCTGCCCCGATGGTTGATGTCGTAGGTGATCTCCGTATTGAGATTGCTGAGCGGATCGTTGGACAGGGCAGCTAGGTGGATGACGGCATCCTGTCCCTCGAAATCGCGCGGTTCGACGTCGCGCACGTCCTTGCGGATGTGCGGCACCCACGTCTGCTTCAGTTCGCAGTCATAAGTGCACCGCTCGTAGAGATCGCTGTCGAGCCCCGTGACCTGATGCCCGCTTTCGATCAGGCGCGGCACCATTACCGAACCGAGATAGCCCTTGTGACCGGTCACGAGTACGCGCATGGTTTTCCGCCCCTGCAGGTTGAAGTCGTTGCAGGCTAGGCGGTTCGCGCTCTGCAAGGCGATATGCTCGATCGGATGAGAAGGCGGGCGGGCTGCGCCTCGACTCCACCAAATGGGTGTGTGCTCCACCCTTTTGCGCCTGCCCTGCCCCGGTGAAGCCTCGAATGGAGCGCTTCGCGAGCGGGCGCTTGCGTTTCAGACTGGCAACGATTGAAACCGGTAAGACCGCCATGGCAAGCGCCCACCCCCCGATCCCACTCCAAGAAGCGTTCTGGAACAGATGGGCCGTCGAAGCGATCGGCAAGGGCAACGAGGAAATTTCACTCCGGCAGGCGCGGGTCATCACCGGCTGGCTGCGGGAATTGGGCGCGAGCGATCTCGACATTCTGGAGGTGGGGTGCGGGGCAGGGTGGTTCTGCCCTCAGTTGCGCCCGTTCGGCCAGGTGACCGGGACAGACCTGTCGGCCCGGCAGATCGACGGCGCACAGCAGCGCTTTCCCGATTGCCGCTTCGTGGCCGGCGATTTCATGAGCCTCGAACTCGAGAGGGAACGCTACGACGTGGTGGTGACGCTCGAGGTTCTGGCGCATGTCGCCGACCAGCCCGGCTTCGTCGCCAGGATCGCTGAACTGCTGAAACCGGGCGGCCTGCTGATGCTGGCGACCCAGAACCGCCCGGTGCTGGAGCGCCACAACCGCATCAGCCCTCCTGGCGCCGGCCAGATAAGGCGATGGGTGGATGCAGAGGAACTGCGCTCGCTGCTCATTCCGCGCTTCGATGTGATCGAGCTGAAGTCCGTGACGCCGCGCGCCAATCGCGGCCCGATGAGGCTGGTGAATTCGCGCCTGCTCAATCGGCCGGTGCGGGCGCTTCTGGGCGACCGCTTCGAGGAGTTCAAGGAACGGCTTGGCCTCGGCTGGACGCTCATGGCGTTGGCCAGAAAGCGCGTCGGCTAGAAATTCATTCGGCAGTGACCAGAAGCACCCAGTCGGAATAGCCGGCCTCGTTCAGCGTCGACGGCGGCATGAGCGACGCCGCCACGGGCACCGCATCATGAAAGCGGCCGCTGGACGGGTCATACCATCGCGCAAGAAAGGAAGCTTTCGCCAGCGCGTTCGTGTCGAACGTCAGCTCGCCGGCATTCACCACATAGGAAAGGGCCCATGAGCCATCGCGGGCGATCGCCGTGAAGGCGCGCTCGGTATCGCCTCGCAACGGACCGTCGCCATCGACGGGCTTCAGGGCCCACCATTCGACGCCGTCGAACAGCCGCTTCAGATGCGTCATGGAGACCGCGCCGCGGCTGGAAAGTTCTTCCATCCAGGTCGCATCGACCTGGTAGATGCCCGGACCGCTGAAATGCCATATCGGGTTGTTGCCGTAGATCTGACCCGCGGCGCCAGCCAGCAGCGCGCCATAGGCTGCCTGCCTCAGCGACTGTTCGGTCGAACCGTGTTCGCCTTCATAGGCCGTTTCCAGCATCACGATCGGCCTGCCGACATCCATGTTCCAGCGTTCGAGCACGAGGCCGTGGACGTTGCCGTAGGTGTAGACCGTTTCCAGGTCGAGCCAGTCCGCACCCTGCCACAGTACCGCCGGCATATCGTCGGGGCCGCCGTGGACCGTGGCCAGATGCGTGTCGCCTCCATCCGCCAAACCGTGGCGGACGGCTTCCAGAAGCGCGCGATCGGCGGGCGTGTAGTCGCCGCCGTGCAGCCAGACGATGTTATCAAGGTTGCCGAAACGCTGCGCCAGGTAACGGCCATATTCGCGCAACGCGTCGGGCCCCGCAGCCTGCATATCTGCGTACCAGCCCTCGCCGCCGCCGTTGAATCCCATATAGGCGGGCGTGAGCATGACGGTGAAGCCTTCTTCCTGCGCACGGGCGAGAACCCATTCGGCGTGGTCGAAATAGCGATCGTTCGGCTCGATGAAGGCCGCGCCGAGGAAGGGCCGCTCGCCATAGGCGTTGGCGGGCGCGTTGGTTGCGAACTTGTATTCGATGAGCGAAGCGACCAGCGTGTTGAAGCCGCGCTCACGCCGGTCGGCCAGGTAGTGGTCGACCTCGTCGCGCGTCAGTTCCGCGATCAGCGCCCATGCGGTGTCGCCGTGGATGAGAAACGGCCGGCCCTCCGCATCGATGAGGTGGGTTCTGTCGTCGCTGACATGCAATGGATAGGTTGCAGTTTGAAACGCATGAGCAACGGGCATCGCCAACAATATGGAAAGCGCGAGAAGCGCGCTGCGGAGCGCCCTCATCGCACCGCCTGAAGGAAAGTTGCAGGCAAGTGCTCCCCGTGGTTGAAGCGCCGGAAGACCGGTTGAGACGGGCGACCAACAATATAGCGCTCGGGCCCTTCCGCCAGCGCGCGCGCATAGATCTCGAGCGCACCGGCGAAAGCGTCAACCGTGAAGGCGATGTCGGCATCCTCGTGCGCATAACTCACGACGAGGGATGGCGCCAGCACGCCACGCCGGATGAGTTCCTGCAGGAACAGGGTGCGGAAAACCTGCGAAGGCCGCCGGTCGGCATCGAGCGTGGCAAACGCGAGGCAGCAATCGCGGCCGGTGACCCTGAAGTAGTCCTGAAGACCCTGCTGGGCGATCGCCTGCCCGATGCCTTCGCGCAGGCTTTGTCCCTGCCTGTACAGATGCTCCACCACCGGCCGGTCGCGGTACGTCGTCATGGTTGCGATGGCAGCTGCGAGCGCGTGGGTCTCGGCGCCATGCGTCGTTGAAAGCAGAAATACCCTGGGACGATCGGCATGATCGAGCCCGCCCAGCCGCATGAATTCGCGCTTGCCGGCAAGCGCCGACACAGAGAAGCCGTTCGCAAGCGCCTTGCCGAAGCACGACAGGTCCGGCGTCACGCCGTAGAGCGTCTGAGCGCCGCCTGGATGCCAGCGAAAGCCGGTGATCATCTCATCGAAGATCAGAAGCGCGCCATTGGCGTGGCATACACGCAGCATGTCGCGCAGGTAGTTTTCGGGCGGATCGCTGTCGCGCGTCGGCTCCATGATGAGCGCGGCTATGCGCCCGGGATGGCGGGCGAACAGTTCTTCCACTGCGGCCAGATCGCCGTATGGGAATGTCACCGTCAGTCTGCGTACGGCTTCCGGAATTCCGCTGTTTACCGGCGTCGTGCCGATGAACCAGTCGTCGGTCGAAAAGAACGGGTGATCGCCGCAGCAGGCGATGAGATCGCGCCCGGTATAGGCGCGGGCCAGGCGCACCGCGCCCGACGTGGCGTCCGAACCATCCTTGCAGAACTTGACCATTTCCGCCCCCTTTACGAGGCCCAGAAAGGTTTCGGCGCATTCCACCTCGATGCTGTGCGGGCGGGTGAAGTTGCTGCCTCCAGCCATTGCGCGAGTGGCCGCCTCAACGACAGGCGCAAAGGCATGGCCGAGGCCTACGGCGCGGTTGCCCATGCCGTATTCGACATATTCGTTGCCATCGACATCCCAGACCCGGCAGCCCAGCCCGCGCGCGACAAAGCCGGGGGACAGCACCGGATACTGGTCGTCGCCCTTGGCATAGGTGTGCGCGCCGCCGGGGATAGCCTCATGGGCGCGGCGGCGAAGCGCCTCGGAGCGGGAGAAGTCGCTGATATCCATGCTAGACAGATCCTGCCGATATCCTCGGAGAAAAACGCTCGCGCGCGACCCTCAGCCAGTTCTTGACGGGGGCAGGCACGTAGCGGCGCATGCCTGGGCCCATGCCCGCCGGCAGCGACCAGTCGCGCAGCGCGAGCGGCGGCGCCACGGCCGGACGCTCCCGTTCCAGCGTTCTCACCAGCCGCGCATAGGCGGACGCCATGCGAGGAAGGCCGAAGTCCTCGACGACGCGTTCACGCGCGTTGGCCGAGAGCGCCTCGACCATATCGGGATCGCGCGCCATCCAGTCGATCTCGCGTGCTGCCCTGCGCCAGTCGCCTACAGGAAACAGGAGGCCGGAGATGCCGTTTTCGACGATCGTGTCGGTGACGCCGGAAATCTGCGAAACCAGCGGAATGCAGCCTGCGGCCATGGCCTCCAGGATCGTGAGGCCGAAGCCCTCGAAGCGGGACGGCATGACAAGCACATCGTGCGCGGCGAAGACGGCGCTGACCTTTTCCGGCGGTATCGGACCGAGAAGCCGCACCCGCTCGCCGAACGGGCGCAGCATCTTGGCCAGTCGCTCCACGTCCGGACCTGCGCCAGCGACGGTCAGCGTGACGGGCGCGGTCACCGTCCTCATGATATCAGCCAGCCAGAAAACGCCTTTCGACGAATCTTCCACCCGCCCGAGATAGATCAACCGCAGGGGCCTCTCGGCGGCGCCGCCTCGCGTAGCCGGCGCATGCGGGCCTGCCTCAATGGCGTTGGGAATGGCGTGGGTGCGCGCCGCATCGAAGCCGTGACGTGCCACGAGGTCGCGCCGGCACCGCTCCGACACCCCCACCGTCGCGTGAACATGGTCGCGCAGCGAGCGTGCGGCCGCGTAGGTGCCGGGTGTGATGTTATGCACGATCATCATGCGCAGCATGTCCGAGGGCAGGTAGCGTACCAGGTTCATCTGCACCTTGTCGGCCAGCACGTTGACGAAGACGCCGTCGAACGCGTGCTCGCGAAGTGCCGTCATCATCACGCGCGCCTGATCTCGCTCGCTGTCGCAGCTCTCGGTGTGCACGAGGAAGCCGCTGTGCGACATGTCGGGAAGGAGCGGCGCGACGCCGTCGGACGTGAGCCCCATCCACTCGACATCGATCCCGTGCGGATGGAGCCCGTCGCGAAGCTGACGGAAAAGCGTGTATGTTCCGCCCAGATGCGGCTTGACGAAATATGCGAGCCTCACGAAGCCACCTCTCCCCCGGCAATCGAACAGTCACCAAACCCGCATGCTATGGGAAACCGGCAGTCCACCCATCCCCGCAATCGGTGAGACGCCGCTGCCACCTTCTCGGGTACGTGCCGCCCATAGGGATAGTCCCTTTGGCTGAGCATCCCTCCGAGGGCGTAGCCCGAAGACGGGATCATGCGGAGATCACCGAAATGCGTACTGGTTTCCCTTCGCG
The DNA here is from genome assembly GCF_008180155.1 of Neoaquamicrobium microcysteis. GTDB lineage: Bacteria > Pseudomonadota > Alphaproteobacteria > Rhizobiales > Rhizobiaceae > Aerobium > Aerobium microcysteis. Next base: position 345,854 of record NZ_VSZS01000064.1, on the reverse strand, counting down.
GTCCCGCCTATGCCAGAGCCGCACAAGCTCTCCCGAGGCCAGCATGAAGATTGCGCTTTTCGGACAGTTCGGCTGCGGCAATTCCGGCAATGACGGATCGCTGCAGGCGATGGTGGAATTGCTGCGCACAACGGTACCCGAGGCCGAGCTGGTATGTGTGTGCCCCGCACCGGATCAGGTCGAGGAAGATATCGGTATAGCGGCGATCTCAAGCTTCCGCGCCGAGGGAGGCAGCGAGGTCTTCCAGACCCTAGACCGGTTGCTTCTGAGATTGCCGGGCAGGCTGCTGAACCTCTTGTATCCGCTGGCGCCGCTACTGGGCACCGACCTCGTGCTCGTGCCGGGCACGGGCTTTCTCGACGACTTCCGGGAAATGCCTATGGGATGGCCGTTCATGATTCTTCGGTGGAGCATCGCATCGAGGCTTGCGGGTGCCAAGCTGGCCTTCGTCAGCATCGGGGCGGGACCTATCCGGCATCCCCTATCGCGCCGGTTCATGGCGGCGGCGGCAAGGTTATGCCACTATCGGTCCTATAGGGACACGCAATCGCGAGACTTCATGACCTCGCTTGGTGTCGGCAACGCGGATGACGAGGTCTATCCCGATCTCGCTTTCGCGCTTGGCACACCGCCCGCCTCGCCGCCGCAGGATGCAAAGGCGCTCCGCGTCGGCGTGGGTGTCATGTCCTATGCGGGCTGGATGCGAAACGGCGGAGAAGGCATCTACGAACGCTACCTGGACAAGCTCGTCGCCTTCATTCGCTGGCTGCGCGGCCAGGGGCACGACATAAGGTTCCTGACGGGTGACGTGCAGGATCAGCAAGCTCTGTGGCAGATCATAAAGCGGCTCGAGAACGACCCGCCCTGCGACACGGATTCCACGGTAACGATGCAGCCGGCGGGCACGCTACAGGAGATCATGCGCGAAATCGCCCAGACCGACATCGTCGTCGCAACGCGATTTCACAACGTCGTCTGCGCGATGAAGCTTTGCCGCCCCGTCATCTCGCTCGGCTACGCCGACAAGAACGAGGCCGCCCTCAACGACGCCGGGCTGGCAGGCTATTCGCAGCATGTCGAACACTTCGACCTCGAATTGCTTAAGGACCAGTTCGTTCGGGCTTGCCAGAACCGGCACGCGATAGCGCAAACGCTGGCGGCTGCGAGAGCCCGCTACGCGGCGCGGCTGGTCGCGCAGGCCGAAGTGGTTGCAAGGCTGCTGCCGCGCGGACCAAGATCCACGACCGGCGGCAGCACCAGCCATGCCGCTTATGACCGCAATCTCAGCGGGAAACCCTACCCACACGCGGGCGGCGACGCCGGGTGAACGTCTCGCGCAACGTGGCGACGATGCGCTGGTTCGCGTCCCCGCGCGCCAGCAGCCTGCCCAGCGGCGGCAGGATGGCGAGCGACGGCCGGCGGGTGAATGCAAATCCCAGAAGTTCGCGAACGCCAGGTTCGCCGCGCAGGAAATGCGAAACGGCGCACCAGTAAGCGCGTACGGCAAGGCTTTCGCGCGCGAGCTTTTGAAGGCGGTCAGCTTCCGGAAGCGTGCGGCCTTCATTGGAGAAGAAGGACACGAACGCCTTCTCCATCTCCAGATTCCACTGATGGACGTTCGTGACGGCGGCCGACTGGTTGCCTGCGTGAATGCGGGCGAGCACCTGCACATCATCGAGCCGAGCGACGTTGCCTGAGCGCGCGAGCCGCATCCACATCTCCACATCGTCTGTATGCGGCAAATCACTTCGATAGTGCCCCGCCCGCTTCTGCGCCGTTGTGCGCACCACGGCGGTTGGCCCGCCAACCGGACTGCGCCCGGTGCGACAGAACTGCTCCAGAAACGCCGGGCCGCCCAATATCTCGCATGCCCCCGTTTTGGCTGCTTCGTCACCAGCTGTCACATGGTCGGGGCCAATGAACGCGGTTTCGCCGAACACCATGTCGATGTCCGCCCGCGCGTCCATGACCGCGATGGCGCGGGCAAGAGCGCCGGGCGCCAGCATGTCGTCGGCACAGAGGATCGCAAAATAGTCCGCCTGCGCCCATTCTATGCCCTCGTTGAAGGAGGCGTGTGCCCCAAGGTTGCGTTCACGCAGGCGCAGTTCGATCCTGGGGTCCGCCGCGGCGCGGCGCCGGGCTATCGCCTGGCTGGAATCGGTCGAGGCATTGTCGATCACCAGAACACGAAGCCGCTCGACGCCCTGCGTCAGGATACTGTCGAGACAATCGTCGAGATAGCGTCCGTAGTTGTAGTTCGGCACGGCGATATCGATGCTGCCCATCGGTTCACCCTCGCCCGGCATCTTCGACCGCCGCGCCAAGCGGCTGTTCCTCGTTGGCTGTGCGGCGCGATTGCCAGGCCGCCACGATCTCACCCAGCACCGGATGCGCCATTGCCCGGACGCCGGCAAGCCAGCCGCCGGCAGCCAGAAGCAACACGATCGCGACCTCACCGGCGTTGAAGACGAGGTCCGGGCGATGCCACAACGCGAAGCCGATCGGGCCGGAAAGCGTCGCGACGGTGACGAGGGCGCTCCTGCCGACGACCGCCGCAAAGTCGCGCCACGCAAATTGCACGACGCTGCGCGCAAACCACAGCGCCAGGACCATCTCCAGCGGAATGGCGACGAATTGGCTGTATGCCATGGCCTTCAGCCCGAAGGGGCTCGCCGAGCAGATCACGACGGCCGCGATCAGCTTCGACATCAGGTTCTGCGTGAAGGCCGATTTGTTTCTGCCGTTGGCCATGAGCAGAGGATGCGTCAGGATGACCGGGAAGAAGAAGAGGCTGGCAACGCCCACGATGCGCACCAGCGGGACCACCTGCAGCCAAGCGCTGCCGAGAACCGCCAGCACCAGCGGCTCGGCTAGCAGCACCATCAGGAACAGTGCGGGCCAATAGACCACGGTTATGAGGCCGATGACATGCATGTAGATGCGGCCGACATCGTGCCCCAAGCGCACATGCAGGGATAGTGCGGGAAAAGCAATCGCGAAGACCGAGCCGAGGAGCAGGCGGTCGGGTATCGAACAGACCGCATTCAGACGGTTGTAAAGGCCGACATCGGCCATTGGCATGAAGCGGCCGAGCACCAGTTGCGGAATGGCATCGTAGATGCGGTCGACCATGCCGGAGGCGCCGCGAAAACGGCCGAAATCGACGATCACCCGCCACGAAGCCAGTGTCGGCCTGCGCGGGAACGCTGCCGGTCGCAGGATCGTCGCCATCGCCGCGGTAACGCAGGCTGCGGCCAGGTTGCCCCACGCATAGCTCATGAACCCGAACCCCTTCGCTGCCAGAACGACGGCGACGAGGGCCATGGCCAGCAATGCTGCGATGCGGATCATCGCGGTGCCGCCGAAGTTCAAATCACGGCGCAGCAGTGCCACGGCAGGAAACGAAAGGGTCTCGATCAGGGCGGCGACTATCATTACCCTGATGAAGGTCACCAGTTCCGGAGTGCCGTACGCGCGCGACAGCGCGGGGGCAGCCATCAGCAGGCAAAGGCCGAGCAGGCTGGTCACACAAATCAGTATGGTGCCCGAGGTCTGCACTTCGATGCGACGCACCGTAGGGCGCTGGATCAGGAACTCGGCCGTGAAAAACTCGCGCAGAGCGAATGTGATGGCGCATATGCCAAGGCCGATGACGGCGATGCCTATCTGGGATGGAGAGAGCAGGCGTGACAGAGCAACGACGAGCCCGAGATTGACCAACAGCGCGACATATTGCTCAAGCGACGCCATCACGAATGCGCGGCGCACCCGGCTCATGATTCCAGTTCCGTAGACACCAGGTACGCCCCGCTTAAATGCACCCTACACACACTCCAGGCGTCGTCACGACCGTCTTCGCGACCCGAGACGGTCGTGGCGTATGCGGATCGCATCGACCACCTCGCTCGCCTCGATCCATTCCGCACGTCGCGCGCCGCCATGGTCCTGACGAAGGGCGTTGAAGGCATCCTTCAACAGCCCCTGAATATTGTCGTGACCGACCAGCCCCGCCTCCTCCAGTTCAAGCAGCAGCGACTGACAAATGAACAGCGCCGCAAGCCCGAGGGATTTGCTTCCCGCATCGTTGACTGTGTTGTCCATATCCTTCTCGCTTTACAGCTGGCGATACGCCCCGAGCATTCCGCCCGCAGCCAAGGGACGACAAACAGCCGGGGCCAATCTGGCACCTTTGGCTTGCGAGCGCGCGTTCGCCGTTCTGCTACCCTCGCATCCGATTTGCATCGGGCTACGCCTTTTGCAGCATCTCCCTATGGGCGTGCCGAAATGCCCGCCGCCTGACCCCCTCGTTCACCCGCCGGGGCGCCGCAGACCGCCCCAAAACCTGGTCGTCGCCGACCGCCGGTCGCATCCGGTCGAGGAAGCCGGTCCGCGGCGGCGGATACGATTACCCGTGGGGATGAAGGACATAACCCTTTCGAGGCGTGCCGTGCCTGTTTGTCCGAGTGGAGCGCTGGCGGGGGCTGAGTAGAGTCTTTGAAAAGCCTGGCACGTCGAGCGTGCCGGAGATCGTCTTTCCCGAAAGGAGACGGGCTTGCCAAACATATACGCGCATATCCTCAATGCCTTTCTTGCCTCGGTTCTGCTGATAGAGATCATGCGGTGGCTTGCCCCCCAGCTCCAGCTCGTGGATCTGCCCGATGCGCGCAAGCGCCACGATGGCGAAATCCCGCTGTGCGGCGGCTTGGCCATCTTCACAGCCTTCATGCTCACCGGCATCGGGTTCGGACCGCGATACGGCATTCCGTGGAACATGGAGACGGGCCTCGGGCTTCTGGTCCTGATCGGGCTGGCCGACGATCGCTGGCAGCTGCGTGCCACGACACGGCTGATGGCCGAGTTCGGAGCCGCCCTGCTTCTCGTTACGGCCGCAGGGCCGTTCCTTCTCAATCTCGGCACCTTCCTCGACGTGCAGTTCCTGCTTGCGCCGATCGTCGGCATGACGCTCGCGGTCGTCTTCCTCGTCGGAACGGTCAATTCCATCAACATGCTCGACGGCATTGACGGGCTGGCGGGCGCCAGCACCGGAGCCGCGCTGTTCTGGCTCGCACTGATCGCAGACCGGCTGGGCGAGATGGACCTCATGCTTCAGGCTCTCACACTGCTGGCGGCCACCATCGGCTTCCTCGTCTTCAACATGCGCCACCCCTGGCGCGTGCGGGCGAGCGTCTTTCTCGGTGATGCCGGTAGCCACATGCTGGGCGCGGCGCTGGCCTACTTCGTCATCAGGCTTTCGACGGGCGAGAACGGCATGGCCTTCGTCACGGCGCTGTGGATCCTGGTCCTGCCATTGACCGACACGCTGAGCCTGATGGTACGCCGCACGTGGGCCGGAAAGAGCGCCCTGGCGCCGGACCGGCAGCATCTGCATCACCTGCTTGTCGATCGCGGGCTGTCCCATACCGTGACGGCCGCACTTCTGGCAGGCGCCAGCACATTGTGCGGCGCAATCGGCTATCTCGGTTTCGTCGCGGGGATTGCCGACAGCACCATGGCGATCGGCCTCATGATTCCCGTGCTCCTGCACTGCATCGTCGTCTGGGCCCTGTCGGGGAACTCGGCCCGCGCCGGCGTACGCCTGTACGGCCAGCCGCGTATTCCTTCGATCGGGGACGGACAATAATGAACATGCTGGCAACACCGCCGCTCGCGCGCAGCAACAGCGACGCCGAGGTCAGACCCGGCGTCTCGGCCCTCATCATGACCTTCAACGAAGAGGACAACCTGCCATCCTGCCTCGCATCGCTGACATGGTGCGACGACATCGTGGTTCTGGATTCATTCAGCACCGACCGTACGGTGGAGATAGCGAAGGCGGCCGGCGCACGCGTGGTCCAGAACGCATACACGACCGAGAATGGCCAGCGCATGTATGGCCTCACCCATGTCCTCTTCAAACATCAGTGGGTCTACACACCGGACGCCGACGAGGTCACGCCCGACGATCTGCGCGATGAGATGCTGGCCATCGCGCGCGACCCGAGCCGGCCGGAAGCCTTCTTCAAGGCGCGCTACAAGAACATGTTCATGGGCAAGTGGATCAGGCACGCAAGCCTCTATCCGACCTGGATCACGCGGCTGGTCAGGCCCGACAAGGTGCGCTTCGACCGGGAGGTCCATTCCGTCTGCTCGTCCGACATGCCGGGTGGCGAGTTGCAGGCGCATTTCATCCACTACAGCTTCAACAAGGGTCTTCACGCCTGGTATGACAAGCACAACCGTTACTCCACGGTGGAGGCGGAGCTTGCAGCGCTGAACCCGCCGCCGCTGGTTCATCTGGCCCAGATATTCAGCCGGCGGGCCGACGTGCGGCGCCGCGGGCTGAAGGCGCTGGTGACGCGGCTGCCGTTCCGGCCGACGCTGCGCTTCATCTACATGTACGTGCTGCGCGGCGGCTTCCTCGACGGCTGGCCGGGCTACGCCTATTGCCGCCTGATCTCCGGCTACGAATTCATGATCGTGCTGAAGACCGAGGAATTGCGGCGACGCGAGAGAGGATTGCGGATCTGATGGCCGCGCAGCCAGCACAGGGGCATGCTCCGGCGCGGCATATAACACGGAAGGTTCTGGTCCTCATGCTCCTCTTGTCGACCCTTCTGGTCGGCGCGCATCTCGCGCTGGTCGCGCTGTCAGAGCAGTTCGTGACGGTGCGCGGAGACATGAAGCCCGCCGATGTCATGATCGTTCTCGGTGGCGACGGGCCTTCACGCGCGTTCAAAGCGAGGGAGCTGTGGCACAGGGGACTGGCGCATTCCGTGATCGTTTCCGGCGACGGCGACTGCGACTATATCCGGGACACGCTGGTGGAGGGCGGCGTGCCGGCCGGCGTCGTCACGACCGAATGCCTGTCGGGCAGCACGCGCGAGAACGCGCGCTTCTCGACGCCGCTTCTCGCTGCGGCCCAAGCCCGTTCGGCTATCCTCGTGACGAGCTGGTTTCATACGCGCAGGGCGATCGCAACATTCGCTGCGGCCTGCCCAAGCATCACCTTCACCGCCATACCCAGCGAACCGCCGACAACGCTGTTCGAAACCGCGTTCGGCCATTACGGGCCAGCCATCGCCAAGGAGTATGCGAAGCTGGCGCTCTACAGGTTGCAGGATGCGAGCCAGGACCCGTGGCCAGATGGCGGCCGGCCGGAATGGTGCGAAGAGGGCCGCGAATGACGTGGCCGCTGGCATGGATGCTTTTCGCGCTGGTGCTGTGGCTGCTCAGCACCGGCCTCGTGCGTACCGAGCGGGCCTACGAGTTTCCTTTTCTTGCAGGGCTGATGGCATTTTCCTTCCTGCTTCCGCAAATCCCTTCCGTCGCCGGCGATCCGGCGGTCACCGAGGCGGCCTTTACCAAGACGCTGGCGATGACGCTGCTGTGCCTCGTGATGCTGTGGCTAGGCTGGGGCAGCCGGCGCGCGCCTATCTCCTTCTTCGAAGACACGTTTTCGGAGAAGCGTCTGCTCAACGCCGCTCTGGCCATGTCGCTCATCGGTGCCTTCTTCTTTTTCCAGCTCAGCCGCATGTCGAACGAACTGACGGTCGGCGTCCAGATGTCTGGAACAGGCGTGGCATACCTGTTCTTCGCCAGGCTCATGATCTACGGCTTGGCCATAGCGACGCTATGCTATGCACGCAGGCCGAGCCGGTTTGCCGGCTTCATAATCCTGTTCGACCTGTTCTTCTGCATCGACCGTATTCTCGTCACGGGAAAGCGGGGCGAAGCGCTCGAGATCGTCATCATCTTCGCCCTGTCGTTCTGGTTTCACCGCGGGTGGAAGCCGCCGCGCTCGGCACTCGTCGCCATGATCCTCGCAACCACGCTCGTCATGAGCAGCCTGAGCGACTATCGGCAGATCACGCGTGAGGATGAGGGCTTCGACATCACGCGTATCGCGCAGATCGACCTTGTGGAGAATTTTCAGGAAATGCTGGCCTCGGGCGGGCTTGAACTACGCAACGCGGTACAGCGCATCGAGCAGATCGACCGGAGCGGCGAATTCGACTATGGCGCGGTGCACTGGAACCGCCTCGTCTTCGCCTTCGTACCGGCCCAGATCGTCGGGACTCCGACTAAGGCCGCACTCTACCTGCCGGTGCCCCTGCCCCCGCGGGACTACCTTCCGCCAACGGGCACGACCGAAACAGGCATGGTCGATGCCTTCCTGTCGTTCTGGTATTTTGGAGCGCTGAAGTTCTTCCTGCTGGCCTATGTGCTGAGTCGCGTGTGGGCCTCGGCCAATGCCGGCTCGACCACCGCCCAGATCGTCTACATGCTGAGCGTCGTTCCCGCGATGCACGCGATTTCACACATCACCGACTGGGTCCTGCAGGTCTGGGTGCACATGCTCGTGTTCCTGATGCCGGCGCTGCTGCTGGCCGCCGCGCGCAGACGCCGTCCGAGACGATGGGGGACACCAGCGATGGAGCTTCGCGCATGACGCAGCATCTCGACATAGACGGGCTGGCCCGAGGCGCCGGCAGGCGCTCTCCGCTCACGGGAGGCGCGACCTTCGGCCTGCGCCACCGGCTCGCGCGAGTTGCGTGGTCGGTCTGCTGGCTGATGTTCGCGCGCTGGACGCCGCCGCAACTTCACGCGCCGCGACGTTGGGTGCTGCGCGCCTTCGGGGCGGATATTCACCCCACCGCTATCGTGCGCAGCAGCGTGCGCATCTGGTGGCCGGGCAACCTGCATATGGGAGCACATGCCTCGATGGGGCCAGGCGTGGTCTGCTACAACGTCGCCCCCATCTCCATCGGAGATTTCGCGATCGTCTCGCAGCGTGCGCATCTGTGCACCGGAACCCACGACGTGGACGACCCGGCCTTCCCGTTGCGCGCACGGCCGATCAGCATCGGCAGGCGCGGCTGGGTAGCCGCGGAAGCGTTCGTCGGACCCGGTGTGCGCGTGGGCGAAGGCGCGGTGCTGGGCGCACGCGGCGTGGCCTTCCGCGACCTTGGCGACTGGATGATCTACAGCGGCAACCCGGCGGTCGAGCGACGCAGGCGCAGGGTGCACAACTGAGAAATAGACGAGCGGAAGCTATCGTTCGGCCGAACGTGGCATGGTGGCGTAGGCCTTCAGGCTCTCCTCGGCGATGACCGGCCAGGTGAAGCGCTGCTCGACGAGCGCGCTGCCTTTGCGGCCCATGCGGCGGGCGCCCAGCGGATCGCCCAGGACGGCAGACAGAGCCTCGGCAACTGCTGCCGCATCGAGATCGACGACGATGCCCGCACCTTCAGTGGCGACTTCCGGAAAGTGGCATTGTCTGGATACGACCACCGGCACGCCGCACGCCAGCGCCTCGGTGATCGCCACGCTGAACCCCTCCTGCCGGCTGGGCAGGCAGAAACAGTCTGCGCCGCGGAGCGCGGCAATCTTGTCGGGCCCGTACAGCCCACCCACCATATGCACTCTGCTTCCCAACCCAGCCGCCTCGACGGTTCGCCGGAAAGCCTCGCCCGCCCCGCCTTCGGGACCGGCCACGACCAGATCCACATCCGGCCACTGCGAAGCGATGCGCGCGAAGGCGTCGGCGAGCACGTCCAGCCCCTTCTTGTAGTGCAGCCGCGAGAGGAACAGGATGTAACGACGGCCCCGCAGAAGCGTATCCAGCGGCGCCTGGCCGGCACGCCGCACCGGCGCAATCTCGTCCAGGAAGACTCCGTTGGGTATGATCCGATCGGAGGCTTTGAGCCGCAGGGGCATCATGATGTCGGCCTCATCCCTGTTCAGCACATGAATGAAGGCCGCTCCGTCCAGCATGCGCCGATACCCGAGCGCCAGCGCCAGCCGCTTCTTCCACCGCTTCTGTGCAAGGCTCCACGTGTCGAGCATGCCCGCCGGTGCGACGCAGTAGGGAATCCCGGAGGTTCTGGACACGATTGCCGCCTGCCGCAGGATCGGCTCCCACACACCGTGGATGTGGACGGCGTCGGCCCCGGCGACGATCTCGGCCAGAGGCCGGCGCGTCGCGCGTGCAAACAGCCTGTCGAGCCCGGCCGGCAGCGGCAGATAGTGGAGGCGGACCCGTTTGAGGCCGGGCACGTCTTCCAGCGCCTGCTGGATGCGGGGGCCGGCATCGACCTCGTCATGGGCGACGATATGAACCGCCTGGCCGAGTCCTCCCTGCGCGGCCGCCAGACGCATCGCCACCGCCGGCACGCCGCCGCGCGCCGGATCGAGCGAGGCGATGACGTGCACGATCTTCATGGCCGGGTGCCTCTCCGTCACGGGCCGTCGGAAAATGGGTGAAAGCACCTGAACCATCGCGTCACGACGCCTGTAACGGATGCAACTGCCGTCGCATCACCGGCGCAAGTGCGGCCATCAACCGATGACCGTAGGCTTCGACATCGAAATCGGCCGCCCGCTCACGCGCATTCGCACCCATCCATTGCCGCAATTCGAGATCGCCGGCGAGTTTCTCAATCCGCTCGCAGATCGCATCGACGTCGCCGACCGGGCAGATGAAGCCGTCGATCCCATCGCGCACGACGCTGCCGGCATTGTGGGTGGTGACGACAGGCAGGCCGGCAGCCAACGCCTCATAGATGACCGTCGCAGATCCCTCGCATACGGACGGGAGCAGGAACATATGCGCCCAGCGGTAGTGGGTGGCGAGTTCGGCACGCGGCACCTGACCGACGAGATCCAGTGCCCCGGAAAGCTCGCTTCGCCTTGCTTCGGGAAGGTGAGCGGCCGGACCTACCAGACGGAAGCTCGCCATGCTGGCCATGCGGCCTGCGGCGGCCAGTACGTAGGGCGTGCCTTTGCGAAGTCCGACGCTTCCGACGGTAAGCACACGAATCCGGCCCGGCAACGCCGGTCGGTTTTCCGCGGCAAGCAGCGGAGCATCGACGCCATAGGGCACGACCACGCACTTCTCGACTGGCCCGCCGGCCTGGGCGATGCCGTCACGCACGAAATCGGAGGGACAGATCACTACATCCGCCTGGGCCCATTCTGCCTCCTCTCGCCTTGCGTAGTCAGCCGCCAGCCGGTTTGCCTGCGGCGGTGGCTCCCAACCGGGATGCCGCTCGTGCTCAAGCGCCACCAACCTGTCGGCTACGGATCGCGGAGCGATCACCTGCTCCACCGCCGTCCACAGTCCCGCGCGGCGCGCCGCGGCCAGTTGCTCAAGGCACTCGCCGCTCATGCCATAGACGCCCCCCGCATTGCCGAAACCGGCAGCAATTACCGCGCGCGAGAAATCTTCGCCGGCCCGGAGCGCGACTTCCGTGTCCACGGCCGCCGACGATGTCATCATCCGCCTGAGTGCGGCACGAAGACCGATGCCTTCGAAGCAGCGTATCTTGTGTGCCGGAATCCCCGCCGGAACACGCCCCGCCAACCGCCTGAGCGAGGCCGGCAGCACGGAGCGTGGAAGCGCGTTCAGCGTGCGGGGCCAGCCCCTGGCCGCGCAGATGTCGGTGTTGAGCGTTTCCAGATGCCCCCAACGCTCGAATATGCGCGGCACGGCATAGTGCATGCGTGCGCCGAGCTGGCTGACCATGACCCCGTCAGTCATGTGGCGGTCGCCCGCCTGCCGGGAGCAAGCACGGGCGTCGCTTCGGATGCGAGGCCGGAGACCGCCGCAAGCCACGCATCGACGCCGATGGGCATGGTGTATTCGCTCTCGAACAGCCGCCTCGCCGCGTGCCCCATGGCGGCGCAGCGCGCCGGATCGTTCGCCATACCGGTTATCGAGGCGACGAGCCCGTCGACATCACCCGGCTCGACCGATTCGCCGCAACCATGTCTGCCGACCACGGTGGCCACTTCACCGTCCTGGGCGCCGACGAAGATCGTCGGGCGGCCGGCAGCGAGCACGCCGTAAAACTTGCTGGGGATGACGCAGTGCTCCAGCGCGGGCAGGAGAGACACGATATGCACGTCTGGCAATGAAAGGCTGAAGGGCAAGGCTTCGCTTGGCTGGAAAGGCTGCAATTCGACGTTGGTGAGGTTGCGGCGGGCGACCTCGTCTTCCACGTGCCGCCGCTGCTGGCCCTCGCCGATCAGCAGGAAACGAATATTCGGTTCGTCGCGCAGACGCTCAGCGGCATCGAGCAAGGTCGCGAATTCGTGCGCCCTTCCGAAATTACCGGAATAGCCGACGACGAAACGCTCCCCGAGCCCCCAGCTTCGGCGCAGCGGGTTTTCCGCACGGTCGACGGGGCGGATTTCGTTGCCGTCCGACCAGTGGTGGACGATTGCGGTCTTGTCTTCGCCGCATGCGACCAGGTAGCGGGCCATCGAACCTGTGGGGCAGATGGTGAGCCCGCTCTTGCGATGCGCGCGGTTCCTGAGCCGCTGGGCGAAGGCAGCAAGCCTCGGGAAGCGGGAGAACATGCCAAGTTCAATCGCGGTTTCGGGAAAGAGATCCATCACCCAGTTGACGGGAATGCCGCCACGCAGCGCGATGGGCAGCCGGGCCGTCGCCGAAAGCATCGGCGGATCGGTGCACAGCACGCATACGTCACCCGACCTCGTTGCGGTCAGCATCCACCAGGCCGCCGATGCATGGAACGACAGATAGTCAATCGCGCGGCCGATGAGCTTGCCCCGGCCGAAGGCCGAACCGGCGACGCGATGGATATGCACCCCGTTGACGGTCTCGCTGGCGGGAAGGACGATGTCGGTGCGGTTGTGATGGCGGCGGCTCGCGACGGCATGCACCGTGTGGCCGCGTCTTGCAAGCTGGAAAGCCAGGCCGGACACCATGCGGCTGGTCGCAGACTGATCGGGATAGAAATATCTGTTGGCTATGACGATACGCATGCTGGACCCGGCCGCTCGTGAAACATCGCGAAAGCCTGCTGCAACGGGCACGACTGGGCAACTGACGCTAAAGGATAGTCCTGGGGTGCAAATATTTCCGCCTACCCCATAGGGTGGCTGCCGACGGCCCATTGGCCGCATGCGGGATGTGGCCGGCGCCGGATACTCCTTTCGTCCAGCGCGCCGGAGGTGGTGCTTCTCCCATTTTGCAGGTTCCCTGGAAAAGAAGCGCCAGCCTAGGCTCGCGCAGCAAGGTTCCCTCGGCGCACAGTCTGACAGCGGGCTTGCGACTCCGAAGCCATGCAAACGGGACAACGACACAGGAGTAGCAAGATGGGTGCATTCTCGCGGTTTCCTCTTGCCGGCAAGCGAATCTGGATTGCCGGGCATAGCGGGTTGGTCGGCTCGGCGCTCCTGCGAAGACTATCCGGTCAGCCGTGTAAGTTGCTCGTCGCCACACATGACGAGCTGGACCTTACGCGCCAGGCTGAGACCGCAGCATGGATCCGCGACATGCGGCCCGACGTGGTGATCGTTGCGGCCGCACGCGTGGGCGGAATTCTTGCCAATTCGAAATACCCGGCCGACTTCCTCTACGACAACCTGATGATCGCCGCGAACGTCATGAAGGCCGCCCACGAAAACGGGGTCAACCGCCTCATATGGCTGGGCTCCAGCTGTATATACCCGCGCGATGCAGCCCAGCCCATAAGCGAAGACGCGCTTCTGACCGGGCCGCTGGAGCCGACCAACGAAGCCTACGCGGTGGCGAAGATCGCGGGGTTGAAGCTGGCGCAGGCCTATTCGCGGCAGATGTCGCGCAGCTTCTTCAGCGTGATGCCATGCAACCTTTATGGCCCAAACGACAATTTTCACCCGCAGAACTCGCACGTCATTCCCGCGCTGATCCGCAAGTTTCACGAGGCCAAGGTGGCTGGGGCGCCCCGTGTCACCTTGTGGGGCAGCGGCAGGCCGCTGCGCGAATTCCTCCACGTCGACGATTTGGCGAACGCGGTCGTACTGCTGGCCTCGTGCTACGACGACGAGCAGTTGGTCAATGCCGGGTCCGGTGAAGAGGTTACCATCGCGCAACTTGCCGAGCTCGTGGGCCGTGTCGTCGGCTACGAAGGCAAACTTTCATTCGACACGTCGATGCCCGACGGCACCTATCGGAAGGTGCTCGACTCGAGTCGCCTCAGGGCGCTCGGCTGGAGGCCGCGTATCTCGCTGGAAGAGGGGCTGCGCGCACTCTATGCCGAATGGCTGGCTGCCACCGGCGCGAACGAAGGCACTCGCCGGGAACCCGCCGTGGCGGTCAGTTGACCTCGGCGGTCGCCCGCACAGGGTAGCTCGCTTCCGCCCTGAGAATGTCGCCGGGGCGAATCTCCTCGCGCTCGTTTGCTGCGACCTCCTCGAATCCATCGGCCGCGCGGCGGACGATGGAGTAGGAGATCGTCATGCCCTGCTGACGGCTTATGCCGGAGCCGAGCGACATCGCCACTTCAGTCATCGATGCGGCGAGAGCCTCGTTGCGGGCGCGCTTGCGGGCCAGTTCCAGCTCGACCGTCTGGAGCTGGGCTGCCGCCTCGTTGCGCCGGTCGGTGACGAGCGAGGCCTTGCGCTGCTGAACTACGAGCAGGTTTTGCTTGGCGCGGGCCAAATAGGAACCGAGTTCCAGCGCATCGCGCCGCGTGGCGGAAAGCTGCCGTTCCGTCTCGCGCAGGTTGGAGCGAGAGGTGAGGCCGCGCTTTACCAGCTCGGCCGACGCCTCGACGTCCTCGCCGATCAGCCTGATCTCGTCCTCGTGCAGCACCATGCTCTTGCTGATGCTTTCGATCTCGTCGGAGTAGCTGCGCTCCTGCGCCGACAGCGCCTGCGCCTCTGCGGCGAGGCCGGATTTGCGCAGGGCGAACAATCCCAGCTCGCGCTCGCGGACCCGCTGCTGCACGGCGCGCAAAGCCGGGTCGCTTTGCGGGATGTCCTCCGTCATGGTCTCACTACCGTCGAGCTCTGCCTGCAGACGGGCGCGGCTCGCCTCCAGCCCCAGCATCTGGAGCACGTTGTCGTTGAACTCCTGACGCATGCCGATGAGCTGTAGCGCCGCGCCCTCTCCTGCCTCGTTGACTGCCGTCGAGCGAGCCAGCCCGCCGCCCAGCGCGAACAGCTCGAGCGCGATCATGCCGGGGCGGAAATCGTACCGCCCGGGTGTCTGCACGTCGCCGAGCACGAAGACGGGCGCGTAACGCGCGACGCCTACGGTTACCGACAGGCCCGGCACGAACTCGGCCAGATCATGCGAAAGACGCTCGGCGACCTGGGCAGCAGTCTTGCCAGCAACCTCGACCTCGCCGACCAGAGGATAAGAGATCGTGCCGGTGCCGGATATCTCGTACTGGCCCGACAGCCCTTCTTCGCCGAAGACGGTGATGCCGACCACGTCGCCGCTGCCCAGCTGATATGACGACGGCGCGGATTGGGCGAACGCCGGACCTATGGGAGAGACGAGGAGCGACGTCGCCAGCATCACGCGGACAAGGGTGCGCCGCGGAGCGATCATTTTCATGCGTTTCATCTTGCCAGCCTCACTACGCCGCGAGCAGGGAAAGGGGTGTCGGACGTGCGCACCGCGGCGGGCGCAAAGGCCGTGCCGGGATTGGTCATCGGCTCGAGCTCAAGTTCGGACGCCGGCGCGTCGTAATGGACCATGATGGCTTCCAGTGCCGAGCCCATCGCAGTCATGCGGCGAAAGCCCTCCGTGACCTGCTCGGGTCGATCCTGTCTGTAGTCCACCAGATAAAGCGTGGTGTCTGCCAGCCGGCTAAGCACCATCGCATCATTGCTGATATCGAGCGCCGGCGTGTCGAGCACCACTAGATCGTAATTCTCCCGAAGCCGGGCTATGAAGTTCTGGAACTCCGGCCTGAGAAACAGGCGCTCTGGCGCAACCTTGCCTGCCCTGCCGAACACCAGCCCGGCCTCCGAAGCCGGATCCTTTGTGACGAGTGATCGGTCATCGACGTTGGGATCGAGAAGCCCGTCGAGCCCGGTCGCCGGCCACAGATTGACCAGTTCGCAGAGCTTGGGATTGCGCAGATCCGCCTCGACAAGGACGGCATCGATGCCGGCTGCGGCGGCAGAGCGCGTCAGAGCCAGGGCAAGGGACGTACGGCCCCGACCGGAGGCCGAAGAAGAAACGGCCACGACTGACTTTCCGCGGGCCTGCAGGCTGAGCCTGATGCCAGAAAGAGCCAGACCAAGACGTGACGAGGGGTCGCCGAAGAACCGTATGTCGGCGATCTTGCGGCGATTGATAGCCGGTACGACACCCATGACCGGGATATCCGCGCTTTCCAGCCGCCGCAGCATCCTCAGCCGGCGATCCGTCAACTCGCGCGCAGCAATGCCCAATGCCGCAAGGCACCCGCCAAGGCCGAGGCCGAGCAACAGCCAGTTGGACCGGCGTGGATTGGCGCGCGCTGCCGGCGGTTCCGCGGGAGACACGAGATGAGCCTCCGGCATCTTGAAATTGTCCTGCTCGATGGTCTGCTTGTAGCGGACGAGGTAGCTTTCATAGACCATGCGATTGGCGGTCGCTTCGCGCTGCAGCTGGGCCGCGGTAAGTTCCGCACTGTCTGCGGCGGCGAAATCGGCGTGGGCCGATTTCAGCGCATCCTCGCGCGCCGCGAGACTCTGCACCGCGATCGCCACCTCGTTGCCGAGGCTTTCCACCAGCCGGTTGACCTCAGCTCCGATCTGTTCGCGCAGCGCTTCGCGTTCCGCGGTCAGGCGTTCGATCTGTGCGCTGCGGGTGGCGCCGCTTCGGCGCAGCGAATCGAGCTCACGCTCGACGCCGGCTTCCAGCGTGCGCAGCGACTGGATCGACGTGGAGCCGAGAAATTCGGCCATTGCCGGAATATCGCCGCTCTTGACCAGATCGCGCACCGCGTCGAGCCGGGCCTGGTTGCTGATGAGCGCGGCGCGCGCATCGGCTAGCTCGGCATTGGCTTTCGTCAGCGCCTGGCTTTGCAGCGTGGCGCCGTTGGTCTCAACCAGCCCCTTCTCCTGCCTGTATCGCTGGAGGGCTACCTCGGATTGCTCGAGCTGCGCCCGCAGGCGTATGAGCGTCTGCCCGAGCCAGTCGCTGACGGTGCGGCTCGCGTTGCGCTGGACGTTTATCTGGTGATCGAGATAGGCCTGCGCGAAAGCGTTGGCGACATGCGCCGACAGCTCTGGGCTGGGCGAGGTGTAGGCGATGAAGATCGTGTAGGAACGACCGTCGTTGCGAACGCTGAGGTTGGACAGGAGAATGTCGATCTTGTCGGCCTCGTCCAGTTCCCTCGCCTCGTCGGCAAGATCTGCGTCCTCGTCTGCCTGCGTGCCTAGGCCGACGAAGTCGAGCACGCCCGCCACCGGGGCGGGAAGCGTCCAGCCGGGCACTTCATGGGTCGATATGTCCAGACCCTCGCCCTCGAGCCGGCGCACGACATCTGCCGCCATCATGCGCGATGCGATGATGTCGAGCTGGGTGCGCAGCACCGGGCTGTCCTGCGCCATCGGTGCGATGACGGATTCGTTGGGAATGGGTTCGATGCGCCGCAGATCGAGCACCATGACCGCCTCGGACATGTAGCTTCTGGGCGCATTGAGATAGCCGAGCCCCGCAAGGCAAAGCCCCAAAGCGAAACCCAGCGCCAGCGTGCGGCGCCTTCGGCGAATGATGGCCAACGGGCCCCAGAGGCGGCGCGATACACCGTCGCCGCCGGCATGACGTACTTCTTCAACGATCATATGCAATCCCCGACCGCTATGCGACAACGCGGAACCAATGCCTAGCGGGACGGACGCCCTTTCGGAGCCGGCTGACTTCCGGCGGCCGAGAGGGCGTCGCGACCTAGTGGCTGATTTCCTCGGGGAACATCTCGTTGATCTTGTAGGCAACTTCTGTTCTGTTGGTCGCCTTCAGTTTCCTCATGATATTCCGGATGTGAACCTTCACTGTGCTTTCGCGCAGATTGAGTTCGTAGGCGATGATCTTGTTCGCCTTGCCGCGCCTCAGCGCGCTGACGACTTCCTCCTGCCGGTGCGTGAACATGCCCGACATCGGCCTGTATGTGTCTGCCCGCGTCTCGATCGCCCGTCGCATCGCCATGACGCTGCTTGCAGGCAAGAAGACGCCGCCGGCAAGCGTGAGGTTGATCGCCTGGATGCAGACGTCGATCTCGACCGAGGTCGGGATATACGCCTTGGCGCCCAGTTCGAGCGCCTTCAGCACATGAAGGAGCTCGTCATTGTCGGCGAGCACGATCACGGGCCGTCCGTATTCGGCGACGAGCTTCGTAATCATTGCGCTGACCGACGCTTCGCTCGGCTTGAGGCCGCCGATGCAAAGCAGGATTGCCGAAATCGGTGCATGCTGATGCTTGACCTGCCGCCACTCGTTGATCGTGCCGCAGGCGACGATCTCGAAAGGAAGCTGGCGTTCGCGCAACCCGTGGGCCAGGCAATGACGCCCCAATACACGCGGATCGACGATTACAAGTGAGCCCTTCGGCTCCTCTGTACGCAAATTTGAACTATCTCTTTCACCCGCCCCGACATCATCTCCGACGAGAAAAATCTGCCGGTCCGAGCTTTCGACTTGCGAAGTACGCATGGATGCAACCCTCTTCCCAAACACAGAAACAAATATTGAAGAAAGACCACCCCCAAGCGCAGATTACTATCATCTACACTGGGCACCCCAAAAACATCGCCGCCGCCAAATATAGATATCGCCGTTTAAGGTACCGCTCATTAATCAGGATTAATATTCGATTAATTTTCGCTAGATGTAACGATTTGGAACATTTCGAATATTTTCGCACTTAACCGCATCCTCGCGGGGACGAGGCTAACGATCCGTTTGAGGGATGCGAGGAGGATAGGCTGAAGGGCTGCGGACACGGCCGCGACACCGCCTAAGGCGAAAGATACCGGTCGTCGAAATCGGCCAGGTAAATCAACCGGCCGACATCGTGAAACTCGACGAGGCCGTGCCTGAAAGAGAGGATGCCATCCTCGCGCAGTTCGCGAAGCTTCCGGTTGAGGTGGATGGGCGTCAGCCCGAGTGCGTCAGCCAGATCGTGCTGCGTCAGCGGGCAGCTGAACTGAACGATCTCGCGCGGCAGCTTGCCGCAAAGCCGCATACCGAGCTCCAGGAAGAGGTGCGAGGTACGGCCCAGCACGCTTCGCCGGCCAAGATTGACCATGTGTTCGATCGCGATCGCATCGCGCCTGACCGCTGCGGACCGAAACAGGCGGTTGAGCTTCGGCGACTTAATCGAATCGAGCCCGGCACCGGGCCTGGTCTCGAAGACCAGCAGATCCGTGATCGCCGTGACAGCAAGGCCCGCTACCCGATCCTCCCCCGCCAGCCCGATGATGTCTCCCTTGAGCGGGAAGTCGATAATCTGCCGCTCGCCGTCGCTCATATACTTTTCGAGCCGGCACCAGCCGGACTGGATGATGCGGATGCCTTCAAGCGGATCGCCGAGCGGAACGATAGGAAAGTGCGCCGGGTAATGTCGCGGCTGAAAAACGGAGAGTGCCTGAATATCGCCGTCGTCGACTACCTGCCCGGAAAAGGCTGGGTTCGCGAGCAGGGCCCGATGAACCTCGGCAGTCGACATGCGGTACAGGCCTTTTCCGCTGTGGAGAGATGCTGGATAGGAAGTATTATCATAAAAGTTGTCACATTGTTTCATTTTCGCGTTGAGGTATGTCAACTCCACCGCAAGCTGCGCCGCCCTCACCCCCCTTTTAGGCGGATTCAGTGATCTATGATCCTAAAATGCCGCCACCAAAGTTCCGCCCTGTATTTTCCCTCTCGAAAGAGGATGGCGAAAGACTGTGCCCATAAACTGATGGTGTACAATTCCACCATTCGGATGAACTTTCAACCTGAAGTGATACTCCGGAAATTTCTTGATCCCCGATTGTAGCGGCCGCCAGGCGCATTCTTTTTGCTGCCGCTCCAGCTTCCTTCTCCGCTTCCGACTCAAAGGCACTGGCCATCTCACCGCCACAGCCTTTGGCGTTGCCCGTCAGCGTGATCGCTCCCGAAGCGGGCGATCGTGACGTTTCGACCGCGGGGCTAAGAAGGACCCTCCTTTGGGTTAGGGGCTTACCCGCAATTGTATGTCGCGGATCACCATTTCCCCAGCTTGCCGCGCGATGGCCACCGGATAGCCTTGGCGGATCAGTTTCGTTCTTGGGGAAGGGTAGTTCGATGAGACACGCTTTGTCGGCAATACTCCTGGCGGGAATGGCCTGGGCGTTTGCGCCCGGATCCGTCAACGACGCGGACGCCATGGGCGTCATCCCGAAGAAGCCCGGCGACTATCGCACCGTTCCCACGCCCGCCCCGCTTGCCGGCGGCGGCATACTGGGTCTGGGCGTGGTGGCGGGTGCGGGCGTCTATCTGATGCTGCGCAGGCGCAAGCGTCCCTAGAACCATCGGCCAATCCTGATGGATCGTCCTAGCCAACTGGCGCCGCTCGCGCTGCCAGGGGGTTCTCCCCTCGCGACGAAACCGGGCCCCGTGGAACGACTGTCGGCGACGGCAATCGCCGCCCGCGTTCCGCGGAACGAATTGTTTGCCGCGCTTCTCGTGATCGGCACCCTCAACGGGGCGGCCGGCCGTGTGATCTACCGGCTGACCAACGAGAGCTGGCCGACGATCTGGCTGCTGCTCGAGCTGAATGCCGTCGTGTTTCTGGCGACACTCGCCGCTATCCACCAGCTCTACCGGATGCCAGCGACCGCGCCCGGCCGGCGCGATCTGGCGGTCGCGGGCACGACGCTGGCTCTCATCGTCTTCCCGTCCTCGCCGGCAAGCTGGCTCGGGCTGACCTTCATGGGCCTCTATCTGGGGGTCACCGGCGAACCGGGCAGCCGGCAGCGCCGGGGCGGATGGATCGTCGCCGCCCTGACCGTGCCCATGCTCTGGAGCCGTGTCCTGATGTCGGTGGTCGGCGATTTCATACTCAGGCTCGATGCGTTGGCGGTTTCGCTGCTGCTGACGACGGAGCGAAACGGCAATGCCATCGCCTTTGCCGACGGCTGGGGCTATTTCTGGATAGCCCCGGAATGTTCCTCGCTGGGCAACGTCTCACTTGCCATCCTGGCCTGGGTGGCAGTGGCGCAATCGGTGGAAGACAGGCAGCGTCCTCCGCCAGTCTTCTTCCTCGTCCTGATCGGCAGCGTCATAGCTCTGAATGTAGGGCGCATGGTTGTGACCGGGCTTTCACGCGACAACCACTCGATCATCCACGGACCGACGGGAAACCTTGTCTTCGGCTGGCTGTTTCTGGCGACGATCGCCGCGATCATCTTCATCGGCTGCCGCGCGGGCGCGGCCAGAAGCAACCGTTCACGCATGGGAGCGTCCCCTGCATAAGGTCGCGGTCCTCGTCGTCGCACTGACCTTCACGCTTGGCGCAAAGGGCTGGGTGAGCCTTTCCGGGCTTCGCGGCGCAGCAGGCGACCAGCCTGAGCCGATCGAACGATTTCTGGCGGGAACTGGCCTCACACCGGGCGAAAAGCTGGCCCAGACGGAGCCTGCCATCCATCGGGCGAGCGGCGGTACGTGCGACCTGCTCATAGCGCAGGTTTCGCCCCTGGGCTGGCACCGCCACCTCTTCGAGCCGCTGCGCCGGGGGGAGAACCAGGTCCACTTTTTCGTCTTCAGGGAGCGTGCGAGCGTTCACCAGCCGGTGCTGGCGACAGCTACCGCGCTGCTGGTTACGAGACTGAAGCGCTATGTCGGTTTCGACGATGTGGAAGAGCCGGTATGGTCGGTACTGGCATCGACCGGATGCATCGTCGCGCACCTGCCATGGTCATGGGAAGAACCCCTCTCGTCCGCGCCTGTGAACGATGCGGCCGCGGTGCCTGCGGGGTGATCTGTCACGCTCAAATTCACTTGCGTCGCGCCGTTCCATTTGGTTCTATTCGCGACCAGATCGCTGAGGGGTGGAAGGTCTCTTCCGTGCGGTTCGGCGATAGGACAATAGCTGGGCGAAGACCCAGAGATTGATGGGGCTATGACGACGCGATGCCGCACTTCTATTTTGACACCTGGGCAGGTGACCACCTGACCGTCGATGATGCGGGCCATGAGTTTGGAAGTGTTGAGGAAGCGAAGCAACTCGCCACCATCACGCTTCTCGACATGGCGCGCGAGAACGCCGCGGGTTTCGACGGCATGGAACTCGCGATCGACGTTCGGCAGGAAGAGGAGCCCATCCTCAAGACCAGCCTGCTTCTGAAAGTCTCCACGGCAGGCTCCTGACCCGCCAGCAAGGCACTGCTCTTCATGGTGCTCATGCCCGCGCAGCCTGTGTGCGTGGGAACAAGGCTCGTCGAAAACCGTTCTTGATCTGCAAATTACACTACCGTCGCCGGGATATGGGCTTCCCGGCGTATTCGTCTGCTGACATCACATCGGAAAGGAAAGCCGTGACCAAACCGGTTGAGATCGATGCTGAAGCGATAAGCTCCGGCGTTCCGGGGCTGGATTACGTTCTTCGCGGCGGGTTTCCCGCTTCGCGCTCGCACCTGATCGAGGGGCGGCCGGGCAGCGGAAAGACGACGCTTGGGCTTCAATTCCTGATGGATGGGCGGGACCGTGGCGAGCGGTGCCTGTATATTACGCTTTCTGAAAGCCGGCGTGAGCTGATGGCTGTGGCCCATCGGCACGGCTTCGACCTGAACGGCATCGAAATCTTCGAACTGGTGCCGCCCGAACTCAGCCTCGACCAGTCGCAGCACCAGACGCTGGTGCACTCTTCTGACCTGGAACTGGGCGAAACGGTGCAGATCGCACTGAATGAGATCGACCGTCTGAAGCCGCAACGGGTGGTGTTCGATTCGCTTTCGGAAATCAGGCTCCTTTCGCAGGGCACGCTGCGCTATCGGCGTCAGGTGCTGGCGTTGAAAAGCTATTTCCTGCTCAACGACTGTACGGTCCTGCTTCTCGACGACCTGACCTCCGAGCAGGACGATCTCAATCTTCACAGCGTCTGTCACGGCGTTGTCAGGCTGGACCAGCTAGCTCCGATCTATGGCGGCGAGCGTCGTCGCCTGCGCGTCATCAAGATGCGCGGCGTGCAGATCAGGGGCGGCTACCACGATTTCGTCATTCGCCCCGGCGGGCTGACCGTATTCCCGCGTCTCGTAGCCTCGGACCATCCGGTTGCCCTGGAGCGGGACGTCGTGGTCAGCAATACCAGGCTCGACACGCTGCTGGGGGGAGGGCTTGCAAGAGGCACCAGCACCCTCCTCATGGGCCCGTCGGGCACGGGCAAGTCGTCGATCGCGCTCGCCTTCGTGCGCGCCGCGCTGGAACGCGGCGAAAGCGCCTTCTTCATCGTATTCGACGAGACGATGAATGTGGTTCTCGAGCGCGCGTCCGGCATGGGTTTCGCCTTGGAACCTCATATCCAGTCGGGGAAATTGAGACTTGTTCAGGTCGATCCCGCCGAAGTATCGCCGGGTGAACTTTCGGCCCGTATCCGGGATGCGGTGGAGGATTTCGACGCACGCATAGTGGTAATCGACAGCCTCTCTGGTTATCTCAACGCCATGCCCGAGGAAAACTACCTCGTGCTGCAGATGCACGAAATCCTCAGCTACCTCAATCAGAAGGGCGTGGTGACGCTGCTGCTGCTGGCCAGCCATGGGCTCGTCGGCCAGATGACGAACGCCGTCGACCTGACCTATGTCAGTGACAACGTCCTGTTGCTGCGTTACTTCGAGGCCGAGGGGCGTATACGCCGAGCCGTGTCGGTGGTGAAGAAGCGCACCGGCGCGCATGAGGACACGATCCGGGAATTCACGCTTTCTAACGAGGGCATAGTGGTCGGCAATGCCCTGTCCGACTTCACGGGCGTCCTGACGGGCGTTCCGACCTACCGTGGACCGGAAGCGAAATTGATGAAGCCTCCTACTCCCGGAGCTTCATGATGCATGATGCCGTGGTCCTCGCTCCATCAGGGCGCGATGCGCGCGTGGCGAGGGATATTATTGCAGGCGGGGGCTTCAAGGCACTGGTTGCCGAGAGCCTCGCCGACGCGTTGGCGGTTTTCGAGCAATCCTTGTGCCTTGTGGTGACCGAGGAGGCGCTTCTGTCCGAGGATCGGGCGGAGCTGGCCGCTTGGATGGAGAACCAGCCGACCTGGTCGGACTATCCTGTCGTGCTGTTGTCCACTCGGGGGGTGCCGCAGGATACACGGCTGGAGTTTCTCGACGTCCACGCCATAAATCTCGAACGGCCGTTCAGCCCCCAGGCTCTGGTGTCGGCCGTGCGCTCGGCCGGACGCGCGCGCAAGCGTCAGCTCGAGGTGCGCTCGTTCATCGAAAATCAGGCCCGCATCGAGGACCGCCAACGGCTGTTGATCCGCGAGTTGCACCATCGCGTCAAGAACACGCTGTCGAACGTGCAGGCGGTGCTCGGCGCAACCGCGCGGTCGGCGGGCAGCATAGATGAATTCTACGCCGCCTTTTCTGAACGCATCACGTCTTTGGCGCGAACCCACACCTTCCTGACGGACGATTACTGGCAGGTTGCGTCGCTGCAGCAGATGCTGGAATCGGAGTTGAGCCACTTTGCTTCCCACCCGAAGCAGATCATGCTCGCCGGACCCAAGGTGGAGCTCGTCGCCGACATCGCAGTACCGCTCGGCATGGCCTTCCACGAACTTGCGAGCAATTCGGCCAAATACGGCTCACTGACCAATGGTGCGGGCAGCCTCAGCGTCTCATGGGACATTTCCGACGAGGATGACGGCCGGTGCCTCAAGCTTGAATGGGTGGAGAAAGGCGGCCCGTCCGTGCATCCGCCTGAACGAAAAGGATTCGGCACGGTTCTCCTGCACAAGGTGCTGACGATCCAGTGCGAGGCTGACGTCGAAACCGTCTACGACGAGAGCGGTTTCATACTGCGTCTCGAACTGCCGCTGAAGCGTGACAGGCTGGTGCCGCAATACGAGCTCGCTTAACGGCGCAGTAGCAGCGGCCGGACCGTTTCCGGTTAAAGGCCGGTATTCAGAAAGTCATTCGGCGGCTTGCGGGCGGGCCCGGGGCGTCTGCCGATGCTGGCTGGCCAGCGGCGAGATCATGTCCATGGGAAACGCGTCCACCGCGACCACCCGGGCCACGGCTGCGTTCGCCTCGGTGATCCGGACCAGCTCGGCAGCGTCGATCACGCCCGCTTTTCGAGCTTCGTCGGCATCGCGGATTTTCGCGTCGCGCATCTTCTTCTCTACAGGCGCGATCGCGACCACCAGCCGGAACGCCTCTTCCAGGTCGCGCATCGGATGATCGTCGCGCCCTTCGCCCAGATAGAGGTCCGGGGTCAGCCTGTCGCGCTGTGCGGAAGCATCGAGCAAGGTTGCCGCGACGGTATCGGTCAACCGGTCGGGCGGGCTGGCGTAGGGAACGCCCAGCGGAAACGCCACCAAGCGGACCAGCCAGCTTCCCCAGCGCGCGGGCAGATTGGCAAGCACACCATCAAAGGCGACCGCAATGCGATCGAGGCCCTGCATCATGATGTAGTCGACGATGGGGAGGTCTTCCTTCTGCCTGCCCTCGTCTTCATAGCGCTTGAGCACAGCCCCAAGCAGATAGAGTTCGGCAAGGATGTCGCCCATGCGGGCCGACAGCATCTCCTTGCGTTTCAGCGCGCCGCCGAGCGTGAGAAGCGCCAGGTCCGAAAGCATCGCGAAGGCTGCGGAAAGGCGCGAAAGCTGTCTCCAGTGATGTGCAAGTTCGGCACCGTCGGGCGCTGGGGCGATACGCCCGCCGCTCCAGCCCCGTACCCAGCTTCTGACCGCATTGGCAACGGCATGTCCGGCATGCGCCCAGAAACTGCGGTCGAAAGCATCGAGCCCGGCCTCCCGGTCGTCATCCGACAGGGCCATCAGCTCGTCGAGCATATAAGGATGCGAGCGGATGGCGCCCTGCCCGAAGATCATCAGGTTGCGGGTAAGGATGTTTGCGCCCTCGACGGTGATGCCGATGGGCACCGACCGGTGCTGACCGCCCAGATAGTTGCGCGGGCCTTCGATGATGCCCTTGCCGCCATGGATGTCCATGGCCTTCTCGACCGAGCGGCGCATACGCTCGGTCGCATGGTACTTCATGATCGCGGAGACGACAGAGGGCTTATGCCCTTCATCGAGTGCTGCGACAGTCAACCGGCGCGCGGCATCTATGAGGTAGGCGTTCGCGGCGAGGTCGGCCAGATGCTCGCGCACCCCTTCGAAATCACCGATGGCGACGTTGAACTGACGTCTCACGCGCGCATAGGCGCCCGTTGCACGTGCGCACATGGCCGCCGAACCCGCCGACTGCGAGGGCAGCGAGATGCCGCGGCCGGCGGCGAGCGCCGTCATCAGCATCTTCCAGCCCTGGCCGATCTGCTTCTCACCGCCAAGGATCCAGTCGAGCGGGATGAACACGTCCTTGCCGTAAAGCGGTCCGTTCTGGAAATGGGTGAATTGCGGCACGTGGCGCTCGCCCTGGCTGACTCCCGGCGTCGATGACGGGATGAGGGCAACGGTGATGCCCCGCTCCACCCCCCCGCCAAGGTGATTTTCCGGATCGCGCAGCTTGAAGGCGATGCCCATGACGGTGGCTACGGGGCCAAGGGTGATGTAGCGCTTGTGGAAGTTGAGGCGGATGCCGAGGACGCGCCTTCCCTCGTGCTCGCCTTCTTCCACGACGCCGATATCGCTCATAGCGGCGGCGTCCGATCCCGCATCCTCCGACGTCAGGCCGAAACATGGGATCTCGCGTCCGTCGGCCAGGCGCGGCAACCAATGGTCCTTCTGATCCTCGGTACCGAAATGAAGCAGCAGCTCGCCCGGCCCGAGCGAGTTGGGCACCATGACTGTGACGCCGGCGACCACACTCGCGGTGGAGACCTTGCGCACCACCTCGGAATGCATGGTGTTGGAGAAGCCGAGCCCGCCATACTTCTCGGGGATAGTCATGCCGAAGAACTTCTGCTCGCGCATGAAGCGCCAGACGTCTTCGGGCAGGTCGCGATCCTCGAACGCAATCTTCCACTCGTCGATCATGGCGCATAATTGCTGGACCGGCCCATCCATGAAGGCCCGTTCGCGCTCGCTCAGCCGGGCCGGCGGCGTGGCCAGCAGCCGGTTCCAGTCGGGGTTGCCGGAGAACAGCTCCCCGTCCCACCACACCGTACCGGCATCGATGGCGTCGCGCTCCGTGTCCGAAATGGGCGGCATGACCGTTCCCGCCCAGCGGAAGATCGGCTTGGTGACATAGTCCCGGCGGAATTCGCGAAAGCCCATTGCTGCCCTCAGTCGTTGTCCGAGCAATGCGACGCCCGGCATTTGGTTCCATGAGTGGCGACACGCCAATTACAGCGCGCGGAGCGGCAGTTAATATTAACACACGCGTTAGTGAGTATTGACAGATCGCTTGCGCCTGCCCATTGATCTCGTCGCACATATCCGGTGCGAGGGGATGGAGGAATAGTCGGTCGGCATGCTTGGCGGACCGGCCGGAGAGGAGTTCTTCTTGTCGACTGTCGAAGCGGGGGAAACACGTCCCCTCGTGCGCTTTCCCGCGGGGCCGGCGCGCGGTGTGCGGACGAATGACGGGCTATGCGTGTTTCGTGGCCTGCCATATGCCGAGCCGCCCACCGGCGAGCGGCGCTGGAAGCCGCCCGTACCCAGAGCCGACTGGCACGACGTACGTGACGCTGCCGCTCCCGGTTTCGCCTGCATCCAGCCGCCGCGACGGGCTGGAAGCATCTATGACGGCGACATGCCCCCGACGGGCGAAGATTGCCTGTCGCTCGACATATGGGCGCCCGAGGACGCCTCCGGCCTGCCGGTCTTCGTATGGATACACGGCGGCTCCTTCATATGGGGCGCAGGCAGCGAACCTGTCTACGACGGCGCGGCGCTGGCGCAGCGCGGCATGGTGGTCGTCTCGATCAACTACCGCCTCGGTATTTTCGGCTACCTCGCCCATCCCGAACTCAGTGCGGAATCGCCAGACGGCGTCTCCGGCAATTACGGCCTGCTCGACCAGATCGAGGCGCTACGGTGGGTCAGGCGCAACATCGCGGCAGTCGGCGGCGATCCGGACAACGTCACTATCGCGGGCGAATCCGCAGGAGCGTTCAGCGTCATGTGCCTGATGGCCGCGCCATCGGCGCGGGGGCTTTTCGCCAGGGCGATCGCGCAGAGCGCCTACATGGTTTCCATGCCGTCGCTGAAAGAGCACCGCTACGGCGAGGAGCCCGCCGAGGAAAAGGGATCGCAACTCGGCCGGGCGCTCGGCGCGCTCGACATCGCGTCACTGCGGTCGATGGAGGCGCAGGACATCGCCAACCACGCCTTGCAGGCGGGCTTCCTGCCGATCCCGATTGTCGATGGCCATGTACTGCCGGAACAGCTTGTTGAGGCTTTCGACCACGGCACGCAGGCACCGGTGCCGCTGCTCACGGGCTTCACGAGTGGCGAGGTCCGGTCCCTGCGTTTCCTGATGCCTGCTCTCCCCGCTTCGGCGGGAGCGTACGAAGCCGAGATCCATGCGCGCTACGGCGACCTTGCCGGGCAGTGCCTCGCGCTCTACCCGGCCGGCGACATGGAGGAGGCAGCACTCGCCACCTTGCGCGATGCGCTCTATACGTGGACGTCGGTCAAGATGGCGAAGGCGCAGCAGCACCTCGGTGCAGCCACCTATATCTACTGCTTCGACCACGCCTATCCGGCCGCGCAGGCTGCCGACCTGCATGCCTTTCACGGTTCGGAGATGCCCTACATCTTCGGCACGATGGACCGGACGCCACCACGCTGGCCAGCGATTCCGGCGACCGCCGGCGAAGCGGCATTGTCGAATGCGATGGGCGAATACTGGTCCTCCTTCGCCCGCACGGGCGTGCCTCAGGCTTCCGGCTATGCCGGCTGGCCGGCTTATCTGCCCGACGGCAAGCACGTGACGTTCGCCGAACAGCCCCACGTCGCGTCCGGCGCGCTGGAAGCAGCGTTCACCTTCCACGACGACGTGGTGCGGCGGCGCATGGCGGCAGGAGACATCCCATGGAACTGGAATGTGGGGATCGCCGCGCCGCCCCTGCCCGCGAAGGTTCGATAGCAGAATGAACGACGGTGCCATGCAGCCTTATTCGCTGACGCTCGACAAGTTTCTCGATCACGCCGCCAAGTGGCATCCCGACGCGCAGGTGGTGACCGCCGGTGGCGACGGCGCGAATGCACGCATCGGCTATGCCGGATTGAGAAGCCGCGCTCGACGGATATCCTCCGTTCTGGCCGGGCTGGGCATATCAGCCGGCGACCGCGTCGCTACGCTTGCCTGGAACACGCAGGCCCATGTCGAGGCGTGGTACGCGATCATGGGCATGGGTGCGGCGTGCCACACGCTGAACCCCCGCGTCACGGCCGAGCAGTCAGGCGCGATGCTGGCGCAGTCCGGCGCGCGCGTGCTGATCGTGGCGGCGGACCTTCTGCCCATGGCGCTCGGGATCGCCGGCGGCACGGCCGTCGAGCATATCCTGACGATCGACGGGGTCCCCGATGGCGCGTCCGATCTTGTCGGGTCGCTGGAGACGCTTCTCGGCGCCGTCGAGCAGGAGGCGGCATGGGGCGGGTTCGACGAGATGTCGGCGTCCGGCCTCTGCTTTACGTCCGGCACCACGGGCGCGCCGAAGGGCGTCACCTACACCCATCGCTCCACCTATCTCCATACGACGCGCCTGCTACAGGCCGACGTCGTCGGCCTCACCGCCGCCGATGCCGTGCTGGCGGTCGTGCCGATGTTCCACGCCAATGCATGGGGATTGCCGTTCGCGGCGCCCGCAGTGGGCGCGAAGCTCGTCCTGCCGGGGCGGGCGGCCAACGGTGCGAGCCTTGCACGACTGATAAGGGACGAGGGCGTGACGGTGGCGGCCGGCGTGCCGACGGTGTGGCTCGGACTGGTCGAGCATCTGGAGGCGCATGGCGGCGAGGTACCGAGCCTCAACCGAATTCTTGTCGGCGGCGCACCGATGCCGCAGGCGCTGATGCGTCGGATCGAGGAACGGCTGGGTGCAAGCGTTCAGACGAGCTGGGGCATGACCGAGCTGTCGCCGTTGGGCACGATGTCTCCGCCCGACGACCCGCATCGCCAGCCCTTCCTGTCGGGCAGGCCTGCGGTCGGGGTGGACCTGCTTTTGACCGATGCGGAGGGCCGCGCCCTGCCACAGCAGCGCGACGTTGAAGGACATCTTCGGGTACGCGGCGCAGCCGTGGTCGAGCGCTATCTCGGCCACGACGAGCCCGCCACCGATGCGGACGGCTGGTTCGACACGGGCGACCTCGCGCGCATCGACGCGCGCGGCAACCTGATGATCACCGGGCGCGCCAAGGACCTCATCAAGTCGGGTGGCGAATGGATCAATCCGGCAGAGATCGAGGCCATCGTGACTGGCCTGCCGCAGGTATCGCTTGCCGCTGTCGTGGGCCGCGCAGACCCGAAATGGGGCGAGCGGCCGATCCTCCTTGTCGAGCTCAGGCAGAACGAGGAGTTGTCGGACGAGGAACTCCTGAACCCGTTGCGCGCGCGCGTGGCCTCGTGGTGGATTCCGGACGAAATCGTCCGGCTCCCCAGACTGCCGACCGCTTCCACCGGAAAGGTGGACAAGCTTCGCCTGAGGGCTCAATACGGACAATGAGCAGTACACCCCACCAATGAACCGGAGGTCGCAATGAGAGAAGCCGTCATCGTCAGCACAGCCCGCACGGGCATCGGCAAGGCCTATCGCGGCAGCCTCAACGCGACCAAATCGCCCACGATGGTGGCGCATGCGCTTAGCCACGCCGTCGAGCGCGCCGGCATCGAGCCCGGCGAGATCGAGGATGTCGTGCTCGGCACCGTCCTGGGCGCCGGGACGGCCGGCATGAACCTCGCACGCAACGCGGCCCTTGCAGCAGGCCTGCCCGTCACCGTGTCGGGACAAACGATGGACCGCCAGTGCGCGTCGGGCCTGATGGCGATCGCGACTGCGGCCAAGCAGGTCATTGTGGACGGGATGGACGTGGTTGCCGCCGGCGGCCATGAGAACATCTCGGCCGTCCAGGATCGCTATTTCGCGTGGGTGCAGGAGGAGCTGGACCCCGCCGTGGTCGCCAACGCCCAGCACGCCTACATGCCGATGCTCAAGACGGCCGAGTTCGTCGCCAAGAAATACGGCGTCAGCCGCGACGCGCAGGACGAG
Source organism: Neoaquamicrobium microcysteis (assembly GCF_008180155.1). Lineage (GTDB taxonomy): Bacteria > Pseudomonadota > Alphaproteobacteria > Rhizobiales > Rhizobiaceae > Aerobium > Aerobium microcysteis. Next base: position 314,770 of record NZ_VSZS01000064.1, on the reverse strand, counting down.
TATGCCCTGTCTTCGCAGCAGCGTACCGCGGCGGCCCAGCAGGCGGGGCGCTTCGACGACGAGATCGTGCCGTTCGACACGACGATGCTGGTCAAGGACAAGGCGACCGGCGAGATTTCTCAGCGCGCCATCACGCTGTCGGGCGACGAGGGCAACCGGCCCGAGACGACGCTGGAAAGCCTCAACGGCCTGAAGCCGGTGCTCGAAGGCGGCGTGATTACCGCAGGGAATGCCAGCCAGCTTTCAGACGGCGCGTCGGCCTGCATCGTGATGGACCGGCAGCTCGCAGAAAAGCGCGGCCTCTCGCCGCTGGGCACCTATCGCGGCATGGCGGTGGCCGGCTGCGCGCCCGAGGAGATGGGCATCGGCCCCATCTACGCGGTGCCACGGCTGCTGGAGCGCCATGGCCTCAAGGTCAGCGACATCGGTCTATGGGAGCTGAACGAGGCCTTCGCGGTGCAGGCGCTCTATTGCCGCGATCATCTCGGCATCGACCCCTCCCTTTACAACGTCAATGGCGGCGGCATTTCCATCGGTCATCCATACGGCATGACCGGCGCGCGTCTGGTCGGACACGCGCTGATCGAGGGCAAGCGGCGCGGCGCGCGATACGTCGTCGTCACCATGTGCGTGGGCGGCGGCATGGGTGCTGCCGGCCTGTTCGAGGTGAACACCTGACGCGTTTGCGCTGCTGTCACGGCGATCTAGGCCAACGGCGTCTTTCGGGGTAGTTACTGGGGGTCCGGCCTTGCCGCCGGGCCCTTGCTACCCCGTTCGGAGAGACCGGAATCTTGACTGAGCAAAAGACACCGCGCCGCAAAGGTTCGATAAAGGCCAGACAGCGCGAGGAGATGATCGAGCAGATCCTCGACGCCGCGGAACTGCTTTTCTCCCAACATGGTCTCTACGGCGTCACCCTCAAGGACGTCGCCAAGCATGTCGGCGTTCACCACACGCTCATCAACTACTACTTCGATGACAAGAAGGCGCTCTTCGACCAGGTGTTCGCCCGCCGCGCCGTCGTGACAAGCGAGCGGCGGATGAGAATGCTTGAGGAGTACGAGAAGGCCTCGAAGGGCAAGCCGACGGTGGAAGGCGCGCTGCGCGCGTTTCTCGACACGGACCTCGATCTCTACATCGAGGGCGGCGAGGGCTGGCGCAATTATGCGGCACTCGCCTCTCAGGTGGCCAACACGCCCGGCTGGGGCGCGCAGATGATGGACGAGCATTTCGACCCCGTGGTGCTGCGGCTCGTCGGCATCTTGAAAAAGGCGCTTCCCGATGCCGCGGCCGAGGACATCTTCTGGGGCTATCATTTCGTGACAGGCGCGCTGGTGCTGACGCTGGCGCGCACCGGTCGCATCGACGAGCTTTCGGGCGGCCTGTGCCGATCCGACGATTTCGTCGCGGTCAAGGAGCGCATGTCGAGCTTCATGGCTGCGGGCTTCATGGCGATCTGCAAACAGCGCATGCCGGCAGCTCACTAGCCTCGCCAATCCGTTCCCCAGCACCCGTCGTCCACCTTCGTGCCCCTGCATCGGCGTGGCCGATAGCGTTCGCGCAAACTCCATGACGACTTTCGAAAAGCACCTCTCCGCACAAAGAAGCCCTTGCGCGCAGATTATTAATTATCTAGTGAGTGAATTAGTTGTTCCATGTGGTGAGGAGTGGAAATGCAGCTTCAGGACCGGGTGGCGATCGTTACGGGTGCCGGCGGCGGGCTGGGCAAGGCCCATGCCGAACTGCTTGCCGGTCTTGGCGCCAAACTCCTCGTCAACGACATGAACGACGAGGCCGCCGAGCGCGTCGCCGCCGGGCTTCGGGCGAAGGGTGCGCAAGCGCTCGCCTTCGCGGCATCCGTCACGGACGAAGCCCGCATTGGGGAAATGGTCGCTCAGGCGATGTCCGCCTGGGGCCGCGTCGATATCCTCGTCAACAATGCCGGCATCCTGCGCGACAGGACGTTCGCGAAGATGACGCTGGCCGAGTTCCGCGAAGTCATCGACGTGCACCTCATCGGCTCGGTCGTCTGCACCAAGGCCGTGTGGGAGATCATGCGCGAGCAGAAATACGGACGCGTGGTGATGACCACCTCCTCGTCGGGTCTCTTCGGCAATTTCGGCCAGTCGAACTACGGAGCAGCCAAGATGGCGCTCGTCGGTCTCATGCAGACCCTCGCGCTCGAGGGCGAGAAATACGACATCCGCGTCAACTGCCTCGCGCCCACGGCCGCCACGGCCATGACCGGCGGGCTCATGTCGCAGGATACGCTCGACCGGCTTTCTCCCGAACTCGTAAGCCCCGGGCTTCTGGCGCTCGTTGCCGAGGATGCGCCGACACGGGCGATCCTGTGCGCCGGAGCCGGGCATTTCGCGCAAGCCAACATCACGCTCACCAGTGGCGCTTTCGTCGGCGCGGACAATGGGGCGGCCGAGCGGGTGCGGACCAACTGGGACCGCATCTCGGACCGGACCGGCGACATCGTGCCCGGCTACGGCTTCGTGCAGAGCGAGCGTGAGGTCGCAAGCGCCGCCGCCAATGAGCCGGCAAAGGTAGCCAACGGCTGACGGGAGAACAGCGCGACGAAACGACGGATTGGAGCGCGCAGAACGGATCTGAGGATCGCGGCGCGCTGCAGGGCAGCATCGAGGGGCGGAAGTCCCGCGGTCTGGAAGGAACCGCGGGGCGCTACGACAACGCCATCGACGCTGCCGGAAATGGAGGGGGATGGATAGTCCGTTCCCGTTTTGTGGAGGAGAACAATGAGAACATTCATCGGATCGGCGGCGCTTGCGCTCGCCATGCTGGGCTCGACCGCGCTGTCGGCAATGGCCCAGGAAACGATCAAGATCGGCTATGTCGATCCGCTCTCGGGCGGCGGCGCCAGCATCGGCCAGATCGGGCTCAACCAGCTCAACTTCATCGCCGACGAGGTCAACGCGCGCGGCGGCATCAACGGCAAGCAGGTTCAGATCGTCGGCTACGACAACCAGACCAACCCCCAGATCAGCCTCGTGCAGGTGCAGAAGGCCATCGACGAGGGCATTCAGGTCATCGTGCAGGGCAACGGTTCGTCTGTCGCGGTCGCGGTTTCCGACTTCATCACCAAGTACAATGAGCGCAATCCGGGCGAGAACATCGTCCACCTGAACTACGCCGCCATCGATCCGGTGCTGACCAACGAGAAGTGCAGCTACTGGCACTTCACCTGGGATGCCAGCGCCGACATTAAGATGGAAGCGCTGACGAATTTCATGAAGGACAAGGAAGACATCAAGAAGGTCTACCTTATCTCGCAGGACTATTCGTTCGGCCATGCGGTAGCGGGTGCCGCCAAGCGCATGCTCAATGAAAAGCGTCCTGACATCGAGATCGTCGGCGACGAGTATCATCCGCTGGTGCGCATCACCGACTTCGCGCCCTATGTCGCCAAGATCCGCGCTTCCGGCGCAGACACCGTCATCACCGGCAACTGGGGCCAGGATCTGGCACTGCTGATAAAGGCGGCCGGCGAAACCGGCCTCGATGTCGACTGGTACACGTTCTATGCCGGCGGCGCCGGCGCACCCACCGCCATCAAGCAGGCGAACCTCGAAAACAAGGTCTTCCAGATCAACGAGGGCATCAACAATCTCGGCTACGGCCCGGCGGAAGAACGCGCCGGCGCTTATATGGAGCGGTTCTCGTCCGCTCCGGTCTACTTCCCGCGCGTGTTCAACATGATGGACATGGTGTTCAAGGCCATGGAAGAGGCCGGGTCGGAGGATCCGGGCGATTTCATACCCAAGCTCGTCGAGATGAAGCACGACAGCTTCGCCAAGGGCGAGGAGGGCTTCATGCGCGCGGACGACCACCAGTTCTTCCAGCCGCTCTACATCGCGGCGCTGGGCGAGCTTGGCGAGGGCGAGAAGTTCGACGAGGAGCACACCGGCTGGGGCTGGAAGCTCGCCGCCACCGTGCCCACCGAGGACACGCTGCTTCCCACGACCTGCGAGATGGAACGTCCGTAAGGGACGAACCGGCCGGGTGGCGCTCCGCGCGCCGCCCGGCCCATCCGCAAAATCCTCCTGAAAGCGCCGGCAACGGCCGCGGAAGGTTCAACCGTGCTTGAGATCATCCTTGTTTCGACGCTCAACGGCGTCCTTTACGGCATGCTGCTGTTCCTGATGGCCAGCGGGCTGACCGTCATTTTCAGCATGATGGGCGTGCTCAACCTTGCCCATGCGAGCTTCTACATGCTCGGCGCGTTCTTCGGCTTCGAGATCAGCCGCAGGCTGGGTTTCTGGCCAGCGCTCATCATCGCCCCGGTACTCGTCGGGCTGATCGGCATGGCCGTAGAGCGCTACGGGCTGCGCCGCGTGCACAAGCACGGCCACGTCGCCGAGCTGCTCTTCACCTTCGGCCTCACCTTCGTCATCACCGAGATGGTCGAGATGTTCTGGGGTAAGCTGCCGGTCGATTACCGCGTGCCGCCATCTCTCGATTTCGCGGCCTTCACGGTGTTCTCGGTCAACTATCCGGCGTTCAGGCTCTTCGTGCTGCTGATATCGGTCGCGATCTTCATCGCCCTGCTTCTCACGATCAAGCGCACGCGCATCGGCCTTATCGTGCAGGCGGCGCTCACCCATCCGGGCATGGTCGGCATGCTGGGCCACAATGTCGACCGCATCTTCATGCTGGTCTTCGGCGTGGGCGTGGGCCTGGCGGCAATCGCCGGCGTGATCGCCGGGCCGATCCTGATCACGCAGTCCAACATGGCAGCCCTGCTGGGGCCGATCCTGTTCGTCGTCGTGGTCGTCGGCGGGCTGGGCTCGCTCGGCGGTGCGCTCGTCGCGTCCCTGCTGATCGGTCTCGTCCAGACCTTCGCGGTCGCCTTCAACGTCTCGCTTGCCGACCTGTTCGGCACTTCGCAGCTCTCCGCCGTTCTGGAAGTCTGGCTGGCCGACATCTGGCGCGTCACCATCGCGCAGATCGCGCCGATCATGCCGTACATCCTGCTGGTGCTGGTCCTGATCTTCCGGCCGCGCGGACTCATGGGAACCCGTGACACATGAACCAGTCTGCCACGATCTCTTCCGCCGCGCCCGCCTCGACCCGTGCCGGACTTCTCGTCCGGTACGGCATCTGGATCGCGCTGGCGCTCACCCTGCTGCTGCTTCCCTACGTCTTCAGCTCGCGGCTTGCGCTTTCCACCATGAGTCTGATGGGGACGATGATCGTCTTCGCCCTGTCCTACAACATGCTGCTGGGCCAGACGGGACTGCTGTCCTTCGGCCATGCGGTATTCTTCGGGCTGGGCGGTTTCGCCACGGTTCACATGCTCAACCTGGTCGGCGGCAACAGCTATCCGATACCGCTGCCTCTGTTTCCTGTCGTCGGCGCGCTGGGCGGGCTGTTTTTCGGCGTGCTTTTCGGCGCGGTGGCGACGAAACGCGCGGGAACGGCCTTCGCCATGATTACGCTGGGCATCGGCGAGCTCGTCGCGTCCAGCGCGCTCATCCTGCGCCGCTTCTTTGGCGGCGAGGAAGGCATCACCACCGACAGAACAGACATGCTGCGCGTCTTCGGCTACTCTTTCGGTCCGCAGATACAGGTCTACTACCTGATCGCGGCGTGGTGCTTCCTGTCGATCGTGCTGATGTACGCCATCACGCGCACCCCGTTCGGGCGCATCTGCAACGCCGTTCGCGACAACCCCCAGCGTGTCAGCTTCATCGGCTACGATCCCAGCACGGTGCGCTTCATCGCCTTCAGCCTGTCGGGCCTCTTCGCCGGTGTCGCGGGCGGCCTGTCAGCGATCAATTTCGAGATCGTCAACGCCGCGCAGATGGGCGCCGTGGAATCCGGCTCGGTCGTGCTGATGACCTATATCGGCGGTGTCGGAAACTTTGCCGGCCCGATCATCGGCGCGATCCTCGTCACCTGGCTCCAGCTGATACTCAGCGACGCCACGACTGTGTGGCCGCTCTATGTCGGCCTGCTGTTCATCGGGGTGGTGATGTTCGCGCCGGGCGGCATCGCGGGCCTGCTCTCCATGCAGCAGCCGCTGCTGGCCGCGCGCACGCTGCATCGCGTGCTGCCCTACTACTTCCTGATGTTCGTGCCGGGTGCGGTTGCGGTGGCGGGGCTCGCCATGCTTATCGAGACCAGCCACCAGTTCAGCATCAGGGCCGCCTATGGGCCGCGCATGACGCTCTACTCGATCCCGTTCGACGTGACGACGCTGACGCCTTGGGCGATCGGAGCCGTCGTGTTCGCGGTCGGGCTCTGGCTGTTCCTGCGCGCCGCGCGCCTTGCCCGCAACGCCTATGACGCGGCCCTGCCGCAAAGGGGGAACCGATGAACGAAGCCCGCCCTGTTCCGGCCATCGAGCTCGCCGGCGTCCGCAAGAGCTTCGGCCCTATGGAGATCATCCGCGGCGTCGACCTCGTCGTGGCGCCGGGCGAGCGCCATGCCGTCATCGGCCCGAACGGCGCCGGCAAGTCGACGCTGTTCCATCTCATCAGCGGGCACTATCGCCCAGACGGGGGGACGATAGAGCTGCGCGGCGAAGACATTGCCGGCATGCCGCCGCAGCTCATCAACCGGCGCGGCCTGTCGCGCAGCTTCCAGGTCACCAACATCTTCCCGCGCCTGAGCGTGTGGGAAAACGTCCGCTGCGCGACGCTGTGGGCTATGGGCCACAAATATGCGTTCTGGAAAGGGGTGGAGCGGCTGGACGAGGTGAGACGCCGCACCGAGGAAATCCTGACCGAAATCGACCTGATGGACCGCGCGGACGTGCCTGCGGGCGTGCTGACCTATGGCGAGCAGCGCGCGCTCGAGATCGGCCTCACCATCGCCGGCAGCGCCGACGTCATCCTGCTCGACGAGCCCACGGCCGGCATGAGCCATGCCGAGGTGGAACGCGTCGTCGCGCTGATCCGCAAGGTCAGCGAGAACCGCACGCTACTGATGATCGAGCACGACATGCATGTCGTCTTCGATCTGGCAGACCGCATTTCGGTGCTCGTCTACGGACAGGTGATCGCATCGGACACGCCTGAGCGGATCAAGGCCAATGCCGCGGTCCAGCAGGCCTATCTCGGCACGGAGGCCGCATGATGCTTCAGGTAAGCGACCTTCACGCCTATTACGGCAAGAGCCACATCCTGCAGGGCGTAAGCCTCGAAGTGGGCGACAACGAGATCGTCAGCATCCTCGGGCGCAACGGTGTGGGCCGTTCCACCACGCTCAAGGCGATCATGGGCGACCCCGCACCGCAGGGCCGGATCACGTTCCGCGGCAAGCCGGTGGCCGGGCGCAGCCCGCACGAGATCGCGCATCTGGGCATCGGCTTCGTGCCGGAAGAACGCGCCATCTTCCCCTCGCTGACGGTCGAGCAAAACCTGCTTCTGGGCATCAAGCGCGGGGTCGAAAACCCGCGCTGGAGCCTCGAAGAAACGTGGAAGCTCTTCCCGCAGCTCAAGGACCGCGCCAACGCCCCGGGTGGCGCGCTGTCGGGCGGCGAGCAGCAGATGCTCACCATCTGCCGCACGCTCATGGGCAATCCCGATCTCATCATGATCGACGAGCCGACCGAGGGCCTCGCGCCGCAGATGGTGGAACGCATCGGCGAGCTCCTGCAAGAGATCGCGCAGCGGGGCATTTCCATCCTGCTGGTCGAGCAGAGGCTTGTCATCGCGATGCGCATCTCGCACCGCGTCTACGTCATGGGGCACGGCCAGATCGTGTTCGAGGGCACGCCGGCCGAGCTTCTGGCCAACGAGGCGATCCGGCGCGAGTGGCTGGAAGTTTAGGGCCGACTGACTACTGTCTGCTGCGCGCAATGTCGCGCGGCGACAGGCCGTATTTCCTGCGGAACATCGTGGAGAAGTGCGACGAGCTGTTGAAGCCGTGATCGTAGGCGATCGCGGTGATCGACACGCCGTCGCCCCGCGAAATCCGGTCGTAGGCCAGTTGCAGCCTGCGGTTCCAGATCCACTCCGACGCGGACATGTCGCAGTTCCTGAACAGCAGGTGCAGATAGCGCAGCGACATGCCGTTGGCGGTCGCCACCCGCTCCAGCGAAAGGTCGGGCTCGGCGATGTGCGTCTCGATCCACTGCTGGACCGAGCGCAACCTCGCCTTCTGCACCGCCCCTTCGGCGGCCGGCATGTCGCCCTCGCTGGTCATGAGCGAGAAGGCCAGCAAATCCATGAGCTGGCTGCCCAGTCCGGCTCGAACCCCGTCCTCCAGGCGCGAGCCCTCGGTGGCCAGCGTCGCACAGAACTCGGTGGCGATGCGGCCCAGCCCCTGCGTGGTGTTGAGTGCGGCCGACACGGGTATCCGCTCGCGCGGAAAGCGCAGCGCGAACTCGTCGCGCGGTATTTCGAGGTAGAACGAGCGGACCTCGCCATGGCCGTGCAGCTCATACTGTTCGGTCGCGCAGAAGATCGCGCCGCGCGCCGCGTTGGACTTGTGCACCTCGCCGCCCTGCACGACGCTGATGCTGCCCTTGTGCAGGAGCTGGAGATAGTAGCATTCCTTATCCAGCCGCGAGATGTGCTGGCGGTTGCGCCTGATGTTCTGTTCCGAAAGCAGGATGTCCGTCAGCACCACGCCGCCGAATTTCGCCTCGCGAATGAAGCCGCGATAACGCTCGGGATCGGCGGCCTTTACGTCGACATGCACATAGACGTCGCAGATGGCGTCGCGCCACGCAGCATACCGCTTCGCGGGCTCATAATTGTCGGTCGAAAATACAAGGTCCATGGGGTCCTCCACCCTCTACAGAACCCTTGGCCGGCTTCGCGTCGAAGCGATCCTCCTCAGCCCGGACACGGCATTGACGCAGCGTATTCTGCATCGTTGCAGGCGTCCAGCGGACAATCGTGCCACTGCGCTCTCACGCAAAAATCATGCGCCCGTGGAGAAGAATCGCATAGCCGGCGCTCCTAACCTCCGGCCCGATCGTCGGCCCACCCATCTGGACCGACGCAAGGGAGGAATTGCATGCGGGCTCTTGGGCATCTCAGTCAGGAGCAGATCGTCTTCGGTCTGGCCGTCCTTTTGTGCATCGGTTTCGCGATAGCGCTGCCGGGCTTCCTGACGACCAACAATTTGCTCAATCTCGTTCGCAGCGTATCGATCCTTGGCATGCTGGGCGTAGCGATGGGGCTGGTGGTCATCGGCCGGGGCATCGACCTCTCGCTGGTGGCGCTGATGGCCGTCTCGGTCGCATGGACCCTGCAACTGGTCGCCAACGGCGTGCCGCTGCACCAGGCGGTGGCTATGGGGCTCGCCTTCAGCCTCGTGACGGGCACGATCACCGGCTGCCTTGTCGCTTATGTCGAAATCCCCGCCATCTTCGCCACGCTGGCGATGGGGACGCTGATCTACGGGTTCGGGCGCTACTTCCTGCTGCGGCTCGATGTCGTCTACATGCCGGAGGCGGCCCGCCACCTGCTGTGGCTCGGACAGGGCACCATCTACGGCGTGCCGGTGCCCATCTTCGTCTTCGCCGGCGTGTGCCTGATGGGCTACCTGTTCCTCCGCTACACGAGGGCTGGTCACTATCTGCGTGCGGTGGGCGACAACCTTCTGGCCGCGCGCATCACCGGCATACCCGCGCGTCCGGTCATCGTGATGCAGTACGTTCTGTCGTCGCTCATCGGCTTCATGGCCGGCATGGTCACGGCCGCCTCGGTCGCCAGCATGAACACGCGCGTCGCGATCTCGACCTACGTCTACGACGTGATCCTCGTCGTGGTGCTGGGCGGCATCGGCCTGTCGGGCGGCAAGGGCGGCATACGCAACGTCATCGTCGGTACGCTGCTCATCGGCGTGCTGCTGAACGGCATGACGATCATGGACATCCAGTACACCGTCCAGAACGTCATCAAGGGCATCATCCTTCTCACCGCAATCGTGATCGACACGATCGTCAACCCCCGTGACGAGCAGACCGCTCAGCAAGGGGACATCTAGCCTTGTTCTCAATGGGAGGAGCAACATGCGACTGATAACGACCACCCTGCTGGCAACGGCAGTCACCCTTTGCGCCGGAGCGGCCTTCGCTCAGGGCATCGACGACCCCACGCGCGAACCTTACTACAGCGCGTTCGAGGGAAAGCGCGTGGCCTACATACCCGTGGCCATGGGCTTCGACCTCACCGAAGGCTGGGCCGCAGGCCTCAAGGAAGCGCTCGAACCACTGGGCATGACGATCGACATCCGCGATCCCAACTGGAGCACGGATGCGGGCGCTCAGGCGATCACCTCGCTGATCTCGGAAAAGCCCGACGTCATCGTCGTCCATAATCCCGACGTCCAGTCCTATGCCCGCCTCCTGCGCCGGGCCGAGGAAGCCGGCATCTACGTCGTGCAGGTGAACATGCGGTCGAGCTATTCGACCGACGCCTTCATCGGGGCCGACTATGTCGGCATGGGGCAGCGGATTGGCGAACGGCTGGTCGAGGTCTGCTCGCCGGCCAATGGCGGCAGCGGCAAGGTGGCCATCACCCAGGGCGTGCTGACGGCCGCCGCCAGCGTCTACCAAATGCAGGGCATCCAGAACGTGCTGTCGCAGCACGACGACATCCAGATCGTATCGAACCAGGCCGCCGACTGGGACGGCACCAAGGCGAAGAACATCGCCGCGACCGTGATCCAGCAGCATCCGGACCTGTGCGCGATCACCGGCTTCTGGGACGTGATGGACGTGGGCACCGCCGCGGCCATCAAGGAATCGGGCAAGGACGTCTACCTGCTCACGCAGGGCGGCGGCAACCAGATGGCCTGTGACGGGCTGGCCAACGGCACCTATTCGGAGGTCGTCGTCTACCACGTGCCGGGCCAGGCGCGTGATATGGCGACGATGATCAAGCACCTCATCCAGCAGGGGCAGCCGGCCGGCACGACCAAGACCACGCTGTTCACGCCGCTCGACTTCGTGACGAAGGACAACATGACGCCAGCCTCGTGCTGGTCCTTGCCCGGTCTCAACTGACCTGTCGTGCGGGGCATGGGCGGCCGGTCCGCCCATGCCTCCCGTTCCATTGAATAGAGCGAATCCTCATGAGCCTGTCAGACACGATGACACGGTGGCGCTACCGCGCCGTGCCCGACCACCTCGTCGGTGAAATCCTCACCAAGCGCTGGGTCGACAACGCCATCCCGATGCTCATCCTGCTGGCGGTGCTGGCCGTCTTCGGATCGCTGATACCCGACTTCTTCGGTTCCGCCAGCGTGACCAACCTGGCGCGGCAATGGGGCGAGTTCGGGCTGATCGTCATCGCGCTGATGATCGTCATGGTCGCGGGCGGCATCGACCTGTCCGTCGGATCCACCTTCGCGCTCGGCAACATCGTTGCGTTGGCGCTCATCAGCGTCGCGGAATGGTCGGTGCCGGCCGTGGTCGCCACGACCGTCATGTGTGGCGCGGCCGTAGGCCTCGTCAACGGCCTTCTCGTGGGGTATCTGCGGCTGCGCGCCTTCCTGACGACGCTCGTCACCCTCATCATCGTGCGCGCCATCGTCGACATGCTGCTGCTGAAATATTCGGTTTCCATTGCGGCCGCCTTTCCCGATTCCGATCTCTGGTATTTCTTCGGCGAGGGCTTCCTGCTGGGCGCGCCGTTCAGCGTCGTCGTGATCGTGACGATCGCCGTCATCATCCATCTGGTCCTCAGCCGCAGCCGCGCGGGCTGGCACATACTGGCCGTCGGCGGCTCGCGCCGCTCGGCGCACAATGTCGGCATCCCCGTCCGCCGCGTCATCTGCTCGACCTATGTCGTGTCCGGCATCCTCGCGTCGCTCGCGGGCGTCCTGTTCGCCTCGCGCCTCGGCGGCGCCGGGGCCGATACCGGCATCGGTCTGGAGATCGCCGCGCTGACGGCAGCCGTGCTGGGCGGCAACAGCCTCGGTGGCGGACGCGGCTCGGCGGCGAAGGCGGTGATCGGCTCCATCACGGTGATGATTATCGTCAACAGCCTCGTCCGGCTCGGGGTCACCAGCGGTGCGAACTCGCTGCTTCTCGGCATCGTGCTTCTGGCGGCCGTGGCCATCGACGTGCGGTGGCTCAAGAACCGCCACAAGGTCCTGTCAAAGGTATACGTCTCGCCCACCTATGCCGACCTGCCTCCGGCACCGCCGACGAGCGGCGCCTCGCCCTATGCCCTGAATGACCGGCTGCGCCCGGTCGAGCTGATCGGCCTTGGCCGGATCGACGGCCCGGAGGACGTCATCCTCGACGACGACGACAATATCTATGTCGGCGACCGCACCGGCGACATCGTCCGGTTCTTCGCGCCCGACTACAAAAGGCAGGAAGTTTTCGCCCATACCGGCGGACGTCCGCTCGGCATGGCGTTCGCCAAGGATGGTTCGCTGCTGGTGTGCATCGGCGGCATGGGCCTCTATCGCGTGACGATGGACCGCCGGATCGAGCGGCTGACCGACGAGACCAACCGCTCGTGGCTCTCCATCATCGACGATTCGCGCCTGCGGCTGGCGGACGATCTCGACATCGCGCTCGACGGCCGCGTCTTCTTCAGCGAAGCGACGATCCGCTACGAGATGCACGATTGGCCGGTGGACTGCCTGGAATCGCGCGGCAACGGACGTATCGTGTGCTTCGATCCGAACACGGGTTCTACCCGCACGGTGCTGAAGAACCTCGTCTTCCCGAATGGCATCTGCATGACCCATGACGGGCAGTCGTTCCTGTTCGCCGAGACTTGGGGCTGCCGCATCAGCCGCTACTGGTTCGACGGGCCGAAGAAGGGAACGGTGGAGCCGGTCATCTCCGATCTGCCCGGCTACCCGGACAACATCAACCGCGCATCCGACGGTACGTACTGGGTCGCACTGGTTGGCATGCGCACGCCCTCGGTCGATCTGGCGATGAAGATGCCGGGCTTCCGCAAGCGCATGGCGCGCCGCATCGCGCCCGACGAATGGCTCTATCCCAACATCAATACCGGCTGCGTCATCCGCTTCGACGAGAACGGCCGCATCATAGAGACGCTGTGGGATTTCGGTGGCGAGAACCACCCGATGATAACCTCGATGCGAGAGCACAAGGGCCACCTCTACATCGGCGGCATCTTCAACAACCGCATCGGAAAACTGAAGCTGGACGGCATGGACGAGAGCTGGACCGGCCAGACATCCTATTGGGGGCGGACATGATCGCAGCGCTCGCGCGTACGCTGGACAATCTGCTGGGGCGCGGCGAGGCGGCCGTGACCGTGCCGGCGCTGGACGGTGCCATGCGGCCCAACCGCAGGCTGGACGAAGCCGGCACGAAACTGCCGCTCGAAAATGTCGACTGCATCGCCGTTTCAGCCGGCCTGGTTCACGCTTCGGCGGGCGATCATATTCATCGCCTTTCGCCGGCTAAGCAATGGGAGGCGACATATGGATGCGGCGCGCCCATCACCGCCATGGCCGCCGTTGAAGGCGGCCTCGCTGCCGCGCTCGCGACCGGCGAGATCGTCATATTCGGCGGTGCGTTCGACGGAAGGCGCTACGATCCGGGCTTGGCCTGCATCACGGCGATGGTTGCCGGCGGCGGGCGGCTCTACGTCGCCAGCGGGTCGGCGACCAACGGTGCCGATGACTGGCAGCGCGACCTGATGGAACGCAACGCATCCGGCAGCGTCCGGCACATCGATCTGGAGAGCGGGGAAGGCAGCACGCTTGCCGACGGGCTTGCCTGGCCGGCCGGCCTCGCGCTCGCGGGCGACCGTCTCATCGCGTCGGAAGCCTGGCGGCATCGCCTGCTGGGACTTCCGGTCGACGGCGGGCCGGCCGAAGTGCTGGCCGCCGACCTTCCGGCCTATCCCGGCAGGATATCGGCTACAGCCGGCGGATACTGGCTCGCGGGCTTTGCGCCGCGCAGCCAGCTTGTCGAGTTCGTGCTGCGCGAGCCCGCCTATCGCCGGCGCATGCTGGCCGAGGTTCCCCAGCCGTTCTGGGTCGCCCCTACCCTGCGTTCCGGCCGCAGCTTCTACGAACCGCTGCAAGGCGGCGGCGTGAAGCATCTGGGCTTGTTGAAACCTTGGGCCCCGACCATGTCGGCCGGGCTGTGCGTGCGGTTCGACGAGGGCTTGCGCCCGCAATCGAGCCTCCACAGCCGGGCCGACGGAGCCACGCACGGCATCACCAGCGTCATCGAGCACGACGGGCATGTTTTCGCGGCATCGCGTGGTGACGGCGTCGTCGTGGCCCTCCACGCGATGGGAGAAGCCGCATGAACGCCATCGTCGAACTCAGGAACGCTACCAAGGAATATCGCGGCGTTCCAGCGGTGCAGGATGTCAGCTTCGCGCTGCATCGCGGCGAGGTGCACGCCCTTCTGGGCGAGAACGGCGCAGGCAAGTCCACGCTGACCAAGATGATCGCCGGCGTCGTCCATCCGACCTCCGGCGAGCTCTGGGTAGACGGGCAGAAGGTAGAACTGGGCTCGCCCTCCGATGCGCTCGGGCGCGGCATCGCCATGGTCTATCAGGAGACGAGCCTTGTCCCCTCGCTCACCGTCGCGCAGAACATCTATCTCACAGACGACAAGCTCTTTCACCGCCTGCGCGGCATCTACATCGCCGGCCAGCAGTTCCTCCAGTCCCTCAATTTCCACGTCGACCCGACGGCGATGGTCGCGACCCTCGGTGCGGGCCAGAAGCAGATGGTCGAGATCGCGCGCGCGGTGCATCACAACGCGCAGGTCATCATCTTCGACGAGCCCACCGCGACGCTGACGCCGGAGGAGAAGCACCAGTTCTTCTCGCTGGTTAGCCGGCTGAAGCAGCGCGGCGTGTCGATCATCTTCATCAGCCACGCGCTCGAGGAAGCATTGCAGATCGCCGACCGCATCACCGTGATGCGCGACGGCCAGCACGTCGTCACCGACGCGACCTCGGCCTTCGACCGCGAGAAGATCGTGCGCGCGATGGTCGGCCGCACGCTCAGCGGCGAACTCTACGGCTCCCACACGGACCGGCAGGTTCGCGGCGCCGGCGAGAAGGTTCTCAGCGTCCAGAACCTTTCCATGGGCAACATGGTGCGCAACACATCGTTCTCCGTCTTCGCCGGCCAGATCACCGGCGTGTTCGGCCTCATCGGCTCGGGCCGCACGGAGGCGGCGAAGGTGGTGGCCGGCGTTCTCAAGCGAGACTTCTTCCACGGCGGACAGGTGCGGCTCAACGGGCGGCCGGTGCGCTACCGGGTGCCGCGGCCCGCGGTGCGCGATGGCATCATCTACGTCACCGAGGACCGCAAGATCGAGGGCTTCTTCGAAACGATGTCGATCGCCGAGAACATTCATCTGGGTGCGATGGCGGCGGGCCGGACGAAATCGACCACGGTTTCCATGAAGGAGATGCGCGCCATCGCGAAGGAATGGATCGACGCCCTGAACGTCAAGGCGATCAACGCGGATGCGCGGGTGATCGAGCTTTCCGGCGGCAACCAGCAGAAGGTCGTGGTGGCCAAGGCGCTCGTGCAGAAGCCGAAGCTGGTCATATTCGACGAACCGACGCGCGGGGTCGATGTCGGCGCCATCGCCGAAATCCACCACCTCATCAACCGGCTCGCCGACGAGGGCATCGCGGTGATGGTGATCTCGTCCTACCTGCCGGAAATCCTCCAGCTTTCGGACCGCATCCTCGTCTGCCGGCAGGGACGCATCGTGGAGGAGTTCGAGGGCCACCGCGCGGACGAGGAAACCATAATGTATGCGGCTGTCCACTGATGAAGCGGCTCCTGAAGACGACGAAGCCGGTCAGGCGCGTCGAGACCATCGATGACATCGCCGCGATCGAGGCGACGCCCTATGACGAGCTGATCACGGCGCGCAACCTCCATGATCTGTTTGCCGCCACCGCGCAGCACTGCGGCGACCGCCCCGCGCTCACCGTCCTGCGTTCACCCGACGCGGAAGATGTCGGCATCTCACTGACCCATCGCGAACTGCTGGGCGAGATCACGCGCACCGCCAACATGTTCCGCAGGCTTGGCCTCGCACCGGGCAGGGGCGTCGCGGCGTTCCTGTCGCCCACGCTGCCGGAACTGCCGGCTCTGCTGCTCGGCGCGCAGGTTGCCGGCGTCGCCAGCTCGCTCAACTATCTGCTCAGCCGCGAGGCGATCTTCGACCTGCTCGATGCCGAAGGGGCGACGATCCTGATCGTGCCGGCCCGGTCGCTTGACGAGATGTGCTGGGACAAGACGCAGGGCGTGTTCGACCATGTGCCGAGCCTGCAACGCGTGCTGGTGATCGGCGACGATCCAATGGAAGATGCCGACGGTTTCACGCGACTGGTCGATGCGCTTTCGCCCTCCCCTGCCGATGCGCTCGATTTCGAACCGTCGCAGGATCGGAACGCGGTCTGTGCCCTGTTTCACACCGGCGGAACGACTGGCCGGCCCAAGCTCGTACGGCTGACCGCCGGAAACCAGATCCACGCCGCGTTCTCCTTCGCCCAGGTCTTCGGCTATGACGAGAACGATGTCGTCATCAACGGCTTCCCGTTCTTCCATGTCGGGGGGACGATGACGGTGGGGCTGTCGGTGCTGGCGGCCGGCGCTCACATGATCGTGCCGTCGCCCTACGCGCTTCGCCCGCCCGCAGTGGTGGAAAACTACTGGAGACTTGTGGAGGATTTCGGCGTCACGGTCATCAACGGCGTGCCGACCTCGATCGCCGCGCTTACCAACACATGGCATCAAGGCATCGACGCATCATCAGTCCGCATGGCCCTGACGGGGGGCGCGGTGCTGCCGAAAGCCGTCGGCAGCCGTTTCGAGGCGACGACCGGCATCAGGCTTTACGAGACCTACGGCATGACGGAGACGGCTGCCGCCATCGCCTTCAACCCCGGCCGGGGCGAGCCGCTGGCCGGCAGCGTCGGCTTCCGCGCGCCGTTTTCGCAGACGCGTATCGTGCGCCTCGATACCGACGACGACACGCTTTGCGAGCCGGGCGAAAGCGGGTTGGTTCAGGTGAAAGGACCACAGGTCTTTCCGGGCTATGTCGATCAGGCGCACAACATCGGCACGCTTGATGCGGATGGCTGGCTTACAACGGGCGACGTGGGCTACCTGCGCAGCGACGGCCGGCTGGTGCTGACCGGGCGCGAAAAGGATCTGATCGTGCGCAGCGGGCACAATATCGACCCGGCCGCAATCGAAGACGTGGCCAACCAGTTTGCCGGCGTGCATATCAGTGCGGCGGTCGGCATGCCCGACCAGTATGCCGGCGAGGTGCCCGCCCTGTTCGTCGTGCCGGCGCCGGGGATGCAGATCGACCTCGCGGCGCTGAAGGCGCATCTGGAGGCGCATGTGCACGAGCCGCCGGCCCGGCCTCGCAGCATCCTGGTCATCGACGCGCTGCCCGTCACGGCGGTGGGCAAGATCTACAAGCCGGCGCTTCGCGACATGGCGATCGAGGAAAAGGTTCGCCTCGAACTTGGCATTGCTGCCGGCAGCGCTGCGAAGGCCCGGGTGACGGTTTCGCTCGACGCCCAGAAGCATACGCTGGTCGATGTCGAGGTAACGGGCGCCACCGCGCAACAGATCGCGGCGCTGGAGGCAGCCTTGCAGCCGCTGCCGCAAACCTACCGCGTGAGCGCGGCCGCCAGCGAAAACGCCGACGAAGGTGTTCTGCTGGCAGTTGAAGGCGGCGTTGCCACGATCACGCTGAACCGGCCGGCAAGCCGCAACGCGCTTTCGCAGGCCATGGTGCAGGCGCTGGAAAGCCGGCTGAGGGAAGCAGCCGCCCTGCCGGCATTGCGGGTGCTGATCCTTGCGGCCACGGGCGAGGCCTTCTGCGCGGGCGGCGACCTCGTCGAGTTCGAGCAGGCACAGCAGGCAGGCGGAAGCCGCCTCATCGACATGCTCGCCTACAATCTCGGCGTCATCCAGATGATCGAGGATTTTCCGGTTCCCGTCATCGCCGCTGTCAACGGCGTCGCCGTCGCCGGCGGGCTGGAACTGCTGCTCGCCTGCGACATCATCGTCGCGGCCGAGGGGGCAAGGCTCGGCGACGGCCATGCGAAATACGGCATCGTGCCGGCCGGCGGCGCGACTGTGCGCTTGCCGGAACGGATCGGAACGTCGCGGGCGGCCCTGCTGTTCAATACGGCCAGCCTGCTCGATGCGGCAACGCTGCGCGACTGGGGTCTCGTCAACGAGACGGTACCGAAGGACCGGCTCATGGCGAGGGCGGTGGAGATCGCGCAGGAGATTTGCCGCTGCAGCCCGCAAGCGCTTGCTCATGTGCGGTGGCTCACGCGGCCAGGCTCTCGAGACGTCGAGAGGCAGGGACGTATGTATGCGGAGATCGAACGCTTCGCGCTTCATCTCGACGGCCCCGACCTTGAGGAAGGCCTGACAGCGTTCCGGGAAAAGAGACCGCCTGTCTATGGCGACCGCAAGGATTGAACCTCACGACTCCGGGAAGCCGCCCAGTTCCAGCAGGCGGTTGCGGTCGTCGATGTCGATGTTGATGTCGAAGACGACCCCGTCGGTGCGGTAGACGAGCTGCGCGAGGCAGATCACCTCCTTGCGCGCGTTCTGGAAGATGCGGCGCACCCGCACCACGGGGTCGTGCACCCTTATGTCGAGTTCGGCCGCTTCCTGCGGCATGGACGATACGACGCGAAACGTCTGGCGCACCTTGGTCAGCCCCACCGCCTTGGTATCGTAGAGCAGCGTGCTGATGAGTTGCGTGGCCCAGAGGTTCTCGGGGATAGCGCGGTAGGCGCTGTCGGCCACGAGATATTCGCCGACGATGAAGGGCGCACCGTGGCGCGCGAAGATGCGCTTCATGTAGCGGTAGTGTTCGAGCGGCTCGCCGTCCTCTGGCGCGATCCTCAGTTCGCCCTCGGCCGGCCGCGAGGCAATGACGCGGAAGCTCAGCTCGCTGCCCGGATGCGACGGCGATCGCGTCAGGCCGTAAGGCACGGATGGCGGCATATCGGGTTTAGCCGTCACGAAGGTTCCCCGTCCCCGCTCGGCGCTGATGAGGCCTTCCTTCTCCAGCCCGGCCAGTGCGTGGCGCACGGTCATCGGCGAGACGCCGAAGCTTGCGACCATCTGCTTGAGTGTGGGCAGCCTGTCGCCTACCAGCCAGGTGTCGTCGGCGATCTGCCTGCGGATGATGGCGGCCAGCTGGACGTAATAGGGCGTACCGTCCTCCCGCAGCATCTGCTTGTGTTCGGCAGCGTTCGACAACAGCGTGACATCCTTTCAGCACGGGCCCGTGCACTCTCGTTACTGCATGCCGCTCGCCCGAGGCAATCCTCGCCGATTTGCCCGCATGCATGAAAAAACCGTTTGTGGCTATAGCACGATAATGATAAAGTGCTAGAACTATATCACAATCGAACCTGTTCCGGTTGTGGGAGGAAACCGGCCCCGGCTAGGATGCCGCGGCCACACACTCAGGCTGGGAGGGCCGATATGAGACGGTGGATTGCAGGATCATTGATGTCGTGCGCGCTGGCGCTTGCCGCAGGGCAGGCGTGGGCGCAGGAGGCGGGCACGTTCAGGTATGCCGAACAGGTAAAGCTCATCACCATGGACCCGCAGCAGCAGAGCGGCAGTGGCGTCCCTTTCTTGCGGCCGGTCTATGAATCGCTGTTCGAGAAAGGTCCCGACGGCGAGAACGTGCCCCTGCTCGCAACCGGCTACGAGGTAGACGGGCTCGACGTCACAATCACGCTTCGCGAGGGCGTCAGCTTCAGCAACGGCGAAGCCTTCAACGCCGAGGCTGCGGCCGCGAACATCAACCGCGGCATCAAGCTCGACGTGATCGAGGGCCTGAGGACGGTGGAGAGCGCCGAGGCCGCCAACGAGTACACGCTGCGCATCAAGCTCAAGGAACCCGACCCGGCGATCATCAACAGCCTGTGCTACACCGGCGGCATGATGATCGCGCCGGCCGCGCTCGACGATCCCGCAGTGGACCGCAACCCGGTCGGCACCGGCCCCTATGTCTACAATGCGTCGGAATCGCGCGAGGGCGAGGTGCGCGTCTACACGCCGAACCCGACCTACTGGGACAAGGACAAGATCGGTCTCGCCCGCTACGAGGTCTGGGAAATCCCCGACGACACCGCCCGCCTGAACTCGCTGCGCACCGGGCAGATCGACGCCGGCAACTGGCTGTCCAACGCTCAGGCCGCGATCATCGACCGCGCGCCAGACCTCGAGCTCATCCGCCACAATGGCGGCCTCAACTATCACGTCATCATCTCCGACCGCGAAGGCACAGTCGTACCCGCCTTCGCCGATCCGCTGGTGCGCAAGGCGATGGCGCTCGCCATCGATCGCGACGCCTTCAACCAGGCGATCCAGTTCGGTCTTGCGGTCAAGTCGTTCCAGCCCTACGGCCAGGGCGACTGGGCCTACGATCCGTCGCTCGAGGGCGTGTACGAATACGATCTCGACAAGGCCCGCGAACTGATGGCGCAGTCCGGGTTCCCGGAAGGCTTCACCTTCGACATGCCGTCGATCCCCATCTACCAGTCGCGTCTGGAGGCGCTGGCCGGGTTCTTCCAGGAGATCGGCATCACGATGAACATCGTGCCGCTGGAGCCGGGCACGCTGGCGCGCCGCAGCCGCACGACCGACTTCCCCGCCACCAACCTCGTCTGGAACACCATCACCGATCCGAAGTTCGTGGCGCTGCGCTACATCTACGAGGATGCGGCCTACAACCCGTTCAAGGCGAAGCCGAGCGACGAGCTTCTGGCGCTGGCCGAGGAGGGGCTCAACTCCGTCGAGAGCGAGGAGCGCGCACCCGCCTACAAGAAGATGGCCGCACAGCTCGCCGACGAGGCGTTCCTGATCTTCGTCACCAATGCGCCGATCCTGTTCGGCGTCAGCGAGAAGACCGCGAACAATCCTTCCGTCGTCTATCGCTACGGTGAGGACTCGATCAATCTTCGCGGGCTCGTTGCGAACGACTGACGGCGGATACCCATGTTCAGGCTCATCGCTCACCGGCTTCTCGCGCTGGTACCCCTGCTGCTCATCGTCTCGGTGCTGACGTTCTCGTTTACGTCGCTGCTCCCGAGCGACCCGGTCGATCTGATCCTCGGCGACACCGGCACGCAGGAACAGCACGAAATGCTGCGTGAGCGGCTGGGCCTGAACGAACCCGTGGTCGTACGCTACTTCCAGTGGCTCGGGCGAGCCGCGCAGGGCGACCTCGGCACCTCATTCTTCAACAGCGTCAGCGTCACGAGCGCCGTGATGCAGCGGCTTCCCGTCACGCTGTCGCTGACGTTCGTCTCGGCACTGATAGCGATCATCGTGGGCGTGGCGGCCGGCATCGCAGCTGCGCTACGCCCGCGTTCGTGGGTCGACCGCTTCGCCACGCTGGGCGCGACGATCGGGCAGGCGATCCCCAATTTCTGGTTCGGCCTCATCCTCGTCGCCGTCTTCGCCGTCAGCCTGCGCTGGTTTCCGGCCACGGGCTTCACCCCGATCTCGACCTCGCCGTGGGAGTGGCTGCGCAGCGTAACCCTGCCGTCGATCGCGCTCGGCCTTTCCTCCAGCGCTGCCATCGCAAGGCAGGTCCGCTCTGCCATGGTCGGCGTGCTGCAGCAGGATTATATCCGTGCCGCCCGCGCGCAGGGGCTCTCCACGCGCCGCGTTATCTTCCGACACGCGCTCACCAACGCGATGATACCGGTGGTCGCCGTGCTGTCCTTCCAGATCACCGTGCTGCTCGGCGGCGCGCTGATCGTCGAGCAGGTCTTCGCGATCAACGGGCTCGGCACCCTCGCCATCACCGCCGTGCGCCAGCAGGACATTCCCATGCTTCAGGGGCTCGTGCTGGTCATGGTCGCTCTCGTCGTCGTCGTGCAGCTCGCCACCGACGTGATCTACGGACTTCTCAACCCCAAAGCGCGTCCCTCGTGAACCCCAGCTCCGCATCACATATCCGGCCCGTGCCGCGCCGCTTTCGCTGGCGGCTCAACGCGACGTCGGTCATCACCGTCACGACAGTGTCGGTGCTCGTCCTGCTTGCGCTGCTCGCGATCTTCGCGGACTGGCTGGCGCCCTACAACCCGCTGCAGCAGAACCTCATCAAGGCCCTGCAAGGCCCTTCGGCCCAGCATTGGCTCGGCACCGACGATCTCGGCCGAGACGTGCTCAGCCGCCTCATCTACGGCTGCCGCATCGCCATCATCGCAGCCGCCGAGGCCACGGCCATCGCGATCATCCTCGGCGTGCCGCTGGGCCTCTTCATCGGCTACAAGGGCGGCTGGTGGGACTGGGTGGTGATGCGCATGGTCGAGGCGATCGTCTCGATCCCGGGCATCATGGTCGCCATCGTCATCATCGCGCTGCTCGGTCCGGGCCTTCACCGTGCGATGATCGCGCTCGGCATTCTGTTCTCCACGTCCTTCCTGCGGCTGGCGCGCGGCGTCGTGCTTGCCGAGCGCGAGGAGGTCTACGTCCGCTCCGCCCGCGTCGTGGGCGCGCCCGACAGCCGCATCCTGCTGCGCCACATCCTCCCCAACATCGCGCCTCCGCTGATCGTGCAGGTGACGCTGACGGTTGGCGCGGTGCTGCTCGCCGAAGCCGGACTCAGCTTCATCGGGCTCGGTGTCCAGCCGCCGAACGCCAGCTGGGGCACGATGCTCAACACCGCTGCCGCCTATATGGATCTGAACTGGTTCCTAGCGATCCCTCCCGGCCTGGCGATCATCGTCACGGTTCTGTCCGTCAATCTGCTCGGCGACGTCATTCGTGATTCGATCGGGCGCGGCATCGCCGTCGGCCCTAGATCGGAAACGGCAACCGCATCCACCGATACCGACGTGCCGGCCGCCGGCGCTGCCGCGAACCCCCTCCCGCCGCGCGAGGACGAGGTGTTGCGCGTGGAAGGCCTGCGGGTCGTTGTCGGCGAGGGAGCCGGCGTGCCGGTCATCACCGACCTGTCGTTCGGCATCTCGCGCGGTGAGACGATGGGGCTTGTGGGCGAATCGGGCAGCGGCAAGACGATGACCGGCCTTGCCATACTCGGCCTGATGAGCGCCGGGCTGCGCACGACGCAAGGCTCCATCGTGCTCAACGGCAAGGATCTGCGCACGCTTTCGCGCAGGCAGATCGAGCAGGTGCGCGGCAACGAGGTGGCGATGGTGTTTCAGGATCCCACCACCAGCCTCAATCCCGCCTTCACGGTCGGCAGCCAGATCGCCGAGGTGCTTCGCACCCGGCAGGGCCTGTCTCAGAAACAGGCCTGGGCGCGCGTGGTCGAACTGATCGACCGCGTCGGCATCCCGCGCCCGGAGGAGCGGGCGCGCGCCTATCCGCACGAGCTTTCGGGCGGCATGGCGCAGCGAATCGCAATCGCGCGCGCGCTCAGCTGCAACCCCTCGCTGCTGATCGCAGACGAGCCGACCACCGCGCTCGACGTGACGGTGCAGCAGGAGATCCTCGATCTCTTCCGCGACCTTCAGGACGAGTTCGGCATGGCGATCCTGTTCGTCACCCACGACCTCGCGGTGGCCGCCGACATCTGCGACCGCATCAGCGTCATGTATGCCGGCGAGATGGTAGAGACTGCCGAGGTCGGCGCGCTGTTTGCCAGCCCCCGCCATCCCTACACGCGCGGCCTGCTTTCGGCGATGCCGCACGCGTCCGACCGCAACCCGCCCCTACCCACCATTCGCGGCAACGTGCCTCGGCCGGGATCGTGGCCGACAGGCTGCCGCTTCTCCAACCGGTGTGATTTCCGGATCGCGGCCTGCGAGGCGCGTGTTCCTCTCACCGGCACCGACAGGCTGGTGCGATGCATTCGGGCCGATGAACTCCAGCTGGAGCGTGCATCGTGACGGACAGACCCCTCCTCGAGATCAACGATTTGTGGGTCACCTATTGGGGCCGCTCGCTCCTGGGCCTGTCGGGCAGGCCGTTTCATGCGGTAAAGGGTGCGAACCTCTCCATACGCCCCGGCGAAACGCTCGGGCTCGTGGGGGAATCGGGTTCCGGCAAATCGTCCATCGCCAACACGGTTCTGGGTCTGGTGCCGGCCGCCGGCGGCTCGATGCGCTTCGGCGATGAAGACCTCGCCGGGATGGGCACGCGCTATCCGTCCAACGTGCGCAAGCAGATACAGGCCGTCTTCCAGGACCCCTATTCCTCGCTCAATCCGTCCATGACGGTGGAAGAAATCGTCACCGAGCCGCTTCGGGTACACACCACGATGGGTCGCAGCGAACGGCGCCAACGCGCGGTCGAACTGCTGGAGCTCGTGTCGCTCTCGCGGGAGCACCTGGAAAGGCACCCGCACCAGTTTTCGGGCGGCCAGCGCCAGCGCATCGCCATCGCTTCGGCGCTTGCCCTGCAGCCCCGCCTTATCGTGCTGGACGAGCCGGTCAGCGCACTCGACGTGTCGACGCAGAACCAGATCATCAACCTGCTCTACGAGCGCCGCGACGCGCTCGGCATCGCCTACCTGCTGATCGCCCACGACCTTGCGCTGGTCCATCACATCTCGGACCGGATCGCGGTGATGTATCTCGGCCATATCGTGGAGGAAGGCCCTTCCGACCGTGTCTACAGGCGGCCGGCGCATCCCTATACCAAGGCGCTGCTCGACGCCGTACCGCTCCTCGATCCGCAGGCGCAGCGCGCACGCCGCGCCGCCCGAAAGGCCGCCCCGGCCATCGATGCGCCGCGCGTCTCGACGACCGGCTGCCCCTACCAGAACCGCTGCCCGCATGTCATGCCGCGCTGCCAGACCGAGATGCCGCCGGCCTATGCGGTGGACGGTGGCGGAACGGCGAGCTGCTTTCTTCATGCGGACCGCCCCGCGGTCCTGCCCGCCAGCGGCACGGGGAAGGCCGCATGATGGGAGGCTCGTATTACGCTTCGGATTTCGACGGTCACGGCGTGGTCGAAGCGCATGAGGTGCTGGCCGACCATTGGACGATCGCCGCCCAGCGCCCGCTGACCTGCCGCTGGCCGGAGCGCGGTGCACCGCAGGGCTTCGTCGTGTTCTGCCACGGCCTCGGCTCCAGCGGGTCGCAATATGCGCTGCTGTCTCGATACTGGGCGCGCCACGGCTATCTGGTCATCCATCCCACCTTCGACGACGCCATAGACGCGGTGGCCCGCAGCGAGCCGCAGCTCGGGCTGGACCCGCAGGGCGACCTCTCGCGGTGGACGGCGATGCCGGACATCAGGGCGCGGATGCACGAAATCCTGCATTCCCCCGCCCGCTGGCTGGCGCGTGTAGCTCTGGTCAACGAGGTCGTGACAGCGCTTCCTTCAATCGTGGGCGCAACCTGCGGCAGGCTCGACGGTGAGCGCGGAGCCATCGCCGGGCACTCCTTCGGCGCCTACACGGCGCAGCTTCTGGCGGGTGCGGAGATCGACATGCCGGACGGGGAGGCGCGGCAGTTTCGCGACCGGCGGTTTTCGGCCGCCATGCTTCTCAGCGCGCAGGGGCGCGACCAGCAGGGGCTGCGCGATGGCTCGTGGGACGCCATGGACGGGCCCGTGCTCAACGTCACCGGCACGCTGGATCGCGGCGCCAAGGGCGGCGACTGGCGCTGGAAATCCGAGCCGTACGAACTCGCCCCGTCGGGCTCGAAATATCTCGCCGTACTCGATGACGGCGACCATTTCCTCGGCGGTCTCACCGAGCGCGACACGCAGGCCACGGTTCCGGCGCAGCAGCAGGCCGTGAAGCAGATGGCGCTTGCCTTCCTCGACGCCCACCTTCGCCGATCCACGCCGGCGGCCGAGTGGCTGCGCGCGATAGACGACGGCGTCGGCGACTGCCGGCTCCTGTTCAAACGCAAGTAGCCGCCATGCCCACATTCTTCTCAGGAGCGCATTGATGTTTCAGCCCCTCGCCGGTCTTCGTGTCATCGATCTGACGCAGGTGCTTGCCGGCCCCTATGCGGCCTACCAGCTTGGCCTGATGGGTGCCGAGGTGCTGAAGATCGAGACGCCCGACGGCGGCGACTGGTCTCGCGACAAGGGCGACATCGCCCAGCTCAACGCCGAAGGCATGGGCATCGCCTACCTCACCCAGAATGCCAACAAGAAGTCGGTGACCCTCAACCTGAAGACGCCTGAGGGCCTTGCCGTCATGAAGCGGCTGATCGAGAGTGCCGACGTCTTCATCGAGAATTTCCGCCCGGGCGCGATCACGAGGCTCGGCCTGCCGTTCGAGACGGTTCGCGAGATCAATCCGCGCATCGTCTATTGCTCGATCTCCGCCTACGGCCAGGACGGCGAGTTCAGCCACCGGCCCGCATACGACCACGTCATCCAGGGCATGTGCGGCATCATGAAGACGACCGGAACGGTCGACACCGGGCCCCAGAAGGTTGGCGCGCCTTATGTCGACTACGCCACCGGCATGAATGCCGCGTTCGCCATCGTCTCGGCGCTGCACGAGACGCGCAGGACGGGAGAGGCGGTGCATCTCGACGTGGCCATGCTCGACACGTCCATGCTCCTGATGGCGTCGCTCGTGACAAGCCACCTCACCAGCGGGTGGATGCCCCGGCCGGCCGGCAACGAGGCGTGGAGCCAGAGCCCGTCGTCAGGCGCGTTCGAAACCAGCGACGGGCTGCTCATGGTGGCAGCCAACAACGACAAACAGTTTCGCGCGCTGTGTGCCGGCTTGGGCAGGCCCGACATTCTGGAGGACGAGCGCTGGCGCGAACCGGAGGCGCGACGCGACAACGCCGCAGCACTGCGCGCGGAGCTGGTCGGGATTTTCCTGTCGGGCACGGCCAGCGAATGGGAAAAGGCGCTCGACAGCGCGGGCGTGCCGGCGTCCAGGGTGCGCTCGCTCGACGAGGTGCTCGCCGAGGGCCAGGCCCGCACCCGCAGCTTCGCCCATGCGATGAGCTGGGATCGCCAGCCGCGAGACATCCACCTCCCCACGCTGGGCTTCAAGGTCAATCGCGAGGTCGTCGCGCCCACGCAGGCACCGCCGGAACTCGGCAGCGACACGCGCGAGGTGCTGAAAGGCATCGGCTACAGCGAAGCCGACCTTTGCCGGCTAAGCGAAGCCGCCATCATCTGAACCTTTTCAGTCGGCCACCGCGATCGCTTCGATCTCGATCTTCCATGCCGGGTCGTAGGGGCCTGCAATCACGGTGGACAGCGCCACCATGCGGTCGCCCATCACGTCCCAGCGCACCCTCGCGTTGACATCGCGCAGTTCGTAGCTGGCAAGAAACACGGTGACCTTGACGAGGTCGTCCAGCGTCATGCCGGCCGCCTTGAGCTGGCGCTCGACATTGCCCCATGCCAGCCGCGCCTGCGCCTCGAAATTGTCCGGAGCGCTGCCGGTGTCATCGGCCGGGATCTGGCCGCTGATGTAGAGCGTGCGTCCCTGCCCGCGCACCTCCAGCGCGTTGGTGTAGCGGCGATGCAGCGTCTGCGGTGCATCGGGTGCGTTGACGAGACGACGGGAAACGGAAGTGCTCATGGTCCTCCTGAGATTGTTGCGGGCGCGCGGATGTGGCAGGCGGCGCGCCAGCCTTCGCCAACCTCCACCAGCGGCGGGTGCGTCTGCCGGCAAATGTCTTGCGCGAGCGGACAGCGGGTCACGAACTTGCAGCCCTTGGGGGGGTTGGCCGGGCTCGGCAGATCGCCGGTCAGCACGATGCGCTTGCGGTTGCGCTGGGCGACGGGATCGGGCAGCGGCACGGCCGAAAGCAACGCCTCGGTGTAGGGATGCACCGGCTTGGCAAACACGTCGCCGGTTGGCCCGGTCTCCACCAGATGGCCCAGATACATCACGGCTACACGGTCGGCGAAATGGCGCACCACCGACAGATCGTGGCTGATGAACAGGTAGGAGAGACCCAGCCGCTGCTGAAGGTCGAGCAGCAGGTTGAGGATTTGCGACCGGATCGAAACGTCGAGCGCGGAGACCGGCTCGTCGAGGATCAGCAGCTGCGGGTTCAACGCCAGCGCGCGGGCGATCACGATGCGCTGGCGCTGGCCGCCCGAAAACGCGTTCGGCTTGCGCTCGGCATGCTGGGGGTGAAGCCCGACCAGACCCAGCAGTTCGGCCACGCGCTCGCGGCGCTCCCTGCGCGTTCCCACGCCGTGGATCGCCAGCGGCTCGGCGATGCTCTCGCCGATGGTGAGCTTCGGGTTCAGCGCCGAAACCGGGTCCTGGAACACGATCTGCAGCTCGCGCGACAGGGCATGCCGCATGGCGGCGTCGCCGTGCACGACCTCGCGATCCTCGAAGCGGATGGTGCCGCTGGTCGGCTTCTGCATGCCCAGAATAGCCGCCCCCAGCGTGGACTTGCCGCAGCCCGATTCGCCCACCAGCGCGACGCTCTCGCCGCGCGCGATGTCGAGGCTCACACCGTCCACCGCCTTGACCCAGCCGACCGGCCTTCCCATCAGACCACCGCGGATCGGGAAGTGGACCTTCAGGTCGCGGACGGAAAGCAGCGGCTCGCTCACAGCATCGCCTCCACACGGTCGCTATGCCAGCAGGCGGCAAGCCCCGTATCGCGGCGCGGCTCCAGCGGCGGCTGTCTTTCGATGCAGGGCTGGTCGGCCAGCGGGCAGCGCGGGTTGAAGCGGCAGCCGACCGGCCAGCTGCCGATGTCGGGCACCACGCCTTCGATCGAAGGCAGCAGCGACTTCGGCCGGCCGTCGAGGCGCGGAATGGTCGAAAGCAGCAGCCGTGTATAGGGGTGCTCCTGCCGCGCGAAGATCGCGTCCACCGGGGCCTGCTCGATGACGCGACCGGCATACATCACCGCGACCCGGTCGGCCATGTCGGCCACCACCCCCATGTCGTGCGTTATCAGCAGGATCGCCGTGCCGGTCTCGTCGCGCAGGCGCTTCATCAGTTCGAGGATCTGCGCCTGGATGGTCACGTCCAGCGCCGTCGTCGGCTCGTCGGCGATCAGCAGCTTCGGCCGGCAGATCAGCGCCATCGCGATCATCGCGCGCTGGCACATCCCGCCGGAAAGCTCGAACGGATACTGCCTGCTGCGGATTTCCGGCTCGGGAATGCCCACTTCCTCCAGCATCCCGATTGCCGCCTTGAGCGGGTCGCGGCCTTTCGCCTTGCCATGGACAACGAGACTTTCGGCGATCTGCCTACCGATCGGCATCAGCGGGTTCAGCGAGGCCACGGGCTCCTGGAATATCATGGCGAGGTCGTCGCCGCGCAGGCTGCGGCGCTGCTTTTCCGAAACCGTGGCGAGGTCCGCGTCGCCGAACAGCACGCGCCCGCCCGCAAGCCTCGCCGCCTTCGGCAGCAGCCCCATGACTGCGAAGGCCGTCATCGACTTGCCGCAGCCCGACTCGCCGACGACGGACAGGATTTCGCCCGCGTCGACCTCGAAGCTCACGCCGTCCACCACGGCATTGCCGCCGATTGTGACCTTCAGGTCGTCGACCTTCAGCACCGGGCTCATGGCGCGCGCTCCAGCCCCACGGCCGCCCATGGATGATGCGGGTGGGCCATGCCGATATTCTCGCCGCCGTCGCGCATCACCGCCGAGGGTATGGCGAAATTCACCGGGTAGAGCGTATCCTCCACGATATCGACGGGAAACTCGTCGCCCACCCGCGAGGCCACATCCGGCTTCGCCTTGCGGTTGACGCGCAGGCGCACGCCGCTTGCGTCCAGCCTCGGCGCATGGAACGCCTCTTCGAGCGGCATGCCATAGGCTGCGACATAGGAAAGGATCTGCGTGACGGCCGGCATGATCTGGCGGCCGCCGGCCGCGCCCAGCGCCAGCCTCGGCCTGCCGTCCTGCGTCGCGACCATCGGACACATATTGGCGAGCGGCCGAACCCCGGGCGCGATCGAGTTCGGCTGGCCGGGGCGCGGGTCGAACCACATCATGCCGTTGTTCATCAGCAGGTCGGTCGAAGGCAGCACCACCTTGGAGCCGAAGCGCGACAGGAGCGTGTTGGTCAGCGACACCATCGTGCCGTCACGGTCGACCACGCTGAGATGCGTCGTGCAGCTTTCGCCACTGGCATGGCCCAGCGTGCGCAGGCGATGTTCGCTGGCGCGTCGGATCGCACGGGCGAATGCAAGCGCCGTGCGACCGGAAAGGGGCTCGCCTTCCGGCAGCGCCGTTGCCAGCTCGGCGATTGCCGCCGAGAGCGTCGGCCCGCCCGACAGCCCGCCCATGGCGTGAAGGGTCATGCCCCTGAACGGCGTGGCGATGGCTTCGCGCCAGACGGGCCGATAGTCGCGCATCTCGCCCGCATCGATCGGCGAACCACCCGCATTGAGGTCGGCGACGATGGCGGCGGCAACCTCGCCTTCGTAAAAGTCCCGCCAGCCCGCGCTTGCCAGACGCTCCAGCATCGCCGCCTTGCGCGGCATGGGAATGGTGCGGCTCTTGCCTGTTTCCGGCACGCGCGGCGCGCGCCCGTTCTGCAGGAACAGTTCGGCGGATGCCGGGAAGCGGCCAAGCCCCTCGGCGTCGATGGCAAGGCACAGTACGGTGAACCAGTCCACCACCAGCCCGCGCGTAGCATGTTCGATAGCCGGCTGCAGAGCCTCAGTGAAACTGATCGTGCCGAAACGCTCCAGCGCCTGCGCCAGCCCAGCCACCGCGCCCGGCACGCATATCGAGTGATAGCCGATCAGGTTGCGGTCGTCCTTCACGGCGGGCCAGTTGAACCAGTCGCCGTCGCGGCCTTCCACCAGCGGATAATCGGCCGGGTCGATGTTGCGCGAGGCGTTGACGTTGAAGTCGAGCGTATCGACGCTGCCCGTCTGGCCATCCGCGCGCAGCAAGAACCCTCCACCGCCGATGCCCGACAGCCATGGCTCCACCACGCTCAGCGTCAGCGCCGTGGTTACGGCCGCATCCATGGCGTTGCCGCCGCGCGACAGCACGCCAGCGCCCGCCTCGGCCGCAAGCCAGTTCTGGCAGGCGACCAGCCCTCCGTCGCTGCGGACCTCGCCCTTGCGCACCATCCAGTGCTCACCCATTCGACTGTCCGAACCGGCGCGCGGCGATCGCGTCTGGGATCGTAGCCTCGACCGCGAAGCGCCCCTTGTTGACCGAGCCGGCATGCCAGGCCGCAATCTCCTGGGCGGTTGCGACCCACACGCCCTTCTCGGCGCTGATGGCATCGAGCAGTTCTTCCAGCAGTGCGATGCGCTGGGCGCGGCCGGAAATCCAGTCGTGCACCGTCAGCGTGAACAGCCCTCCATAGCGGTGCAGCGCGCGCCACTCCCTGATCCAGTCGTCGATCACGCCGCGCCCGGACTGATAGGGCCACTTGTCGCGACCGCCGCCCTCGAACTTGAAGACGATGGCGTCATCCACCATCCACTGCACCGGCAGCTCGGTAATGCCGTCGATGTCGTAGGGATGGTCCAAGCCCGACAGCGAGGAATCGTAGGCAAGACCGAGCCGCCTGATCTCGCGCAGCATATGCGGCGTCAACTCCCACGCGGGCGAGCGGAAGCCGACCGGCTCCTGCCCGGTCTGCTTCACGAACAGCTCGAAGCTCGCCTCGATCGCGCCGGTGAACTCGGCGTCGGAGACTTCCGAGACGATCTCGTGGAAATAGCCGTGCAGGCCGATCTCGTGCCCGCCTTCAAGGATGGCTGGAAGGATTTCCGGGTTCGCCTCGGCGACGTATCCCGGTACGTAGAAGCTGGCCTTGAAGCCGTAGCGCGCGAACAGGTCGAGCAGGCGATAGAGTCCGGTACGCGGCCCGAAGCGGCGAATCTCGTGCGTGGCAAGCCGCTGCGGCGCGTCCTTGCCGAGAGACCAAAGGAATGGAGAATCCGCGTCCACGTCCACCGAAAGGAGGGCTGCCGACTGCTTGCCTTCCGGCCACTCATAGTCCGGCCATGGCGATTTGATGCTCAGGCGTTCGGTCATGGTCTTCCTTTCAGAGCGCCTTCTTCTTGGCCTGATAGACGGCCTTGGTGCCGATCGAGTTGCCGCCATCCACCGTCAGCGTCGCGCCGGTGACATAGGCGCCGGCCTCCGAGGAGAGGTAGAGTACGGCGCCGACGACATCCTTCGGCGAGGACGGGCGGCCGAGCGGGATCGAGGCGATGGCGGCGCTGACGTGATCGTCCGACAGCGGGCTGACATCGCTGCCCGCCATGAAGCCCGGTTCCACCGCGTTGACGCGGATGCCGTATTCGGCAAGCTCCAGCGCGAAGCCCTTGGTCAGCCTGTCGAGCGCAGTCTTCGACGTGCAGTAGGGCACGACCGTCGTGCGCATCTTGCGCGACGCGCCGGACGAGATGTTGACGATGGAGCCGCCCTGCCCGGCAGCGATCATCTGCCTCGCGAAAAGCTGCGACAGCAGGAATGGCGCGCGCAGATTGACGTCGAACACGGCGTCCCAGTCGTCGATGTCCATGTCGAGCAGGAAGGCCGACGGGTAGATGCCGGCATTGTTGACCACCACGTCCGGCGCGCCCCATGCATCGGCAACGTCGTCGGCGAATGCCTTTATCGAGGCCGCGTCGCGCAGATCCGCGGCGATGGCGATGTGCCCATCTGAGCCTTGCTTCGCCAGCATCGCGTCGAGCTTTCCCTGCTCGCGGTCGGTCAGGCAAAGCGTCGCGCCCACCTCGCGGAAACCGTCG
The DNA here is from genome assembly GCF_008180155.1 of Neoaquamicrobium microcysteis. Taxonomy (GTDB): domain Bacteria; phylum Pseudomonadota; class Alphaproteobacteria; order Rhizobiales; family Rhizobiaceae; genus Aerobium; species Aerobium microcysteis. Next base: position 282,186 of record NZ_VSZS01000064.1, on the reverse strand, counting down.
GCGATCCAGCCACCCATGATGCCGCAGGCCCCTGTGACGATGACCTTCTTGCCCTTGAACTCGTCTGCGAACTGCATGGTATTTCCTTAACGTGAACGGGGGTCGAGGCGGTCGCGCACGTGATCGCCGATGAGGTTGATGGAAAGCACCAGCAGGAACAGCGCGAGACCCGGAAAGGTCGCGATCCACCACGCAGTGGCGACGTAGTTGCGGCCGGTCGAAAGCATCGCGCCCCAGCTTGCCGTGGGCGGCTGAACGCCGAGCCCGAGGAAGGAAAGCCCCGCCTCGAACAGCACCATCAGACCGAATTCCAGCGTGGCCACCACGATGAGCGCTCCGGCGATGTTGGGCAGCACATGCCGCCACAAAAGCCGGAACCATCCCGCACCCATGAAGCGCGACAGGCGCACATAGGGCATGTTGGCGACCGACAGGGTCTGGCCGTAGGCGACGCGGGCGTAGCGCGGCCAGCGCGTCAGCGCCAGCACGATGACGACGTTGTAGAGGCTCGGCCCCAGCACCGCGACGGTGATGATGGCCAGCAGGATCGCCGGCACCGACAGCACGATGTCCACCAGCCGCATGATGATGGTCTCGACCCAGCCGCGATAGAAGGCGGCGACCATGCCGAGGATGGAGCCGAACACGCCGGACAGGATGACCGAGGCGAAGGCCACCAGCAGCGATATGCGCGCGCCGTGGATCACGCGGGAGAGAACGTCGCGGCCCAGCTCGTCCGAGCCCAGCAGATAGACCGCGCCGCGCGATTCGAAGCCCGGCTCCTTGAGGCGTGCAAGCAGGTTCTGGGTGTTGGGGTCCATCGGCGCGATCAGCGGCGCGAACACCGCCACCAGCACGAGGCCGAGAAGAATGAGCCAGAACGGTACGACGGCCCATGGGATCGGTTTGCGCGTAGCCGTGCGCGCAGGCGTGGAAACCCCGCCGCTCATGCGCCGGCCTCCATGCGGATGCGCGGGTCGATGAGGCTGTAAAGAAGATCGGCGATGAGGTTGAGCGTGATGGCAGTGATCGCGCCGAGCAGCACCACGCCCTGCACCACCATGAAGTCGCGTGCGTTGATCGCCTGCACGGTGAGCTGCCCCAGCCCCGGCCAGGCGAACACGGTCTCCACGATCACCGCGCCCGCCAGAAGATTGGCGATCTCCAGAGCCGCTACCGTGACGACGGGGATCGCGGCGTTGCGCAGCAGGTGGCGCATGACGATGCGGCGCATCGGCAGGCCCTTGGCGTGGCCGGTGCGCACATAGTCCTTTTCAAGCTCGTCCAGCACGGCGGTGCGCGCGACACGCGCGAACGTCGCCATCGACAGAAGCCCGAGCGCGATCGACGGCATGATGAGGCTCGCATTGGTGCGCGCGCCCGACGGCGGCAGCCAGCCGAGCCACACCGCAAACACCATGATCATCAGGATCGCCGACCAGAAGGTCGGCATGGACTGGCCGGCCAGCACGAAGCCCATCATCACCTTGGCTTCCGGCTTGCCGCGCCGCACCGCCATCAGCACGCCCAGTGGAATGCCGATGCCAAACGCCACCACCAGCGCGCCGCCCGCCAGCATCAGCGTGTAGGGCAGGCGGCTTGCGATCAGGTCCCAGACGGGAATGTTCTGGACGTAGGAGCGACCGAAATCGAATGTCAGCAGGCCGCCCATGTAATCGAGATACTGCACCGCCAGCGGGCGGTTGAAGCCCAGTGTCTCGCGCATCGCCGCGATGTCAGCCTGCGTCGCGTTCTGCGGCACCAGCAGCAGCACCGGGTCGCCCGTCAGCCGCTGGAGGAAGAAGATGAGCGTCATCACGCCGATCACGGCGATCAGCGCCTGCACGATTCTCTTCAGGAAGAACGCCGACAAGGGCTGCCTCTCGGGTTGCGCCCCGGCCCCGCCAATAGCAGGGCCGGGAGTCGGTCGGTTGCGGTCAGTCCGACCAGCTCATCCGGTTCAGGAACATGCTCTCGTTCGCGGTCGGCTGCCAGTCGAGGCCATTGGCCGCACCGTAGATGATGGCCGCCTGATAGAGCGGCACCAGCGGCACCTCCTCGGCGACGAACTCGCTCACCTGCCTGTAGGCGTCGAGACGCGCGTCCTGGTCCAGCGTGTTGCGGGCCTCGTCCAGCAAGCCGTCGATGCGCTCGTCCGTCAGCGATGACCACGAGCTGGACGAATGCAGCAGCGAGTGCAGAACTCCGTCGACGTCCTGACAGGCGCAGGACCACCGGCCGAAGGCGAGGTAGGGCTGTTCGGCAGGCTCGCTCTGCACGCGCTGGAGGTAGGTCGCCATGTCGGTGAGCTCGATCTCGGCGACGAGCCCGGCATCGCTGACCATCTGGGCGATGGCCTGCACGATGCGCTGGTCGAAGGTGGGCGAGGTCGCAAACGATATCGTCTGCCCGGCCACGCCGGCCTCCTCGATGAGCGCCTTCGCCGCCTCGGGATCGTAGGGATAGGTCTCGATGCCCTCGACAAAGCCGAAATGCGAGGGCGTCGCCATCTGGGCGAGCGGCTCGTCGTAGCCGCCCAGAATGCCCTCGACGATGCCTTCCTTGTCGATCGCCTGCGCCACGGCCTGGCGGACGCGCTTGTCGTCCAGCGGTCCGCGCTGCGGGTTGAGCTTGAGATAGCCGATGCGTTCCGTCAGCACGGAAAGCGCCTTGGCGCTGCCCGAACCCTCGATCTGGGCTGCGAGATCGGAATCGATCGTCACCGCCAGGTCGGTTTCGCCGGCCTGGAGGTTCGCGACGCGGGTCGCGGCATCGGGCACGGCGCGGAACTCGGCCGAGGCGAACGGACCCTTGTCGCCCCAGTATTCGTCGTTGCGGTCGAGCCGCACCGAAACGCCGCGCTGCCAGTTGGCGAACTTGTAGGGGCCCGAACCGACGGGGCTGGCGTTGAAAGCGTCGTCGCCGACTTCTTCCACCACATGCTTCGGCACGATCGACAGCTTGACGAGCTGCGCCAGCAGCACCGGGTACGCGCCGTCGGTCTTCAGCGTCACCTCGTATTCGCCGGTCGCCTCCGCCGACACGATCTTGTTGAACTGGCCCAGCTGCGGGCTGCCGAACGCGGGATCGATGATGCGCGTGATGGAGAAGGCGACATCCTCCGCCGTCAGTCTCTCGCCATCGTGGAAGGTGACGTCGTCGCGGATCGTGAACACGAACTCGGTGTCCGACGTGTTGGTCCAATCCGTCGCGATCTGCGGCACGATCTGCCCGTCATCGTCGCGCGTGACGAGGTTGTCGAAGATGTTGCGGTAGACGTAGTAGCTGTCCGGGTTCCACTGCTTGTGCGGGTCCAGCGAAGACGGCTCGCTGACCAGATCGACGACCAGCAGATCCTTGGCGGATGCGGCCTGCATGGCAAGGGCGGAACTGCCCAGCGCCAGCGCCAGCCCCAGCGCCAACGCAAGCGTGCGAGAGAATGTCTTCGTCATCATGCTGTCCTTGTTCCCGAGATTGGCTTGCCCGACTTCGGCTCCAGCGGCTTTTCCCTGTCGGCTGCGCGGCGAGAGGTGCGGGTTCCCACCTTCGCCTCCGATTCCAGGAAGCGGTCGAGCAGGTAGGTTTCGAGCGCCGTGTTGGCGGCGGCGAGGTGGCTCAGCGCATCTGCCTTGCGGCCATCGACAAGCGCCTCGACGAAGCGCGAGCGGTTGGCCGGCGTCAGCTTCACCGGGGCGTGCGCCTCGAAAAAGTGGACCAGCCTGATCGAGCGGTCCCACAGGTCGCTCAGCCATCCGGCGACGATCGGCATGCCGAGCCGCGCCGACAGGCATTCCAGTATCTCGCGCTCGCAGCGGCGGATGGTCGGCACCATGTCGCCGCCCAGCTCCTGGCGGTGCGTCAGGGCAACGTGCATCTCGGCCAGATTGCGCAGATGCGCGCTGTCGTTCTCGTCGAGGCTGACAGTGCACAGCAGCGGCTCGAGATGCCGGCGCGCCGCGCTCAGCTCGCGGATTTCGCCGGCCGATACGGGCGTCACCACCCAGCCGCTGCGTGCCGTCGATGTGACGAACCCGCCCGCCTGAAGCCGCGCCAGCGCCGCGCGCACCGCGCCGCGGCCAAGCCCGAACTCGCGCGCCAGCTCCGCCTCCGACAGGCGCTCTCCGGGTGCCAGAACGCAATGCACGATGGCGCTGCGCAATGCGCGCCCGGCAGCCTCGCCCTTGCCCTGCGGCGGTATGGGGGAAGCGTATACCTCTTGATCGAGCATTCGTTCTAACCTCTCAGATCGTCAATCTGTCATTGTGTACCGGCGGGCGTGAAGAACGATCATTCTCATTGCGCGGCCCGCACCGAAACCGTTTTCCGTATCCGCGCGAAACTGCGGAATCTCGCCCATAGTTCTCTGTGATCCCTTGTCCGTCAAGCCACGTTCGGCAATTTCCTGCCCACGAAACCTCATTCTATTTCGCCTGACGCAATTGGAACGGAATGATGTTGCGCGTCGCCGGGACGCGTGCAAAGATCGCCTACTGATGTGCCAATAGCATCAACTGAGATGTCAATACGCACGTCTGGTGTGACGGCAAAGCCGCACGACCGCCCCGCGAGGGCGGGCCATGGGGAACGGACACGGATTGGAAGGAACAAACCAATGCGACTGAACAGGCTTATGATCGCCGCCCTGCTTGCGGCTTCATCCCTCACCGTGCCGGCGGGTGTCGCCAGCGCGAAAGACATGATCGTAATCGACTTCGTCGGCGAGCCGAACTCGCTCGACCCGCACGTGCAGTGGAATCCCGACAGCTTCAACGTCTACCGGAACATCTTCGACAACCTGCTGACCCGCGACGATGCCGGCGAGATCGCGCCGCAGATCGCGACCGAGTGGAACTACCTCTCGGACACCGAGATCGAGTTCAAGATCCGCGACGACGTCACCTTCCATGACGGAGAGAAGCTGACGGCGGAAGATGTCGTCTTCTCCGTCAAGCGCATCACCGATCCGGAGTTCGCGAGCCCGCAGCTCGGCCAGTTCAACTCGATCACCGACGCGGTGGCCAAAGACGACACCACCGTGGTGCTGACCACCGACGGCGCGTATCCGGTGCTTTTCGCGCAGCTCACCAAGCTGTCCATCGTGCCGCAGCACGCGGTCGAGGCGGTTTCCAAGGACGAGTTCAACGCCAGTCCCGTCGGCTCAGGGCCCTACAGGTTCGAGAGCTGGAACCGCGGGGTCGAGGTCATTCTGGCGCGCAACGACGACTATTGGGGCGAAAAGGGCGCGTTTCCGAAGGCATCCTTCCGCGCCGTTCCGGATGCCGCCACGCGCGTCGCCAACCTCCAGTCCGGCACCAGCGACATCGTCACCAACATCGACAGCGACCTTGCCGCTCAGGTCGAGGCCAGCGGCACTGGCAAGGTTCTGTCCGCCCGCACCGAGCGCGTCGCCTACTTCGCGATGAACGTGCAGAAGGCGCCACTCGATAATGAGCAGGTGCGTCTTGCCATCGCCCATGCGCTGGACAAGGAAGGCATCGTCGAAGGCATTCTCGGCGGCTTCGAGGCTCCCGTCTCGCAGCTCGTCTCGCCGGCCGCCTTCGGCTATGTCGAGGGCATCGAGGCCCCCGGCTACGACCCGGAGAAGGCGAAGGAGATCATCGCGGAGCTCGGCGAGACCGCGACCGCACCGTTCTCGATCCTCACCGCGCCCGTCTACGACCAGCGCGTGGTGCAGGCGATCCAGCAGATGCTGGCCGATGTCGGCTTCAACGTCGAGATCGAGATGACGGATATGGGCAACTGGATGCAGCGCATGCAGTCCGGCCCCGAAAGCATCCCGCAGACCTCGTTCAGCCGGTGGAGCTGCGGCTGCCAGGATGCCGACGGCATCATGTATCCGATCCTGCATTCGTCCAGCGGCTGGGCCAATGTGACCGACGAAGAACTAGACGGCGCACTCGATGCGGCGCGCGCGACGATCGACACCGACGAGCGTCTCGATCTCTACAAGAAGGTGAGCGAGATCGTCGCCTCGAAGAACTACGTGATCCCGCTCTACCAGGCCTCGGTCATCTACGGCGCGGCCGACGGTATCGAGTTCACCCCGCTGGCCAACGAGAACATCTTCCTCAACCGCATCAGCTGGTCGGGCGAGTAAGCGCATAGACACCATGTCGGGGGCCGGACGCTTGCGCGCCCGGTCACCTCTTTTCATGCCGTCTTTCTTGCGGCCTTCAATGCATCGGGGGAGCAGACCGTGACCACCATTCTCGAAAACGCCAATATCGTGGATGTCGAGACCGGCTCCATCTCAGCCGACCGCCATCTCGTCCTTGAACACGGGCTGATCCACGATATTGCCGAAAGCCCGGTCACCGGCATGGCCGACGCGCGGCGCATCGACGTGGCCGGCGGCTTCGTCATTCCCGGCCTCATCGACTGCCACGTTCACGCGACCGCCTATACCGCCAATCTGGGCGAGCTGCCGAAGCAGTCGCCGATCTATGTCGCGGCCCGCGCGGCGGTGCTTCTCAAGGCCATGCTACAGCGCGGCTTCACGACCGTGCGCGATGTCGGCGGGGCCGATTTCGGTCTTGCTCGCGCGGTGGAAGAAGGACTGTTTGCCGGCCCGCGCGTGCTTTACGGCGGCAAGGCCCTGTCGCCCACCGGCGGGCACGGCGACCATCGCGGCATGGGCACCGACAATGAGGACAGCGCCTATTCGCTCGTCAGCCTTGGCCGCCGCTGCGACGGCGTGGACGCCGTTCGGCTGGCTGCGCGCGACGAAATCCGGCGCGGTGCGCACCACATCAAGATCATGGCCAATGGCGGCATTTCATCGCCCACCGACCGCATCACGTCGGACCAGTTCTCCGAAGCCGAAATCGCCGCAATCGTGGACGAGGCCGAGATGGCCAATCTCTACGTCGTCTCTCACACCTACACCGCGCGTTCCGTCGCGCGCGCCGTGCGCAACGGTGTCCGCTCCATCGAGCACGGCAATCTGCTGGACGACGAAACGGCGAGGCTGATGAAGGAGCGCGGCGCCTATCTCACGCCGACGCTGTCGGTGCTTCGAGCAATTGCCGATGTCGGCGCGCAGAGCGGCTTTCCGACAGACCGCATCCAGAAGGTCAACGCCGTGCTCGATTCAGGTATACGCGCCGTGGAGCTTGCGCAGCGCACCGGCATTCCAATGGCCTACGGCACGGATCTGGTCGGCCCGATGCAGGATCGTCAGCTCGACGAGTTTCGCCTGCGCTCAGACGTGGTCTCGCCGCTCGACATGCTGCGTTCCGCCACCTCGGTCGCCGCCGAGCTCGTCCGGCTGGAAAGCGAGATCGGGCATGTCAGGGCGGGTTACCGCGCAGACCTCAACGTCCTCGACGCCAACCCGCTCGACGCCGGCGTGCTGGTCGATTTCGCGCGGCATCACCGGCACGTCATCAAGGGCGGGGCAGTGGTTGGGTAGGTTGACTGGTGCTTCCTTCGAGGTTCATCCCCTGCGCAACGCAACCGCGCACTCCTCGTCTACCTGACGGTCCCATTCCGCCTTGTCGAGTTGAGCCAGAGGCAGGATGCGCGTCGCGCGCTTCGTGAAGGGAAAGCGGAGCGCGTCCGTCGATGCCCAGCCACCGGAATCGACCACGAACACGCCGTTCTCGGCCAGCGGTGTGAAGGCTGAGCGGAAATGGTTGCTCGACTTCACATGGATGATCGCCTTGTCTTCCAGCACGATGCCCTGGCTGCGAAAGGCCTGCGTGTCGTAGGCCTGGATGCGTTCGGTGACGATGGCGATGTGGCCGTGATCGCCGACACGCACGACAGCGCCCAACCCGCCTTCGAGCAACTCGCCATGCAGGTTCGGCCCCTCGTTGCGGTACTCGACGATGCCGACACGCTCGACGGTGACGTCCGGCGCGAAGGGCTTGCCGTTCTTCAGCATGCCCATCGGCACGATGCCGCGATTGCCGACGCCTATCGCCTGCGCGGTTTTCACCGCCTCGCCATCGACCATGAAGCCTGCGGCGAACGGCAAATCCTGCGCCGAGAGTGAAGCGAAGATGTCGGCCACGTTGGCGACACCGCCCGAGCCCGGATTGTCGCCGGCATCGCCCACCACCACCCTGCCCCTGGCTGCGCTTGCGAATATCTCCGCTGCCGCTTCCTCGAAGGACGGCGCGCGGGTCAGCATCGCCTCGCGCCGCTCCCAGGCAGCGTCGGCCATATCGCGATAGGCCCGCACCATGGCCGCGTCGTCCGTACCGGTCACGAGGACCGAGCTGCCGACCTCCTCGGAATCGACATAGGGAAAGCCACCCATGACGACCACATCCGCCAGCCCCGCCCGCTGCTCGATCTCGTTCGACAGGGCGACCAGTTCCGAGAACGGCGCGGTATCGCTGGTCTGCGCGCTCATCGGTGCGGCCATCGGCAGCCGGAAGCGGCGCGTCTTCCAAGGTTCGCGCGCCAGCGTCAGCTCGATCAGCTTCCTGCCGCGGGCATGGGTGTCGGCGTGCGGGTAGAGCTTGCCGCCGATCACGACATCCACCACGAACGGCAGCTCGGGTTCGACATTGGCATGAAAATCGAGCGGCACGGCGATGGGCACCTTCGGACCGACGACGGCACGCACCTTCCTTGCCAGATCGGTCTCCGGCGTGGCCACGCCCTCCACCACCAGCGCGCCGTGCAACAGCAGCGCGACGATATCGACCGGCCCGGCCGCCGCTATCTCCTCCAGCGAACCGACGATCTCGCGCACCAGCCGGTGATAGCTTTCGCCGTCCAGCGTGCCGCCGGGCAGGCAGCCTGTGCAGACGCCATAGGCGATCTCGTAACCGGCTTCGTCCAGTGCTTCCGTCACGCCGCCCAGCCAGTTGCTGGTCGAGCCGAACTCGCGCCGCACATCCTCACCGCGAAAATACTGCGCCGAGAGGAAGCCGTCGTAATTCGCCTTCGACGGGGTGAAGGCGTTGGCTTCGTGGAAAAGCTGGATGACTGCGGCGCGCGGCATGGTGATCTCGCTATGTCTGCTCGGGTCAGATTTCCCGTCCGTCCTGCCAGCGCAACCAGGGCAGGATCATGCGGGCGGTGCGGCTGACGAAGGGGTGGAAGGGCACGGGTTTCAGCGGCGTGGGGCGCAGGGCGAGCTTTTCGTCCGGCACGTCGCAGACGGCATCGGCCAGCACCTGCGCCATGGCGCATGCCAGCGCCAGCCCGCGCCCGTTGCAGCCGATCCACGTTGCAAGCCCGTCGGGCGTCCGATGCAGATGCGGCACGCGGTCAACTGTCATCGCGATGCGCCCGCCCCAGAAATGCTCCATCGGCAGCTCGCCCAGTTCCGGCCGGATCAGCCCCAGCTTTCGGCTGATGAGGCGCGGCAGGCGCGTCGGGGCTGCAAGCTGGATCGCCATGGCACTGCCCGAAACGATCCGGCCGTCGCGGTCCTTGCGCAAATAGCGCAGATCCTGCCTGGTGTCGGAGAACGCCTCGTCCCCCGGCAGCACCCAGTGCGCCAGTGCGCCCAGCGGTGCGGTCGCCGCCTGATAGGAGGTGACCGGCACGATGGTGCGGCGCAGGCCCGGCCACAGATCGCCCGTATGGGCTGCCGTCGTCAGCGCCACACGCGAGGCACGCACGGCGCCTGCGGGCGTGGTCACGCGCCAACGGTCGCCTTGACGGGTCAGCGACAGCGCGGGCGTCCGCTCGTGGATGACGACGCCTTCGCCGGCTGCGGCGCGGGCAAGCCCAACGGTGAAGGCAAAGGGGTTGATGTGGCCGCCGCCGCCATGCTCCCAGCCGCCGAAATAGCTGTCGCTGCCGATGCGAGCCGCCATCTCGGCGCGGTCCAGCGCCCTTGTCGGCGCGCCCATCGCGGCCCATTGCGCGGCCATCGCCGCGGCCCGCTTCGCGCGGCCGGGAGAATGCGCCGGCTGGAGCCAGCCGTTGCGACGCGCATCGCAATCGATGCCGTAGGTCTCGGCCAGGCCGAAGAGGCGGTCGGCCGAGCCCGCCAGAAGCTGGAGGAATGGCTCGCCCAGCGCCTTGCGGATCGCGTCGGGACCGTGGCGCGTCAGCGCGGCTATCACTTGCCCATTGGCCCGGCCGGACGCGCCCGCGCCCACGGTTGCGGCCTCCAGCAGCAGCACCGACCGGCCGCGCTTGCGCAGTTCCAGCGCGGTGGTCAGCCCCGAAATGCCGCCGCCCACCACCAACACATCGCAGTCCGCATCGCCCGAAAGTGCGGGCGCGGAGAAGGTCTCGCGGGAGAGCGAACGCCATAGCGGCGAAGGCTTGTCGGTCGGCCAGTCGGTCATTTGCCCGGCCTCGTCTCGATGGCAATGCCGGTCGCAGCAAGGATCGCATCGCGGCGTTCCGCGGAAACGGGCTCGGCCGTCCCGATCACGATGGCGGCTTGCGGCGTATCGGCCATCGGCAAGCCATCGGTCGAGACAGCGAGCGGGGAAAGGGCCTCAACGCCCGGCGCGGAGGCCGACAGGATACGCGTCGCACCGTTGGCATGGCGCATCGCATCCAGCGTCCACAGGAGCGCGGGGGTGTGGTGCTGGCAGTAGAGGCATTGCAGGCCGGGGGTCATTTCGCGCGGCAGGCGGATCACGGAGAAGCGCAGTTCGCCCTCCGGAACCGCGCGGGAGAAATGCCTCACCTCACCCGCAATGCCTTGCAATTCAAGGGCTTTTTCCGTCGCGGCGATGTCGTCGCTGGCGAGCGCGATGCCCTTGAGGCCATGGCCTTGCGCCAGCAGCGCGCGCCAGCCCTCGTTGGCCGGCGTACCGGCCACTATCCCCATCAGTTCGATATAGGCACCGTCCAGCAAGATGCAGGAATTGGCTGTTCCCATCGCGTCGCTGTGACGCGAAATCGGGGTCGCGGTGAAGTCCGCATCGACAAATGAGGTTACCGCTCGAGAAAGGTCGTTCACAACGCAAACGAGATGATCGACGGGAAGCCGCAATTTCATGACGGATTTGGCCTCGAAGCCTCGCGGGGCAAGGATTTGAAGCGCCCCAAGACCTGCGAGAGCCTATGATCCGGAGTTACTCGTTTCAGGTAACCTCGGATGGCCCGATTTCGCATCTATCCTCGCCTCGTTTATGCATAGCTATTTTAGCGCTAAAATAGCCGCGCTATAGTAAGTGTCAATCCGATTGCCGGCACGACATTGCAGCACTGGGTCGGGGCCGTTAGGTAGAAAACCATGCTTGCAGGTTGGCGCGGGAAAGAACAATGAAGCCGTCGAGGGGGCAAGGCACCGCGACGATGCAGGACGTGGCCGACGCGGCCAACGTTTCCGCCATGACGGTTTCCAACGCGTTCCGCCATCCGCACCGGGTGCAGGAGGCCACGCGGCTGAAGGTGCTGGAGGCGGCGTTCGAGCTGGGCTACGTGCCCAACCTCGCGGCCGGTAACCTGGCGGCGGGCAAGAGCCGGGTCATCGGCGCGGCCGTGCCGTCGGTACGCAATTCCAGCTTCTACAAATACGTCACCGGCCTCCAGGAAGGCTGCGAGGCCCACGGCCACAAACTGATCGTGATGCTGGCCGACACGATGCGCCAGGAACGCGAGGCGGTGGAAACATTCATCGGACTGCGCGCGGCAGGGATCGTGCTGATCGGCAACGACCACGACCCGGCGACGGTGGACCTGCTCGGCAAGTCGAGCATCCCGCTGGTCGAGAGCTGGCTGCTCGGCGAACCGCTCGACATGGCGATCGGCTACCACATCGACGAGGCGGTACGCGCCGCGTGCCGGCACCACGTCGCGGCCGGCCGAAGGCGGATCGCGCTGGTGGGCAACGACCGGCCGGGCACCCGCCGCTTCCGGGAACGGCCGCCGGTGTTCCGCGACGAGATGCGCAGGGCAGGCCTGCCGGACAACCTGATCGTCGACGTGGACGAGCCGCACGGCTTTTCCAGCGGGCCGCAGGCGCTGGATGCGCTGCTGGCGCTCGACGGCGAAATCGATGCGGTGATCTGCCCGACGGACGTGGTGGCAGCCAGCATGGTGTTCGAATGCGCCCGGCGCGGTATCGACGTGCCGGGGCGGATCGCGATCATCGGCTGGGGCGACTACGAGATCGCATCGACCATCAGCCCGTCGCTGACGACGGTGAAGCCGCACCCATGGGAGATGGGACACGGCGCGATCGCGATGCTGATGGAGAACGGGTCGGCCGGGCACTCCCAGCGGACTGTCGATACCGGCTTCGAGCTCATCGTGCGAGAGAGCGGCTGAAACTTAGCCGGCAACGAACCGGTCGAAAGTGTCGAGGTCGCCCACCTGCCCGCCCTTGAGCAGAAGCAGCGCGCCGTCGAGCGGGCTTGCCTCGCGATGGCCGCGGCAGATGGCGACGCCCGCGCCGGCGCGCGCTACGAAGGAGAGGCTGCGAAAGCCGAGCCGCGCGACTACCGCGCCGGACGTGTCGCCGCCGGCGACGGCCACGGCCGCGACGGGCGTGCGGGCGAGGATGGACGCCGTCAAGTTGGCAAGCGCATCGGAAAGCGCGGTCGAGGTCAGGCGATAGTCGCGGGCCGGATCGAGGTGGACCAGCACATTGCGGCCGGAGGCAAGCAGGTCGCCACAACGCTTTGCAGTCCGCGCAGCCCCGGCGGCGAAATCCTCGACCGTAAGAGGCACACATTCGTAGAGCGTTGCGGCCGCGACCTGCGCGGCGGTGGCCGACGAGCGGCTGCCGGCCACGGCGAGACGCGGGCCGGGCGTGCGGGACATCTTGCCGGCCGGGCGATTCCCGGCCGGGGGGCGCAGCGTCTCGGCAACGCTGCTGGCGCCGACGAGCATGACCGGCGCAGACTCTTGCGGCAAGGCGCGCAGGGCGGTGGCGATCTGCTCGATGTCCGATTGATCGACGGCATCGACAAGAGTGCGTCCGGGCTGGTTCAGCATCGCGGCGAGCCCTTGCGCGTCCGATTGCAATTGTGCCCGGTTGAAGAGCCCGATGTCGGCGAGGCCCTGCCGGCCAAGGTGGATGCGCAGGTCCGCCTCGTCCATCGGGGTGACCGGGTGCCGGCTCATGATCGGGTGCCGGTCGATCCGATGCACCGCGCCATCGGGCGCACGCGCCAGCAGCATGCCGAAGACGCAGTAGCGGCCAAGGCTCGGCTGCCCGCCGACGATGAGCGTGTGAGCGGGCGAAAGCGCGGCTTCGAGCTGCAGCACGGCCGCGCCGATGCTGCCGACATGCGGCGCGGAATCGAAGGTGGAGCAAATCTTGTAGTGCACGAAGCGCGGCGACAGCGCCTTCACCGCCGGCATGAGGCCGGCAAGCCGCGACGTAATCTCTTCGGGCGGGCGGGAGCGCAGGTCGGTGGCGATACCGATGGCGTCCAGCCCCGCCGCCTCTTGCGGCTGCGGCGCATCGAGGAACAGGCGCACTGTCGCACCCCTTTCGGCCAAAGTCGCGAGCGTGTCGGAGGCCCCGGTGAAATCGTCGCCGATGAAGACGATGCCGGCCATGTCAGCGGCCGAAGAAGCCGAGCGCAGCCGCCAGCTCCGGCCTTGTCGCGGCCGCGGCCTCAAGCGCCTCGCCGGCGGCGACCGCCTCCCACGCCTGACGCAGACTGGCGACGCCGGCTGCCGGGCCCTGCGGATGGGCAAGGATGCCGCCCCCGGCCATGAACATGAAATCGCTGGAGCCTGCCGCCCTGGCCGTCACCGGCAGCGTGCCGGCCCATTGGCCGGACGAGAAGGCGGGCATGACGGCATCGGCCGCATCGGGAGCCGCATCGACGGCGAGCGGCTCGAGGCAGCGCCGCGCCGCGGCCTCCACCTCGTCGGCATGGTCGGAGAACTTCCCCCCGATGCCGTGGACATGCATGTGGTCTACCCCCGCCAGCCGGTAGAGCGCCTGGTAGGCGTCGAAGCCGATGCCGAGCAGCGGATGGCGGGCGAACGCGCCGAACCCGTTGCGGTGGCCGTGGATGGCGAGCGGCGTGGCCCGGCGAAGCGACTGCATGGCCGAAAGGCCGCACCAATTGAGGCTTGCCATGACGCAGGAGCCGCCCTCGCGCTCGACCAGCGCGGCGTGACGGCGCATCGCATCCGTCTCGTCGGTGATGTTGAAGGCCACCATGACGTTGCGGCCGGTGCGCTCCCGATAGGCCCTGACGCGCGCCATGACCGCCGGTACGCGCTCGGCCAGCGGCGCGTGGTCCGGGTCGGCGCAAATCTCGTCGTCCTTGATGAAGTCGACGCCCGCCTCGCACAGCAGCCCGACGAGATCGGCAATCTCATGGGCGCGCATGCCGACATTGGGCTTGATGATGGTGCCGAAGAGCGGGCGGCCGTGTGCGCCGACACTTTCGCGGGTGCCGGCGACACCGACGACGGGCTTCTCGAAACGGTCCCGAAACGACTGAGGGAGCGCGACGTCGCGCAGCCGCAACCCGGTGACCTCGCCGAGATCGTAGAGGTTGCCTGCAACCGTTGCCGCGAGCGTCGGCAGGTTCGCGCCGATATTGGCGACCGGAAAGGCGATGCGAACCCTGGCACGCCTCCATGGACCGGACGCGCCCTTGCGCTCGAGCCATGCGCTGGAAAGGGCGGGAGCAGGCGCGCTTTCGAGTTCGACCACCTCCAGCACGTCGGCGGCTGCGCGGGCGCGCAGTTCGTCGGTCTCGCCCGCCACGCGAAGGAAGGTTCCGCTCGACTGCTCGCCCGCCATGATGCCGGCGACCTTTTCGGGGTCGAGCGGCGTCTCGATCAGATAGCTCGCCTCGATCGTGCCAGGACGCATCGAGCCCGCCTCAGATGGCCGAGAGGTCGGGGAACGGACGCACCGGATCGCTGCCGTCCCAGCCTTCCGATGCGGCGCGGATCATGTCGAACATGCGGCCCTTCGGACCCATCACCTCGGAAAGCTCGATGACGGTGCCGGGATGCGCCTCGCGGTCGAAATAGACGAAGCGGCCGTTCTCGCCCACCTTGCCGCTCATCTTCTGCCGGTAGCCCTGAGCCTCCATGCTGGCGAGGTCGCGGTCGTAATCCTGCGTCCAATAGGCGACGTGCTGAAGCCCGCGATGGCCGGCGAGGCGGAAGTCGCGATACATCGACGGCACGTCGTTGCGGCACTGGATGAGCTCGACCTGGATGAAGCCGCTATTGGCGAGCGCAACCGAATTGTGCGGCTCGTAGGGGTTGCCCTCGTAGCGGTAGTCCTCGATCGGCACTCGCGGATTGTAGAACCACGGGCCGACGCCCATCACCTCGTGCCAATGCGCCATCGCCGCCTCGATGTCGTCGACGACATAGCCGAGCTGACGGATTGCGCCAAGAAACCTGCTCATGGGGTGTTCCTACTGAAAGATGATGCGGGGCAGCCATGTCGAGATGGCGGGCACGAGCGTGACCACGAGCAGCGACACAAGCAGCGGGATGAGAAAGGGCAGCACGCCCCTGATGACCATGTGGACGGGCATCTTGCCGACGATGGAGACCATGTAGAGGCTCATGCCCACCGGCGGCGTCAGCAGGCCGATCATGAGATTGAGCACGAAGACGATGCCCAGCTGGAGCGGATCGACGCCGGCGGCATGGAGCGCCGGCGCGACGATGGGCGCGATGATGAGGATGGCGGCGATCGATTCCAGGAACATGCCGACGACGAGCAGCAGCAGGTTGACCAGAAGCAGCAGCACGATCGGATTGTCCGACAGGCCGAGCAGGAATGCGCCGGCGCGCGCGGGCACCTGATCGAGCGTCAGAACCCAGGCGAACACGGCGGCGGTGGCGACGATGAACAGGATGCTGGCCGTCGCCTCGACCGTGTCGCGCAGGCCGACCCAGACCGCACGCACGGTGAGCGACCGGTAGACGAAGGCGCCGATGAGCAGCGCATAGGCGACGGTGACGCCTGCCACCTCGGTGGGGCCGAAATAGCCGCTAAGCAGCCCGCCGATAAGGATGACCGGAGCAAGCAGTGCGGGAAACGAGATCGCCGTCTTTTCGGCCACGGCGCGCAGGCTGGGTTTCACCGTGTCGCGCGGCAGCTTGAAGATGCGCGCCATGACGGCAACCTGGAGCATCAGCGCGGCGGTGATGACGAAGGCGGGGATGATGCCGGCGACGAGCAACTGCACGGTCGAGACGTTGGTGACGCTGGCATAGATGACGATGGGGATCGACGGCGGGAAGATCGGCCCGATGGTGGCGGCGGCCACCGTGATGCCTGCCGCGAACTTCTTGGTGTAGCCCTGCTTCTCCATTTCGTCGATCTGGAGCTTGCCCAGAGCGCCGATATCGGCGAGCGCGGCACCCGAGACGCCCGAGAATATGAGGCTGACGAGGATGGACACCTGCGCGAACGCGCCGCGGATGCGGCCGACCAGCAGGCGCACCAGATCAAAGATGTGCTGGGTGACGCCGATCGAGCCGAGCAGGCTTGCAGCCAGGATGAACAGCGGCACGGCCAGCAGCGGCGTCGAATCGAGCGCGTTGACGGCGCGCTGCGCGAGCACGTGGACGGGCAGGTCGTAGACGATGATTGCGACGGCAGACGACAGGCCGAGCGCGACGGCTATGGGAGCGCCGACGACGAGGGCGACGGCGAAGACAGCCAGCAGAAGGACACTCATGACGGCTTTTCCTCACGGCCGGCGGGTGCGTTGCGCATGAGGCCTGCGAGACGCGCGACGGTGACCAGCGCCAGCAGACCGAAGGCGATGGCGGCCGGCGCGTAGAGCACCCAGTTGGGAATGCCCAGCGTGGGCGTGGCGAACTTCCACGCCCGCTCGAGAAAGGCGTAGAGCGCCCAGACCATGATGCAGGCGAAGGAAAGGACCATCAGCTCGCCGACGATCGCGAAGGCGCGCCGCCCGGCGGGAGGCAGCATCATCGGCACCATGTCGACGGCGACGTGCTGGCCCCGCAAGGCCAGCACCGGGATGCAGAGGAAGACCAGCGAAACGCCGCAGAAGCGCGCCAGCTCGTCAGCCCAGGGCGTGCCGGTCGCAAACACGTTGCGGCCGACGATCTGGACGATGATGAGCACGCTCATCAAGGCGAGCAGCAGGACCGCCACGTTGCGGCACAGCGTGGCGACGGCCGCAAGCGGGCGCCCGGCGGGGATGTCGGCGGCTGGAGCGGTCATGTCCTGCATCTCATGCGGTGATCAGGCGGCGGCGATCAGGCGATGGCCCGGATCTTCTCGTAGAGATCGCCGTACTTCTCGCCAAAGCGCTGATCGACCAGCGTCGACACGGACGCGCGGAAGGCCTCGATGTCGAGCCCGTCCTCGGGGCCGATCACGGTCATGCCCATCTCGCGCAGCTCGGCGGTTTCCTTTTCCTCGTTCTCCTCGATCGCCTTCGTCGCACGCTCGCGGATTTCGAGGGAGGCTGCCTCGACCGCCTGCTTCTGCGCGTCGCTGAGGCCCTGCCAAACGTCCTCGTTCATCACGACGACCTCGGCGTTGGACATGTGGCCCGTGAGCATGAGGTGCGACTGGACCTCGTAGAGCTTGACGTTGAGGATGACGTTGACCGGGTTCTCCTGACCCGCCACGACGCCAGTGGCGAGCGCGGTGGGCACCTCCGACCAGTCGACCGGCACGGGTGCAGCGCCCATGCCCTCGATGGCGGTCTGGTAGATGGGGAACGGCACGGAGCGGATCTTCTCGCCCGCAAGGTCGGCCGGCTTGTAGACCGCCTTGTTGGCGGTGAGATTGCGGCGGCCGAAATAGTGGGCGTAGATGACGCGCACGTTGGCGGCCTCGATCAGGCCCTGGTTCAGCTCCTGCATGACCGGCGAGTTGATGTCCATCACCTTCATGAGGTGGTCGATGTCGCGGTAGAGATAGGGCGTGTCGAGCGCGCCGAAGGGCTCGTAGAGCGAGCCGATGCCGCCGGCCGTGTTGTGCGAAAACGCGATGGTGCCGAGCGAGACGGCCTCGGCCAGCTCCTGAAGCTTGCCCAGCTGCGAGGACGGAAACACCTGAACGGCGATGTCGCCGCCGGAGTGCCTGCCGAGCGCCTCGGCGAACCAGTCGGCCTGCGCGCCCGCCACGCTGGACGGCTCGTTGTTGTGGCCGTAGCGCAGGTTGAGCGACTGGGCCGAGGCCCAGCGCGGCGTCATCGCCAGCGCGCCGGCACCAAGCCCCAGAGCCAGCGCCCCGCGCCGGGTGAACGAATTGAACTGTCCTGCCATGCCTACCTCCCTTGATGTGTTTCGAGGGCTCGTGGCGACGACACCACACCCTCTTGCTCCTCTTGACAGAAGGCTAGGAAGCATGATGCTTCACGTCAAACATTCATTATTGAGGTTTTTTGACGTGTCATCAGAAACCGGCATCATCCCCTCTATGTCCGATGTGGCGGCCACGGCCGGGGTGTCGCTGGCGACGGTCGACCGCGTGCTGAACCGGCGCAAGGGGGTGAAGCCGCGCACCGTCGAGCGCGTGCTGAAGGCCGCCGTCGCGCTCGGCTACATGGAGGCCGAGGAGCGCGAGCGCCTGTCGGGGCCGCGGCCGCCCAACGTCGCCTTCCTGCTGCCGAAGGGCGGCAACCCCTATCTGCGCCTGCTCGGCGACAAGGTGCGCGCGATCGCCGAGACGAGCCTGCGCGACGACGTGCCGGTGCGCTGCTTCTTCATCGAGAGCTTCGACGCCGGCGCGCTGGCGACGGCACTTCGCCATCACGCCCGGTGGGCCGACGGCATCGCCTTCATGGCGGTGGACCACCCGCTGGTGCGCGAGGCGGCGGAGGAAGTGGCCGACGGCGGCACGCGGCTGATCACCATCGTATCCGACCTGCCGCATCCGGGCCGCGAAGCCTATATCGGGCTCGACAACCAGGCGGCGGGCCGGACCGCCGCGCTGCTGCTAGGCCGCTTCTGCAGGGTGCGCGAAGGCAGTGTCGCGCTTGTGGCGGGCAGCCGCAACTACCGCGCCCATGCCGAGCGCGAGATGGGCTTCCTCAGCCTCATCGAGGAGGCGCATCCGGGCCTGCGCGTCGTGGGCATGCGCGAGGGGCACGACGACCGCAACGAAAACTACCGCCACACGCTTTCCCTGCTCGAGCAGAACCCCGACCTCGTCGGCATCTACAATGTCGGCGGCGCGTCGGACGGCATCGGCCGCGCGTTGCGCGAACAGGGCAAGGGCGGCGATGTCGTCTTCATCGGCCACGGGCTGACGGGCGACACCAGACGCCTGCTGATCGAAGGCACGATGGACGTGGTGATCAATTCGGACCCGGACCAGACCATCGCGCAGACGCTGGCGCGATTCTCGCGGCCGCCGGACGCGCCGTCGAACGGCGATGCCCAGCGCCCGCTGGCGATGGAGGTGATCTTCCGCGAGAACATCCCGCCGCAACTCAAGGGGTAGCGGCGGGAGGGAGCGACTGCGCCCTAGACCATGATGCCGAAAAGCGGGAACTAGTTTTCGGACGACATCATGGTCCAACTTGTTGATTTAGCCGCATGTATGCGACGCCGGGTGTTTCCACCCGCCTGCAACGTGCTCTAGCGCCCGACCGCGTAGGCCTGCATCAGGCGCGGGGTCGCTGCGGCGCGAAGAATGCCGTCCTCGTCGCGGGCGGCCGCCACCATGCGGCCGATAGACCATTCAGGCGTCACGTCGAGGCGGTGGCCGCGCGCTTTCAGTTCCTCGATCGTTTCGGACCCGAAAGTCTCCTCGATGGCGAGGTTTCCGGGTTTGCGGTCGCGCGGATAGAACGAGTTGGGGAAGTGCGCGGTATGCGACATCGGCATGTCGATGGCTTCCTGCAGGTTGAGCCCGTGATGGACGTGCCGCAGGAAGAACTGAAGCTGCCACTGCTCCTGCTGGTCGCCGCCGGGCGTGCCGAAGACCATGTAGGGGCGGCCGTCCTTTTCGGCGAGGCTGGGCGTGAGCGTGGTGCGTGGCCGCTTGCCCGGCGCGAGGCTGGCGGGCAGTCCCTCCTCCAGCCAGAACATCTGCGCCCGCGTGTTGAGCATGAAGCCGAGCTCGGGAATATAGGGCGAGGATTGCAGCCAGCCGCCTGAAGGCATGGCGGCGACCATGTTGCCGTCCTTGTCGATGGCGTCGATATGGACGGTATCGCCGCGCCGCACGGAGCGCATGTCGGCCATGGTGGGCTCGGCGGAAGCCGCGTCGGGATTGGCGACGCGCGACAGGCGCTCGAGAGCGGCATCCATGCGCGCGATCTGGTCCTCATAGCCGGCGATGCGGCCGGGCCGCAGCTCGAGCGAGGCCTGCCTTTCGATCAGCCTGCGCCGTTCGTCGTTGTAGGCGTCCGACAGCAGCGTCTCGACCGGCACGTCGATGAAGTTCGGGTCGCTGTAGTAATATTCGCGGTCTGCGAAGGCGAGCTTCATCGCTTCGGTGAGCGTGTGGACGAAATCCGGCCCCCGCGTGTCCATCGCGCCGATGTCGAAGCCCTTGAGCAGCGCCAGCGTCTGAAGGAAGACCGGCCCCTGCCCCCACGCGCCGATCTTGTTGAGGCGATAGCCGTGATAGTCGTAGGTCAGCGGCTCCTCGTAAGTGGCTTGCCAGCCGGCCATGTCGTCGGCGGTGATGACGCCGCGATGGCGCTTGCCGCTTTCGTCCATGACCTCGTTTTCATTGACGAAACGCTCGATCGTTTCGGCAACGAAACCACGGTAGAAGGCATCGCGTGCCCGGTCGACCTGCTTTTCGCGGCTGCCGCCGCCGGCCTGCGATTCGGCGACGATGCGCTTCCACGTGTTGGCCAGCGCCTCGTTGCGGAACAGCTTCTTCGCCTCGGGCAGGCTGCCGCCGGGGGTGAAGAAGGCGGCCGAGGTGGGCCATTCGCGGGCGAAGAAATCCTTCAGCCCGGCGATGGTGTTGGCGACGCGCGGCAGCATCGGGTGCCCGTTCTCGGCATAGTGGATCGCAGGCGCCATCACCTCGGCCAGCGGCAGCGAGCCATGGTCGCGCAGAAGCTGCATCCATGCGTCGAACGCGCCGGGGATGACGGTCGCCAGCAGGCCGTTGCCGGGGATGAGCGTCAGGCCTTCAGACTTGTAGTGCTCCATCGTCGCGCCTGCCGGCGTGGTGCCCTGCCCGCACAGCACCTGCGTCCTGCCCGTCCTGGCGGAGTGGAACACGATCGGAACTTCGCCGCCCGGCCCGACCAGATGGGGCTCGACCACCTGCAGCACGAAGCCGGCCGCGACGGCCGCGTCGAAGGCGTTGCCGCCGCGTTCCAGCATCGCCATGCCGGACTGCGAGGCGAGCCAGTGGGTTGTCGTGACGACGCCGAACGTGCCGAGGATCTCGGGCCTTGTGGTGAACATGGATGGTCTGCTCCGTGGTGTGGTCAATGATCGCGAGGGTCGAGCGCGTCGCGCAGGCCGTCGCCGAGGAGGTTGAAGCCGAGCACGACCATAAAGATCGCGCCGCCGGGGAAGATCGACATCCAGGGGGCCTGGGTCATGAAGTTCTTGGCCGTGTTGAGCATCGAGCCCCATGAGGGGTTGGGCGGCTGCTGGCCGAGGCCGAGGAAGGAAAGGCTGGCCTCCGCGATGATGGCGGTGGCGATGGTGATGGTCGCCTGCACGACGATGGGCGGCAGCACGTTGGGGAAGATGTAGCGGGTGATGATGAGCACGTTGGGCAGGCCGATGGCGCGCGCACCTTCGACATAATCCTCCGTCTTGACCGCCAGCGTCTGGCCGCGCGTGAGGCGGATGAAGATCGGCGTGGCCGACAGGCCGATGGCTATCATCGCGTTGGTGAGGCTGGGCCCGAGGAAGGCGGCGAGCGCGATGGCGAGGATGAGGAAGGGGATCGCCAGCAGCGCCTCGGTCACGCGGGAGACGGAGGCGTCGACCCAGCCTCCGTAGAAACCTGCCAGCAGCCCGAAGGGAACGCCGACGGCGACCGCGATGGCGACCGAGACCACACCCGCCATGAGCGAGGCGCGCGCGCCGTAGAGCATGCGGGTGTAGATGTCGCGGCCCAGCTCGTCGGTGCCCAGCCAGAAATCGGCCGAGGGCGGCTTGCGGATCGAGGTGAAGGATGTCGCGAACGGATCGTAGCTGGTGAGCACCGGCGCCAGCAGAGCCATCAGCACGAAGACGCTGACGAGCACGCCGCCGAACACGGCGCTGCGGTTGGCGAGGAACTTGGTCGCCGCGCGTCCGAGCCTGCGGCGCGGCGCGATGGCTTCTGCCTGAACGCTCATTGGGGATGCCTCAGGCGGGGGTTGATGAGGATGTAGAGCACGTCGGCGACAAGGTTCATGAAGATGAAGCCGACCGCCGTGCACAGCACCACGCCCTGCACCACCGCATAGTCGCGGGTGAACACGGCATCGACGATGAGCTTGCCGAAGCCGGGAATGGTGAACACCTGCTCGGTGAGCACCGCGCCGGCCAGCAACTCGCCGAAGAGAAGCGTGGACAGGGTGACGATGGGCATCAGCGCGTTGCGCAGCGCGTGCTTGAGGATCACGGTCTTGGGCAGGAGGCCCTTGGCGCGCGCGGTGCGGATATAGTCGGACGTGAGCACGCCCAGCATGGCCGAGCGCGTATGGCGCATCAGATAGGCCGCCAGCGCGGTGGCCAGCACGAAGGACGGCATCAGCATGGTGCGCAGCGACTGGATGGGGTTTTCCGTCAGCGGCACGTAGCCCGAGGCCGGCAGCAGCCGCCACTGCACCGACACGACCATGATGAGAATGATGCCGAGCCAGAAATTGGGGATCGACATGCCCGACAGCGCGACCGCATTGGCGGCGTAGTCGGTGGTGGTTCCCTTGCGCACCGCCGAGATGATGCCCGCAGGGATGCCGATCAGCATCGCCATGATGATCGCCATGACGGCAAGCTGGAGCGTGACCGGCAGCTTCTGGGCGATGAGCGTGGAGACGGGAACGCCGGTGCGCAGCGAGTTGCCGAAATCGCCTGTCAGCACGTTTCCGAGCCAGGCGAGGTATTGCATGTGGAAGGGGTCGTCGAGCCTGTATTTTTCGCGCAGATAGGCCAGCACCTGCGGATCGCGCTCCTCGCCCGCAAGCGTCAGCAGCGGATCGCCCGGCAGGATCTTCTGCAAACCGAACACGATCAGCGTCACGAGCACCAGCGTCGGTATCGCGACGAGCACGCGCCTGGCAATGATCTTCAACATGAGGCTTCGACCACGCGATGGGATGGCGGCGGCGGGCGATGGCCCGCCGCCGGGTTATGACTAGTCGGCGAGGCTGACGCCCTTGAGGCGCAGCATGCCATCGGGATAGGCCTCGAAGCCCTCGACGTTCGAGGACAGAACGAACGGCCAGGGCTGGTGGTAGACATAGATGATCGGCAGCTCGTCCATCAGGATCGCCTGCGCCTGCTCGTAGAGCGGAATGCGGGCCTGCGTGTCGGGCGTCTGGCGCGCTTCGTTGAGCAGGCGATCGACCTCCTCGTTGCAGTAGTTCGAATCGTTGAGGGTGCCTTCGCAGGTGACGAAGCCGTGGAGATTGCCATCGGGATCGACGCGGCCGGACCAGCCGATCTGCGCCGCCTGATAGTTGCCGGCCTGCATCTCCTGCTGCATGGCGGCGAACTCGGTCGGCTGGAGGCTGATGTCGAAGCCGGCTTCGGACGCCATGGCCTGGATCAGCTCGTTGATGGCCGACGCCGTCGTGTTGTTGCCGAAGGCAAGCTCGAAGGAGACGCGCTCGTGGCCCGCCTCCGCCAGCAGCGCCTTCGCGGCCTCCACGTCGCGGGCCACGAGCGGAAACTTCTCGCTGTTGTAGGGGCTCGCAGGCGGGAAGGGCTGCTGTGCCGGCTCGAACAGGCCGTTGCCGACGACTTCGTTGATGATGTCGCGGCCGATGGCGAGCTGAAGCGCCTGCCTGACCCGCTTGTCGGTGCCGAGCGGGTTGTCGCCCTTGCCCTCGCCGCTGGTGTTGATGGTGATGCCCTGATAGCCGAGACCGGCGACGGTGACGAACTGCAGGGCAGCGTCGTCGCGCACGGTGGCGGCGTCGGACGGGTTCAGCCTCTCCAGCATGTCGAGATCGCCGGCGCGCAGATTGGCGAGTCGCACGGTGGAATCGGGGATCGGCTGGAAGACGAGGCGGTCGAAATGATAGTCGTCGGCTTCCGGATGATCGGCGAACTTCTCGAGGATGATGCGGTCGTTCTGCACGCGGCTGACGAATTTGTACGGGCCAGAGCAGACGGGGTTGGTGCCGACATCGGTCTCGAAGCTGGCCGGTGAAAGCAGCATGCCGGCGCGGTCCGAAAGCTGCGCCAGCAGGGTCGCGTCGGGCTGGGCCAGCGTGAGGACGACGGTGGTGTCGTCGGTCGCCTCGACGCCCGTCACCGAGGCAAGCTCGCTCTTGCGAAGGCTGTCCGGCAGGGTACGGGCACGCTCCAGATTGGCGGCGACGGCTGCGGCGTCCAGCTTCTCGCCGTCATGGAACACCATGTCGTCGCGGATGGTGAAGGTGAGCTGGGTGTTGTCGTCGTTCCAGCTCCAGTCGGTGGCGACGCGGGGCACGAACTCCAGCGCCGCATCGACGTCGATCAGCTTGTCGCAGAGCGAGGTGTAGACGAGGCGGCCGACGAAGGTGCGCGATTTGTGCGGGTCCAGCACGTCGGGGTCTTCCTGAAGGCCGATGCGGAAATCCTGGGCCGATGCGCCCACGGTGGCGAGGAGGGTCGTCGCCAGCAGCGATGAAAGAAGCAGTCTCATGGTTTTATTCCCCTGTTTTCAGCTTTGTTGTCGTTGAGGCGGGGGCCGGCCGGAGCCGGCTCCCGGGGACCGTCCAGCCGGTCATTCGCCCACGGTGACGCCGGCAAGCCGGATCATGCCGTCGGGATAGGCGGTGAAGCCCTCGATGGCGGCCTGATGCACGAAGGGCCAGGGCAGGTAGAACAGATAGAGGATCGGCATCTCGTCGCGCAGGATGGCCTGCGCCTCGTCGTAGAGCGCCTTGCGCTGGGCTTCGTCGTTGATGGTGCGCGCCTCGTTGAGCAGCCGGTCGACCTCCTCGTTGCAGTATTTTGCGTCGTTGAGGCTGCCTTCGCAGGTGACGTACTGGTGGATGTTGCCGTCGGGATCGACGCGGCCCGACCAGCCGGACTGGCCGACCTCGAAATCGCCGGCTTTGAGCGCGGACTGGAGGGCCGCGAACTCGGTCGGACGAAGCGTGATGTCGAAGCCGGCTTCGGCGCCCATGGCCTGCACCAGTTCGAAGACCTGCTGCATGATGGTGTTGTTGCCGAAGGTCAGCTCGAAGGCGACGCGCTCGTGGCCGGCCTCTGCCAGCAGGGCCCTGGCCTTCTCGACATCGCGGCCCTCGGCGCCAATCTCGGGATTGTAGGCGAAGCTTGCCGGCGGGAAGGCCTGATAGGCAGGCTCGTAGGTGCCGGCGCCGACCACTTCGTTGAGCACGTTGCGATCGATGGCCAGATCGAGCGCCTGACGCACCCGCTTGTCGGTGCCGAGCGGGTTGTTCGCGCGGTCGCCATTGGCCATGTTGACCTCGATCGCCTGGAAGCCGAGGCCGGTGACGGAGGCGAGCGTGATGCTGTCGTCGCCCGCCACCGTTTCAAGATCGGACGGCGCGACGCGCTCGATGATATCGACATCGCCGGAGCGCAGATTGGCGAGGCGCACCGTCGCATCCGGGATCGGCACGAAGGTCACCTTGTCGAAGGCGTAGGCGTCGGCGTTCCAGTGCCCGGCGAACTTCTCCAGCACGATGCGGTCGTTCTGGATGCGCTCGACGAACTTGTAGGGGCCGGAGCAGACCGGGTTCTGGCCGGGATCGGCATCGAAGGAGGCGGGCGACATCAGCATGCCGGCGCGGTCGGTGAGCTGCGAAAGCAGGCCGGCATCGGGCTGAGACAGCGTGATCTCCAGCGTCTGCGCATCGATGACGGCGATGTCGGAGATCGAGGCGACCTCGCTGCGGCGCAGGCTTTCCTCGTCGGTGCGGGCGCGGTCGAGATTGGCCTTCACCGCCTCGGCGTCGATCGGCGCGCCGTCGTGGAAGGTCGCGCCCTCGCGCAGCGACATGGTCAGGACGGTGTTGTCGTCGTTCCACGACCATTCGGTCGCGATCTGCGGCTGGATGGCGAGGTTGGCGTCGATGTCGACCAGCTTGTCGCAGAGCGAAGTGAAGACGATGCGGCCGACGAAGGTGCGGGCGCGGTGCGGGTCGAGCACGTCGGGATCGTCCTGCAGCGCGATCCTGAGGTCGGCTGCCGAGGCGGCGCTGGCCATCAGCATCGCCCCCAGCGTCAATGTCATCAATCTTTTCATGTGTGTGGCTCCTTAAAGAATTTTGCCGGCTTGCGAACTGTCCGCTTCGCGCCGCGCCTGTGCCGCGCGGTAGACCTCGAGACGGCGGTCGAGCGCGCCGTCGGTCCGCGCCCGCTGCGTGGTCGCCGTCTCCATCTGCGCGATCTCGCGCCAGAAGTGGCAGGCGACGCCGCGCCCCCCGCCGGCATCCTCCAGCACGGGACGGATTTCCTGGCAGAGCTGGCGCGCATGGGGGCAGCGCGTGTGGAAGCGGCAGCCGGGCGGAAGGTCGGTGGGGCTAGGGACATCGCCCTGCAAGAGCTTAGGCGCGGCGCGGTCCTTCGGGTCGGGCCGCGGAATGGCGCCGAGAAGCGCCTGCGTATAGGGATGCAGCGGCTGCTCGTAGAGCGGATCGACCGGCGAAAGCTCGACGATCTCGCCCAGATACATGACGGCCACGCGGTCGCTCATGTGGCGGATGACGGCAAGGTCGTGCGCGACGATGACGAGGGTGAGGCCGAAGCGGTCCTTGAGGTCTTCGAGCAGGTTGATGACCTGCGCCTGGATGGACACGTCGAGCGCGGAGACCGGCTCGTCGCCGATGATAAGCTTCGGCTCGCCCGCCAGCGCGCGTGCGATGCCGATGCGCTGGCGCTGGCCGCCTGAAAACTCATGCGGGTAGCGGTCGGCATATTCGGCCCGCAGCCCGACGATGCCGAGCAGCTCGGTGACGCGCGCCTGCACCGCCTTGCCGCGGGCCAGCCCGTGAAGGCGGATGGGCTCGGCGATGATGTCGCCCACCGTCATGCGCGGGTTGAGCGAGGCGAAGGGATCCTGGAAGATGATCTGGAGATCGCGGCGCAGCCGCCGCATCTCGCGCTGCGACAGCGCGGTGATCGACTGGCCCTCGTAGAGCACCTCGCCCTCGCTCGCTTCGATGAGCCGCAGCAGAAGACGGCCGAGCGTCGATTTCCCGCAGCCCGATTCGCCGACGATCGCAAAGGTTTCGCCACGGGCGATCCTGAGCGAAACGTCGTTGACGGCGTGAACGGTGGGCGAGGAATCGAAGATACCGCGACGGCCGCCGAACCGCTTGACCAGACCGCGGGCCTCGAGGATGGGCTGTTCAGCCGGCGAACTCATTGTGTCGCCCCCATCGTCTGCTCGATCGGCGCGTACCAGCATGCAGCCTTGTGACCCGCGCCGAAAGAAACCGTGGGCGGCACCTGCTCGTGACAGCGCGTGTCGGCAAAGGGGCAGCGCGGCGCGAAGCGGCAACCCTTCGGCATCAGTTGGAGCGGCGGCACCGCGCCCTTGATGGTCGCCAGCCTGCCCTGCCTGCGCTCGAGCGAGGGCACCGAGCCGAAAAGGCCGATCGTGTAGGGGTGCTGCGGGTCGGCGAAGATCGCCTCAACCGGGCCGCTCTCCACGATGCGGCCGGCATACATGACCGCCACATCGTCGGCGACCTCGGCCACGACGCCCAGATCGTGGGTGATGAGGATCATCGCCGTGCCGGTCTCCTGCTGGATGCGGCGGACCAGAGCCAGGATCTGCGCCTGGATCGTCACGTCGAGCGCCGTCGTCGGCTCGTCGGCGATGAGAAGCTTCGGCCGGTTGGCCAGCGCCATCGCGATCATGACGCGCTGGCGCATGCCGCCGGAAAGCTGGTGCGGGTAGGCGTCGAGCCGCTTGGCGGCGGCCGGGATGCGCACCCATTCGAGCATCTTCAGCGCCTCGGCCCGCGCCTGCGCCTTCGACAGCTTGCGGTGGCGGATGATGCCTTCCGCAATCTGGTGGCCGATGGTGAAGGCCGGATTGAGCGAGGTCATCGGCTCCTGAAAGATCATCGCCATCTCGTTTCCGCGCAGATCGGCGCGCGCGCGCTCGGACATGGCGAACAGGTCGCTGCCCTCGAACCGCGCCGTGCCGGAGACGATGCGCGCCGGCGGCGAGGGCAGAAGCCCCATCAGGGCCAGCGACGTGACGCTCTTGCCGCAGCCCGATTCGCCCACGATGCAGAGCGTGCGGCCCGGCGCGACCGAGAACGACACGTCTTCCACCAGATTGGTCTGCGCTTTGGCGTCGAAGGTGAGCGAGAAGCCCTCGACCGACAGGACCGGCGCTGCCGCTGCCGGCGAAGCGGCTGTGGAAACGCCGGATGCGGCCTGCGGTGCGCTCATGCGGTGGTCCTCATGTCATCGTGGCCCATGGCGCTCTCGTCGGGATATTCGTCGCCGCCCATGATCGCGGACTGCAGGTTGGCGTTGATGGCGTTGAGGTGGCGGCGCATGGCGCGCTCGGCCCCCGGCGCGTCGCGATCGGCAATCGCCTCGACGATCGCCTCGTGCTCGCGGAACGAATCGTCGCGGCTGGCATCGCTGCGCGCACGCGCCCGCAGGCTGCGCCAGCCCGGCTCCTGCCGGATGGTCTGCACCACGTCGAACAGCGACAGCAGCAGGCCGTTGCCCGCGCATTCGGCGATGCGGCGGTGGAAGGCGCTGTCCCACAGCTCCCAGCCGTCATTGTCGAGCGCCGTCGAGGTCTTCTGCGAGAGGCGGCGCAGGGCGTCTATATCGTCGGAAGAGCAACGCAGCGCCGCCATGCGGGCCAGCGCCGGCTCGATCTGCAACCGGGCCTCCATGACCTCGAGCGGGTTGGTGCGTTCGGCGAGGTTGCCGGCCAGCAGCGGCTGAAGCGCGGGACGACGCCCGATAAAGGTTCCCTTGCCCTGCTGCCGCCAGACCGCGCCTTCGGCCTCCAGAACCTCCATCGCCCGGCGAACCGCGCGCCGGCCGAGACCCATGGAAATCGCCAGCTCGCGCTCGGGAGGCAGCCGCCATTCCGCATCGTCGCGATGCTCGCGCACGAGCTGGCGCAGATTCTCCAGCGCTATGGAGGAATTCAACGTCGCCCGTTCCGGCTGCAAATGCCGCGCTCCCTCGGGTGGAACCATTTGATTGATTGGTTCCCCAATTCATTCAGGCGATGGGCGTCCTGTCAAGCGAAACCGGGTGCTGGGGAAAGATGGTAACGCTGGTTCAGCGCGCCGCGATGCGGGCGGCGATGTCGACGACGAGCTCGACGGCGTAGGTGTCGGGAGACTGGAGCCAGCAGGCGCAGAAGGTGAGCTGGGGGATGGCGATGTCGGTGCGGATCAGTTCCAGCTCGCCGTCCGCGATCTCGGATGCGACCGATTCATAGGGGATGACGGCGATGCCGATGCCTTCGAGCGCCAGATGCACGACGGTGGCCATCGAGGCGCTGGCGTGCAGCTTGATCGGCGGCAGGTCGGGCCGGTTGAAAAGCGACTTCACCGCTTCGTAGGGCTGCGTCTTGCGGGCGAAGGTGATGAGCGGAAAGGACGACAAATCTTCGAGCGTTGCGGGGTTGGGAACCCTGAGCGACGGGCTGGCGATGAAGCCGACCTGATATTCGCACAGGAGCCGGTTGTTGAGGCGCGGCGCGGTCAGCGGCCCGAGCATGAAGGCGATGTCGATCTCCTGCGCCAGCAGGCGCGTGCGCAGCGACGGCGAGATGTCCACGTCGATCTCGACCGACAGGTTGGGATAGCAGCGGTTCACTTCCTTGATGAAATGCGGAAGCCATGTCTGGACGATGGTTTCGGCGACGCCGAGCCGGAGCACCCCGCGTATCGCCGCCGCATCGCGCAGCACCGACAGCATCTCGGCGCGCATGGTGAGGATGCGTTCGGCATAGGGCAGGAGCTGGCGGCCGCGCGGGGTGGGCGTGACGCTGCGCGTCTCGCGGATGAGCAGCTTGGCGCCGATCTCTTCCTCGAGATTGTTGATGCGGTGGGAGACGGCCGGCTGGGTGGTGTTGAGCTTCTGCGCCGCGCCGCGAAAGCTGCCGAGGGCGACCACCCAGACGAAGGTCTCCAGACCCTTGAAGTCGACCATGATGCTGGTTCCCCGAAAGCTGCTGCCGGCCCACCCACCATGCCTGCAAGCCTCGCTTCAGCGCAAGGCGGGGCGGCCGCGCATGAGCAGCCCGCACAGGGCCGTCACCACCAGCGATGCGCCGAGGCCGAGCGTGAAGCCTGCCCATGGCGCGGTGATGCCGGCCGTCGTCGCCAGCGTCAGGCAGAAGGCTGCGAGGCTGGATACGCCGACCAGACCGGCATAGGCGGTTTTCGTCGCGATGGCCGCGCCGTGGTCGAGATTGAGCGACAAAAGGATCGCGCAGAAGCCGATGGGAAACGAGACCAGAATGCCTGCCAGCGACGGCCCCAGCCCTGATGCCGCCAGCGTGACCGCGCCCACGAGCAGGCCGGCCGCCACGCCGCGCAGGACCAGAAGCGGCCACCGGCTGGCCGAGGCGGGCGGAGTGCTGGCCGGCACGAAGCGCTTGAGCGCGATGCGAAGCCCGATGGTGACGAGGACGAAAAGCGCCACGCCGGCAGGGAGCGGATGCGGCGCGAAGGCCAGCGGCAGGGCAGTCGCCACCCACGCTATGGCGGCAGCAAGCGTTGCGCCCACGGCCGAAAGCCGCCCCGCGGCAATGATATAGAATGCCAGAAACGCCTGTGTCGCCGTCAGCGAGTACAGCGCGCCGGCGGCCGTTTCGGCGACGAAGGGCGGCTCGTGCTCGAGCGTCATGAAGAAGAAGGCCGGCCCCAGCACGATCGGCAGTCCGACGAGGACGCCGCCCACCAGCGAATTGAAGCGGGCGGCCGCCCACGCGATAAAGATGACCACGAAGGCGGTCGCGCCGGCCCGGACCAGAAATTCGATCCAGACGCCTTCGATGCCCGTCACGCCAGCGCGGCCTCGGCGCGTTGCGCCAGCGCCAGCACGCGCCAGTCGGCACCGCCGGCCGCGAACATGGTCAGCCCGGTGGCGAGGCTCCGGTCGCCGTGCATCGGCACGGTGGCTGCGCAGCCGTCGAGGAAGTTGAGCGCAGACGGGTTGCGCAGCATCAGCGCGTTCAGCCGGTCGAACTCCGCCTCGACATCGGCGATCAATGGGGCAACGGTGGGGAGCGTCGGCATCACGAAGGCGTCGAACCCGCCCGACAGCGCGCGAAACGCCTCGACCGCGTGGGCGCGAAGGGCACGCGCCTCGGCCACCTCGGCGGCGCTGAAGGTTTCGGCCGCGCGGATGCGCTTGAGCACGCGCGCGTCACCGGCCGTCTCCAGCCCGTCGAGACGGTGGCGATGGATCGCGTGCGCCTCGGTGGCGACGAGGATGCGGTTGACATTGCCGTAGCCGTCGAGCATCGGCAGGTCGACGTCCTGTAGCGTGCAGCCGGCATCGGCGAGCTTCACCAGCGCGGCGTCGAAGTCGCGCGACACCTTCTCGTCCAGCCCTTCGGTCAGCGGGCCGCGCACGACGCCGATGCGGGGCTTTTCGACCGCCTCGCCATTGTCGGGCGACGTGCCGGAAAGCACGGCGTGCACGGCCGCGCACAAGGCGATGGTGCGTGCGAGCGGGCCGATGCTGTCATAGGTGCCGGACAGCGGAAACGCGCCGTCGAGCGGCACGGCGGCCTGTGTGGGCTTGAAGCCGCAAAGGCCGTTGAGGGCGGCGGGGATGCGCACGGAACCGCCGGTGTCGGAACCCAGCGCCACATCGGCGATGCCCAGCGCCACGGTGACGGACCCGCCGGAGGTGGAGCCGCCGGTGATGCGAAGCGGGTCGAGCGCGTTGCCGGGATTGCCGAAATGCGGGTTGAGGCCGACGCCCGAATAGGCGAACTCGCTCATCGTCGTGCGCCCGCAGGCGATAGCTCCGGCCGCCTTGAGGCGTCGCACCGCTTCGGCATCCCGGCCAGCCGGGGCCTCGCCCGCCAGGATCGCGGAGCCGGCCGTGGTGGTCACGCCCTCCTCGTCGAACAGATCCTTGATCGACACCAGCAAGCCGGCGAGCGGCCCCTCAAGACGCGCCGCATCGCGATCCAGCGCCTCGGCGTCCGCTGCTATGCGGCCTGAGTCGAAGCTCGTGAAGATGCTGGACAGCACCGAGCCGTCCAGCGCCATCGCGCGGTCTATCGCATGGCGGGCCCGGTCGGCCGCGCGCAGCGAAATGCCGTTATGGCCGGGGCGGAGGGGGGAAGCGGCAGGCATGGGCGATCTCTCACGAAATGACGGGCAGCGGGCTCATTTCATAGCTATGCTCGATGCGCCGGCCAAGCCTTGCGTCCTCCATCTCCATGCGAAAACGGCGTGCGGGGCGCACGCCGCCCGACAGGACCGGGAAGGTGCCGCACATCATCGCCGTTCCCGCCGCAAGTCGGGTGGCGCTTTGCGCCTTGGGCGAGGCGGCGACGAGATCGAGAAGCGGCCGGATGGAGGCCAGCGTGCCGCTCTGGTAAGGAACCCACTCGCCGTTCTCGCTGATGAAGGAGCGGATCTGGAGGTCGTCGAGGTGATCGGCTACCTCGCTGAACAGCCACAGCGTCGATGCGACCGGCTTGGCGCAGATCTGCTTCGACAGCGCCACCGAATGCGTCTCGAGCTGGCGGTCGGTGTGGTCGGAGCCGAGGCCGAGATAGAGGTTCTCGCCGTCGTCGACCAGAACCGGCTCGGCCTCGCCGGAGGAGGTCTCGTCCACCGTCTCGATCAGCTTGTCGGTGGTGAGGAGCGCCGCGCCGACGCGGTAGTAGAGCGGCACCGTGGAGGGCGGCGGCACGCCGATGGCCTCCAGCTCGTCGATGTGATGCTGCACGGCATCCATGTTGCGCCCGGTCCAGCCGGCGATGATGGCGTTGCGCACCGCGATGGTGACGGGCTCGCGGCCCGCTACGTCGAAGGTAATGGTGTTGGTCATTGTCCTACCGTTGAGAGGAAGACGCCGGCTCAGACCGGCGCGAAGAACAGGGCGATGCCGGGGAAGGCGATCAGCAGGACCACCATCAGAAGCATCACCAGCACGTAGGGGATGGCTCCGACCATCACGTCGCCCAGCCGGCCGCTCTTGCGGGCTCCCTGGACCACGTAGAGGTTGAGGCCGACGGGCGGCGTGATCAGCGCCATCTCGATCAGCACGATGAGAAGGATGCCGAACCACACCTTGTCGAAGCCCAGCCCGACAACGATGGGCACGACGATCGGGATCGTCGCGATCATCAGCGCCAGCGTCTCGATGAAGAAGCCGAGCACGATGTACATCAGGATGATGATGAGCAGCATGCCGTAGGGCCCGAGGCCCAGCCCGTCGAGGAAAGCGGTGAGCTGGCGGCCGAGCCCTGTCGCGCCGAGCGTGTAGTTGAGGAAGTACGCGCCGACGATGACGAACATCACCAGCGATGTGGTGCGGATGGTGCCCAGGAGCGCCTCGCGCATGTTGGCCGGCGTGAGCGCCTTGTAGAAGGCCGCGATGACCATCGCCATCGCCACGCCGACGGCCGCAGCCTCGGTGGGGGTGGCCCAGCCGCGATAGATGGAGACGATGATGATCGCGAAGACGAGGAATACCGGTATCAGGTGGCGCAGCCCCTCGAAACGCTGTCGCCAGGTGAACGACCGGCTGGGCCCGCCAAGCTGCGGCCTGACCTTGCAGATGACCGCGGTGATGAGCATGAAGCCGGCCGCCATGAGCAGGCCCGGCAGGATGCCGGCCATGAATAGCTGGGGCACCGAGGTCTGGGTGAGGAAGCCGTAGACGATCAGGTTGATCGACGGCGGCAGCATGATGCCGAGCGTGCCGCCGGCTGCAATCGCGCCGGCAAAGAGCCGCTGGTCGTAGCCCTGCTTTTCCGCCTGCGGCATGGCGACGGTGGCGACGGTGGCAGCCGTGGCGACCGACGAGCCGGAGGTGGCGGAAAACATGGTGGCCGTGCCGATGTTGGCATGGACGAGCCCGCCCGGCAGCCACGAGAACCATGCGTCGAGCGTGGCATAGGTGCGCTCGGCGATGCCGGCGCGCACGAGGATCTCGCCCAGAAGCACGAAAAGCGGGATCGCGATCAAAAGGAAGCTGTCGGACGACGACCAGACCATCTGGCCGAGACCGCGGATGAGCGGCAGCGGCGAGAAGAAGAAGTCGAGCCCGAGGCCGAGCAGGAACAAGGCGGCCCCGACGGGGATGGACAGCGCGAGCAGGACGGCGAGGCCACCGCCGACAAACCACATCATACCGCTTCTCCCGTCTCGGAGGTCACGCCGGCAAGGTCGGCGACCTGTGCCCACCGCCGTACGAAGGTCATCAGCAGCACGCATGCCAGAAGCACGGTGGAGGTGACCGCGAGCCAGACCCAGCCGGCAAACCAGATCGCCTGCGGTATCCAGAGCTGGATCGCGAGCGGCGTGTTGGAGCGGGAGCCCCGCGCCAGCGATTTGCCCAGCACGTCATAGGCATAGTAGGCGACCAGCACGGCGACGAACGCCACACTGGCCATGGCCACGATGTCGAGCCACGCCCGGCCGGGCGCGGTCAGTTTCACGTAGAGCAGGTCGATGCGCACATGGGCGCGCTCGACCAGCGCATAGGCGAAGCCCCAGGTGGCGAGGCCCGCCATCACGTAGCCCGACAGCTCGTCGGCCCCGCCGATGCGCAGCCAAGGCCACCGCCGCCCCGCGACCTCCATCAGGATCATCGCCACGGCGACCAGCAGCGCGACACCGCAGGCGAGCGCGACGATGCGGTTGGCCGCCCGCAACACGCCGGTGATCTTCATCACCGGCGCTGCGAGGGTTTGTGCGTGCGGTGCCATGGCGCTGCCGCCGCCTACTCGGCGATCGAGACGCCGAGCGTCGCGCCGACGGTTTCGTTCCAGCGCTGCGCCCAGTCTCCGCCGGCGCGCTGCGCCCAGTCGGGTAGGATCTTGTCTTCGAGGATCGCGACGGCCTTGGCCTGATCTTCGGCCGAGACCTCGACCAGCGTCATTGAAGCCGCAGGCCCGCGCGCACATTCG
Source organism: Neoaquamicrobium microcysteis (assembly GCF_008180155.1). GTDB lineage: Bacteria > Pseudomonadota > Alphaproteobacteria > Rhizobiales > Rhizobiaceae > Aerobium > Aerobium microcysteis. The sequence goes on along the minus strand of NZ_VSZS01000064.1, from coordinate 247,109 downwards.
CCCGAGCCCGTCAGGCAGGCGATGTCGCGGGCAAGCGCACCGTCGGCATCTTCCCATGCCGGGGTCTCGAATTCGCTGGCGGCCTTCTCGGTCAGGAAAGCCTGGACCGCCGGATCGAGGCTTTCCCACTTGTCGAGGTTGACGGCGGTGACAACCGGATCCCAGCCGCCGAGCGGCAGGTTGACCAGATGGGTTGAGGATTCATGCCAGCCGGACGCATAGCCCGAGCCCGCACCCGTGACGGCGCAATCGATGACGCCGCGCTCGAGCGCACCCGGCACTTCGGAGAAGGCGAGCGTGATGCCCTCGGCACCCAGCGCTTCGAGGAACAGCGAGGTCATGCGGCCGGAGCCGCGAATCTTCTTGCCGGCAAGGTCGTCGAGGCTGGCGATCTCGGCGTTGCAGAAGACGATCTGCGGCGGATAGGGCGCAATGGCGAGCGCATGCGCGTTGAAGCGATCGCGCATGATATCGGCCACCCAGGGCTTTGCGGCATCGACCATCTTGCGGGCGCTGCCGGCGTCCATGGCGATCAGCGGCACGTCGAGGCCTTCCAGTTCGGGCGCGTCGCCCACCGTGTAGTCGGCCACCGTCATGCCAACGTCGAACACGCCGTCGCCCAGCATGCGGTAGACGTCGGCGCCGGCCACGCCCATCTGGTCGAAGGTCGTCATGGTGACGTTGATCGCGCCGCCCGATTCGGCGGGCACGGTCTCTTCCCAGAACTTGCGCTCGAACTCCTGGTAGAGCGGCAGGTTGCTCCAGCTTCCCACCACGTTGAAATCGGTGGCCGGAAGGTCCTGGGCGGTTGCGGCGGTCGCGAGCGGCAGGAGTGCTGCGCCGGCAAGCAGGGTGCGGAATACGGATTTCATCTCAGGTTCCCCTTTCTCTTATCAAGGTCGTCAACGGCAGTGCAGTCTCGACCCGGCCGAAGCCGGGGCGTGGTCAACTCATGCTCACGCGCAAATCCGTCACCAGCATGTGGCCGGGTTCGTGCACGATGGCGATCTCGGGCCGCGCCCGCCTGATCGCCGATTGCGGGGTCACGCCGCAGGCCCAGAACACCGGCACGTCGCCTGCGTGAATGTCAGGCACATCGCCGAAGTCGGGCTTCGACAGGTCGGCGATGCCGATCGCCGCGGGATCGCCCAGATGCACCGGCGCGCCGTGCGCTTCGGGCAGGCGCGACGACAGGATCACCGCGCGGATGGCATCACGCGGGGAAAACGAGCGCATCGACACAACCATGGGGCCGCCGAAAGGCCCGGCCTGCTCGGTCTCGATATTGGTGACGTACATGGCGACGTTACGCCCCGCCGCGATATGGCGCACGGGGATGTCGTCGCGCAGGAGCGCGGTCTCGAACGAGAACGAGCAGCCGATGACGAAGCTGACGAAATCGTCGCGCCAGAGCGCATCCAGATCGGTGACCGATTCGGCCGGCTCGCCATTGCGGAAGACGCGATAGCGCGGCAGGTCGCGGCGAATGTCGATGTCGCGGCCGATCTGCGGCAGCGAGGGATCGCCGGGCTCGGAGACGCCGAGAAGCGGGGCGGGCTTGGGGTTGCGGACGCAGTAGCGCAGGAAATCGTCGGCATAGGCGCTTGGGAGGATGGCGAGGTTGCCCTGCTGAAAGCCCTGCGCGAGACCCGATGTCTGACCGGTATGACGCCCGTCGCGACAGGCTGCGCGCACCTCGGTGCCGCTTGCATAATATCCGGTCGTCAGCTCTGCCGTATCGTTCACGCTATTCCCCGGTTCTCCTGTCTGTCACCGGGGTATCCGGCCGCAGGCTTGTTGTTGGGAACAGTTAAGCGCCGGCGGTTTGATGAGTCGAATTGTTAATTGTCATGGGAGGCGATAAATTCTTTTCATCGATAGGCAGGTCTTTCCTAGGGTTCGGTGTAGCCGCCGACCTCCACCAGCAGATCGGCGGCCTCGACGGGCTCGGAGAAGATGAACGCGCCCCGCCTGACGCCATGGGCGGCGACATAGTCGAACTCGATCCGTTGCCGCGAAGCGCCGTCGCCGCGCTCCGACGCATAGACCGCAACCGCCGAAGCCGCCCGGTCGCCCCGGTTCTCCACGGCGACGACGACCGCAGCGCCGCTTTCGAGCCCGTCGATGCGCTCGATCGTCACCATCAGGTCGGCAGGCCGGGCGTCGCCGAACAGCGCCTGATAGCCGAGAAACAGGATCAGCGCGGCGACGACGGCAGCGGAAACACCTCCGAACACCCACTCGATGAGCGGACGGCCGTTTCCGGCTCGTCCGGCAGGCTTGGTCTTGCCCATGGCAGCCTCACATTATCAGGCGCGCGGCCGCGGCGCCGATGGCCGAGGGGAAGGCGAGCACGACGACCGCCATGACCACGCCCTCGACCGGCAGGCCGTCGGTGCGTGCGAAAAGCCAAAGCAGGTAGAAGCTGATGGCCAGCGCTATCACGTAGCCGGGCAAGGTAAGCCTGACGAAGGGGCTCCACCACGGTTCGTCGGGCGAGACCTCCGAACCGCCGGCAAAGCCGAGCGCAAAGACGAAGCCGTGCATGAGGACGAGCGAAAGGACGACCAGCGCGAGCGCATGCCATTGCGACATCTGGTAGGAAATCAGCATCATCTCCTCCGTCGGCGCGACATTGAACCCCAGGAAAAGCGCGCCCACGCCCATGAGGAAGAGTTCGCCACCATAGGGCTCCTCCTCGTCGGCCACATCCTCGTCGTCCGCCGCGCCGTGCCCGAACTGGCTTCTTGCCAGAAGCGCGCCGATCGACGCAGGCACGCTCTGTATCGCCACCTTGCCGACGATCTCGTCAGGCGGGGTATCGAAGGTGATCGTGCCGAAAAGAATTAGCAACGTGGTGCAGACGACCGCAGCGATGCCGGCCGCGATCAGCGCATCGAGGATGTCGTCGCGCCAGCCGCGCGTCCGTTCAAAGCCGACATGGTGCGAAAGGACGACGAGCAGCGGCAGCGCCGTGAGGAACAGCACGAGCAGCCGCGCGCGGTCGAGATAGAAGCCGAGCCACCACAGCTCCATGGTCATCAGCATCGGCAGCGAGAACACCAGCGCCCCGCCGGCCGCACGGCCGAAGTCGCGGACGGCCCGCGCCGTACCCGATCGCGATGGCTGAGCTCGTGCCGACAAGATAGGCGTCTCCGGTTTTCCTCAAAACCGTTTCGCGACGCCCCGGTTCCGCGCCCGCATTGCCCGCGCCACGACAAAAGCGAGAAAAGACAAGAGCGATCCGCCGATCGGAAGCGGGGGCGAAGCGAACTGCCGTGAGAGAGGGAAATTTGGTGGAGCCAAGCGGGATCGAACCGCTGACCTCCTGCATGCCATGCAGGCGCTCTCCCAGCTGAGCTATGGCCCCACGCCGGCCCGAGGGCCGCTGCCGTTTCCGGCATCCTACCGGTGCGCCTGGGTGGTGCACCGGTTATCGAGGCGGCTTCTAAACCCGCCTGTCGTCAATATCAAGCCTCGTTTGAGGCCTTTTTTCGCTCAGCTGTCGTCGTCGTCGTCGCCGACGCCGATGATGCCGGAAACGTCGTCCTCGTCCTCTTCGTCGTCGTCGGCGAGGAAGGTGTCGTCATCGTCGTCGCCAAGGTCGACATCGTCGTCGTCATCGTCGCCGAGATCGACATCGTCGTCCTTGCCGCCCTTGGCCTCGTCGTCCGCATCTTCGAGCGAAACGATCTCCGCGCCCTCTTCCTCGGTGTCGACTTCCTTCTCCTCGACCTCTTCGTCATCGGCGACGGCCGACGAGGACGAGCCGCTCTCGAAATAGGAGCGGGGATAGGACTGGCCCGTATAGGGCGAAACGATGGGATCCTTGTTCAGGTCGTAGAATTTGCGGCCCGTTTCCGGGCAGATGCGCTTGGCGCCGAGATCGGGATTTGCCACCTGCTGCCTCTTCGTCTGCTTTGCTTGCCGGGACCGCCATTCGCCGGGGTGGCCCGCCGGGGCCATACCTGATGTGCGGCGGCCCCTTCCTCGTAAAAAAGTGCGGTCCCCATAAACGCAAGTAGGCGTGGTGTCAAAGCCTATGTCAACCGTCCTGCCGCATGTGTCGACATGCCTCGCCGCGATCGTGAAAAAGCCTTTTCATCCAAGGCCTGCCGCCGGGGGATGACCGCACGCGGCCACCGTGTTAGGACCGCCGCCATACCACCACCCGCTCTGCCGCGCCAGGCAAGGACCACCCGCATGAACGCACACGCAACGCCCGTTCCCGCAACCGCCTCCCGCTCGCAGCCGCTTTCGGGCAGCATCAAGGTTCCCGGCGACAAGTCGATCTCCCACCGTTCGTTCATGTTCGGCGGGCTCGCCGCGGGCGAGACGCGCATCACCGGGCTGCTGGAAGGCGAGGACGTGCTGCGCACCGGCGAGGCGATGAAGGCGATGGGCGCGCGCATCGAGAAACAGGGCGGGGAATGGATCATCCAGGGCGTGGGCAATGGCTGCCTGCTGGAGCCGGTTGCGCCGCTCGACTTCGGCAATGCCGGCACCGGCTCGCGCCTGACCATGGGGCTGGTGGGCACCTACGACATGAAGACGACCTTCATCGGCGACGCCTCGCTTTCCAAGCGGCCGATGGGCCGTGTGCTCGACCCGCTGCGCGAGATGGGCGTGCAGGTGCTGGAGGCTGCACAGGGCGACCGCATGCCGCTGACGCTGCGCGGCCCGAAGCGCGCGACACCGATCAGCTACCGCGTGCCGATGGCCTCGGCGCAGGTGAAGTCCGCCGTGCTGCTGGCCGCGCTGAACACCCCCGGCGTCACCACCGTGATCGAGCCTATCATGACGCGCGACCATACAGAAAAGATGCTGGCCGGCTTCGGTGCCACGCTGGAGGTGGAAACCGACGCCCAGGGCGTTCGCCACATCCGCATCGAGGGCGAGCCGAGGTTGACCGGACAGACCATCGCGGTTCCGGGCGACCCGTCCTCGGCGGCGTTCCCCATGGTAGCGGCGCTGCTGGTGCCCGGCTCGGACGTCATCATCGAGGGCGCGCTGATGAATCCGACCCGCACCGGACTGATCGATACGCTGCTGGAGATGGGCGCGAACATCGAAATCCTCAATCGCCGCAATGCCGGCGGCGAGGACATGGCCGATCTGCGGGTGCGCCATTCGGAGCTGAAGGGCGTGACGGTGCCGCCCGCCCGCGCGCCGTTCATGATCGACGAATATCCGGTGCTGGCGGTGGCGGCCGCGTTTGCGGAAGGCGAGACGGTGATGGACGGGCTCGAAGAGCTGCGCGTCAAGGAAAGCGACAGGCTTGCCGCCGTGGCGCGCGGGCTGGAGGCCAACGGCGTGGACTGCACGGAAGGCGAGACCTCGCTGACGGTGCGCGGCCGCCCCGGCGGCAGCGGCATAGGCGGCGGAACGGTCGAAACCCATCTCGACCACCGCATCGCCATGAGCTTCCTTGTCATGGGACTTGCGGCCGAAAAGCCGATAACGGTCGATGACCGCAGCATGGTCGCCACCAGCTTCCCCGAGTTTTTCGACCTGATGACCGGGCTGGGCGCGGAGATAGCTTAGGAGTACCCCGATATGAGCGATAAAAAGATTGCGATGGTTGTCGGCGGCGGCAGCGGCATGGGTGCGGCAGCGGCGCGCAAACTGGCCGAGAGCGGCTATTCGGTGGCCGTGCTTTCGTCGTCAGGCAAGGGTGAGGCGCTGGCCAACGAGCTCGGCGGGCTGGGCTTCACCGGCTCCAACCAGTCGGGCGACGACCTCAAACGCTTCGTCGAGGCCACCATGGACAGATGGGAACGGATCGACGTTCTGGTGAACGGGGCAGGGCACGGGCCGCGCGCACCGCTGCTCGACATCACCGACGAGCAGTGGCGCACCGGCTTCGACGTGTATTTCATGAACGTGGTGCGCGCGGTGCGCCTCGTCGCGCCCGTGATGGCGGCGCAGGAAGAAGGCGGTTCCATCGTCAACATCTCGACAGCGTGGGTGGACGAGCCGAGCGCGATGTTCCCCACCTCGGCCGTGGCACGCGCGGGGCTGGCGGCCTATACGCGGCTCTTCGCCGACGAGTACGCGGCCCGCAAGGTGCGCATGAACAACGTGCTGCCAGGCTGGATCGACAGCATCGCGCCGACCGAGGAGCGCCGGCAGAACGTGCCGATGAAGCGCTACGGCAAGGCGGAGGAAGTGGCGGAGCTGATCCTGTTCCTCGCATCGGAAAAGTCGTCCTACATCACCGGCCAGAGCGTGCGCATCGACGGCGGCATGATGCGGTCGGTTTAAGCGATGGGGGCCGGGTTCATCATCGCCATCGACGGGCCGGCGGGGGCGGGCAAGGGGACGCTCGCGCGGCGGCTGGCCGATCATTTCCATCTCAACCTGCTCGATACCGGGCTCAGCTATCGCGCCGTCGCGCATCGCATGCTGAGCTACGGCCTGCCGCTCGACAACGTGTCGGCGGCCGAGACCGCCGCGCGGCAGGTCGATCTGGGGGCGATGGATCGGGAAGTGTTGTCGCAGCATGCGATCGGCGAGGCCGCTTCGCAGGTGGCCGTGATCCCTTCCGTTCGGCGCGCGCTGGTGGACAAGCAGCGCGAGTTCGCCACGCGGCCGCCGGGCGCCGTGCTCGATGGCCGCGACATCGGCACCGTGGTCTGCCCGGATGCGAACGTGAAGCTCTACCTCACCGCAAGCGCGGAGGTGCGCGCGCGCCGGCGGCTCGCCGAGATCGAGGCGCGCGGCGGCAAGGCCGATCTCGAGCAGATCCTCGACGACATCAGGCGCCGCGACCAGCGCGACATGGGCCGCGAGGATTCGCCGCTGCGGCCCGCAGCCGATGCGCACTTGCTCGATACGAGCGAAATGGATATAGAGACCGCGTTCCAGGCGGCGAAAACACTGGTCGAACAGGCCATGGCTTCCGGGAACGAAGGCTGACAACGAGGCGCGACGCATCTCTTTTCCGACGAGGAAAAGGCCTGCGGCGCATTTTCGTTCATGCCGAAACCGGTCTGCCCGCATCTCCATGCGCCGGAACGCCGCGACAGCGGCAGCCGATCCCGAAAGGATCGCGATGCACGGCAGGCCACACGCAACGCAAACCGACGGCGCAGCCCGAGAGCCCAGAGCGGCCGGGCACCCAGGAGAACATATGTCCAACGCAAATCCCACCCGCGACGATTTCGCCAGCCTTCTCGACGAGTCGTTTTCCGCCGAGCATTCCGCTGAAGGTTCGGTCGTCAAGGGCCTCATCACGGCCATCGAGAAGGACATGGCCATCATCGACGTCGGCCTGAAGGTCGAAGGTCGCGTGCCGCTCAAGGAGTTCGGCGCGAGCGCCAAGGAACTCAAGGCCGGCGACGAGGTCGAGGTCTATGTCGAGCGCATCGAGAACGCGCTTGGCGAAGCCATGCTGTCGCGCGAGAAGGCTCGCCGCGAAGAGAGCTGGGTCCGCCTCGAAGCCAAGTTCAACGCCGGCGAGCGCGTCGAAGGCGTCATCTTCAACCAGGTCAAGGGCGGCTTCACGGTCGATCTGGACGGCGCAGTGGCGTTCCTGCCGCGTTCGCAGGTGGACATCCGCCCGATCCGCGACGTCACGCCCCTCATGCACAACCCGCAGCCCTTCGAGATCCTCAAGATGGATCGCCGTCGCGGCAACATCGTCGTGTCGCGCCGCACCGTTCTCGAAGAGAGCCGTGCAGAGCAGCGCTCGGAGATCGTCCAGAACCTCGAAGAAGGTCAGGTCGTGGAAGGCGTGGTCAAGAACATCACCGACTACGGTGCGTTCGTCGACCTCGGCGGCATCGACGGCCTGCTGCACGTCACCGACATGGCATGGCGCCGCGTCAACCATCCGACCGAAATCCTCAACATCGGTCAGACGGTCAAGGTGCAGATCATCCGCATCAACCAGGAAACCCACCGCATCTCGCTCGGCATGAAGCAGCTCGAGAGCGATCCGTGGCAGGACATCGGCACCAAGTTCCCGATCGGCAAGAAGATCAGCGGAACCGTCACGAACATCACCGACTACGGTGCGTTCGTCGAGCTGGAGCCGGGCATCGAAGGCCTCATCCACGTCTCGGAAATGTCCTGGACCAAGAAGAACGTGCACCCCGGCAAGATCCTGTCGACGACGCAGGAAGTCGAGGTCGTGGTTCTCGAGGTCGACCCGCAGAAGCGCCGCATCTCGCTGGGCCTCAAGCAGACGCTGGAGAACCCGTGGGAGGCATTCGCCCGCAACCATCCTTCGGGCTCGGTTGTCGAGGGCGAGGTCAAGAACAAGACCGAGTTCGGCCTGTTCATCGGCCTCGACGGCGACGTGGACGGCATGGTCCACCTCTCCGACCTCGACTGGAACCGTCCGGGCGAGCAGGTGATCGAGGAGTACAACCGCGGCGACATGGTTTCGGCGCAGGTCCTCGACGTCGACATCGAGAAGGAGCGCATCTCGCTCGGCATCAAGCAGCTGGGCCGCGATTCGATCGGCGAAGCCGCTTCCTCGGGCGAACTGCGCAAGGGTGCGATCGTCACCTGCGAGGTCACCGACGTGAAGGACGGCGGGCTTGAAGTTCGCCTCGTCGACCACGACGTCGAGTCCTTCATCAAGCGTTCGGACCTGTCGCGCGACCGCGACGAGCAGCGTCCCGAGCGCTTCCAGGTCGGCCAGAAGGTCGATGCCCGCGTCATCGCCTTCGACAAGAAGACCCGCAGGCTGCAGGTCTCGATCAAGGCGCTGGAAATCGCCGAAGAGAAGGAAGCCGTCGCACAGTACGGTTCGACCGACTCGGGCGCTTCGCTGGGCGACATTCTCGGCGCCGCGCTGAAGAAGCAGACCACCAAGGACTGATCGTCCCGGTCTGTCTGACAAACCAAGAAACCGCCGGAGCGATCCGGCGGTTTTTCTTTGTGCGGTCAGCGGTTGGGAAGTTTCAGACTTCGCGTAGATCCGGCGTCGCGGCCGTGGGCAACCCAGGATCCTCCCTGCGAAGCGGGGGGTCAGAAAGACAGATGAGACAAGTGGCTCGTCCTCAAGAACCGCCGAAGACGGTGGAGGGGCGTTCCGGCGAAAACCTGAAACGACCCCGGTGTCAAAAGAAGTTCATTTGCGGGAGGTCGTCAGCCCCGCAGGCGCGCAAGAATCGCGTTGGCGATCTCCAGTCCGGCGCGCTGCGCCGCCTGCCGCGACGCACCCTTGCCCGCGCCGGGAATGTGGACGCCGTACGCCGCGTCCAGCCGATCGAGCTGGGCGCCGAGGCGGTTTTCGAAATCCGGATCAAGCAGCCTCGGCTCGATCGCGATGACAAGCAGTCCGCTACCGGGGCTCTGCGAGCCTGAAACGAAGGACGGCGCGTCGAGCGACCAGTTCGCGCCCGTCAGCCCGGCTGCGAGCACCTCCACCATCAGCGCGATATTCGCGCCGCGTGCGCCGCCGAAGGCCAGAAGCGCACCCTTCACGGCCGCCTTGGCGTCGGTCGTGGGGTTGCCGTCGGCATCGAGCGCCCATCCCTGCGGAATGGCTCGTCCCGCCTTGGCCGCCTGCCGGACATTGACGAAGGCGGTTTCACTGGAGGCTTGGTCGATCAGCAGCGGCGGCCCGCCGGCTCGTGGCGCGGCGAAGGCCAAAGGATTGGTGCAATAGACAGGCTTCGTGCCGCCTGAGCCCGCCAACAGCGCCGGCCCGTTGGTCGCCGCGATCGCCACCAGACCCTCATCCGCCAGCCGGTTGGCGAACCAGCCCAATGCGCCGCAGGTATAGGCATTGTGCTGCGCGAACAGCGCGATGCCGAGCTGACGCGCCGTTTGCGCCAGTTCGTCGAACGCCATGTCGAAGCCGAGCTGCGCGATGCCGCCACCGGCATCGCAATGGAAGAAGGCCGGCGCGGGACGGGTGACGGCCGGCACGGCATGGCCGGCGATGCGCCCCGCCCGCAACGCATCAAGGTGGTCGATCAGGTGCGCGAGCCCGACATTGGGCTGGCCGGCGACCTCGGCATCCACCACCGCGCGCGCCAGCGACCGGGCAGCAGCCTCTCCCGCCCCGGCGCGCTCGCAGGCCTGCTGCGCCAGCGCCACGGCGTCGTCGATGCTCAGCCTCGTCGTGTCGGAACCCATGCCGGTTGCCCACGTTAACCCTGCCGAAGGGCAAATCGCCCTGCCGAACAAGAAATGTCGAAAGGAGACCGACAATGAACTGGAATCAGGTCGAAGGAAATTGGGAACAGTTCAAGGGCAAGGTCCAGCAGCAGTGGGGCAAGCTCACCAATGACGATCTCGACGTCATCAAGGGCAAGCGCACCGAGCTGGCCGGCCGCATCCAGGAGCGCTACGGCAAGGCGCAGGACGAGGCCGACAAGGAAATCGACACCTGGCTGGGCCGTCACTGATCCCGTTCCCAGCCCCTGCGAAAGCCCCGCCCAAGCGGGGCTTTCTCTTTTTGGGTGATGGTTCTGGACCGATGCCGCGCCATGGGCGACAACAGGCCGATGAGGACCATCCTTTCCCCTCGCCACGCCGCGCACGCGGGCAATGTCGAACTCGATGCGGGAGCAATCCTGCCCGCCTACGAAATGCCCTCGCGTGCCGAGATCATCAAGGCGCGCGTTGCCGAAGTGGGCCTCGGGCCGATCACCGAACCGGACGAGCACGAGCTTGCGACCGCGCGCAAGGTCCACGATCCCGCCTATCTCGCCTTCCTGCCCACGGTGTGGCCGGAATGGGAGAAAGCGGGGCGTGGCGGAACGGCCATGCCCTACGTGTTTCCGACGAGAGGCCTGCGCGGCGACGTGCCGCCACAGGCCATCGAAGCGAAGCTGGGGTTCTACGCCTTCGACGGCGGCGCGACCTTCGTGAAGGGTACGTGGGAGGCGATCAAGTCCTCGCACGACACCGCGCTGACGGCAGCGGGGCTCGTGCGCTCGGGCGAGCCCGCCGCCTTTGCGCTGTGCCGTCCGCCCGGCCATCATGCCGGCTCGAACTTCATGGGCGGCTACTGCTTCATCAACAACGCCGCGGTCGCAGCGCAGAGCTTCATCGACGCGGGTGCGCGGCGCGTGTCCGTCCTCGACATCGACTACCACCACGGCAACGGCACGCAGCAGATCTTCTACGCGCGGGCCGATGTGCAGGTCGTCAACCTGCACGGGGACCCGATGACGGAATATCCCTACTTCCTCGGCCATGCCGACGAGCGGGGCGAGGGTGAAGGCCACGGCTTCAACCACAATTTCCCGATGCCGGCCGGCACCGACTGGAGCGGCTGGAGCGCGGCGCTCGATCGTGCCTGCGATCTCGTCGCGGGGCACGCGCCGGACGTGCTGATCGTGTCGCTCGGCGTCGATACGTTCGAGCGCGACCCGATCAGCAATTTCAGGCTGAGCAGCGCCGATTACCCAAGGATGGGCCGGCGCATCGCGCAGCTCGGCCTGCCGACGCTCTTCGTCATGGAAGGCGGGTATGCGGTGGACGAGATCGGCATCAACGCAGTCGGCGTGCTGACCGGCTTCGAGGAGGGCTGAGCGTCAGCCGGCCTGCGAAAGGCAGGCCGCCATGGAAGTGCCCATGTTGCGGATGAGCTCGAAATAGAGCTCCGGGCCGTCGTCGAGGTCCGCGCCCAGCGGGTCGAGCACACCGGATTTCGTGTCCGTCCCCTCGGCCACGACGGACACCAGACGCGGCTCGAACTGCGGCTCGGCGAAGATGCAGGCAGCACGAAGCTCGGCAATCCGCGCCTTGATCTCGGCCACACGCTGCGCGCCGGGCATGATCTCGGGATTGACGGTGATCGAGCCGACGACGTTCACGCCGAAGCGCTGCTCGAAATACTGATAGGCGTCGTGGAAGACGACGAAGGGCTTGTCCTTCACAGGAGCGAGCTGAGCCTCGACCTCGGAGACCAGCTCGTCCAGCCTTGCGGAATAGGTTTCGACATTGGCCCTGTAGCGCTCTGCATTGTCGGGATCGGCTTCGCTAAGCGTCTTCTCGATCTGCGCCAGAAGCAGCTTGGCATTGAGCGGGTCGAGCCAGAAATGCAGGTCGTATTCGCCATGCGCGTGGCTATGGTGTTCATCGTGCCCATGGTCGTCATGCGCGTGATCGTGGCCCTCATGATCGTGGCCCTCATGGGCATGGCCGTGATCGTCTTCGCCATGCGCATGCGCCTCGAACGGGCCGCCTTCGCGGAACTTCAGCTTTTCCAACCCTTCGGCATCTTCCAGCGCGACGACCGTCGCGCCGCCGGCCAGCGTCTCTATCGGGCCTTCCAGAAAGGTTTCCATCTCGTGGCCGACCCAGAAGACGATCTTCGCGTTCTGCAGGGCGTTGGCATCGGATGGCCGCAGCGTATAGGCGTGCTCCGATCCGGTGCTGCGCACGATCAGCTCGGGCTCGCCCACCCCTTCCATGACCGCAGAGACGAGCGAATGTATCGGCTTGATCGAGGCCACCACGCCGTCCATCGCGATGGCATGGCCGGTGCCGAGGACCGCGAGCGAGGCAGAGGCAAGCGTGATGGTGCGGAGCTTTTTCAGGGTCATGGCGCGGTCTCTCCTCATGTGTCAGAAACGGATGTAATGATATTACATTGCGCAGCGCTATAACGTGTGCCATATGCCGGTGGCAACCCCGAACGGACACGATGCTGAAAAAATCCGATCCCGCCCTGCGCGGCCCGCGCGAGACCCTCGTCAGCCTGAAGGGCGCCGGCGTGTACCGGGGCGGGCGCTGGCTGGTGCGCAATGTGGAGTTCGACATCGCGCGCGGCGAGATCGTCACGCTGATCGGTCCCAACGGCTCGGGCAAGAGCACCACTGCACGGTCGGCGATCGGCGTCCTCAAGCCCGACGAGGGCAGTGTCTGGCGCCTGCCGGGTCTGCGCGTCGGCTACGTGCCGCAGAAGCTTTCGATCGACTGGACGCTGCCGCTGACCGTGGCGAGGCTGATGAGCCTGACGGCCGCGCATAACGCTTCCGAAATTGCCGAGGCTCTGGCTTCCGTCGGCATCTCGCATCTGGCGGGCGCGGAGGTGCAGGCGCTTTCGGGCGGCGAGTTCCAGCGCGCGCTTCTGGCCCGCGCCATCCTGCGCAAGCCCGACCTGCTGGTGCTGGACGAGCCGGTGCAGGGCGTCGATTTCGCAGGCGAGGTCGCGCTCTACGATCTCATCGGCAGGATCCGCGACGAGACCGGCTGCGGCATTCTGCTGATCTCGCACGATCTGCACGTCGTGATGGCCAGTACAGACACGGTCATCTGCCTGAACGGGCATGTCTGCTGCCGCGGCACGCCGCAATCGGTGGCCGCAAGCCCGGAGTACCATCAGCTTTTCGGCGCGCGCGCGGCGGGCACGCTGGCCGTCTACCGCCACGATCACGACCACACGCACCTGCCGGACGGCCGCGTGCTGCATGCCGACGGCACCGTGACCGAGCATTGCCACGCGGGCGACGGGCACCACGGCGACCATACGCACGATCATGGGCACGGGCATGGGCATGGGCATGACCATGAGGGGGGCGGCCATGCTCGATGATTTCTTCACGCGCGCGCTGATCGCCGGCATCGGGCTGGCGGTGACGACCGGCCCGCTCGGCTGCTTCATCGTGTGGCGGCGCATGGCCTATTTCGGCGACACGATGGCGCATTCGGCACTTCTGGGGGTCGCGCTCGCCTTCCTGTTCGAGATCAACCTGACCGTCGGCGTGTTCATCGCCGCAGCCATGGTTTCGGGGGCCCTTCTCGTGCTTCAGCGTCGCGGCGCGCTTTCCACCGACGCGCTGCTCGGCATCCTGTCACATGCCACGCTGGCGCTCGGCCTCGTGATGGTCGCCTTCATGACATGGGTTCGCATCGACCTGATGGGCTTCCTGTTCGGCGACATCCTCGCCGTGTCGCGTCTCGACATCGCGCTAATCTACGGCGGCGGGGCGGTGGTTCTGGCGGTCATCGCTTGGCTGTGGCGGCCGCTTCTGGCCGCGACCGTCAACGAGGAACTGGCGCGCGCCGAAGGCATGGCGCCGGAGCGCTCCCGCGTGGTCTTCATGCTGCTGATGGCGCTGGTCATCGCCATCGCGATGAAGATCGTCGGCATCCTGCTGATTACCGCGCTGATGATCATCCCCGCCGCCACGGCAAGGCGCTTTGCCGCCACGCCCGAGCAGATGGCGCTGATGGCATCGGGCATCGGCGCGGTGGCGGTTGCGGGCGGCCTGTTCGGCTCGCTCGAATTCGACACGCCGTCGGGGCCTTCCATCGTGGTCGCAGCGCTCGCCCTTTTCCTGGTGAGCCTGCTCCCCTACTCTGCATTCTCGAGACGCGGGTCGGCCGCGGACGGAAACCGGATGCCATGAGCGCGACACATCAGGAACTCACCCGAAACCAGACGCTGGTGCTGGACACGCTGGCCAAGGCCGACGGGCCGCTTTCGGCCTACACCATCCTCGACCGGCTAAGAGCCGACGGCTTCCGCGCGCCGCTCCAGGTCTATCGCGCGCTGGAGAAGCTGCTCGGGTTCGGGCTCGTGCACCGGCTGGAATCGCTCAACGCCTTCGTCGCCTGCGCGCATCCGCATTGCCACGCCCACGGGCTCATCGCGTTTGCCATTTGCGAGGATTGCGGGCAGGTGGACGAGTTTTCCGACGAGGTGGTGCGCGAGCGGCTCGGCGCATGGTCGTCGCAGAACGGCTTCAAGGCCGAGAAGACGACCGTCGAAATACGCGGCCACTGCGCGAGCTGCCTCGCGGCCTGAGACATCCTCGTTCCAATCCATCGAGCCGGCAGCCACCCGGTCGTGTTGGCGCGACTTGACTTTAATCAATCGATTGATTAAATTGATATCATGAAAATACGAACCGACACATCCACTGCTTCGCGCTCAGCCGACACTACGCGTGCAGCCCTTATCGAAGCGGGCCTCAAGCTGTTCGGCGAAAGAGGCTATGCGGCAACGTCCACCCGCGAGATCGCTGCCGAGGCAAACGCGAATATCGGGTCGATCGCCTATCATTTCGGCGGCAAGGAAGCGCTGCGCGACGCCTGTGCCCAGCACATCGTCGCGACGATGCGCGGTTTCGCGGCCCCCGTCATCGAGGCGACGCCCCCTGCGCCGGATGCCGACGCTGCGGAGGCGCAACTCGTCGCTGTCATCCATCGCATGAGCGGTTTCCTGCTCGCCAGCCCGGAAGCGGCCGTCTTCGTGCGCTTCATCCTGTCCGAATTGCAGCACCCGACGACGGCACTCGACATCATCTATCGCGGCGTGTTCGAGCCGATGCACGGGCTGCTATGCCGCATTTGGGCGACGGCAACCGGCGAGGGGCCGGACAGCGAGGACGTCAAGATCGCCG
Source organism: Neoaquamicrobium microcysteis (assembly GCF_008180155.1). Taxonomy (GTDB): domain Bacteria; phylum Pseudomonadota; class Alphaproteobacteria; order Rhizobiales; family Rhizobiaceae; genus Aerobium; species Aerobium microcysteis. The sequence goes on along the minus strand of NZ_VSZS01000064.1, from coordinate 231,789 downwards.
TGTTCTCGATGATCGGCCAGCTCGTCTATTTCCGGATCGGGCGCGAAGCGGTGGTGCGGCGGATGGCGTGGGAGCAGGTGGGACCGGACGAGGCCCGCAAGATCGCCAACGCCATCATCATCAACGTCAAGGCCGCAATAGCGGCACGCCGGAGGCCGTGATGAGCTATCTCTGCGCCATCCCTTTCGCCAGCTGGCTTTTTGCCGCCTGCGCACAGCCGGCAACGCTGGCCGTGGGGTATGTGGAAGGCGAGTACGTGATGCTGGCCCCGATCGAAACCGCGCAGATTCTGGCGCTGGACGTCCGCCGCGGCGACCGGGTCGAGGCCGGGCAGGTTCTGGCGAGGCTGGAAACAGACGACGCCAGCCTCGCGGTGGCGGAAGCAGAGGCGGCCCTGGCACAGGCGCGGGCACAACTCGCAGACCTGAAGCTCGGCAAGCGCCCGCAGGAGATGGCGGTGATCGAGGCTGCGCTGCGTTCAGCCAACGCGCAGGAGGCCGAGGCCAGGCGCGTGGTGGAGCGCACGGGCGACCTGCGGCGGCGCGGCATCTCCACGCAGGCCGATCTCGACCGCGACGAAACCGCGCTGGAACTGGCCACCGCCTCCGTTGGCGAGGCGGAAGCCAACCTGGAGGTGGCGCGCCTGCCAGCGCGCGAGGGAGCGATCCGCGCCGCCGAAGGCGCGACGAAAAGAGCAGACGCACTGCTGGAGCAGGCGCGGTGGAGGCTGGACAAGCGCACACTCGTCGCCCCTGTCGCCGGACGGGTGGACGACGTCATCCGCATACAGGGGGATACCGCCGGGCCGGCCGCACCCGTTCTGTCGCTGCTGCCCGACGGCGGCGTGAAGCTCAAGCTCTACGTGCCGGAGCCGCGCTTCTCCTCGATCGAGATGGGAAGCCTGCTTGCCGTGCGCTGCGACGGCTGTGCGGACGGGCTGACTGCGCGCGTCAGCTACGTTTCGCCGGAGCCCGAATTCACGCCGCCGGTCATCTACTCGCTGGATACGCGGCAGAAGCTGGTGCATCTGGTCGAGGCGCGGGCCGAAGGCGACGCGAGCGCCCTGAAGCCCGGCCAGATCGTCGACGTGGATCTCGCACCATGAACGCCATCGAGGTCAGCGGGCTGGTCAAGCGCTTCGGCGACAAGACGGTCGTGGACCATGTTTCGATGACCGTCGGCGAGGGCGAGATAGTCGGCTTCCTCGGGCCCAACGGCTCCGGCAAGACAACCACCATCCGCCTGATGTGCGGCCTGCTGACGCCGGATGAAGGCGAAGGCCGCGTGCTGGGCTTCGACCTGAGAACCAACGCGCTCAAGATCAAGCGCGAGGTCGGCTACATGACGCAGAAATTCTCGTTCTACGAGGATCTGACGATCGCCGAAAACCTCGCTTTCGTCGCCCGGCTCTACCAGCTCGACCCGGTCGGCGAGCATGTCGACCGCACGCTCGACGAACTGGGCCTCGGCTCGCGCCGCGACCAGCTGGCAGGCACGCTCTCCGGCGGGTGGAAGCAGCGCCTCGCCCTTGCCGCCTGCATCATGCATCGGCCGAAGCTGCTGCTGCTGGACGAGCCGACAGCCGGCGTCGATCCCAAGGCGCGCCGCGACTTCTGGGACGAAATCCACCGGCTGGCCGCAAACGGGCTCACGGTCCTGGTCTCGACCCACTACATGGACGAGGCCGAGCGCTGCCACCGCATCAGCTACATCGCCTATGGAAAGATGCTGGCGACGGGAACGGTGGACGAGGTGGTGAGCGACGCGGGCCTGACGACCTTCGTCGTACGGGGAGAGGATCTCCACAAGCTGGCCGAACAGATTTCCGCGCTACCGGGCGTCGAGCAGGCCGCGCCCTTCGGCACCACGCTGCATGTCGTCGGCAGCGATGCAGCGCTGCTTGAAAAATCTCTGGCAGAATACACCGGCGGGCGGAAAGGCGTGTCCTTCGAGCGCGGCGAGACGAGCCTGGAAGACGTGTTCATCCAGTTCATGAGCGGCGCGCGGGACAACATGCAATGAACGCCGCCTTCTCCCTCGCGCGCCTCGCAGCGCTCCTCATCAAGGAGTTCATCCAGATGCGGCGAGACCGCATCACCTTCACCATGATGCTCGGCGTACCGCTGGCGCAGCTTCTGCTGTTCGGATACGCGATCAATTCGGACCCGAAGCAGCTTCCCGCAGCACTCGTGGCCGTCAGCCAGGATCACTATACCCGCGCCATGGTGTCGGCGCTGGAGACGACGGGCTACTACCGCTTCGACCACGTGACCGCCAGCGCGGCCGAGGCCGAGGCGCTGATCGCGTCGGGGCAGGTGGTGTTCGTGGTGACGATCCCTTCAGACTTCGCGCGCCGGGTCGACAGGGGCGACAGCCCGCAAATCCTCATCGAGGCCGATGCGACCGACCCGTCGGTGGCCAGCGGCGCGATCTCGACGCTCGGCACGGTCGCAAACCAGGCACTGCTGCGCGAGCGCGGAATGCAGGCCGCCGCCGCGCAGGACGCATCCAGCCGGCTCGAGGTGGTCGTCCACCGCCGCTACAACCCGGAAGGCGTTTCCCAGTACAACATCGTGCCGGGCCTGCTCGGCGTCATCCTGCAGATGACGATGGTGATGATGACCTCCATCGCACTGACCCGCGAGATCGAGCGTGGGACGATGGAGAACCTGCTGGCCATGCCCGCCAGCCCGTTCGAGATCATGCTGGGAAAGGTGCTGCCCTATCTCGCCGTCGGGTCGGTGCAGGTGATCGTCGTGCTGTCGGCGGCAAAGCTCTTGTTCGACGTGCCGTTCGTGGGCAGCATCGCGCTGCTTCTCGCGGCCGTGCTCATCTTCGTGCTGGCGCTGGTGCTGCTGGGCTATTTCATCTCGACAATCGCGCGCACGCAGATGCAGGCGCTTCAGCTAACCTTCTTCTTCTTCCTGCCGTCGATCATGCTGTCGGGCTTCATGTTCCCGTTTCGCGGCATGCCGCTGTGGGCGCAGTGGATCGGCGAGTTCTTCCCGCTCACCCATTTCCTGCGCGTGATCCGGGCGGTCATGCTGAAAGGCGCGAACACGCACGAGGTGACGACGGAAATCGTCGTGCTGTGCCTGTTCGTCCTCGCCTATGGCGGCGTGGCGCTGGCTCGCTTCCGCCGCACGCTGGATTGAGCCCTCAGGTGAAGAAGATGAACCCTGTCAGCAGGAAGACCGGGATCAGCACCGCGCCCGACCACAGCATGTAGCCGAAGAACGAGGGCATCGCGATGCCCTGGCTGCGGGCGATGGCGTAGACCATGAAGTTGGGCGCGTTGCCGATATAGGTGTTGGCGCCCATGAAGACCGCGCCGGCCGATATCGCCGTGAGCGTCCGGGCCAGCGTCGTCATCAGCACCTGCGGGTCGCCGCCCGCCATCTCGAAGAAGACGAGATAGGTCGGCGCATTGTCGAGGAAGGACGAGAGGATGCCGGTGAGCCAGAAGTAGGCCAGGTCGTTGGGCGCGCCGCCCGGGCCCGTCACCAGCGAGACCAGGGGTGCAAACGCGCCTTCGAGGCCCGCCTGCAGGATGGCGATGACCGGGATGATGCAGACGAAGATGCCGGCGAACAGCTTGGCCACCTCGCGGATCGGCTCCCAGTTGAAGCCGTTGGCCTCGCGGTAATCCTTGCGCGAGACGACCAGCGAAACGATCGCCAGCCCGACGATGATGATGTCGCGCAAAAGGTTCTGCAGTTCGACGTGGACGCCGTGAATGGTGATGTCGATGCCGGGCTTCCACATGCCCGACATCAGGATCGCGGCAATGACGCCCACCAGCAGCGGCAGGTTCACCAGCCCGCGGATGCGCACACGCGAATCGGGCGTGGGGTCGGCTACCGGCGGCCTCGCCTCCTCGCGGCGGTAGAGCCACGTGTCGAGCGCGAAGAACAGCGCCAGCACGATGCCGCCCACGAACAGCATTTCAGGCAGCAGGTGCGTCGTCGTCCAGAAGAAGTCGACGCCGCGCAGGAAGCCGAGGAACAGCGGCGGGTCGCCCAGCGGGGTGAGCGAGCCGCCGATGTTGGAAACCAGGAAGATGAAGAAGACGATGACGTGCGCGTTGTGGCGGCGGTTGTCGTTGGCGCGGATGATCGGGCGGATCAGGATCATCGACGCGCCCGTCGTTCCCACCACGGAAGCCATCAGCGCGCCGATCAGCAGGAGACCGGAATTGACCAGCGGCGTGCCGTGGATGTTGCCCGACACCAGAATGCCGCCCGAGATGGTGAACAGGGCGAACAGCAGGATGATGAAGGACATGTATTCGAGCAGGATCGTGTGCAGCACCGCGCCCAGCGCCGTCGAGAAGCCGAAGCCCGCCATCATCGGCAGGATCACCAGGGCTGCCCAGAAGGCGGAAATCTTGCCGTAATGATGCTCCCAGAAATGCGGGAAGAAGAGCGGACCGGTGGCGATCGAAAGCAGGATGCCGGCGAAGGGAACGGCCCAGAGCAGCGACATGGTCCCGCCCGGCAGGGCTTCCGCAGCGAAGGCTGCGTCGGGCGCGCCCATCACGGCTGCGGCGAGCGTCGCCACCCAGATCGCAAACTGCATGAAAGTCCCTCTTGTGTCGGTCGTCTCGGCGGCGTCTCTATTAGCGGGCCGGTTCGCCTGCGAGAAGCGGAATCGTAACCCTGCGTCGAAAGAATCATCCTCCAGACACCGAAGCGCGGCCTTTGCCTTTCGCCGCGAAGCGATTAAGAAGCGGCAGAACAGGCATATGGAGAGCCAGCGATGACATCCGTCATAAAGGTCCCCCCGCTCGTCACCGTCTTCGGCGGATCGGGCTTTCTCGGCCGCCATGTCGTGCGCGCGCTGGCCAAGCGCGGCTATCGCGTGCGTGTCGCCGTGCGCAACCCCAACATCGCCCACCATCTCCAGCCGCTCGGCAATGTCGGCCAGATACAGGCGGTGCAGGCCAATCTGCGCGTGCGCTGGTCCATCGACCGCGCGGTGCAGGGCGCCGACCACGTCATCAACCTCGTGGGCATCCTGTTCGAGAGCGGCCGGCAGTCCTTCGACGCGGTGCAGGATTTCGGCGCGCGGGCGGTTGCGGAAGCGGCGCGCGCGCAGGGCGCGAAGCTGACGCACGTGTCCGCCATCGGCGCGGACCCGCAGTCGAGCGCCGCCTATGCACGCACCAAGGCGCGCGGCGAACAGGCCGTGCTGGAAACGGTCAGCGATGCGGTGATCTTCCGCCCGTCGATCATCTTCGGGCCGGAAGACGGGTTCTTCAACCGCTTCGCCGCGATGGCGCGCCTGTCGCCGGTGCTGCCGCTCATCGGCGGCGGCCACACGCTTTTCCAGCCGGTCTACGTCGCCGACGTCGCCGAGGCGATCGCGCGGTCCGTGGACGGGCAGGTGCAGGGCGGCCGCATCTACGAACTGGGCGGGCCCGAGACGCTGAGCTTCGAGGGCTGCATGAAGAAGATGCTGTCGGTCATCGGCCGCAAGCGCATGCTGGTCACGGTGCCGTGGTCGCTGGCGCGGCTGAAGGCGAGCTTCCTCGGCCTGCTGCCCAAGCCGCTTCTGACCACCGACCAGGTGGAGATGCTGCGCACCGATAACGTCGTCTCGCAGGCGGCGGTGCAGGAGGAGCGCACCTTTGCCGGGCTCGGCATCGCGCCGCAGGCGATGGACGCGATCCTGCCGACCTATCTTTGGCATTACAGGCCTTCGGGCCAGTTCACCCAGCCGAACGCGGCCTGAGCGCAACCGGCCCGTGGACACGGTCGCCTCGCTGCTGCCCGAAGGCATCGGCCCCGGCATCGCCGCCCTGCTGGTCGTCGCCTCGTTCTTCACATCGGCGCTGACTGCCGCCTTCGGAGTGGGCGGCGGCGTGGCGATGCTGGCGCTGATGGGCATCTTCCTGCCGGTCGCAGCCCTCATCCCCGTGCACGGCGCGGTGCAGCTCGGCTCCAACACCGGGCGGGCATGGCACCAGCGGGCGCATGTGCGCCGCGACATCTTCGGGCCGTTCATCGCCGGCTCGCTGGTGGGCGCGGCGGTGGGCGCGATGGTGGTGGTTCAATTGCCCGACGCGCTGCTGAAGCTGCTGCTCGGCGGCTTCATCGTCGCCGTCACCTGGACGAAGATACCCGGCTTCGAGCGGCTGTCGCATGCCGGCCTTGCCATCGGCAGCGCCGTCACGGCACTGGCAACCATGTTCGTTGGGGCAACGGGACCGCTGCTTGCCGCGTTCTTCGGGCAGATCATGCCGGATGACCGCAAGGCGCTGGTGGCCACGCACGGGGCGGCGATGACGATCCACCATTTCCTCAAGGTGGTGGTGTTCGGGCTGGCGGGCTTCGCGTTCGCGCAGTGGATGCCGCTGGTGGCCGCGATGATCGCATCGGGCTTTCTGGGAACCGTCTACGGCACGTCGTGGCTTGAGAAGCTGCCCGAAGAAAGCTTCCGCCGCTGGTTCAAGATCGGCATCACGCTTCTGGCGGCCGACATGATCCGCCGCGGCGTGCTGGAGCTTTAGCCCCAGACCAAAAGGGCGACGAGCCCGACGGTTCCGACCAGCAGCCGCCAGTAGGCGAAGGGCGCGAAGCCGCGGCGCGAGACGAAATCGAGCAGCTTGCGCACCACCACCACGGCGGAGATGAAGGCGAAGACGAACCCCGTCGCGATGATGGGAAGATCGTTCGCCGACAGGATGTCGCGGTTCTGGTAAAGGTCGTAGACGAAGGCTCCCGCCATGGTGGGCATGGCGAGGAAGAACGAGAACTCGGCTGCCGAACGCTTGTCTGCGCCCATCAGCAGCGCGCCGACGATGGTGGCGCCGGAGCGCGACGTGCCGGGGATCATCGCCAGGCACTGGAACAGGCCGATGCGGAAATAGACCGACAGCGGAAACGCGGCCGCATCGGTGTATTTCGGCTCCACCGCGCGCCGGTCCACCCACAGCAGGATGAAGCCGCCGAGAATGAGCATGATGCAGATCAGCATCGGGCTTTCGAACAGCACTTCCTTGATGAAGCCGTGGGCCATCGCACCGATGACCGCCGCAGGCAGGAACGCGATCAGGATGCCCAGGACGAAGGTCTGCGTGGCGCGGTCGGAGGGCAGCTTGATCAGCATGTCCCACAGACGCGCGAAATAGACCGACAGAATGGCCAGGATCGCGCCGAGCTGGATGACGACCTCGAACACCTTGCCGGTGGACTGGAAGCCCATGAAATGGCCGGCAAGCAGGATGTGGCCGGTCGACGAGACGGGGATGAACTCGGTCAGCCCTTCGAGAATGCCGAGTATCGCAGCCCCGACGATCGTCTGTTCGCTCATGTCTCGCCCCGCAGTATCTGCGCCGCTTGCTTGTCAGGATATGGATGAGCGCCTATAGGACGTGACCGCCTCGCGCCCGACTCAGGAACGGGTTCGAGACTTAGCCCCGCTGCCCTAAAAAGGCCAGACCGTTCCTGTTTGCCCGGTGCCATGCTGACCCTGTTCCACCATCCGCTGCTTCCCGCCTGTCGTTTCGTTCGCCTGTCGTTCGGCGAATATGGCGAGGAGCTCGCACTCATCGAGGAAAAGCCCTGGCTTCGGCGCAAGGAGTTCCTCACCCTCAACCCTGCGGCCAGCCTGCCCGTGCTGTTGGCCGAAGGCGACCAGCCGATTGTCGGCGCGACGGTCATCGCCGAATATGTCGACGAGACGAGGGGCGTGCTGAAGCGCGACAAGCGGCTGTTCGTGGAGGACCCGCTGGCGCGGGCCGAAATCCGCCGGCTGGTGGACTGGTATCTCGTCAAGACGGAAGCCGACGTGACCCGCCATCTGGTGCGCGAACGCGTGCTGAAACCGATCATGGGCAGCGAGTATGGCGGCGGCGCACCCGATTCGACAGCCATTCGCGCCGCCCGCGCCAATGTGAAGCAGCACCTGAAATACACCAACTGGCTGGCGGGCACCCGCAACTGGCTGGCAGGCACGCGCCTCACCTATGCCGACATGGCCGCCGCCGCCACGCTGTCGGTGCTCGATTACATGGGCGAGGTGAGCTGGGGCGACTATCCGGCCGCCAAGGACTGGTACACGCGGATGAAGTCGCGCCCGTCCTTCCGCCCGCTCCTGGCAGACAGGGTGCGTGCGCTGTCGCCCGTATCGCACTACGCCGACCTGGACTTCTGATGGCTGCGGCCCTGAATCCCGTCCGACCGGACCGGCTTCGGGCTTTCCTTGACGAGGAAGCGAGACGGCAGGGCTTCGATGCCATCGCCGTGACGCGGCCCGATGCTGTACCGCTGGCGCCGGAGCGGCTTGCCGCCTATGTCGAAAAGGGCCGCCACGGCTCGATGGACTGGATCGCGGAGACGGCGGCAAGGCGCGGCGATCCGCGAAACCTGTGGCCGCAGGTGCGCTCCATCGTCATGCTGGCAATGAACTACGGCCCGGATCGCGACCCGCTCGACCTTATGTCGCGCAAGGACCGAGCCGCCATCTCGGTCTATGCGCGCCACCGCGACTATCACGACGTCATCAAGGGCCGGCTCAAGGAGATCGCGCAGAAGCTGGCGTCGCGCAGCGGCGCGGAGGTGAAGGTGTTCGTTGACACCGCGCCGGTGATGGAAAAGCCGCTGGCGGAAGCCGCCGGCATAGGCTGGCAGGGCAAGCACACCAACCTCGTCAGCCGGGAATTCGGCTCCTGGCTGTTTCTCGGCTCGATCTTCACCGCCGCCGAACTACCGCCAGACGACCCCGAGCGGGATCATTGCGGCTCTTGCCGGGCCTGCCTGGACATCTGCCCGACCGACGCCTTCCCCGCGCCCTACCAGCTCGATGCGCGGCGCTGCATCTCCTACCTCACCATCGAGCACAAGGGGCCGATACCGCACGAGTTTCGCGAGCCGATGGGCAACCGCATCTATGGCTGCGACGATTGTCTCGCCGTGTGCCCGTGGAACAAGTTCGCGCAGGCCGCATCCGAGGCCAGGCTTGTGGCCCGCCAAGACCTGCTGGAACCGCGCCTCGCCGACCTGCTGACGCTCGACGACGCCGGCTTTCGGGCGTTCTTCTCCGGCTCGCCGGTCAAGCGCATCGGCCGCGACCGGTTCATCCGCAACGTCCTGATCGCGGCCGGCAATTCGGGCGAGCGATCGCTGGCGACGCAAGCGGAGAAGCTGCTCGCCGATCCGTCCCCGCTGGTGCGCGGCGCGGCTGTCTGGGCGCTGTCGCGGCTTTTGCCCGCCGAAAGGCTGGTGGCTGCGCTGCGCGACCTGCGCGCGGTGGAAGCCGATGGCGATGTGCTCGCCGAAATCGATACGGTTCTGCCGGCCGGGACTACGAAAGAGCTCTCATGACGATGCGGTGCTTCATCTTCGGGGCGGGCTATTCGGGTCGCGCCATCGCGCAAAGCGTGATCGAGACCGGCGGCGTCGCTTCCGGCACGACCCGCTCGGCTGACAAGGCAGAGGAATTGCGCGCGCAGGGCATGGTGCCGTTTCTGTTCGACGGCGCGTCCCCATCATCAGAACTGAGGGCCGCGCTCGCCGAAACCACCCACCTCGTCGTCTCGATCGCGCCGGGCGAGGCCGACCCGGTGCTGGCGGCCGCGCGCGACATCATCGAGAAAAGGATGCCGGCGCTGTGCTGGATCGGCTACCTCTCCACCGTCGGCGTCTATGGTGACCATGGCGGGGCATGGATCGCCGAGGATGCCGAATCCCGCCCGGTCTCGGGCCGTTCGCGCCAGCGTCTGGCCGCCGAGCGGGAATGGCTGGAGCTCGGGGCGCGGACCGGCCTGCCGGTCGCGATCCTGCGCCTTTCGGGCATATACGGTCCGGGTCGCAATGGGCTGGTCAATCTCGACAAGGGCACGGCGCGGCGCATCGTCAAGACGGACCAGGTGTTCAACCGCATCCATGTCGACGACATCGCCGGGGCCGCGATGCTGCTGGCGACGCATGAAACCGGCGGCGTGTTCAACGTCACCGACGACGAGCCGGCGCCGCCGCAGGACGTGGTGGCCTATGCCGCATCGCTGATGGGGGTTGTACCGCCGCCGGAGATCGCCTTCGATGATGCCGACATGACGCCGATGGCGCGCTCCTTCTATAGCGAGAACAAGCGGGTCTCCAATGCCCGCATCAGGCAGGCCGGATACGATTTCCGCTTCCCGAATTATCGCGCCGCGCTCGACCATCTGTGGAGAAGCGGGGAATGGCGCGGCGGGTCGCAAGCTCGAAAATCCGGCCCTGAACTGTTATGATTCGGTTAACCATGCGTCTGCCAAGGTGACCGACGGGCAACGGGCGCCAGCGAAACCGACGATCACCGGAGGCCGGCTTATGCGGTTCTCACACTTCATCCGCAACACGACACTTGCCCTTGCCGGGCTTGCGACGGCGTTCTCCTTCGCCGCCGAGACGCATGCAGACCCGCTGGCAAAGGACGTGTTCGGCGCGCAAAGCCTGCCGGCTGCCACCCAGGCTGCCGCGCACGGTTTCTATTCCAAAGGCTGCTTTGCAGGCGGCATGGCGATCGCCGAGGACGGGCCCAACTGGCAGGCCATGCGCCTGTCGCGCAACCGCCGCTGGGGCCACCCGGAAATGATCTCGCTGCTGGAGCGCTTCTCGCGCGAGGCGGCGCAGGACGGCTGGCCGGGGCTGCTGATCGGCGACATCTCGCAGCCGCGCGGCGGGCCGATGCTTTCCGGCCACGCCTCGCACCAGCTCGGGCTCGACGCCGACATATGGTTCGTGCCGATGCCCACAAACGGGCGGCTTTCGGCGCGCCAGCGCGAGAACATGGACTTCGTGTCCATGCTCAAGCCCAACTCGCTGCATGTCGACGACCGCAAGTGGACGCCCGCGCACGCCGCGATCCTGCGCCGCGCGGCAAGCTACCCGAATGTCGAGCGCATCCTCGTTCACCCCGGCATCAAGAAGAAGCTGTGCGACACGGTTTCGGGCGACCGCTCGTGGCTGCGCAAGGTGCGGCCGTTCTGGGGCCACGATTCGCATTTCCACATCCGCATCGGCTGCCCCGCCGGCTCGCCCGGCTGCGGCGGGCAGGAGGCGACACCGCGCGGCGAAGGCTGCGACCAGTCGCTGGCATGGTGGTTCACCGACGAGCCGTGGCGACCCGCGACCGGACCGGCCCAGCCCCGCGCGCGAGACGTGATGCGCCTTTCGGCGTTGCCGGCAGCCTGCAAGGCCGTTTTGTCCGCGCCCGCCCCCACTTCGGAAGCCGCAGTGACAGTCGGCGGCAGCGGACGCACCATGCTCGCCACCACGGCCGCACCGCCTGTTGCAGCCAGCGCCTATGCACCGACGCCGGAGCGCACGATCCCCGTGCCGCAGCCGCGGCCCTATAACTGAGGGTCCGCCTTCCTTGACACCGCAGCGCGCTGCGCCCTAAGACTGGTCTAAATCGATTTAACCTCCCCGACGGATATTCATCGTGGCAGACCGCCTGCGCCTTGCGCTGATCGCCCATGACGCCAAGAAGGACGATCTCGTCGCCTTCTGCGCCATCCATGCCGACTTTCTGGCCAGCTGCGACATCGTCGCCACGGGCACCACCGGCATGCGCATCGCCGCAGCCGACCCGCGTCTTTCAGTGCGCCGGCTGAAAAGCGGACCGCTCGGCGGCGACCAGCAGATCGGCGCGCTCATCGCCGAAGGCGCCGTGGATGCCGTGATCTTCCTCGTTGATCCGCTGACCCCCATGCCGCATGACGTGGACGTGAAGGCGCTGATGCGGCTGGCGATCGTCTATGATATTCCCATGGCGCTGAACGCAGCCACGGCGCAGATGATGGTTGCCGTGCACGAGGCCACACAGAGCGGGGACCGGCACGGACATGCCAGGTGAGGACGACCACATCATGATGAAGTTTCCGGTCCTCATCGGCGACATCGGCGGCACCAATGCGCGTTTCGCGATACTGGTGGACGCCTATGCCGAGCCGAAGGAGTTCCCGACCGTCCAGACCGCAAGCTTCGCGACCATCGACGAGGCGATCCAGACCGCCATACTCGACAAGACCTCGGTGCTGCCGCTTTCGGCGGTGCTGGCGGTCGCAGGACCGGTGGACGGCGACGAGATCGCGCTGACCAACTGCGACTGGGTGGTCAAGCCCAAACAGATGTTCGAGACGCTGGGCCTCGAGGAGGTCGTCGTGCTCAACGATTTCGAGGCGCAGGCGCTGGGCGTCGTGGCGCTCGGCCCGGAGCACATGGAGCAGATCGGCGGCGGCGAGGCCGAAGACGCGGCCAGCCGCGTCGTGCTCGGCCCCGGCACCGGCCTCGGCGTCGCAGGCCTCGTCCATGCGCGCCATACCTGGATACCCGTACCCGGCGAAGGCGGCCATGTCGACATGGGCCCGCGCAGCGAGCGCGATTTCACCGTCTTTCCGCATATCGAGAAGATCGAGGGGCGCATCTCGGCCGAGCAGATGCTGTGCGGGCGCGGGCTGGTGAACCTCTACCGCGCGGTCGCGCGCGCCGACGGCAAGCAGGCGCGCTTCACCACGCCGGCGGAGATCACCAGCGCGGCACTCGACCGCAGCGACGCGACCGCGGCCGAAGCGCTCGACATCTTCGTCACCTGCCTGGGTCGTCTGGCCGGCGACCTGGCGCTCATCTTCATGAGCCGCGGCGGCGTGTTCCTGACCGGCGGCATCGCGCAGAAGATCGTGCCCGCGCTGAAGAACGGCCTGTTTCGCGCCGCCTTCGAGGACAAGGCACCGCACAACGCGCTCGTCCGCTCCATGCCGGTCTACGTCATCACCCATCCGCTGGCAGCCCTTGCCGGGCTCGCCGCCTATGCACGCACGCCCGGCCGCTTCGGCGTCGAGATCGAAGACCGCCACTGGGCCCGGGGCTGACGGCGTTCGCGCCACTTGCCGATTGCACATTGCGCCGCAAGAAGGCATAGGCAGGGCCTGAAATCAGGACGAAAGACGGTTCACTTGGCGTCAGGAGAAGAAAAGGGGGCGATTGCGGCCCTGCGGGGGGATATCCTTCCCGTTCTCAGGCGCGTGCTTGCCGAAAACGCGCGCGAGTATGCCGGCCTCTACGTCGCAGCCATCCTGTGCCTGTTGGCCGTCGCCGGCGCGACCGCCTTCATCCCGTGGGTGATGCGCCCGCTGATCGACGACGTCTTCTACAACGAGCGCTACGAGCTGATCCCGTGGATTTGCGGCGCCATCGCCGGCGTCTTCGTCGTGCGGGGTGCGGCAACCTACGGACAGGCGGTCATCCTCGCCACCATCGGCAACAACCTCGTCGCGCGCTACCAGCGCCGCATCTTCGACCATCTGATGAAGCTCGGCCTCGACTTCTATACCGAGCAGCGCTCGGGGCGGCTGGCGGCGCAGATCAACGAGAACGTTCTGGGCGTGCGCGACATGCTGAGCATGACGCTGAAGTCGATCGCCGGCGATGCCGTGCTGCTGGTCGCGCTCGTCGCCGCCATGGTCGCGCTGGACCCCATGCTGTCGCTGATCGCGCTTTTGATCGGACCGCCGCTGATCTTCGCCGTCAACCGCATCATGCGCCGCCTTCGCTCGGTCGCACGGCAGGCTGTGGAGGTGAATGCCCGCCTCGTCGGCGCGATGCAGGAGGCGACGCAGGGCATCGCCGTCGTCAAGGCCTTCACCATGGAAGAGCAGCTTGCGCAGCGCATGGCCGGGCTGATCGCGCAGGCCGAAAACCGCGCCAACAAGATCGCGCGCGTCTCCGAACGCGTGACGCCGATCTCCGAGACGCTGGCGGGCTTCGCCATCGCGGGCGTCATCGCCTACGCCGCCTATCGCTCATCCGCCGACGGCACGCCGCCGGGTTCGGTCTTCGCCTTCATCACGGCGCTGCTGCTGGCCTACGACCCGGCGCGCAAGCTCGCCCGCGTTCAGGTCAACCTAGAAAAATCGCTCGTCAACGCGCGCATGATCTACGAGCTGCTCGACATCGAGCCGCGCCAGCGCGACCGCGACGGCGCGCACCCGCTTTCCGTCCCGCGCGGCGAGGTGCGCTTCCAGGACGTGTCGTTCTCCTACGGTGCCGACGTGCCGGTTCTGCGCGACGTAAGCTTCCGCGCCGAGGCCGGCAAGACCACCGCGCTGGTGGGCGGCTCGGGTGCGGGCAAGTCGACCGTGGTGGCGCTGGTGCAGCGGTTCTACGACCTGTCCTCAGGCGCGATCCTGATCGACGGCCACGACATCGCCCACGTCACCAAGGCGTCGCTTCGCGCCCATATCGCCTATGTCTCGCAGCATCCCTACCTCTTCGAGGGCACCGTTCGCGACAACATCCGCTACGGCCGTCCGGACGCCACCGACGCCGAGATCGAGGAAGCCGCGCGACTCGCCCACGCCGAGGAGTTCATCCGCCAGATGCCGATGGGCTACGACACGCCCGTCGGCGAGAACGGCGTGACGCTTTCCGGCGGACAGCGCCAGCGGCTCTCCATCGCGCGCGCCATCGTGCGCAACGCGCCCATCCTGCTTCTGGACGAGGCCACCTCGGCGCTCGACACGGAATCGGAAGCCCGCGTTCAGGACGCGCTGGAAACCGTGATGAAGGACCGCACCACCATCGTCATCGCGCACCGCCTGTCGACGGTGGTAAAGGCCGACCATATCGTGGTGCTGGAGGCAGGCCGCGTCATCGAGGAGGGCACGCATGCCAGCCTGATGAAGAGCAAGGCCGGGGCCTATGCACGCTTCCATCGCCTGCAGGGCGAGCCGCGGGCCAAGCAGGGGGGTAACGCCGCGTGACTATGGGTCTCGTCGTCGTGGGCGCAGCCGGCCGCATGGGCCGCACGCTCATCCGCGCCGTCCACGAAACGCCAGGCGCCGCGATCGTCGGCGCGGTCGAGCGCGAGGGCTCGCCCTTCGTCGGGCAGGATGCAGGCGAGCTCGCAGGCGTCGGCCGCCTCGGCGTCGCCATTGCCGACGACCCGCTGCCGGCCTTCGCGAAGGCCGACGGCGTGCTGGACTTCACCGCGCCGGCCGCGACCGTCGTCTTCGCCGGCTATGCCGCGCAGGCGCGCATCGCCCACATCATCGGCACCACGGGATGCTCCGAGGCCGACGACGCGGCGATCGCCGCCGCCGCGCGCCATGCCACCATCGTCAAGTCCGGCAATATGAGCCTCGGCGTCAACCTGCTCGCCGTGCTGGTGGAGCAGGCCGCACGCGCGCTGGATGCGGCGGACTTCGACATCGAGGTGTTGGAAATGCACCATCGCCACAAGGTCGACGCGCCTTCGGGCACGGCATTGCTTCTGGGCGAGGCCGCGGCAACAGGCCGGCAGGTGCCGCTCGCCGACAACAGCGTGCGCTCGCGCGACGGCCACACCGGCCCGCGCCCGGAAGGCACCATCGGCTTTGCGACGCTGCGCGGCGGCTCGGTCGTCGGCGACCATTCGGTCATCCTCGCGGGCGCTGGCGAGCGCATCGTCCTGTCGCACCATGCCGAGGACCGGGCACTGTTCGCGCGCGGCGCCGTCAAGGCGGCGCTGTGGGCGCATGGGCGCAAGCCGGGCCTCTATTCGATGCGCGACGTCCTCGGTCTTTCCACCTGATCCCCAACACAAGCAGGAGATGCCCATGTCCGGAACGCTGGTCCTCGTCCGCCACGGCCAGAGCGAATGGAACCTCAAGAACCTGTTCACGGGCTGGCGCGATCCGGGCCTGACCGAGCAGGGCCACGCCGAGGCCAAGGCTGCGGGAGCAAAGCTTGCCGCACGCGGCCTGAAATTCGACATCGCCTATACCTCCGATCTCGGGCGTGCGCAGGTGACCTGCCAGCACATTCTCGACGCCGTCGGCCAGCCCGACCTCGAAACCGTGCGCAACCTGGCCCTGAACGAGCGCGACTATGGCGACCTCTCCGGCCTCAACAAGGACGACGCGCGCGCCAGATGGGGCGAGGAGCAGGTGCATGTCTGGCGGCGCTCCTACGACATCCAGCCGCCCGGCGGCGAAAGCCTGCGCGACACCGGCGCGCGCGTGTGGCCCTACTACATGCACGTCATCCAGCCGCACGTGCTGCGCGGCGAGACGGTGCTGGTGGCTGCCCACGGCAACTCGCTGCGCGCGCTCATCATGGCGCTCGACGGGTTGACCGGCGAGGACGTCATCAAGGTGGAGCTGGGCACCGGCGTGCCGATCGTCTACCGGCTCAACGCCGACTCCACCGTCGCCTCCAAGGAGATACTGGAGGGCTGACGCGACTTTGCGCGCCGGCTGCGAGATTGTCATTGACAGCACCGGCGCGCCCGCTTACATCGGCGTCGCACCACGCATGGTTCCCCGGTACAAGCTGCCGTTGCGGCCATGTGGTCACTAGCCCAGGTGGCGGAATTGGTAGACGCGCACGGTTCAGGTCCGTGTGCCGCGAGGCGTGGAGGTTCGAGTCCTCTCCTGGGCACCATTTTCCTTATCTCGCGCGCGTTCGCTTCGCTCACCGCTCCGATGGGGCGGCCTGACTGGCCGACGGGCGGTCGCCCTTGCGGACCCTGCGGGTTCGACTACCCCCGATCATCGTTTTGCGTCCTGTCGCATTAACGGCCGGCAAGCGGCAATGTCGTGCCGCGCGTAACCGCCGCCGACGACTGTACATATGCGAGCCAATTCGGCGATGATGCGCCGACACCTCGTCCACGGAGCCCTGATGACCGCTGCGCTTTCTTTCGGCGAAATCGAGATCGAGCGGCGGGATGCGCCGCTTCTCGTCACCTTTCCCCATACCGGCACGGTCATCCCCGACAGCCCTTTGGCGGCGATGCATTCGCGCGAACTCGCGCTGCTCGACACCGACTGGTGGATCCACGAGCTCTACGATTTCGTTGGCGACTACGGTGCGACCACGGTGCGGACGCCGTTCTCGCGCTCGGTGATCGACGTCAATCGCGATCCCGCCGGCGTGTCGCTCTATCCGGGGCAGGCGACGACCGGGCTGGTGCCGGTGGAGACCTTCGACGGCGTGCCTCTCTATGCGGGCGCGCCACCCTCGCCGGAGGATGTGGCCGAGCGCAGGACGGTGTGGTTCGACCCTTTTCATGACGCCATCCGAGGTGAGATCGAACGCCTAAAGGCGCTTCACGGCCATGTCGTGCTGTATGATTGCCACTCGATCCGCTCGGTCGTGCCGCGGCTGTTCGAGGGCGAACTACCGATCTTCAGCATCGGCACCAATGGCGGCGCGAGCTGCGACAGGCGCATCGAGGACGCGGTCGCCTCGGCCTGCCTTGCCAGCGGGCTGAGCGTGGTTCTCAACGGCCGCTTCAAGGGCGGCTGGATCACCCGCAACTATGGCGACCCGGCCAGCGGCGTGCACGCGATCCAGATGGAGCTCGCGCAGCGTTTCTACATGGACGAGGCCAGGGTCGAGCGCCTGCCGGCCGAGGGCTGGAGCAGCGCGCAGGCGCATCTGCGCCGGGTGTTCGACGCCATGGTATCGACCTCCTTGTCCGGTAGCTGAACGTCAGCCGAACACCTCGTCCGCCGCGGACGCCACTTCGTCGGCTATCGACAGGGCCGATGTGAGGCCAGGCGACTCGATGCCGTACAGGCAGATAATGCCGGGCGTGGCGACATCGATGATGAAATCGCCGTCTCCCTCGACCGGCTTGGGGCGGATGCCGCAATAGTCGGGATAGAGGCTGCCTTCCGGAAGGCCCGGCCAGTAGCGCCGGATCGCCTCGTAGAACGGCGTGGCGCGGGCGGGATCGACGTGGAAGTCGATCTCGTCGATCCATTCCACGTCCGGGCCAAAGCGGGCGCGGCCGCCCATGTCGAGCGTGAGATGCACGCCGAGCCCGCCGGGCTCGGGCACCGGATAGACCAGCCGCGAGAACGGGACGCGCCCGGTCATGCCGAAATAGTTGCCTTTGGCGAAGCGAATCTGTGGCGGCGGCGCCGCAAGCCCCGCAACGCGCGATGCAACGTCCGTCGCTGCAAGCCCGGCGCAATTGACGACGCAGCGCGCGACGATCCGCGCCGGCTCCGCCCCGCCGGTCACGATCTCGACGCCACCTTCCCACACCTCGCCCGACACGACAGGCGTGTCGAGTGCCAGCGCCGCGCCATTGTCTTCCAGTTCCCCCAGCAGCGACAGCATGAGCGCATGGGTGTCGATGATACCCGTGCTTGGCGAGTGAAGTGCTGCGTGTGACGACAGGGCAGGCTCCAGCGCGGCAATTTGAGCCCGGTCGACGAAACGCAGGTCGTCGACGCCGTTGCGCGCGGCACGCGCGGCGACCGCCTCGAGTGCCGCGACCTCGCTCTCCTCACGCGCGACCACGAGCTTGCCCAGCCGCTTGTGGGGGATGCCCCGCGTCTCGCAATAGGCATAGAGCATCGAGCGCCCGCGCACGCAGTGGCGCGCCTTGCGGCTGTCGGGGGCGTAATAGAGGCCGGCGTGGATGACCTCGCTGTTGCGGCTGGAAATGCCGGTGCCGATGGCCGGGGCGGCTTCCAGCACGATCACCTCGCGCCCGTGGAGCGCAAGCGTGCGCGCCACCGCGAGCCCCACCACGCCGGCGCCGATGACGATGCAGTCGATATCGATGTCCACCCCGTCGACGCTCCGTCGCATTTCCATTGCCGAGGCGTGCCAGAAAAGCAGTTGCACCGGCGAAGTCAATCGCCTGCCCTCCACCAGCCAGCGACTGGCCGCAACCTGCTGCAACCATTAACTGCATCAACAGCTTTCTGCATTATAACGCTGCGTCATCGGGTCATGAGGGGGCTGATGATGTGAGAGTTCTTGCCATAGACGACAGCAAGTCGAGCGCCATGGCGATCACCGGCATGATCGCCAAAGGCGAGAGCTGTGCGGTCGAGTTCCGTCTCGACCCCGTCGAGGCCATCGCGCTGTGCAAACAGCAGCAATTCGACATGGTGCTGGTCGACTATGTGATGCCCCGGATGAACGGCATCCAGGTGGTGCAGGAGCTGCGCGCGACCGACACCTATCGTCTCGTCCCGATCATCATGGTGACGTCCAACATCGACAGGGGGCTTCGGCTCAAGGCGATCGAGGCCGGCGCGACCGATTTTCTCACCAAGCCTTTCGACTGGGTCGAGCTTCAGGCGCGCGTGCGCAACCTGCTCGCGCTGCGCCGGGCGCAGCTCGACCTCGCAGACCGGGCGCGCCTGCTCACCTCCCAGGTCGAGGCGGCGACGCGCCATCTGGTGCGGCGCGAGGAGGAGGTGATCTGGCGGCTCGCCCGCGCCATCGAGTTTCGCGACGGCACCACCGGGGAGCACGTCTCGCGCGTGGCGACCATCTCGCGCCTGATCGCGGAGGGCCTCGGCTTCGACGAGGAACGCGCGCGCATGATCTATCTGGGCGCGCCGCTGCACGACATCGGCAAGATCGGCGTCTCGGACGCGATCCTGCAGAAGCCGGGGCGGCTGACCGACGAGGAAATGGCAATCATGCGCACCCATGTCGAGATCGGCTGCCACATCCTCGAAAACGGCTCTTCCGATCTCATCCGCGCAGCACGCCTGATTGCCGGCGCGCATCACGAACGCTGGGACGGCAAAGGGTACCCGGAGGGGCTGGCGGGCGAGGCCATTCCCGTCGAAGGCCGCATCGTCGCCGTCGCCGACGTTTTCGACGCGCTGTGTTCCGTGCGCCCTTACAAGCAGGCGTGGCCGCTCGACAAGGCCTACGCCGAGATCGTCGCCTGCAGCGGAACCCATTTCGACCCGGCATGCGTGGAAGCATTTCAGGCGCAATGGCCGCAGATCATGGCCGTCATGACAACGGATGCGGCCGCCGGCGACAGCTGATCGCCGGTTTCCCCTTATGATCGACGCCCGTGCGTGCTACGGCCACCCTCGTGACTCGACCAGACATGAAGGAGGCGTCCCATGAGCGCTATCGAACCCGGCCTGCAAAAGGTCTTCGACCATATCGAGACCAACAGCGACTCGTTCATTAGCCGGCTGATGGACTATGTGCGCCACCCTTCGATCAGCGCCCACGATATCGGCATTCGCGAGGTGGCGGATATGCTGGTCGGCATGCTGAAGGAGCTCGGCATGGAGGCCGAGGCGGTGCAGACGAAGAACCATCCGATGGTTCTGGGCCGGCGCGACGTGTCGCCGGACAAGCCGACGGTGCTGTTTTACGGCCATTACGACGTGCAGCCGCCGGACCCGCTGGAGCTGTGGGACAGCCCGCCCTTCGAGCCCACGATCCGCAACGGACGCATCTATGCGCGCGGGGTCGGCGACAACAAGGGCCAGCATCTCGCGCAGCTGCTGGCGATCGAATCGCATCTGGCGATCCATGGCGACCTGCCCTGCAACGTCATCTTCCTTCTGGAGGGCGAGGAGGAGATCGGCAGCCCGCACATCGCAGAGTTCGTCGCCGAGCATGCAGACCGGCTGAAAGCCGATCTGGTGATCGCATCCGACGGGCCGCTGCACGATTCGGGCGCACCCGTCGTCACTTTCGGCACGCGCGGCATCGCGGCGTTCGAGCTTCGCGCCAAGGCTGCGAGCCGTGACGTGCATTCCGGCAATTTCGGCGGTGTGGTTCCCAACGCAATCTGGAAACTCGTCCACCTTCTGGCGACGATGAAGAACCCGGCGGGCGATATCACCATCGAAGGGCTGAACGAGCCGGTCATTCCGCCAACCAACTATGAGCGCGAGATGATGTCGAAGCTGCCGCTCGACCTCGACGCGGTGAAGCGGGAGCTGGGCATCGACGAACTGGACGGGCCGGCGGGGCGCGGCTTCTACGACCGGCTGATGTTTCACCCTACCCTGACCATCAACGGGCTGCATGGCGGCTATGGCGGGCCGGGCACCAAGACGGTGCTGCCCTGCGAGGCGTTCGCCAAGTGCGACATCCGGCTCGTCGAGCCGCTGACGCCCGACTACGTCTACGAAAAGGTCGAGGCGCACATCGCGCTGCACGCGCCGGATGTCGAGTTCGTGCGCGGCAACAGCATGCTGCCGTCGCGCACGCAGATGGATTCGCCGTTCGCGGCGCCGGTCCGCAAGGCGGTGCTGGCGGCGAGGGGCGTCGAACCCTTGATGTACCCTTCCATGGGCGGCAGCCTGCCCGAATACGTCTTCACCAAGACGCTCGGCCTGCCGGCCTTCGGCGTGCCCTACGCCAATGCCGACGAGGCCAACCATGCGCCCAACGAGAACCTCGAGATCGTGCGTTTCATCGACGGCATCCGCACGGGCGCGGCCTTGCTGACCGAGATCGGCAGGCTCGAGAAAGCGGTCTGAAAGCAGTTTCGCTGCAACCCTGAATCGCACGCTGGCCTGACCTAATATTTCAGCGTGTCTTCATATTTGTCCGGCGCATGCGTGGGCCTGCCCCGCGCATGCCCGATTCCGTTCCTACGGCCGGCTCATATCAACGGAACGGGACCTATCCTGCATGATTGCACCTGCCCTGCGTCTGGCTGCGCCAGGCTTCGCCGCGGCCGCCATTGTGGCCTTGTCCGCAACGACTGCATCCGCCCAGTGCGGCAGCGCTTCCTGGTACGCGCTGACCTCGAAAACCGCATCGGGCGAGCGCATGAACCCGGCGGCCATGACCGCCGCCCACCGCTCGCTTCCCTTCGGCTCCAAGATCAAGGTGACCAACCAGCGCAACGGCAAGTCGGTCGTGGTCCGCATCAACGACAGGGGTCCCTTCATCAAGGGCCGCGTCATCGACCTTTCGAAGGCGGCCGCCAACCAGCTCGGCTTCATCCGCTCCGGCCACACCAAGATCTGCATGGAATCGGTGGGCTAGGTCCCCCGACGCCGCGCTGCCGCCTGCGCCATGGCCTGGGGCAGCGTCATGTTCCACTGCCGCCGGCAATAGTCGCGGAAGTCGAAGCAGGGCAGGCCGGGGCAGACCTCGAACTCGATGAGATGGGGGCGGCCGTCGTCCTCGATGCGCAGGTCGAGCGAGAACACGTCGCGCAGGCCGAGCGCGTCGGAGAGGCGGGTCGCCATCGCCCGTATCGCGCCGGAGGCGGCAGGCTGGGTTGCCACCACATCGCTGAGCTCGGGCTCGGCATAGCGTCTTTCGGCGCGCGCTGCGGCACCCGTCTCGCCATAGAGCGCGAGGCTGTCTCCCATCGTCTGGAAATCTCCGCCTGAATCCACGAAGACGCTGGCAAGCGCTTCGGCGCCAGCGCCGGGCTCGACGGCAAGGAAGCTTGCGCGCGCATTGCGGCCCGGCACATAGGCCTGCACCAGCGCGTCGTCGCGATAGGCCGAAAAGATGCGGCGGCTCAGCGCCAGCGCTTCATCGAGGCTGAAACAGCGCGAATCCTTCCAGATGCCGATCTTGGCGCCCAGGCGGTTGGGCTTGACGAACCACCCATCGGCCGATGGCGGCGGATCGACGAGAAAGCGGCCGTCGCGCGCCAGCCCCGCCTGCGGCCCCGGCAAGCCCAGCGCCCGCAGCACCGCGCCGGAGCGGAACTTGTCCTGACAAAGCGCAAACAGCGCATCGTCGGAACCCAGCATGCGCAATCCATGAAGCCGCGCCAGCGCGGGCGAGGCACCGCCGCGGAAATAGGCGATGCCGTCCGTCAGCGTCCAGACGAGCGTAGCGCGCGGATCGGCGCGGGCCATCGCATCGGCCGCCATGTCGAGCTCGACCGGGCGGAAGGCGAGGCCAAGTGCAGCGCATTCGCGCTCGATCTCAGGAAATTCCGGCTCGAGGTCAGTCGACTGGGCGAGGTAGGATGAAATCTCGAAGGCGTGTTCGGCCGCGATGCCCTGCGCCTCCAGCCGCGCGCGGCAGGCCGTCTCCGGCTCATGGACGAGAAGCAGCGTCGGCTTCGTGGCCATCTGGCGTCAGGCGGTGCGCAGCCGCGCCATCGAGCGGTAGGCCTCGCGCAGGTAGCCCATCGTCGCCTCGGCATCGCAGGGCCGGCCAAACAGGTAGCCCTGCCCGCCGCCGCAGCCGAACTGGACGAGGCGGCTCGCCTGCCCCTCCTCCTCGATGCCCTCCGCCACCACGTCCATGCCAAGGCCCTCGCACATGGCGAGGATGGCACGGATGATGTGCTCGGACGGCTTGTCCTCGAGGATGGACGACACAAAGGCGCGGTCGATCTTGAGCTTGTCGAAGTGGAACTCGCGCAGCCGGCCGAGCGAGGACTGGCCGGTGCCGAAATCGTCGAGCGACACGCGAATGCCGACGGCGCGCAGCTCGCTGACGATCTTCTCGGCCGAGGCCGGATCGGTCATCAGGCCGGTTTCGGTGATCTCGATCTCGAGGCGGCGCGGGTCGAAGCCGGTCTTGGCGATGATGCCCAGTATCTGCTCGGCCGTGTTCTGGTCGACGAGCTGCGAAGGCGAGAGGTTGAACGAGAGGAACAGCTCGTCGGGCCAGTTGCGGGCCGTCTCGGTCGCCTTACGCAGCAGAAGCTGCGACAGCGGCCCGATGATGCCGCGCTCCTCGGCAATGGGAATGAACACGTTGGGCGGCACGAAGCCGAGGTCGCGGTCGGTCCAGCGCGCCAGCGTCTCGAAGCCGATCACCTGCCTGGTCTTCAGGTCGACGATGGGCTGGAAATGCGGCTCCACCTCCTCGGCGGCCACGGCGCGGCGCAGCGCCTGCTCGACGCGGGTGGTGCGCTTGGCCGCCTCTTCCATCTCGCGGGTGTAGACCACCACCTTGCCGCGCCCGGAGCGCTTGGCGTGGTAGAGCGCGGTCTCCGCCTTGGACACCAGCGTCTCGGTCTTCTCCTCGCCCGAATAGAACAGCGAGCACCCGACCGACGCCGAAAGCCGCGCGGTGCGGTCGCCCACGTCGTAGGGCGCCGAAAGGATTTCGATCAGCATCAGGGCGCGCTCCTGCGCGGCATCCTCGCTGAAGACGAGCGGGTAGAGGAAGGCGAACTCGTCGGCGCCGACGCGCGCCACCGTCGAATGCTGGTCCATCGACGCCTTGAGACGCATGGCGACCTGCTGGAGGATGTTGTCGCCCGCGCTGCGGCCGAAAAGATCGTTGATCGGCTTGAAGCCGTCGAGGTCGAGAATGCCTATAGCGAACGGTGCGGGATCATCCGCCCGGTCGAGGATCAGCCTGTCCACCTTGTCGAAAAATCGGCGCAGATTGCCGAGCCCGGTCAGCGGATCGGTATAGGCCAGATCCGCGCCCTCGGTAAAAAACTGCCCTGCACCGCTAGGGCTTTGCATCGACGCCCCTCATTCTTGTTATTTCCCCACCGAGGGGACGTTGGCACGAAACCGTTTAGGAAAGGTATCTTACAGAACAAAATTTTCGTGAGCGGGCATTCGTCGTCAGGGCGCGCGGAGGCGGTAGATTTCGACCGCCTGCCCCTGCGTGCCCGCCAGCGGTTCCAGCCATACGGGCGGGGTTCCACCTGCAAGTGCCGCCAGCAGCCCATCGGGCGCCCATTTGCCAAGCGAGACGGTTTCGGGGTTGCCGCGGCACAGCGCGACATAGTCGATGCCCTGCGCACGGGCCGCCGCTTCCGCCGCTGCCGGGTCGCCCATCAGCATCTCGAGCGCTGCAAGGTTGCCGGCATTGTTGCGATGATAGGGCCCGTTCAGCACACGATGATGCGTCTGCCTGAGAATGGCGGAGCCCTGATTGGAGATCGCAAGCACGGTACCTGCCGGCAAGGCCGCCAGTGCCTCGTAGTCGGCAAGCGCATAGCAGCGCGACGCCGCCTGGCCTGTGGCATCGCCTTCTTCGGCGGCCGCGAAGGGACTTGCCGCCAGCTGCCAGACGAGGTTCATCGACACCAGCCACCCTGCCAGCATCGCAAGCTGGGCGCGCGGGGTGCCGTCCCTTTCGACACGCCGGCGCAGGCCGCCGACCCATGAAGCCAGCACCAGTGCGGCCAGCGGAATGGAGAACATCGCGCCGCGCACCTGCCAGAAGCTGACCAGCACCGCAGCACCCAGGAAACCCGCCGCGACCGCATGCTCCCGCCGCGCGCCGCCGCATGCAAGAGCCCAGCAAAGCGTGGCCAGCGCTATGAGCGGCGTCACGTAATAGCCGGCAAACATAACCGGGTTCGCCCGCGCAACGCTGACAACCGACTGCGCCTCCGACACTGCGCTCAGCCAGTAGCGGCGTAGCATCGGGTCGAGCCCTGCATAGGGGTCTGCGAGACATTGCGGAAAGGCAGAGACAGCCAGCACCGCCGCAAGCACGCCAAGGACGCCGAGGCCGAGCAGCCGCGTGCGCCACGAGGACCGCAGAGCGGGGACCGCGGCCAGCAGCGCCAGCCCGCCGCCGCCCAGTACGGCCAGCGAGGCCTGCGGCAGCGAGAAGGCGTCGCACTGCGCCGCCAGCCATTGTCCCGCGGGAAGCGTGACGATCAGCACCGCTGCCGAGACGCCGGCAAAGGCGAGGCCGAAACCGCGCGCCGCGCGGGCATCGCCTTCCTCGCCGACAAGGAAGCCTATCGTCGCGATGGCGCAGGCCGTCGCCGCATAGGGCGCGGCCTCCATGCCGATGGCGAGCATCAGCGCCGCGCTCGCGCCTGCAAGCGCGCCGCCGGCGGCAAACTCTTTCGCCCGCATCAGGAACAACAGGGCGGCAAGCGCCAGCACCAGCTGGACGTTATGGTGGTCGAGCGCGCCGGGCGGAAAGACGTTGACGAAATAGAGCGCCAGCCCGCCGATGACGAGCGCGGGCAGCACCGCCCATTCGCCACCCAGCACGCGGGCAGAACGCACGATGAAGAATAGCGCCAGCGCAAACAGAAGCGACGGCCAGATCACCAGCGCCGCCGCCTCGCCGAAGACGGCCACCAGCAGCGCGATCGGCAGATCCACCAATCGCGACCAGTGCATGGCAAAGCCGCCTTCCGGCCCCATGCGATACTGCGTCGGATCGAACCAGCCCTGCCCCGCCAAAAGGTCGCGCACCTGCACCAGCCGCAGCAGGCTGTCATTGTCGCCGCCATTGTCGGCGATGGTCGGGAAGCCCCGGACAGCATGGAACGCCAGCAGCGCCAGCGCGACTGCAACCGCCAGCACGGCATCACTGCTCCGGCCGGAACGCAGGCGTATCCATGAGGGGGATGTGACCGTGGCCACGACGAGCTCCAAGCCTTTTGTAGGGGCTAAACCTAGCTTTAACGGCTTCAAGAAATAGTAAAGCGCCAATCCGACCGGGAGCGCCGCATGAAAGTCCTGACCCAGGCCGAGCCCGCGATCGCCGTGCTTTTGCCGTGCTACAACGAGGAACGCACCATCGGCGCGGTGGTGCGCGGCTTCCGCGAGGCGCTGCCGAAAGCCGCCATCCACGTCTACGACAACAACTCGACCGACCTGACGGCGCTGCAGGCGCGCGCGGCGGGCGCGACGGTCATCCGCGAACCCCGGCAGGGCAAGGGCAACGTGGTGCGCCGCATGTTCGCCGACATCGACGCCGACATCTACATCATGGCCGATGGCGACGGGACCTACGATCCGCAGGACGCGCCGCAGCTCGTCAATACGCTTCTGACGGAGCGCGTCGACATGGTGGTGGGCACCCGCCGCGGCGTCACCGACGATGCCGGCCGCGCCGGCCACGCTTTCGGCAACCGCATCTTCAACGGGCTCTACCAGTTCCTGTTCGGGCGCGATTTCACCGATATCTTTTCGGGCTACCGCGTCTTCTCGCGCCGCTACGTCAAGAGCTTCCCGGCCGTATCGGGCGGCTTCGAGATCGAGACCGAGATGTCCGTCCACGCCTCGATGCTGCGCATTCCGGTCTGCGAAATGGCGCTCGACTACGGGCGCCGGCCGGAAGGGTCGGAATCCAAGCTCTCGACGTATCGCGACGGTGCGAAGATCCTCTGGATGTTTGCCATGCTGATGAAGGAGACGCGGCCCGCCCGCTTCTTCGCGGCCCTTGCCGCAATTTTCCTGCTGGCCAGCGCGGGCTTCGCGCTGCCGGTGCTCTACGAATATGCGATGACGGGCCTCGTCCCGCGCATGCCGACCTGGATACTCTCCATCGGCCTGCTGATGCTGGCGATGATCATGATGGTGGCGGGGCTTATTCTCGATTCGGTGGCGCGCGGCCGCGCCGAGCAGAAGCGTATCCACTATCTCTCCCACGCGCCGGCCCATGCCGGGCAGGCGGAAACGCAGGCGCGGCGCGTCCGCGTGGCATGAACCGCATCGCCGCCTTCGTGCTTGCCGGCGGGTCGGGCTTTGCCACCGACGCCGCCGTACTGCTGCTTTTGACCGCCGGGATCGGGCTCAACCCTTTCGTCGCCCGGCTGTTTTCGTTCGCCGCCGCGGTCTGCGTGACATGGGCTATCAACCGGAGGCTGACCTTCGGGCCGAGCGGGCGTTCGCTGGCGCGAGAGGGCGCGCGCTACACCGCCGTGGCGGTGGCCGTGGGGCTCTTCAACTATGCCGCCTATGCCGGCCTGCTTCTGGCCTTTCCAGCCTTGTGGCCGGTGGCCGCACTGGCGATCGCGTCGGGTGCGGCGATGGTGCTGTCCTTTCTCGGCTATTCTCGGCTGGTGTTCGGCCGGTAGGCCACGGCGCGCCAGCCTTTGCCAGACGGATTGGCAAGCGCGCCGCCAGCCGGTAGATGGTTCACCCACCAACAAGGCAATGCGCGGAGCTGCCCATGACCCTCAAGGTCGCCGTCCAGATGGACCATATCTCGACCGTTTCCATCGCCGGGGACACGTCCTTCGCGCTGTCGCTGGAGGCGCAGCGGCGCGGCCACCAGCTGTTTCACTACACGCCCGACCGGCTTTCGATGCAGGACGGCAAGGTTTTCGCGCGCATCGAGGAGATGCAGGTACGCGACGTGAAGGGCGACCACTTCACGCTGGGCGAGCAGGTGCGAACCGACCTGTCGGAGATGGACGTGATCCTTCTGCGGCAGGACCCGCCCTTCGACATGAACTACATCACTACGACCC
Source organism: Neoaquamicrobium microcysteis (assembly GCF_008180155.1). Taxonomy (GTDB): domain Bacteria; phylum Pseudomonadota; class Alphaproteobacteria; order Rhizobiales; family Rhizobiaceae; genus Aerobium; species Aerobium microcysteis. Next base: position 203,916 of record NZ_VSZS01000064.1, on the reverse strand, counting down.
ATATTCTCGAGCGCATCCACCCGAAGACGCTGGTGGTCAACGACCCGGCCTGGGTGCGCAACAGCCCGGAGAAGATCTTCGTCACCGAGTTCCCCGACCTGATGCCGGAGACGCTGATTACCAAGGACGTGCGCGAGGTCGACGCGTTTCGCAAGCAGCATGGCGACATCATCGTCAAGCCGCTCTACGGCAATGGCGGGGCCGGCATCTTCATGTTGCAGGAGGCCGACCGCAACCTCGCCTCGCTTCTGGAAATGTTCCAGCAGATGTTCCGCGAGCCCTTCATCGTGCAGCGCTACCTCAAGGACGTGCGCAAGGGCGACAAGCGTATCATCCTGATCGACGGCGAGCCCGTCGGCGCGATCAACCGCGTGCCGGCCGAGCACGATTCGCGCTCCAACATGCATGTAGGCGGCCGCGCCGAGAAGACCGAGCTGACCGAACGCGAGCGCGAAATCTGCGCCCGCATCGGCCCCTCGCTCAAGGAGCGCGGCTTCATCCTCGTCGGCATCGACGTGATCGGCGATTACATGACCGAGATCAACGTGACGTCGCCAACGGGCGTGCGCGAGGTGAAGAAGTTCGGCGGCGCGGACATAGCGGCCCTCTTCTGGGACGCGGTGGAAGCCAAGCGCCGATAGAAAAATCAATTTCGTGGCGGGTGATTGTCGGATGGCGCGATCCGCGTCCGTCCTTGGGGCATAGAACCGAGAGGAGCCACACATGACAACGATTATCGACGCCACCCCGTCCGACGACCGCGAGCTGGTCATCAGCCGCCTGATCGACGCACCGCGCGACAAGGTCTGGCGCTGCTGGACCGAAGCCGAGCTGCTCAAGCAGTGGTTCGTGCCCAAGCCGTGGAGCATCGGTGCAGTCGATGTCGACGTGCGCCCGGGCGGGCGCAGCAACATCACGATGCGCGACCCCGAAGGCAACGAATATCCCAATGCCGGCGTCTATTTGGAGGCCGTGCCCAACGAAAAGCTGGTCTTCACCGACGCCTTCACCGAGGGCTGGAACGCTTCGCAGAAGCCGTTCTTCGTCGGCGTGCTGACCTTCGAGGACGAAGGCGGCAAGACGCGCTACACCGCGCGTGCCCGCCACTGGACCATGGAAGACAAGGAAGCCCACGAAAAGATGGGGTTCCACGAGGGCTGGGGCCAATGCGCCGACCAGCTCGAAGAGGTCGCCAGGGGCCTTTGAACGCGAAACGAGTGGCAGCTCACGAAAGGCCGGCGGAAACGCCGGCCTTTCCGTTTGGAGGAACATCCGTTCCATCCTTGCAACCGCGTGCAACCCGCCTGCACCCTAAGCGCGTCTTTGTTCCCGTCTTGTTCTTGCCGTTGCGGCAGCTTTGTGCTTCACTGCCGCAAGGCCGGGTCATTTCGGGACATACTCGGAGGGCCCGCACAGGGCAGGGACGTCGCAGCAGGGCTCGACGGGGAAAGCGGGGCAGCATGGTATCGCGCGTCAGCACGATCGCGTTCGAGGGAATCGAGGCCGTTCCGGTCGATGTGCAGGTGATGGTCGCGCCCGGCAAAATGGGCATGCAGATCGTCGGGCTGGCCGACAAGGCCGTGGCCGAAAGCCGCGAGAGGGTGCATGCCGCGCTCCATGCCTCCGGCCTGTCGATGCCAGCCAAGCGGGTGACGGTGAACCTCGCGCCGGCCGATCTTCCGAAGGAGGGCAGCCATTACGACCTGCCGATCGCGCTCGGCCTGATGGCGGCGCTTGGCGCGATCCCGCACGATGCCCTGGCATCCTATGTCGTCGTGGGAGAGCTGGCGCTCGACGGCACGACAGCGCCGGTGGCGCGCGCGCTGCCGGCCGCCATCGGGGCCAACGCGCTGGGCAAGGGGCTGATCTGCCCGCACGGGGTGGGGCAGGAGGCGGCGTGGGCGGGCGCCGAGATCGACATTCTGGCGCCGCGAAGCCTGATCGCCATCGCCAACCATTTTCGCGGCACGCAGGTGCTGTCGCGGCCTGAACCCGCCGTGCACGCGCCCGCAGGCAATCTGCCGGACCTTGCCGACATCAAGGGCCAGGAGAGCGCCAAGCGTGCGCTGGAGATTGCGGCGGCCGGCGGACACCACCTGCTTTTCTGCGGGCCTCCCGGTTCGGGCAAGTCGATGCTGGCGCAGCGCCTGCCCTCCATCCTGCCCCCGCTGTCGCCACGCGAACTGCTGGAGGTGTCGATGGTGGCTTCGGTTGCGGGCGAGCTTGCCGGCGGCAGGCTTTCCGACCGGCGGCCGTTCCGCGCGCCGCACCATTCGGCGACCATGGCTGCGCTGACGGGCGGCGGCTTGAGGGTGCGGCCGGGCGAAGCGTCGCTCGCCCATCACGGCGTGCTGTTCCTCGACGAACTGCCGGAATTTTCGCCGCAGACGCTGGATTCGCTGCGCCAGCCGATGGAAAGCGGGGAATGCGTGGTCGCCCGCGCCAACGGCCGTGTCAGCTATCCGGCACGGTTCCAGCTGGTGGCGGCAATGAACCCGTGCCGGTGCGGCATGGCCGGCGAGCCCGGACATCGCTGCGCGCGCGGCCCGCGGTGCCAGGCCGACTATCAGGCGCGGATTTCAGGCCCGATGCTCGACCGCATCGACCTGCGGGTCGATGTTCCGGCGGTGACGGCTGCCGATCTCATCCGCCCGTCCAGCGCGGAACCCAGCGCAGCGGTGGCCGAGCGGGTCGCGCGGGCGCGCGCGATCCAGGCCGAACGCTATGCGGCGCTTGGGCTTCAGGACATTTCCGTCAACGCGCGATGCCCCGCCTCAATGGTTGAGGAGGTGGCCGCCACGGACGCCGCCGGCACGGCCCTTCTGGCCGAGGCGAGCGAGAAGCTGGCGCTTTCGGCCCGCGCCTATCACCGGGTTCTCAAGGTCGCGCGCACGCTGGCGGACCTCGAAGGAAGGGAGGCCGTCGGTCGCATCCACCTCGCCGAAGCGATCTCCTATCGCATGGCCGGCGACAGGATGGCGCAGGCGGCATGAGCCGAGGTTGCCGCGAGAGACTCGTAAATGCAGTTAAAACAAGGGCTTGAAGCAAAGCAAAGGAGAGCCTGCGATTGCAGAACCCCTTGAAAACCGGCGTTTTCCAGCGTGTGCGGGGCATGATGCGCAGAAACCGAACGCGACTTCGGATGATAGGGTGAAATCGGGGGCGATAACGCCTGCTTGAAGGGCTGGTCGGGGCGGCCCGGATCACGCGGCCGGGAGGGGTTGGACGGCAGGGTCGGGCGGCGGGGTCCGGCCGGGGGAGACGGGTATCCGTCGGCGGGAGGGCTCCGTCAGTGCCGAAGGCAGCCGACAATCCGGCAAAGCGCGGGTCGTGCTTTCGGGCAGCGGAGGCTGATCGGAGAACAAGTGCGCCGGGGCGAGATGAACCAACCCCTGCGGGGTTAGCCCCAATTCCCCCGGTAGAACGTTTGCAGATGAACGGCGCTAGAGCCTTTCAATGTTACCCGGAATCGTTCCGCCGGAGGAAATTCGAGACAAGGTCAAGGGCTTCGGCGCAAACCGTATCGGGATACGGCCAGGTCCGAAGACCGAAGGATTTGGCCCGAATTGACCCGGCCCACCGGTCGCCCGGTCAGCCGATGACTGACCGAAAAGGACGACCGGCGTTTTGAAGCATTGTCGGTTGCCGACGGCAACCGACGGTGGGTTTCGCGCTGACGGGCGTCGGCCGGATTGGCCGTGCCACCGGTACGACCTGCACCGCCCCGCTGACGGGCCGCCTCGTCATCGCCGAAACAGAAGCGTTTCCGTGCAAGAATGAAAAGCTCTAGTTGACCGCGCCGACCAGCATGTTCTGCTCCTCGCGAAGGGTGACCCAGCGTCCGGTATGGGTGCTGGCCTGCCGCTTGAGGAAGCGGTAGCCGGTCTTGTACCAGGGGCGCAGCTCGTCGTTCAGATTGTCGAGGATGAAGTCGCCCCGGTCGGTGCGGACCGTCAGAACGGCATGGCCCTCGCCGTCCGGCTTGCGCACCACGGTAATCAGCAGGTTCGACAGCGAGATGCCCTTGGCGGCGAGCTGGCGGCGCTTTTCCAGCGCGTAGTCCTCGCAGTCGCCGACGCCCTGATCGGGATAGGCCCAGTATTCGTCCTTGCCGTAGATGTCGAAGTCGCTCATCGGCTTGACGGCCTTGTTGACGGCGGCATTGACGCGGCTGATCGTGCGCATGACGCCGTCATCGACGCGCAGCGGCCCGCGATCGTGAACGCGCATCGCGCATTCGCGCGGAAGGCGCTGGCAGAACTCGTAGTGGCCGATGGGCTGGGAGGTGAGGCCGCCGGTGATCATCGAGCCGACGCCGGAGGCTTCGGTGGTGGTTCCGGTGGCTGCCGCAAGGAATAGCGCGGCGGCCGCAAGCGGCCACAGCCGCCACCTGCCATGAATGGCTCCCATTTCGCCCAATACCCCCGTATCACCGAATCTTTTGGCCGTTAAAGAAACGTTAAGGGGCGAGTCCCGTCCAAGTCAATTGACGGGAAGGTGAGGAATGGCGCGATGGTTACCGCGAAGGACGCAGTGTGGCGCAATGCACACAGTGCCTTGCACACGCAACGGGCAGTGTCACTTCTTTGAGCTGACGAGACGCGGGCCGGCCGACGGCTTCGTCTTCGCCCTGCCGTGGCTTGCCATGAAGTCGGCGATGCGCGGCACGATCTCGGCCCTGAAGCGCGAGCCGTTGAAGACGCCGTAATGGCCGACTTTCGGCTGCATATAGTGGGCGCGCATGGCATCCGGGATGTTGACGCACAGATCGTGGGCGGCCTGCGTCTGGCCCAGGCCGGAGATGTCGTCGTTCTCGCCCTCGACGGTGAAAAGCGCCACGTTGCGCACGGCAGTCAGGTCCACGAGCTCGCCGCGATGCTTCATCTGGCCCTTGGGCAGATCGTGATTGACGAAGACGGTTTCGACAGTTTGCAGGTAGAACTCCGCCGTCAGGTCCATGACCGCCAGATATTCGTCGTAGAAATCGCGGTGCTTCTCCGCCGAATCGCCGTCGTCCTTCACCAGATGCATGAAGAAGTCCTTGTGGGCGATCAGGTGGCGGTCGAGGTTCATGCTCATGAAGCCCGAAAGCTGCAGGAAGCCCGGATAGACGTCGCGCATGAAGCCGGGATTGGGAAACGGCACCTGCATGATGACGTTGTCTCGGAACCAGTCGATGCCCTTTTCCTCGGCCAGAATGTTGACGGCCGTGGGGTTGCGCCGCGTATCGATCGGCCCGCCCATCAGCGTCATCGAGGCGGGCGCGAAACTGTCGCCGCGCCCTTCCATCACCGCCACGGCGGACAGCACCGGCACGGAAGGCTGGCACACGCCCATGATGTGAGTGCCGGGGCCGATGTGGTGCAGCATCTCGATGATGTAGTCGACATAATCGTCGAGGTCGAAGCGGCCCTCGGCCAGCGGCACCATGCGTGCGTCGGTCCAGTCGGTGATGTAGACCTCGGCGTGCTGCATCATCGCTTCCACCGTGCCGCGCAGAAGCGTGGCGTAGTGGCCCGACATGGGCGCGACGATCAGGAGCTTGGGGTCGGGCTTGCGGCCCTTGGGCAGGTCGCGCTCGAAATGGATGAGGTTGCAGAAGGGCTTGGACCAGACCACGCGCTCCTTTACCGCGACTTCCGAAAAATCCACCTTAGCGGTCTTGAGGCCGAATTCGGGCTTGCCATAGCGCCGCGTCGTGCGCTCGAACATCTCGGCTGCGGCGGCCATGGAGCGGCCGAGCGGGGTGGCGGAGAACGGGTTTAGCGGGTTCTGGTAGAAGAGCCGGACAGCATCGGCATAGGCGCGATAGGGCTGCAGGGCGGCGTGATTCAATTCGTAGAGCTGATAGTACATCGGCGCTCCTGAACCGCGGCCGGTAGCGGTGAAAGGAGGAACCGGTCGAACAAATGTTATGACGCAAAAGCTAACAGTCTTTTGCTGCGATGCAATAGAGTACAATCACCACGCGTGTTGACGCTTGGACAGGCGGCGGTGTTCCAGCTGCCCCCTCCGTCCCTTGTTTTGACGCATGTCTTTGTCCCGAAACCGGTTCCCACTTTCGGGAGACATCCTTTAGAGCGAAAGCAGCATCAGCACCCTTGCCGCGGGGTCCATGCCTTCGGGCAATTCACGGTGGAAGGCGTCGCGCAGGGCTTGCGGGGCGGTCTCCAGCGGCCGTTCGGCAAAGCCCAGCTTTTCGTAGAAGGGCTGGTTGAACGGCACGGTGCGGAACGTGGTGAGGCTGACCGCTTCGAAGCCGCGCTCGCGTGCGGCCTCGACAACCGTTCGCACCAGCGCCCCGCCCAGCCCGCGACGGCCGTGGGCGGGGTCGACGGAGAGCTCGCGCAGGTGGAAGAACGGCCCAAGCGGCAGCGCCACGGCGTAGCCGACGGGCAGGCCCTGCGCGCCGGTGGCCACCCAAACCGGGCACCCCTCGGCCATGGCCCGGAAATCCGCCACGCTCGCAAGCGGATTGTCTGCGATTTCCGGATAGCCGTGGTCGCGAAACAGCTCGGCCGCACGGTTTTCGATCGCCAGCAGCGACGGATCGTCCTCCGGCTGGTGCCGGCGGATGGCGTAGCCCGGCGGAATGTCGGTGGGCGCGGTCAGGCCTCGAAACCTTCCACAATGGTCATATCGGCGTCGGCCACCGTGACGCGGATGGCCTTGGCCGCTTGGTACTCGGCCGAATTGTAGCAGTCGAGCGCGGCCCGCATGGAAGGAAACTCGATGACGACGTTGCGAGCGCGGCCGGTGCCTTCGAGGCCTTCCCAGGCGCCGCCCCGCGCCAGGAACCGGGCGCCGTAGCGCTCGAACGCAGGCGTGGCGGTGGCGACATAATCCTTGTAGCGCTCGGGGTCGCGCACATCGACATGCGCAATCCAGTATCCCTTGGGCATCGTGTTCTCCTGAAATCGTGTCGCCCGACAATGGGCATCGTTTCGGGTTTGCGCAAGGATGCGCGGTAGCAGACCCCCACCCCGTACCCCTCCCCTCAAGGGGGAGGGGATTCTGAGGCGCTGAAGTCCCCCTTGTGTGTTGGTTCTTGGATAGATTGGCTTTGATCCGGGGAGACCGGGCCTTCCGCTACCGCTCAGGCGGCCTGCATCTCGGCGAGGATGGCCTGAGCGGCGGCGCGGGGGTCGGGTGCGGCGACGATGGGGCGGGCGACGACGAGGTGGCTGGCGCCGGCGCGCAGCGCGTCGGCCGGCGTCATCACCCGCTTCTGGTCGCCATGGGCGGCCCCGGCGGGGCGGATGCCCGGCGTGACGAGGGCGAGCTTGGGGCCAATGATGCGGCGTACCGCCGACGCCTCGGCAGCCGAGCAGACCACGCCGCCCATGCCTGCGGCCAACGCCTGTTCTGCGCGGCGCATGACGAGCGTCTGCGGATCGTATTCGTAGCCGGCGTCGATGAGGTCCTGCGCGTCCATGGAGGTCAGCACGGTGACCCCAAGAAGGCAGAGGTCGGAACCCTTCGCAGCCGCGACGGCCGCGCGCATCGCCTTGGGGTAGGCGTGCAGCGTGACCATGTCGACGCCCATCGCGACGATGTTCTCGACGCCTTCGGCCACCGTGTTGTCGATATCGAGCAGCTTGACGTCGAGAAACACCTTCTTGCCGTCGGCGACCAGATCGCGCGCAAGCTCCAGCCCGCCGGCAAAGACCTGCCGATAGCCGATCTTGAAGAAGGTGACGACGCCGTCGAGCTCGCGCACCACCTTCTCCGCCTCGGCAACCGTCGGCAGGTCGAGCCCCACGATCAAACGGTCGCTCATCGTTTCAGCAGCCATGAAAATCCTCCATCGGGGTCCAGTCACACATCAGGGAACGGTCGGCGAGGCGGAAGGCGAAGACGTTTCCGCCGCCATGGGGCTGGTTTTCGCTGCGCGCGATGGCGCGCCCGGCCAGCCGGCATTTGAGAAGCGTGCCGACGGCGCCGTGGCCGGCAAACAGGATGGGGCGATCCGGCGCGTGCGTGGCGAGAACCCGCGTGACGGCGGCTTCGATACGGTCGGCCGCGTCGATGGCGCGCTCCCAGCCGTTCCAGCTTTCTTCCGGTTCGGCAAAGAAGCGGTCGGCTGCGGCCTCGAACGCTTCGGGCGCGAGGAAGCCGGTGGACGAACGGTCGTTCTCGCCCATGTCGGCAGCGGTTTCGACCGGCGCGCCGCAGGCCTGCGAAAGCAGCGTCGCGGTCTCGACCGCCTTGCGCTCGTCGCTGGCGACGATGCGGGACAGCGAACGGACCCAGTCGCGCTTCAGGATGATGTGGAGGCGCGCGCGGCCCTTGTCTGAAAGGGACCACTGCGGAACGGGAATTTCTGGATCGATCTCAACCTGGGGATGGGTGAGATAGTAGCCGATCACCGCGCCACCCTGTCGGATGCCTGCCAGGCACGCTCGATGAGCGCGTGGCAGACATTGTGCATCGACTTGGCGTGACGCTCCTCGCGGAAGCCGCCTTCGTCGTCGAAGGCCTCCCCGCCATAGGGAACCGAGCATTGCGGTGCGATCACGTCCATCTGGATATGGGCGAGGACCGCGCGCAGATGGCCCGCAGAGCGGATGCCGGCGAAGTGGCCGTTGGACGAGGAGCAGATCGCCACCGCCCTGCCGTTGAACGGCCGCAGCCGGCGGCCATTGTCGGTGCCGACGCGGCTGATCCAGTCGATCGCGTTCTTGAGCAGCGGCGGCATGGAGCCGTTATATTCCGGCGTGGCGATGAGGATGCCGTCATGCTCCACGAACAGGCGGGCGAGGCGAACGGCGTTTTCGGGGACGCCCTCTTCCTTCTCCAGATCCTCGTCCATGATGGGGAGCGGGTAGTCAGCAAGCGAGATGCGCGTGACTTCCGCGCCCTGCGCCGCCAGTTCCTTCTGCGCCAGATCGGCGGTCTTGCCGCTATAGGCTCCCGAACGTATCGAGCCGGCGAAAACCAGGATCTTCGGCGTCATTGGGCGGGCAGCCTCCCGTTGGGTCGGGGGTTCGCATAGTCTGCTTCGCGCTGCTTGTCAAAAGGTGCCGGTCAGGACGCCTTGGGGCGGCGGTAAATCCACAGCTGGGTGGGCGGAAGGTTGCGGATGATGAAGTCGAAATGCTCGACCGTGTAGTTGCCCATGCCGGGCGGCACGGGCGATTTGGGCCCGTAGGTCAGCTGCACAATGGGACGGCCGACCGGGATGCGGTCGAGCAAATCCTCGACATAGGCGACGCGCTGCGGGACGGGGAAGTTGAGCAGCGGCACGCCCGACACGATGGAATCGAACGTCATGTCGCGCTGGTCGTCCAGCGTCTCGTCGAGATTGAAGGCGTCGCCCTGCACGATATTGACGCCCGGATAGTCGCGGCGCAGGTGCTCGACGAAATCCTGCGAATATTCGATGCACCAAAGGTTTGACGGGGCGAGGCCGGTCTCCAGGATCGCCTTGGTGATGACGCCGGTGCCTGGCCCGAGCTCGAGCACCGGCAGGCCGGAGTCGGGATTGACGACGGTCGCCATCTTGCGCGCGGTGACGCTGCTGGTGGGAATGATGGAGCCGACGGCGCGCGGCTTGTCGATCCACCCCTTGAAGAAGCGAAGTTCCTCGTCGAAGCGGCGCGCAAGCGACCGGCGCAGGTTTTCTCCCATTCGATGTCGTCTCCCGGACAGGTTCTGTCGCAACGTAACGTAAGGTCTGCGCCCGACGATGCAAGACCGTGGGCGAAATTAGCAGGGGAGGCGGACGCTTTGTCTCAGGGCGAGCGGCTCAGGCCTTGTCGCCGAAGGATTCGAAGAAGTCCTTCATGCGCGAGAAGAAGCCCGTCGATTGCGGGTTGTTCTCCTGCGAGGAAATCTCCTCGAACTCCTGCAGCAGCTCGCGCTGGCGCTTGGTGAGGTTCTGCGGCGTCTCGATCGCGACCTGGATGTAGAGGTCGCCGACATTGGGCTGGCGCAGGATGGGCATGCCCTTGCCGCGCAGGCGGAACTGCTTGCCGTTCTGCGTGCCTTCGGGAACCTTCACGCGGGTCTGGGTGCCGTCGAGCGTGGCAACCTCGAACGAACCGCCAAGCGCCGCCGTCGTCATCGAGATGGGGGCCTTGCAGAACAAGTCCGCACCGTCGCGCTGGAAGAACTCGTGCGGCTTGACCGACAGGAAGATGTAGAGGTCGCCGGCCGGGCCGCCGCGCATGCCGGCCTCGCCTTCGCCGGCAAGGCGGATGCGGGTGCCGTCCTCGATGCCGGCCGGGATGTTGACCGACAGCGAGCGCTCCTCGGTGACGCGGCCCTGGCCCGAACATTTGGGGCACGGATCCTTGATCGTCTGGCCGCGGCCCTGGCACTGCGGGCAGGTGCGCTCGATGGAGAAGAAGCCCTGGCTGGCGCGCACGCGGCCGGAGCCCGAGCACATCTGGCAGGTGACGGGCTGGGTGCCGGGTTTGGCGCCCGAACCGGTGCACTCGTCGCACACGACGGAGGCGGGGACGTGAATCTGCGCCGTCTTGCCGCCGAACGCCTCCTCCAGCGTGATCTCCATGTTGTAGCGCAGGTCGGCCCCGCGCTCGCGACCACCCGACGAGCGGCGCTGGCGACCCATCATGTCGCCGAAGATGTCCTCGAAGATGTCGGCGAAACCGCCGGCGCCGAAGCCCTGGGCGCCGCCGCCATTCTCGAAGGCGGCGTGGCCGAAACGGTCGTAGGCCGCGCGCTTCTGCGGGTCCTTGAGGGTCTCGTAAGCCTCGTTGATTTCCTTGAACTTGTGCTCGCAGGCCTCGTCGCCGGGGTTGCGGTCGGGGTGGAACTGCATGGCCAGCTTGCGGAACGCAGCCTTGAGCTCCTTGTCGTCCGCGCCCTTCTGAACCCCGAGCGTCTCGTAGAAATCAGCCTTCATCATCTTCCCTGGGCGGCCGTTCGCCTTGGTCGTGAGTACTGGGATTTTTCGCCTTGCCGGGGTTGATCCCCGGGCGTTCTCACGGAAAAACCCGGCGCGAGGCCGGGTTTCCGTTCATCGAAGCCGGATCAGGCGGACTTCTTCTTGTCGTCGTCGTCGATTTCCTCGAAATCGGCGTCGACCACGTCCTCGCCGCTCTTCTCGGCATCGGCGCGGGCATCGGTTTCCGCCTGCTCGGCCTGGCTGGCCTCGTACATGGCCTGGCCCAGCTTCATCGAGACTTCGGCAAGCGTGTTCGACTTCGCCTTGATGTCCTCGGCGTCGTCGCCCTCGGAAGCCGTCTTCAGCGCGGCGATGGCGTCCTCGATGGCCTTGCGGTCATCCTCGGAAACCTTGTCGCCGTAGTCCTTCAGCGACTTCTCCGACGAATGGATCAGCGCTTCGGCCTGATTGCGGGCCTCGACAGCCTCGCGGCGCTTCTTGTCCGTCTCGGCATTGGCCTCGGCGTCCTTGACCATCTTCTCGATGTCGGCGTCGGAAAGGCCACCCGACGCCTGGATGCGGATCTGGTGCTCCTTGCCGGTGCCCTTGTCCTTGGCCGACACGTTGACGATGCCGTTGGCGTCGATGTCGAAGGTCACCTCGATCTGCGGCACCCCGCGGGGTGCGGGCGGAATGCCGACGAGGTCGAACTGGCCGAGCATCTTGTTGTCCGCGGCCATCTCGCGCTCACCCTGGAAGACCCGGATGGTCACGGCCGACTGCGAATCCTCCGCGGTCGAGAAGACCTGGCTCTTCTTGGTCGGGATCGTGGTGTTGCGCTCGATCAGGCGGGTGAACACGCCGCCCAGCGTCTCGATGCCCAGCGACAGCGGGGTGACGTCGAGAAGCAGCACGTCCTTGACGTCGCCCTGCAGAACGCCGGCCTGAATGGCCGCGCCCATGGCGACGACCTCATCGGGGTTGACGCCCTTGTGCGGCTCCTTGCCGAAGAACTGCTTCACGACTTCCTGGATCTTGGGCATGCGGGTCATGCCGCCGACCAGAACCACTTCGTCGATCTCGCCGGCGTTGAGGCCGGCATCCTTCAGCGCCGCCTTGCAGGGCGCGACGGTGCGCTGGACCAGATCGTCGACCAGCGTCTCGAACTTGGCCCGGGTGAGCTTCATCGTCAGGTGCTTGGGACCGGTCTGGTCGGCCGTGATGAACGGCAGGTTGATCTCGGTCTGCGACGCGGACGACAGCTCGATCTTGGCCTTCTCGGCGGCCTCCTTGAGGCGCTGAAGGGCGAGCTTGTCGTTCTTCAGGTCGATGCCCTGTTCCTTCTTGAACTCGTCGGCCAGATACTCGACCAGACGCATGTCGAAATCCTCGCCGCCGAGGAAGGTGTCGCCGTTGGTCGACTTGACCTCGAACACGCCGTCGCCGATCTCAAGCACGGAGATGTCGAAGGTGCCGCCGCCAAGATCGTAGACGGCGATGGTCTTGCCGTCCTTCTTGTCGAGCCCGTAGGCGAGCGCGGCAGCGGTCGGCTCGTTGATGATGCGCAGCACTTCGAGGCCGGCGATCTTGCCGGCGTCCTTGGTGGCCTGACGCTGGGCGTCGTTGAAGTAGGCGGGAACGGTGATGACGGCCTTCTCGACCTTTTCACCAAGGTAGGCTTCCGCCGTTTCCTTCATCTTCTGGAGGATCATCGCCGAGACCTGGCTGGGCGACTGCTTCTTGCCGCCGGCATCGACCCACGCGTCGCCGTTGTCGCCCTTGACGATCTTGTAGGGGACCAGCTTTTTGTCCTTCTCGGTGACCGGGTCGTCATAGCGACGGCCGATCAGGCGCTTGATCGCAAAAAGGGTGTTTTCCGGGTTCGTCACCGCCTGGCGCTTGGCAGGCTGGCCGACGAGGCGCTCGCCGTCGCCGCTGAAAGCGACGATCGAAGGCGTGGTGCGCGCGCCTTCCGCATTTTCGATTACCTTGGCGTCCTTGCCGTCCATCACGGCGACGCAGGAATTGGTTGTCCCGAGATCGATACCGATAACTTTGGCCATGTTCACTCTCTCCGTCTAGCAGGCCGTCCTGGACCCTATGAGGCGTTCCGGGGGACGACCCCTTCTCTCAAGATTTCACGGAGCAGGCTCTGCGACCTCTCCGCGACGTTGCGGGGTATATAAGAAGCAGCGATTTGACACGCAAGTCGCTGTGAGGCCCGTTTGCCAAGGAAATACGCGGCATAGCCTCTTGCCAGGTGCAACTCAACACAACCTTAATGCCCTTGCGCCATCATGCCTTGCGGAGGACGAGCCATGGACGACGGCGGGCGAAATGCGGGGCAGCAGGGCATCGGCCTGTCGGAACTGGTCGGCGCGCTCAGCTATGCGCTCGACATCAGCGAAGGCCACCCGACCGGTCATGGCGTGCGCGCCTGCTGGCTGGGCTTTCATGCCGGGCGGGAACTGGGCCTGTCGCCGACCGAACTCTCCGACCTCTACTACACGATCCTGCTGAAGGATGTGGGCTGCAGCAGCAATGCCGCGCGCATCTGCCAGCTTTATCTGGCCGACGACATCGCACTGAAGCAGGATTTTCACCTCGTCAACGACAGCCTGCCGCAAATCCTCGGCTTCGTTTTGTCGCGCACGGGCATGAAGGCCGGGCTGGCCGAACGCTTCCGAGCGCTGCTCAACATCGCCATGCATGGCGGCACCATCGTCAACGAGCTTTTCCACGCGCGCTGCCAGACAGGCGCGGAAATCGTGCGCCAGATGCGGTTTCCCGAAACCGTCGCGCGCGGCGTGCGCGAACTGGACGAGCACTGGAACGGGGCCGGACAGCCGATGCGGCTGGAGGGCGAGGCGATCTCGATCCATGCGCGGATCGCGCTGGCCGCTCAGATCGCCGACGTGTTCCATGCCAGCGCAGGCGGCGAACGGGCGCTGGAGGAATTGCGGGCGCGATCCGGCAAGTGGTTCGACCCGAAGGTGGTGGACGCCTTCGAACGGGCGGCGCGGATGCCGCATTTCTGGACGATGCTCGATTCGCCGGAACTGCCGCTGGCAGTGGCCGACCTGTTGAAAGACGACGTGCGTCAGGCCATCGACGACGACTATCTCGACGACGTTGCCGCCGCCTTCGCCAAGGTGGTCGATGCCAAATCGCCCTATACGAGCGGCCACAGCGAACGCGTCGCGCTGTTTACCGACATGATCGCAGAGGAACTTGGCTTTTCCGACGAGCGCCGACGACGCCTGAAGCGGGCAGCCCTCCTGCACGACATCGGCAAGCTCGGCGTGTCCAACCAGATACTCGACAAGGCGGGCAAGCTGGACGAGGCCGAATGGGCCGCGGTCAGGAACCACCCGGTGCTGGGCGAAAAAATCCTCAAGCGGATCGGCGCGTTTCAGGAACTGGCACGCATCGCGGGCGCCCATCACGAGCGGCTCGACGGCAAGGGCTATCCGCTCGGCCTCCCCGCGGCGTCCATCGACCAGGAAACCCGCATCGTCACGACCGCCGACATATTCGACGCGCTTACGGCCGAGCGGCCCTACCGCCCGGCACTGCCGGTATCGGATGCCTTCGCGATCATGGAGCGCGATGCCGGCACCGCGATAGACCCGGACTGCCTCGCCGCGCTACGCCGCGCGATGATGAACATCGAGGCCGTCGCGGCCTGACCACGGCGGAAGCTGCCTCAGCGCGATGGAGAATTGCCGCAAAGGTTGATAAGGCTCAACGATCGGCTCGACGGGCGAGGCAATCGACAGCGGCATGCATAGTCAGACGCACACAGTCTTCATTCTCGCAGGCGGCGTGGCGGGCGCGGCGGGCGTCGCGCTTTCGGCGGTGGCCGCGCATGCCGGCGGCGGCAATGTGGGCACCGCAGCCTCGTTCCTGCTCGCCCACGCGCCGGCGCTTCTCGCCATCGGCCTTCTCGGAGGCAACCGCGTGCTGTCTGCCGGCGGCGCTATCCTGCTTGCCGGGCTGGCGCTGTTTTGCGGCGATTTGCTGATGCGGCACTATGCCGGCACGCGGCTGTTTCCGATGTCCGCGCCCATCGGCGGCACGGCGATGATTGCCGGCTGGCTGGTCATCGCAGCCTCGGCTTTGGCGGGCCGCGGCCGCCCCTGATCGCAAACCCGCTTCGGCGGACAGATTTTTCTCCCAGCAACCGGAATAGTCGCCGCATCCCGTTCGTTGTCACCCCGAAGATCGGAGGGTGTCATGAGGTACAGGGGGCCGGCCGCAGCCGGCGCGTTTCTGACCGTCCTGCTTGCCGCGGTTTCCACGCCGGCAGGAGCGACGGTCCACAACATTCCACGCTCGTTCGACGTGAGCGCACTGCAACTGCCGCAAACCGCGCCGCGCGGGCCGCGCGAGACCGGCTGCCTTGCCCATGCGATCTACCACGAGGCGCGCGGCGAGCCGCTGATGGGGCGAATTGCGGTTGCGCAGGTGATCGTCAACCGGGTGAAGAGCGCGGCCTTCCCGGACACGATCTGCAAGGTGGTCTACCAGAACGCGCGCTGGCGCAACCGTTGCCAGTTCTCGTTTGCCTGCGACGGCATATCGGATCGCCCCCGCGAGCGCGCAGCGTGGCTGGCGGCCAGACGGCTCGCCCACGAAATCATGGACGCACAGGATGGTGCGGTCGCGCCGCGGATTTCGCAGATCGGGCTGCTGGCGCCCGCCCTGCGCAGCGCGACGCACTACCACGCAGACTACGTGATGCCGCGCTGGGGCCGGGTGAAGCAACGCGTCGGCCTGATCGGCCGCCACATCTTCTATACCAGCCCGCGCGTGACGCGCTCCATGTAGGGCCGTCAGCCGCGCAGCGAGCCGCCCGTCTGCTTGGCGACGTTCTCGACGATCTTCGCTGCCAGCGCCTCGAAATCCTCGTCGGTGAGCGTGCGCTCGACCGGCTGGATCGAGACCTCGATGGCGATGGACTTGCGGCCTTCGCCAAGAGACGCACCCTCGAACACGTCGAACACGCGCACGCCGGTGATCAACTTCCTGTCGGCGGACGCGGCCGCGCGGGTCAGCGTTCCCGCCTCCACCGCCTTGTCGACCACGAAGGCGAAGTCACGCCGCACCGCCTGGAACGGCGACAGGTCGAGCCGGGGCTTGGTGCGGGTCGGCTTGGCCTTGGATTCCGGGACCGCGTCGATGAACACTTCAAAGCCGCAGAGCGGGCCGGACACGTCGAGCGCCTCCAGCGTCCTTGGGTGGAACTCGCCGAAGGTGCCGAGCACGACCTTCGGACCGAGCTTGATCGTGCCCGAACGGCCGGGGTGGTACCAGCCGGGACCGCCGGCCTCGACCTGAAGCTTGTCCACCGGCGCGCCGGCCGCCTCGAGAGCGGCGAACGCGTCCGCCTTGGCGTCGAACACGCCGACGGGGGCGGCGTTGCCCGCCCAGTCGCGGCCTTGCCCGTCAAGGCGGGCGGTGCCACGACGCACGCCACCGGCCACCCGGCGCTGCTGTTCCGGCCGGTCGCCCTCATAGGTGCCCGAAACCTCGAACAGCGCCACGTCGGCGAAGCCGCGATCTGCATTACGCTGGGCCGCGGCAAGCAGACCAGGCAGCAGCGAAGGCCGCATGTCGGACATGTCTGCGGCGATGGGGTTGGCGAGCTTGAGCGTCCTTTGCCCGCCGCCGAACAGCTCGGCATGCTTCGCCGGGATGAACGACCATGTGACGGCCTCCATCATGCCGCGCACGGCCAGAGCGCGCCGGGCGTTGCGGGTGCGTATCTGCAGCGTGGTGAGGATGCGGCCGTTGACGGCGTCGTGCGAGGCGAGCGGCTGCGGCGCGATGTTGTCGACGCCGTGAATGCGCATCACCTCCTCCACCAGATCGGCCTTGCCCTCGACATCGGGGCGCCATGACGGCACGGCGACATCCACACGGTCGCCCGCCGGCACCGCATGCACGCCGCTGGACGGCATGAGCTCGGCGAGGCCGCCGGGAGCCGAGACCTTCATCTCGACCGCACCCGACACCGTGAAGCCGAGGCGCGTCAGGATCGAACGGCTTTCGTCGGCCGGCACGTCGATGCCGGTGAGGCGCCTGACCTCCGAGAAGGGGAACGACACGATTTTCGGCGTGTGGCCCGCATAGCCGACCACTTCCGCCTCGCTGGGCGTGCCGCCGCACAACTCCGTCACGAGCCGGGTTGCGAGCTCGAGACCGGGCACCATGAATTCGGGATCGACGCCGCGCTCGAAACGGTAGCGGGCATCGGTGATGATGCCCAGCGTGCGGCCGGTGCGCGCCGTGGTGATGGGGTCCCACAGCGCCGATTCGATCAGCACGTCGGTGGTGGTCTCGTCGCAGCCCGAATGCTCGCCACCCATGATACCGGCGATCGATTCGACGCCGTTACGATCCGCGATGACGCACATCTCCGGCGTCAGCGTGTATTCGCGCTGGTCGAGGCCCAGCACCGTCTCGCCGTCGTTTGCGCGGCGCACCACGAGGTCGCCCGCGACCTTCGCCGCGTCGAAGACGTGCAGCGGGCGGCCACGGTCGAAGGTGACGTAGTTGGTGATGTCGACCAGCGCGTTGATGGGGCGCAGGCCGATGGCGATCAGCCGCTGCTGCATCCACTTGGGCGACGGCCCGTTGGTGACGCCCCTCACCAGACGCAGCGCGAAGCCGGGGCACAGATCGGGTGCCTCGATGGTGACCTTGACCGGGCATGCGCCGTCGCCCTTGACGGGCTCGACCGGGGCGGTCTTCAGCGTGCCGAGGCCGGCAGCGGCCAGATCGCGCGCGATGCCGTGGACGCTGGTGGCGTCGGGGCGGTTGGGCGTGAGGTTGATCTCGATGACGGGATCGTCGAGCTTGGCCCATGTCGCGTAGGGCGTGCCGACCGGCGCATCGGCGGGCAGGTCGATGATGCCGTCATGCTCGTCGGAAAGCTCGAGCTCGCGCTCCGAACACATCATGCCGCGGCTTTCGACGCCGCGGATGTTGCCGACCGACAGCGTCACGTCGATGCCCGGAACGTATGTGCCGGGAGCCGCGAACGCGCCGACGAGGCCCGCGCGCGCATTGGGCGCGCCACAGACCACCTGGATCGGATCACCGGAGCCGGTATCGACCGTCAGCACGCGCAGCTTGTCGGCGTCGGGGTGCTTTTCGGCCGTCAGCACCTTGGCTATGACGAAGGGCCGGAGTGCAGCCTTGTCGTCGACGCTCTCGACCTCCAGGCCGATCATGGTCAGCTTTTCGACGATCTCGTCCAGCGAGGCGTCGGTCTCCAGATGGTCCTTCAGCCAGGAAAGGGTGAATTTCATGTCTGTGTCCTCGGCTCGATCTATCGCTCTACGGAGAAGCCGTCATAGCGCGGCAGGTCGTCTTGAATGTGCAGGAATGGCAGGCGGCGTTGCTCGAAGGCGTGCCACATCGGCGGATAGCGCTCGGGGTCGTCCATGAAGCCGAGCGTGAAATAGATCTCGCCCGGCAGCTGGTCGTCGCGATAGCCGATCTGGCTGCCGCAATGCTCGCAGAACGACCGCTCCACGCCCGCAGAGCGGAAGGTCTTGGGCGTGCCGAACCATTCGACCGCCTCGTCGCGGAAGGCGACGAAGGCCATGACCGGCGCACCGGTCTGCTTGCGGCAGTCGCGGCAGTGACAGTAGGAGCGCAGCAGCGGCTCCGACCCGATCTCGACCGAGATCAGCCCGCAGCGGCATGCGCCGGCGTGCAGCTTCGTCACTGGCTGAGCCCTCCGAACAGCGTCGGCAGGTCGAGCGGGCGGAAGCCGTAGTGCTGGAGCCAGCGGACGTCGGCGTCGAAGAAGGCGCGCAGGTCGGGCATGCCGTATTTCAGCATGGCGATGCGGTCGATGCCCATGCCCCAGGCGAAACCCTGATACTCGTCGGGATCGAGCCCGCCATGGCGCAGCACGTTGGGATGCACCATGCCGCAGCCGAGGATCTCCATCCAGTCGTTGCCCTCGCCGAAGCGCACCTCGCCCGGCCGCGAGCGGTCGCACTGGATGTCGACTTCCAGCGACGGCTCGGTGAACGGGAAGAAGGACGGGCGAAAGCGCATGTTGACGCTCGGCACCTCGAAGAAGGCCTTGCAGAACTCGCTGAGCACCCACTTCATGTTGGCGACGTTGGCCGTCCTGTCGATGACCAGCCCTTCGAGCTGGTGGAACATCGGCGAGTGCGTCGCGTCTGAATCCTGCCGGTAGGTCTTGCCGGGGATGACGATGCGGATCGGCGGCTTCTGCGCTTCCATGGTGCGTATCTGCACGGGCGAGGTGTGCGTGCGCAAAAGCCTGCGCTCGCCGTTGTCGTCCGGCTGGAAGAAGAAGGTGTCGTGCATCTCGCGCGCCGGGTGGCCTTCGGGGAAGTTCAGCGCGGTGAAATTGTAGTGGTCGGTCTCGACATCCGGCCCCTCGGCGATGGCGAAGCCGAGATCGCCGAAGATGGCCGCGATCTCGTCGATCACCTGGCTGATGGGGTGGATGCGGCCGCGCTCGGCCGGGCTCTGGCGCACGGGCAGGGTCACGTCCAGCTTCTCGGAAGCCAGCCGCGCCTCGATGGCGGCATCGCGCAGCGCGGTCTTGCGTTCTGCCAGTGCGGCGGCGACGCGATCCTTCAGCCCGTTGATGGCCGGGCCCATGACCTGGCGTTCCTCCGCGCTCATCGCGCCCAGGGTCTTGAGCTTTTCGGAGACCGAGCCCTTCTTGCCCAAAGCCGCGACGCGCACGGCCTCGATCGCCTGCTCGTCGCCGGCCGAAGCGATGTCGGACAGCAGCGATGCTTCGAGTTGTTCCAGTTCGGCTTGTGCTGCGCTCATGTCTTGCGGTCACTTCCTGCGGTCAGATTCACGTGAAACGCGGTTGCTGAATGGCCCTTTGAAGAGCATCGGCTCAAAGAAAAACCCGCGCCAGCCCAGCCGGCGCGGGTTTCCCAAATCAGATTTCCGAGTGCTTGGGAAACGCGGCGGCCTTAGGCGACAGCGCTTTCAAAAGCGTTCGGGGTGGTGTCCTTGAGGTATTCGAGCGCGGTCTTCGACTTGGCGACGAGGGCCACGAATGCCTGCGGCTCGTGGATGGCCATGTCGGACAGAACCTTGCGGTCGATCTCGATGCCAGCCTTGTTGAGGCCGTCGATGAATCGGCCATAGGTGAGGCCGTGCTCGCGAACCGCGGCGTTGATGCGCTGGATCCACAGAGTGCGGAAATTGCGCTTGCGGTTCTTGCGGTCGCGGTAGGCGTACTGCAGCGACTTCTCGACCGCCTGCTTGGCGATGCGGATAGTGTTCTTGCGGCGGCCGTAGAAACCCTTGGCCTTGGCCAGAACCTTCTTGTGCTTTGCGTGGGCGGTAACGCCTCTCTTTACGCGTGCCATGTCATGATCTCCTTAAAAACTCTGGTTCCAACCGGCTCAGAGGCCGCCGCCGTTAGGCAGGAAATTCTTGATGACCTTCTTGGCATCGGGTTCGGCGAGAACCATCATGCCGCGAGCGTCGCGAATGAACTTGTTGGAGCGCTTGATCATGCCGTGGCGCTTACCGGCGGCGGCGGCTTTCACCTTGCCCGTGCCGGTGATCTTGAACCGCTTCTTGGCGGCCGACTTGGTCTTCATCTTGGGCATTTTGCTTTCCTTTCTGTGCGCCCCGCTTGTCGGGGCGAATGTGCTTCAGGCCGACCAGAGCCTGAAAAGCATAAGAAACCGCCACGGCATGCCCTGCCGGGCGGCTCTTTTGAACGCGCGCTATATACCGGTGAGTCCGGAAAAGCGCAACAGGGTTCAGTGAAACGCGAAAAGAACCGGAACCCAACCCATCTCCTGCGCGGTTTCCATCGCCTCGAGCACCGGGATGGCGGCAAGAAACACCAGACCGTCGAGCAGCGTCGCGCGCAGGCGGCCGGTCTGGAACGTCACTTCCGGATCGTCGCGGTAAAGCAGCGGGTTGGGAAGGAAACGCGGGACCCGGTGGAGATAGGCGCGGTATTCATCCCCCAGCGTCGCGGAGAGGTAGCGTTCCTCCCGCAGCGCGACGAGATGGAAGGCGGCCGCGCACAGCACCATGAACACGACGGTGATGACGTAGCTGCCGGTCTGCGCGCCGACGCCTGCGGCCGCGATGGTCGAAAACAGGTAAAGCGGATTGCGGGTGATCGAATAGGGGCCGGTGGACACCACCTCTGCGGACTTGCGCCCGCCGATGTAGAGCGTGGCCCAGAGCCTGCCGCCGATGCCGACCATGATGAGCGCCAGCCCCAGCGTCTCGATGTGCTCGTGCGTGAGTTCGTCGTGCGCCGAGCCGCCGAAGACGAGAACGGCGAAGGCCAGCACGATGAGGAGCGCAAGCACCTGCTTCCGCACCGTCTGGAAGCGCGACAAGGTCTTCGGATTTTCAGGGTTCACGGTTCCACCAGAGCGTCGCCCACGATCAAGGCGACGCTCATCTGGAAACATGACTATTTCGGGGCGAGGACCATCATCATCTGACGGCCTTCGAGCTTGGGCTCGGCCTCGACCTTGGCGATCTCGCCGACGTCTTCCTTGACCTTGTTGAGAAGCTGCATGCCGAGCTCCAGATGCGCCATCTCGCGGCCACGGAAGCGCAGGGTCAGCTTGACCTTGTCGCCTTCGTCGAAGAAGCGGCGCACGGCCTTCATCTTCGTCTCATAGTCGTGGGTGTCGATGTTCGGACGCATCTTGATCTCCTTGATCTCGATGGTCTTCTGGCGCTTGCGCGCCTCGGCGGCCTTCTTCTGGCTCTGATACTTCATCTTGCCAAGATCGGTGATCTTGCAGACTGGCGGCTGTGCGTGGGGCACGATCTCGACCAGATCCATACCGGCATCTTCAGCCATAAGCAGCGCGTCGTTGATCGAAACGATGCCACGATTCTGGCCTTCAGCGTCGATCAGCTGAACCTGGGGGACGCGAATCTCAAGATTGGAGCGCGGGCCCTCCTTGACGGGCGCCGTAGCTTTGAATGGTCTGCGAATGGTCGTAAACTCCTCGAATCGTTGATGTGAAATGTGTGTAACGCAGCGCGAAACGCCTCAAGCGGTCGCATTTCGCGACCGTCTTTAACACAGGACCGGAAAAGAATCACGCGGGTCGGCACAAACTCGTGCACGACAGCGCAGCCGGCTTCAAGAAAAGCTTCCGGCGTGGCAGAGGTTCCCTCCGCAAAGATATAGGAAAGCCAGTCCGCGATGTCCACGACGCCAGCAGAGCCCACATTCCTGACCGTCGACGGCGACCGGATCGCGCTGCGCCATCGCAACGGCAGGACGCCCGGCGTGGTGTGGCTGGGCGGCTACCGATCCGACATGTTGGGCACCAAGGCCGAGACGCTCGACGCCTGGGCGGCAGGACACGGACGCGCGTTTACACGCCACGACTATTCGGGCCATGGCGAGTCTGGCGGCGCATTTGCCGACGGCACCATCTCGCGCTGGCTGGCCCAGAGCCTTGCGGTCTTCCGCCAGCGCACCGTAGGGCCGCAAATCCTCGTCGGCTCGTCGATGGGCGCGTGGATCGCGTTGCGCATGGTGCAGGAACTGCACAAAGCGGGTGAACACGAACGGCTGGCGGGCCTGCTGCTGCTCGCGCCCGCGCCGGACTTCACCGCCGAGCTGATGGAACCGCAGCTTGACGATGCGCAGCGCCGCGACCTGGCTGAGAAGGGATATTTCGAGGAGCACTCGGAATATTCACCCGAGCCCAACATCTACACGCGCGCGCTGTTCGAGGACGGGCGGGCCAACCGCGTGATGACCGGCGTGGTCGATACGCACTGTCCGGTGCACATCCTGCAAGGCATGGACGACCCCGACGTGCCATACACCCACGCGCTTAAGCTGGTGGAGCACCTGCCGGCCGACGACGTGACGCTGTCGCTGGTGCGCGACGGCGACCACCGCCTGTCGCGCCCGCAAGATCTCGCCATGATCGTCTCGGCGCTGGAAGGCCTCGTCGCGCGGGCAGCGGAACTGCAGCGATGAGGGCATCGGTGCCGGCTTCCGCCTTCGTGGCGGCCATCGTCGGCTTCGGCGGGACGCTGGCCCTGATTATCGCCGCCGCCAGCGCCGTGGGCGCAGACCGCGCGCAGACGACGAGCTGGGTGGCGGCGGTGTGCCTTGCCATGGCGGTGGAGACGGCCTGGCTGTCATGGCGCTATCGCATGCCGATCGTGACGGCGTGGTCGACGCCGGGCGCGGCACTCGTGGCCGCCAGCGTCGGCTTTTCGGTCGAGGAGGCGATCGGGGCGTTCATCGTCGCCGCCATATTGCTGGTCGCCACCGGCCTGTTCGGGCCGCTGACGCGCCTGATCTCGCGGATTCCGGCATCCATCGCATCTGGAATGCTCGCCGGCATCGTCGTGACCTTCGTGATGGCGGCCGCGCGCAGCGTGCAGGCCGACGCGGCGCTGGTGCTGCCGCTGCTGGCCGGGTTCTTCGTCGTCAGGCTGTTCAGCCCGGCGCTGTCGGTGCTGCTGGTCCTGGTGGGAGGGGCGCTGCTGGCATGGTTCACCGGACGGGTGCCCGAACTCCCGGCGCTGGAAATCTCCACGCTGACATGGATCGCGCCGTCGTTCTCGCCGGCGTCGGTGATCGGGCTGGCGATACCGCTCTATCTGGTGACGATGGCCTCGCAGAACCTGTCGGGCCTAGCAGTGCTTCGCGCATCGGGCTACCAGCCGCCGGCCGGGCCGCTGATCGCGGTGACGGGGGGCGTATCGCTGCTCACCGCGCCCTTCGGCGCGATCACCACCAACCTCGCCGCGATCTCGGCCGCCATCTGCACCGGGCCGGACGCGCACCCCGACCCCGACAAGCGCTGGCTGACGGGGCCGTTCTACGCCCTGACCTATCTGGTCTTCGCGCTGTTCGGGGCATCGCTGGTGGCCCTGTTCGCGGTGCTGCCGCCAAGCCTGATCGTGCTGGTGGCGGGTCTGGGCCTGCTCGCCCCGCTCGCCAACGCGCTGTCGATAGCGATGACCGATCCGGGCGACAGGATCGCGGCGACGGTGGCCTTCGCCGTCACCGCCTCGGGGCTGACGCTGGGCGGAATAGGTGCGGCTTTCTGGGGGCTCGTGGCGGGCCTGATCGTGCTGGCGCTCGACCGGATGAAAATGCGCCAACCGAAACAATAGGTTGCCCGGTTTTACACAGGGCCATCTTGAATCGCCATTTTGCCGTTCCCATTTCGAAATCATGCAGCCAAACGGGGCTGCGCCCGAACTGGAAGGAACGGATATTCATGACAAAAACCGCTCTGATCCGTCCCGCATGGACGCCAGCCACCATTGCGCTGATGGTCGTGGGCTTCATGGTCTTCTGGCCGCTCGGCCTTGCCATGCTCGCCTACATCATCTGGGGCGATCGCCTCGATGGTTTCAAAGGCGACTGGAGCAAAGCACGCGAGAACTTCTTTGGATCGTGCCGCAAAGGGCCTGCCATGTATGGACGCACCGGAAACGTCGCCTTCGACGACTGGCGCCAGAAGGAACTGGAGCGCATCGAGGAAGAGCGCCGCAAGCTGGACGAAATGCGCGCCGAATTCGACTCGTACCTGAGCGAACTGCGCCGCGCCAAGGACCAGCAGGAGTTCGACCGCTTCATGGCCGACCGCTCCAAGACGACGCCCGCGCCGCGCAAGCCCAGGAAGGGCGAAGGCCTGCTCGACGACGTCTAGACCAAGGCTTGCACGCGAGTGCATCCTCCCGGAAACGGCGCTGGAGAAATCCGGCGCCGTTTTCGGTTTTACAGGAGGGTTGCGTCGCTCCACCATCATCGCGAATCGGGTAGACTGGCTTCATGTCGTTCGGCTTCCTCAGAAAGATCGCGTCGCGCCCTGCGCCCCGGGCCGCGCCGCTCGAGCGCACGCATGTCGTGGCCGACCGCGAACTGCCGCTGCGGATCGTCGAGAACGACCGCGCCAAGCGTCTGACACTGCGCATCGACGCCGGCGGCAAGGGCCTGCGCATCACCATTCCGCCGGGGCTGGCGCGCGGCGAGGTGGAGCGCTTCCTCGACCGGCATCAGGGCTGGCTCGAAACGAAGCTCGCCAAGGTGCCGGACCGGCCGCAGGTGCGCCCCGGCATCAGGCTGCCGCTGCGCGGCGTGCCGCACCTGATCGTGCACGAGCCAGGACGGCGCGGCACGGTCACGCAAGGCGAGGAGGAAGGCGTGCCGGCGCTGCTGGTGCACGGCGAGCGGCGGCATCTGCCGCGGCGGCTGGCCGATTTCCTCAAACGCGAGGCGAAGCGCGACATCGATGCGCTGGTGGCGAAGCACACCGCAAGCGTGGGCCGGCCCGCCAAGGCGATCCGGTTCAAGGACACCTCGTCGCGCTGGGGGTCGTGCACGGCCGACGGGAGCCTTTCCTTCTCGTGGCGCATCATGATGGCGCCGCCGACGGTGATCGACTACCTCGTCGCACACGAGGTGGCGCATCTGCGCGAGATGAACCACGGGCCGAAATTCTGGGCGTTGTGCAGGGAGCTATGCCCGCGCACCGAAGAGGCGCGCGCCTGGCTCAAGCGCAACGGCAACGCCTTGCAGGCTATCCAGTTCGACTAAGGGCCGGCTTGAATTGGCGTCAATCGTCGTTGGCGGCGTTGAGGTCTTCAGGCCGCGTACCTTCGGCGGCGTGGCGCGGCCAGGGCAGAAACCCGGGATCGAAGCGATCGTCGGCAAAATAGTCGAGGGCTCGGTCTCCTTCGGAGCCCAGCGCGCCCTGCGTGCCGACCAGCTCGGCTATCACCGCGCGGGCCTGCTCGAGCTTGGCGCGCAGCCGTGTCGTCTCATTGTCGCTCATGGATCGCATCCTCCCGCCTTGTCGCCAGCCGGTACAGCCTAGACCAAGACGGCGGCGGATTGAACCGGGCGGGTTTCCTCGACTTGAGGGGCGTTTCGTGGCAAGCGTTGCGTCATATGTCGCACGACCGCGGAGGCCGGATTGGACTTCTTCAACTTCGCCAAGGCGGTCGAGCAGGGCATCTACGACGTGATGATGTGGATATTGTTTTATCCGCTCACCCTGCTGCGCATGATCATCTTTCCGGCCTCGACGCTGCAATATGTCTATGCCGAGGCGCGAAAGGACCAGGACTCGGCTTTCGCGGAAGCGATCCGCCCGGCGCTGCTGATCTTCATCTCCATCGCGATAGGCACCTTCCTGGCCCCGTTCAGCGCCGACCAGCGCGCCCTGCTCGAGGGCACACCCATCGGCAGCCTCGTAACGACATCGTGGTTCTTCCTCGTCTTCTACCGGATGGTGGTGTTTTCGCTGTTTCCGCTTTGCGGCGCGCTGTTGCTCGACCTGCTGACGCCCGGTCCGGTCTCTCGCGAAACGCTGCGCACGCCGTTCTACCTGCAATGCTACATCTGCGCGCCGTTCGCGCTGATCGCGTCGCCGACGCTGGTGAACATCCAGCACGATTCATGGTCCGTCTATGCCGCGTTCGCGGCGGTGACGCTCTGGTTCCTCGCCGTGCAGTACATATTCTTTCGGGACTATGCGCGACAGACGGCGCTGCGCGCGCTGCTGCTGGCGCCCGCCGTTCTCCTGCTCGGCACCTTTGGCGGGATCGTGCTCGGACTTGTCGCGGCTTCTTGAAATCCGCCGCTTTTCATGCCGATAAGGAGGCCATGAGCCTCGACATCAAGATATGCGGCCTGAAGACGCCGGACGCGCTGGACGCCGCGCTGGCGGGCGGCGCTTCGCATGTCGGCTTCATCTTCTTTGCCAGGAGCCCGCGGAACGTGGAGCCCCAGACGGCCGGAGCACTGCGCGCGGCCGCGCGGGGGCATGCGCAGGCGGTGGCGGTGACGGTGGATGCCGACGACAGCATCCTCGACGGCATCGTTGCGGCCATGTCGCCCGACATGCTGCAGCTTCACGGCAAGGAACCGCCGGAGCGCGTCGCACACGTGAAGGCGCGCTACGGCCTGCCGGTTATGAAGGCTTTCGCCATCAGCGAGGCGGCCGATCTGGACAAGATTGAGCCGTTCCGCGGCGTGGCCGACCGCTTCCTCTTCGACGCCAAGCCGCCGAAGGGCTCCGACCTGCCGGGCGGCAACGGCGTGTCGTTCAACTGGCGACTGCTGGCGGCCCTTGACCCCGGCATCGATTACATGCTTTCGGGAGGGCTCAACGCCGCCAATATCGGCGACGCGCTGCGCCTTGCCACTCCGCCCGGCATCGACATCTCGTCGGGCGTGGAAAGCGCGCCGGGCGTCAAGGACGCGGCGCTGATAGCAGATTTCTTCCAGGCCGTGAGGACCGCGCGCAACGCAAGCGCCGCCTGACGGCACCACCCCGAGGAGACCGGCCTTGAACCAGCCCGTGGCCCCCAATTCGTTCCGCACCGGACCCGACGAACAGGGTATGTTCGGCATATTCGGCGGTCGTTTCGTTGCCGAAACGCTGATGCCGCTGATCCTGGACCTCGAGAAGCACTGGACCGAGGCCAAGGACGACCCCGCATTCAAGGCAGAGCTGCAGGCGCTGTCGACGCACTATGCCGGGCGCCCGTCGAAGCTCTACCATGCAGAAGGGCTGAGCCGGCATCTGGGCGGCGCGAAGATCTACTTCAAGCGCGAGGACCTGAACCACACCGGCTCGCACAAGATCAACAACTGCCTCGGGCAAATCCTGCTGGCCAAGCGCATGGGCCGCAAGCGCATCATCGCCGAGACCGGCGCGGGCCAGCACGGCGTCGCCTCGGCCACGGTGGCTGCCCGGTTCGGCTTTCCCTGCGTCGTCTATATGGGCGCAACCGATGTCGAGCGGCAGAAGCCGAACGTGTTCCGCATGAAGCTTCTGGGCGCCGAGGTGAAGCCGGTGTCGGCCGGCCACGGCACGCTCAAGGACGCGATGAACGAGGCGCTGCGCGACTGGGTGACCAATGTCGAGGACACCTACTACCTGATCGGCACGGCGGCCGGCCCGCACCCCTATCCCGAGCTGGTGCGCGAGTTCCAGTCGGTGATCGGCAACGAGGCCCGGGCCCAGATGATCGAGCAGGAGGGCAGGCTGCCCGACGTCGTGATCGCTGCCGTGGGCGGCGGCTCCAACGCAATCGGTATCTTCCACCCCTTCCTCGACGACAAGGACGTCAAGATCATCGGCATCGAGGCCGGCGGGCGCGGGCTCGGCGGAGACGAGCATTGCGCCTCGATGAACGCCGGCAGGCCCGGCGTGCTTCACGGCAACCGCACCTATCTGCTGCAGAACGACGACGGGCAAATCCTCGACGGCCATTCGATCTCGGCCGGGCTCGACTATCCGGGCGTCGGCCCCGAGCATAGCTGGCTGCGCGACACCGGCCGCGTCGACTATGTGCCGATCATGGACGACGAGGCGATGGAAGCCTTCCAGCTTTGCACCAAAACCGAAGGCATCATCCCGGCGCTGGAATCGGCCCACGCCATCGCCCATGCAATGAAGATCGCGCCGAAGATGGGCAAGGACGAGATCATCGTCGTCAACCTTTCCGGCCGCGGCGACAAGGACGTGCACACCGTCGCCGGCATGATGGGCATGGAGATCTGACGATGACGAATACCCGCATCGACCGCCGCATGGCGAAGCTGAAGCAGGAAGGCCGCCCGGCGCTGGTGACCTACTTCATGGGCGGCGACCCGGACTACGAGACGTCGCTGCGCATCATGAAGGCGCTGCCGAAATCGGGTGCGGACGTCATCGAGCTGGGCATGCCGTTCTCCGACCCGATGGCCGACGGCCCCGCCATCCAGGCGGCGGGCCTGCGCGCGCTGAAAAGCGGCCAGACGCTGGCCAAGACGCTGGCGATGGCCGCCGACTTCCGCAAGGAAGACGACGAGACCCCGATCGTCATGATGGGCTATTACAACCCGATCTACATCTACGGCGTCGAGCGCTTCCTGGCCGATGCGAAGGCATCGGGCATCGACGGGCTGATCGTCGTCGACCTGCCGCCCGAGATGGACGACGAGCTGTGCATCCCAGCGCTGAAAGCCGGCATCAACTTCATCCGGCTGGCGACACCCACAACCGACGACAAGCGCCTGCCCAAGGTTCTCGAGAACACGTCGGGCTTCGTCTACTACGTGTCGATGACCGGCATCACCGGCTCGGCGCTGCCCGACACCAGCAAGGTTGCCGGCGCCGTGTCGCGCATCAAGGCGCATACCGGCCTGCCGGTCTGCGTCGGCTTCGGCGTCAAGACGGCAAGCCAGGCGCGCGCCATCGGCGCATCGGCCGACGGCGTGGTGGTCGGTACCGCCATCGTCAACGCGGTCGCCAACGTGATCGGCCCTGACGGCAAGATGGTGGCCGATCCTGCCGAGGCCGTCGCCACGCTGGTGGACGGGCTGGCGCACGGCGTGCGCGACGCGCGCCTTGCTCCTGCCTGATAGTCGTCCCATCTAGACCGAGTTGCACAAGCAGCCGAGGATACTGCAATGAACTGGATCACCAATTTCGTCCGCCCCAAGATCAATTCGTTTCTTGGCCGGCGCGACATGCCCGAGAACCTGTGGATCAAGGATCCCGAGACCGGCGAGATGGTGTTCCATACCGAGCTGGAGGGCAACCAGTGGGTGATCCCGTCTTCCGGCTACCACATGAAGATCTCGGCCAAGGAGCGGCTGAAGGCGTTCTTCGACAACGGCGCGTACGAGCTGCTGGAAAGCCCCAAGGTTCCGGTCGATCCGCTGAAGTTCCGCGACGAGAAGCGCTACACCGACCGCCTCAAGGACTACAAGTCGCGCACCGGGCTTGAGGACGCCGTGCTGTCGGGGACCGGCACGATCGAGGATCTGCCGATCGTCGTCACCGTGCAGGACTTCGCCTTCATGGGCGGGTCGCTGGGCATGGCGGCCGGCGAGGCGATCGTCAGGGGATTCGAGAAGGCGATCGAGCTGAAGCGTCCGCTGGTGCTGTTTTCGGCCTCGGGCGGCGCGCGGATGCAGGAAGGCATCCTGTCGCTGATGCAGCTTGCCCGCACCACGGTCGCAGTCGACCGGCTGAAGGAAGCAGGCCTGCCCTACATCGTCGTGCTGACCAACCCCACCACCGGCGGCGTGACCGCCTCCTACGCGATGCTGGGCGACATCCACATCGCCGAGCCGGGCGCGGTGATCGGCTTTGCCGGCGCGCGCGTTATCGAGCAGACGATCCGCGAAAAGCTGCCCGAAGGCTTCCAGCGCTCCGAATATCTGATGGAGCACGGGATGGTCGACATGGTCGTCTCGCGCCTTGAGATGAAGGAAACGGTGGCGCGGCTGCTGAAGATACTGCTCAAGCAGAAGGCCAGCGCGGCAAAGCCCATCGAGCCGGAAATCCTGCCGCCGCCGACCGCCGTCGCCGAAACCGTGGCGCAGGCCTGATACCACTGCCTTCACAGCCGCGACACCGGGGACGGTCGCCATGACCATCGAAGCACACGCCGCCGACCGCGAGATCGAGCGGCTGATGTCACTCCATCCAAAGGGTTTCGACCTGTCGCTCGACCGCATCGGGCGGCTGCTCGACCGGCTCGGCAACCCGCAGGACCGGATGCCGCCGGTGATCCACATCGCCGGCACCAACGGCAAGGGCTCGGCCGCCGCATTTTCGCGCGCGCTGCTGGAGGCGGCAGGGCTGACCTGCCACGTCCACACCTCGCCGCACCTCGTCAACTGGCACGAGCGCTACCGCATCGGTGGGCCACGCGGCAGCAGCCTCGTTGAAGACACCGTGCTGGCCGAAGCGATCTCGCGCGTGGCGGAAGCCAATCGCGGCGAGACGATCACCGTCTTCGAAATCCTCACCGCAACGATGTTCGTGCTGTTTTCAGAGCACCCGGCGGATGCGGCCATCGTGGAGGTGGGGCTCGGCGGACGCTTCGACGCCACCAACGTGATCGCCTCGCCGGCCGTCAGCCTCATCATGCCGATCTCGCTCGACCACGAAGCCTATCTGGGCGACCGGGTGGAACTGATCGCGGCGGAAAAGGCCGGCATCATTAAGCCGGGCCGCCCGGTGGTGATCGGCGCGCAGGAATACGAGCCGGCGCGCGACGTGCTGATCGAAACCGCAGACCGGCTCGACTGCCCGCTGCTCGTCTACGGACAGGACTTCCTTGCCTTCGAGGAAAACGGCCGCATGATCTATCAGGACGATGACGGGCTGTTCGACATGACGCCGCCGCGCCTGCCGGGCCGGCACCAGTATGCCAACGCTGCCGCCGCCATAGCCGCCGTGAAGGCCGCCGGCTTCGGCATCACCCACCGCGTCGCCGATGCGGCGATGGCGCGGGTCGAGTGGCCCGGCCGGATGCAGAAGCTGACGGAGGGAAGCCTCGTCGCGCTTGCGCCGCGCGGCGCGGAAATCTGGATCGACGGCGGGCACAACCCGGGCGCGGGCGCGGTGGTGGCCGAGATGCTGGCCGATCAGGAGGAAAAGCGGCCGCGGCCCCTGGTGCTGATCGCGGGCATGATAAACACCAAGGACCAGACGGGTTACTTCCACAATTTCGTCGGCATGGCGCGGCGCGTATTCACCGTTCCCGTCAACGAAAGCGATGCCGGCGTGCCCAATGACGAGCTGGCGGCAAGAGCAGCGGCCGCGGGCCTGCCGGCCGAGCCGGTCGCATCGGTGGAGAACGCGCTTATGCTGCTGCGTGACGGTTGGGACGACATCGATCATCCGCCGCGCATCCTTATCTCGGGCTCGCTCTACCTCGTCGGCGAGGTGCTGCGTAAGAACGGCACGCCGCCCGCCTAGAGCCTTTCATCGTTACACGGAAACGGTTCTGTTTCGGCGATGACGAAGCGATCCGTGGGCCGGGTCAATTCGGGCCAAATCCTTCGGTCTTCGGACTTGGCCGTATCCCGATACGACCTTCGCCGAAGCCCTCGACCTTGTCCCGAATTTCCTCCGGCAGAACCATTCCGGGTAACATGAAAGGCTCCAAGAAAAAGCCCGGCGCAGAGGCCGGGCTGTTCTCAGTTCAATTTCAGGCCTGTTCAGGCGACGGCGCCGCCGATCCAGGCCGAAAGCGCGGTCTTGGGCGCGGCGCCGACCTTCATGTCGGCAACCTCGCCGCCCTTGAAGAGCATGAGCGTCGGGATGGAACGCACGCCGTATTGGGCGGCGAGCTCCGGGTTCTCGTCGATGTTCAGCTTGGCGATCTTCACCTTGCCGCCGAGTTCAGCCGAAATCTCTTCCAGAGCCGGGGCGATCATCTTGCAGGGGCCGCACCACTCGGCCCAGAAATCCACGACGACGGGCTCGGCAGCCTGCAGCACATCGGCCTGAAAGTTGTTCTTGTCGGTTGTGACGGTGGCCATGGCGGTCTCCTGATGGATTGTGTCAGCAGCTATGTGGTGCGCGCGCAGGCGTGCTTCAAGCACCCTTCTCTCACGCATGGGTGAGTCGGGCAAGCGCGGCATCCATCGTCTCGGGCGAAACCGGAACGAGGATAGGGCGCTCGGTGTAGACCAGTGCGGCGCGCACCGGCCTGCCCGGATAGAGCGGCGCCAGAAGCGCGCGATAGAGCGCCATCTGGGCGATATGCGCCTGCGGAACCTCGCCCGGCGCGGCCGGCGGCGGACGGTTGGTCTTGTAGTCGACGATGAGCACGGCGTCGTCGGTGACCACCAGCCGGTCGATCTTTCCAGACACCGCGCGTTCGACGGAACCGATGGTCACCCGACCCATGATGGCGACCTCCGCGCGGGAGCCCGGCGCGAAGATCGGCGCATACTGCGCATCGGCCAGCAGGGCCGCCACCGAGGCGCCCAGCTTCTCGCGCTCGCCCTGTGTCCAGTCTCTGCCGACACGGTCGAGATAGCGCCGCATGGCGGCATCGCGTTGGTCGCCGGGCAGCGTCGGCAGGATCTGCAGCAGGCGGTGGGCGGCAAGCCCGCGCTCTATGCCGAACGAACCGACGGCATCGGCATCGAGAACCGGCGAACGGGGAGACTGGACGGCATCCGGGCCGGGCTCGATCACCACGCCGGCGCTGGAGGGCGACAGCGGCCGCGGAAGGACGGGTGCGGGCGGAACGTCTTCCATGAGCGCGGGAGGCAGGGGCGGCACCGTAGGCGCGACGCCCGCCTGCTCGGCCTTGAGCGCGACGGGCCCAGAGGGTGTCACCTGATAGCGCAGGATCGTCTCGCTGGTGGCCGGATGGGTGATCTCACGCGTGGCGGGCGAGCCAGCCAGCGCGTCGCGCACCATGACGTGCCAAGCCCCTTCGGGCTGGCCGCGCTTGCCGTGATAGCCGCAGACGACAAGGCGGTCTTCCGCCCGCGTCATGCCGACATAGAGCAGCCGGCGGTATTCCTGCTCGGCCTTGCGGCGCGCGGTTGCCGAAAGCCCCTGCGCGAAAGAATTGTTCATGTCCGAGGTGGCGCGCCAGAGGAACCCCTTGCCCCGCCAGCCGCGCTGCGGAGCCTCGAACGGCATCAGGCGCGGCAGGTGGCTGTCGGAAAAGGCCGCAGCCCCGCTGTCGACCAGAAACACGACCGGCGCTTCCAGGCCTTTCGCAGCATGGGCGGTCATGATCCGCACCTCGCCGCGCGTCTGGTCCATCTCGCGCTTGATCTCCGGCCCGCCGCCGTCCAGCAGCGCGATCAGCGCCTCCAGCCCGACGACGCCGCTGCGCTCGGCCACCAGGCAGAAATTGAGGAACTCGTCGACCACATCACCGGCCTCAGGCCCAAGGCGGGCGATGAACTTTCGACGCAGGCCATCGCGCGCGAGCAGGCCGGCGAAGAACTCGAACGGCCTTTTGTAGCCGGCTTCGTTCCGCCAGCGCGAAACGGTTTCGAGAGCCGTCGTCACCCGCCCGTCGGTGGAATGGGAAGCGCGCAGCGCGCTCAGCAGCGATTGGCCCGCCGGCCTTCTTGCCGCGAGCTCGAACAGCAAATCCTCGTCGAAGCCGAAGGCCGGGCTCTTGAGCAGCGCCGCCAGCGACAGGTCATCCTCGGGCTGAAGCGCGACGCGCGCTGCCGCCATCAGATCCTGAACGGCGATATGGCCGGTGAGCATGAGGCGATCTGCGCCGGCCACCGGAATGCGTCGGTTCTTCAGCTCGCGACCCAGCGCATGGATGAAACGGTCGCGCTTGCGCACGAGCACCATGACGTCGCCGGGCGCAAGCAGCCTGCCCCTGCCGGCGATCACCTCGCCGGAAGAAAGCCAGTGCGCGATGGTGGACGCGATCTGCTGCGCCAGCCGCACGGCCGGGGCGGACGCGTGGTCGATGGCCTGCGTCCAATCGTCGGGTTCCTCGACGACGGTGGGGCTGAGCGACGGCCACAGCTCGACATGGCCCGGCGCGTTCTCGCGGATGGCGAGGTGTTCGATCGGCTCGGGATCGCGGGTCAGGCCGTCGCGATTCGTCTCGCTCGCAAACACAAGATCGACCGCCGAAAGCACGTCCTCGGTGGAACGAAAGGACCGTGTCAGCCTCACATGCTCGAACCGTCCCTCGGCACCCTCAACGCGCTCGCGGAAGGTGCGCCCACTGAGCGCGAAGGATTCGGGCTCGGCACCCTGGAAAGAGTAGATCGACTGCTTCTCGTCGCCCACGGCGAAGACGGTGCGCGTGCGCCCTTCGCGTGCGCCGATGCCGGCGAAAAACTCCGAAGCCAGCGCGTTGACCACCGCCCACTGGTCGGGGCTGGTATCCTGCGCCTCGTCGAGCAGGATGTGGTCGATGCCCTTGTCGAGCTTGTACTGCACCCATGCGCCAGCATCGTTGCGCGCAAGAAGCGCGGCAGTGCGGGTGATGAGGTCGTTGAAGTCGAGGAAGCCGCGCGCACTTTTGAGCCGCTGGTAGCGCAGGATCAGCCAGTCGGCAATGACGAGGGCGGCGCGCGTCGCCTGCAACATCGCCAGCAGGGCCTTGCGGTCGCATGCCGCGTCGATCGCGCCGGCGAAACGCTCGAACTCGGGTACGAAGTCGGGGAAGTATTCGCCCACGCCCTTCGCCATGATCCGCGACGCCGACTTTGCCGCCCACACGCCGCCGCTCTTCTTCGTCAGCAGGAGGCCGCGCAAGGCGTCGAGACGCTCGACGGGATCGGCCAGCGCACAGGCATTGGTCAGGTCGGAGGCGAAGGTTTCGGCGATCGACTTGCCTGCGGC
Source organism: Neoaquamicrobium microcysteis (assembly GCF_008180155.1). Lineage (GTDB taxonomy): Bacteria > Pseudomonadota > Alphaproteobacteria > Rhizobiales > Rhizobiaceae > Aerobium > Aerobium microcysteis. The sequence goes on along the minus strand of NZ_VSZS01000064.1, from coordinate 168,936 downwards.
GGCGGCGCGGCTGCCGATGGCGACCGCCAGACCGCGGTTGAAATAGGGATCGGGCCAGATCGCGCCGGCCAGAGAAGCGGTCGTGTCGGTTTCGGCGAAGCCGAATTCCTCGAAAAAGGGGCGGAAGCGGGCATCGCCCTCGCCCGCCTGCGCAATGAAAGCCCTAAGCGCGTCGCGCTGGGCGACGATGCCTCCGAGCAGGCTTTCAAGTCCGCTCTCGCCGCCATGCTCCAGCACGACGGCGAAGGCCTCGGCCAGATCGGCGCCCGCATCGGCTGCGGCATGGGCGATCATCTCGCGCCGCGCCTCGGCCACGAGGGCAGCTTCCATCTGGCTGTCCAGCATCTCGAAATGGCCGGCGATGTTGGCTTCCAGCGGAAACTGGTGCAGCACCGCCTCACAGAAGGCATGGATGGTCTGGATCTTGAGCCCGCCCGGCGTTTCAAGCGCATGGGCAAAAAGCCTGCGTGCCAGACGGATGCGGGCGGCGTCCGGACGGCGGCCTTCAAGCTCCGTCAGTTCGGCTGCGAGGCGTTCTTCGGCCAGCGTGGTCCAGCGCGCCAGATTGGCGAAGACGCGGGCCGCCATGTTGGCGGCCGCCGCACGCGTATAGGTGAGGCACAGGATGCGCGACGGCTCCGCCCCGCCCAGCAGCAGCCGGATCACGCGACTGGCCAGCACATGGGTCTTGCCGGACCCGGCATTGGCCGACACCCAGGCAGACACGCCGGGGGTGGCTGCGGCAGACTGCGCGGCGCGCGTGTCTTCGGGAATGTTGGGGCGGTCGCTCATTCGCCACCGCCTTCCTCGGCCGCGGCATCGCCACCCGCCGACCATTCGAGCACCCGCGCCAGATGGTCGTAGTCACCGCCCGCATCGCCCTCGCGGAACGGCAGGGCGCGAGACAAATAGCCATTCGTTTCGACACCGTAATAAGCGATCAGGCGCTCCAGACGTTCCCATGCTTCGGACGAGAGCTCGCGCGCCGACTTGAACTGGCGATTGTATTCGAGGATCGATTCCTCGTGGACCTCGCCATTGGCCTTCATGCGCACATGGGCAAGCTCGGACGGCGTATATGCGCGATCCGCGAAGGCGCCACGCATCAGCAACGCGCCTTCAAGGGCAAGCTGGGGCGAAAGCAGCGTGTGGGCCTGGGCCTTGGACGGCGACGAACCGGTCTTGAAATCGAGAATGTCGGCCATGTCGGCTGCGCGAAGGTCGATGCGGTCGGCACGTCCGCGAAGCGTCGCGTCGGTAGCGCCGATGGGCGTCGGTGCCGCGCGCGCCTCGGCCAGACGCTGCTTGATGCCGGCGGGACGGCCGCGCTCCCACACGATGAAATGGCCGGCCATGCGCACGAAACGCGGCCACCACACGGCGTCGATATCGGGCGGCAGCGCATAAGCGTCGAAAACCGTTCGTCCGATCTCGACCAGCCTCGCCTCGGCGTCGGCCGCGAAGGGGTCAACCTCATCGACGGCAAAGCGGTGAACGATGTCGTGGAACAGATTGCCACGCTCGGCCGCGCCGGGATCGCGCAACAGCGGTTCCAGCGGCTCCAGCCGCAGCATGCGCCGGGCGTAGACGGCATAGGCGTCGCGGCGTAGCGTCTCGATCTCGGTGACCGAAAAGGCTTTCGGCCGAAGGTCCAGAGGCGGGCACGGTCTGGGACGTGGTGCAAAATCCACCGGCTCCGCGCTGTCGAGGTCGCGCGCCCAGTGCAGCAGCGCCCGGCCCGGCTCGGTCATCAGCCTGACGTTTGCTTCGCCGGCAAATGTCTTCAGCCGCTGCAGCCAGCGCGAGGCCAGCGCCGGGGCGTCGCCAGCCCTCGCCGCGCGGGTGAGCACCACCTCTTTCGCGCCCATCCCCATGATGAAATCGTGCGCCGCCTGGCCGATGCGCCGCTCCGGAGGCTCCAGCTCCATGCCTGCCTTCATGAAGCGCGACATGAAGGGATCGGGGTCGGCCTTACGTGGCCACGAGCCTTCGTTGAGCCCGCCAAGCACGAGCAGGTCGACGCTCTGGAGCCGGGCCTCCAGCGCACCCCAGATGGCGACGCGGCTGTCGCCGGCAAGCGACGGCTTGACCGACGCGCCCGCAACGAGTGCCGCGAAGACATCAGGCCATTCTTCGGCCCTGACAGGAAAATCGACATTCGCGCCGACGAGCGAGCGCAGGAACGACGCCAGAGCCTCGCCGGCATCGCCGCGATAGAGCTCCGCCAGCGTGCCGCTCTCGTCGCGGCCGAGCGCCTCGAAGCAGGCAACGCAGGCGCGGGCGATCCCGGCAAGGTCCGTGTCGCGGCCGCGCAATGCACACAAGGGGGCCATGGCCGCCTCGAGCCCTGCCAGCGCTGCGCGTGCGGCGGCGATGCGGTCGGCGTTCAGGCGCACCAGCCAGAACGGCTTTCGAGGGTCGTCGCGCCGCGCCTGCAGCCGCCTGTCGAAATCGGCTGCCAGCGTGCCGATATCCGGCCGGCCCGTGCCGCCGCGCAGGGCGACGAGATCGACGGTTTCGGCGGCCTCGCGCAGACGGGCGCGCTCCATGCCAAGGCGCAGCAGCGGATGCTTCAGCAGCGCCATGATGGCGACCGGGTCACCCGGCGCGAAGGCCGCATCCAGCATCAGTCGGAACAACGAGGCCGGCGGCGTCTGGACGAGCGGCACACCGCCCGAATCGTCGGCCTCGATGCCGAAGCGGCGAAGCTCGCTTGCCACGCGGCGCGCCAGCGCGCGGTCGCCCGTGACCAGCGCCGTGCTTTTTCCCCCGGCGACCGCGAGGCGCAGGGCGGCCGCGATCACCAGCGCTTCCTCACGCTCGTTGGCCGCCTCGACCAGCGTCACACCCTCAAGCGCCGCTGGATCGGATGCAGGACCGAGCTCCGCCCACACGTCGGTCGTCTCGGCGGGACGCAGTGCCTCACTCACCATCACAACGCGGGCGGCGATGGCTGGGGGAGCGGAGGCGACCTCGTCTACGTCGCGGCGTTCGATGCCAAGCACGCCAAGAAGCTTTTTCAGGCCCGCCTGCGGGTGACCGAAGCTTGCGGGCGGAAGCTCGGCGTTGCCGATCTCCAGCCAGCTGCGTTCATCCATGGCGCAGTCGAGCCCCGGCAACACCACCGCGCCCGAAGGCAGGCGCGAGATCGCCGCCAGAAGCTGCGCGGTGGCCGGGATGGAGCCCGTGGAACCGGCAGCGATGACCGGGCCCGGGGGCGGATTGCGCAAGAGCCGCTCGGCCTCCGCAAGGATCATCGCGTTGCGGTGGGCCGCCGGGTTGGAGCGGTCGCGCTCCGCCAGAAGCTGCGGCCACGCCCCGGTGACGATGTCGAGAAATTCCAGCGTGACCTGCCACCAATTGGCGAGATCGGCCGGGACCAGGCCCGCAAGCCGCGCCCATTCCGCACCGCCGGTCTCGATCTCGTCCATGAGCGCGGCAAGGTCGCGCGCGAGCCAGACGGCATCGGCCAGCGAGGCGGGGACAACCACGTCCTCGCCGAAGAGCGCGGCGAGGTGCGCCGGCAGACGGCGCTTCCACGCCTGAACCAGCGGCGCCAGCAGCAGCACCCGGTCCAGCGCCTCGATTGGCATCGCGAGCGCCAGTTCGTCGGCCTGCCCGCCCTCGAAGACCGCAGCATCCTCGTCGAACTCGCCAAGCGGGCGCACGGTCGGCAAAATGGCCGAGACGCCGCCCAGCCTCTCCACGAATGCATCGCGCAACGCGCGCGCGGCACGGCGGGTCGGCACGTAGATGGTGGCCTCGGCAAGCTTCAGCGGGTCGCCGTCATAGCCGAAGCCCGGAACGATGCGCCCCGAGAGAAGGCCGTCGGCCAAGGTGGGCAGAAAGGGCGCGCCGGCGGGAATGGACAGAACGCGCGGCTGCCGGCCGACGCTCATGACCCGCCATGCCGCACGATGGCGGCTTCCGCCTCTGCCACGGCGTCGGGCGTGCCGACAGTGATCCAGTGGCCCTGCATGGCCATGCCGAAAAGCCGGCCGGCTGCGATCGCGCGGTCGAAATAGGCGTTGAGCGAATGCGGCTGAGCGCTTGCGCCCTCAAAGATGCGGGGGTGGACGATCGCCGCGCCCGCATAGATCAGGCCGTGCGGCGCGCCTTTTGCGCGCGACAGGCGGCCTTCGCCGTCGAGCAGAAAATCGGTGGTGCCGCTGTGGCCGGTGGCGTCTTCGAGGCGGGCGAGCATGAGAAGAATATCCATGCGCGCGCCATCCCATGCAAGGGCAAGCCGTTGAAGATTGGCCAGATCTCCGTCGATCCAGAACGTATCGGCGTTGAGCACGAAGAACGGATCGCCGCCGAGAAGCGGCAGCGCCCTGACGATGCCGCCTGCCGAATCGAGAAGCTGGTCGGTTTCGTCCGATATCGTGACGGCCGGGGAAGACCGGCCGGCCGTGTGGGCGACGATCTGTCCGCCAAGGTAATGAACGTTGACGACGGCCTGTTCGACGCCGGCACGCGCGAGTGCGTCGAGCCCGCGGTCGAGCAATGTTTTGCCGGCTATTTCTATCAGCGGCTTCGGCTTCGTGTCGGTCAGCGGGCGCATGCGCTTGCCGAGGCCGGCTGCGAGCACCATCGCCGTGCGCGGCCCGTCTTTCATATGACGCCAAGCCGCTGGTACAGCGCGCGCACCGGCGCAAGGGCAGGGTGCACCAGCGCACGCTCCATGTATCCGCGGATGCGCGGCAGGTGCTTCATGTAGCCGGGCTTGCCGTCGCGCATGTTGAGCCGCACGAAGATGCCGAGAATCTTGGAGTTCCGCTGCGCGGCCATGATGGCGTAGGCCGCATCGAAGCCCGCGCGGTCGAAAGCGCCAGCGGCCTCTCTGGCCCGGCAATACGCCTCGACGATTTCGCGCTCGAGCGTGGGTTCGACCATCACCCGTGCATCCATCGCCAGCGACGCGACATCGTAGGCTGACGGGCCGATCAGAGCGTCCTGAAAGTCGATGAGCCCGACGCGGTCATGCCCCTCGGCATGGGCGCGCCAGATGATGTTGGGCGAATGGAAGTCGCGCAGCACCAGACTTTTTTCGGTCCGGTCAAGCACATCGAAGGCTGCGGTCCACGCTGCCGCATAGGCTTCGCGATCCGCCGGGGTTGAATCGCGGCCCGACACGTGCGGCAGATACCAGTCGGTCAGAAGCTCGGTCTCGATAGCGAGCGCGCTCCGGTCGTAAGCCGGCACATCATGCGAGAAGCCGGGTGCCACCTCGATATGCGAGGGCCACGTGCGGCGGTGCATCGCAGCCAGCAATTCGGCGCTGGCGAGGTAGCGCTCGGGGATGGGCCGGCTTTCGGCGTCGAGCACGCCTTCGCGCCCCAGATCCTCGACCAGCAACAGGCCGCGTTCGAGATCGGCTGCATGGATCTGCGGCGCGCAGAAACCCTCCCCCCGCAGCGTCTCTGCGATCGCCACGAAGGGAACGACGGATTCGGCCAGATGAGCGATCTGGCTGTAGGGCTTGCCGTCGCGGATCGGCGGGCCGTCGGGCCGGCGCGGCGTGTTCATCAGGATGACGGCAGGGCCGCCCGGCAGCTCTACGGTCTCATAGGCGCGGGCGGACGCATCGCCCGTGAGGAAGCGGCGCGTCGCATCGCCCAGGCCCGACTGAGCGAGAAAATTCCTGATCGCCAGCGTGCGCTCGAGCCGGTCGAGAAAGGCGGGCAGGGCGAAGATTTCGGCCGCACGGCCGGCGCCTTCTTCCGACAAGGCGATGGTTGCGCGGTCCGCGGGCAGGGCGTCGCCGGCACGTTCAGGCCACTCGATCAGCACGACGCCTTCGCGGATCGCTTCGCCAAGTCCCAGCTCTTCAAGCTCGTCGGGCGACGACAGGCGGTAGAGGTCGAAGTGCTGGGCCGGCACGCGACCCGCATAGGCCTGCACCAGCGTGAAGGTTGGGCTCGGCACCTCAAGCGCCGGATCGCCGGCAAGAGCGCGCAGGATGGCGCGGGCGAGCGTGGTCTTGCCCATGCCGAGATCGCCTTCGAGCGCGATCACGTCGCCGGGCATGAGGATCGCGGCGAGGTCTTCGCCGAACCTGCGCGAAGCGTCCTCGTCGGGCAGCGGGAGGCGGAGCATGCGTCCTGCCATGGACTATTCCGCCGCCGCCCTGAACCCTTCGGGAGCCATCGGGAAACGGCAGATCACCGTCGTGCCGCGTCCTTCGCCGGTGTCGATCTCGATCGACCCGTCATGCAGTTCCACGAAGCTCTTGACGATGGAAAGGCCGAGGCCCGCGCCGCGCCGGCGACCGCCATTGGCATGGGGCTCGAAGCGCCGAAAAATGCCGTCGAGCACGTCGGGCGCAATGCCCGGCCCGTCATCATGCACGGCGAAGGCCACGCCGCCGGGATCGCGGAAGCAGGAGAGTCGAATGGCGGAGCCCTCGGGCGCGAAATTGGCCGCGTTGCTGAGCAGGTTGAACAGGATCTGGCGGATGCGGTTCTCGTCGGCGTGGAAGGAGGCCGGCGCTTGGGCCAGCTCGATCTCCAGCCTGATGTCGTGCTCGCGCAGACGTTCGGCCACGAGGTCGGCCGCCGACTTCACCGCCTGCTCGATCATGACCTCGCCGATGTCGAGCTCCATGATGCCCGCATCGACGGTGGCAAGGTCGAGAATGTCGTCGACGATGGTTTCGAGCTCGAAGGACGACGAGGCGATGTGATCGACATAGTCGCGCTGGCGCTCGTTGAGCGGCCCGGCCGCATCCTGCGCCAGAAGCTGGGCGAAACCGCTGATTGTGGTCAGCGGCGAGCGCAGCTCGTAGGAGACGTGTCGCACGAAATCGTTCTTCAGCTGGTCGGCGCGCTCCAGCGCCTCGTTCTTGTCCTTCAGCATGCGCTCGACGTTGACGCTGTCGGTCACGTCGATGAAGGTGGTCATCACCTGGCCGTTGGGCAGGTGGATGACGGCGTAGCGAAGGATGTTGCCGTCGGAAAGCTCGACCTGGCCGTGGCCGTCGCTGCGTTCCTCGTCGAAGCCGGTGACGGAGGCGGCGAACTCGCCCCATGGACTCGCCTTGGCCAGCGTCTGGCAGGCGGCCTTGATGACGGAGATATGCGTGCCGGCTTTGACCAGCCCCTCGGGCAGGCCCCAAAGCGTGGAAAAGGCGGGGTTGGAAAGGCGCACCCGCCCGTCGGGCCCGAACACGGCGACGCCCTCGGCCAGATTGTCGAGCGTCACGCCCTGCACCCGCACGACGGTGTTGTAGCGGCTTTCGAGATTGATCTTCTCGGTCAGGTTCTCGAACACCCAGGTCACGCCGCCCTTGGGCTGCGGGTTGGCGACGACGCGCAGCGTCTGGCCGTCGGGAAGGTGCCACAGATGCTCCTGCGGCTCGACCGCACGGTAGGCGCCCAGAAGGTTCTCCTTCCATCGCCGCCATTCCGGCTGCTCGGCCAGCTTGCCGTCGCTGCGCAGCCTGTCGAGCAGCAGCGTGTTGTCGGGCGCGCTGGTGAGGAAGCCGATATCGAGCTCCCAGAGCTTCTGGAACGCCTGGTTGAAGAAGCGCAGCTTCTGGTCGGTATCGAAGATGGCGACCGCGGTGTTGAGCTGGTCGAGCGTATCGGCGTGGCTGCGCACCGTGCGCTCGTGCTCCTCGCGGATGGTCTCCATGTCGCTGGTGTCGTGCGCCAGACCTGCCGAGCTTTCCCTGCCGACGACATCGGTGACGGCAAAGATACGACGGTCGCCGCCGATGACGGTGGAGAGGCTCTGCTGGAAGACCGGCGCGGAGAGATGATCGCGGGCGATCTGCTCGCGCGCCGCGGTGCCGAGAAATTCGCGGTTCTCGCTCATCGCGACCGTGGCGCTCGGCGCCTCGACGGCTCTCGCATAGGCCGCGTTGACCCAGCTCAGGCGGCCATCGTCGCCGCGCAGCCAGGCGGGCATGGGGAGTGCGTCGAGAAGGTGGCGCAGCGTGTCATGCTCGTTGCGAAGCTGCTGGTGCTCGACGCGCAGCTCGGCGTGCTCGCGCCGTGCGTCCGAGAGCGAGAAGAACCTTACCGCGACGTGGCCGGTAGCGATGCGCCCCTGCACCTCGAGGAACACGCCCTTGCTGGTCTCGGCCACGAGATCGAAGGACTGGCCGCCTTCGCGCAACGCGGCGATGGCGCGCTCCAGACGCGAGGCGCTGCGCGGAGCCAGCCAGCGGCCGAAGGCGAGGAAGGTGGCCCGATCCTCGGGCGCGTCGGCACCGGCGAGCGAACCCACCAGCTCGGGTTTCTTCTCGTCGCCGAACCAGACGAGGATGCGCTGGTCCTTCAGGTTGAGCAAAGCTTCGGAACGCTGCAGGGTGTTGCCGATCTCGGCGATGCGCTCACGCAGGCGCACGTTCTCGGCGGCCGTGCGCGTGCGTTCGCGGATAAGCAGAATGGCCGAGATCATCGCGGCGCCGGTGATGCCGGCGAACAGCGCCAGCTGGATGACCTCCATGGCGCCCACGGAGATGCGCCCGCCGAGCGGCGACCCGTCCGACGACTGGGCCAGTGCGGTGGCAGGCATTGCCGCCAGCGTCAGGGCCGCGGCAACGCCGCCGCGTGCACGGGCCGCGAGTGCGCGAACAGTGCCGCGCCGCGGCAACGGCGCAAAGCCCGGCATCGAATCCTTCCGGCTGCCGGTGCCGGATTTCCCCGCATCCAGTGGGTGCACCCCTGGCATGTGCAAATGTCCTCTCCGCCGCATGAGCGCCATAACCGCCCAGAAAGGTCGCGCCCCTTCCAGTTTCCCCTCACCGGAGACGGAGGCGTTACGAATCACACCACTGTACCGTGCGAGCGAATCGCCGTGAAGGTGAGCCGGACGCAAAAAAGGCCGGACGAAAGTCAATCGTCCGGCCTCAATATGTTGTGTCGAATGGTTAATAAATCAGTAGCGGTAGTGTTCCGGCTTGAACGGACCCTGCTGAGTCACGCCGATATAGGCGGCCTGCTCGGTCGAAAGCTCGGTGAGCTTGGCGCCGACCTTGTCGAGATGCAGGCGCGCGACCTTCTCGTCGAGGTGCTTGGGCAGAACGTAGACCTCGTTCTTGTACTGCTCGCCCTTCGTCCAGAGCTCGATCTGCGCCAGCACCTGATTGGTGAAGGAAGCCGACATGACGAAGCTGGGGTGGCCGGTCGCGTTGCCGAGATTGAGCAGGCGGCCTTCCGACAGAAGGATGATGCGGTTGCCGCCGGGGAACTCCACGAGGTCGACCTGCGGCTTGACGTTGGTCCATTTCAGGTTGCGCAGCGCCTCGACCTGGATCTCGTTGTCGAAGTGACCGATGTTGCCGACGATCGCCATGTCCTTCATCTTGCGCATGTGCTCGATGGTGATGACGTCCTTGTTGCCGGTCGTCGTAATCACGATGTCGGCGGAAGCGGCCGCGTCGTCGAGCGTGACGACCTCATAGCCGTCCATGGCAGCCTGCAGCGCGCAGATCGGATCGACCTCGGTGACCTTGACGCGCGCACCCGCGCCGCGCAGCGATGCCGACGAACCCTTGCCCACATCGCCATAGCCGCAGACGACGGCGACCTTGCCGGCCATCATGGTGTCGGTGGCGCGGCGGATGCCATCGACCAGCGATTCCTTGCAGCCGTACTTGTTGTCGAACTTCGACTTGGTGACGCTGTCGTTGACGTTGATGGCGGGGAAGGGCAGCAGGCCCTTCTTCTGGAGCTGGTAGAGGCGGTTGACGCCCGTCGTCGTCTCCTCCGTCACGCCCTTGATCGCTTCGCGCTGCTTGGTGAAGAAGCCGGGCGAGGCCTGCATGCGCTTCTTGATCTGGGCGAAGAGGATTTCCTCTTCCTCGTTGCCCGGCTTGGAAAGCACGTCCTCTCCGGCCTCGGCGCGCGCGCCGATGAGGATATACATGGTGGCGTCGCCGCCGTCGTCGAGGATCATGTTGGTCAGGCCGCCATCGGCCCACTGGAAGATCCGGTCGGTGTATTCCCAGTATTCCGTCAGGGTCTCGCCCTTCACGGCGAAGACCGGCGTACCGGCGGCCGCAATGGCGGCTGCGGCGTGGTCCTGGGTTGAAAAGATGTTGCACGAGGCCCAACGAACCTCCGCACCCAGCGCCTGCAGCGTCTCGATGAGAACCGCTGTCTGGATGGTCATGTGCAGCGAGCCGGTGATGCGCGCACCCTTGAGCGGCTTGCTCGCGCCGAACTCCTCTCGGCTGGCCATCAGGCCGGGCATTTCGGTTTCGGCGATCTCGATCTCCTTGCGACCCCAGTCGGCAAGCGAGATGTCTGCAACGATGTAATCCTGGCCACTCATGGCGTTCGCTCCAAATCCCTTGAAATCATGGCGCGCGCCGCCCTGTATACACAGCGCGCATATTTGGTCCGCCGACTAGCAGAAAACCGGCATTTCGGCAATGGCATATAAAGAAATCTTTATTCGTACATATGGAGGAAGCGGACGACCGGCCTTCAGCATTCCTCGCCGAAACGCTCTGCGACCAGCTCTTCAAGCGCCTGCATGACGGCGGCCGCCTGCGGGCCGCGGGCCGTGACGGTGATGCCGCAGCCGGGACTGGCAGCCAGCATCATAAGGCCCATGATGGAGGTGCCGCCCACCTTGACGCCATCCTTCTCGACCTCGACCTGTGCGTCGTAGCCGCCGACGAGCTGGACGAACTTGGCCGAGGCGCGCGCATGCAGGCCACGCTTGTTGACGATCGTCAGCTCGCGCCTGATCGTGCCGTCCGCCCCGGCGTCCGCTGGCTGGGTCATTTACCGCTCAGAAGCTGACTTGCGACGTTGATGTATTTGCGCCCCGCCATCTGCGCTTCCTCCAGCGCGGCCGTCATGTCGTCGGTGGCGCGGACGCTGCTGAGCTTGATGAGCATCGGCAGGTTGACGCCCGCGATCACCTCGACCCTGCCGGGGCTCATGACAGAGATGGCGAGGTTGGAAGGCGTGCCGCCGAACATGTCGGTGAGAATGATAACGCCGGCGCCCGTGTCGGCGCGGTCGACCGCATCGACGATGTCGGTGCGGCGCTGCTCCATGTCGTCGTCGGCGCCGATGGGCACGGTCTCGAAATTCTGCTGCGGCCCCACCACATGCTCGACGGCGTGGCGGAACTCGACGGCCAACTGGCCATGTGTCACGAGCACAAGGCCGATCATGCGGCAAACCGCGCCGCGGCAGACGGTTTCGACGGGTCCACGCTGCACGCGCGGCGACCCCCGGCACTGTCAGAACTGGTCAACACCCACTCCCGTCACACGCGTTCGGCACGAGCATCCTGCGATTCGCGCGACCCGCCTCCGTTCCCAGACCCTGCTGCCGGCAGACCCGGCTCATGGAGCCCGGACGACAAGGAGCGCTATCTTGTCAGCGGTTTGGCCTTTGACAAGCCCAAAATTGCCACGAAGGAAGCCAAATTGCCGCAGTTCGGCGAAGATTCGGCTCAACAGCGCCCACCCGCCGGCGAAAGGCCGAGCCAGGCGAAGACGGCGCGCGCGGACGCAGGCGCGTCGCCGTGCGGAAGGTCGAGGCGCGGCAGGGGAATGCCGAGGATCGTCTCGATCGCGTCCTCACGGTGCCGCGGCGCCTCGGCCGGATCGACCAGCGCGACGACCCGGTCGATCACGGCTTGCTTCTCGAAGGCGATCGACGCAGGTCCGTAACCGCGCACCTCGATCATGCCGGCAATGGTCTGCGGCGCTTCGGCGACGAGACGGTCGCCCCTGATGTCGAGCCAGATTTGATCGTCTGCAACCAGCGCCGCAAATATCCCGCGCGCATGGAGGATTCCGAGCATGTGGAGCGCCAGCATCGACTTGCCCGCGCCCGAGCGGCCGACGACGAGCAGGCCGGTCGCGCCCACCACCAGCGCGGTCGCGTGAACATTGGTGCGCGTCATTCCCGGGTCTAGCTCTCGGCCGGTAGGGTCATGACGAAGCGGGCGCCCTTGAACTCGCCAGGCTTGGCGCCGGGGATGTTCTCGGCGGTCAGCCGGCCGCCATGGGCTTCGACGATCTGGCGACTGATCGACAGGCCGAGGCCCGAATTCTGGCCGAATGCCTCGCCGGAAGGCCGGTCGGTGTAGAACCGCTCGAAGATGCGCTCGATATTGTCGACGCGGATGCCGGGGCCGTTGTCGTCCACGGTGACGACGACGTGGCGGGGCGTGCGAGACAGCGTGATGAGCAGGCGCCCGCCCTCCTCCGGCACGAAGGAGCGGGCGTTCTCGATGAGGTTGGTGATGACCTGCCCGAGGCGAAGGTCGTGGCCGGACACGAAGAACTCGCGCGCCGCCTGCCCCTTCTTGCCCGTGCGCACCTCGATCTCCACCGCCTTCTTGTGGCGGCCGGCATCCTTCGATGCGTCTGCGATCTCGGTCACCAGCGTCAGCAGATCGACCTGCTGCGCGTCGTCGCGCGCCAGCTCGGCATCGAGGCGCGAGGCATCGGATATGTCGGTGATGAGGCGATCGAGGCGGCGCACATCGTGCTGGATCACCTCCAGCAGCCGGGCGCGCGATGTCTCGTTCCTGGCCAATGGCAGGGTTTCGACGGCGCTGCGCAGCGAGGTAAGCGGGTTCTTGAGCTCGTGGCTGACATCGGCCGCGAAGCTCTCGATCGCCTCGATGCGCGCGTAGAGCGAATTGGTCATGTCGCGCAGGGCGACCGAGAGATTGCCGATCTCGTCCTGTCGATCGGAGAAATCGGGTATTTCCTCACGGCTTTTGACGCCGCGCCGCACCCTGACGGCGGCTGCGGCCAGACGGCGCAGCGGATTGGCGATGGTGGACGCCAGAAGCATGGACAGGATGGCGTTGACGACGGCGGCCACTGCAAAGACGCGCAGGATGGCGCGCTGCTCGGCCGCCACGATCTTGTCGATGTCGCCGCCCTGCGTCGACAGCATCAGCACGCCCAGCACGGCGCGGAAGCGCTGGACCGGTACCGCCACCGAGACGATCTGCTCGCCCTGCTCGCTACGCCGCACGATGAAGGAGGGGCTGCCCTGCAGCGCGCTCATCACCTCGGGAAAGGCGGTGCCGCTGCCGCCCGGCTGCTCGCGATAGACCGGCAGGTCGGAGCGGTTGAACAGACCGAACACGAAGCGCTCCACCCGCTTGAGGAGGCCGGGCTCCTCCTCGGCCACCGGCGGCAGGCCGTAGCGCAGTATCTGGCCGCGCGAATAGAGAGCGCGCGAATCCAGCAGCAGGTTGGCGTCACGGTCGAAGATGCGCGCGCGCGTGAGCGTCGGCGAAATCAGCCGTCGCAGCACGGGGGCGACGCGCTCCGGATTGATCGGGAAGTCGAGGCTTTCAAGCTGGCCGGTGCCGGGCGGAAGGCTCTCGCCGGCCTGCAGCTCGAGTAGCTTTTCCGGGTCGATGGTGATCGAGTCGGTCTCGACCGTTGCCGACGCGGCTATCGCGCCGGCGATGATCTCGCCCTGTATCATCAGGCTCTCGATGCGAGCCTGCACCAGCCCGTCGCGGAACTGGTTGATGTAGAGGATGCCGATCACCATCACGCCGAGCGCGGCGAGATTGAGAACCAGGATGCGGCGCGTGAGGCTGGAAAACACGTAGTGGCCGAGAATGCGGCGGAACGGCACGACGATGCGGCGGCTCCACGGGCGGGGGCCGCGCCGCGCCTCGGCCTTCGCCTCGGCGGCCTGCGTCTCGTAGGTCTCGAACTCTGCCGACATTCAGCCCTGCATTGCGCCCGCAGGCCTCATGCCTCGCGGAAGCGGTAGCCTACTCCATAAAGCGTTTCGATCATGTCGAAATCGTCATCGACCGCCTTGAACTTCTTGCGCAGCCGCTTGATGTGGCTGTCGATGGTGCGGTCGTCGACGTAGACCTGCTCATCATAGGCCGAATCCATCAGCGCGTCACGGCTCTTGACCACGCCTGGGCGCTGGGCCAGCGAATGCAGGATGAGGAACTCGGTGACCGTCAACGTCACCGGCTCGCCGCGCCAGGTGCAGGTGTGCCGCTCCTGATCCATCACGAGCTGGCCGCGCTCGAGCGACCGTGCCTGCTGGCTGGGCGCCTTGACGCCGGCTTCGCGGGCATTGGCGCGGCGCAGGACGGCGCGTACGCGCTCGACCAGAAGGCGCTGCGAGAACGGTTTGCGGATGAAATCGTCGGCCCCCATCTTGAGGCCGAACAGCTCGTCGATCTCGTCGTCCTTGGAGGTGAGGAAGATGACGGGCATGTCGCTCTTCTGGCGCAGCCGGCGCAGCAGCTCCATCCCGTCCATGCGCGGCATCTTGATGTCGAAGATGGCGAGGTTCGGCGGGCGGGCGGCAAGGCCCTCGAGCGCGGAAGCGCCGTCGGTATAGGTCTCCACCCGATAGCCCTCGGACTCCAGCGCGATCGAAACGGACGTGAGAATATTCCGGTCGTCATCGACTAGCGCGATCGTTGCCATATCAAGCGGCTCCCTCATGAGCGGGTCCCTTCCTGCATAAAGAAAGGGCTGTAGACGGACAAATTGGGTACAAATTGTGGCGCAGAGCCGGGGCCAAGATCAACCCGGCAAATCGATGCGGGCCTGCCCGTCGACCCGGCAATTGCTGCCCAATATGTGGCCAACCCGCCGAGATTTAAACACTTACAAACGATTTAAACTGGAACTGGATTCTTTAAATCGATTAATGATTTGAAATCAATAAGCTTTTCTGTTTCTGAACCAGACGACCTTCAGTGAGGCCGGCCCCATTCCGCCCAAGCCCACGAGCGAAGCGTTGCAAGTTCGGCTCCGGTATTTGGTGGTGAGGATGACAGAAATCGGCCTGCGCAATCCCGGCAACGGGATCGAAACCTGCGGTCTGAAGACGACGGGCACGGTCCATTACAATCTCGGCCCGGCCGAACTCGCCGAGCACGCGATCGCGCGCGGCGAGGCGAAGCTGACGGCCCATGGCGCACTCGTCGCCTATACGGGCCAGCACACCGGCCGCTCGCCCAAGGACAAGTTCGTGGTGCGCGACGCGTCCACCGAGGACCACGTCTGGTGGGACAACAACAAGCCGATGTCGCCGGAGCATTTCCAGACGCTCTACGACGACATGATAGCGCATGCGGCCGGGCTGGACCTCTATGTGCAGGACCTGATCGGCGGCGCCGACGAGCGCAACAGCCTGCCGACGCGCGTGGTGACGGAATATGCCTGGCACTCCAAGTTCATCCGCAACCTGCTGATCCGGCCGGATCGCGCGGCACTCGCCTCGTTTGCGCCGAAGATGACGATCATCGACCTGCCGTCCTTCCGCGCCGACCCCACGCGCCACGGATGCCGCACCGAGACCGTCATCGCCATCGACTTCTCGCGGATGCTGGTGCTCATCGGCGGCACCTCCTATGCGGGCGAGATGAAGAAATCGGTCTTCACCGCGCTCAACTACCTGCTTCCGGCCAGCGAAGTCATGCCGATGCACTGCTCCGCCAATGTCGGCCCGCAGGGCGACGCGGCCGTCTTCTTCGGCCTGTCGGGCACCGGCAAGACCACGCTGTCGGCCGACCCGAAGCGCACGCTCATCGGCGACGACGAGCATGGCTGGGGCGAAGACGGCATCTTCAATTTCGAGGGCGGCTGCTACGCCAAGACGATCAAGCTGTCGGCCGAGGCGGAGCCCGAAATCTTCGCGACCACGCGCCGCTTCGGCACCGTGCTCGAGAACGTCGTGCTGGACGAGAACCGCATTCCCGATTTCGACGACGGCTCGCTCACGGAAAACACCCGCTGCGCCTATCCGCTGGACTTCATCCCCAACGCCAGCGCGAGCGGGCAGGCCGGGCACCCGAAGAACATCATCATGCTGACGGCCGACGCCTTCGGCGTGCTGCCGCCCATCGCCCGGCTGACGCCGGCGCAGGCGATGTACCATTTCCTTTCCGGCTACACCGCCAAGGTTGCCGGCACGGAGAAGGGCGTCACCGAACCGGAAGCGACGTTCTCCACCTGCTTCGGCGCGCCATTCATGCCGCGTCACCCTTCAGAATACGGCAACCTGCTGCGCGAGCTGATCGCGCGCCACGGGGTGAACTGCTGGCTGGTGAACACCGGCTGGACCGGCGGCGCCTACGGCATCGGCCACCGCATGCCGATCAGGGCGACGCGGGCGCTGCTGTCGGCCGCACTCGACGGCTCGCTGAATGATGCCCAGTTTCGCACCGACGCCAATTTCGGCTTCGAGGTTCCCGTCGCCGTGCCGGGCGTGGACAGCGCCATTCTCGACCCGCGCTCCACCTGGGCCGACATTGGGGCCTATGATCGGCAGGCCCGCCGGCTGGTCGGCATGTTCGTCGACAATTTCGGGAAGTTCGAGGCGCATGTGGACGCCAGCACGCTCAGTGCAGCACCGCGTTACCAGGAAGCGGCGGAGTAGGCACGCCGCGCTCGTTGTCTTCCAGAGGCCCGGCCGAAAGCCGGGCCTTTGCTTTTAAACGTCGCAGAAGCGGTAACGCGGTCTGCCGTTCACGCGGATTTAATGAAATCCGTTTCTTGTGATCGCGGGGGTCCGGGCGAAACGTCCGGGCAGACATGACGTCGAGCCTCTGCCGCGTTCGGCATGTCACCAGCATTCTTCCATCCTGAAGAAATCGCCGTCCGCTTCCCCGGTGAAGACGGACGCGAAGCCCCCAAGGTTCGACAATGAAGCTTCCCGCCTTTCGCATCTCCCACCGCATCGCGCTGATCGCCCTGGTGGGCGTCGTCGGCGTCGTCGCGGTTTCGGGACTTTTCCTGCATGAGCGCAATGTGATGCGCGCGCAGGACCAGCTTCAGGCCGAGGCGCAGATCGCCGGAGACGTGACGAACACGCTGGAGAATCAGCTTTTCCGGCTGCGGACCATCGAGAAGGACTTCTTTCTCAACAAGGGAGAAAGCCTGATCGAGGCGCATGCCGCGCTCGGCGGCGAGGTGGAGCAGACGCTGGAGACGCTGGAGGTGATCGTCGCGCGCAACCAGCATCGCGACATTCCCGAGGAAGGCGCGCTGACCTCCGGATTCCAGCGCTACATGCAAGCCTTCGGCAGATCGGTGGACGCGAGCCGGAGGCTCGGCCTGAACCCGCAATCGGGCCTGCAGCAGGACATGCGCACGGCCAACGACACGCTCGCCAGGCAGCTTTCAACGATTCCTTATCCGCCGCTCCGCGTCGATGCCGCCGCCATATTCTCGGCCGAGAAGGATTTCGTGCTGAGCCCGACGGACGCAAACCACGCCAATGTCGCAGCCGCGATCGAAACCCTGCGCAAGAAGCCGCGCGGCGTCTTCGGTACCTCCGATATGTATGGCGGCGTGATGGCGACGCTCGATGCCTACCAGGGAACGTTCGAGGACTTCGCCTCGACCACCGGGCGCAATGTTCAGCTGCAGACGCGCGTGGCCGCGACCTTCGCCGATCTGGAGCCGGGCTTCGTACGCATCCGCGCAGCCATCGACCGCGTGCAGGCCGAGGTAGCCGCCGCCAAGGCGTCCACGTCGGCGTCGATCGAGCGGATCGTGATGATCTCGGTGGGCGGTATCCTGCTGGCCGTGATCGTTGGTGGATTTCTCGTCTGGCGCTCTGTCGCGCTGCCGATCTCGCGCACCGCGGGATCGATGCGGGAACTGGCTTCCGGACGGCTCGACGTGGAGGTGCCTGGGCTCGGACGCCGCGACGAGATCGGCGAGATCGCCAGCGCCTTCGATGCGTTTCGCGAGAACACCGTCCGAAAGGTCAACGAGGAGCGCGACGCCGAGGACGCCCGCCAGCGGCAGGCGCACGAGCGCGAGGAGCGCGAACGCGCCGAAAAGGAAATGCACGCCCGCGAGCTGGAGCACGCGGTAGAGATGCTGGCCGGCGCGCTGAGCCGGCTTGCCGACGGCGATGTGGCGCAAAGGCTGGAAGAGCCCTTCACCCAATCGATGGAAAAGCTGCGCGCCGACTTCAACCATTCCGCGGCACGGCTGCAGGCCGCCCTTCAGGCCGTGGGCGAGAATGCCAACGCCATCCATGCCGGCTCCGAGGAAATCCGCAACGCGTCGGACGACCTGTCGAAACGCACGGAACAGCAGGCCGCCTCGGTCGAGCAGACGGCAGCCGCGCTGGAACAGCTGGTGACCACGCTGCAGGATTCCAGCCGCCGCGCCGACGAGGCGGGCGCGCTGGTGGCCCGCACCCGTGCCGGCGCGGAGCGCTCCGGCGTGATCGTGCAGGACGCTGTGGCGGCAATGGACCGCATCGAACAGTCGTCCACGCAGATCGGCACGATCATCGGCGTGATCGACGAGATCGCCTTCCAGATCAGCCTGCTGGCGCTCAATGCCGGCATCGAAGCCGCGCGCGCCGGCGAGGCGGGCCGCGGTTTCGCCGTGGTCGCGCAGGAGGTTCGCGAGCTGGCGCAGCGCGCCGCCAACGCGGCCAAACAGATCAATACCCTCATCAGCGCCTCTGGCGAGCACGTGAAATCCGGCGTGTCGCTCGTGGGCGAGGCAGGCCAGGCGCTGAACACCATCGTGGTCGAGGTCAAGGAAATCAGCGAAAACGTGGTGGCCATTGTGGAGGCGTCGCGCGAGCAGGCGACGGGGCTCAACGAGATCAACATCGCCGTCAGCCGCATCGACCAGGGCACGCAGCAGAACGCGGCGATGGTGGAGGAGTCCACGGCCGCAAGCCACAAGCTGGCAGGCGAGGCCAGCGCGCTCAACGACCTGCTGTCGCAGTTCAAGCTCGGCCGCGAAACGGCCCAGCGCGCCCATCCGGTGCAGCAGCCTGCCGCCGCGCCCGACCGGCCACAGGTTCGTGCGGTAAGCCAGCGCATCGCGACAATGTCGCGTGGCGGGGGTGCAGCCACGGCAGCGGCAGTGGCGGTGGAAACGGCCGAGGACGGCTGGGAGGAATTCTGACGGGCTTTTCGCACGTCCCGCATCGTCCTATGTAGTGCCGGTCCTTTCGGGACTGGAACGGAGGCTGGGGCATGAGCGCGGAGAAGGGGTTGCAGATCGCGCCCGGCGTCGAGGTCGGCGAGGACGAGCTGGAAGAGAACTTCATCCGGTCGTCGGGACCGGGCGGCCAGAACGTCAACAAGGTCGCGACCGCAGTCCAGCTACGCTTCAACGCGGCCAATGCGCAGGGACTGCCCGAGCGCGTGCGCCTGCGCGCTATATCGCTCGCCGGCCAGCGCGCCACGAAGGACGGCGTCATCGTCATCGAGGCGAGCCGCTTCCGCACCCAGGAGCAGAACCGCGCCGATGCGCGCAGCCGCCTTGCCGAGCTGCTGGCGAAGGCCGCCGAACCGCCGCCGAAGCCACGCAAGAAGACAAGGCCCTCCAAGGGGGCGGTCGAGCGGCGGCTTAAGGAAAAGGCGGGCAGATCCGGCATCAAGAAGATGCGCGGCAAGATTTCGTCCGACTGATCTTCGGCAAACGCCGGTCCAACGAATCCCGCTTTCAATTTCGACCTGCCTGCGTCACAGTCCACTGGGGCGATGATCCAATGTTGCAGGGAGACCTTTCATGGGTTTGTTCGATTTTGCGAAGTCCATCGGCAAGAAGCTTGGCATCGGCGGCGACGATGACGAACCCAAGGTCGAAGAGCTGAAGAAGGAGCTCGATTCGCACGGGCTCGGAACCGACAAGGTGCAGATCGAGGTGGTGGGCAACAAGGCCGTGCTCAAAGGCTCGGTCGCAGACCAGGCGACGCTCGAAAAGGCTGTCGTTGCCGTGGGCAACACGCTCGGCGTCGAGAAGGTGGAAACGGCGCTGACGGTTGAAGCCGCCCCCGACAAGGCCGAGAAGGCCCCCGTCTTCTACACCGTGAAGAAGGGCGACAACCTCTGGAAGATCGCCGAGGCGCATTACGGCAAGGGCAAGGGCGCGAAGCACGACGTGATCTTCGAGGCCAACAAGCCGATGCTTAAGCACCCCGACAAGATCTATCCCGGGCAGGTGCTGCGCATTCCGGAACTCGACAAGGCCTGACAAGCGGGCATCCATGAGAACCATTTTCGGCGGCTTCGATGCCGCCGAAATTCTTTTATGACGACGACCATGGCCCATGATCTTCCGCACGGCGTGCGGCACATTCCCGACCATCTCGACCGCGCCGCGCAGGAGGCGCTGGTCGAGGACATCCGCGCCGTGGTGCAGGCAGCCCCGCTGTTCGTGCCGGCGATGCCGCGCACCGGCAAGCCGATGAGCGTGCGCATGACCAATTGCGGCGAGCTCGGTTGGGTAACCGACAAGGACCGCGGCTATCGCTACCAGCCGGAGCATCCGGTGACGGGCGAAAGCTGGCCGCCGATACCCGCTCGCCTGCTCGAGCTGTGGGACGAGGTGGCGCGATATCCAGCGCCGCCGCAGGCATGCCTCGTCAATTTCTACGATTCCACCGCGAAGATGGGCCTCCACCAGGACCGCGACGAGCAGGATTTCGACGCGCCCGTGCTTTCCGTCTCGCTCGGCGACAGCTGCCGCTTCAGGGTGGGCGGAACGACGCGGCAGGGGCCGACGGCTTCGTTCAAGCTGGCGAGCGGCGACCTCGTGGTGCTGGGCGGGGAAGGCCGCCTCGCCTTTCACGGCGTGGACCGCATCTATCCCGGCACGTCGACGCTGCTGAAGAACGGCGGCCGCATCAACCTCACGCTGCGGCGGGTGACCGCGCCCCGCTAGGAGAATGTTGAGATTTTGGCGCTAGCGTCTGCCGATCGGAGACAGCGGCCGGAACGCAGTCCATGACGAAGCTTGCGCGCTGGGGCGCGGCAACATTGGCCGAAACGGCGCGCAACGTGCGCGCGGATGCCGGATTCTATCTGGCGATCCTGCTCTATACGACGCTCGGCCTGCTCCTGCTACAATGGACGGGCGCGGACGACCGGGCGACCTATGGCGTGTATTTTGCCAAATGGGCGGTGGTCTTCGGCCTGTTCTTCCCCTTGGTGGCGCTGATCGCGGACGGCGCAATGGTCGTCCACCGGTTCGACCGCCGCCGAAAGCTGGCGTTCAGCCGCGCCTTTTCGCAAAAGCGCGTCGCCTGGCTGCTGGCCGGTGCGGCGCTGCTGATGGCGTTCGTGCTGTTCCAGGGTACTTTCACCTCGCTGAAGAACGCGATGGTGTACTGGCAGGGCGGCTTCCTGCACGACCGCGTGCAGGCCGACATCGACAAATGGCTGCATTTCGGCGTCGATCCGTGGCGGCTGCTCTTCGCCTTCGGCGAAAACGACCTGACGCGGACCGTCGTAGAGTGGAACTACAACGTGCTGTGGTTCGTGCTTTGCTTCGGCGCGCTTTTCTTCGTCGTCACCTCGCCTCGCGCCATAGAGGTCAGGGGCCGCTATCTCGCCTGCTTCATGCTGGTCTGGATCGTATGCGGCAACATCTTCGCGGTGATGTTCATTTCGGCCGGCCCCGCCTTCTACGGCGCGGTGACGGGAGACGAGGCGCGGTTCGCCGAGCAGCTGGCCTTTCTTGCACAGGGCGCGGCCAACCCCAACTCGGCCGTCGCCTATCAGGACTATCTGTGGTCGCTGCACGAGGCCGGCGCCACCAGCTTCGGCTCGGGCATATCGGCCTTTCCCAGCATCCATGTCGGGCTTGTCGCGCTCAATGCGATCTTCATTGCGGAATATTCGCGCCGGCTTGGCCTGATGGCATGGGCCTATCTTGGCTTCATCGTTGCAAGCTCGGTCTATCTGGCCTGGCACTACGCGATCGACGGCTACGCCTCGATCGTGCTGGTCGCGATCATCCACTACGCGGTGAAGGCTATGGCGCGAAGGGAAAAGGAGGCTGCCGGCACGGTGCCTGCCCCCTCGCCCGCACCCGGCGCGACCCTCACAGCTTCCTGAGCGCCACTTCCTCGACGAGATGATCCGCGCCCTTGCGCAGCACGAGGTCGGCGCGGGGGCGGGTGGGGAGGATGTTTTCCCGCAGGTTCTTCAGGTTGATGTTCGACCAGAGCCCTTCGGCGATGGCGCGCGCGGCCTCTTCCGAGAGCTGCGAATAGCGGTGGAAGAAGGATTCCGGGTTTTTGAACGCGGTCTCGCGCAGCCGCATGAAGCGGTCGATGTACCATTGGTGGATCATGGTTTCGTCGGCGTCGATGTAGATCGAGAAATCGAAGAAGTCCGACACGAAGGGCACGAACTTGCCGTCCGGCGGCAGCTGGCGCGGCTGGAGCACGTTGATGCCCTCGAAGATGAGGATGTCGGGCCGGTCGATGGTGACATAGGCGCCCGGCAGCACGTCGTAGGTCATGTGCGAGTAGAGTGGGGCCTGGACATCGGGCTGTCCGGATTTGATGGCCGAAAGGAACCGCAGCAGCGCGCCGACATCGTAGCTTTCGGGGAAGCCCTTGCGCTCCATCAGGTTCTCGCGGCGCAGCACGTCGTTCGGCAGCAGGAAACCGTCTGTGGTGATGAGATCGACCTTCGGGCTCGACGGCCAGCGCTGCAAAAGCTCCTTCAGCACGCGCGCGGTGGTCGACTTGCCGACGGCCACCGAACCGGCAATGCCGATGATGAAGGGCGTCTTCTTGACCTCGTTGTCGGCATTGAAGAACACGCGGCGCTGCTGGAACAGCAGCTGGCTCGCCTCGACATGGGCCGAGAGCAGCCGCGACAGCGAGAGGTAGATGCGCCGGATTTCATCGAGGTCGACCGGATCGTTGAGCGAGCGCAGCCGCCGCACCTCGTCTTCGGTCAAGGTCAGCGGCGTGTCGGCGCGAAACTCGGCCCATCGCTCGGCCGTGAAGATGCGATAGGGGGAGTATTTCTCGCCGGGTGTGAACTGGTCCATGGGCATCCGTCTCGGTCCCGACAGGGTCAACCGGCGTCGCGCGAGGCTTTTTCGGCGACGCCCGACCGCGCCGTGCGCGCCTCCAGTTCGGCCATCACGTCGTCCAGCTTCACGCCTTCGAGCGCCAGCACGACGAGCCAATGATAAAGAAGGTCGGCACTCTCGGAAACGAGGCCGGCGCGATCGCCCTTCACGGCAGCGATGACGGCCTCGACCGCCTCCTCGCCCATTTTCTGGGCGGCCTTTTCGGTGCCCTTGGCAAACAACCTGGCGGTCCAGGAATCGGCCGCTCCCGACGCCCCGCGCTCGGCCACGATCCGTTCGAGATCGTTCAGCGAAAATCCGGCCAAAGACCTGTCCTCCCGAGCGTCAGGCGGCGTCGAGCCGCACGGCCAAGCCCGCTTTTGCCATGTGGGCCTTGGCCTGTGCAATGGTGTAGGTGCCGAAGTGGAAGATCGATGCGGCAAGCACCGCCGTCGCATGGCCATCGCGGATGCCTTCGACCATGTGATCGAGATTACCGACGCCGCCGGACGCGATGACGGGGGCACGAACTGCATCGGCAATCGCACGGGTGAGCGAGATGTCGTAGCCGGCCTTGGTGCCGTCCCGGTCCATCGAGGTGAGCAGGATTTCGCCGGCTCCACGCCTTACCATCGAGACCGCGAAATCGACCGCGTCGATGCCGGTCGGCTGCCGCCCGCCATGGGTGAAGATTTCCCAACGATCGGCCTCGCCTGAGCCGGAAACCTTCTTGGCGTCGATGGCCACCACGATGCACTGGTTGCCGAACTTGTCGGCGGCTTCGGAGACGAAATCCGGGTTGTTCACCGCAGCCGTGTTGATCGACACCTTGTCGGCGCCCGCCAGCAGAAGCTTGCGGATGTCGGCGACCTGCCGCACGCCGCCCCCCACCGTCAGCGGCATGAAGCACTGCTCGGCCGTGCGCGCCACGATGTCGAAGATGGTCTCGCGGTTGTCGGACGATGCCGTGATGTCGAGGAAGCAGAGCTCGTCTGCGCCTGCGGCGTCATAGGCGCGCGCGGCCTCGACCGGATCGCCCGCGTCGATGAGATCGACGAAATTGACGCCCTTGACCACGCGGCCGTTATGCACGTCGAGGCAGGGAATGACACGGGCCTTGAGGGTCATGCTGCCCTCGCCTTGCCCAAGATTTCCAGCGCCTCGGCCGGATCGATCCTTCCGTCATAAAGCGCGCGGCCGGAGATCGCGCCTTCCAGCTTGCGCGCGTCCGGCATCGTCATGCGAACGATATCGGCGAGCGAGGCGAGGCCTCCCGAGGCGATGACAGGGATAGATACGGCGTCAGCCAGCTCTATGGTTCCCTCCCAGTTGATGCCGGTCAGCACACCGTCACGGTCGATGTCCGTGTAGATGATCGCGGA
This sequence comes from Neoaquamicrobium microcysteis, assembly GCF_008180155.1. GTDB lineage: Bacteria > Pseudomonadota > Alphaproteobacteria > Rhizobiales > Rhizobiaceae > Aerobium > Aerobium microcysteis. The sequence goes on along the minus strand of NZ_VSZS01000064.1, from coordinate 144,771 downwards.
AACGCCGGCGCCCTCGAACTTCTTTGCCAGTTCGATCGCGCCAAGCGCAGACGCCTCGGCCCAGCCTTCCACGGCAACCTTGCCGCCGCGCGCGTCGATGCCGACCGCGACCTTGCCCGGAAACGCCTTGCAGGCCTGTTTCACCAGTTGGGGATCGCGCACGGCCACAGTGCCGAGGATGACGCGGGCGAGGCCCTTGGCCAGCCACGCCTCGATATGCGCCAGCGTGCGGATGCCGCCTCCGAGCTGCACCGGGTTCTTCGTCGCTTTAAGGATCGCCTCGACGGCATCACCGTTCCGGCTCTCGCCGGCAAATGCGCCATCGAGATCGACCACGTGAAGCCACTCGAACCCCTGCTCCTCGAAGGCGCGCGCCTGTGCGGCCGGGTCCGGGTTGTAGACCGTCGCACTGTCCATTTCGCCCAGCTTCAGGCGAACGCACTGACCCTGCTTGAGGTCGATGGCCGGAAACAGGATCACGGGATCAGACGCCTTCCACGACCGCGAAATGCACCTTCGCGAACTTCTGGCGCAGCGCGAGCGCCGCCTGATATTCCGGCGAATGGTAGCAGTCGAGCGCCTTCTGGTAGCTGTCGAACTCGATCACCACCAGCCGGGAAGCTGCCGGTCCCTCGAACACCTCGCCCTGCCCGCCACGCACGAGAAACTTCGCATCGTATTTGGCAAACGCAGCAGCGTTGGCCGCGATGTATTGCGGGTAGCCCTCGGCATCGGTGATGTCCACCATACCCATCCAGTAGCCCTTCTTGCTCACGGCATCCTCCTCATGGCTTCCATCGCAGGAAATTGGTTATCAACGCCAGACCGAGCTTCTGGCTCTTTTCGGGGTGAAACTGCGTTCCGGCCTTGTTGCCGTGCGCAACGGCGGCCGTGACCGGGCCGCCATAGTCGGCGGTGGCCAGAACGTCGCCCGGCCGCGCCGCGTCCAGATGATAGGAATGCACGAAGTAGGCGTGCAGCCCATCATCCCCCGTCGGGATGCCGGCGAAAAGCGGATGGTCGTGTTTCACGTGAATCGTGTTCCAGCCGATCTGCGGGATCTTCAGCGACGGGTCGGACGGCGTGATCTCCTTCACGTCGCCCTCGATCCAGCCGAAACCCTGAGTGATCGTCTTTTCGAGGCCTCGCGAAGACATGAGCTGCATGCCGACGCAGATGCCGAGGAATGGTCTCCCCTGATTTTCGACCGCGTCCCGGATCGCCTCGACCATGCCTTCCACCGCATGAAGCCCGGCGCTGCAGTCGGCATAGGCGCCGACGCCGGGCAGCACGATGCGGTCGGCCGTGCACACGCGGTTCGGGTCGGCGGTCAGGTCGATCTCGGCAGCGATGCCGCCTTCGCGCGCGGCGCGCTCGAAAGCCTTGGTCGCCGAACGCAGATTGCCGGAGCCGTAGTCGATGATGGCGACGCGCATGTCAGTTCCGTCCTGGATAGCCGAGCATGCCCAGCACCGGGCCCGTCGGCCGCGCAGGGTGTGTCGCCGGCCGGCTCGGAGGCAGTTGCGGCTGCGCTATATCTTCAGCCGGCACGAACTCGTCCGCCAGTTGCGTCTCGAGGCTGGCCGCGAAGCGGATTTCGGCATTGCTGGCATTGTCGGCTTCCACCACGCCCCATTCGCGCCAGCCGCGGCGGCGCAAGGCGGCGATCTTCAGCGACGCAGCTTCAAGCCCGACGAAGAGCGCCAGCAGGACCGAGACGACGGATGCGGCCGCGCCTGCGCCGAACCACGACCCCAGAGCGCCAATGAGCGCGCCGGCGGCAAATACCGCCAGTGCTTCGATCCACAGCCGGTTGAAAAGCAGCCAGACGAGCGGCAGCAGGAAGGCAAGGAAATGGAAGCCGTCGCGAACCAGAACGGCGCGTTCCTCGCCGCCACGACCGGGCGGCTCCATCACCACATAGCTAGCCATTGCCGTTCATCCGTTCAGCGTGCCCTTGGTCGAGGGGATGGCCCCCTTCTGGCGCGGGTCGGGTTCGACGGCACTGCGCAAGGCGCGCGCCACAGCCTTGAAGCACGTCTCGGCGATATGGTGGTTGTTCGCGCCGTAGTGGTTCATGACATGCAGCGTGATGCCGGCGTTCTGCGCCAGCGCCCGGAAGAACTCGCGCACCAGTTCGGTGTCGAAGGTGCCGATCTTGGGCGATGAGAAAGCGACGTTCCAGACGAGGAACGGCCGGCCAGACACATCGACGGCAGCTTTGGTCAGCGTCTCGTCCATGGCAAGGTCGATCGAGGCGTAGCGCGCGATCCCGCGCCGCTCGCCCAGCGCCTTCGCGATGGCCTGGCCTATCGCGATGCCGGTATCTTCCACCGTGTGGTGGTCGTCGATGTGCAGATCGCCCTTGGCCTCGACCTTCATGTCGATGAGCGAATGGCGCGAAAGCTGGTCGAGCATATGGTCGAAGAAGCCGACGCCGGTCGAGATGCTCGACGCGCCCTTGCCGTCGAGATCGACGCTGACCGCGATCTCGGTTTCCTTCGTCTTGCGCGAAACGCTCGCCTTGCGGTCGGTATTCGCCATGCCGTGCGACCTCTTTTGCCTCGAAGCGACAGCCTCTTACCAGCATGGCAAAGCGATTGCCAGCGCGGCGCGATTTGCATTCGCGCCCGGCGCGCATACATAAGCGATCATGCGGCCGGCGCTGCATTTCCCATAGGCCGACCGAAGGCAGTATCGGAGTTGATATGTCGAATGAACTGACCATGCACGCGACGACCATCGTCACGGTGCGCAAGGACAACAAGGTGGTGATCGCCGGCGACGGACAGGTCAGCCTCGGCCAGACCATCATGAAGGGCAACGCACGCAAGGTGCGCCGGCTCGGCAAGGGCAACGTGATCGCCGGCTTCGCCGGGGCGACCGCCGATGCCTTCACGCTTCTGGAGCGGCTCGAAGCCAAGCTCGAACAATATCCCGACCAGCTCACCCGCGCCTGCGTCGAGCTCGCCAAGGACTGGCGCACCGACCGCTACCTGCGCCGGCTCGAGGCCATGATGCTGGTGGCCGACAAAAACGTCACGCTGGCGCTGACGGGCACCGGCGACGTGCTGGAGCCCGAGCACGGCGTCATGGCCATCGGCTCGGGCGGCAATTATGCGCTGGCTGCGGCCCGCGCGCTGATCGACACCGACAAGGACGCCGAGGAGATCGCCCGCAAGGCGATGGAGATCGCGGCCGAGATCTGCGTCTACACCAACGGCAATTTCGTCGTCGAAACGCTGGATGCGGAGTAGCGGCGTGGCGCGCTACACGTTTCGGGCTCTGACGCCGCGCGACCTGCCGATGGTCGCGCGCTGGCTGGAAGAGCCGCACCTGAAGGAATGGTGGGGCGACCCGGTGGAAGCCATCGAGGAAATCGAGGCGGCCATCGACGACATCTCGACCGAGCCGCTGATCGTCGAGCTGGACGGCAAGCCCATCGCCTACCTCCAGAACTACGATCCGCATCTGGAGGACGGCCATCCCTATCAGGACCAGCCGACCGGAACGCTGGGTCTCGACATGTCGATCGGCGATCCCGCGCTCGTCGGCAAGGGCCACGGTTCGGCGATCATCCGGCAGTTTGCGGCGCAGCTTTTCGACGAGGGCGCGCCGCGGCTCATCATCGACCCCGACCCAGCGAACGCCCGCGCGATCCGCGCCTACGAGAAGGCCGGGTTTCGCCCCTTCGACACCAGAACCACACAATATGGTCCGGCCCTGATGATGGCGCTGGACGCCCCCCGAGAGATTTGACCCTGATGACCAATTTTTCCCCCCGCGAGATCGTTTCCGAGCTCGACCGCTACATCATCGGCCAGAAGGACGCCAAGCGCGCCGTGGCCATCGCCCTGCGCAACCGCTGGCGGCGCCAGCAGCTCGAAGGCCAGATGCGCGAGGAGGTGATGCCCAAGAACATCCTGATGATCGGCCCCACCGGTGTCGGCAAGACAGAGATCTCGCGCCGTCTCGCAAAGCTGGCGGGCGCCCCCTTCATCAAAGTGGAGGCAACAAAGTTCACCGAGGTCGGCTATGTCGGCCGCGACGTGGAGCAGATCATTCGCGATCTGGTCGAGGCCGCCATCGGCCTGACGCGCGAAAAGATGCGCGAGGACGTGAAGGCCCGCGCGCATCTCAACGCCGAAGAGCGCGTGCTGGAAGCGCTGGTCGGCAAGAATGCCAGCCCCGCGACGCGCGATTCCTTCCGCAAGAAGCTGCGCGAAGGCAGCATGGACGACAAGGAAATCGAGGTCGAGGTGGCCGACACCGGCTCCGGCGGCATGCCCGGGTTCGAGATACCCGGCATGCCGGGCGGCGTCGGCATGATCAATCTCAGCGAGATGATGCAGAAGGCGATGGGCGGCCAGCGCACCAAGACGCGCAAGACCACGGTCAAGGAATCCTACGACCTGCTCATCAACGATGAGTCCGACAAGCTTCTGGACCAGGACGAGGTTGTGCGCCGCGCGCTGGAATCGACCGAGAACGACGGCATCGTCTTCCTCGACGAGATCGACAAGGTGGCGGCCCGCAGCGACATTTCGGGCGGCCCCTCGCGCGAGGGCGTGCAGCGCGACCTGCTGCCGCTGGTAGAGGGCACTACGGTGGCGACCAAGTACGGGCCGGTGAAGACGGACCACATCCTCTTCATCGCTTCCGGCGCATTCCATGTCGCCAAGCCGTCGGACCTTTTGCCCGAGCTTCAGGGCCGCCTGCCTATCCGCGTCGAACTGCGGGCGCTGGAGAAGGACGATTTCCGCCGCATCCTGACGGAGACGGAGGCCAGCCTCATCAAGCAGTATATCGCGCTGATGGGCACCGAAGGCGTGACGCTGAACTTCACCGACGACGCCATCGACAGCCTTGCCGGCATCGCGGTCGACCTCAATGCCAGCGTCGAGAACATCGGCGCGCGCCGCCTGCAGACGGTGATGGAGCGCGTGCTGGACGACATCTCATTCAACGCCCCCGACAAATCGGGCGCCGAACTGGTCATCGACGCGGACTATGTCGCGAAGTATGTCGGCGACGTTGCGAAAAATACTGACTTGTCGCGCTTCATCCTGTAAGGGAGCGTCCGCGGCGGGAAGCCGTTCAAGTTTTCGAGAGTCATGACGTGAGTTTGAACGCCGCGGCTCTCGACTTGATCTACGGCTGCAACTATTTTCGCCGCTCTAGACCCGGATAAGGGTCTATCGGGCTTGATCTTCATAAGGTCAGTGATGAACTCTGCAACGCGGCTCCTTGCCAGCCTTTGCCTCGTCGCGACGGTCGTTCCGGCCGATGCCGCCACGCTCGTGCCGCCCGGCAACCGCTTCGCCACGCAGCCCGGGGTGCCGGCGGCGTCGGCCAGCCGCACGCGCGCGTCGCGCTCGACCTACGAGGCCAAATACGCCAAGGTCTATGCGCTGCTGAAGACCGACAGCGCGCTGCGCTCCAAGATCGTCTCGATCTCCAAGAGATACGGTATCGACCCGCTGCACATGGCCGGCGCGATCGTCGGCGAGCACACCTACAATGTGGATGCCTACGACCGTCTCCAGACATACTACGTCAAGGCGGTTTCGTACCTCCAGACCAGCTTCAGCTTCTCCTATGGCGGGGAAGCGGTCGGCGATTTCGTCGAGCGCGCGCAGTTCGAGAAATGCGCCGGCATTTCGGAAAGCTACAAGCTTTGGTCCTGCCGCGAGACCGTCTGGGAAAAGGACTTCCGCAACAAGACCGTGGACGGCAAGCGCTTCCCCAACGACCGCTTCAGCGCCGTCTTCTTCCAGCCCTTCTATGCCGGGCAGACCTTCGGCATCGGCCAGCTGAACCCGCTGACGGCCCTGCAGATGAGCGATCTGGTGGCGAAGGTGTCGGGCCTGCCCAAGCTCGATCACAACGACGCGCAGCAGGTCTACCGGACCATCATGGACCCCGACCTGACGCTGAACTACGTCGCGGCGACGCTGAAGAAGTCCATCGACGCCTATCGCGACATCGCGGGTTACGACATTTCGAAGAACCCCGGCATCACCGCCACGCTCTACAATGTCGGCAACCCCGAACAGCGGGCACAGGCGCTGCGGGCGGAGAACCGCAAGCGCCGCGCCGCGGGCCAGGCGCCGCGCCTTCCCGAAGAGAATTATTACGGCTGGCTGGTCAACGACAGGCTGGACGAGCTGAAAGAGCTGTTCTGAAGCGGCTCAGTCGCGCCGCCAAGGGAATAGGCGGCGCAGCGCCGGATCGCGCAGCCAAAGGCCGCCCCACATGAACAGGCCCAGATAGAGCGAAAACAGGATGTGCGAAAACAGCGGATTGCCGATGCGTATCTGCGTCGCCATCGCGCCACCCAGCACCGCCATCATCAGCATGGCGCCGAGCACGCTCGTCTTCCGGTAGAGATAGAGCAGGACGCAGGCCAGCTCGATCAGGCCGATCATCAGGACGTAGCCGTCCGGCCAGCCGAGCTGGCGCATCGTCTCGTCGGCCACCTCGGCGCCGACGAGCTTCGGCGCGATGGACGCGCCCAGCATGAACAGCGAAAAGAGCCCGGTGAGAAGCCAGCCGGTTATGGTCATGGCGCGTTCGGACATTGGTCGTCTCCCTCGATTTGTGATCGAAGGACGTTGCAGCTGCCGGGCTTCCGACAGGCGCTACGATTTTTTGCGCGAATCCAGCATGTCGGTGAGCATGTCGAGCGTCTCGTCGTCGAGCTTGCCGATGTCGGCGGCCAGGCGATTGGCGAGCCGAGTCGCCCTGGGCGACAGACCCGACGTGTCGACGACGATGCGCGGATGCGAGATTTCGGCCAGAAGCTGCAATTCCTCGGCATCGTCCCAGATGACGTTGAAATAGCCGACGATCTTCTGCACCAGCGCCCAACTGGGCGCGCCGCGGCGGCCATGCTCGAGCGCCGAGAGGTAGGCAGCGCTGACACCGAGCGCTAAAGCCATTTCCTTTTGCGAGACAGCCTTTCTGGCGCGCAGCTCGCGCATCTTTTCACCGAAGGGCGTCATGACGCGCTGCCCTGCCTTCGCAGCCGCACATAGAGCGCCCCCGAGCCGCCATGCCGGCGCGCCGCATCTTCATGGCCGGCGACGAGGGCGCGAAACGGAGGTGTGGCGAACCATGCAGGCACCGCGCGCCGCAAGATGCCGTCGGAGCCGAGCGACGAGCCCTTGCCGGTCACGACCAGCACGTGGCGGCGGCCGTCTGCATAGGCGCGATGAAGGAAGGAGAGCAGCAGGCTGTGCGCCTCGGCCTGCGTCAGGCCGTGCAAATCCACCTTGCCCTCGATGGGCAGGCGACCCTTGGCGAGCTTCTCGCGGGTGGGCATGTCGATGCCGTGCTGGCGGTGATGAACCTGTGTTTTCGGGCGCGCGGGAGCGGCGGGCTCGGTTCTGGCCGAAGGGGCCTTCGGCGCATCGAGCATGCTGCTGAAATCCTCGGCTACTGCCGGCTCCTCCTCATGGGCCTTGCCCGGCAGCGGCGTCGCGGAACGTGCGACCTTGCCCCACAGGATCCGGTCTTCCAGCGAAAGCTTCCTGTCGGCATGCCCGCTCATGCCGCCCGCCCTTCGACCAGGGTGCGCGGCACGAGCGCGAAGAAGTCGGCGCCATGGCGCACGACGCCGGCGATCTCGCCCGCTGCATCGCCCGAGCCCGCAAACAGGTCCCCCCGCGCGGGACCCACGATGGCCGAGCCGGTGTCCTGCGCGATCATGAGCCGGGAGAACGGCTCTCCGAAGGCGTGGAGCGTCGGGGCGCTGATGAAAAAGGGCGTGCCGAAGGTATGCAGAAGCCTGTCCACCGCGACAGAGCGGCCGGGCGTGAGCGGGACTTTGGCGGCGGCGACTGGCCCGAGCGAGGGGTCATCCACCGGCGCTTCGCGAAAGAAGATGTAGGAACGGTTTCGGTGCAGGATTTCGGCGATGCGGGTCGGGTTGTCGCGAAACCATGCGCGGATCGACTGCATGGTCACGTCCTCCGGCGGAATTTCTCCCATGTCCACCAGCACCCGTCCGGCCCCGGTGAAACGCTGGCCGGACTTGGCGGCGTAGGTCACGCGCCGCACCGTACCGTCCCGCATATGAAGGCGCGCCGCACCCTGCACATGAATGAAGAACGCATCGACGGGGTCGGCCAGCCATGCGAGCGGCCGCGCCCTGCCCTCGATGGCGCCGGCTTCTATCGCCGCGCGGTCGAAATATTCGACAATGCCGTCGGGCATCTTCCTGCCGAAGGCCAGATAGGGATCGAGCCCGGCAGGGCGGCTGTCATCGTCGACCTTAACCAGATCGTTCGGGACACCCAGCAACGGCACCCCGAACCTGTGGGTGCGCTTGTCGGATGCCTCCACCTCGGGCTCATAGAAACCGGTGACGAAGCCGCCATCAGCCGTGTCGGGCACGATGCGGAAAGGAAGGAAATGATCCTCGAAGAAGCGACGCGCCGCCTCAGCGTCAATTTCGGGGACGCCGCGAGCTGCGGAAAAGGCGTCTGTGAACGCCTGCGCCTCGATGCCGAGCGATCCGCTCTTGTAGGACTTTTCGCACGCATGCAGCGCGCTTCGCCGGAACGCTGCAAAGGCTGCTGCGTGGTCGTCACCGGCCCAGCCCGGCAGTTCGGCGTAGCGTGCCTGCCTGAAAAGGGGTGAAAGCGGCACGGCGCGGGCTCCGTCGCGCGATCCGGCCGCGAAACTCAGTCGTCGGCTTCGGTGGCGACCAGCTTCCAGTTCGGGTCGCGGGAGCGTGTGTCGCGCGCGAAGGTCCACACATCCTTGACCTCGGCGACGGTTTCGGGATCGCCGTCGATCACCTCGCCGGTGCTGTTGCGGGTGGCCGAAATCAGCTCGCTGACGATGCGCAGCGTCACATGCGCCTCGCTGCCCTTCATCTCGGCATTGACGATATCGGCCTTGTCGATGCCGACGAAGGACGACTGGATCTTTTCCGAGCGGCTTTCGCGGTCAGCGATGGCGGCGACGAAGCCGTCATAAACTTCTCGTGAAAGCAGGTTCTTGAGCGTCCGGCGGTCGCCGTCGGCATAGGCCATGACGATCATCTCATAGGCCATCTTGGCGCCGTCGACGAAAGTCTTGGGTTCGAAGGAGGGGTCCGCGTCGCGGATGGCGCGCAGGCCCTTGTTGAGGTCCGTGCCCGGCTTGGCGAATGCATCGATGGCCGCATAGGTCGCCTCGGCGTCGCCCTTGCGGCGCGGCAGGGACACGACGTTCTCCGACGGGGTGCCCTCGGTCTTCTCGCCGGTGCGCGCCGCGGTATAGGGATCGAATGGCGGCCGTTCGTTCCCGGTACGACGGCCGAGCACGTTCCGCAGCTGGAAAAAGATCACAATCGCTGCAATCAGGAAGAATATCGTGCCGAAGTCGAGAAATTCCATAGCGTCCGCCAAAACCTCTTGCCCGGTGAAGATCCCCCTTCAGCCGGATGTTCCCTTGCATATAGAACGCATCCCGTCATCATTCAAATCAAAGCGCAGCATCACTATCTAATTGCCTCGCACTCGAACCATGCCAACCCGGAAAGACCTCAACGTGGCGTTCCCGATCGTTCCTCTCCTGATGCTTGCGCTGCCGCTGGCCGAAATCGCCGTTTTCGTGCTGGTGGGCAGCCATATCGGCGTGCTCGCCACCATCGGCCTGGTGGTGGCCACGACGATCCTGGGTGCGGTGCTGCTGCGCATTCAGGGTTTCGGCATTCTCGCCCGCATGCGCGAAACCATGGACGCGGGCGGGTCGCCCGGCCGAGACCTGGTTCACGGCCTCATGATCATGCTGGCCGGCGTGTTGCTGCTGGTGCCCGGCTTCATCACCGATGTGATCGGCCTGCTGCTGTTCATTCCGCCGGTGCGCGACCTCGGCTGGCGGCTGATCAAGAGCCGCATCACCGTCGTCACGGCTACGGCCGGCCCCGGTTTCGCGAACAGGCGTGGTCGCGGACGCACCATCGACCTCGACACGGGCGATTATGCGCGCGACATGGATGAGGAGCCGCAAAGCCCGCCGCGCCGCCCCCGGATCGAAGACGACCGCTGAGGCGGCCAAGCTTGTCACGCCGGACGTGCCATGGTAGCCAACGCCGCGTTTTCATTCCCGGCCGGGAACGGCTGTACAAAGAGGATTCCGGCTGATGGCCAAGAAACCAGAAGAAACCACCACCCCGCCCCCGGCAGGCGGCGCAACGGCCGGAAACGGCGTTCAGCCGTCGCTCAACGTCCTTGCCCAGTACATCAAGGACCTTTCCTTCGAGAGCCCCAACGCCCCCAATTCGCTGCGCAGCCGCGACAAGGCGCCGGGCATCAACATCAACGTCAACGTCAACGCCAATCCGATTTCGGATACCGAGTACGACGTGACGCTGACGCTGAACGCCAAGGCGGGCGCGGACAAGGACGTTCTGTTCAACGTCGAGCTGGTCTATGGCGGCGTCTTCCGCGCGGTCGGCTTCCCGCAGGAGCACATGCTGCCGATCCTGTTCATCGAATGCCCGCGACTGCTATTCCCCTTCGCCCGCCAGATCGTCGCCGACTGCACCCGCAATGGCGGCTTCCCTCCGCTGATGATCGATCCGATCGATTTCGCGCAGATGTTCCAGCAGCGCATGGCCGAAGAGCAGGCCCGCGCCAAGGTGCAGGCAAGCGGCACCGCCTGAGGCGCAGCCGTTTCAAACGAGAAAGGCCCGGAGCGATCCGGGCCTTTTTTCTATGCAGTAATGGTTTCACGTGAATCGCAGCGTCGCCGCGCACTGCTCCGGCTCAGGCCGAGGCCTCGTCCGCATAGGCTTGATCGACCTGCTTCCAGACCGCGCCACTGCCGAGCCTGGCGACAAGGGCGCGGTGCGCCTCCAAATCTTCCGGCTGCAGCCGGGGGGCCAGCGGCCGGTCGCGCATGCGAACCGCAGCCACGACATCGACTTCGCTTTCGACGATGACAGTCTGGCTCTGGATCTCGAGGCTGAACGCGGCCTGCTTGCCACCCATCAGCTCGATATAGACCTCTGCCAGCAATTCCGAATCGAGTAGCGCCCCGTGCTTTTCGCGGTGGCTGTTGTCGATGCCGTAGCGCCGGCAGAGCGCGTCGAGCGAGTTGGGACCCATCGGATGCTTGCGCCGCGCGAGCGCCAGCGTGTCGATGACCACGCCCGGATCGACGGCCGGCATGCCCAGCCGGGCAAACTCGGCATTCAGGAAGCCGATATCGAAATTCGCATTGTGCGCGACCAGCATCGCCCCATCCAGGAACGCCGCCAGTTCCCCGGCCAGCTCGTTGAAGGTCGGCTTGCCGACGAGCTGGTCGTCGCCGATGCCGTGGACGGCCAGCGCCTCGGGGTGAACCGCCCGGCCCTGCGGGTTGATGTAATGATGGAAGGTGCGCCCGGTCGGAAACTTGTTGACCAGCTCGATACCGCCGAACTCGATGACGCGGTCCTCGCGCGCGTCGAGCCCGGTCGTTTCCGTATCGAAGATGATCTCGCGCATGGATTCGCTCCTTCGGGACAGAATGGGCGGTGCCCGCGGCCGCGACAAGGTCTAGCCGGCGCTGTCCCCGGTCAATTCGGCAACGATGGCGTGCACGGCCTGCCGCGCCGCTTCCATCCCCTTGCCGGTGTCTATGACGAAATCGGCCCTTGCACGCTTTTGCGCATCGGGCACCTGCCGCGCGAGGATCGCCTCGAACTTGTCTTTGGTCATGCCCGGTCGCGCCAGCACGCGTTCGCGCTGGATTTCCGCCGGCGCCGTCACCACGACGATGCGATCGACCCGGTCTTCGCCGCCGGTCTCGAAGAGCAGCGGGATGTCGAGGAGCGCCAGCGGAGCGCCAGCCTCGCGATGGCGCGCGAGGAATGCGTCGGCGTCGGCCCGCACCAGCGGATGGACGATCTTCTCCAGCTCCCTCAGCGCTTCCGGCTTGCCCAGAACGGCAGCGGCCAGCCGGTCGCGATCGACCTTGCCGTCGACCACGGTGCCCGGAAAGCGGGCTTCGATCAGCGGTGCGGCGATGCCGGAATAAAGGCGGTGAACCGTCTCGTCGGAATCGTGCACCGGCACGCCCGCCTCGCGGAACATGCCGGCGGTGGTGGATTTGCCCATTCCGATGGAGCCGGTGAGACCCAGAACGATCATGCCGGACGGCCCTCGATGTCGGCAACGATCCTGTCGCGCAGCTCGGCGGTCACCTCGGGGCGCACGCCGAACCAGCGCTCGAAACCCGGAACGGCCTGATGAAGCAGCATGCCCAGCCCATCCACCGTGTGAAGACCGCGCTGTGCCGCCGCCGCAAGCAATGGCGTCTGTAGCGGCGTGTAGACGATATCGGTGACGATTGCGGAAGCGGGAAGACGCGACACGTCGAGCCCCGAGCCGCCATCACCCTTCAGCCCCGCGGCGCTGGTGTTGACGACGAGTGCCGCATCGCCCGCCAGCTCGTCGGCGGCTTCCCACCCATGGGCGGTTATGCCTCCGCCGAAATGATCCGCCAGTTCCTGTCCCCGCGCGACCGTGCGGTTCACGATGCGTATGTCGGAAATGCCGGCCGATCGAAGGGCAAAGAGAATGGCGCGCGCGGCGCCGCCGGCCCCCAGCACCAGCGCGCTTCGCGCCTGCCGCCAGCGCGGCGCCCGCTGGTCGAGATCGGCTGCGAAACCCTCCGCATCGGTATTGCCGGCGCAGACAAGCCCGTCTTCCAGCCAAAGCGTGTTGGCCGCGCCTATGGTTTGCGCCGCCGCGTCCAGCCGGTCGGCCAGCCGGCATGCCGCCTCCTTGTGCGGGATCGTGACATTGCCGCCGGCAAATCCGCTTGTTGGAAGGCTCCTGACGAAACCCTCCAGCGCCTGCGGCGCGACGTCGATGCGCTCGTAGCTGCCGGCGATGCCGTATCTTTCCAGCCAGTGGCCGTGAATGAGGGGTGAGCGGGAGTGCGCGATCGGGTGGCCGATCACGAAAGCCCTGACCGGTTCAGCCATCCAGCGCCCCGAGCTCGCGCAGCTTTGCAAGCAGCGGCAGCAGCGGCATGCCGACGATGGTGAAATGATCGCCCTCGATCTTTTCGAAGAGCTGGATGCCCTCGCCCTCGATCTGGTAAGCCCCGACGCTGGAAAGAGCCTTGTCGCCCACGCGCGACAGATGGCGGCCGACGAAACCGGGTTCGAGGTCGCGCATCGTCAGCCGGGCGACGCCGACATGGCTCCATATCACGTCGCCGTCGCGCATCAGCACGACGGCACTGTTGAGCTGATGGGCTTTGCCCGACAGGGCCAGCAGCCGGCGGCGCGCTTCTTCCATGTCGCGCGGCTTGTGCAGAACCTCGTCGCCCAGCGAGAGCGTCTGGTCCGTGCCGATCACCAGTGCGCCCGGCCGGTTCTGGGAAATGTCGAGAGCCTTGGCTTCGGCAAGGATCAGCGCGAGGTCTTCGGGCGTGACGCCCGAGCCCTCCACCGCCGCTTCCACGGCGCGTTCGTCGATCTCGGGTTTTTCCGCCTCGAAGACCAGTCCGGCGTCTTCCAGCATCTTGCGCCGGAACGGACTGCCCGAGGCCAGCACGATTGTAGTCGCCATTGCGCAATCTCCCTGGCGCGCAGGCGTTAGCGCGTCTTTGCCTTCAGCGCAACGATTGCCGCAGCCGTTTCCTCGATGGAACGGCGGCTGACATCGATCATCGGCCAGCCGTGCTTGGCGCAGAGCTGCCTTGCATAGGCCAGTTCCTGCGCGATGACGGTGCGGTCGATATAGGTCTGCGAATCGTAACCCACCGAACTGCCGAGCACCCTGTTCTGGCGCACCTGCGAGATGCGCTCGGCCGTCGCCACCAGTCCCACCACCAGCGGGCGCTTGGCATAGATGACGCTTTCGGGAACCGGCACACCCAGCACGATAGGGATGTTGGCGGTCTTGATGCCACGATTGGCCAGATAGATGCTTGTCGGCGTCTTCGACGTTCGCGAGATGCCCATCAGCACGACGTCGGCTTCCTCGACATCATTGAGAAGCTGGCCGTCATCGTGCTCCATGGTGAAGTTCAGCGCGTCGATGCGGCGGAAATATTGCGCATCCAGGACGTGCTGCGCGCCGACCCGGCGGCCGGCCGGTGCGCCGAGATAGGACTGGAACACGCCCAGAACCGGCTCGAGGACCGAAACGCAGGGCAGGCCCATCGCCGCGCAGCGCGTATCGATGAGCTGCGCCAGCTCCTGGTCCACCACCGTGTAGAGCACGATGCCCGGCGTCTCGTCGATCTCCTCCAGCACCTTCAGCAGCTGCTTTTCGGTGCGAATGAGCGGGTAGATGTGCTCGATGGCGCGCGCATCCTTGTATTGCGCGGACGCGGCGCGGCCTGCCGCCAGCAACGTCTCGCCGGTGGCATCGGAGATCAGGTGGAGATGAAAGAAGCTCTGCGGTTTGTTCACAGGCCGGATGCTGCCCTGTTGGCTGGTGTGGATAACGGGCGGAAATTCGCCGCGCCGCGGAGGCGGACTGTATCAGACCCCGATCTATCCACAATTCACCCCGCATCGGAAATCGTTGCGCCCGTGTGCGGGAAAACGGGGATAGAACGTCGACATCCACAATGGACGTTTTCGGACGCAGATGGGGGTGGTCGGCAAGCAGCTGATCCGGCAACGATTTCCGGAACTTTCCCCACTATTCACCGATGGCGGTACACGGCGGCTGCGGCGCTTTGCGCATTGAGTTTTGGCGGCCGAGCGTGGACAAGCCGTAATCGCCGATTCCAACAGAGTCATAGAATCAGAAGATTCATTTAAAAGAATCTTACTTGTTTTCTGGCGCCCGGTTCGCAGAGGTACAGCATGGCCGAGAAACGGATCGTCCTCGACGTCCTGAACGGGGAAGCGGTCTTTCCCCCTCCGATCTGGATGATGCGTCAGGCTGGACGCTACCTTCCCGAGTATCGGGAAACGCGCAAAAAGGCGGGAAGTTTTCTCGACCTCTGCTACAATCCCGACCTGGCAGTCGAGGTGACCCTTCAGCCGATCCGCCGTTTCGGCTTTGATGCATCGATCCTGTTCTCCGACATCCTCGTCGTGCCTCACGCACTTGGCCGCGATCTTCGCTTCGAGGAAGGACGCGGGCCGCTGATGACGCCCATCGAGGCTGCCGAGATCGGCAAGCTCGACGGCGAAGGATTTCACGACCATCTGGCCCCGGTCTACGAGACGGTGCGGCGGCTGCGTGGTGAGTTGCCGGCGACCACGACGCTGCTGGGCTTCTGCGGCGCGCCGTGGACGGTGGCGACCTACATGATCGCCGGGCATGGAACGCCGGATCAGGCGCCGGCGCGGCTATTCGGTTATCGCCATCCCGATAAGATGCGCGATCTGCTTGGTCTGCTTGCCGAGCAGTCTGGCGAGTATCTGATCCGACAGATCGATGCGGGCGCGGATGCCGTGCAGATTTTCGATTCGTGGTCGGGCGTGCTCGATGAGGCCTGCTTCGAGGAATATTGCGTTCGTCCGGTGGCGCGTATCGTGGAAAAGGTCCGTGCCGTTCACCCGAACGTGCCGATCATCGGCTTTCCGAAGGGCGCTGGAGCCCTCTACGGTTCCTACCGGGCAAGGACGGGCGTGACGGCGCTGGGGCTCGACTGGAGCGTGCCCTGGAGCCAGGCGCGCGCACTTCAGGCAGAGGGCGCGATACAGGGCAATCTCGACCCGCTCAGGCTCGTGGCCGGCGGCCAGGCGCTGGAAGAAGGCGTGGCGGCGATCCTGCGCGAGCTCGGTAACGGACCGCTGGTCTTCAATCTCGGGCACGGCATCACGCCGGAAGCCCCGATCGCGCATGTCGAGAAGATGATTGCGCTGGTTCGGGGGGCAGGTCGATGACGCAGGGTTCCGACAGCGGCAATGTGGCGGTTCGCGCGGTGGCGGGCCTGGCCATAGTCGCAGTGCTGACGGTGCTGCTCTTATGGCTCGATCCACAGGGGCTCTACCCCTGGATCAAGGCCCTGCATGTCATCGCGGTGATCTCGTGGATGGCGGGCATGCTCTATCTGCCGCGGCTTTTCGTCTACCATGCGGAGGCACAGCCCGGCTCGGAGAAATCCGAGACCTTCAAGGTGATGGAACGCAGGCTTCTGCGCGCCATCATCAACCCGGCGATGGTCGTCACCTGGGTTCTGGGGCTGTGGCTCGCATGGTCCGGCTTCGACTTTGCCGGCGGATGGCTACACGCCAAGATTCTCGCGGTGCTGCTTTTGTCGGGCGTCCACGGTTATCTTTCGGCCTCCGTGCGCCGCTTCGCGGACGATCGCAATGAGAAGCCCGCACGTCACTGGCGCATCGTCAACGAAATCCCGACGGTGCTGATGATCGTCATCGTCATCCTGGTCGTGGTGAAGCCCTTCTAAAATCGGACCGGAATTCCCATATTGCGCTTTGGAAGGATGAGGGATAAGAGTCTCATCCTCTCTCCCCGCATGGCGTAGTGCTTTCTGTCCTCTACAGGCGCTCCTCGCGTACACTGCCGCCCGCACCCTCTTCCTACCGCCTATCCCAGAGTCCGCATCATGCAGGAAATGAAACTACAAGAGCTGAAAAGCAAAGGCCCGACCGACCTGATCGCGTTCGCCGAATCGCTCGAGGTCGAGAACGCCAGCGTCATGCGCAAGCAGGAGCTGATGTTCGCCATACTGAAGAAGCTTGCGGCTCAGGACATCGAAATCATCGGCGAAGGCGTCGTCGAAGTGTTGCAGGACGGCTTCGGCTTCCTCCGCTCGGCCAACGCCAACTATCTGCCCGGCCCGGACGACATCTACATCTCGCCCTCGCAGATCAGGCGCTTCTCGCTCAAGACCGGCGATACGGTCGAAGGCCCGATCCGCAGCCCCAAGGAAGGCGAGCGCTATTTCGCGCTTCTCAAGGTCAACACGATCAATTTCGAGGATCCCGAGAAGATCCGTCACAAGATCCATTTCGACAATCTGACGCCGCTCTACCCGAACGAGCGTCTGCGCATGGAGACGGAGAACCCGACCACCAAGGATCTTTCCGCACGCGTGATCGATCTCGTCGCCCCCCTCGGCAAAGGCCAGCGTGGCCTGATCGTCGCGCCGCCGCGTACCGGTAAGACCGTTCTGCTCCAGAACATCGCGCATTCGGTCGCGACCAATCATCCGGAAGCCTACCTCATCGTTCTGCTGATCGACGAGCGCCCGGAGGAAGTGACCGACATGCAGCGCTCGGTTAAGGGCGAGGTCGTGTCCTCCACCTTCGACGAGCCGGCGGTTCGTCACGTGCAGGTGGCCGAAATGGTCATCGAAAAGGCCAAACGCCTGGTCGAGCATGGCCGCGACGTCGTCATCCTTCTCGATTCGATCACCCGCCTCGGCCGCGCCTACAACACCGTGGTGCCGTCCTCCGGCAAGGTGCTGACCGGCGGTGTCGATGCGAACGCGCTGCAGCGCCCAAAGCGCTTCTTCGGCGCCGCGCGCAACATCGAGGAAGGCGGATCGCTCACCATCATCGCGACCGCGCTGATCGACACAGGCAGCCGCATGGACGAAGTGATCTTCGAAGAGTTCAAGGGCACCGGCAACTCGGAAATCGTGCTGGACCGCAAGGTGGCCGACAAGCGCATCTTCCCGTCGATGGATATCCTCAAGTCGGGCACCCGCAAGGAAGACCTGCTCGTCCAGCGTCAGGATCTGCAGAAGATTTTCGTGCTGCGCCGCATCCTCGCGCCGATGGGCACGACCGATGCGATCGAGTTCCTCATTGACAAGCTGAAGCAGACGAAGACGAATTCGGACTTCTTCGATTCGATGAACACCTGACGCACAGCGTCGGTATCGGAGGAGTTGCCCGCTCCTCTGGCACCGGACTGTTGGCAAGCAACTAAACTCCGACCACGCGAAGCGCGATATTCAATGCGTGCGACGCCGGCCGATTCGCTTCCGAAACAAGCCTTTCCTCTCAATGACCACGGCGACCGGCGCGTCGTTCCACGCCAGTTACCGGCACCTGATGGCGCGCAAGCCGAGCGGTAGCCACATCGATTCGGCAACGAAACAACCAGTTGCGTTAGATTGCCATCCAAAGGCGATCGATGACGTTGGTTCCTCGCGATCGGCCTTGATGTTCAAACGTAGGCGGGTGTACTCGTTGGAACTACAAACAGGCGGTTTCGCGGCTGAGCAGGTTTCAGCGATAAGAAGGACATGTGCCCCCTGTCTTTCTCGACCAGGCTTTGGGTGTAGGCGGTGGCCGGACAATCACACTTCCCGGATACGATCTTCGCGCTGTCGACCGGCGGCCTGCCGTCGGGCGTGGCGGTCATACGCATATCGGGCCAACACGTAGCGCCTGCGCTTGAAGGCTTGGCTGGCGGCGTGCCCGCGCCGCGGCGAGCAGTGCTGCGCCGCATTCTCGATGCTGCCGGAGCGCCGATAGACAGGGGTCTCGTACTCTTCTTTCAAGGCCCGGAGAGCTTTACTGGCGAAGACTGTGCCGAACTCCACCTTCATGGCGGCCGCTCGGTCGTGTCGGCCACCCTTGCCGCGCTTGCCGCGCTGCCTGGATTGCGGGCCGCCGAAGCTGGCGAGTTTACCCGCCGCGCCTTCATAAACGGCAAGATCGATCTGACAGGTGCGGAGGCCCTGGCCGATCTGATCGCGGCCGAGACGGAGACGCAGCGCCGAATGGCGCTCGCCAACGCGGAGGGCGGACAAGCGCAACTGTACTCGGGCTGGCGGCACAGGCTGCTGCATGCACGGGCGATGATCGAGGCCGAGCTGGATTTCGCCGACGAGGCCGACGTACCCGGGTCTGTTTCCGGAACGGTATGGGCCGACATGGCGGCGCTGGCGCAAGAAATCGGTAACCATATCGACGGCTATCGCGCTGCGGAAATCGTCCGCGACGGCTTCCGCGTCGTGCTCGTCGGCGCGCCCAATGCGGGAAAATCCAGTCTTCTCAATGCGCTGGCTCGACGCGACGTCGCCATCGTGACCGATGTGCCGGGGACAACTCGCGACCTTGTGGAGGTCGCGCTGGATTTGGATGGGATGAAGGTTCTCGTCACCGACACGGCCGGAATCCGGTCGACAAGCGATGTCGTTGAGCGGATCGGGGTAGACCGCGCGTTAGAGGCCGCAGCGCGCGCCGATCTCGTGGTCCAGCTGATCGATCCGGCCGGTGAGGTTGCTCAGGCCTGTGGCGATTGGGATGCACCAACTATTCGCGTCTGGACGAAGGCGGACAAAGGCGGGACACCCGAACATGAAGGCCAAGCCATCTCTGCGTTGACGGGCATCGGGATGGCGGAACTCATCGCCGAGATTGCGAGAAGGGCGCGCGGGGCGGCGGCACCGGCCGGCGCTACCGTCCCATCTCGCCTCCGGCAGGTCGAATTGCTGCGCGCATGTCGAAGCCATGTTAAGTCAGCGCTGCGTGATGGCCATGGTCTTGAGTTGCGCGCCGAGGAGTTGAGGCTGGCCGGCGACGCGCTGGGTCGAATCACCGGAGCGATCGATGTCGAAGACCTTCTCGGCGTCATCTTTTCAGAGTTCTGCATCGGCAAATGACTCACGTGAAACATTGCTCACCCCGAAAAGCAGCATGATTCACGTGAAACAGCTCCGCGGGGCTCGACTTTGCGTTTCACGTGAAACGACCTGCAGATTTTCTGTTGACTTGCTGGTTTCCCGATAACATCTGTGCGGCTCAACATATGAGGAACGGGCAATGACGCTCAGCTACGACGTTGTCGTGATTGGCGGCGGCCACGCAGGTTGCGAGGCCGCTTCGGCCTCGGCGCGTGCCGGCGCCAGGACCACGCTCGTCACCATGAAGCGCGACACCATCGGTGTCATGTCGTGCAACCCGGCAATCGGCGGGCTCGGCAAGGGGCATCTCGTGCGCGAGGTCGATGCGCTGGACGGGCTGATGGGCCGGGTGGCCGATGCCGCCGGCATCCAGTTCCGCCTGCTCAATCGCCGAAAGGGTCCGGCCGTGCGCGGCCCGCGAACCCAAGCGGATCGAAAGCTCTATCGTCAGGCCATGCAGGAAGCGATAGCGGATCACACGAATCTCGATGTTGTCGAAGGTGAAGTCTTCGATCTGGTGATCGAGGCCGGCCGCATAGCGGGTGTCACGCTCGCCGACGGGCGCGCCATACGCTGTGCCGCCGTGGTGCTGACGACTGGAACGTTCCTGCGCGGCCTCATCCACATTGGTGACGAGCGTTTTCCCGCAGGCCGCATGAACGAACAGGCATCGACCGGGCTGTCTGCATCGATGAGCCGGCTGGGGTTTGCGCTCGGTCGCCTGAAGACCGGCACGCCGCCACGCCTCGACGGGCGGACCATAGATTGGGCCTCGCTTGACAAGCAGCACGCCGACGATGATCCCGTTCCTTTCTCCTTGCTGACGGATACCATCCGCAACCCCCAGATCGCCTGCGGTATCACCCGAACGGTTATAAAGTCTCACGACGTCATCCGCGCGAATCTCTCACGCTCGGCGATGTATTCCGGTTCGATCGAGGGTATCGGCCCGCGCTACTGTCCCTCGATCGAGGACAAGATCGTCAAGTTCGGCGATCGCGACGGCCACCAGATTTTCCTCGAGCCAGAGGGTTTGGACGATGACACCGTCTATCCGAACGGTATCTCGACTTCGCTGCCTCGCGACGCGCAAGAGGCGCTGATCGCGTCGATCCCCGGCCTGGAGCGGGCGGTCATAACGCAGCCCGGCTACGCCATCGAATACGATCATGTCGATCCGCGAGAGCTGGATCACTCGCTGGAAACCAAGAGGGTCCCGGGGTTGTTTCTCGCCGGCCAGATCAACGGAACGACCGGCTATGAGGAGGCCGCCGCACAGGGGCTGGTCGCAGGCCTCAATGCCGCGCGCAAGGCTGGCGGCAGCGAGCCGGTGATCTTCGGGCGTGCGGATGCCTATATCGGCGTCCTTGTCGATGATCTGGTGAGCCGGGGCGTCAGTGAGCCCTACCGCATGTTCACCTCGCGTGCCGAATATCGCCTGTCGCTGCGCGCCGACAATGCCGACGATAGGCTCACGCCCATGGCCATCGGGTTGGGGATTGTCGGCACACATCGTCGGCAGCGTTTCGAAGCTTCGAATGCGGCTCTCGAAAATGCCAGGACCATGGCCCGCCAGCTTTCACTGACTCCTAACGAGGCGGCCAACTTCGGGCTGAATCTCAACCGCGACGGGCAGAGGCGCAGCGCCTATGACTTGCTGGCCTATCCGGACATAGGCCTTGAGCGTCTTACCGATATTTGGCCGGAGCTCGGCGCCATCGAACCGCGCGTGGCCGAGCGGCTGGAGACGGAAGCGCGCTACTCGGTCTATCTCGACCGGCAGAAGGCGGACGCCGCAGTGCTGAAACGGGAGGAGGAACGTGTCATCCCGGCTGATATGGATTTCAGTGCGATACCGGGCCTGTCCAACGAACTCAAGCACAAGCTGGCGATCCGTCAGCCGCGCTCGCTGGCCGATGCCCAGCGAATCGACGGGATGACACCGGCTGCGCTTGCCATCGTGATCGCAAGCCTCCAGCACCGCG
Organism: Neoaquamicrobium microcysteis; assembly: GCF_008180155.1. Lineage (GTDB taxonomy): Bacteria > Pseudomonadota > Alphaproteobacteria > Rhizobiales > Rhizobiaceae > Aerobium > Aerobium microcysteis. The sequence goes on along the minus strand of NZ_VSZS01000064.1, from coordinate 123,226 downwards.
CCGCTCAGCGAGGCGCGGCGTGAGCATCGGTCGGCTAGAGCAAATTCGTGACGTTTCCGGAACGGTTTCACGTGAAACACTGAACAAGCTTGAGCTGTTCGAAGCCGAATTTCGAAGGTGGTCCACCCGCATCAATCTCGCTGCTCCCTCAACGCTCGAATCGCTGTGGGAGCGCCACATTCTCGACAGTGCGCAGCTTGCAGCCTTGAAACCGCAAGCGCTTAGATGGCTGGATCTGGGCTCCGGAGGAGGATTTCCCGGCGCGGTGATGGCGATCCTGCTGGCGGAGCGGGATTGTGCGATCATCGATCTGGTGGAGAGCAACAACAAGAAAGCCGCGTTCCTGCGCACCATCCTCGGCAGCCTCAACGCTCCTGCCACCGTCCACATCTGCCGGATTGAAGACGCAACCGGTCGCATGGACACACCGGAAATCGTTACTGCACGCGCTCTTGCGCCCCTGTCGCGCCTGCTGGAGCTTGCTGCTCCGTGGCTAGAAGCCGGCGCTGTCGGTCTCTTTCACAAAGGACGGGATTACGCCGCCGAGATTGCTGAAAGCCGTGACGCGTGGCGATTCGATCTGGTAGAACATCGAAGCAAGATCGATCCGGCGAGCCGCGTTCTCGAGATTTCGGGGCTGGCGCGCCGCCAGGCAGAAGCAAATGCCAACGAATCCGCGCGGTAGACCAACGTCATGACCCCCTATCCCCGCATCATCACCGTCGCCAACCAGAAGGGCGGCGTCGGAAAGACCACCACCGCCATCAACCTCGCCACGGCACTTGCAGCCATCGGCGAGAGGGTGCTCGTCGTCGATCTCGACCCCCAGGGCAATGCCAGCACCGGGCTGGGCATCGACAGGCATGACCGCGAGGTTTCGTCCTACGACCTGCTGACAGGGGACGCCGGCGTGGCAGAGGCGGCTATGCCGACCGCGGTGCCGGGTTTGAGCATCATCCCCTCCACTCTCGATCTTCTGGGTATCGAGATGGAGATCGCGTCGGCACCAGACCGCGTACTGCGCCTGCGCAACGCGCTGCGGCGCTCGGCGGATTCGGGCTCGGCTTTTTCGTATGTGCTGATCGACTGCCCGCCGTCGCTCAATCTCCTGACGCTCAACTCGATGGCGGCGGCCGATTCGGTGCTGGTGCCGCTTCAGTGCGAGTTCTTCGCGCTGGAAGGCCTGAGCCAGCTGCTCCAGACGGTCGAGCAGGTGCGCAACTCGATCAACCCGAACCTGACGATACAGGGCATCGTGCTGACGATGTTCGATGGCCGCAACAACCTCGCCAACCAGGTGGTCGAGGATGTGCGCGCGCATATGGGCGACAAGGTCTATGAGACGGTCATTCCGCGCAACGTGCGGGTTTCGGAAGCGCCTTCCTACGGCAAGCCGGCGATCCTCTACGACCTGAAATGCACCGGCAGCCAGGCCTATCTCCAGCTTGCGTCGGAGGTCATCCGGCGCGAACGTCGCCTCAGGGCAGCCTAGAACGCCTCGAGCCGAAGTCGAAATGATGCGGAACTGACCATGAGCGACGATCCTTCAAGAAAACGGCTTGGACGCGGCCTGGCCGCTCTCATCGGCGAAATGGACAAGCCGGCGCAGCAATCGGCCTCGACCCCGCGCATAGGCGCCGACAGCCGGGTGCCGATCGAGTTCGTCACCCAGAACCCGCGCAATCCGCGCCGCACCTTCGGCGAGGCCGACCTCGCCGACCTCGCGCAGTCGATCCGTGAGCACGGCATCGTGCAACCCGTGGTCGTGCGCACCACGCCCGCGGGGCGCTACGAGATCATCGCCGGCGAGCGCCGCTGGCGTGCGGCGCAGCGCGCCGGTCTTACCGAGCTGCCGGTCATCATCCGCGACGTGGACGACCGCGTGGCGCTCGAGATCGCCATCATCGAGAACGTCCAGCGTGCCGACCTCAACCCGGTCGAGGAGGCGCAGGGCTATCAGCAGCTCATCGACGAACACAACTACACGCAGGCCGACCTGGGCCAGGTCATCGGCAAGAGCCGCAGCCACGTGGCGAACACGCTGCGGTTGCTGAAGTTGCCCGACGTGATCCGCGACATGCTGGTGGACGGTTCGCTGTCGGCCGGCCATGCGCGCACGCTGGTCACGTCCGACGATCCGGCGGCGCTGGCCAAGCGCATCGTCGAGGAGGGCCTTTCGGTGCGGCAGGCGGAAGCGCTGGCCCATCAGCCGACCCGGCCGTGGGAAGCGCCGTCGCGCCCGAAGACGGCGGCCGAAAAGGATGCCGACACCTTAGCGCTTGAAAAGGCACTGTCGGACGTCACCGGGATGAAGGTGTCGATCAATCACGGCCAGAAGGGCGGCGAGCTGAAGGTGTCGTACAAGACGCTTGAGCAGCTGGACGAGCTGTGCCGACGCCTTCAGGGCTGATAAACAAGTAAAAACAACGCTTTGCGAAGCAGCTACCGTTCATCGCCTTGCCGCTCGCGCTGATTCGACCAGCAATGCGATCAGGGCCTGGCGCGACGAGGGAACCGCCAGATCGGCACGCTGGCGCGTCTGCAGTACCGCCGCCTGAAGTCTGTCCAGTGCGCGCGCGAGGGCGGCGGCGTTCCAGCGCTGGAGGGCCGATTCCACCAGCTTGCGGCGTGTGAAGAACACCGGCGGCCGGGCGGAGGCGACCACCGCGCCGGCTTGCTTGCCGCCTTTGTCCATCTCGTTGCGCATGACGCTGAGCGCCTGAAACTGCCGCATCGCGGCGGCAAGGACGAGATACGGGTTGGTGCCCGACGAAACCAGCCGTGCAAAGGCCGTCTCGAACGCATCGGCATTGCCGGAAAGCACTGCATCGACCGCGTCATCGAGGCTGAGGCTCGACACGTCGCCGGTCATCGCGCCCACGTCTTCGAGAGAAACCTCGCCCGCACCGTGGCAGTAGAGCGCCAGCTTTTCGATCTCGCTGCGGGTGGCGAGCCGGTCGCCGCCCAGATTGGCGCGCAGCGCCTGCCTTGCTTCGAGGCCTATGGTCAGCTTGTCGCGGCCGAGGATTTCGTCGATCACCCCGTCGATCGAGCGGCCTTCATCGGCGTAGCAGGGCAGGGCCATCGCGCCCGACGCGTTCTCAACCGTGGCGCGTAGGCCCGCCCCCTTCTTCAGGTCGCCCGCCTCGATGAGGATGATCGAATCCTTCGGCGGCGACGCCGCCAGCGCTTTGACCTCGTCTGCAAGCTGCTTGTGGGCAGCCGCGCCCTTGATCCAGATGAGCCTGCGGTCGGAAAACATCGGCACGGTGCCGGCCTCGTCGCTCAGCCGCCCGGGCGTTGCGTCCACCTCCGAAGCGTCCAGCCGTACCGACGAGAACGGATCGTCCGCATCCAGCCCCGTTTTCGCGACGAAAGCCTTGGCGCGTTCCGAAACCAGCCCCCTGTCGGGTCCGTAGATCAGCACGATGCGGACGTCCGGATCGGGACGCCGCAGCCAGCCGTCGACCTCGTGCGCTTTCTTCTGAGCCATGCGCTCTGGCTACCACAGCACGCGGGGAAGGGAAGCCCAATATCGTTGTGCTTTTGGGGGCCGGGGGAACCGGTTTCGCCTTTTGCGCGTTGTTCACCCCGATAATGCAAGTAAACGCATGGAGAACGACCATGACAGACCCGAGGAACACTGATCCGCGCTACGTCGATCCGGGCCATCCGGACGCTCCCCGCGTAGCACCCCATTCACCCTACACCGACCCTGCGGCGGACCCGCGCGTCGTGAACGAGACCGTCGTGCACAACAGCGGCGGCCGTGGCGGGCTGATCGCAGCCGGCGTCATTGCCGTGCTGCTGGTCATTGCGCTCATCGCGTTTACCTCCGGTCCCGCTACCGATCCCGGCACGACTGCCGTGATCCCCGAGCAGACCGAGGAAATGGCGCCTGCGCCGGCTCCCGAGGCTGCTCCGGCAGAGCCGACCGCTCCGGCCGCCCCGGCTGACGAAGCGCCTGCCGCCGACCAGTAAGCGTGGCGTTACCGCGTAAGTAAGTGTTCGCGTACAAAAAAGGCGGGTCCGAAAGGGCCCGCCTTTTCTCGTCTGCGAGGAATACCGTCTACATGTGGATCGGCTTGGAGAAAGTGGCCAGTGCTGCCTCCTTCACGGCCTCCGACATCGTCGGGTGGGCGTGGCAGGTGCGGGCGAGATCTTCCGACGAACCGCCAAATTCCATCAGAACCGCAGCCTCGTGGATCATCTCGCCGGCCCCGAAGCCGACGATATGGACGCCCAGCACCCGGTCCGTCGCCTTGTCGGCCAGCACCTTGACGAAACCTTCGGTCTGCAGCATCGCGCGGGCACGTCCGTTGGCGGTGAACGGGAACTTGCCGGCCTTGTAGTCCACCCCCGCCTTCTTCAGCTCTTCCTCGGTCTTGCCGACGGAAGCGACCTCGGGGCTGGTGTAGACCACGCCGGGGATGACGTCGTAGTTCACATGGCCCGCCTGCCCCGCCAGCATCTCGGCGACGGCGACGCCTTCCTCCTCGGCCTTGTGCGCAAGCATGGGGCCTACGACCACGTCGCCGATGGCGTAGATGCCCGGCACGTTGGTTTTGAGGTGGCCGTCGACCTTGACGCGACCGCGCTCGTCCAGCTCGACGCCGGCGTTTTCAAGGCCTAGGCCATCAGTGTAGGGCTTGCGGCCGGTCGCGACCAGAACGGCATCCGCCTCGATGGTCTCGGCGTCTCCGCCCTTGACGGGTTCGAACGTGACTGAAGCGCCCTTGCCGGTCTTCTTCACGCCCGTCACTTTCGCGCTCAGCTTGAAGTCCATGCCCTGCTTGGCCAGGATGCGCTGGAACTGCTTGGCGACCTCGCCGTCCATGCCGCCGAGGATGGTGTCGAGATACTCGACCACCGTGACCCTGGAGCCCAGCCGCGCCCAGACCGAACCGAGCTCCAGCCCGATCACGCCTCCGCCGACGACGACGAGATGGCCCGGCACCTTGTCGAACTCCAGCGCGCCGGTGGACGACACGATCACCTTCTCGTCGAAGGCGACGTCGACGCCCGGGATGCCGGCAATGTCGGAACCCGTCGCGATGACGATGTTCTTCGTCTCGATCTCCTGCGCCTTGCCGTCCTCACCGGTGACGGACACCTTGCCGGCCGCCAGAACCTGGCCGGTACCCTGGAACGTGTCGATCTTGTTCTTCTTCATCAGGAAGACCAGACCCTTGGTGTTCTGCTCCACCGTGTTGACGCGGTGCGCCATCAGCTTCTTCAGGTTCACCTTCGGCTTCGAGATTTCGATACCCAGCGCGTCGAACGAGTGCTCTGCCTCCAGCAGCATCTCGGTCGCGTGCAGCAGCGCCTTGGAGGGGATGCAGCCGACATTGACGCAGGTGCCGCCATAGGTGTCGCGCTTTTCGATCAGCGCGGTCTTGAGGCCGAGCTGCGCGGCCTTGATGGCGCAGACATAGCCGCCGGGGCCAGCTCCGATAACGACGACATCATAGCTCATGGGAAGTCCTTCCTTCTGCGCGGCGGCCCTCAGCGCCCGCCGCTCGTATTCAGTATCGCGCCCGTCGTATAGGACGCTTCTTCGGACAGAAGCCACAGCACGGCGCGGGCGACCTCGTCGGCCTTGCCCTCGCGCTGCATCGGCACCAGCCCGCGCATTGCCGCCACCCTGTCGGGCTGGCCGCCCGAGGCGTGGATCTCCGTGTCGATGATGCCCGGCCGCACGGCGTTGACCCGGATGTTCTCGGTCGCCACCTCGCGGGCAAGCCCCAGCGTGAAACTTTCGATCGCGCCCTTGGAGGCCGCGTAGTCGACATACTCGCCCGGCGAGCCCAGCACCGCGGCGACCGAGGATATGTTGACGATGGCGCCGCCCTGGCCGCCATGCCTGGTCGACATGCGCTTCACGGCTTCGCGGGCGCACAGCAACGAGCCGATGACGTTGATGCGCATCATGCGCTCGAAACGCGCGATGTCCATCTCGTCGAGCCGCGCCTTGCGATCCACCACGCCGGCATTGTTGACCAGCCCGTCGAGCCGTCCGAAGCGTCTGTCGACGGCCTCGAACATGGAAAGCACGTCGGCTTCGACCCCGACATCACCCTTGACGGCAAAAGCCTCGCCGCCGGCTTCGGTGATTTCGTCCACCAGCGCGGTGGCTGCTTTGTCGTTCGCCGCATAATTGATCGCGACGCGCCAGCCAGAGGCTGCGCCCAGCCGTGCGACGGAGGCGCCGATCCCGCGCCCGCCGCCCGTCACCAGCATCGCCTTTGCAGCCATGTCGGTCGCTCCGGTTTGGCCTGTCAGCCCTACAGATCCAGCACCAGGCGCTCGGGGTCTTCCAGCGTTTCCTTGACGCGGACGAGGAAGGTAACCGCTTCCTTGCCATCGACGATGCGGTGATCGTAGGAGAGCGCCAGATACATCATCGGCCGCACGACGATCTGGCCGCCCACGACGACGGGGCGCTCCTGGATCTTGTGCATCCCCAGAATGCCCGACTGCGGCGCGTTGAGGATCGGCGTCGACATCAGCGAGCCGTAGACGCCGCCGTTGGAGATGGTGAAGGTGCCGCCCTGCATGTCGGCGACCGAGAGCTTGCCGTCGCGTGCGGCGATGCCCAGACGGCCGATCTCCTTCTCGATCTCCGAGATGGACATGGCATCGGCATCGCGCACCACCGGCACGACGAGACCCTTCTCCGTGCCAACAGCCACGCCGATATGGGCATAGTTCTTGTAGATGATGTCGGTGCCGTCGATCTCGGCGTTGACGGCGGGGATTTCCTTCAGCGCGTGGGTCACGGCCTTGGTGAAGAAGCCCATGAAGCCCAGCTTCACGCCGTGCTTCTTCTCGAACAGGTCCTTGTACTTGGCGCGCAGGTCCATCACCGGCTTCATGTCCACCTCGTTGAAGGTGGTGAGCATGGCGGCCGTGTTCTGGGCGTCCTTGAGGCGGCGCGCGATGGTCTGGCGCAGCTTGGTCATGCGCACGCGTTCCTCGCGGACAGCATCGTCGCCCGAAGAAGGCGCACGGGCCGCTGCGGGCACCGACGGGGCGGCGGCCGGTGCGGAAACGCCCTTGGCGATTGCTTCGAGCGCGTCGCCCTTGAGCACCTGGCCGCGCTTGCCGGAGCCCGTAACCTGATCGGCCGAGATGCCGGCTTCAGCCAGCGCCTTTGCCGCGGCCGGAGCTGGTGGCATGTCGGTCTTGCCGGCCTGCGCGGCGGCCGGAGCAGCCTTCGCAGGCTCCGCCTTCGGCGCTTCGGCCTTGGGCTCTTCCTTCTTTGCAGGTGCAGCTGCGGCAGCACCGCCGCCCGCCTCGATCATGCCCAGCAGCGCGCCCGGCTCGACCGTGTCGCCCTCGTTGACGGTAATCTCGCCCAGCGTGCCGGCGGCAGGCGCGGGAACCTCGATGGTCACCTTGTCGGTTTCCAGCTCCACGACGGGCTCGTCGGCGGCGATCGCGTCGCCTGCCTTCTTGAACCACTTGCCGATGGTCGCTTCAGTGACGGATTCCCCGAGGGTCGGGACGCGGATTTCGGTTGCCATGTCGGATTCCTATCCGTTGGTTCTGGAATGAATGTCGGTCGCGAGAAAGGACCCCCACCCTTTATCCCTCCCCACAAGGGGGAGGGAGGGCGTCAGCGTCTCATTTGTCGTTTCCATCGATGCAAAGATGACGGTGCGCGCGCGACGCGCATGTCTCCCTCCCCCTTGTGGGGAGGGGTAAGGGGTGGGGGAGTGCCTGGGCGCGACGCTCATTGGCCTATTCGCCCAGCGCGTCTTCGAGGAAGGCCTCGAGCTGCGCCAGATGCTTGGACATGAGGCCCGTCGCCGGGGATGCTGCCGCCGGACGCCCGGTATAGCGCACGCGCTGATGCTTGGCGTCGATATGGGCCAGCACCCATTCCAGATACGGGTCGATGAAGGACCACGCGCCCATGTTCTTGGGCTCTTCCTGGCACCAGACCATCTCCGCATTGCGGAAGCGCGACAGCTCGTTGATGAGCGCCTTGGCCGGGAACGGGTAGAGCTGCTCGACACGCAGCAGATAGACGTCATTGACGCCGCGCTTCTCGCGCTCCTCGTAGAGATCGTAATACACCTTGCCGGTGCACAGCACGACGCGGCGGATCTTGGAATCCTTCACCAGCTTGATCGGCTGGTCGGCCAGCAGTTGCGCATCGTCCCACAGCAGGCGGTGGAAGGAGCTTTCGCCCGACATTTCCGACAGGGTCGACACGGCGCGCTTGTGGCGCAGCAGCGACTTGGGCGTCATCATGATGAGCGGTTTGCGGAAGTCGCGCTTGAGCTGCCGGCGCAGGATGTGGAAGTAGTTAGCCGGCGTCGTAACGTTGGCCACCTGCATGTTGTCTTCTGCGCACATCTGCAGGAAGCGCTCCAGACGGGCAGACGAATGTTCCGGTCCCTGCCCTTCGTAGCCATGCGGCAGAAGGCAGACCAGACCCGACATGCGCAGCCACTTGCGCTCGCCCGACGAGATGAACTGGTCGAACACGACCTGCGCGCCGTTGGCGAAATCGCCGAACTGGGCTTCCCACAGCGTCAGCGCGCGCGGCTCTGCGAGGCTGAAGCCGTATTCGAAGCCGAGCACGGCTTCTTCCGAGAGCATCGAGTTGATGACCTCGTAGTTCGCCTGCGCCGGGCTCAGATTGTTGAGCGGGATATAGCGGTCCTCGCTCTTCTGGTCGTAGAGCACGGAATGGCGCTGCGAAAACGTGCCGCGTTCCGAATCCTGGCCCGAAAGGCGGATAGGGTTGCCTTCCATCAGAATGGAGCCGAACGCCAGCGCTTCGCCGGTCGCCCAGTCGAGGCCTTCGCCCGATTCGATCGCCTTGCGCCGGCTTTCGAGGAAGCGCCCGATGGTACGGTGTACCTCGAAGTCCTTCGGCACGTCGGTCAGCTTCTTGCCGATTTCCTTGAGCGTCTTGAGCGGCACGGAGGTCTTGCCGCGGCGCTGCTCATCCTGATTGTCGGCGGTGCGCAAGCCCGACCATGCGCCATCCAGCCAGTCTGCCTTGTTGGGCTTGTAGGACTGGCCGGCCTCGAACTCGGTTTCGAGCCTCGCGCGCCAGTCGGCACGCATGGCATCGACCTCATCCTGCGTCAGCAGGCCTTCGCCGATCAGCTTCTCGGAGTAGAGCTGTACCGTCGTCTTATGGGCGCGGATATTCTTGTACATGATCGGCTGGGTGAACGCCGGCTCGTCGCCTTCGTTGTGGCCGAAGCGGCGGTAGCAGAACATGTCGATGACCACCGGCTTGTGGAAGGTCATGCGGAATTCCATCGCCACCTTGGCGGCGTAGACCACGGCTTCCGGGTCGTCGCCGTTGACGTGGAAGATCGGCGCCTCGATCATCTTGGCCACATCCGACGGATAGGGCGACGAACGCGAGAAACGCGGATTGGTGGTGAAACCGATCTGGTTGTTGATGATGAAATGCAGCGTTCCGGCGACGCGGTGGCCGCGCAGGCCCGAAAGCCCGAGGCATTCGGCCACGACACCCTGTCCGGCAAAGGCGGCATCACCGTGCAGCAGCAGCGGCAAAACCTTGGCGCGCTCCTCGATCGGCACGGTCTCCTCGCGGGTGCGGCCGAAAATCTGGTCCTGCTTGGCGCGGGCCTTGCCCATCACCACCGGGTTGACGATCTCCAGATGCGACGGGTTGGCCGTCAGCGACAGGTGCACCTTGTTGCCGTCGAACTCGCGATCCGACGATGCGCCAAGGTGATACTTCACGTCGCCCGAGCCCTCGACGTCGTCGGGGGCGTAGGAGCCGCCCTTGAACTCGTGGAACACGGCGCGGTGCGGCTTGGCCATCACGTTGGTCAGCACGTTGAGGCGGCCGCGGTGGGCCATGCCCAGCACGACTTCCTTCAGGCCCATCGCGCCGCCGCGCTTGATGATCTGCTCGAGCGCCGGAATAAGCGATTCACCGCCATCGAGGCCGAAGCGCTTGGTGCCCTTGTACTTCACGTCGATGAACTGCTCGAAGCCTTCCGCCTCGATCAGCTTGGAAAGGATCGCCTTCTTGCCCTGCGGCGTGAAGTCGATGCCCTTGTCCGGCCCCTCGATGCGCTCCTGGATCCAGGCCTTCTCCTCGGGATTGGAGATGTGCATGAACTCGACGCCCAGCGTCGAGCAGTAGGTACGCTTGAGGATGTCGAGCATCTGCCGGACGGTGGCGTATTCCAGCCCCAGCACATGGTCGATGAAGATCGGGCGGTCGTAATCGGCCTCCGTGAAGCCGTAGGCCTCGGGCGAAAGCTCGTTGTAGTCTTCCTTTTCCTCGGCAATGCCGAGCGGGTCGAGATCGGCGTGCAGATGGCCGCGCATGCGATAGGCGCGGATCATCATGATGGCGCGAACCGAATCGCGCGTCGCCTGCAGCACGTCGGCGTCGGAGAGCGCGGCGCCCTTGTCGGCCGCCTTTTCCTTCACCTTCTTCTCGACGTGCTTCTCGACCGCACCCCAGTCGCCGTCGAGCGCGGAGACGAGCTCGCCATTGGCGGCTACCGGCCAGTTGGGCTTCGTCCAGGAAGCGCCCTCTGCGCTCTTGCGCACGTCGCCGGCGTCATCCTTCAGCGCGGCGAAGAAATCCCGCCATTCGGGATCGACCGAAGAAGGGTTTTCCTGCCAGGCCGCATGAAGCGTCTCGATATAGTCGGCATTGCCGCCATAGAGAAACGAGGTGAGCGAAAATTGGTCGTTGGCCTGATCTTGCCGCGCCATCTGTCTTTCCGGAGCGCTTGCTCCGTCTCCTTCTTAAGGGCAGTCGGTTTTCGGCAGCCGGCAATCGGATCGTCCCGACTGCCGGCTGCCAGATGCCGAATGCCTCACCCCTTGATCGCCTCGACCAGGGTCTTGCCGAGGCGGGCCGGCGAAGGCGACACGCGGATGCCCGCTGCCTCCATCGCCGCGATCTTGTCTTCCGCGCCGCCCTTGCCGCCGGAAATCACCGCGCCGGCATGGCCCATGGTGCGTCCGGGAGGGGCCGTGCGACCGGCGATGAAGCCGGCCATCGGCTTGCTGCGTCCGCGCTTGGCTTCGTCGCGCAGGAACTGGGCAGCGTCTTCCTCGGCCGAACCACCGATCTCGCCGATCATGATGATCGACTTGGTCTCGTCGTCGGCGAGGAACATCTCGAGGATGTCGATGAACTCGGTGCCCTTGACCGGGTCGCCGCCGATGCCGACGGCCGTGGTCTGGCCGAGGCCTTCATTCGTCGTCTGGAACACTGCCTCATAGGTAAGCGTTCCCGAGCGCGATACAACGCCGACCGAGCCCTTGCGGAAGATCGAGCCCGGCATGATGCCGATCTTGCATTCGTCGGGGGTGACGAGGCCGGGGCAGTTCGGGCCGATCAGGCGCGACTTCGACTTGTCGAGCTTCGCCTTGACCTTGACCATGTCCATCACCGGGATGCCTTCCGTGATGCAGACGATCAGCGGGATTTCGGCCTCGATCGCCTCGATGATGGCGGCTGCGGCACCTGCCGGCGGCACGTAGACCACCGATGCGTCCGCACCGGTCTTTTCCTTGCCCTCGGCGACGGAAGCGAAGATCGGCAGGCTTTCACCCTTCGAGCCGGTCCAGGTCTCGCCGCCCTTCTTGGGGTGGATGCCGCCGACCATCTGCGTGCCGTGATAGGCCAGCGCCTGCTCGGTGTGGAAGGTGCCGGTCTTGCCGGTCAGGCCCTGGACGAGGACCTTGGTGTTCTTGTTGATAAGGATCGACATAAATTCTGGTCCTGTCCGTTAGCCGTTGACCGCGGCGACGATCTTCTTGGCGGCGTCATCGAGGTCGTCGGCGGCCGTGATGGCGAGGCCGGACTCGTTGAGGATCTTCTTGCCAAGCTCGACATTGGTGCCTTCGAGGCGCACGACCAGCGGCACCTTCAGGCCCACTTCCTGGACCGCAGCGACAACACCTTCAGCGATGACGTCGCACTTCATGATGCCGCCGAAGATGTTGACGAGGATGCCTTCGACCTTCGGGTCGGCGGTGATGATCTTGAACGCTGCCGCGACCTTTTCCTTGCCTGCGCCGCCGCCGACGTCACAGAAGTTCGCCGGCTCCTTGCCGTAGAGCTTGATGATGTCCATCGTCGCCATGGCGAGGCCCGCGCCGTTGACCATGCAGCCGATATTGCCGTCGAGCGCGACATAGGCGAGGTCCCACTTGGAAGCCTCGATCTCCTTGGCGTCTTCCTCGGTCTCGTCGCGCAGTTCCTTCACGTCGTCGTGGCGGAACAGGGCGTTACCGTCGAACGACATCTTGGCGTCCAGCACGCGCAGGCGGCCGTTGGTCATGACGATCAGCGGGTTGACCTCCAGCAGGCTCATGTCCTTCTCGACGAATGCCTTGTAGAGGATCGGGAACAGCTTCTCGCCGTCCTTCGCCGCTTCGCCGGCCAGTTCCAGCGCCTCGTTGATCCTGGCGACATCGGCAGCGGTCACGCCGGCTTCCGGGTCGATGGCGATGGTGTGGATCTTCTCGGGCGTGTCATGGGCGACAGCCTCGATGTCCATGCCGCCTTCGGTCGACACCATGAAAGCGACGCGGCCGACCGAGCGGTCCACCAGCAGCGAAAGATACAGCTCGCGGTCGATGTCCGCGCCGTCCTCGATGTAGAGGCGGTTGACCTGCTTGCCGGCATCGCCCGTCTGGGCGGTCACCAGCGTGTTGCCGAGCATCTCGTTGACGTTCCTGACGACGTCCTCGACGGACTTCGCAAGCCGCACGCCGCCCTTGGCGTCGGGGCCGAGTTCCTTGAACTTGCCCTTGCCGCGGCCGCCCGCGTGGATCTGGCTCTTGACCACATAAAGCGGGCCTGGCAGCGACCTTGCGGCAGCTTCAGCCTCGCCCGCCTTCATGATGGCCACGCCTTCGGCGACCGGTGCGCCATAGCCCTTGAGGAGCTGCTTGGCTTGATATTCGTGGATGTTCATGCGGATAGCCTCACTTCTTCTTGCCGAGAGCCGGCGCGATGCCGATGCAGGCCTCGCAGAGACCCTGCACGGCTGCGACAGACTTGTCGAACATCTTCTGTTCGGCCTTGCTGAAGTCGATCTCGATGATGCGCTCGACGCCGCCGGCGCCGATCACCACCGGCACGCCGACATACATGTCCTTCAAGCCGTACTGGCCCGAAAGGTGCGCGGCGCAGGGCAGCACGCGCTTCTTGTCCTTGAGGTAGCTCTCGGCCATGGCGATCGCCGAGGCGGCCGGCGCGTAGTAGGCGGAGCCGGTCTTGAGCAGGGCGACGATCTCGCCGCCGCCCTTGCGGGTGCGCTCGACGATGGCGTCCAGCTTTTCCTTGGAGGTCCAGCCCATCTTGACCAGGTCGGGCAGCGGAATGCCGGCAACGGTGGAATAGCGCACCATCGGCACCATGTCGTCGCCGTGGCCGCCGAGCGTCATCGCGCTCACGTCCTCGACGGAGACGTTGAATTCCTCAGACAGGAAATAGCGGAAACGGGCCGAGTCCAGCACGCCGGCCATGCCGACCACGTGGGTCTTGGGGAGACCGGAAAACTTCTGCAGCGCCCAGACCATGGCGTCGAGCGGGTTGGTGATGCAGATGACGAAGGCGTTCGGCGCATATTTCTTGATGCCCGCGCCCACCTGCTCCATCACCTTGAGGTTGATGCCCAGAAGGTCGTCGCGGCTCATGCCGGGCTTGCGCGGCACGCCGGCGGTCACGATGCAGACATCCGCGCCCTCGATGGCCGAATACTCGTTGGCACCGACATAGCGCGCGTCGAAGCCGTCCACCGGCGAGGATTCCGCGATGTCCAGTCCCTTGCCCTGCGGGATGCCTTCGGCGATGTCGAACATGACGACGTCGCCGAGTTCCTTGAGGCCGACGAGATGGGCGAGCGTGCCGCCAATCATGCCGGAGCCGATGAGGGCAATCTTGTTTCGAGCCATGGTGATTGTTTTCCCTGTTGAGTGCGCCGGTCTGCTACCGCGCCGGCCTGAATAAAGCGTTGCCGAGAACTGCGTTCGGACACGGGAGGCCGTCCGAATTAGCGTTGGGGCATAGACGCATCGCCCAAAAAACTCAACCGATTATTACCGAGCAAACATTTTCAATCGTTTAGATGTTTTTTGTCTTACGTAAACGTCAATTGTTTTGAGTCGGTCGAGCATGCAAGCGTCGGCGGCGCACGGAATTGCACGCCGGATGGATCAGTCGGCGCCAGCGCGCGTCGCGGCTGCGTCCAGCCATTCGCGGCTCTGCATCTCGGTGAGGCGCGAAGCGGTGCGCGCAAACTCGAATGCCTCCGTGCCGCTGGTGCCGGCATAAAGCCGTTCGGGCGAGGCCTCGGCGCTGGCCACGAGGCGCATCTTCTGGTCGTACAGCGTGTCGACCAGCAGGATGAAGCGCTTGGCCTCGTTACGCCGCTCCTGCCCCATCACCGGTATGCGGTCGATGAACAGCGTGTCGAAATGGGCGGCTATCGCGAGATAGTCGCGCGCCCCCAGCGGCTTTTCGCACAGATCTGCAAAGGTGAAGCGCGCGGCCGTGCCGTTGGCGCGGGGCACCACCACTTCGCGGCCCTTGACGGCAAGGCGCTCCTGCCTCGTCACGTGGCCGGCGGTCGCCGCCTCCCACGCCTCGTCCATCAGCGCGTCGGCGTCCTCGCCCAGCGGCGAGATATAGACCTGCATGCGGTCGAGGTTGCGGCGGCGATAGTCGGTCGGCCCGTCCAGCGCCATCACCCGCGTGTGGCGCTCCAGTATGCCGATGAAAGGTTCGAACAGCGCCCGGTTGAGACCGTCGCGATAGAGGTCGCGTGGTGCGACGTTGGAGGTGGCCACCAGCACCACGCCCTCGGAAAACAGGCTGGAGAAAAGCCGCGACAGCACCATCGCATCGGCGATGTCGGTGACCGTGAACTCGTCGAAGCACAGCACCCACGCTTCTTGGGCGAGCGCCCTGGCAACGGGTGGAATGGGGTCGGTTTCCTTCGTCTCGCCCCGCTTGAGCATCTCGCGATGCTTCTGGATGCGGTCGTGAACGTCGGCCATGAAGTCGTTGAAATGCGCCCGGCGCTTTCGCTTCACGGTCACGCGCTCGAAGAACATGTCCATCAGCATGGTTTTGCCCCGCCCCACGCCGCCATGGACGTAGAGGCCCTTGACCGGCTCATGCGTCGGCTTGCGCTTGGCGAAGAGCCAGCCCAGCGCGCTCGACTTGGAGGCGAGGCGCTTGGACGCGATCTCCTCGATCAGGCGGTCGAGCGCATCCACCACGGCAAGCTGCGCCGTGTCGCCGACGATGGTGCCGGACTGCTCGAGATGCTGGTAGTCCTGCCTGACGGTGCGAAACGTCGGCAGCCCGTCAAGCGAGGACATTGCGGGAACCCGATTGCTGCTATTCGGTCCGCACCAATACTAGCGGGAAAGCGAAATGGGAATGCCGCTGCTGGTCTGGCCGTCGAAACGCTCGCCGCCCGCAGACTGGAGCCGCGCCAGCACGTCGCCATTGTCGTCGTAGAGTGCCAGCTGGCTGCCCGAGACGTTCCACGAGCGCACCCCGTCGAGCGGCGCGGGGCAGCGCAGCGGTCCTGCGCGGTAGCCCTGGCCGAAGCGCGTCTGCGGCGTGGCGATGCGGCAGCTCTGGCCCGAAACGCTGGCGTTCCACACGCCTGCAACCGCGCCCGTAGTCACTTCCGGGCCGCTGGCAGCTCCGGGGTCCACGGCTGCCATCTGCGTGCCATCGCCGGGAAGGCCTTCGGAGCCGGGAGGGGCTGGAAACTGGCTCGGATCGGTCGTGCCGGGCTGAACGGGCGGCGGAAGCTGGCCCATGGTCACCGTACCTGCGGGCGCTGCCGGAAGCGGTGCCGGAGACGGGCCACTGGTATCGAGCCGCGAGAAACGCTCGCTCTGGCAACCCGCCAGCGCGAGTGCGAGAAAGGTCGTGGCAACGACGCCGGTCAGTTTGAAAGCCATAAATTCCCTCCGTCGAAGCGAATGCCGCTCCGCACGTTTGTTCACGTCCCCTTCAATCGCCAGAATAGTGGCGATCTTGGGGACAATCCACCGCATATGGTTAAATAAGCGTTCGAGGCAATGGTTCTGCGGGAGAAAACGGCCTCTCCTTTCGGTTGCACGGCGGTGCCGAGACGCTATCCTGCCAGCCATGAACAGACGCAGAATGATGAAGTGGCTGGGTGTCGGGGGTCTTGCCACCGTCGGTGGCGGCGTGGCCGTGCAGGCGCAGGCCGGCAACCGCTATTATGACGGGCCGGAAAGCGACCATTTCGACGGTTCTGTGTTCTTCAACCCGCAGGGGAAGCCGCCCGCCCGCTTCGCCGACCTGATGCGGTGGCAGCTGGGCGGCGGCAGGGCCACCTGGCCCGCCGAATGGCCGAGCCCGTTCGAGCCGGCCAAGCCCGAGCCGCGCGTGGAAGGCAACCGCCTCGTGGTCACGATGGTCGGCCACGCGACATTGCTGATCCAGACCGCCGGCCTCAACATCCTCACCGATCCCGTGTGGTCGCAGCGTGTGTCGCCTTTCTCCTTCGTCGGGCCCAGCCGCGCCAATCCGCCGGGCATCTCCTTTGAAGACCTGCCGCCGGTCGACCTCGTCCTGCTGAGCCACAACCATTACGACCATCTCGACGTCGCCACTCTGGCGCGGCTGAAGGCTGCGCACGATCCGCAAATCATCACGCCGCTCGGCAACGACGTCATCGTCCGCCGCTCGGTGCCCGATATCCGCGTCGCCGCGCATGACTGGGGCGAGACCGCCATCTGCGGTTCGGTGCCGGTGCATGTCGAACCGGTGCATCACTGGTCGGCGCGCGGCATGGGCGACCGGCGCATGGCGCTCTGGGCGGGCTTCGTCATCGAGACGCCCGGCGGCAACATCTATGTCGTCGGCGACACGGGCTTTCACGGCGGCACCAACTATCGGGGCGCGGCGCAGAAACACGGCGGCTTCCGCCTCGCCATCCTGCCCATCGGTGCCTACGAGCCGCGCTGGTTCATGGAGGCGCAGCACCAGAACCCCGCCGAGGCGGTCGAGGGCATGCTGCTTGCCAACGCTTCGTTCGCCGCCGGACACCACTGGGGCACGTTCCAGCTCACCAACGAGCCGGTGGAAGAGCCCCGCCAGCTTCTGGAGGCCGCGCTCGATGCACGCGGCGTGGCGCGCGAGCGGTTTCGACCGATGCTGCCCGGCGAGGCCTGGGAGGTTCCACCGGCATCCACGGCCGCGTGAGACCGCGCGAGACTGGTAATTCCGGGTCAATTCCGCCATATAGCGGCGCATGAGCGTACGCGTCCCCTTCGCCAGGATGAACGGCATCGGCAACGAGATCATCGTCGCCGATATGCGCGGCCGTGCCGACCGCATCTCGGCCGCCGCCGCCATCGCGATCAACGTCGATCCGGCGACGCGCTTCGACCAGATCATGGCGATCCACGATCCGCGCACGCCCGGAACCGACGCCTATGTCGAGATCCTCAATTCCGACGGCAGCCATGCGCAGGCCTGCGGCAACGGCACGCGCTGCGTCGTCCAGGCGCTTTCGGCCGAAACCGGCAGGAAGACCTTCACCTTCGAGACAGTGGCAGGCCTTCTTAACGCGCGCGAGCACGAGGACGGGCTGATCTCGGTCGATCTTGGCAAGCCGCGCTTCGGCTGGCAGGACATTCCGCTGGCTGAGGAGTTTCGCGACACGCGGATGATCGAACTGCAGATCGGGCCGATCGACGCGCCGGTGCTGCACTCGCCGTCGGTCGCATCGATGGGCAACCCGCATGCGATCTTCTGGGTCGATCGCGACGTCTGGTCCTACGAGCTCGACCGCTTCGGCCCGCTGCTTGAAAACCATCCGCTCTTTCCCGAGCGCGCCAACATCACCATCGCGCAGGTCACGGCGCGCGACGCCATGACCATCCGTACATGGGAGCGCGGCGCGGGGCTGACGCTCGCCTGCGGCTCGGCCGCCTGCGCGGCCGCCGTCTCGGCAGCGCGCACCAACCGTACCGGCCGCTCCGTGACGGTGACCGCGCCCAGCGGCGGCAAGCTCGCCATCGAATGGCGCGACGACGATCACGTCATCATGACCGGTCCTGCCGAGTGGGAGTTTTCCGGGACGCTCGATCCGGCGACCGGCGCGTGGCAGCGCGATGTCGAGGGCGCGGCATGAGCGGCGGCAAGGGCATCGACAACAGGGGCATCGACCTCGTCACCTTCGGCTGCCGTCTCAACACCTACGAGTCCGAGGTGATGCGCCGGGAAGCGACGGCCGCCGGACTCGGCGAACTCGCCGGCGGCGCGATCATCGTCAACACCTGCGCGGTCACGGGCGAGGCCGTGCGGCAGGCGAGACAGGCGATCCGCAAGGCACGGCGCGACAATCCGGCTGCCCGCATCATCGTCACCGGCTGCGCGGCCCAGACAGACCCCGACAGCTTCGTCGCCATGGGCGAGGTCGATCTCGTTCTGGGCAACGAGGAGAAGCTGAAGGCGCACAACTACCGCGCCCTGCCCGATTTCGGCGTCAACGACTTCGAGAAGGCCCGCGTCAACGACATCATGTCGGTGACGGAGACCGCCTCGCACATGGTCGACGCCATCGAGGGTCGCGCACGCGCCTTCGTGCAGGTGCAGAACGGCTGCAACCATCGCTGCACCTTCTGCATCATCCCCTACGGACGCGGCAATTCACGCTCGGTGCCCATGGGTGCGGCGGTCGAGCAGGTCAAGCGGCTTGCCGGCAATGGCTATGCCGAGGTGGTGCTGACCGGCGTCGACATGACCGGCTATGGCGGCGACCTGCCCGGCAGTCCCAAGCTCGGCCGGCTGGTCAAGACGATCCTGAGGCAGGTGCCCGACCTTGCGCGCCTGCGGCTTTCCTCGATCGATTCCATCGAGGCCGACGAAGAACTGCTGGAAGCCATCGCCACCGAAAGCCGGCTGATGCCGCATCTGCACCTGTCCCTGCAGGCTGGCGACGACATGGTGCTGAAGCGCATGAAGCGCCGGCACAGCCGCGACGATTCGATCCGGTTCTGCGAGGACGTGCGCAGGCTGCGGCCCGACATCGTGTTCGGCGCGGACCTGATCGCCGGTTTCCCGACCGAAACCGAAGACATGTTCCAGAACTCGTTGAAGATCGTCGAGGAGTGCGGGCTCACCCACCTTCACGTCTTCCCGTTCAGCCCGCGCGAGGGCACGCCCGCCGCGCGCATGCCGCAGGTGGACCGCGGCATCGTCAAGGAACGCGCGGCCCGGCTTCGCGCCGCGGGCGACACCGCCTATCGCCGGCATCTCGCCACGCTCGCCGGAACCACCCAGCGCGTGCTGGTCGAACGCGAGGGACTGGGCCGCACCGAGGGCTTCACGCTTGCAGCCATCGATGCCGGTGCGCCGGGGGAGATCGTCGATGCGACAATAACCGGCCATGACGGCGAGCGGCTGCTTGCCCGGCCCGTGGCCGCACGGGCCGCCTGAAGGATACGCGCACAGACATGGCATTCGGTTTCATCAAGAAGATATTCTCCTTCGGCAACAAGGAGGTCGAGGAGCGCCCGGCCGACGACGCACCAGCCGCGCTGACCCCGCCGCAGCCTGCCGAAGCCGCGCCGGTTACGCCCGCGCCGGCCGTCGAGCCGGCAGCACCCCCGCCTGTCGAGCCCGCTGTTGCGGCGGCTCCCGTCGCCCAGCCCCCCGTCGAAGGCCCGGTCCCGGAATTTCTGCGCCGCCCCGCCCATGAAGCAGCGCCTGCCGTCGAGCCAGAGCCCGCGCCCGAGGCAGAGCAGCCGGTCGAGCCCGAGCCGGTTCCAGCCGAAATCCCGCCGGTTTCGCTCGAGCCGGAGATCGCGCCCGTTCCCGAACCGCGTCCCGTGCCTGAAATTCCGCTTGAGATGCCGGAACCGGCCCCGACAATTCCAGAGCCAGAGCCAGAGCCAGAGCCAGAGCCAGAGCCAGAGCCAGAGCCAGAGCCAGAGCCAGAGCCAGAGCCAGAAGTAGCGCCTGCGCCTCCCTCCCACTTGAGGGGAGGGTCGGCCGGCGAAGCCGAGCGAGGTGGGGTCCCCGGATCGTCGAGCGCGTCCAAGCCGATGCCCTCCGCTCTATCGAACGAGCCACTCTCAGAGCCGGCAAAAGAGGTCCAGCCGTCACGCGTCACGGTCTCGAAAGCCGTCGAGGCGAAGGCGGCTCCGGTCGCGCCTGCGGAGCCCGCTTCCGCGCCGCGTACGCCGTGGTTCCAGCGTCTGCGCGAAGGCCTGTCGCGGTCCTCGCGCGAGCTGCGCGACAACATTTCCGGCGTCTTCACCAAGCGCAAGCTGGACGACGACACGCTGCAGGATCTCGAGGACGTGCTGATCCGCGCCGATCTCGGCATGGAGACGGCGATCCGCGTCACCGATGCGCTGGCGTCGGGCCGCTACGGCAAGGATGTGTCCGACGGCGAGGTGCGCGCCGTGATGGCGCAGGAGGTCGAGAAGGTGCTGACGCCCGTGGCGCTGCCGCTGGAGCTCGACCTGTCGCACAGGCCGCATGTCATCCTCGTCGTCGGCGTCAACGGCACCGGCAAGACCACCACCATCGGCAAGCTCGCCGCCAAGCTAACGGCCGGCGGGCTCAAGGTCACGCTTGCGGCCGGCGACACGTTCCGCGCTGCGGCCATCGAGCAGCTGAAGATCTGGGGCGAGCGCACCGGCTCGCCGGTCGTCTCGTCCAGGCTGGGCGCGGATGCGGCGGGCCTCGCTTTCGACGCCTACAAGCAGGCGAAGGACGCAGGCTCCGACGTGCTCATCATCGATACGGCCGGCCGCCTCCAGAACAAGGCCGAGCTGATGGCGGAGCTCGAAAAGATCGTCCGCGTGCTTGGCAAGCACGATCCGGAAGCGCCGCACACGGTGCTCCAGACGGTGGATGCGACGACGGGCCAGAACGCCCTCAATCAGGTCGAAATCTTCCGCAATGTTGCGGGCGTCAACGGGCTCGTCATGACCAAGCTCGACGGCACGGCGCGCGGCGGCATCCTCGTCGCCATCGCGGCGAAACATAAACTGCCGGTCTACTTCATCGGCGTCGGCGAGCAGGTCGACGACCTCGAACCCTTTTCCGCAGGCGATTTCGCCAAGGCGATCGCCGGAGTGTCCTGATGAACCAGATTATCGAACGCGACCCCGCCGACCCAAAGAAGAAGGAAGACATCAACCCCCTGCTCAAGCTGGCGCTGGAGCTGGGGCCGCTGGTCGTTTTCTTCTTCGCCAATGCGCGGGGCGAAAGCCTCGTCGAAAGCTGGCCGGCGCTCGGCTCCTTCGGCGGGCCGATCTTCCTCGCCACAGGCCTTTTCATGGTCGCCACGGCCATTTCGCTGTCGGTGTCGTGGCTGCTCACGCGGTCGCTGCCGATGATGCCGCTGGTTTCCGGCGTCGTGGTGTTCGTCTTCGGCGCGCTGACACTGTGGCTTCAGGACGACGTGTTCATCAAGATGAAGCCGACCATCGTCAACACGCTGTTCGGCTCGGTGCTGCTGGGCGGGCTTTTCTTCGGCAAGGCGCTTCTGGGCTACGTCTTCGATTCTGCCTTCAAGCTCGACGCCGAAGGCTGGCGCAAGCTCACCTTCCGCTGGGGGCTGTTCTTCTTCTTCCTTGCGGTGGCCAACGAGATCGTCTGGCGCAATTTCTCGACCGATTTCTGGGTGGCCTTCAAGGTGTGGGGCATCATGCCCATCACGCTCGTCTTCACATTCAGCCAGATGCCGCTCATCATGCGCCATTCGCTGGAGGACAAGCCGGCGGAATAGACCGGCGAAGGGGGAGCAATGGAATTCATCACCAGCCTCGAAGGGCTGCGCGAGCACTACGGGCAGGTGCATGACAAGGCCGTGCGCAAGGAGCTGCGCGCGCTCGACCATCACGCCCGCTCCTTCATCGCCCGAAGCCCGTTCGTGCTGATCGGCTCGTCCGACAAGGCCGGCAATGCCGACGTGACGCCCAAGGGCGACAGGCCGGGCTTCGTCGCCGTGCTCGACGACACGACGCTCGCGATCCCGGACCGGCCGGGCAACAACCGGCTCGACACCTGGCAGAACGTCATCGTCAATCCGGCCGTGGGTCTGCTTTTTCTCATCCCCGGCATGAACGAGACGCTGCGCGTCAACGGCCAAGGCCGCATCACCGCAGACCAAAGCCTGCGCGACCGGCTCGCGGTCGATGGCAGGTCGCCCGTCACGGTGATGATCGTGGAGGTCAAGGCAACCTACATGCACTGCGCCAAGGCGTTCATGCGCTCCGGGCTTTGGAAGCCGGAAACGTGGCCCGACCGCGCGTCGATGCCGACGCTGGGCGAAATCCTTCGCGACCAGCTCGCGCTTTCGGAAAGCGCCGACGATGTCGATCGCTCGCTGGACGACGCCTACGCCAAGACGCTCTGGTAGGGTCAGCACCCGCGCCGTTGATCTTTCGCCACGATTGGCGATAAGTCTGCGCCCCATGAATGCGAATCCACACAGCGGGCCCCGTGTCCGGCGCGTCGCGGCCGTTATCGCTCTTGGCGTTCTCATGACGGCCTGCATGGCCGACGACCAGCAGAGCCAGGCGCGGCAGGAACTGGCCGAGACCGCCATGATCCAGCCGCGCAACGCCACCTACGACTGCGGCGAGGACGGCTCGATCACCGTGGAAAACGGGCGCACCGCCGTCCGGCTGGTGGAAGCGCAGGGCGACAGCTACGACCTTCCTGCCTCGCCGCCCACCCAGACCAGCCGCTACGGCGAAGGCGGATATGCGCTTGTGCTGGAAGGCCGCGAGGCGCTCTGGATGAAGGCGCGGCACGAGCCGATGACCTGCCGGCGCTGATTCGCCGGCAACACGTCTCCCGCCGGAACCGGCACCGGGCATAAGCGCTTCAATCGATTGAAGTTGCGGCCGTCTCCGCGGGTCTCGCTAAACAGGCGCACAGACTTGGTTTTCCGGCTTTGACGCGGTGCAAAAACCGCATTAGAAGACCCGCAGCCACAGGTCGCGTTCCAAACCGTCGATGCCGCATTCAACAGGCTCCGCAGGGCGCG
Organism: Neoaquamicrobium microcysteis; assembly: GCF_008180155.1. Lineage (GTDB taxonomy): Bacteria > Pseudomonadota > Alphaproteobacteria > Rhizobiales > Rhizobiaceae > Aerobium > Aerobium microcysteis. The sequence continues at coordinate 100,181 of NZ_VSZS01000064.1, read as the reverse complement.
TCCACCAGATTGGGGGAGCCATGAGCAAATCCGCAGCCACCCGCCCGAGACCGCTGTCTCCGCATCTTTTCATCTACAAGCCTATACCGACGATGGTGATGTCGATCGTGCATCGCATCACCGGTGCGTCGCTCTATTTCGGCATCCTGCTCGTGGCGGCATGGCTGCTGGCGGCGGCGACGTCGGAGGCCTGGTTCAACACGGTGTCGGCCATCTACGGCTCCTGGTTGGGGCTGCTCGTGCTGTTCGGCTTCACCTGGTCTCTGGTTCATCACATGCTCGGCGGCGTTCGCCACTTCGTGATGGATTTGGGCCTGGGGCTGGACAAGCACTTCTCCACGAAGGTGGCGGCGCTGATGCCCGTCGTCTCGATCGCGCTGACGGTGCTGCTCTGGGTCGTCGGCTTCATGGCGCGGGGAGCTTGACATGACCGATTTCCGCACTCCGCTTTCGCGCGTTCGCGGCCTGGGCGCCGCCCGCGAGGGAACCGGGCATTTCTGGTATCAGCGCGTCACCGCGGCGGCCAACATCCCGCTCATCCTGTTCTTCGTCGGCCTCATCATCGCGCTCAGCGATGCGTCCTTCGCCGACGTGCGCGCCACGCTGGCCAACCCCTTCATCACCGTGCTGCTGGTTCTGGCGGTCATCTCGGTGACCTATCACATGAAGCTCGGCATGCAGATGATCATCGAGGACTACGTCCATGACGAGTTCCTCAAGATCGTCTCGCTGATGCTCAACATCTTCTACACCCTTATCGTCGGCGCGGTCTGCATCTTCGCGCTGCTCAAGATCGCATTCGGAGGCTGAGGCGTGGCCGATACAAGAAACAACGTCGCAAAGCCGGGCGTGACCGGAAGCGCCTACACCTATGTCGACCACAAGTTCGACGTGGTGGTGGTGGGCGCCGGCGGCGCCGGCCTGCGCGCCACGCTCGGCATGGCCGAGCAGGGCCTGAAGACGGCCTGCATCACCAAGGTGTTCCCTACCCGCTCGCACACGGTCGCCGCACAGGGCGGCATCGCCGCCTCGCTCCAGAATATGGGGCCGGACAACTGGCAGTGGCACCTCTACGATACCGTCAAGGGCTCCGACTGGCTCGGCGACGTGGACGCGATGGAATATCTGGCGCGGGAAGCACCTGCCGCCGTCTACGAACTCGAGCATTACGGCGTGCCGTTCTCGCGCACCGAGGACGGCCGTATCTACCAGCGCCCGTTCGGCGGCCACATGCAGAATTTCGGCGACGGCCCGCCTGTGCAGCGCACCTGCGCGGCGGCCGACCGTACCGGCCACGCCATCCTGCACACGCTCTATGGCCAGTCGGTCAAGAACAACGCGCAGTTCTTCATCGAGTATTTCGCGCTCGACCTCATCATGACCGACGGGGTGTGCACCGGCGTCGTGGCGTGGAACCTCGATGACGGCACCATCCACCGCTTCGCGGCCAAGATGGTGGTGCTGGCGACCGGCGGTTATGGCCGCTCCTATTTCTCGGCCACCTCGGCCCACACCTGCACCGGCGACGGCAACGGCATGGTCGCGCGCGCGGGCCTGCCGCTCCAGGACATGGAGTTCGTGCAGTTCCACCCGACCGGCATCTATGGCGCGGGTTGCCTCATCACTGAGGGCGCGCGCGGCGAAGGCGGCTATCTCGTCAATTCCGAAGGCGAGCGCTTCATGGAGCGCTACGCTCCGTCGGCCAAGGACCTTGCCTCGCGCGACGTGGTTTCGCGCTGCATGACCATGGAGATCCGAGAGGGCCGCGGCGTCGGCAAGGAGAAGGACCACATCTTCCTTCACCTCGACCATCTCGACCCGGCCGTCCTGCACGAGCGCCTGCCGGGCATTTCCGAGAGCGCCAAGATTTTCGCCGGCGTCGATGTCACGCGTGAGCCGATCCCGGTGCTGCCGACGGTCCATTACAACATGGGCGGCATCCCGACCAACTACTGGGGCGAGGTGCTCAACGCCGACGCCTCCAATCCCGAGCGCATCCAGCCGGGCCTGATGGCCGTGGGCGAAGCCGGCTGCGCCTCGGTGCACGGCGCCAACCGTCTCGGCTCCAACTCGCTGATCGACCTCGTCGTGTTCGGGCGCGCCGCCGCCATCCGGGCCGGCCAGGTGATCGACCGCGAAGCGGCGATCCCCGCCGTCAACGAGCAGGCGGTCGAGAAGATCATGGAGCGCTTCGACCGCGTGCGGCACGCCAACGGCTCCAAGCCGACCGCCCTGCTGCGCGAGAAGATGCAGCGCGCCATGCAGGAGGACGCAGCTGTCTTCCGCACGCAGGAGACGCTGGAGCAGGGTTGCCGGCGCATCTCGGCGATCTGGAGCGAGCTGCCGGATGTCAAGGTCCACGACCGCTCGATGATCTGGAACTCCGATCTCGTCGAGACGCTGGAGCTGGACAATCTGATGGCCTGCGCCATCACCACCGTCTACGGCGCGGAAGCGCGCAAGGAGAGCCGCGGCGCCCACGCCCGCGAGGACTTCGACAGCAGAGACGACGTCAACTGGCGCAAGCACACTCTGGCATGGGTCAACGAGGCGGGCGACGTGAAGCTCGACTATCGCCCTGTGCATACCGAAACCATGCTGCCCACGGACAAGGGCGGCATCGACCCGGCAAAGATCGCGCCCAAGGCGCGCGTCTACTGATCGCGAGGGAAAAGAATGGTTGAACTCACCCTCCCCAAGAACTCGCGGGTCAATGAAGGCAAGGTCTGGCCGAAGCCGGAAGGCGCGACCAATCTGCGCGAGTATCGCATCTATCGCTGGTCGCCGGATGACGACGAGAATCCGCGCGTCGACACCTACCATGTCGACATGGACGATTGCGGGCCGATGGTGCTGGACGCGCTCCTGTGGATCAAGAACAAGGTCGATCCCACACTGACGCTGCGCCGCTCCTGCCGCGAGGGCATCTGCGGCTCTTGCGCCATGAACATCGACGGCACCAACACGCTCGCCTGCACAAAGGGCTGCGACGAGATCGACGGTGCCGTAAAGGTCTACCCGCTGCCGCATATGCCGGTGGTCAAGGATCTGGTGCCGGACCTCACCGTGCCCTACGCGCAGCTGTCCTCGATCCAGCCATGGCTCCAGACCGTGTCGCCGGAACCTGCCAAGGAATGGAAGCAGAGCCACGAGGACCGCGCCAAGCTCGATGGCCTCTACGAGTGCATCCTGTGCTTCTGCTGCCAGACCTCGTGCCCGTCCTACTGGTGGAATGGCGAGCGCTATCTCGGCCCCGCAGTGCTCCTGCAGGCCTATCGCTGGCTGATCGATTCCAGAGACGAGGCCACCGGCGACCGGCTCGACAATCTGGAAGACCCCTTCCGGCTCTATCGCTGCCACACCATCATGAACTGCACGCAGGCGTGCCCCAAGGGGCTCAACCCGGCCAAGGCGATCGCGGAAATCAAGAAGATGATGGTGGAGCGCCGCGTCTGATGGCGTTGGGCGGCGGCATCGCTGCCCACTTTCTGGCGCAGGCCGATTCCTGCGACCGGCTCGGCTCGCCATTCACCGCCAGGCTTTGCCGCATTCTGGTCGAGGTGCTCGACGACACGACGGCCACCGGCGCGCGGGTCGCGAACTGGCCGGGCGAGGTGCGCGACGACGCGGTCGCCCTGCGCATGTGTGGCGGGCTTCACCGGCTGGTGCTCGAAGGCCGCGATCCCGGGCTTGCAGCCGTCTATCCGCCCCATGAAGCGGGCGATGCGGCGCTCGCTTCGGCAGTCCGCGCCGCGATCGTGGCCCATGAAGACGCGCTGCTCGCCAACCTCGATTCCCCGCCGCAGACCAACGAGATCGGCCGTTCCGGCATGCTGCTGCCGGGCTTCCTCGCCATCGCGCGCGAGACGAGGCTGCCGCTGGCGCTGTGCGAGATCGGGTCCAGCGGCGGGCTGAACCTGCTCTTCGACCGTTTCGCCTACAGCTACGGCGACCTTAACTGGGGCGATGCCGCCTCGCCAGTCAGGCTTGCGCCCGACATACGCGGTGCGCCGCCGCCGCTCGACGGGACGCTGTCGGTCGCCTCGCGCGATGGCTGCGATATCGCCCCGGTCGATGCGCGGTCGCAGGCGGGCCGGATGCGCCTGCGCTCCTATGTCTGGCCGGACCAGCCCCTGCGCCACGAGCGGCTGGAAGGCGCTTTCCAGCTCGCGCGGGAGCATGAGTACTCTCTGGCCGAGGCGGACGCGGCTTCCTTCGTGGCCGGTCGACTGGCGGGCCGGACGCCCGGTTCCGCCTTCGCGCTGTTCCACTCGATCATGTGGCAGTACATGCCGCACGAAACCCGCGCCGCCATCACGCGCGCGATGGCGCAGGCCGGCGAGGCCGCGACAGCGGAGGCGCCGGTCGCGCATCTGCGCATGGAGCCGCTGGAACTCAGCGATCCCCATGCCACGCTCAGCCTGACGCTGTGGCCCGGCGGGCGGACGCGCCATCTTGCGCGGTGCGACTATCACGGCCGCTGGATCGAATGGACGGGAGGCCACGATGGCTGACGAACTGGCGAACGCGCTTCTCGACGCGATGGAGAACCACATCCTGCCGCTGACGCGCGCAGGCGTGGCGCGCGGCAACAAGGTGTTCGGCGCGGCCTTGCTGCGCAAATCCGACCTGTCGGTGGTGCTGGCGGAAACCAACAACGAGATCGAGAACCCGCTCTGGCATGGCGAGGTGCACACGCTCAAGCGCTTCTACGAGATGCCGGCGGACACACGCCCGAACCCTGCCGAGCTGATCTTCCTCTCGACGCACGAGCCCTGCTCGATGTGCCTATCGGCGATCACCTGGGCCGGCTTCGACAATTTCACCTATTTCTTCAGCCACGAGGATTCGCGCGACAGCTTCGCCATCCCGCACGACCTGAAGATCCTGAAAGAGGTCTTCACGCTCGATCCCGGCGGCTACCGCAAGGAAAACGCCTTCTGGCGCAGCGGCTCGATGGCCGAGTTGATCGCCAGGGCCGATCCCGCCTCGCGGGCGGAGATGATGCGGCGCGCCGAGGCGATCCGGGCGGAGTATGCGCGTCTCTCCGACGCCTACCAGCAGGGCAAGGCCGACAACGCCATTCCCCTCAACTGACGGCCCGCCCTACGACACGTCGTAGCGGATGACGAACGCGGTCCAGTCGGCGGGTGCCGCGATCTGCTCGTAGAGCTTGCGGCCGTCATCGGGCTGGCGCGGCGCGTTCAGCGCAAGGCGCGACCAGCCGCGTTCCTCGGCCTGATCCGCCAGAATGTCGACCAGCGCCTTGGCGATGCCCTTCTTGCGGTGGTCGTGGTGCACGTAGATGTGATCCACCTGTCCGCAGCGCAGGCCGGTCACCGGGTCTGGCAGGTCGGTGAAGATGGCGAAGCCCACCAGTTCGCCGTCGATGCGCGCGCCCATCACCTCGGCGGTCCGGTCCTGCAGCAGGCTTTCGGCATAGAACTCGTCTGGCCTGCGCGGCGCGCCGCGTTTCAGCGCCTGCGCGTAGGCCGCCAGAAGCGGTGCCAGGTCGCGCGCATCCTTGAGCCGCAGGAGCGAGATGTCGATCTGGTGGTTCGATGCCATGGCTTGTCCTTCCCGATCCTCTCCTTTCGGCTCTTTCGGCGGCGCCTGTCAATCGGCGCGTGCGTTAACCATCTTGGCCGACAGGCAGGGCGACGATGCGGCCGGGGTCTTAACAAAGGTTAATAAAGCGTTAAGTTCCCATGCAGGGAGGGTTCGATTCCTCCACGGGCAAGGAGCGAACGCCATGCGCAGACTTTCATGCTTCATCGCCGCTGCGGCTTTTGCGGCGGCCTTCTCTGCGCCGGCGAGCGCCGGCGACGGGCGCGACCGCGTCTACGCCGATTCCTTCGGCAATCTGGTGATCCACAGCAGCGCCGGCTACAAGCGCATCATCGTGGGCATGGGCGAAGTCGCCCACTCCTACAACCTCACCGGCTCCTATTACGAGCCCGCCGATCCGCAGGTGGTCTATCTGGACGAGGACCGCGCTTCGCCGCAGGTACGCCGCTGCTCGCGGCCGCCGCATGTCTGGCATGGCCGCGCCCACATGTACGGGCTGAAGGACGGCGAAATCCCGCAGGCGCCTCTGGTCTGCGAATAACAGTGACGTGAGAACGGGCGATTGGCGAGGACGAGCAGGTTAATGGCCGCGTTTTGGTCACCTTTGCCGCTGCAATGGGGAAAAAAGGAGCTTCCATGAGCAGCAGCAAGGCCCGCACCTCCCGCCGCCTCAGGGAACACGTCTCGTCCCTGGAAACGATGACCCGCTTCGTGCTGGCGACGCTGGCGCTGGCCAGCGGCGTCTACACCTATCTGGGCGTGCGCAGCCTGCTCGACGGCGACGCGACCATCGTTTTCTTCGCGGCCATCGTCTATTCGGTCGCCGTGTCGGTGGGCATCTACGGGTTCTGGGTCTATCTCAGCCGCTTCCTGCCTGAGCTGCGCGACGGCGCCTCCCGGCTGGCGCTGGTCGCCATCATGGCCGTCGGCTCGGTGATGATCATCGCCATGTCGTCATGGCTTAACGCCGCCGCGCTGGCCGGCTCGGCAGCGGTCGAGCAGCATCTGGCCGTCACGCAGGAAGGTTACACCGCCGATCTCGATCAGGCCCATTCCAACGCGCTCGGCGCGCTGTCTCTCCTGCCCGACATCCAGCGCGCATCCGAGCGCTTCGCCCGGCTGGCCGAAGACGAGCGCGAATCCGGCGCGCTCACCGGCACGTCCGGCTCGGGCACGGTGGTACAGCTTCTCACCCAGATGTCGGCGCAGATGCGCGAGCTGGAAGCCACCATACAGGGCTCGCGCGACACGGTGCGCACGCTGTTCGAGGAAGGTCAGCAGCATCTGGCCACCATGCGCGGCCTCGTCTCCGGGGCGGGGTCGGTCCAGCCGCGCGCGGATTCCTTCGCGTCGGAGGCGGTTGCCCTGTCGGGCGTCATCTCGTCGCTGGAGCAGACCTCCATCGCGCCTTCGGTGGCGCGCGCGGCCGCCGATCTCTCGGTCGGGTTCATCGCGCCGGTCGCCGGTGGCGGTACCGCCGACCTTGCCGGCCGCCAGAACCAGATCATGGACACGATCCGCACCTCCGTGGCCGCCCAGTCGGAGGCGCTGTCGGCCGCCGCAGCCGAAATCCTGGCCCAGCCCAAGGTAGAGGAACGCCGCTTCGTGCCGCTGTCCTCGGCCGAGGCCGTCATCCTCTATGCCGGCTCCTTCCTGCCCAGCTGGGCCGGTGCCATCTCCATCGATCTTCTTCCCGGCGTGCTGGTGGCCATTCTCGCGGTCGCCCATGCCGCCATGCGGCGCGGAGAGGACGAGATGGACGATGCCGAGCGCATCACGGCGGCGGACATGATGCGGTCGCTCGAAATCCACGAGGCCATCGCCGCGCGACGGCGCGCAGCCGCCATCGAAGACGCCGTCCCGCAGGAAGATATCGCAGCCGTAGCGCAAACGGAGCAGGACCAGCCACCGCCTGCGGCGGAAAACGTCACGCCACTTTCGGTGGCCGACAGGAAGCGACATGAACTATGAGCGAAAACCGCATGGCCCTCGGCGCCCACCCGCGCCGCAACCTCCTGATGCGCTACGCGGCGCGGTTCGACGACGGCGAGATGGCGCGCTGGGCATTTCGCGGCCTGCTGGTCGGCGCTGTCTTCGTGATCGGCCTCGACCTCAAGGAGCTTTACGACACGCGGCCGATGCTCGACCCGCAGTCGACCGGCACCACGGTGCATGTCGAGCCGGCGCTGCCGCCGGTCGTGCAGCCGGGGCCGGGTGGCGCGCCGGGCCTCGACCCGCGCGAGAACGTCACGCTCGACAACGACGCGCTGCGTCGGCCGATGCAGTTCGATCTGCGTCCCGGCGGTGTCCTTGCGGCCGAGGGCTCCATCGATGTCGGCGCGGCACAGCGTTTCGCCGCCGAAATGGAAGAGCGCGGCGAATATGTCCGCGTCCTGTCGCTCAATTCGCCGGGCGGCTCTCTGGAGGACGCCATGGCGATGGCCCGGCTGGCGCGGGAGCGTGGGGTCGGCACGCAGGTCGCCGACGGCGCGCTGTGCGCGTCTTCCTGCCCGCTGGTGCTGGCTGGCGGCGTGGGGCGCGAGGTCGGCCCGAAGGCGGCGGTAGGGCTGCACCAGTTCTACGCGATGTCGGACACCGTCACCGGCCCGGCGCAGGCGATGTCCGACGCGCAGGCCACGGCGGCCCGCATCTCGCGCTATCTGGCCGAGATGGACGTCGACCCGGCGCTGTGGCTTCACGCGCTCGATACCCCGCCGCAGGCGCTCTACTACCTGTCGCGCGAGGAGATGGCGCGATACCGGCTCGTCACCACCGGGTCGTCGGTCGCAAGCCGTTAGCTATTTCGCCGCTTTCGCGCCTGCGGTGATCGAGCGGCCGTCGTCGATGATCTGCTCTACGCGGGCGACGCGCACGCAGTCGCGGCCGGCACGCTTGGCCTCGTAGAGGGCGGCGTCCGCCCGCGCCATCAGCGAGACGGAAACCTCTCCGTGGCTCATCTCGGCCACGCCGAAGCTGGCGGTGAAGCGGGAGGCGACGGGCAGGCGCTCGCTTTCGAGCCCCGAGAAGGCGCCGCGGGCGTTTTCGGCAAACAGGCGCCCCGCCGCCAGATTGCTTCCCGGCAGCATGATGGCGAATTCCTCGCCGCCGATCCGGCCCAGCACATGGTGGTCGGCAGCATTTTCGCGCAGCGTGGCCGCGAACAGCGCGATGATACGGTCGCCGATCGCGTGGCCGTAGGTGTCGTTCACATCCTTGAAGTGGTCGAGATCGCAGATCACCAGCGACACCGGCAGGCCGTTCGACGCGCTGCGCCGGAGCGCTTCTTCCAGCCGCTGCTCGAAGCCGCGGCGGTTGAGAAGGCCAGAAAGAATGTCGGTTTCCGACTTGGCGGTAATGTCCTTGACCAGATCGGCGATCAGCATGGCCAGAAGCAGCAGCGCGGTCGCGACCGACAGGATCGTTCCCATCGATTGCGAGAACATCGCGTAGCTGGTGCCCAGATAGTCCTGCGGGCTTGCGCCCGGCCCCCCGACCAGAACCGAAACCACCGGCTTGGCGAGAAAATGCAGCGCGCTCAGCGTCATGAAGCCCGCGAGCAGGCTGTCTGCGAGCCTGCGGCGTCCGGCCGCCATCACGATCCCTGCGCCGATGGCCTGCATCGCGGCGAACGGCGCCTGGTAAAGCGCCATGCGCAGCATGGAGCCGCGCTCCATTCCCAGCGTCAGCGCGATGACGACCAGGGAAACCGCGAATGCCGCGGTAAGCAGCGTGCGTGGGGCTTCGATATCGTAGCGGCGCGCAAGGCCGACATTCAGGAAAAGCAGGGCGCACAGAAACGCCATCGCGCCGAGCAGCACGCCCACGCGCGCGTCGTCAAGGGTAGGCAGCGTTGCCTCGAGGCCCAGATGCACCATGCCGGCCGCGTAGGCGGCCGCGAACCAGCGGGCCGATTCGTAGCGGCTGTAGAAGGCGATCAGGACGAATGTCGCGCAGAAAAGTCCGGCCACGGCCAGATTGATAAGAAGAATAAAAGCTGCGCCGCTCATGACCCGACCCGTTCCCGAGGGCATATTCGGGGACGGTTGGCGAAGAAGTCGTTAACGCCGGCTTCCGCGGGTACGTTTATTTCGGGCTGCCGGCGCTCACGCTTCGGCGGTCAGCAACGGGCCGTCCCTTACCTCGGGAGCCGCCTTGCGCCGGTCGACGCGCACGCGGTCGCGGCCGGCCGCTTTGGCGTCGTAGAGCGCGCGGTCTGCGCGGATGAAGAGCTCTGTCGCGGTTTCGCCCTCGCGCCATTCGGCGACGCCGAAGCTTGCGGTGCAGCGCAGCTCCTCCGGTAGGCCCGGCACGCAGAGTGCGCCGAAGGCCGCTCGCACCCCTTCGGCGAAGAGCCTACCGGCGCGAAGGTCGATCCCGCGCAGGAAGATCGCGAATTCCTCTCCGCCGATGCGCCCGACCACGTGGTTCGGGCCCACGCAGCCGTGGAGGCATTCGGCAAAGGTCTTGATGACCCGGTCGCCGGCTGCGTGGCCGTAGGTGTCGTTGACGGTCTTGAAGTGGTCGAGGTCGCAGAAGATCAGCACGCCTTCCATGTGCCTGCGCCGGGCCGTTCGCAGCGCCTCGGCCACGCCCTCCTCGAAGCCGCGCCGGTTGAGCAGCCCGGAAAGCGGGTCGGTCTGCGATTCGCGCCGCAGATCGTCCATCAGCTCCAGCGTTATCGCCGTGATGAGGCACAGCGCGAAGATGAGCAGGAACATGGATGCCGAAAAGGTGAGCGTGATCCAGTAGAGCGACTGGTGGAAATTTTCATAGCTCTGATACGGCCCGTCGATCCAGATCACCGCCACCGGCCGCACGAAGAAGCTGATCCCGTAGAAAACCAGCAGCCCGAGCAGCAGGTTGTCGACGAACCTGCGCTCATGAGCCCGCCGCAGCTCTGCCGCCATGATGAGCGTGATCGCGCCGAAGGCGAAGTTGATCGCGTAGATGCGCTTGGTGATGTCCGGATCGACGAAAAGGAACCACGTGAACGCACTGATCCCCGCCGTGGCGAAGAACGCGGTCGATGCGACTGGTGGCCTGCGCTCGAACCGCCCCAGACCGCCGATGGCGAAGCCCACTCCGCCGGCGAGGAACAGCAGGTTCGAGAGCAGCTTGGAGATCGGCACGCTGTAGATGGTGAAATATTGCAGCAGGAAGCCGCCGGCTATCGCCACGAAGGAGGCGCTCAGCAGCGCGATGTAGCGCTGCTGCCTTTGATGACGCCAGAGCAGAAAAAATGTCGCTGCGAAGACCAGCGACATTCCTGGGTTCATCAATGCGATGAAAACGCTCGTGTCCAAGTCGCCCCACCCAATTTACCTTAGGGCAGAGGCTTTACAGCGCAACAACGAACAAGCCGTTAAGCGCCGTGAAACAAGCAAGTTCTTTTGGCGGATTTCCCGCAGCCGGCGACATTTTCACCGGCTGCGGGCATATCGTCATTTCCAGTCGCGGATGTCGACGAAGTGGCCGGCAATCGCCGCGGCGGCGGCCATGGCGGGCGACACCAGATGCGTGCGACCCTTGAAGCCCTGCCGTCCCTCGAAATTGCGGTTCGAGGTGGACGCGCAGCGCTCGTAGGGGCTGAGGCGATCGTCGTTCATGGCAAGGCACATCGAGCAGCCCGGCTCGCGCCAGTCGAAGCCGGCGGCGACGAAGATCCGGTCCAGGCCCTCGGCCTCGGCCTGCGCCTTCACGAGGCCGGAGCCCGGTACGATCATGGCATTGACGGTGGAGGCGACCTTCCTGCCCTCGACCACCTTGGCGACCGCGCGCAGATCCTCGATGCGGCCGTTGGTGCACGAGCCGATGAAGACGCGGTCGACCGCGATGTCGGTCATCTTCGTGCCCGGCGTCAGGCCCATATAGTCGAGCGCGCGCTTCTTGGAGTTGCGCTTGTTCTCGTCGGCGATGTCGTCGGGGTTCGGCACCACGCCGGTCACGGCGGCGACGTCTTCCGGCGAGGAGCCCCAGGTGACGATGGGCGGCAGCTTGGCTGCGTCCAGCACCACCACCTTGTCGAAATGCGCACCCTCGTCGGTGTTGAGCGTCTTCCAGTAATCGAGCGCCATGTCCCACGCCTTGCCCCTGGGTGCGCGCGGCTTGTCCCTGACGTAGGCGAACGTCGTCTCGTCGGGCGCGATCAGGCCGGCGCGCGCGCCTCCTTCGATCGACATGTTGCAGATGGTCATGCGGCCTTCCATCGACAGCGCGCGGATCGCCTCGCCCGCATATTCGATGACGTAGCCGGTGCCGCCCGCCGTGCCGATCTCGCCGATGATGGCGAGCACGATGTCCTTGGCCGTCACGCCCTCGGGCAGTTGCCCGTCGACGCGCACCAGCATGTTCTTGGCCTTCTTCTGGATCAGCGTCTGGGTGGCCAGCACATGCTCCACCTCCGACGTGCCGATGCCGTGTGCCAGCGCGCCGAACGCGCCATGCGTCGAGGTGTGGCTGTCGCCGCACACGATGGTCATGCCCGGCAGGGTGAAGCCCTGCTCCGGCCCCACGATGTGCACGATGCCCTGGCGCACGTCGTTTTCCGAATAGTACTCGACACCGAAATCGGCCGCGTTCTTCGCCAGCGCCTCGACCTGGATGCGGCTTTCCTCGTTCTTGATGCCGTTCTTGCGGTCGGGCGAGGTCGGCACGTTATGGTCCACCACGGCCAGCGTCCGTTCGGGCTGGCGAACCTTGCGGCCCGTCATGCGCAGCCCCTCGAAGGCCTGCGGGCTGGTCACCTCGTGCACGAGGTGGCGGTCGATGTAGAGCAGGCAGGTTCCGTCGTCCTGGCGGTCGACCACGTGGTCGTCGAAAATCTTGTCGTAGAGCGTGCGCGGTGCGGTCATGTGCGTCAATCCGTCGATTTTGGCCATCGATTTTGGCCGTCGATGTGGAAACAGGAAGAAGGCCGCGAGGCGGCCGGCGGCAGCCGTCAGGCCGTGCGGGTGAGGCGCGCGCCGGAAATGCGGGCAAAGAAGCGCGACGGCAGGCGCTTCACGTCCTGCAGTACGAAGCCCTTATATCCCGGGTGTCCGAAGAGTTCTTCCATGCGCCGCTATTACCAGCCTTTGGCCGGATCGGCAATCGGCGGCAACGCGGCCGGGTCTACTCTTCCTCGGCGCGCTGCCTGGCCTTGTCTGCGGGCAGCACCACCTTTTCCAGCGGGTGCATCAGCCCGAGTATCACCACCGCCAGCAGCGTTGCGAAGCCAGCGATCTGCCAGAAGCCGAGGCCCGCGGCCAGCCCGATCGCGCCGGCAAGCCACAGGCCCGCGCCGGTCGTCAGGCCCTTGATGCGCCCGCGCGCGAAGATGATCGTGCCGGCGGCAAGGAAGGCGACGCCCGCCGTCACCGCCTCGATCAGGCGCAGCGGATCGAGCCGCGAACCTTCCTGCTCGAACTGGGCGCTGTGGACGATCTCGATGCCGATGATGGTGAAACAGGCGGCCGCCAGAGACACGAGGATATGGGTTCTGAGGCCCGCGGGATGGTTGCGCCATTCCCGCTCGAAACCGATCACCGCGCCCAGAAGCGCCGCCAGCGCCAGACGCGCGGCGATGACCGAAAACGGCAGCCAGGTGGCGTGGCCGATGTCGTCGAAAATGTCCTGCATGGATTGCCCTCGAAAACGGCGCCCCTCTGCGCCGCATCCCTCAACGCGGATCGATAGAACGGGTTCCGGCTAACGGATTTCGAAGACGAAGGCCTTCACCTTCACATCCGGCTCGGCCAGCACGAAGGCGCGGAACGGCTCGCTCTCTTCCAGCTTACGCCAGCGGCCCGCTTCTTCCAACTGGCGGAAAATGTCGGCGAACCCGCCATCCTCGATCAGCATGTCGCGCACGGTGAAGATCGCGTGGCCGCCCGGTTGCGTGATGCGGGCCAGCTCTTCGAGGCTGGAGGCGGGCGCATGACCGGCCGTGAAGACGCCCGTCGACAGGAACGCCGCGAAATGCCCGACCGCCCATGGCAGCGCCTTGCCCAGCTCCGCGTGCTTCAGCTCGTCGTAGGCGTTTCGCCCGGCTGCAAGCTCCAGCATCTCGTGCGAATAGTCGAGCCCTTCCAGCCGGTCATAGCCCAGCGCCCGCAGGAATGGGCCCGAAAGGCCGGTGCCGCAGCCGGCGTCGAGCAGAGGCCCCGCCCCTCGCGCGACGTAACGTGCCACCCAGCCCGCGATCACGAAGGGCAGGCAATAGCCCAGCGCTATGGTTTCGCGGTCGTAGTCGGCGGCCCACTGCGCATAGGCGTCGCCCAGCTCCTGCGGGCCATTAGCGGCATAGACGCGATCGAGCGCGCTCTTGTTTTCGTTCATCCGGTCGGTCCTCTTCTCAATCTCTTCTCCAGGCCGCGCAGCGCCAGCGACAGGCTCACGGTCAGCAGAAGGTAGATATAGGCCACGATTGAATAGGTTTCGAAAAAGCGGAACGAGCCGGCCGCATAGACCTTGCCCATCTGGGTGATGTCGGCGACGCCCAGCACCGAGACGAGCGAGGAATCCTTGACCATGGCGACGAAGTCGTTGCCGAGCGGCGGCAGGATCGTGCGCAGCGCCTGCGGCATCACGATGAGGCGGAAGCGCTGGAATCGCGACAGGCCGAGCGCCTTTGCAGCCTCGATCTGGCCCGGATCGACAGACTGGATGCCGGCGCGGAAAACCTCGGAGATGAAGGCGGAATAGCCGATGGTCAGCGCGATGACCGCGCGCCACAGAAGCGAGATGTCGCGCACCATCATCGGCTCGACAATTCCCGCCTGCGCCAGCGGTCCGGTCAGCCAGTTCCAGCCGGCCACGAAGGCCGGCACGCCGGCAAAGGCGATCCAGAACAGAAGCACGATGATCGGCACGCCGCGGATGATCTCGACATAGAAGCGCGAGATTTCGCGCAGCACGCGCGAGCCCGACAGCGCCATCAGCGCAATGCCCAGCCCCAGCGCGGAGGCCAGCGCGAAGCCCACAAGCGTGACGAAGATTGTGATGCCGATGCCGCGCACGACGATGGAAAAGACCTGCGCGTAAAGATCGCTGGTCCCTACGTATATCGCGACGCCGGCGGCGATCGCGCCGGCGGCTGCAAGCCAGTAGGGGAATTCCTTGTCGGGCGAGGAAGGCTGCGCCGCGCTCACTCGCCCATCTTGTATTCGAGGAACCACTTCGTGTTCAGCGCGTCGAGCGTGCCGTCGGCCTCGAGCGCTGCGATGGCGGCGTTGATCGGCTCGACCAGATCGGAGCCCTTGGGGAAGATGAAGCCGAAATCCTCCGAGCCGAGCGGCCCGCCGATCACCTTGAGCGCACCGCCCGAGGCATCGACATAGCCGTTGGCCGCAACGCCGTCGGTCAGCACGAGGTCGACGTCGCCGGCGCGCAGCGCCTGCACGGTCGCACCGAAAGTCTCGAACAGCTTGATGCGCGGGTTGGCCTCGTTGCCGTCGAGAATGTCATAGACCGAGACGTAGAACGGCGTGGTGCCCGGCTGGGCGGCGATCAGCCCGTCTTCAAGCGCTGCAAATTCCTTTTCGTCCGTAAAGCGCGTCTCGTCGGCGCGCACCAGCATGCGCATTTCGGAGTGCATGTAGGGCGCGGAGAAATCGACCTTCTCCTTGCGGTCGTCACGGATGGTGATGCCGGTCATGCCCATGTCGTACTGCTTGTCGGAGACCGACTGGATCATCGCGTCCCAGCTGGTGTTCTGGTACTCGACCGTGAAGTTCAGCCGCTCCGAGATTTCCTTCATCGCGTCGTATTCCCAGCCGATGGCGTTGCCGCTCGACGGGTCCACGAATTGCAGCGGCGGATAGGCGTTTTCGGTCACCACCACCACCGTGCGCCCGCCCAGATCGGGAAGGTCCTGTGCGAAGGCCGTTGCAGACAGGGTGAAAGCGGCCGCCATTGCGGCCAGCGACGAGAGAACACGGATCATGACGACGCTCCTGAGAATTTGATGAAGCGTAGTTTAGTCAGGCCGCCGGCCGGCGCAAGCAAGGCGCTTACCTGTTTTCCCGCAGGTCGAGAGCAAGAAGTTCCTCGTCGAGGAAGACACCGTTCACATACAGCCCGGCCATTTCCAGGCCATAGGTCCGGAAGCCGAGGTCGCGATAAAGCCGAAGCGCGGCTGCGTTGTGGCTGGTCACGGTGCAGTTGAGAATGACGCCCAGCCGTGCAGCATGCTCCACCACGCGTTCGACCAGCCTGCGCCCGAGGCCCGTTCCGCGGTGCGAAGGGGCGATGTAGACGCCGACCATCGGGCCCTTGTGGCGCGTCTTCACCTTTTGCGATGCGGCATAGCTCGCGATGCCGACGAGGTCTTCGCCATCGAACGCGCCGAACGTCACGCCCGGTGCAGCGGGCACCGCGCGTTCGGCCATGAAGGCGTCGGAGGCGTCCTTTTCATCCTCGACGCTGGAACCGAAGGATTCCGGGCTCTCGGCCAGTGCCGCAAGACGCAGCGCCCTGTAGCGTGCGACATCCGCAGGGGTCAGCGGCCGTATCGTGCCTTTCTGGTTGTCCATCAAGGTTTCTCCCAAATCCGCCGCCCTGAAACGAAAATGGCGGCCCGAGGGACCGCCATTGTCGAAATCCTGTGAGCGATGCGCTTATTCGGCGCTTGCCGCTTCCTTGGCGGCTGCATCGGCGGCGGCCTTCTCGGCTGCGTCCGCTGCTGCCTTCTCGGCTGCCAGCGCCTGTGCGGCGGCAACCTTCTCGGCCTCGAGGCGGGCCTTCTCGGCCGCGATCGCCTCGCGCTCGGCGTCGTTCAGCTTGCGGGCGCGCACGCCGGTGTTCTCGACGATACGGGCCGACTTGCCGCGACGGTCGCGCAGGTAATAGAGCTTGGCGCGACGGACCTTGCCGCGGCGCACGACCTCGACGGCCTCGACCAGCGGCGAGTAGACCGGGAACACGCGCTCCACGCCTTCGCCGTAGGAGATCTTGCGGACCGTGAAGCTTTCCTGGAAGCCGGAGCCCGAACGGGCGATGCACACGCCTTCATAGGCCTGCACGCGGGTACGCGTACCTTCGGTCACGCGAACCTGCACGCGAACGGTGTCGCCCGGCTGGAATTCGGGGAGCGTACGCTTTTCTTCGATCTTGGCGGCCTGCTCGGCCTCGAGCTGACGGATGATGTCCATCGCGAGAATCCTCTTCTTGTTCTTCGAACAGCCAGAGCGCTCTCACTTGCCTTGCAGCATCCTTGGCCGCTGGGCTATGCCGCCCGGTCGAGACCGGAAGGCAGGAGCGAATTCACCGTAATTGTTGACGGGCCGGGATTCATTCCCCGGATTGTGGCGGGCTCATACAGGTTTTTGGCCCCGCTGTCACCTGTCTGGCGGCGAATTTTTCGCCTGCGGGGCGGCGATCAGGTCCGGCCTGCGCTCCTGCGTCAGCTTCACAGCCTCGTCGCGCCGCCACTGCGCGATCCTGCCATGGTTGCCCGAAGTCAGCACCTCGGGGATGGGGCGGTCCTCGAAGAGCTGCGGGCGGGTGTAGTGCGGATGCTCCAGCAGGCCGCCCTCGAAGCTTTCTTCCTCGCCCGACGCCTCGTTGCCCATGACGCCGGGCAGCAACCGCACCACCGCGTCGAGCAGCACCAGGGCGGCCGGTTCGCCGCCCGACAGGATGTAGTCGCCGATGGAGACCTCCTCCAGCCCGCGCGCGTCGATCACCCGCTGGTCGACGCCCTCGAAGCGGCCGCAGACGATCACCGCGCCCGGTCCCTGCGCCAGTTCGCGCACCCGCGCCTGCGTCAGCGGCCTGCCGCGCGGGCTCATCAGAAGCTTCGGCCGCTGGTCGCCTTCCGGCGCTGCATGGTCGATGGCTTTTGCCAGAATGTCGGCCCGCAGCACCATGCCTGCGCCGCCGCCTGCCGGCGTGTCGTCCACGGTGCGGTGGCGGTCGGTGGCGAAATCGCGGATCTGGACCGTTTCGAGCGACCATGCGCCGGCTTCCAGCCCGCGTCCGGCCAGCGAGAGGCCGAGCGCGCCGGGAAACATCTCCGGATAGAGCGTGACGACGCTGGCGCGGAAGCTCATTCCTCGCCGCCTTCCTCTTCGTCGTCCAGCAGCCCTGCCGCCGCCATGTCGATGCGGATGAAGCCTTCGGACACCGATATTTCGGGGATCGCCGCCAGCGTGAAGGGGATCATGAGACCCTTCTTGCCCGAAATGGTCGCCTCTACGATGTCGCCGCCGCCGAAATTCTGCACGGCCGTTACCCTGCCCACCGTCTCGCCCGTCTCGTCGCGCACGGCCAGCCCGACCAGATCGGCGTGGTAGAACTCCTCTTCGTCCAGATCGTCCGGCAGGGCGTCGCGGCCGATGAAAAGCTCGGTGCCGGTCACCGCCTCCGCAGCCTCGCGGCTGGCGATCTCCTTGAACCGCACCACGACGACGTTCTTGGCCGGGCGGATGGCCGCGACCGTGTAGGTCTTGCCTGCGGCGTCCTTCAGCGGGCCGTAATCGCCCAGTGCCAGCGGATCGGCGGTGAACGTCTTCACCCGCACCTCGCCCTTGATGCCGTGCGGGGCGCCGATGACGGCCATCTGGACCTGTTTTTGCGGATTTGTCATCGTGCGTCTCTATCCGCGTGGCTTCCAGGTTTCAATGTCTTGTTCTCGCTCACGGGCCGTACCGCCGCCCGGTGGCGGCTGGCCCTCCGCGGGGCGGGGCAAGTGCCCCGACGCCCGGTCGGGCTTGCGGCCGCTGGCCGTATTTCGAGTGTTCAGAAGAGCCACCCATCCGAGGTTGGATTCATCAGCCGATAACGACCTTCTGGGTATCATACCCGGATGGACGAATTTCTTGTTTCCGCGAGGCCGGATCTCCAGCGTGCGCGGACCGAATGGCTTGGTTCTCTGGGCTCCGAGCGGCGTCTTTCGGCGCTGACGGTCGACGCCTATGAGCGTGATACGCGCCAGTTCCTCCAGTTCCTCACCGGCCATGGTGGCGGCGCGCCGGGAATTTCCGACATCGCGCAACTCAAGCCCGTGGATTTGCGGGCTTTTCTGGCCCATCGCCGCAATGGAGGGGCCGGCGCCCGCTCGCTCGGGCGTGGGCTGGCCGGCATCCGCTCCTTCCTGAGGTTTCTGGAGCGAAGGGGCCTTGCCAATGCCGCCGGTGCGGCCGCCATGCGTGCTCCCAGGCAGCCGAAATCATTGCCGAAACCGCTGACGGCGGCCGATGCCAGGCGTGTCGTTTCGGCCGGCGAGCAGCTTGCCGAGGAGCCATGGATCGCGGCCCGCAATGCCGCCGTCCTCACCCTGCTCTACGGCTGCGGACTGCGCATTTCAGAGGCGCTGGGCCTTGCCGGCCACGAGTTGAAGGACGCCGGCGAGACCGTGCTTCGCGTCACCGGAAAGGGCGGCAAGACGCGGCTGGTGCCGGTTCTGCCGATCGCGTTCGAGGCCATCGCGGCGTACCGCCGGCTGTGTCCGTATCATCTTGCCGACGAAAGCCCGCTGTTTCGGGGTGCGCGCGGCGGGCCCTTGCAGCCGGCGATCATCCAGCGTGAAATGGCGAAGATGCGCTCGGCACTCAACCTGCCCGACACTGCTACGCCCCATGCGTTGCGCCATTCCTTCGCCACACACCTGCTGGCCAAGGGCGGCGACCTGCGCACCATCCAGGAACTGCTGGGCCATGCCAGCCTCTCGACCACGCAGATCTATACCGGCGTCGATACCGCAAGGCTGCTCGACATCTACGACGCCGCGCATCCGCGCGCGTGACCGATCGCGTCGGGTTTTCATGACCGCCTTAACCGTTTTGCCGCACTTTGCTGCGAGGGTGCGGCCATGAAAACCGCCTTCTCCTTCGCAGAACGCGCCGCCGGCCTGTCGCTCAGGCTGATCGCGGCGATCAACCTTCTCTTCGTCGCGGCTTTCCTGGCGACGCTGCTGTTTGCCGCCACCAAGGCCGGTGCGCAGGAGGCGGTCGCCTGCACCGGCAAGGACATGCTGGCGCAGATGCAGCGCGAGGACCCCGCAGCGCTCGAACGCATCCGCGCCGAAGCGGCGAATGTCGAGAATGGCGGCGCACTGTTATGGAAGATCGAGAAGGAGGGCGTCGAGCCCTCCTATCTGTTCGGCACCATGCACATGGCCGACCCGCGCGTGGTGAAACTTTCCGAAGCCGCGAAGGCCGCCTTCGATGCCTCCTCCACGGTGGTCATCGAAACCACGGAAGTGCTGGATCCTGCGAAGGCAATGGCGGCGATGCTGGCCAATCCCGAGATGACCATGTTCACCGACGGGACGACGCTGTTCTCGCTTCTGCCCGAAGACGAGCGCGCCGAAGTCGAGGCTGCGCTGAACGCGCGCGGCATTCCGCCCGCAAGCGTCCAGAAAATGAAACCCTGGATCATCGCGTCCATGATCGCACTGCCGGCCTGCGAACTGGCGCGCAAGTCTGCCGGCGCTCCCGTGCTCGACGTGGAACTGGCCAAGCAGGCCGAAGCGTCGGGCAAGGCGCTGGGCGGGCTGGAGACGATCGCCGACCAGCTCGGCGCGATGGCCTCGCTGCCGATGGATTTTCACATTCGCGGGCTGGTCGATACGCTGAAGCTGGGCGACCGCGTCGACGACATGATCGAGACGATGATCGTGCTCTATCTGGGGGGTGACACGGCGATGTTCTGGCCGTTCTTCCGCGTCGCGCTGCAATCCGACGAAGAGACGGAAGCGGGCTTCGCCGCCTTCGAGGAGACAATGGTGACGGCGCGCAACAGGACGATGGCCGAGCATGCCGCACCTTTCATCGATGCGGGCGGTGCATTCGTCGCGGTGGGTGCGCTGCATCTGCCCGGCAAAGAAGGCCTCGTGGCGCTGCTGCGCGATGCCGGGTACAGTATCCAAGCGGTGAACTGAAAAAGGCGGCCTTTCGAGCCGCCTTCATTCTTTCAGGGTTTTTCAGGCTAGCGCCTTATCGCCCGCCCGAGGCCTATCAGGATACAGGCGCCGATAAAGCCGGCAACGAGATAGCCGAGCCAGCCGCCGAACGACACGCCGAGCAGCCCGAAGAGGAAGCTCGCGACCGCCGCGCCGATAATGCCCAGAATGATGTTCATGAAGATGCCGGTGTCGCTTTTCATGAAATTCGATGCGAACCAGCCGGCGAAACCGCCGATGATGATCGCTGCGATCCAGCCAATGCCTGCGTCGTCCATGGTCCTCTCCTCAGCTCGATGAACCTGCCGCATAAATGCGGAGCGGTGACTAAGGTTCCACGGGCCTGCCGGCGCGATCACGGCAATCGTGATTTGGTCGTCAAGTGTGGCTTTGTTAGCCTTCCCAGGTCTGAAGCACAGGAGAATGACCATGAAGACGGCACTGGCTCTTGCAGCCGCTCTTGGCCTGTCGGTTTCGGTCGCTGCGGCCTGCCCGATGAAACGCGACGTGACCGCGTCCGTGGACAAGGAAATGACCGTGGCGAGCATCTCGGCGCCTGCCACATCGACCCCGGCGGACACGCCGGCGATCAAGAAGGAGAAGGAGGCCGAATAGGCCCCGGCTCCGGCTTCCATGTGAAAGTCATTTACCCGCTCCAGCCCCTGCCGGAGCGGGTTTTTCATGCGGTCAAGATCAGGCGGCCTGCTTCTTGGGCTGGATCAGGCCGCGCGCGACCAGAAGCTCGGCGATCTGGACGGTGTTGAGCGCTGCGCCTTTGCGCAGATTGTCGGAGACGACCCACATGTTGAGGCCGTTTTCCACCGTCTGGTCCTCGCGGATGCGCGAGATGTAGGTCGCATCCTCGCCCGCCGATTCCAGCGGGGTGATGTAGCCGCCGTCCTCGTGCTTGTCGATGACGAGGCAGCCCGGCGCCTCGCGCAGGATTTCACGCGCCTCGTCGGCGGTGATCGGGTTCTCGAACTCGATGTTGACCGCTTCGGAATGCCCGATGAAGACCGGCACGCGCACGGCGGTGCAGGTGACCTTGATCTTCGGGTCGAGCATCTTCTTGGTCTCGGCCATCACCTTCCACTCTTCCTTGGTCTGGCCGTCTTCCATGAAGACGTCGATGTGGGGAATGACGTTGAAGGCGATGCGCTTGGTGAACTTCTTGGCCTCGACCGGGTCGGCCACGAAGACCGCGCGGGTCTGGGTGAACAGTTCGTCCATGCCTTCCTTGCCCGCGCCCGAGACGGACTGGTAGGTGGCGACCACGACGCGCCGGATCTTCGCCTTGTCGTGCAGCGGCTTGAGCGCGACGACGAGCTGCGCGGTCGAGCAGTTCGGGTTTGCGATGATGTTCTTCTTCGTAAAGCCCTCGATGGCGTCCGGGTTCACTTCCGGCACGATGAGGGGGACGTCCTGATCGTAGCGCCATGCCGAAGAATTATCGATCACGACGCAGCCCTGACGGCCGATCTTCGGCGACCATTCCTTGGACACGTTGCCGCCGGCCGACATCAGGCAGATGTCGGTGTCGGAAAAGTCGTAGGTGGCAAGGTCCTTAACCTTCAGCGTGCGGTCGCCGTAGGAGACTTCGGAGCCGACCGAGCGGCGCGAGGCCAGCGCTACGACCTCGTCGGCGGGAAAGCCGCGCTCTTCGAGGATGTTGAGCATTTCGCGCCCGACATTGCCCGTGGCGCCGGCGACTGCAATCTTGAAACCCATTCCCGTTGCTCCTTGTGGAAGCGTGGCGGACCACGCCTAACTCTCCGCTGGTTTGGAAAGACCCGCCGGCTGCGGGCGTCTCCCTCGGGCCAGACCCGGGGAGAGGGCGAGAAGGCCAAGGGAAATCAGACCGTTTTCGTGGTCGTCGTTTTGGCCATGGTTTTGGTGAAACGCGCGCGTGCGGCATCTGTGCCCGAAGCGGCAAGAAGCCCGCCATGGGAGAAGAATGCCAGATATGCCGTCAGAAGGCCGCGCATCGCGTTTTTCCAGTTCGCGCCCGCCTTTTACGCGCTTTGCGTCGGGAGTCAATGAGCGGGCATCGCCACGGGCCATCGCGATCAGGTCTAAGTGATTTGACCCCCGCTGCCTCCGCCATAGGGTTTCATTACAGGACGAAACCGGATCGAGGAGAGACCCATGGCATTGACCGCATTCTTCCGGGCGGCCTGCCTTGCCGGCGCGCTTGTGATCGGCGGGGCCGGCGCGGCGGTGGCGCATCACGGCTGGGCGTGGACCGAGGATGGCTATTTCGAGCTCGAGGGCGTGATCGTCGCGATCAGCTTCGCAAACCCGCACCCGACGCTGGATGTCGAGATCGACGGCGAGGTCTGGCGCGTAGACCTCGCCACACCGGCGGCGACCCAGCGCGCCGGCTTCACTGAGGACAAGGCCGAGGTCGGCGACGAGGTCTATGCGATCGGCAACCGCTCGCGCGATTCGACCGAGCGATGGATGAAGGCGGTGCGCATCATCGTCAACGGCGAAACCTTCGACGTCTATCCGAGCCGGGTGCCGGCCAACTGAGCGAGATGCTCTTCGACATCCTCGCCGGCATCGAGGGCCTGCCGGCGGTCAACGCGCTGAAGGTCTCCTTCGTCGTCTATCCGCTCATCAACGCGCTGCACATCCTTTCGATCGGCGCGACGGTGACCTGCGTGCTTCTGATGGATCTGCGCATTCTGGGCGTGGGGGGCGGTGTCGCGCGCCGGCCGCTGCTGCATCTGCTGCGCGAAGCGATCGCGTTCGCCTTTCCCGTTGCCGTGCTGTCGGGACTCGCGCTCTTTTCCATCCGTGCGCAGGAATACGCCACCAACCAGGCGTTCCTCATCAAGATGGCGCTGCTTGCGCTGGCAGGCGTGAACCTGTTGGCATTCCGCCTGCTGCCGCAGCCGGCGGGCGATACGGTCTACCCGATCGCTGCGCGGCTGCTGGCTGCGCTCTCGATGCTGCTATGGGTGTCGATCCTCGTCGCCGGGCGCTTCATCGGCTTCATCTGAGGGAACCTTCACGCGGCGCACCGGTTGAACCCGTGAAAGGAGCCGGTCATGTCCGAACTCGGAAAACCCAAGGAGTTTTCGGGAGCGCGCGCCAGACCGCAGTTCCGCGCCAGCAAGGGCGTCGTTACCGTCGCCCTTGCGATAGTCGTTCTCGTTGCGGTGCTGCTGGTGGTCTCGGGGTGTATGCCCAATCCCAACCCGTAGTCACCCAACAGTCACGCGGCCCGGAACTTCGCCACGATCGCATCGCCCATCGCGACGGTGCCGACTTCCGTCATACCGTCAGACATGATGTCGCGCGTGCGCAGACCGTCGTCCAGCACCGCCGAGACGGCGGCTTCCAGACGGTCGGCCTCGGCCACCATGTTGAACGAATAGCGCAGGCACATGGCAAAAGATGCGATCATGGCAATCGGGTTGGCGATGCCCTGGCCGGCGATGTCGGGCGCGGAGCCGTGCACCGGCTCGTAGAGCGCCTTGCGCTTGCCGGTCTTGGGGTCGGGCGCGCCGAGCGAGGCGGAGGGCAGCATGCCGAGTGAGCCCGTGAGCATGGCGGCCACGTCGGACAGCATGTCGCCGAACAGGTTGTCGGTGACGATGACATCGAACTGCTTGGGCCAGCGCACGAGCTGCATGCCGCCGGCATCGGCCAGCATGTGGGTGAGCTCGACGTCCTGATACTTCGCCTTGTGGGTGGCGGTGACGACCTCGTTCCACAACACGCCCGACTTCATGACGTTGCGCTTTTCCATCGAGCAGACCTTGTTGCCGCGCGTACGCGCCAGTTCGAAGGCGACGCCCGCGATGCGCTCGATCTCGAACGTGTCGTAGACCTGCGTGTCGATGCCGCGCTTCTGGCCGTTGCCCAGGTCGATGATCTCCTTGGGCTCGCCGAAATAGACGCCGCCGGTCAGCTCGCGCAGGATGAGGATGTCCAGACCCTCGACCACTTCGGGCTTGAGCGAGGAGGAGGCGGCCAGCGCCGGGTAGCAGATGGCCGGACGCAGGTTGGCGAACAGTTCCATGTCCTTGCGCAGGCGCAGCAGGCCGGCCTCGGGCCGCACGTCGTAGGGCACGGCGTCCCACTTGGGCCCGCCGACAGCGCCGAACAGAACGGCGTCGGCCGCCATGGCCTTTTCCATGTCGGCATCCGAGATCGCCGCGCCATGCGTGTCGTAGGCGCAGCCGCCGACGAGGCCCTCGTCGGTCTCGAAACCGGCGTTCATTTCCGCATTCATGACCGCGATGAGTTTCCTCACCTCCGCCATCGCCTCGGGGCCAATGCCGTCGCCGGGAAGAAGGAGGAGCTTGCGCGATGCCATGGGAAAGCCTTTCGGAAGAAGTTGCAGCCGCGTCTTGCTATCCGCAGCGGAAGCTCCACGCAAGTGGCGGGTGCGTCAGCGGTCGCGCCGCAGCGCTGTCACCTCGATCTCGATCTTCATTTCCGGCTCGTTGAGCTGGCAGACGATCATGGTCGCGGCGGGCCTTATGTCGCCGAAATGCTCGCCGAGGATCGGGAACACCCTGGCGACATAGGCGCGGTCGGTGACGTAGTAGTGTGCGCGCACCACGTCGGCGAGCGAGAAGCCGCCTTCCTCGAGCGCTGCAGCGATCGTGGCTAGGCAGTTGCGCGTCTGCTGCTCGACCGTCTGAGGCATGGTCATGGTGGCGTAGTCGTAGCCGGTGGTACCGGACACGAAGCACCATTCGCCGTCCACCACGGCGCGCGAATAGCCGGCGGTCTTCTCGAAGGGCGAGCCGGTGGAAATCAGGCGGCGCGTCATCGCTTTCTCAGAAATCGGAGGGGATGAGCGCAACGGCGGCCTGCGGCCACTGGTCCAGCGCGGGCCAGTAGCTTGTCGGGTCGCCCTGCTGGGCGAAGTAGAGCGCCTGCGCATCGCGATCCACCACCATGAAGGTGTCGGAGCCGCCGCACGCATGAGGCACGCAGCCGCGCGCGTAGAGCAGGCCGCCGGCCTCCGTCGGCATGCTGGACGTGCCGAGGCCGAGTGCGACATCGCCCAGCTCGTCGCCCAGCAAAGATTGCGCGGCGGCGTAGATGGCGGAATTGCGGAACAGATCCATGGGGTGGGAGAGGGCGGCCTGATCGAGCGTGTCCCAGCCCGTATCGGGTTCGGGCGCGTAGGCGATCCGCCCGTGCATGCGAAAACCCTCCTGGGGGTTCCAGACGCGAACGTCAGCCGTGGCGCCCGGCAACAGGTAGGGTACGAAGAAGACCTCGTAATCGGAGATGGCTGCGGCAGGGGTGTCGCACTCGTCGTCGAGCGCGGCTGACCTCACCTCGCCATCCTGCGGCTTCCAGACCATGACGGCCGCCGGCGCGCAGGCGTTGCCGCCCGGCCCGACGCTGAAGAAGGCCACGTCCGTGCCCCCGACGCTGGCGATCCTGTCGAACATGACGAAATAGTCGCGCGCCAGCTCGCGGCCGTCAAAGGCGAGGATCTTCTCGAAGTCCTCGGTCTCGGTGACGGTAAGCTCGCCGCCGGCAAACGGGATCGGTTCGGCCGCATCGTCCTGCGCGGCCGCCGGCCACGCCAGCAGCGCCGCAAGTGCCGACACGGAAAGGATGGTCTTGAGCGGGAAGGGCATGGCGGCTCCGTATATTGCGCCGCGCAATGTAGCTCGTCCGCTCCGGTCACGAAACCGGGTTCGTGTGACTCAGCTTTCCCTGACGATGCGCCGCAGGATGCGGCGCACGAAGGGGGCCACCACCAGGACGGCCGGAAAGGCGACGGCCCAGGAAGGCAGCCATGCCGCCAGCCAGACCATCGGCAGGCCGGAATCGACGCCCCGCGCGATGATCGTCGACAGGCCGGAGACCAGAAACG
The DNA here is from genome assembly GCF_008180155.1 of Neoaquamicrobium microcysteis. Taxonomy (GTDB): domain Bacteria; phylum Pseudomonadota; class Alphaproteobacteria; order Rhizobiales; family Rhizobiaceae; genus Aerobium; species Aerobium microcysteis. The sequence continues at coordinate 73,878 of NZ_VSZS01000064.1, read as the reverse complement.
ACATCATGCCGGACAGCAGCAGGCCGAACGCGACATGCTCGAAACGCTTCGGGACGAAGGGAGTCATCGCGGCGTCAGGCCCAGGGGCGGCTCTCGGCGTTGCGCTTCTCGAAGCTGTCTATGGACGGTGCCTTTTCCATCGTCAGGCCGATATCGTCGAGGCCGTTGAGCAGGCAGTGGCGGCGGAATGCGTCCAGGTCGAAGGCGATGACGCCGCCGTCGGGGCCGCGGATTTCCATGGCTTCGAGATCGACGGTGAGCGTCGCATTCGCGCCGCGCGAGGCGTCGTCCATCAGCTTCTCGAGATCTTCCTCGCTGACCTTGATCGGCAGAATGCCGTTCTTGAAGCAGTTGTTGTAGAAGATGTCGGCGAAAGAGGTCGAGATGACGCAGCGGATGCCGAAGTCGAGCAGGGCCCAAGGCGCATGCTCGCGCGAGGAACCGCAGCCGAAATTGTCGCCGGCAACGAGGATCTGCGCATTGCGATAGGCAGGCTTGTTGAGCACGAAATCCGGGTTCTCGGTGCCGTCCTCGTTGAAGCGCATCTCGGCAAACAGGCCCTTGCTGAGCCCGGTGCGCTTGATCGTCTTGAGGTAGTCCTTCGGGATTATCATGTCGGTGTCGACATTGACGATCGGAAGGGGAGCGGCGACGCCCGTCAGCTTGGTGAACTTGTCCATGGTTCTGCCTGTCTTTCGGCCTCGGAATTGGATGGAACCCGCTTTACACATAAAGTCCGGAAATTCAAAGACTGGGGAGGCGTGGTCGTGAAGATCGAGGAATTCGGCGTCGAAATCTGGATGAACCGGCACGAGAACGACTGCCGCTACAATCTCGCCGAAACCTGCGTGGAATCGCTGACCGTGGCGGAAGTGCTGGCACTCGCCGGCAAGTCCAACGCTATCCTCGACGAGCTTTTGCCGATGAAGCTTACCTATGGGGCCATCGAGGGCTCGCAGCGGCTGCGCGATGCGATCGCCGCGCTCTACGAAAGCCGCGACGCCGACGAGGTTATGGTCGCGCATGGCGCGATTGGGGCGAATGCGCTGGTCTATTCGACGCTGGTGGAGCCGGGCGACCGGGTTGTCTCCATCGTGCCGACCTACCAGCAGCATGTCTCGATCCCCGAAAGTCTCGGAGCCGAGGTGGTGCGTCTGGAACTGAGGCAGGAAGACGTCTACGCACCGGACCTCGATGCGCTGCGGGCGCTTGCGGGCGACAGCGCGAAGCTGATCGTCTTCTCCAACCCCAACAATCCCACCGGGGCGCTGATGGAGCGCGACGTGCTGGAGGAGATCGTTCGCATCGCGCAAGGCTGCGGCGCATGGGTGCTGGCCGACGAGGTCTATCGCGGGCTCGACCAGCAGGGCGATGGCAGCACGGTCTCCATCGCCGATCTCTACGAAAAAGGCATCTCGACCGGGTCGATGTCGAAGGCGTTCTCGCTGGCGGGACTGCGGCTGGGCTGGATCGTCGCGCGGCGCGACCTGCTTCACGCGGTCTCGATCCACCGCGACTACAACACGATCAGCGTCGGCATGATCGACGATCTCATGGCGGCAACCGCGCTGGAGGCCAGCGGTGCGATCCTCGCACGTAATCGCGCCATCGTGCGCGACAACCTTGCCATCCTCGATGCGTGGGTGGCGCAGGAGCCTTCGATCTCGTGGGTTAGGCCGCGCTCGGGCACGACGGCGCTGCTCGCCTATCGCCACGCGATGGGATCGGAGAGGTTCTGCACGCGGCTCCTGGAAGAAACGGGCGCGCTGTTTACACCGGGCGCGGCGCTCGGCGTCGAGGGAACTGCGCGCATCGGCTATGCCAACAGCACGCAGGTGCTTCGCGACGGGCTTGCAGCGGTGTCGGGCTTTCTTGCCAGCCTCGATGCAGAAGGGGCGGCCTGAACGACCGCCCCTTTGTTTTTTCGATCACGCGCGGCGAAGCGCCATGACGCCGGTTTCGGTGCCGGTGAGACGGCGCGAGCGGCCGTCGGCACCCACCACCATTTCCACGCGGCTGCGCTCGGCAGCGAAGTGCCTGGAAGTCGAGGCGTTGACCGGCGGGTCGAAGCGCACGGTAACGCGCCAGAGGTTCGGCTTGATCGTCTCCGACAGGCCGATGACGCGGCCATGCGCAGGAACCTCGTTGAACGTGCCCCGGACCTCGTCGCCAACCGAAAATGGCGCCGCCGTCACCACAGCGGTTTCGTTGTCGGTGCGGGCAGCAAGCGTGTTCCAGTCGCGTTCGCCGTTCTGGCGTGCGACGATGTCGAGCGCCTTGCCGTGGCTGATGGCGATGCCTTCGGCGGCCAGCGCATCGCGCAGGCGTCTGGCATGGGTCTTGTAATCGGATGACGGCGTGGTCATCGCGTTTCTCCTATCCGTTGGGACGGCATGAAAGGTCACGGGTGCCCGCATTGCCGTTTCGGCCGTCGAATGACAGGGAAACGAGACGTTTAGGGGAAGCTTCACCGTGGCTTTCGCCCGCGGGCGGCAGGGGCTTCCAAGCCCGCGGCTCAGATAGGAATTCAGGCGGGCGGCGTCAATGGCCGCTCAGATCACGTTCAGCTCGCGGAAGGCGCGGCCTTCCGCGATGCGTGCGTATCCGAAGGCCGAGCAGTCGATGGTGCGATATGCGCCGTGCACGACGAGTTCGGCCAGCGCCTTGCCGACAGCCGGGGCCTGCTGAAGACCATGGCCCGAAAAGCCGTTGGCAAAGAGGAAGTTCGTCACCTCCGGGTGCGGGCCGATTACCGCGTTCTGGTCGAGCGTGTTGTATTCGTAGTGGCCGGCCCAGGCGCGGCCGGGGCGGATCGCCTCGAAGGCGGGGATGCGGGTTGCGAGCGTCGGCCACACGACATCCTCGAACAGCGACCAGTCGGGCTCGAAGTCGCCCGGTTCGGCCGGGCCTTCGCCGTCCTCGTTTTCCGCGCCCCCGGTGATGTAGACGGCACCTTCCGGGCGCACCCAGATGCCGGACGGATCGACCAGAAGCGGCATGTCCCCGTAGCGCTCACGCGCCTCGAAGACGAAGACCGAGCGCTTCCGCGGCTCTACCGGGAGGGCAAGCCCGGCCATCGCGGCCACCTTGCCGCCAGAGGGCCCGGCGGCGTTGACGACCATACCGGCGTCGAGCCTAGTGCCGTCGGCAAGCGTGACGCCGGTGACGCGGTCGCCCTGCCGCTGGATGGCGGTCACCTCGCCGGTGACCAGTCGGACGCCCCTGTCCTTCAGCGACCTGCGAATGAGCGTGAGCAGAGCATGCGCGTCGAACCAGCCCTCGCCGCTGCGGCCATAGGCACCGCCCGAAATCCCGTCGCCCGACAGCCAGGAAAAGCGCTTCTGGAGCGCGCCCGCGTCCTCCAGCACGATGTCCGCGCCTTCGCCGATCTGAACCGCATGGTTGGCTTCGAGGATCGGCATGCCTTCAGGGCCGGCGAGGATCAGATAGCCCTTCTCGTGAAACGCGATGTCGGCGTCGGAGCCGAAACGATCCTTCAATTCGTTGAAGAAACCGAGCGTGAAGCGCGACAGGCGGATGTTCTCGGCGATCGAGAACTGCTGACGGATGGAGGCTGCCGAAAGCGTGGTCGAGGCGGTGGCGAATTGCGGGTCGCGCTCGATCACCGTGATCGATCCGGCAAAGCCTTCCTCTCGCAGGAACCATGCCACGGACGCGCCCACGATCGCGCCGCCGATGATGACGATGTCGGTATCGGGCATGGCTGAAGGCTCCCCTTGTTGTCGGGCGGAAGGAAACAGCTTCACCGCCGCCCCGCAAGTGGCGCATTGCCGCGCAGTGGTGCTTGCGCGGAAGAATCGGTTGCGCCAGAAAGAGGTCATGCAGATCAGACCGCCGCGCCGCCGCCGTTCCGTGCTCTACGTGCCCGCCACCAACGAGAAGGCGCTTGGCAAGATCGCCTCGCTCGACTGCGACGCGGTGGTGATCGACCTGGAAGATTCGGTCGCGCCCTTGCAGAAGCAGGCAGCGCGAGAGCGGATGCAAGACTTCTTTGCGGGTCGCGAGAAGGATGGCCGCGAGATGGTCATCCGCATCAACGCCCTTTCGGGAGAATGGGGCGCCGACGATCTGCTTGCCGCACGCACGTGCCGTCCGGACGCCATCCTGCTGCCCAAGGTGGAGACGGCGCGCGACATACTGGAAGCCAACGACCTGCTGGACGACCGGGACGCACGGCCGTCGCTGTCTCTGTGGGCGATGATCGAGACGCCGCGCGCCATGCTCAATATAGGCGCGATCGCAGCGCTGGGGCGGGACCGGGGCGCCAGGCTTTCCTGCCTCGTGGCCGGAACGAACGATCTCGTGAAGGAAACCGGTATCCTCGCCACGCCCGACCGCCGCTACCTGACGCCGTGGCTGCTGCAGATGGTGCTGGCGGCGCGCGCGGGTTCTCTCGACGTGCTGGACGGGGTGAGCAACGATTTCTCCGATCTCGACGCATTTGCCGCGGAATGCACGGAGGCCCGCAACATGGGCTTCGACGGCAAGACGCTGATTCACCCGGCGCAGATCGGCTCTGCCAACGTTGCGTTTTCGCCCTCGGAAAAGCAGGTGGCCGAGGCGCTTGCGATCCGCGCGGCCTTCGCGCTTCCGGAAAACGCCGACAGGGGCGCCATCTCGCTGGACGGCAAGATGGTCGAGCGGCTGCATCTCGAACAGGCGGAACGGCTGCTGGCCCGGGCCGACCTGCAGTGACAGATTCACAGGGACAGACACCATGAAACTCTACCGGCTTCTCACCGGACCTGATGATTCCAGCTTCTGCCACAAGGTGACGCTGGCGCTGAGCAAGGGCTGGCACCTGCACGGGTCACCCACCTACGCCTTCGATGCCGAGACCAAGACCATGCGCTGCGGGCAGGCGGTGGTGAAGGAAGTGCACGGGAAGGACTACGACCCCGAGATGAAGCTCGGGGAGCAGTAGAAACGCGCGATGGCGGGCTGCAAATGGCGGTTTTCTGCGCTTCGGCGTCCCGTACTCAAGACTGCCATTTAAGGGAGCTCGGAGAGCAGCAGGCGGTCAGAGGCCGAGCCTTTGCCGCAGTTCGGCGTATTGTGCCGGGCTGGTGTCGGCCATGGCTTCCTCGCGGGTGGAAGGAATATCCTCGAACGGGATCGGCTGCTCGAACTGGCCGATTGTGAAGTCCCAGCGCACGCCGTCGATACTGTTGTAGAAATGCGTGCCGCCGGGTGTTCCGGTTTTGAGTATGTCTCCGCCGAGAATGTCCTGAACCACGAGCGCGGTGACGCTGCACTGGCCGCGGGCGGGATTTTCAGCCGTCCATACGGTGGAAGTCCGAACGCTCCATGCCCCCTTCAGGCGGTCATAGAGTTCGGACGGCGCGGTCATTCCGCGTTTTCCTCGATGCGCTCCATGTCGTCGTCCGACAGGCCGAAATGGTGGCCGATCTCGTGGATCAGCACATGGGCGACGATGTCGCCCAGCGTCTCCTCGTTTTCCGCCCAGTAGTCGAGGATGGCGCGGCGGTAGAGCGTGACGCGGTTCGGCCCTTCGCCGGTGGACGGGTTCCAGCGCTCGGCGATGCCGCGGCCCTCGAACAGCCCGAGCAGGTCGAACGGGGTTTCCAGCGACAGGTCGTCCATGATCTCGTCGGTGGGGAACTCGGCGATCTGGATGACGATCTCGCCGGTGAGCTGGCGGAACTCGGCTGGAAGATGCGCATAGGTTTCCAGCGCCAGAAGCTCGAACTCCTGAAGCGAGGGGGAGAGCTGGTCGCTCCAGTCGCGGGTCTGATAGATGCGGGCCATTCAGTGTCCTTTTGGGGGCATATATAGCTTTGCCGCAAGGCTTTCGACCCCCCTATTGCACGAGCGGCCAAGACCCGTGTGCCGAAAGGACTCGCCGCCCCGCGCGACGACAGGAATAAATTCTTTCCAAGCTGCTTGACTCTTTCGCGGCGCTCTGGAATCCATAAGAACATAACAGGAACACAGACCGCGAAAGAGCAGCATCATGGCGACAGCCGCCGTGGCGCGTGAGGCCGTTTTTGCCTTGCGCCGGGAAATTGCGAGGATCGAGGGAACGCTGCCGGAAAGGCTGGAGCTGCCCGCGCGCGAAAGTGGGCAGGAGGGTCTGGTGCTGCGTCGGGGTGGCGCGCCCGAAAGAGCGGCGGGCCTTCTAAGGACAGGCTCAGCCGGGCTCGACACGGCGCTGGGCGGCGGCCTGCCCCTTGCCTCCCTGGTGGAAATCCACGGCAGGCAGTCGCGCGATGCGGGCGCGGTGGCCGGGTTCACGCTGGCGCTGGCCGCGCTTGCCCGGAAACGGACGGCGAACGCGCCGCTGCTGTGGGTGGGCGCGGGCGAGGCGTTTTCGGAAGCGGGAGCGCCCTACATGCCGGGCATTCTCAACCGCTTCGGTATCGAGCCGGAAGCCATGATGTTCACCCGGACGCGCCGGCTTGAGGACGCACTGTGGGTGGCGGAAGAGGCCGCGTCGCTGACTGCGCTTTCGGTCGTGCTGCTGGAAGTGCGCGGGCCTTCGCGTCGGCTCGACCTGACAGCGACGCGCCGCCTGCACCACCGCACGCAGGCAGCGCGCAGGCCCCTGTTTCTCCTGCGCCAGGCGGGATTGCCGGAGCCGACCGCCGCGCCCGTGCGCCTCGTCGTGTCGGCTGCCGCGTCGGGAGAGCGCGAAACTCTTGCCGGCCGGCTTGCCGGCTCGATCGGCCCGCCTGCCTTCCGCGTCGAGACGAGCCGAAGCCGGACCGGCATCCCCGCAACCTTCATGCTGGAGTGGAACGCAGATGAACGCGCCTTTCACGAGCGACATACATTGCCGGACGAAGCGCAGGATCATGGCGCTGTGGTTTCCGTATCTGCCGACGGAGCGCATCCTGCGGGGCAGGCTGGGACGGTCCTGGCGCGCGGGGTGGCGTGAACCGCGCCCGCCTCTTGTCGTCAGCCGCCACGAAAACAACGCCCAGCGCATCGCCGCAGTCGAGGAAGATGCGGCCGGGCTGGGGCTCAGGCGCGGCATGGGGCTGGCCGATGCGCGCGCCATGCATCCCGAAATCGAGGTCGTGGAAGCCGACGATGCGGCCGACCGGCAGCTGCTCGAAAGCCTCGCCGACTGGTGCGACCGCTACACGCCGCTGGTCGCGCTAGACGGTGCAGACGGGCTTTTCCTCGACATTGCCGGCTGCGCGCATCTCTTCGGCGGCGAGCAGGCGATGCTCGAGGACGCGCTGAAGCGGCTTTCGCAGCAGGGTTTTCGCGCCCGCGCCGGGCTTGCCTCCACGCCGGGCATGGCCTGGGCGGCGGCGCGCTTTCTGGACCCTGTTCCCGTGGCTCCCGGCGAAGAGCGGGCAACACTAATGCCGCTGCCGCTGGCAGCCCTGAGGCTGGAGCCTGCGGCGCGCGCCGGTCTGGAAAGCGTGGGCCTGCGCACCGTGGGCGCGATCGTGGATGCGCCGCGCGCGCCGCTTGCCCGCCGCTTCGGTGCGGGGGTGATCCTGCGGCTCGACCAGGCGCTGGGCGAGGTCGAGGAGGCGGTTTCGCCCCGGTTGCCTGTCGCGGCCCTTTCGGTCGAGCGCCATCTGCCGGAACCCGTCGTGCGTTCCGAGGATGTGGAGCGGCTCGTCTTCCTGCTGGCGGGCACGCTGAAGGAAGACATGGAACGGCGCGGCGAGGGCGCACGCTTTCTTCAGCTCTCTCTCTTTCGCGTCGATGGCGCGGTCAGGCGGCTGGGGGTTGGGGCGTCGCGGCCGCTGCGCGAGCCGGCGCTGGTGCTGAAGCTGTTTCGCGAGCGGCTTTCGGCCATCGGTGAATTGGAGGCGGATTGCGGCTTCGAGCTGGTGCGGCTTTCGGCGTTGGAAACCGCGCGGATTGCGCCGGAGCAGGCCAACCTTGCCGGCGGCAACGGGGCCGACGAGACCGATCTAGCGATGTTTGCAGATCGTGTCCGCGCCAGGCTGGGGGAAGGCGCATTGGCGATCCCCAGGCCGGTCGAGAGCCACATTCCCGAACGCGCGGTCGCGTTGATGCCGTATGGCGGCCTGGCCACCGGCGCGGCGCCCAGGCCCGTGCCGCGCGAGCGCCCGATACGGCTCCTGCCGCAGGCCGAGCCGATCGACGTCTTCATGGCGGAGGTGCCGGAGGGCCCGCCGCGCCAGTTCCGCTGGCGGCGCGTGCTCTACCGGGTCGCGCGCGCGGAAGGGCCGGAACGCATCGCGCCGGAATGGTGGCTCGGCGGCAGGCAGGAAGAACCCACGCGCGACTATTTCCGTATCGAGGACGAGGAGGGCCGCCGCTACTGGCTCTATCGGCAGGGTCTCTACGACGCGACGGCCGACATGCCGCGCTGGTATCTGCACGGGCTCTTCGCTTGAGTTCCCCGACTTCCCCCGCCTATGTCGAGTTCGCCGTGCAGTCGAATTTTTCCTTCCTGCGCGGGGCATCAAGGCCTGAAGAGCTGGTGCTTGCGGCCTATGGGCTGGGTCATGCGGCGATGGGGCTGGCAGACCGCAACACGGTTGCCGGAACCGTGCGCGCATGGAGCCAGTCCAAACAGATTATTCTGAAAGAAAAGGGCCCGGCATCCACCTTGCCCTATCATCCCGGCTGCCGCCTGGCCTTTGCCGACGGCACCCCGGACGTGCTCGCCTATCCGCGCGATCGCAAGGGCTGGGGGCATCTGTGCCGCTTGCTCACCCAGGCTAATTTTCGCGACGAAAGCCCCAAGGGAGACCCGCAGGTCTATCGTTCGGATCTGCTCGAGTGGGGCGACCGAATCTCATTGGCCGTCATTCCGAAACTCGAGCAGGATGGAACCGCCGATCTGGCGTTTCTGGTGCAGTTGCGCGACCGTTTCGGCGCCGATGCGATCTGGGTAGCCGTCGCTCCCGCCTATCGAGGCGACGACCGCTTCCGCATCGAGCAGGCGGCGGCTCTTGCCGCCGTTGCCCGTCTGCCGCTGATGGCGATCAACGATGTGCTCTACCATGGGCGTGAGCGTCGCCCGCTGCAGGACGTGATGACCGCGATCCGTCTCAACAGGCCGGTTGCGAAATCCGGTCTTGAGCTCGAAGCCAATGCCGAGAGGCATATGAAGCCGCCTGCCGAAATGGCGCGCCTGTTCCGCCGCCATCCGCAGGCGATCGCCGAGACGGTCCGCTTTGCAGGAACGCTGGGTTTTTCGTTCGATGAGCTCAAGCACAACTATCCTGAAGAAACGACCGAAGAAGGCGTCGATCCCCAGACCGAACTGGAAAGACTTGCATGGGAAGGAGCGCATAAACGTTATGCCGATGGCATACCCGAGAAGATATCGGCCGCACTTCGGCGTGAATTCCAGATTGTCGCCGAAAAGAAATATGCCCGCTATTTCCTAACGGTGCACGACATCGTCCGTTTTTCGAAGCAGGAGAAAATTCTCTGCCAGGGGCGGGGGTCGGCCGCTAACTCCGTGATCTGCTATTGTCTAGGCATCACCGATGTCGATCCCGACAAGTCAGACCTGCTTTTCGAGCGGTTCGTATCGACGGAACGCGACGAGCCTCCGGATATAGACGTCGATTTCGAGCACGAACGACGCGCCGAAATCATCGACTATATATACAATAAATACAGCGCCAAGCGCACGGCTTTGGCTGCTTCGGTCGTCACCTATCGCGGGCGCTCCGCGTTGCGGGAAGTCGCAAAGGCCATGGGCTTGTCCAACGACCTGCAGACCGCTCTTTCCGGTTCGATCTGGGGATGGTGGACGTCCAGGCTAGGCGAAAGAGAAGCCGATACCGGCGGCCTTTCCAAAGGTCATCCGATGCGCGCGCACGTCATGGATTGTGCCAACGAACTTATGAAGATCGAATGTCCGCGCCATCTGTCGCAACATGTCGGCGGCTTCGTCATCACCAAGGATCGGCTGGACGAAATCGTGCCGATCATCAAGACGGCGATGGACGAACGCAAGATGATCGAATGGGACAAAACCGACCTCGATGCGGTCGGTCTCATCAAGGTCGATGTGCTGGCGCTTGGGATGCTGTCGTGTTTGCGGCGGGCGTTTGATCTTCTTTCCGCCAATTATGCGCCCCGTAACGAACGGGGCGAAGCAATCGTGGATTTCATGACGATGCCGAAGGAGGACAGGCACGTCTACGACATGATCTGCCGCGCCGACACGCTCGGCGTCTTCCAGATCGAGAGCCGTGCCCAGATGTCGATGCTGCCGCGATTAAGGCCACGTGAATTCTACGATCTCGTGATCGAGGTGGCGATCGTTAGGCCCGGCCCGATCCAGGGCAACATGGTCCACCCCTATCTGCGGCGCAGGATGGGAAAGGAGAAGGTCGACTACCCGAAGGAGGAGATGCGGGAAATCCTCGGCAGGACGCTCGGCGTACCCCTGTTCCAAGAACAGGCGATGAAGATCGCCATCGTTGCGGGCGGTTTCTCGCCCGGCGAAGCCGACCAGCTCCGCCGGGCCATGGCGACGTTCCGCCGAAACGGCACGATTCAGAATTACAGGGAAAGAATGGTCTCCGGCATGATTGCCAAGGGCTATACGAAGGATTTCGCCGAGCGCTGCTTCGCTCAGATCGAAGGCTTCGGCGACTACGGCTTTCCCGAGAGCCATGCCGCGTCCTTCGCCTTGCTGGTCTATGCTTCCTGCTGGTTCAAGACCTTCTATCCGGACGTCTTCTGTGCGGCGATCCTCAATTCGCAGCCGATGGGCTTTTATGCGCCGGCGCAACTGGTGCGGGATGCGGCCGACCACGGGGTCGGGATTCTGCCCGTGGACATCAACGAGTCGGACTGGGACTGCACTCTCGAAAAGATGAGTTTCGATCCTTCGAAGATCATCGGGCGGCATGCCTCGATGCGCGGTGTCATCAAAACTGCCCACGCAGTTCGGCTCGGCTTCCGGCAGGTGAAAGGGCTGCCCGAGAAGCAGATGAAGCTTTTCGTCGAACGACGCGGCGAGGGTTATCGTTCGGTCCGCGACCTGTGGCTACGGTCCGGCCTCGATGTCGGCGCTATCGAGAAGCTGGCGCAGGCCGATGCGTTCCGATCCATCGGCCTCGACAGGCGCGCCGCACTCTGGGCCGTCCGCGCGCTCGATCGCGCTTCGGCCACGGAAACGCTGCCGCTTTTCGACAGGCCCGACGTGCACCTCGAAGACAGGGAGCCTGAAATGCAACTGCCTGTCATGCCGCTTGGAGAGCATGTGATCCACGATTATCGCGCGCTGTCCCTGTCGCTCAAGGCCCATCCGCTCTCCTTCCTGCGCCGGCAGTTCGATCAGGCCGGCATCACGCCGAATGTCGATCTCGGATCGGTGCCGAACGGGCGCAGGGTCTCGGTGGCGGGGCTGGTTCTGGTGCGGCAGCGGCCGGGGAAGGGCAATGCCATCTTCCTTACGCTGGAAGACGAAGAGGCAATCGCCAATGTCATCGTCTGGCACAGGGATTTCGAGCGGTTCCGGCCGGTCATCATGGGCGGCAAGCTGCTGCGCGTGAGCGGCCGCCTGCAGTGCGAGGCAGACGTCATTCATATTGTGGCCGAGCAGATGGAGGATCTGAGCTGGCAACTTGGCGCACTTTCGGAAACCGCAGGCAGGGTGGAGTTTGCCGGACCGGCCGACGAGGTGAAGCGTGGCATAGACGAAGACCGGCGGACGCTGGCTGCGGCGGGGCTGCTTCGTCGCCATGCCGTCGTCGCCGTTCCTTCAAAGCATGCGGGCCCGTCTGCCGAGAACGCGGCGGCCCGGATCGTCAAGGTGATGCCCAAGGGACGGAATTTTCATTGATGTGCATGGCATCCATCACGACCGCCGGAAAGCGCTTTTCAGCGGCTCATCCAGCCAGCGTACGTTCCATGCGGCGAAAGCTCTCCGACAGGATGGAGGCGTCCTTGAGCGCATGGGCAAGCATGATGCCGCCCTGCCACTCGGCCAGTGCGGCGCGCGCGCGTGAAAGCGCCAGCGAGGGGCGCTGGCCGGCCCGGCCAAGCTCGCGCGCCATGAAGCCGACGAGCATCGCGAAAGCCTCGGCGGCACGATCGGAGGCTTCCGGCGCGTCGCGGCGAAAATCCCTGACGCAAAGCGCGATCAGGCAGCCATGCGCCACACGGCCGGGCGCGCTGCGCGACAGCCTCGCCACCAGGGCAGCCAGCCGACGGCGCGGTTCGCCTTCATCCGCGCCGGTCGCTTCCAGCATCGCCTCCGTCTCGGCCACGAACACGTCGGCGACGGCGCGGGCGAGGTCGGCCTTGGTCCTGAAATAGTAGAAGAGGTTTCCGGGAGGCACGTTCGCGGCAATCGCCACGTCGGCAAGCGTCGTAGAGGCGTAGCCTTCGCGCCAGAACAGCCCAGCCGCGGCCGCGGTGATCGCCTCGCGGTTGGCATAGCCCTTGCTGCGGCGGGCCTGCTTTTCAGGGCTGCTCACGAGGGTCCCGACGGGTCACGGTGGCACCTGCGCGCAACTGGACCGAGCCTGTCCGGGAAGAACCTCACCGGTCCAGCTCGTCCTCGGCCAGCGGCCGCGCTTCGGAGGGAAGCATGATGGGCACGCCGTCGCGCACGGGATAGGCCAGCTTTGCCGAAGGCGATACCAGCTCGGAGGTTTCGGGCCGCCACTTCAGCGGCGCCTTGGTCAGCGGGCAGGCCAGCATCTCGAGAAGTTTCGGGTCGACCGCGTGTGCTTTGGCCAGTGCCGTCTCGTCCATGTTTCCCCACTATTGCAGGCTGGAGCCGAAATCCTCGTCGTCGCGCGCCAGCGCGATCTCGGTGATGGCGATCAGCGTCTCGGCCCTGGTCTTCAGGTCCGGCGCTTCAAGGAGCGCCTGCTTTTCGGCCGGGCCATAGGGCGCCATCATCGACAGCGCGTTGACCAGCATCGCGTTCTCGGCGCGGCTGACGCTTTCCCAGTCCGCGTCGAGGTCGTTGGCCTTCAGATAGGCACGGAAAGCCTTGAGCAGGGCTGGGCGGTCGACCTCGCCCGCGCCCGCCTCGGCGTCGAGGTCGGCGATGAAGGCGGCGATGCGGCTCTGGCGGAAAGGGGCCCTTGTGTGCATCTCGGAGGCAATCCGGAAACGGCACACGCCCTGAAGCGATATGAGGTAACGTCCGTCGCCGGTCTCGGCAAAGGAGGTGAGGCGCCCAAGGCAGCCGACCTCGCACAGTTCCGGCTCGCCATCGCTGCGCAGCGCCCCGTCAAGACGCGGCTGGATCATGCCGATGAGGCGCTGATGGGCCAGCGCATGGTCGATCATCTCCAGATAGCGCGGCTCGAATATGTTGAGCGGCATGCGGCCACCCGGCAAGAGCAGCGCGCCGGTCAGCGGAAACACCGGGACCGTGTCGGGAATGTCCTTCGCCGTTCGGTAGCGCGCGTTTCCCGCCTGCACCATCGTCTCCTATCTGCCGCTGCCGGCGTTACCTCGCCTGCGCTTACGAGAACAGAAGCGACGAAAGCTTGCGCCGGGCCGCAAGCGTCGCTTCGTCAGCCATGCCCCAAGCCTCGAAGAACTTCAGAAGCTGGAGCCGCGCGCCGTCGTCCTTCCAGGTGCGGTCGGCCTTCATGATCGCCAGCAGATGGTCGGCCGCCTGATCGCGCTCGCCGAGCGCGTTAGCGATCAGAGCGAGGTCGAAACGCGCCTGATGGTCCTTCGGGTTTTCGGCCAGACGGCGCTCCAGCGCCGCAGGGTCGCCCAGCTCGGCCACCTGCTCGGCCAGCGCCAGCTTGGCGCGGATGCCGGCAAGTTGCGGCGCATCGCTGGCGGTTTCGGGCGCGCGGGCAAGAACTTCGCGGGCATTGTCCGCGCTACCGGCGTCGAACAGCACTTCCGCCAGACCGCCCAGAGCATCGAGGTTTTCCGGCTCCTGCTGGAGGATCGCGGCATAGATCTGCGCCGCGCCCTGCAGGTCGCCTTCCGCGCGCACTTCCTGGGCGGCGGCGAGAGCGTCGGCAGTCGCCTGCCCGGCGCCGCCCGCACCCGCCACCTTGTCGATGAACTCGACGATCTTGCTTTCGGGTATCGCGCCCATGAAGCCGTCGACCGGCTGGCCGTCGCGGAAAGCAATGACCGCGGGAATGGACTGGATGCCGAGCTGGCCGGCAATGGCCGGATGCTCGTCGATGTTCATCTTGACCAGCTTCACCCGGCCACGCGATTCACGCACCGCCTTTTCAAGCGCCGGCGCAAGCTGCTTGCACGGGCCGCACCAAGGCGCCCAGAAATCGACAAGAACCGGCTGGTTCCGCGATTCCTGTATCACGTCCGCGGCAAAGCCGGCCGTGGTCGTGTCCTTCACCGCTCCCGCGGCGTCCTGCGCGGGTTCGGCCGGCGCACCGTTGTCGCCGTACTGGACGGCATAGCCGCCATAGGGGTTGTCCTGAACGCTCATAACCGTTCCTTGTTTCGCCGAGACTTTCGCACGCTCTAATACCAGCGGCGCGGCAGGTCGAGTAGACGCGCAATGAAATGTGGCGTCTAGGCCGAGAGTTTCAAGACGAGCGGCTGGTGGCCGGTCGCCTCCACGAAGCGAAGCAGGTCTTCGCGCGCTATCGACGTCGTGGCATCGTTGGTCAGCGGGTGGGCATTGACGATGTCGTGGCGCATCAGCGCCTCGTCGAAGATGATCTTCACAGCGCCGGCTGTGTCGTTGACGATGCCGAAGGCGGTGACGGCTCCCGGCGTGACGCCCAGAAGTTCGAGCAGCCTGTCGGGCTTGCCGAAAGAGACGCGGCTCGCCGCGCCGATGACATGGTGGATCTGCTTCAGGTCCACCTCCGCATTCTCCTCTACCGTGAGCAGGAAATAGTTGTCCTTCTTGTCCTTCAGGAACAGGTTTTTGGTGTGACCGCCGGCGATCTCGCCGCGTAGGGCCTGCGAATCGGCCACGGTGAAGAGCGGCGGATGGGTGACCGTCTTCACCGCGATGCCCAGGCCGTCCAGAAAGGCGAAAAGCTGGTCGGGCGTCTTGGGCATTGCGTCAGCTCCGTCGAAGGCATGGAAGATCGTGCTTAGCCGAAGCGCGCGCCGCGCGTCCAGCCCGGTTGGTGGCGTCGCCAGACATGGCCTCAAGCCGCGCCGCGAGAGGCCAAGAAATTCATGTCTTTGCCTGTTGCATTCCCGGTCGAGTTCGGCCATATAGGCGCGGCTTGCGGCGAGAGCCGCGCGAGCGGGTGTAGCTCAGGGGTAGAGCACAACCTTGCCAAGGTTGGGGTCGAGGGTTCGAATCCCTTCGCCCGCTCCAGTTTTCCCAACCGATCACAAAGCCGCGCGTCGTCGCGGCTTTTGTGTTTCTGCTGTTACGCTGCTGGCTAGACCTCGGCTGAAGCGGCCACCGTTGGCGGCGTATCCGTGAAGCCCGGCTCTTGCGCCTCCCACCAGTCCCCCAGCGCGTCGATGAGCGGCACCAGGCGTTCTCCGGCAGGGGTCAGGTCGTATTCGACCCGCAGCGGATAGCCGCCAAATTCGGTGCGGCGGACAATACCGGCGTCTTCGAGCTTGCGAAGCTCGAACGCGAGCATCTTGTGCGAGATCGTCGGATTGTCGCGACGAAGGTCGGTAAACCGCTTGGTCCCCTCATGCAGGTAGTAAATCAGCAGCGCCGGCCAGCGGCCGCTCAGCACCTGCATGACTTCTTCGATCGGGCAGCGGGAGACGAGGTCTTTCATGAGCAGCTCGTGGTTACAAAAAGGTGCGTAATTTACTTGGCGCGGCCGCCCGATATGGTCCGGCTCCGCTGCGCAGCGTGATCTCAAGAAATCACGGAGAACAACAAATATGGAACCGATCCTTATATATGGCTTCCCGGCCGGAAGCTCCATGGGGCTCGTCGCCTCGCTGGAATGGCTGGGCAAGCCCTACAGCCTGTGTCGCGTCGACATGCTCGGCGAGATGAGAGAGCCCTCCTACAGGCGAATCAACCCGCGTGTGGAAACGCCGGCCCTCATCACCGAACAGGGCGGCGTTCTCACGGAAACCATGGCGATCGCCGCCTGGCTGGAGGCGAGGGATACGGGTCGCCGCATCAGCTTCGATCCGCTGTCGCGCGAGGCAGAGCGGGCGCACCAGCTGATGGCGTTCATCAACACCGGCTTCACGGGAGCATTCGGCCCCTTATGGGCCGCAATGGAGATGGAGCCGCCAAACCCGCCTGTTCAGGCGGTTTTGAAGGAATGGGGAGCAGACGGCGTCATCGAGCGCCATGACCGACTGGAAGAAATGATCGGCGACGGGCGATTTCTGGTCGCGGACCATCCCACTCTGGCCGACGGCGTTCTGATCGGCGTCGCGCGCTGGCTTGATTTTCACCAGGTGGCGGACACGTCCCGCTGGCCGAAGCTCGCAGCTTTGAGAAAGCGCATCGAAGCCGAACCCGCCGTCGCCTATGCGATGGCGCTGGAGAGCGGCGAGATGCAGCCGGGCAACGGCGCGTGCAGGGGTCATGTGCCGCTTACCGATGTGATCGACCGCTTCGGCACCAGCTGAAAGGCGTCCGGGTACCAAAAAAATGGCGGGCTCAGGCCCGCCATTTTCGTATCTGCGATGTGCAGGAAGAAATCAGGATGCAGCTTCTTCCGAAGCGGCTTCCTCTGCCGGCGCGGCTGCTGCCTCGGCGGCAGCGGCTTCGGCTGCGGCCTTCTTGGCGGCTGCGTCTTCCTCGGCCTGCTTGGCAGCGGCGACGCGCTCCTGCGCCTTCTTGCCCGGAACGCCCTTGGTCGGGTTCGAGCGGGCGTCGCGCGTCACGAGGCCGGCTTCCGACAGGAAGCGGGCGACGCGGTCGGTCGGCAGCGCGCCGTTCGACAGCCAGTGCTTGATGCGGTCTTCGTCGAGCTTCACGCGGTCGCCGTCCTTGGGCAGCATCGGGTTCCACGAGCCGACCTGCTCGATGAAGCGGCCGTCGCGGGGCGAACGGACGTCGGCGATCACGACGTGGTAGTAGGGGCGCTTCTTGGAGCCCGCGCGGGCGAGACGGATTTTCAGTGCCATTTCATTTCTCCTGGATTTCTGGGCCTGGGCCTTGGTTCGTTGATCTTGGTGTTCAGGGATTTGTCTGGTTGCCGGAGGCGATCGCCTCGTGGTGGCGAATGACCTCGCGGATAATGAAGTTCAGGAACTTCTCCGCAAAATCTGGGTCGAGGTGAGCGTCCTGCGCGAGCTGGCGAAGCCGCGCGATCTGCTGGCCCTCGCGCGCCGGGTCTGCCGGCGGCAAATCATGCTTCGCCTTCAGCACGCCTACCGCCTTGGTGCAGCGGAAGCGCTCGGCAAGCATGTGGATGAGGGCCGCGTCGATATTGTCGATGGAGGCCCGGTATTCGGCGAGCTGGGCGCGCGCGGCGTCCATGGGTGTCGCTTCGTTCATCTCCCCCTCACTTCTTCTTGCCGGGCAGGCCCGGAAGCTTCATGCCGCCGGGAAGTCCCGGAAGCCCTCCACCCGGCAGGCCGGGAAAACCGCCCGGCAGGCCCTTTGGCAGCCCGCCACCGAGGCCCGCTGCCTCGGCCTGCCTCTGCAGCGCCTCCAACTGCTTGGGGTCCATCTTCGACAGGTCGGGCATGCCACCCATGCCGGGCATCATGCCGCCAAGCCCCATCTTCGACGCCATGCCGCCCATGAGGCCGCGCATCATGCCGCCGCCCTTGCCCTTGCCGCCCATGGCCTTCATCATGTCGGCCATCTGGCGGTGCATCTTCAGAAGCTTGTTGATCTGGGCGGCGTCGGTGCCCGAGCCCGCCGCGATGCGCTTCTTGCGCGAATGCTTGAGCAGATCGGGGTTGGCGCGCTCGGCCTTGGTCATCGACTGGATGATGGCGATCTGGCGACCGAACATCCTGTCGTCGAGGCCGGCTGCAGACATCTGGTCCTTCATCTTGCCCATGCCGGGCATCATGCCCATGATGCCGCCCATTCCGCCCATCTTCTGCATCTGGCCAAGCTGGTCGGCGAGATCGTTCAGGTCGAACTTGCCCGACTGCATCTTCTTGGCCATCGCCGCGGCTTTTTCCGCGTCGATGGTTTCGGCAGCCTTCTCGACAAGGGAGACGATGTCGCCCATGCCGAGGATGCGGTCTGCGATGCGCTTGGGATGGAACTCCTCGAGCGCGTCCATCTTCTCGCCGACGCCGATGAGCTTTACCGGCTTGCCGGTGACGGCACGCATGGAAAGAGCAGCACCGCCGCGACCGTCGCCATCCATGCGGGTGAGCACGAGGCCGGTGACGCCGACGCGCTCGTCGAAGTTGCGGGCGAGGTTGACGGCGTCCTGACCGGTGAGCGAGTCGGCGACGAGCAGGATTTCGTGCGGGGTCGAGGACCGCTTGATCTCGGCCATCTCGACCATCAGCGGCTCGTCTATATGGGTGCGGCCAGCGGTGTCGAGGATGACGACGTCGTGCCCGCCGAGCTTGCCTGCCTGCACGGCGCGCTTTGCGATGTCCACCGGCGACTGGCCGGCAATGATCGGCAGGGTGGCGACGCCGGTCTGCTCGCCGATCTGGCGAAGCTGTTCCTGAGCGGCGGGCCGGCGCGTGTCGAGCGAGGCCATCAGGACCTTCTTGCCCTGCCGCTCGGTCAGCCGCTTTGCGATCTTGCCGGTGGTGGTCGTCTTGCCGGAACCCTGCAGTCCGACCATCATGATGACGACGGGCGCAGGCGCGTTGAGGTCGATGGTCTGGCCTTCGGAGCCGAGCATCTCGACCAGCTCGTCATGGACGATCTTGACGACCATCTGGCCGGGCTTGATCGACTTGAGTACCTCGGCGCCGACGGCC
The DNA here is from genome assembly GCF_008180155.1 of Neoaquamicrobium microcysteis. GTDB lineage: Bacteria > Pseudomonadota > Alphaproteobacteria > Rhizobiales > Rhizobiaceae > Aerobium > Aerobium microcysteis. The sequence continues at coordinate 55,119 of NZ_VSZS01000064.1, read as the reverse complement.
TTCTCGCGCACCTTGTCGACGAAGGAGCGGACGACTTCTAGCGCAACGTCGGCCTCGATCAACGCACGGCGAACCTCGCGCAGCGCGGCGGACACATCGGCTTCCGACAGCGCGCCACGGCCGGTCAGGCCGTTCAATATCGAACCAAGTCGTTCCTGTAGGCTCTCAAACATCCGCTTTTCCCGTTCCCTGTCGATTTCGTTCGCCAGAGAGGTAATGCCCCAGCGGCGGTATGCCAAACCTCAAAGCCGAAAAGCACCCGGGGGCGCATCGCGCTGCCGGGTGTTGACCTCCGGGATCGTTATCTTCTCGCAGGAAGATCGCCCCGGTCGGCGGCTCGGAGTTGTCACTCGTCGCTGAATTCAGGCGCTCTAGACAGGAAAAGCGCGGCAGAGTCAAGGCAAATGCCGTCCCAACAGAAGAGGCCGCCTGTCGCGGAGGACAGGCGGCCTCGACATCGTCCGACAGACTGAGGGAACTAGCGGACGATGTACACGATGCGGTTCGTGCCCGGCTCGACGAGCACCGGCTGGCCGTTCACGTAAACGTAGCGGTATTCGTAGTCGGGAATCTCGCGAACCTCGACGGTCTCCGGCAGGCTGGCACCGACGACCACTTCACCTTCCAGGTAGACCGGTTCGACCGGGTTTTCCTGGACATAGGTGCGGACCTCTGGATTGGGGTCTATGATCGAACCGGTGACGCCGCCGCCGGCTGCACCGGCGATGCCGCCCACAGCTGCGCCGACCGGACCGGCAATGATCGCGCCGGCAATCGCGCCGGTCACGCCACCGGTCACGCCGCCAACCGCGCCGCCATCCACGGGAGCGGTTTCAGCCGGGCCTTCGTAGACCGCCACCGGCACATCCATCCCGGCCGGGCGCTCGGTCACGATAACCTCAACGCCGGCATTGTCGGCGATCAGGTAGTCGGAATAGACCCAGCCTTCGGCGCCTGCATAGCTGATCTGGCACCACTTGCTGCCTTCGATGCAGCCGCCCAGCATGGCCTGGTCGTCGATTGCGATGGCGCCGATGACGGGATATTCAGGCCCGGGACCGGAGCGGATATTCAGGTCCGTGGTGGCGACGACCGCAGTCTGCGCCATGGCCGTGCCGGTAAGCGCGAGCATCGCGCAGGTTGCGGCAGAAACGAGAAACTTCGTTTTCATTTGTTCTTCTCTCCTTCAGATACCCCTTCAGGAGCCAAGAACGGAAAGAGGACGACAAGGTTCCTTTAGCGCGGAGTGAATTGCGGTCACGCTTCATATCGGGAGGCGGGCAAAAGCCGGCGCTCAGAGCTGGGCAAGCACCTTCCTGGCGGCCTCTTCGCCCGACAGTCTCGCGCCGCCGCAGGTCTGGATCAGCGGTCCGGCCAGATGTTCGCCGGCAAACCAGATACGTTCTCCCACCGGCGCTGCCAGCGTTCGCCGCGCCCCGGCCCGGCCGGGCCTCGCGGCAGCGTAGGCGCCGCGCATGTAGCGTTCGCCGCTCCAGCGGGTCATTGCGGCGCGGCCGACATATTTGCGCGCGTCGTTGCCGAAGATGGCGCAGAGCTGCCCCACGACGTAGTCGACGCCGGCGGCTTCGCCGGCCGCCTCCATCTCCCAGGCGAAATCGCCGCCGACGAAACCCACCATCAGGTCGATGTCGAAGGGAAAGCACAGGAAGAACAGGTCGTGTCGCGCGTGACCCTCGATCAGCAGGTCGTCGAAGGGCTTCAGCCCGAAGCGCCCGCCGCTGATCTCGACGGGGATCTTGGTGAGCATGCCCATCGGCAGGTCGAAGATCGCTTCCATGTGCCGATCCGGCAGGCGGGGCAGGAACTCGATCTCGTTGAAGGCCAGCACTGCCGGCGATGTCGTGACGATGACCGCACTGGCGCGGATCGTTCCACGATCTGTGCCGACCGCAACCCCGGGGCCGCCCCAGCGTATGTTGCGCACAGGCGTCGAAAGCTCGACCGGTATGCCAGCGCCGTAGCGTGCCACCAGCGTGCCGAAACCTTCCCTGGTGAAGTAGTTGGGGTCTAGGTCGGCTGCGGCGCTGAAGTCGGCGATGGAAATCTCGTCGTCGTCCTTGCCGAAATCCATCGGGCCGGAGAAGGTCGCCGCCGCGCGCAGGGCGTGGCAGTTTCCCAGCAGCGAAGCCAGCCTGTCGTCCAGGCCGTCATGCGCCTCGATGCTGGCCTGGATGCGGGCATCGGCCGCCCGCGCGGCTTCCAGTTCTTCTGGGTCTGCCCTGCGGCCACGAAAATAGAGGTGGTCGAGCCCCATGTCGTGGTGAAACAGCGTCCACCCGGCCTCCTGCGCTTCCGCGAAATACGGGTTCCGGTCGGCGGCGTGAAGCCATGCGCAGCCGATGTCGAAGGGGATGCCGAAATGTTCGCTGGTGGTGAAGGCGCGCCCGCCGATCCTGTCCATCGCCTCGAGCAGCCGGAAGGATTTGCCGGCCCGCTGGAGCGTTCGCGCCGCCGCCAGTCCCGCCGAGCCAGCGCCGACGATCACGACATCGACATCCGCCATGCCCCTTCCCCCAAGTAAGGCTCCGGTAACGATACGAAGTTATTGAAGTTTAGCGGCGCGCGCCAGCGTTTTGAACCTGGCAACATCTTGCGGGCGGCGCGTGACAAGCCGGCGGCAGGCTGGCAATGTCGCGCCAAGGGACAGAATCAGTCGAGCAAGGAGAATCGGATGGCGGCGAAGGCGAGCGGCAAGGCGCTGGCGATGGTGTTGCTGGCGCTGGGCCTGTCCACCGGTGTGGCGCAGGCGCAGCAATGCGGCAACAATTCCAATGGGTTCAATGCCTGGAAGGCGGAATTCCGCCAGCAGGCGGCGAACCGGGGCGTGGGCCAGAGGGCGCTGGCTGCGCTGGACGGCACGCGATACAACAACGCAACCATCAGCGCGGATCGCGGGCAGAAGAGCTTTCGCCTGACGCTCGACCAGTTCATGGAGCGCCGCGGCGCCGCCGCCATCGTGCGGCGGGGCAAGCAGCTGAAGCAGCAGAACGCCCAGCTGTTCAGCAGCATCGAGCGGCAATACGGCGTTCCGGCGGGCGTACTCCTTGCCATATGGGGCATGGAAACGAATTTCGGCGGCTATATGGGCAACCAGAACATCGTCTCGGCCGTGGCGACGCTTGCCTATGACTGCCGACGCTCGGAGTTCTTCACGCGCCAGCTTTGGGCGGCTCTGCAACTCGTCGACAACGGCTCACTGCGCGCCGATGCGATCGGGGCGGCCCATGGCGAGGTCGGGCAGACACAGTTCCTGCCGGAAAACGTCATCAAGTTCGGCATCGACGGCGATGGCGACGGCCGCGTCGATCTCATCCGCAGCAGGGCAGATGCGCTCTACTCGACAGCCAACTTCCTACGCGGTCACGGCTGGCGGCCGGGCGCCGGCTACCAGCCCGGCGAACCCAATTATCGCGCTATCCAGGGCTGGAACGCGGCAGGTGTCTACCAGCAGGCCATCGCCATCATGGGTCGCCAGATCGACGGTTGAGCCGTCGCATCGCCGGAAACGACAAGGCCCGGAAGCGCTGCTTCCGGGCCTTTTTACAGTCCTGAGAAGTTTCAGCCGTTGCGCTTCCTTGCGGCCAGCGTGCGCAGGCGCAGCGCATTGAGGCGGATGAAACCCTCGGCGTCCTTCTGGTCGTAGGCGCCGCGATCGTCCTCGAATGTGACCAGCGCGTCGGAATAGAGAGACTTCGGCGAACGCCGTCCGGTGACGATGACGTTGCCCTTGTAGAGCTTGAGGCGCACATCGCCCTCGACGTCTTCCTGGCTCCTGTCGATCAATGCCTGCAGCATCTCGCGCTCGGGCGAGAACCAGAAGCCGTTGTAGATCAGCTCGGCATAACGCGGCATCAGCTCGTCCTTGAGGTGGGCCGCACCCCTGTCGAGCGTGATCGATTCGATCGCGCGATGCGCTGCAAGCAGGATCGTCCCGCCGGGGGTCTCGTAGACGCCGCGCGACTTCATGCCCACGAACCGGTTCTCGACGAGGTCGAGGCGGCCGATGCCGTTGTCGCGGCCGAGGTCGTTGAGGGCGGCCAGCAGCGATGCGGGCGAAAGCTCCTTGCCGTCGATGGCGACCGCGTCGCCCCGGCGGAACGAGATGGTGATTTCCGTCACCTCGTCGGGCGCGTCCATCGGCGAAACGGTGCGCTGGTGGACGTATTCCGGCGGCTCGCCCCACGGGTCTTCCAGCACCTTGCCCTCGGAGGACGAGTGCAGCAGGTTGGCGTCGACGGAGAACGGCGCTTCGTTGCGCTTGTCCTTGGCGATCGGGATCTGGTGCTTCTCGGCGAAGTCGATGAGGTCCGTGCGCGACTTGAACGACCAGTCGCGCCACGGTGCTATGACCTTGATGTCCGGGTTCAGCGCGTAGGCCGAAAGCTCGAAGCGCACCTGGTCGTTGCCCTTGCCGGTCGCGCCATGGGCAATCGCGTCGGCGCCGGTTTCATGCGCGATCTCGACCAGACGCTTGGAGATAAGCGGGCGGGCAATGGAGGTGCCGAGCAGATAGAGCCCCTCATATTGCGCGTTGGCGCGGAACATCGGGAAGACGAAGTCGGACACGAATTCCTCGCGCACGTCCTCGATGTACATCTTCTTCGCGCCCAGCATCTCGGCCTTGCGGCGCGCCGGCTCAAGATCGTCGTCGCCCTGCCCGAGGTCGGCGGTGAAGGTGACCACCTCCGCGTTGAGCTCGGTCTGGAGCCACTTCAGGATGATCGAGGTATCGAGCCCGCCCGAATAGGCCAGCACCACCTTCTTGACGTCTTTCCACTTGGACATGAAGCCCCCGTTCTCGCGCGGGCCCGTAGCCCGATTTCAATCGGCGGCACTTTTAGCAGGAATGCCGGGCCGGGCAAGGCCGCCCGAACCACGAACGGCCGGTGGCTCATCCGCTCATCCGAATGTGAGCCGATGCAATCTTGCCGAGCGGGCAACGGTCGATAGGATTGCGCAAGTGATTCCATCTGCACTGGGGGGAGAAAAGCTTGCCGGATCGGTCAAGCCTGGCGCCGCATTCGCCGCGCGCGATGAAACGACTTGCCGCGCGCGCACCCTTGCTTGCGTTCGCGGCCCTTCTTGCCGTCACCGCACAGGCAGGCGCGCAACCGTTGGACCGTTGGACAGCCGACGAGACGGAGGCGCGCGCCAGCCTGCCGGCTCCACGCGGGGGAGGCGGGATTTCCGGTGCGCTTTCATGCGAGGCGCAGCGCTGGACGCTGACGCTCGAGACTGCGCAAGAGGCATTGCGCGCCGCCTACGGTGCCGCTGCGACCTTGATGATCGACGGCCGCGGTTTCGACGTGGCTTTTTCCGCCGACGGCAATCTTCTGACCGCGAGAATCCCTAGCGAGGCGATAGAGCCGCTGAAGTCCGGGCTGAGGCTGGAGATCCGCCTCGGCGACGCGGCGGATCCCGCCGTCTTCTCGCTGCAGGGTTCCAACGTCGCCATTACTACGGCGCAGGAGCGGTGCAGCCAGCGCGACATGTCGGCCTATCAGGCGGTGACCTTCACGCCCTATTCGTCGCACATCAACCTCGCACGCCAGTTGCGGGCGGACGACATCGAAGCTTTCGCGGCCTCCACCGCGTCGCAGCCGCAGGTCAGCGCGGCGATGGTGGAGCTTGGCGAGGGCCGGCGTCTGCTGTTTACCCGGCTTTGCGGCTCGTCATGGTATTACGGGCTTTCCGGCTGCAATATCACCGGTTTCGCACCCGAGGCAGGCGGTGATGCGGACGGCGAACAGGACGAAACGGGGCAATGGCGGGCGGTCTACGACACCGAGAACGTGCTGCTCCACCTTGAGCGGCGTTCACTTTCGCTTGGCTGGCCGGATCTGGTGACGCTGCCGGTACGCGGCGCGGGGACCGGTCTCGTGTGGCGGTGGGACGGGCGTGCCTACGCGCTCAAGGGCGAGTTGCCTGACGAGGTCGAGCAGGCCGAGCCGCTGCCGCTGCGGCCCACCAAGGACTGATCAGTATCGCCTGCGCCGCAGGAAGAGCTGGGAGAAGAAGTCCCAGCCGACGAAGGCAATGCCCATCCCGGCCACCACAATGAGCATCGGGTGGCTGACAGAGAAGATGATGACGCCGAGAAAGCCGCTGAAAAAGAGGAAGGCGACGAGGGCGAGCACCCGGTCAAGCATGGCATTTTCCTCGACGCCTTTGTGGATGTCGGTCAGCCGATGACGCAGTGGCATGGATCACTTCCTCCCTATCGTCCGTACATCAGCTGGGGCAGATAATAGACGATGCCCGGCACGTTGTAGACGACGATCATCGATACCAGCACCAGCGCCAGATACGGCATCGAGCCCGCGAAGATCTGCGTCAGCTCGACGTTCTTGGGCTGGATGCCCTTGAGATAGTAGGCCGACATCGCCATGGGGGGCGACAGGAACGAGGTCTGCAGGTTCAGGGCGATAAGGATGCCGAAGAACAGCGGGTCGATCTCGAACAGCGGCAGCAGCGGCAGGAAGATCGGCACGAAGATGATGACGATCTCCGACCACTCCAGCGGCCAGCCGAGAAGGAAGATGATGATCTGCGCGAGGATCAGGAACTGCAGCGGCGTCAGCGACAGGCTCTGCACGAGTTCGCGTACGACATGTTCGCCGCCGAGATAGGAGAAGACCGACGCGAAGACCCAGGAGCCGACGAACAGCCAGCACACCATCGCAGTGGTACGCACCGTCAGATAGACGGATTCCTGCAGGCGTTCCCATGTGAGCGCGCGATAAGCCGCGGCAAGCGCCAGACCGCCCAGCGCGCCGATGGCGGCCGCTTCCGAGGGGGTGGCGAGGCCGAACAGGATCGCACCCAGCACAGACAGGATCAGCACCGCCAGTGGGAAGAACGAGGTCAGCATCATCCAGGCGACGTGCAGTGAAGAGACGCTTTCGTCGCGCTCCGGCGGCCTCGGCGCAAGCTGCGGCTGAAAATAGGCGCGCACGATGATGTAGACCAGATACATGCCCGCAAGCAGCAGACCCGGCAACAGCGCGCCGGCATAAAGCCTGACGATCGAGGTGCCCGACGACGCGGCATAGACGATCAGCAGGATGGAAGGCGGTATCAGGATGCCCAGCGTACCGCCCGCGCAGATGACACCGGAGGCGAAGCGCTTGTCGTAGCCCGCTTTCATCATCGCGGGGAAGGCGAGCAGCCCCATCAGCGTGACCACTGCGCCGACGATGCCCGTGGCGGTTGCAAACAGGGTACAGGTTATCATGGCTGCCACGGCCATGGAGCCCGGCATTCGCCTCGTGGCGAGGTTGAGCGTCTCGAACAGACGGCTGACGATGTTGGCGCGCTCGACGATGTAACCCATGAACAGGAACAGCGGGATGGCGGTGAGCACGTCGTTCGCCATGACCGAATAGGTCTGGTTGACGAAGAGATCGAAAACGCGGTTGTTGAAGAATCCGCTTATCCAGCTTTCCCAAAGGGTCCACGTATCCGCATCACTGTTGAGCGCGCGATTGTAGCCGGCCCACATCCGCCCGCCGTCGAAGTAGGCGTAGTAGCCGAAGCCGATGCCCATCGCCATCAGGGTGAAGGCGACCGGGAAACCGAACATGATGATGAAGATGAACAGGCCAAGCATCATGATGGCCACTTGAGGATCGGTCACGGCCGTGTCTCCCGGTTGTCGTGGGCGGCATCGTGGCCGGTGTCCTGCAGGAGCTGCGCGTCGGGGTCCAGCGCCGCCAGCCCCTCCTTCTGCAGCGTTTCCTCCAGTTCTTCGACGTCGTCGGCCTGGGGGGGCCAGTAGCCTTGCCTGATCGTGATGATGCAGCGGAAGACCTGCGCCAGGCCCTGAATGGCAAGCAGGATGCCGGCGGCCACGATGACGGACTTGAACTGATAGATCGGGATGTTGGCCGGGCTCATGACGCTGACCTCGAGATATCCCCAGGAGCGGCTTGCATAGCGCCAGCCGGCGAAGATCAGCGCGAGCACGCCGGGAAAGAAAAAGACAAAATAGAGGATCAGCTCGACGGTGGCCTGGGTGCGCGGCTTCCACAGCCTGTAGATGAAGTCGCCCCGCACGTGCGAGTTACGCGAAAGCGCATAAGCCCCCGCCATCATGAACATCGAGCCGTACATCATGTAGGTGAGGTCGAAGGCCCACGCGGTCGGGCTACGGAAGATGTAGCGGACGACCACTTCGTAGCCCACGCCGATGGTCATCACCATGACACACCATGCGAAGGCCTTGCCGAACCATGCCGACAGGCTATCGGCGAACCGAATGTATAGAAGCATATCGCGCCTGCATCACTGCCCCATGCGGGGGCTTCCTTCGCAACCAAGGTGAGGACGAAACGAAGGTGGCCGGCTGGCCACCTTCGTTGCCGTCCACCGCTCAGAATCCCAGCTTGCCGGGGAAATGATGCTCGTACGCCATCTTGTAGTCAGTCTGATTGAAGAAGCTGTAGTAGCCGACCCTGTCGCACCACTGCTTCTGGCTTTCCACCACCTTGGCGAAGAACTCATCGGCCATCAGGTCCGGCATGATCTGGTCCCACGCTTCCAGCTGCGCCTGAAGGAAGTCCTGTGGCGTCCGTATGATGTTGACGCCATTTTCGTCGCGCAGGCGCAGCAGGTCCTGTGAATACTGGCTGAGCGCGAGCGCATAGTTGGCGGTGTTGGCCGCCTCGGTGGAGTGGTCGAGAATGGCGCGCAGATCCTCGTCGAGGCCGTCCCACATGTCCCGGTTGAAATTGAACTCGAAGAACTCGTTGGCCTGATGGAACGAGCCCATCATGTAGTTCTTGGCCACATCCTGTGCGCCGAAACGCATATCGGAGGTGGGGTTGTTGAACTCGAACGCATCGATCACGCCGCGTTCCATGGCCGGTACAATCTCGCCGCCGGGAAGCTGCGCAACAGACAGGCCCATGGCCTGCAAGAGATCTGCCGCAAGCCCGACCGTACGATAGCGGAGGCCGGCAAGTTGCGAGACGTTTTCGATGGGCTCCTTGAACCAGCCCAGTGGCTGCGTGGGCATGGGCATCGCGAAGCGGCCAATGATGTTGAGGCCCAGAATGTCCTCGACAAGCTCCCTGTAGAGCTCCTGACCACCCCCGTTGTGAATCCAGGCGAGCATGGCGGCAGCGTCTCCGCCGAAGATCGGGCCGGTACCGAACAGCGAGGAAGCCTTGTTCTTGCCGTACCAGTAGGCGGTGACCGTGTGGCATATGTCGATCACGCCGTCATGGACGGCGTCCTGAACCTGGAACGCGCCGACGACTGCACCTGCGGGCAGAAGGTCGATCTGAAGCCTGCCGCCTGACATCGCGTGCACGCGATCCACATACTGCTGCGCCATCTCCTGGAATATGTCCGAAGAGGGCCACGAGGTCTGCATACGCAGACGGACCGGTGCCTGTGCGAGCACGGCTGGCGCGGCAAGGGTGGTCGCGGCGACAGCCGCGCCGCCCAAAGTCGAGTTGTGCAGAAACCTGCGGCGAGAAATCGCTGCTTTCGTCATTCCATCTCCTCCCATTTTGGCTGAATCTTATGTTTTTTGTGAATTCAGCCTGCATACATTATGGCATATCGTTGCTGTTGCAACCGTTTTCGACGTCGTTCACGCTGCATTGTCGACAGTCTGCTTTCCCGTCGCCGGTTCTCGCCAGCAGGCAGCATGCGGTGTATGAAGTCGTGATCGTCCATCGCGCCGGGCCGTGCCACCATGAGCTTCGTTCCTGACCTCGCCATCATTGCCCAGTTCGCCGTTGCCACGTTCATCATCGCGATTACGCCAGGCCCCGATATGACGCTGTTCGTGGGACGCGCGCTGTCGCAGGGCCGCGCGGCAGGCCTTGCCTGCATGGCGGGCGCTATGACGGGCGTCATGGTCCATACGCTGCTGGTGGCTCTAGGGCTCTCGGCGCTGATCGCAGCCTCGCCTCAGGCTTTCCTGGCGCTCAAGATATTCGGCGCCGGCTACCTGATCTGGCTCGCCATACAGGCGATCCGCCACGGCTCGGCCTTTTCGCTGGATGGCAAGCCGGTGAAGCCGCGCTCGCTCGTCGGCAACTGGGCGATGGGACTTGCGATCAACCTGCTCAACCCGAAGATCGTGCTGTTCTTCATGACCTTCCTGCCGCAGTTCGTATCGGCCAGCGACCCCTACGCGGCGCAGAAGCTTCTGTTCCTGGGCCTGCTGTTCATCCCGATATCGCTGCCGGTGACGGTGCCGATGGTGCTGGCGGCGGACGGGTTCTCGAACCTGCTGCGAAGAACGCCGCGCATCATGCGCGCCATCGACTATCTGTTCGCCGGCGTGTTCTCGGTTTTCGCGCTGCGCATTCTGACGGCTTCAGCCCGATAAGCGATCGGCGGTCAATTCACCGGCTGCCTGTCGAGCCACTCGCCGGAAGTGCGGCCGGCGACCATCCAGTATACGAAGCCGCCGACGAGGCCGCAGGCCAGCAACGCAGCCGTCAGGCCTGTGTCGAAGAACAGATCGGGAGCAGCGAAGGCCACGGCCGCCAGCGACACGCCGCCGCCGGCAAGCGTATGCGTCAGCCCGTCCCTGCGCTGAAGAATCTCGGCCAGCAGGATGGCGGCCATTGCGGGGAAGAATGCGTGCCAGGCGAAGAAGGCCGCGAGAAAGAAGACCGTGAAATAGATCGGTCCGCTGAACGCGAAGGGCGCGGTGTCGGTCCAGCCGAAAGTGCCGATGATAAGCAGGTTGGCGAAGAAACTTGCCGCAATGGCGGCGCAGAGAAACCCGAATACGATGACGGCGAAGCGGGCCAGATAATCGAAGACCCGGCTCAAGCCTCGCCGTGCCCGGCGATCATCATCGCTTCAAGCGCGAGGCGGTCGGTCTTGCGCATGCGCTCCGATTCCGACTTGAGCTGTCCGCAGGCGGCGAGGATGTCGCGGCCGCGCGGCGTGCGGATCGGCGAGGCGTAGCCTGCTTGGTTGATGTAGTCGGCGAACTTCTCGATCGTCTCCCAGTCGGAGCACTGGTAGTTGGTGCCCGGCCACGGGTTGAATGGTATCAGGTTGATCTTGGCGGGGATGCCGCGCAGCAGGCGCACCAGTTCCTTGGCGTCGTCGATGCTGTCGTTGACGTCCTTCAGCATCACATATTCGAAGGTGATGCGGCGCGCATTGGAGAGGCCGGGATAGTTGCGGCACGCCTCCATCAGCGCGTCGAGCGGATACTTCTTGTTGATCGGCACCAGCATGTCACGCAAATCGTCGCGCACGGCGTGCAGCGAGATCGCCAGCATGACGCCGATCTCCTCGCCGGTGCGGGTGATCTCGGGCGTTACGCCGGAGGTGGATAGCGTGATGCGCCGCTTCGACAGGGAGAGCCCATCGCCGTCGGATGCGATCAGCAGCGCCTTCTTGACGTTCTCGAAATTGTAGAGCGGCTCGCCCATGCCCATCATGACGATGTTGGAGACCTTGCGGCCTTCCGCCGGCACGATCGCGCCGTCGGGCGTGTCGCGGTCGGGGAAATCGCCAAGCCGGTCGCGCGCCGTCATCAGCTGGACGAGAATTTCCTCGGCGGTCAGGTTGCGCACCAGCTTCTGCGTGCCGGTGTGGCAGAAGGAGCAGGTGAGCGTGCAGCCGACCTGGCTGGAGATGCACAGCGTGCCGCGGCCTTCCTCGGGAATGTAGACGGTCTCGATCTCTACGGGGCGGCCTGCGCCGCGCGGAGGAAACCGGAATAGCCACTTGCGCGTGCCGTCACTCGAAATCTGCTCTTCGACGATCTCGGGTCGCGCGATCGAGAAGTGGCGATCGAGCTCCATGCGCAAATCCTTGGAGATGTTGAACATCTGCGAGAAGTCGCTGACGCCCCTCACGTAGAGCCAGTGCCACAGCTGCTGGACACGCATCCGGCGCTGGCGCTCCGGCACGCCGGCAACGGCCAGCGCGTCGGCCATCTCCTCGCGGGTGAGGCCGATCAGGGAAGGCTTTTCCGGCAGGCGCGCATTTGCAGCAAGTGCAGCGCGCGTCTGCGCCGAGGTGAGGTCTAGTGATAGCGTCATGGTCAGGAAAGATAGTGGCGGCAGCGTCCGCGTGCCAGTTTGGCCGGGCACATAGCAGAAGAATGCCGCCAATGCAAAAGGCCGGACGCCTGGGCCCGGCCTTTCGATGCCGATTGGCGACCCGATTCTATTGGCAGGTCTGGATCGAGTTGAGCGCCGCGGTGATGCCGCGCAGAGAGAAAGTGTAGTTGGTGGCGTTGCCGCGACCCGAAGTCGCCTGCACCTTCATGTCGGCGCCGGCGCGCATGGCGGCGATGAGCTGGGGCTCTTCGGCGGCGTTCTCCATCCATGCCGACTTTCCGCGCGTGAACATCGAAAACGAGCGATCGCCAACGGTGACGTTCACCTTCGAGTTGGTCTGGAAGTCATAGGAGGCGATGAACTGCGGCTCGTAGGAGACGTTCTGCCCCGGCTTCTGGCTGACGAAGAAGAAAATGTCGCCGTGGTTCAGGGTGGGAGGCTGCATTTCGGTGGGCACGGTCAGCACATAGCAGACCTTGCTGTTGTTGGCGTCGTAGGAGTAGGTGCCCCAGGCATTGTGCTGGCCGATCTTGGTCGCCGACTGGGCGAGCGCCGGCGTGGCGAGTGCCATCATGGCGAGGCAGGAGATCGAAAGGATTGTTCCGCGCATCGTCGTAAAAGTATCCCTGTGCGTGGTCGTGTACGGGTGATCGAACTGGCCCCAGATCGAGGTCCCATTCGTTTCATGTTAATTTAATCAGGGTTACCAAAGAGTGAACCGCACGACCGTACGCGCCCCGCCGCTTTGCCACCCATATACCGCCCGGACTTTTCGCGCCCAAGACGGCATGCCGCATCCCTTCAGCGTGTTGAAAACGGCAAAAGCGGCGAGAGTTTGACTGGAACGGGGAGCCTGGAGAGCTAAGCGTCGTCCCGGTCGAGCGCATTGCGCGCCGCCTTGCGGTGCGATGGCTTGATGTGGCCCTGGATCGCCGTGACGGCGGCAGTCAGCACTGCCAGATCGTCGGTGAAGCCAAAGCCGACGATAAAGTCGGGTACCAGGTCGATGGGCATGACGAAATAGGCCAGCGCCGCCAGCAGCGTTCCACGCACCCGGGTGGGCGTCCTGCTGTCGAGTGCAGCGAAATAGGCGGCGACCACATCCTCCATGAAGGGTATATGACGCGCGGCCTTGCGCGCCGTGCGCCAGAAGTTGTCGCGCACGCGCTTTTCCCGCCGGGTGTTTTCCTCAGGCGAAACGGGCTTGAGAATTTCACCCAGCCGGGCCTCGGTAACGACGCTCTTTTCCATATTGTTGAGATGGGCGTAGCGCGCGCCGGTTGCAAGTGGCGCGCGCCCGACGATCACAGAGCCATGTCGACTTCCCGCCCGCGGCCGAGCGACGGCATCCATTCGCGATATTTCGGCTGGGCGACGAGCTGGTGGCGATAGTGGCCGCGCAGCGCCTCGATCAGACGGCCTTTGCGGCCGAGCAGGTCGTCGGCAAACGCGATCATGACCGAGTTGGGCCATGCCTGCGGGCGGATCGTGCGCAGGCGGGCAAACAGCTCGTCATCCGACAGCTCGGGTTCCACCTGCGACATCAGCGTGACCATCGCGGCCGTCGAGCGGCTGATGCCCATGTGGCAGTGAACAAGCAGATGGCCGTCCTCGCGCGCTTCCTTCGACGCCCGCAGCTCCTCGCCGAATTTCAGGATCGATTCGACATGCTCGCGCTCGGGCATCACCCTGCCATCTGCGGGGTCGATGATGTCGTGAAAGCGCAGCGTGGTGCGGTGATGCTCGCCGTAATCGGCGAAGGTGGCGATCTCCGGGAGCTCGGGGTCGAGCACGGAGAGAACGTGGGACACCGAGCGCTTGCTCTGCGCCGGCAGCTCTTCGATGCCGCAGATGGTGAGGACGGAAATGGAAACGGGAATCATGGCCGAACCTGTCGCTTTGGGGAGATAACTCAACCTAGCGCATATCGATCGATTCTGTCAGTCCTGCGACAGTTTCAGTTGCCGGCAAACCCGTTCATCTTGCGGGCGAGCTTGAAGTCGAGATCGGTCAGCCCGCCTGCATCGTGCGTCCTCAGCCGGACATCGACCTTGTTGTAGACGTTCGACCACTCGGGATGATGGTCGAGCTTTTCGGCGGCAAGGGCCGCGCGGGCCATGAAGCCGAACGCCTCGCTGAAATTCCTGAAGGCGAAGTTGCGAACGATCGCGACGCCGCCGTCTTCCAGTGCCCAGCCATCGAGCTCGGCAAGGGCCCTGCTCACGGCTTCGCTGTCGAGTTTGTCGCGCGCCATTGTCGCTACCGCATGATCGGGAACGCGTCGAGGGACGGCTCCGCAACGGCGGCGCGCCCGTTGTCCCTGCCCACGAGCGGCCAGGCTTCCTCGACGATGTAGGGACCGCCGCCGACCGAATCACGCGAGGACATCAGCACGAAGCGGCCGACCCTGAAGGGCATGGTGGCGAAGTTGCCGCGCGCCGACAGATAGCCGGCGACCTCGATCGGGCTCGAATTGCGCAGCCTTGCGATCGTGACGTGGGGAACGAATTTGCGCGGGTCGGCGGGCAGGCCGAGGCGCTGGCAGATGCGTTCGATCTCCGCCTGCAGCGCAATCAGGTCGGGTGAGGCAGCGACGCAGGCGTGAAGCGAATGCGGCTTCTTCGACCCGAAGGCGCCTACCCCGGAAAGTGTAAGGTTGAAGGAGGGCCTGCGAACCCTGTCGAGCGCGTTGGCGATCTCGTCGGCGACATGGCCTTCGACATCGCCGAAGAAGCGCAGAGTGAGGTGGTAGTTCTCGACGTCGATCCAGCGCGCTCCGGGGAGGCCGCCGCGCAGGAGAGAGAGCGAAAGGGCGGCGTCACGCGGTATCTCGAGGGCGGTGAATAGTCTAGGCATTGCTACCTCCTCGAATCGACTGCTCAAGGCCAGCGAATCACCGATCGTGCGATCGGGCAAGCTGTTTTGTGCAGCGCGGCGATTCCGTTGCGGAACCTGTGGGAAACAACTATGCGCCGTCTCCGGTTCCAGGAAGCGCTTCCTCGATGACCGGCAAGAACCGCTCAACCATGCGATCGACGCCCTCGGCGTTCGGATGCATGCCGTCTTCGAGCAGCAGCGAAGCGTCCGCAGCCACCCCGTCGAGGAAGAACGGATAGAAGGACAGGTCGTAAGTTTCTGCCAGCCGCGGGAAGATGCCGTTGAAGCGCTCGCCGTAGTCTGGGCCAAGATTGGGAGCGGCCACCATGCCCGCAAGCACGACGCTGATGTCGCGCTCCTGCAACCGCTCGATCATCGACACGAGGTTACTTTCGGTCACGTCGGGCGAGATGCCGCGCAGCATGTCGTTGGCACCCAGCTCGAGGATCACGAGGTCGGTATCGTCCGGCACCGACCAGTCGAGACGCGAGAGCCCCGCAGCCGTGGTATCGCCGGAGACGCCCGCATTGGTTATCACGACATCGTGACCGCGCGCCTTAAGCGCGACTTCAAGCCTCTCGGGAAAGGATTGGCCGGCGTCGAGCTGGTATCCCGCCATCAGACTGTCGCCGAAACCGACGATTCTGACGGTTTCGGCAGCGCTTGCCGCAACCGACACCAGCAGCGCCAGCCCGGCGCCCATCAAAACGTCGCGAAATCGTTTGAAAGCCATGCTCTACAACCCATATGTGACCGGCGCCTGCCCCGACGACCCTCATATAGGAACTCCGCCCGTGACAGAAACCGTCATCCAGATGAAAGACGTATCGCTTACCCTGGGTGAAGGTGCTTCATCGGTCCATGTGCTGAAAGGTGTCAGCCTTGCCGTGAGAAAGGGCGAGGCGACCGGCATCGTCGGCCCGTCGGGATCCGGCAAGTCGACGCTGCTAATGGTTCTGGCGGGTCTGGAGAAGGTGGATGCCGGCGAGGTGCACATCGCCGGTCAGCGCATCGACAACCGCAGCGAGGACGAGGTGGCGGCGTTTCGCGGCCGCAATGTCGGCATCGTGTTCCAGTCGTTCCATCTCATCCCGAACATGACGGCGCTCGAAAACGTCGCCGTGCCGCTGGAACTGGCAGGCCATCCCGATCCCTTCGCGGTGGCGCAGCGCGAGTTGGCCGCGGTGGGATTGGCCGAGCGCGTCACGCATTATCCCGGCGAGCTTTCGGGCGGCGAGCAGCAGCGCGTCGCCATCGCACGGGCTCTGGCGCCCGAACCCGCGATCCTCATAGCCGACGAGCCCACCGGCAATCTCGACCAGGCGACCGGCCGCACCATCGCCGACCTGCTTTTCTCCAAGGCCGACGAGCGTGGCATGACGCTGGTGCTGGTCACGCACGACCCCAGCCTCGCCGCGCGCTGTACAAGGCAGATCGCCATGCGGTCGGGCCGCATCGAAACCGCCCCGGAACTGGCGGCGGTCAACGCATGAGCGACGGGTCGCGCAGTTTCCGCCTCGCCGTGCGTTTCGCGCTGCGCGAGATGCGCGGCGGGCTTTCCGGCTTCCTGATCTTCATCACCTGCATTGCGCTGGGGGTGGCGGCCATCGGAGGCGTCAACTCCGTTGCCCGCGCCATCACCTATGGCGTCGAATCGCAGGGCAAGGAGTTGCTTGGCGGCGATATCCGGTTCCAGCTCATTCACCGCGAGACGGACGAGCGCGAGCGCGCTTTCCTGGACGGCCTCGGCACGGTCGCGGAGAGCGCCAACATGCGCTCGATGGCGCGGCTGGCAGACGGCTCCGACCAGACGCTTGTGGAAGTGAAGGCCGTCGACGGGCTCTATCCGCTTTATGGCGAACTCGTCACCGAGCCCAGCATTCCGCTGGATGAGTTGCTGGCCGAGCGCGACGGCGCGCAGGGTGCCGCTGCCGCCGACATCCTCTTCGACCGGCTGGGCCTTTCGGTAGGAGATCGCATCAGGCTCGGGAATGCCGATATCGAACTGCGCGCCCGCATCGTCACCGAACCGGACGCCATCTCGGACGGGTTCGGGCTTGCGCCGCGGCTGCTCGTGTCGCTGGACGGGCTTCGCGCATCCGGTCTGATCCAGCCGGGCAGCCTGGTCGAGCATGCCTACAAGGTGCGATTGCCGGAAGGCTCGACCGAGGCAACCCTGCAGCAAATCCGCGACCGGGCGTCGGCCGAACTTCCCGAGGCGGGATGGAGCATACGGGGGCGCACCAACGCAGCACCTTCGCTGTCGTCCAATGTCGAGCGTTTCTCGCAGTTCCTCACGCTGGTGGGCCTTACCGCGCTGGTCGTTGGCGGCGTCGGCGTCGCCAACGCCGTGCGCGCCTATCTTGACGGCAAGCGCGGCGTGATCGCCACCTTCAAGAGCCTTGGCGCATCAGGCCGCTTCGTCTTCATCGTCTATCTGGTCCAGATCCTCGCCATCGCGGCCATCGGCATCCTGGCCGGGCTCGTCCTCGGGGCGATGATGCCGCCGGCTGCCGGCGCGCTCCTGTCTTCCGTCCTGCCCGTGCCGACGGCGGGCGGGATCTATCCCGGTGCGCTGGCGCTGGCCGCCGTTTTCGGCGTGCTGGTCACGCTGGCGTTTGCGCTCCTGCCGCTCGGCCGCGCGCGAGACGTACCCGCAACGGCGCTGTTCCGCGAAATGGGGTTCGACGCCCACGGAATGCCGCGCCCTGTCTATCTGCTGGGGACACTGGCGATCGCGGTCGCACTTGCCGGCCTCGCGGTCTGGACGGCCACCGACCGGCGCATCGCCATCATCTTCGTCGGCGCGGCCATATTCGCCTTTCTCGTGCTTCGCATGGTCGGTGTCGCGGTCCAGTGGCTGGCGAAACGCAGCCCGCGCGTGCGCTCCACCGCGCTGCGGCTGGCCATCGGCAACATTCATCGACCCGGTGCGCTGACGCCGTCGGTGGTGCTGTCGCTGGGGCTCGGCCTGACGCTTCTGGTGACGCTGGCACTGATCGACGGCAACCTGCGCCGCCAGATCGCCGGAAACCTGCCCGAACAGGCGCCCAACTTCTTCTTCGTCGATATCCAGAGCGGCGAGGCCGACGCATTCGCCGAGCTCGTCGCTGCCGAAGCGCCCGACGGCAAGCTGATCCGCGTGCCGATGCTGCGCGGGCGCGTGATGGAGCTCAATGGCATCGACGTGCGCGAGATACAGGTGCCACCGGAAGGAGCATGGGTGCTGCGCGGAGACAGGGGCATCACCTATGCCCGCAACGTGCCGGAAAACTCGACGCTGACGGCGGGCCAGTGGTGGGACGCCGATTACGAGGGTGAGCCGCTGGTGTCCTTCGCCGCACAGGAGGCCGGAGAACTTGGCCTCAAGCTCGGTGATACCGTGACGGTCAACGTGCTTGGGCGCAACATAACGGCGCGCATCGCGAATTTCCGCGAGGTGCAGTGGGAATCGCTGGGCATCAACTTCGTCATGGTGTTTTCGCCCAACACATTCGCCGGCGCGCCGCATTCGTGGCTTGCCACCTTGTCGGACGAGCAGGCCACGCCCGCGGACGAGGCGCGGCTGCTGAACGCCGTAACGCGCACCTTCCCTTCGGTGACGAGCGTTCGGGTCAAGGATGCGCTGGAGATCGTCAATTCCATCGTGGCGCAGCTTGCCGTCGCGATCAGGGCTGCTGCGGCCGTTGCGCTGATCGCCTCGGTGCTGGTGCTGTCGGGCGCGCTTGCAGCCGGAAACCGGGCCCGCGTGCACGATGCCGTGGTGCTGAAAACGCTTGGCGCGACGCGGCGCACGCTGATCCAGGCCTTCTCGCTCGAATACACGATCATCGGGCTGGCGACTGCGATATTCGCTTTGCTTGCCGGCGGGATCGCCGCGTGGTTCGTGATCGCGCGGATCATGTCGCTGCCATCCGCCTTCCTGCCGGAAGTGGCGGTTTCGACGGTCGTCATCGCGCTGGTGCTGACGGTCGGCTTCGGGCTCGTGGGGACATGGCGGGTTTTGGGCCACAAGGCCGCGCCGGTGCTGCGAAATCTTTGACGGGAGCCGCGCGGCGTTAACCACCCGAGCGGTCCGATGTCGCAGATGAACGCTTTGTGACGCTCACGCGGCGTTTCGCGCCGCAACAGGCCTTGTTCTCCGGGCCAAGAATGAGCATATTCTCCAAAGGCATGCTGGAGTTCCGCCAGCGGCGCCTGGGCGTATGCCCGACACCCGACGGAACACGAGCACACAAAGAGGAATTTCCATGGCTGATCTTCGCAACTATCAGGCACGCGTCGCGACCGCCGGTTCGCGCGCCGACGCCTCGATCGACGAAGGCCTGCGCGCCTACATGATCAAGGTTTACAACCTGATGGCGCTTGGCCTCGCAATCACCGGCCTTGCCGCGCTTGGCACCGTATGGCTTGCCACCAACCCGTCCGCTGCGGTCGCCACGCTTCCGAACGGAACGTCGCTGACCAATTTCGGCGTGCTGCTGTACACCTCGCCGCTGCGCTGGGTCGTCATGCTCGCACCGCTGGCAATGGTCTTCTTCCTGTCGTTCCGCGTCGAGAAGATGAGCCTGTCGGCCGCGCAGACCACGTTCTGGGTCTTCGCCGCGCTGATGGGCGTGTCGCTGTCCTCGGTCTTCCTGGTCTACACCAGCGCCTCGATCGTGCAGACGTTCTTCATCACCGCCACCGCCTTCCTTGGCCTGTCGCTGTTCGGCTACACGACCAAGCGCGACCTGACGGGCATGGGTTCGTTCCTGATCATGGGCGTCTGGGGTCTCATCATCGCGATGATCGTGAACATCTTCCTGGGCTCGCCCGCCCTGCAGTTCGCCATCTCGGCGATCGGTGTTCTGGTGTTCGCCGGCCTCACGGCTTACGACACCCAGAAGATCAAGGAGATGTACTACGAGGGCGACGGCACGCTGGTCGCAGGCCGCAAGGCGATCATGGGTGCGCTGCGCCTGTATCTCGACTTCATCAACATGTTCATGTTCCTGCTGCAGTTCCTGGGCAACCGCGAATAGCAGTCGGCGCAACGGCAAACGAAAGGGCGGCCCTCGGGTCGCCCTTTTGCGTTGTGGCAAAGGTCGGGAGCTGGAACGGATATAGGCTGAGGTTCATCGAAGCGGTACAATTGACCGAGCAACGGAAACACCCATGACAGCCACCGACGCTTCGACGCCCGCACATCTGCTTTTCGCCACCGATCTCAGCGCGCGCTGCGACCGGGCGCGCGAGCGCGCCATCGACCTGGCCCGGCGATGGGGCGCGAGGCTCACGGTGGTGCATGCGATCGACGCGCTCGATGCGCCAAACGACCAGCCGCCCCGCCCGACGACGGACGGCGCGGCAGACCGGGCGCTACGGCTCCTGAGGGAGGATTTCGCGGACGTAGAGGGTGTCCCGCTCGACTTCACCGTTGCTGAGGGCCGCTCCGACAGGCTCATTCTCGACATCGCCGCCAGGCAGGGATGCGACCTCATCGTCACCGGCATTGCCGGCAACGATCCGCTCGGCCAGACGATTCGCGGCAGCACGGTCACCGCGCTTGCGCGTCATGCGCCCGTGCCGATGCTGGTGGTGAAGAAGCGGCCGCGCGGCGCGTATCGGCGCATTCTGGTCTCTAGCGATTTTTCCGCCGTCTCGGCGGTCGCGCTCGATGTCGCCTCGCGTCTCTTCGATCCGGGCAAGATCACCCTTTTCAACGCCTATGACCTGCCCTTCGTGGCGACGACGGGCGCAAGGGAACGGCACGAGGCGGAAAGCGAGGCGAGGGCATTCCTCGCCCGCCATGGCGGGAGCGACGCGGTACGCGTCGCGGTCGTGCCTGGCCGTGACGCGGCGGTCGCACTGGCCGACCATGTCGTGAAGGAGGACGTAGACCTCGTCATGGTGGGAACCCACGGCGCGGGCGGGCTTATGACGGTCCTGCTCGGCGGGACCACGATCGGCATCCTCGACGAAGCGCCTTGCGACATCATGGTCGTGCCGGCGAGAAAGGGCTGAATCGGCTTCAGTGCGACAGAAGGGTAGCCCGGCGGGGCTCTCGGAGCACATGTCGTGTCGCGCCGCCGAGGAAGAAATCGCGGATGCGCGAGTGCCCGAAAGCGCCCATCACCATCAGGTCCGCCTTTCCGGCGGCCTGATCCAGCGCCCCGCCTACCGAGCGGCTGCCGCGCTCCTCCTCCTGCGCCGTCGCCTTGATGCCGTTTCGGCGAAGATGCGTCGCCAGATCGTGGGCGCTGCCGTGCTCGGGTAGTGGCTTGTCACGGCCGACGGTGACGATCCGCACCTTGGCCGCGCGCTCCAGCAGCGGCATGGCATCGGCCACCGCGCGGGCAGCGGCGCGTGTCCCGTCCCACGCGACGACGACGTCGTCCAGGCTGAAAGTTTCGCTCCCACCCTCCGGCAGCACCAGCACTGGGCGCCCCGCCTCGAAGACCAATGTCTGCACCAGATCGGCCGAAGCTTCCGCATCCTCGGGCATCGGCACCACCGTCAAGGAGTGAAGCCGCGCTGCGGCCAGAAGCTGATCGTCCTCCTCGCCGTAGGCGCTTTTGACGATTCTGCCTTCATGCGCGAGGCCGACGCGGCTGGCCTCTTCCTCGAACGCCGCAAGCTCGGAGCGAGCCGTCTGGTGAACTTCGCGCTGTCGTTCGGCCAGTCTCGTTTCAAGGTCCACGCCATAGGGATGGAAGGCGACGGGCGGCGGCACGGTCGTCTCGCCGACGATGCAGGTCGCATGCGCCTCCATGCGCCGGGCAAAGTCGATGGCGCGGCGCAGGGCACTTCGCGAAACCGGGCGCGGGTAGGAAGGGAGATAGATCAAGAGGTCCTTGAGCATCGTCGTTCTCCTGCAACTGGCTTGCGGAGATTACGTCCGCCCGCGCCGTCCTGTCACCCCGTTCCCCTATTCGCTCATGTCGCGCAGCGTCTGCCAGCGCGCGATCTCGACGCCGCGCAACCCATGCAACCGGATGATGCCCTTTTCCCTGAGCTTGCTGAACACGCGCGAGACGGTTTCGATCGTGAGGCCCAGATAGTCCGCAATGTCTGTACGCGACATCGGCAGATCGAAGCGTTCGAGGACGCCTTGCCGTTCGGCCATGTCGAGCAGGAAGGCGGCGACGCGTTCGGCGGCTTGCTGGCGGCCAAGCACCAGCAGATGTTCCTGGGCGCGAACGAGGCTCTGCAGCGCCAGCGGCAGCAGCGCGTGTGACAGGTCGGCTGCGGCTTGCAGGCGAAGGGTGCGGATGCCGGTCGCGCCGATGGCTTCGGCAAAGAAGTGGTGGGTGCCGTCGGCCTCGAAGCCGAAGACCTCGCCGGCCAGATGAAAGGCCGAGATCTGACGGCGGCCGTCGGACAACAGCCGGTAGACCCGCACCGCGCCGAACTCCACCTGGTAGAGGCAGCCGGCCTTTTCTCCCTGCGCGTAGATCTCGTTGCCCGCGGCGTGGCAGGTCACCGGCTGCGCGTGCCTGGAATCGGCGGGATGGCCGCCGGGTAGGGCGAAGGGAAACGCCCCAAAATCTGCCGGTAGCGGGTGGACGGTCATTGGCTTTCTCCCCATCGGTGCGATGGGGCAGGTGTCGCGCCAATCGCGCTTGCGCGAAATTCGGTTATGTCCCTACGGGAAACTACGTAGCGGGGCGTGCGACATCGAGGGAGGCGACGATTTCGTCGACCGTTTCCACCAGAAGCCGGCCCAGAAGCGGCTTCGTCAGCACCGTCAGGCCCGCCGCATGCGGCACGGTCCTCATGCGGTCGGCAAGCAGGATCACCGGCCCACCCAGCCCGTCCAGTCGCGTCGCCGCACCGCGGCGGCCGGAGATCGCGTTCTCATCAACGACGGCACAGCCCGCGCCGAAAGGTCCGGGCGCAGCGAAGGCCGCACCCAGCGTCGCGTAGGAATCGACCCGGTAGCCCTCGGCCTCCAGCGCGAACTCGACCGAGCGCCGCAACTCGGGATCGGGCACGACGACGAGGACGGTGGGAACGGGGTGCAAGGCAGCCTTCTCCGGGCGATCTGCGGATGGCGATCCACCCGTCATGCCCGCCTGCTTAGGCGCTTCGCGGCTAAGGCGCTTTGAGCGAAGTCAAAACGTCGCAGGCGACACGGCACAGATCAGGCCGGCCCGAAGCCGGCCGCCAGTGCCATGCGCACCAGTTCGGGCAGGCTGCGCGCCTCCATCTTGGTCATGACGTTCGCCCTGTGCACCTCGACAGTGCGCGGGCTGATGTCGAGATCGTAAGCGATGGTCTTGTTGGGCAGACCGGCGACGACGCCCGACAAGACCTCGCGTTCGCGCTCGCTGAGCGTGTCGAGACGCCTTCGGATCGCCCCGATATCCTCACCGGCCGCATTTTTGGCGAGCTTTGTGGCGGCACGCCTGATCGCCGCGATCAGAACCTCGTCCTCGAAAGGCTTTTCGATGAAGTCGAGCGCCCCGGCCTTCATGGCGGCCACCGCCATGGGCACGTCGCCATGGCCGGTGATAACGATGGAGGGGATGTTCGCGGACATATCCCCCAGCCGTCGCAGCAGTTCCACGCCGCTTATGTCCGGCATGCGCAGGTCGGTGACGAGGCAGCCATTGCGGATCGCCGGCGCTGCGTCGAGGAAGGCGGTGGCGGAATCGTGCACGCGCACGGTGAAGCCGGCCATGGTCAGCAGAAAGGCGAGCGACTTCCTGACGGGTTCCTCGTCATCGACGATGTGGACGGTGTAGTCTCCGATATCCATTCAGCGCGCATCCTCATAGGCGGGAAGGGTGAAGCGGAAAGTGGCTCCGCCCTGCGGGTTGCTCCTGACCTCGATCTCGCCCCCATGCGCCTCGATGATGCGTTTCGAGATCGACAGGCCGATGCCCATGCCGCCGGCCTTGGTCGTGACGAAGGGGCGGAAGAGCTGCGGGGCGACGTCATGTGCGATGCCCGGCCCGGTGTCGGAAACCTCGACCACAACCTCGCCCGCGCCTGCCGGGGCGGTGCGTATCGTCAGTTCGCGCTTTTCGCTGTCGCGCATCGCATCCATCGCATTGCGCATCAGGTTGATGAGCACCTGCTGGATTTGCACCCTGTCGGCCATCACCATGTCCGCGCCGGGCGCGAAGTCGAATACGGAGCGTACGCCGCGCTCGCGCGAGCCCACCAGCGCGAGTGCGCCTGCCTCCTCCACCAGCTTGCGGATGTCCTCGGGCGCCTTCTCCGTCTCGCCGCGCATGACGAATTCGCGCAGGTGGCGGATGATCTGCCCCGCGCGCAGCGATTGGCGCGCGATTTCCTCCAGCGCTTCGCGCATGCGCGCGGAGACCGCGTCGTCCATGTCGCGCAGGAGGCGGGTGCAGCCCTGCGCGTAGTTGGCTACCGCCGAGAGCGGCTGGTTGAGCTCGTGGGCCAGCGTGGAGGCCATCTCGCCCAGTTCGTTCAGCCGCGCCAGACGCGCCAGTTCGCTCTGGATTTCCTCCAGCCGCGCCGCCGATTCCTCGCGTTCGGTCAGGTCGCGGATGAAACCGGTGAAATAGGCCGCGCCGCCGGACTGCATCTCGCCGACGGCCAGCTTCATCGGGAAGGTCGAGCCGTCCTTGCGGCGCCCAACCACCACGCGGTCGATGCCGATGATGCGCTTTTCACCCGTGGACAGATAACGCTGGATGTAGCCGTCATGCCCGCTGCGATAGGGTTCGGGCATCAGCAGGTTCACATTGCGGCCCACCACCTCCGGTTCGCTGTAGCCGAACTGGCGCACCGCGGCGGCGTTGAAGGAGACGATCGCCCCGGCATGGTCTATCACCACCGTCGCGTCGGGCACCGTGTCGAGGATGGAGCGCAGATGCGCCTCGCGCTGGCCGAGCGCCATCCGCGTTTCGTGAATATCGCGCAAGGTGCGGTAGAGTTTGCCGCCGATCCACACGATCACGAGGCCGGATGCCGCCAGAAGCGCCATCTCGGTAGCAATGGCCGGCGAGCCGCCAGTTCCGCGCAGCCAGGCCATCGAAGCCAGCGAAAGGCCCAGCGCCGCCAGTCCCGGCCCGATCCCGCCGGCCACGGCTGCCACAAGGGCCACCGGTGCGAAGAGCGCGAACACTGCGTGGTCGTCGAGGCTGTCCCGCAGAAGCATCCGCAGCGCCGTCGCCGTCGCAACGAGCGCGAGCGCGAGCAGATAGCCGGGCCACCCCGCATACGAGCCGGAAACGAGGGTCCTGAAGAGACGGCCTTGTCCGGATGTGTTGTGATCCACCATGGGCGGGCTGTCTGAGACCTGAGATTGCACTGCACGCCGAGGAACGCCGGCCACCAAATCTAGCCATGCAGGGGCCCGGCGCAAGCCTCGTGGCGTGAAGCGCAGCGCGCGCTCATGGTTTCTCCACGCGGGCCACCTGATAGGTGTGCATCGTGCCGTTGCGGCCGACCGAGACATACTCGCCGGTGACGAACCGCTCCCCGCCGAGCCTGAAGCCGATCTCGTCGTCGCGCTCGCCTTCCTGATAGTCAAAATACCAGGTGCCGCCGGGCTTGCGCCGCAGCCGTCCTATCCGGTCGCTGTCCCCGGCGCGGAAATGGCGCACGCGACACAGCGCCTGATGCGCCTTCCACTCGGCGGCGTCGAGCCTGCCTTCGGCATCAAGGGGGACAAGCAGGTCGTAGCCCTCGTCGCGATCGCCTTCAGGGTGATCCTTCTCGCGCGCCAGCAGAAGCCGGACGTGGCGGAAGCTGGGGGTAAGGTTTTTCAGTTCGGTCATGATGCGCTCCATCGTCATGCAAGGGGTAGCGCGCGGGATGCGGCGCGACGTTGATTCCGATCAAGGCGCGCGACGTCCGGAACGGCGATGAATTGACCGCAGCAAATGCGGCACAGGAGAACGCACCCGTGAAGCTTCAGGCCCTCCTTCCCCTCGTCACCTACCCCCAACGAAACTCCGACGCGGTCGCGAAGAATGCGGTCGCGGTGGCCCGCCTGCTGGACGCCGACATCCACGCCCTGGCTCTCGACGCCACGATCCCGCAGGTGTCGAACGCGCTTTCGCGCTTCCTGCTCGATGTGCCCGGGATGATACGCGAAACGGAGGAGGAAAGCCGAAAGGGCGGCGAGCATCTGCTGACGCTCGTGGCCGAATCCGCCTCCGAGGCCGGCGTGAAGGCAACCAGCAACG
The DNA here is from genome assembly GCF_008180155.1 of Neoaquamicrobium microcysteis. GTDB lineage: Bacteria > Pseudomonadota > Alphaproteobacteria > Rhizobiales > Rhizobiaceae > Aerobium > Aerobium microcysteis. The sequence continues at coordinate 29,021 of NZ_VSZS01000064.1, read as the reverse complement.
CGCTGACCGCGACCCCCGGACTGCTTGCCGAGACGGCTGCGACCCATGCGCGCTACTTCAACATCGGGCTCCTGGGATGGGAGGCCGGCAACCAGACCTCGCGCAGCGTCGCAGAGGCTGTCATCTTCGCATCGGGCCGCCCGGCCGTGCTGCTACCCGAGGACGTGACGGTGGGTGCTCTAGACCACATCGCCGTCGCATGGGACGGCAGCCGCGTGGCGGCGCGCGCCGCGGCCGATGCGCAACCCTTCCTCGTCAGGGCGAAACGTGTGTCGGTACTGGCGGTGGTGGACGACAAGCCGGCCAGCCGCGACGCGGCCGAGCGGCTGGCTATGGGGCTGTCGCGGCAGGGGCTCGACGCGTCAGCCGTCCCGCTCAGATGCGAGGGCAGGCTGATCGCCGAAACCTTGCAGAAGAGCGCCATCGACCGGGGCGCGGGTCTGCTCGTTATGGGCGGCTACGGCCACTCGCGGTTGCGCGATTTCGTGCTGGGCGGCGCAACGCAAGGCGTGCTCGACGATCTGCGCATGCCGGTCCTGCTTTCACACTGAGGTCAGGCCGCGACCGGCCTGCGATTCAGAAGCCAGACGAGAATGGCGCCGGTTATGTAGGCGACGAGCCCGTACATGGCGGGCGGGATCGCCATCTCCGCATCGTTGAGCATGAATTCGCTCATCGCCAGCGCGATGACGAGCGCGGCGTTGCGGATGCCGATGGACATGGCCAGCGCGACAGCCTGCCTGTGTTCAACGCCGAGCGCGCGAGGAACGAAGAAGGCGACGGCAAAGCAGATGAGGTTGAAGATCAGCGTCACCGCGCCGACCATCGGTCCCCATTCGGCCAGCAGGCTCCACTGGCTTATCAGCGCGAAGATCACGACGATCGCCAGAAACACGGTGGCAAGCAGCTTGACCGGCCGGTCGAGGCTTGCAGCGAGTGAAGGATAGCGGCTGCGGATGAGTATGCCCACAATCGCCGGCACAATGGCGATCACGAAGATTTGCAGAACCTGATGGATCTGCAGCGCCACCGCTCCGCCCTCGCCATGGAACGCCACGAGCGAGAGGTTGACGATGATCGGCAGGCTGAAGATCGCCAGGAGCGACGAAAACGCGGCCATGGAAAGGCTGAGCGCAACGTCCCCGCGCGCAAGGTGGGTGTAAAGCGCGGCCGATGTGGCGCCGGGGCTGGCGGCCAGCAGCATCATGCCGACGCCGATGGCAGGCGGTAGGCTCCAGAGATAGACAAGGACGAAGCAGATCGCCGGCAACAGCACCACCTGAAGCGCAAGGCCGATGATGACGGGCAGCGGGCGGGCAAGCACGCGTGCGAAATCGTCGAAGCGCAGCGACAGGCCCAGCCCCAGCATGATGATGACGAGCGCCGCCGGCAGGCCGATGCTCAAGGCGATACTGGATTGCATTTCTCGTCCCCGATTTCGGGACACATATTAGCAGCGATAAATCTATGAAGTCTTACCGGCTACTCTCACTGCCTGCCATTGCAATATCGGCTGAAAACGCTAGCTTCCTCGCCCAATGACGTCGCCGCAACCAGCTTCGCAAGACATCACCAGACTTATCGTGCGCGTGTCCATGAAGGACCGGGCTGCATTCGATTTGCTTTACCGGCGAACGAGCGCGAAACTTTTCGGCGTGTGCCTGCGTGTCTTGGTCGACAGGGGTGAGGCCGAGGAGGCGCTGCAGGAAGTGTTCGTCAAGATATGGACGAAAGCTGACCGTTTTGCGGCTTCCGATCTCAGTCCGATATCATGGCTGGTCGCCATCGCGCGCAACCACTCGATCGACCGCATTCGTGCGCGCCGCGAGAAGACGGCTGCGATGGACGACGCGGTCGAGGTGGCAGACGAGACGCCGGGCCCGGAAGCGCAGGCGATCGCGGGCAGCGAGCGCGAGCAGATTCACGCCTGTCTGGAAGAGCTGGAAGAAGACCGCGCTTCGGCGGTGCGCGGCGCCTATCTCAACGGCGACAGCTACGCCGAACTTGCCGAGCGGTTTTCCGTGCCGCTCAACACGATGAGAACCTGGCTGCGGCGCAGCCTGATGAAGCTGAAGGAATGCCTCGAGCGATGACGCCGGCGGACGACAGAGAACGGGAACACGTAGGCGACGACCTGCTCGCCGCCGAGTACGTTCTGGGTGTCCTGCCCGCTGCGGAGCGGCAGGAGACGGCGGCGCGCATCGAAAGCGACGCTGCCTTCGCCCTGCTCGTCGAGGCGTGGGAAGACAGGCTCTCGCCGCTTAACGCCGGATATGACGAGGTGGAGGCTCCGGCGGCCATCAAGACCTCAATCGACGCACGGCTGTTCGGGGCACCCATTCAGGTCTCGGCAGCCAGACCGGGCCTGCTGCAAAGCCTCACCTTCTGGCGTGGCCTCGCCGCCGCCGCAGTCGCCGCCTTCCTGCTTGTCATGGCGCTGCCGATCATGCTGCCGCCGGCCGCCATCGAGCCTGCCGAGCGCCTGATGGCGTCGCTGGCGAGCGAGGAGACCGATGTTCGCTATCTCGTTCTCTACGATGCCGCCAGCGGCCAGGTCGGTCTGTCGCACGTGACCGGCGAGCCTGAAGCCGCGCACGACTTCGAGCTCTGGGTGATCGAAGGCGACAGTGCGCCCGTGTCGCTGGGCGTCATACCTGCCGGCGCCAACGTGCACATGGGCACGTCTCCCCAGCAGCGCGAGATGATCGCTTCCGGCGCACTTTTTGCCATCAGCATGGAGCCGGAGGGCGGCTCGCCCACCGGCCAGCCGACCGGGCCTGTCGTGGCCGCCGGCGACCTGCGCTCGATCTGATTTCCTTTACGGCAAATATTTTTCCTCGCCGCTGAAACTTGTCTGGATCGCCTCCCGTAACTGCTTGCGTCCCGTCTCAGGGAAACGCAGTTCGAGAGGAGTTAAAGGACATGCGCAAGTTCACATCCACGATTGTGGCCGGCGCCTTCGCGGCAACGGCGCTCACCGGCTTCGCCGTCGCCCAGGACAATCCCATGGTCGGCGGTGCGCCGATGTACGCCGACAAGAACATCGTCGAGAATGCCGTCAACTCCGCAGACCACACCACGCTGGTGGCCGCGGTGCAGGCCGCGGGTCTGGTCGAGACTCTGTCGGGTGAAGGCCCATTCACCGTCTTTGCGCCGACCAACGACGCCTTTGCCGCGCTGCCGGCAGGCACGGTCGACGAGCTGCTCAAGCCCGAAAACAAGGATCAGCTCACCAAGGTGCTGACCTGCCACGTCGTGGCGGCGGACGCGATGTCCGACGCGATCGGCAAGATGATCTCGGATGACGGCGGCACCCATGCGGTCGAGACCGTTGGCGGCTGCACGCTGCAGGCCAAGATGGACGGCGAGGCCATCACGCTGACCGACGAAACCGGCGGCGTCGCCACCGTGACCATCGCCGATGTCGACCAGTCGAACGGCGTGATCCACGTCATCGACAAGGTTCTGCTTCCCGCTTCCTAAGCGCCTCGGCGCTTAACGGCCGCGCGGTGGGTCACCCGTCCCCACCCCGCCGCGCGGCCAATTTGCCAATCCGCCCGGGGAACGACCATCAAAGGAGATATGATGATGAAGATTACCAACGCATTCGCCACCGCCGTCGTGTTCGGCACCGGTGTCGCCATTGCCGCGCCTGCGGCGGCTGCCACCGTCGTCGGGCTCGCTGGCGACCGCGACCTTGTCTGGGTCGATTCCGAGGCGCGGTCCGTGACCGGCACGGTCACCGTGGAAGGTGGCGAGGGCCGGCTGCTGGGCATCGACGTGCGCCCCTCCGACGGCATGCTCTACGGCGTGTTCGAGGACGGCACGGTCGCTACGATCGACCCGGAGAGCGGGGCAGCAACGTCCGTCAGCACGCTTGCCACCAACCTGGCGGCCGGCGTCATGGCAACCGTCGACTTCAACCCGGCAGCCGATCGTCTGCGCGTGATGGGCAATGATGGCACCAGCCTGCGCATCAATGTCGATACGGGCGAAGTGACCGAAGACGGCAGCCACAGCTTCGCAGAAGGCGACCAGACGCCCAACATCATCGCCGGCGCGTATACCAATTCGGTGGCGGGAACGGAATCGACGCAGCTCTTCAACATCGACGCGTCGGGCTGGCTGGTCCTGCAGGATCCGCCGAATGACGGCGTTCTCAACCCGGTCGGCGAGCTCGGCATCGAGGTCTCGGAAGTCGGCTTCGACATCCTTTCGGATGGCGACGGCGGCAACGAGGCCTGGCTGATGAGCGGCGGCACGCTCTATTCGGTCGATCTCGAGACCGGCGCTGCCACCGAGGTCGGCGCGGTCGAAGGTGCGGGCGAGGGCGTGCGCGACATCGCCATCATGCCGTCCATGTAACGAGGGGCGGATGCCGGCCCGTGTTCCAGTTCCAGGCCGGCGTTCAAGCGGGCCCGGCGCGAATCTCCTCGCGCCGGGCCTTTTCGCACGCAGCGTGTCGCGGTCAACGGATGGCGGAAAGCGCCTCGCGCTCGTCGTCGTCATCCAGCGGTTCGCCGGCTCCGATGGCGGAGAGATAGGCGTCCAGCGCGTCGAGGGATGATGCCGGGGCATAGCCGTCCGCACCGCTGGCGGCCACGACGACGAAGCTGACCGTCCAGTCCCCGGCCTGCCGGCAGGCGACCGAGACCAGCGTCGCCTGCGACGGCATATCCACCTCGAACTCGCGGCAAAGTCTGCCGTCGCCGTCCTCGAAGGTCGCGATGGCGCGGAATCTTGCATCCGATCCGGCCAGCACGATCTCCTCGCCCGACGGCGTGCTGTCCAGTGCGGCCGGAAGGCCGTTTACCGAAAGGCCTGCGACCGCAAGTCCCGCATCCTGGCGGGCGGGCGAGGCGCTGCCCAGCCAGTATCCTGCTACGCCGGCCAGCACGGCGACGGTGGATGCCGCGATGGGTGCTATCCAGCGGGAGCGGGCGATCGAAGGCCGCCTGTCGTTTGCGGCCGGCCGGAAGGCCACCACTTCGGCCGTCTGCGTGTCCCCGCCGCCATGGCGTGCGACCATGTCCTCGATTGAGCGGCGCAACGCTTCCGGCACGGGCTGGTCCAGCATTGGAGCCATCGCCTCCCGCGCTCTTGCCCGTGTCTCCATGAAGAGAGCGACGCGCAACGCCAGATCGTCGTCGGTTTCCATGGCGCGTTCGACCGCCCCGGTGGTAGCTTCGTCGAGCTCGCCATCCGCAAAGGCCATCAGGATTTCATCGTCGAATTGTTGCCCGGTCATGGTCTCTTGCCCTGTTGGACGGAAGAACGCGCCCCGTCGCCGGTTATTCCCGTCGCTTCCGCCAATCTTCGTCGCGCGCGCGCAAGCCTGCTCATGACCGTTCCGATGGGGATGCCCAGCATATCTGCCACTTCCCTGTATGGCATGTCCTCCACGCAGGTCAGCATCAGCACCTCGCGCTGCTCGTCGGGCAGGGCGGCGATCGCATCGCTGACGCTACTCATCTCCGAGCGCGCCTCGATCACCTGCTCACCCGATACGCCCACGATGTTCGACCGGTCATCAATGTCGTCCATCGGCCCCGCCACCTTCTCGCGGCGCAGGCGATCGATCCACAGATTGCGCATGATGCGGAACATCCACGCGTCGAAACGGGTGCCCGGCTCGTACCGGTCGGCGCTTGCCAGCGCACGCTCGCAGGCCGATTGCACGAGATCGTCGGCCTTGTCGGCAGAGCGCGTCAGCGACAGGGCGAAGCGCCGCAACACCGGCAGCATCGCCAGCAGCTGCTTGCCGACATCGTCTGCTGGCGTGCTCATGCCGAGGCCCCGGGTTTCATGATGGTCATGCCGGAATATTCGCCGCGCTCGCGCGTTTGTCGAGCAGCAGCCTTCGGCGCTTTGAGGAGAGACGCTCCTGGTGCATGGTAGCGGCTGCGCAGGCATGGCGAAGGAGTGCTGCGACCATGAAGGAAGACCTGGCACGGAACCGGTCGCTGAAACTGCCTCTGATATTCATGGTGGCGCTGTCTTTGGGCTGGGCTGCGCATTCTCCCGTTGTTACCCCGCTCTTCGGCATTACGGCGGCATACGCCGACGACGATGACGACGACGATGATGATGGCGGCTTCTCCGGAGGGGGCTACTACGGCGGCGGCGACAATCTGAGACCCCCGCCAAACCGCGTCCTGCGCGTTCCCTCGGCGCAAAGGTTCTTTCGTGGTATGCGTCGCGCCCTCACCGGCCAGCCGGCGCCGCGCCGCAGGACGGCCGCCCGCCCGGTCGAACTGCCCGACAGGGCCCAGAACGAAATCGTCGCCATCGGCCTCGGCGACGCCGCACGCGACCAGCTTGTCGCCAACGGCTATGCGGTTCTCGAAGAGGCGGAGGTGACGTCGCTCGATACCGTCGTCGTCAAGCTGCGCATCCCCGACGGTTCCTCGCTGGAAGCCGCGCGCGAGGAAGTGCGCGGGCTCGCCGGCGGGGCGCAGGTCGACTTCAACCACTACTACCGCCCTGAACAGGCCGGCAGTTGCAGCGGTCCCCATTGCGCCGCGCCGCGTCTCGTTGGTTGGCCGCTTGCCGGCGGCGGGGAGGCGACCTGCCGCGTGGATGCGCGCATCGGCATAGTCGATACGGGCATCAACCCCGACCACACCACCTTCGAAGGCGGCAGGCTGGAGACGATCCGCCTTGGAGACGGGGAGCTGGAGGAATCCGGCCTCCAGCACGGAACGGCGGTTGCGGCGCTGCTCGTCGGGGGCGCGGAAAGCCGCACGCCCGGCCTGCTTCCCGGCGCGCAGGTCATCGCCATCGACGCCTTCCATCGTGCCGCCCGTCAGGACGACCGCTCGGACGTTTTCACGCTGGTGCGCGCCATCGACATGGCGCTCGGCCGCCAGGTCGTCGTTCTGAACATGAGCCTGGCCGGACCGGCCAACGATCTTCTGCACGAAGCCATCGCCAAGGCGTCCGCGGCGACCGTAGTGGTCGCGGCGGTGGGTAATGGCGGGCCGAACGCCGCCCCGGCCTACCCGGCCGCATACGACGGCGTCATCGGCGTAACGGCGGTGGATCGCGGCAGGCGCGTCTACCGGCGCGCCGGACGCGGCGAGCATGTCGATATCGCGGCGCCCGGCGTCGAGGTCTGGACGGCAGCCTCGATCAGCGGTGGCCGGCCCAAGACCGGCACATCCTTTGCGGCCCCGTTCGTCACGGCCGCCGCCGCGCTCATTCGCGCGCGCGAGCCGGAGCTGACGCCGGCCGAGGTGAAGCAGCGGCTGGCCACTGCTGCCCAGGATCTTGGTGAGCCCGGCAAGGATCCGGTTTTCGGATGGGGCCTGCTCGATGCGAGCGGGTTGTGCCCTGCGGACGCGGTTCCCGTGCCGGTATCGGCCGACGCCGAACAGGACTGACGGCAGGCGTTCGTTTTCGGGCGCGGGCGAATGCATCAGCGTTCGCTCCCGCCTTCGCCGCTCGATACCGCAATAAGCTCAAGCTGCAGAAGCAGCCCGATCGACGTGTCCACGTCGTGTGCGATGGTTTCGGCCGGTGTGTCGGGGAAGGCTTCAGCGAAGACCGACACGACTGAATCCTGCGTTGCCGCGCCTTCCAGCAACCGCCAGATGGCGAGGCCGGTCGGATTGAGATGATGGATGCGGTTCGTGCGGCGGTCTACCACAAAGCCGCCCTGGCCCACGGCCCGGAAATCCACATGCTCGGCACGCTGGAAGCGCGGGCCGCTTTCGTCGTCATATCTCGCACCAACGGCAATGGGCGCGGCGTCGCGTTCGAGGACGGCCGCGCCGTCCTTGTCTTCGCTGGGCCATCCCGCAAATTCAGCTTCGAGGCAGCGAACCGCATCCTCCAGATCGGAATAGTGCAGCTGGCAGAACCGCAGCCCGGAAAGCAGGCGCAAATAGTCTTCCAGCATGTCGGCTGCGACGCTGTCCTTGCGCGTGTCCTGTGACACCAGCGCCCATAGCACGTCCTCGGCAGGTGCGGGCTCGATCCGCGCTGCGACTCGCGTGGTCGAACGCCGCAGCAGCACAACCGCCCCGATGGCCCGGCGGTCGCCGAAGCCCGCTCGCCGGCCAACGCCGGGATCGATATAGGCACAGTATTCGTCGCGCGCGAGCACATGGCTCTCCACGAAAGCGGAAAATTCGGGCGTCGCCGTTGGCGGCAGTGGCAGGCGTGGTCGCGGCAGGCAGCCGGTCGCCACGGCCTCGCCCGTGGCGAGATCGAGCGGTATGAGATCGTCGGAAAAGACCTTGTGCCCCGCCGCCGAAAGCCGCGTCATCAGCGTGCTCTTGCCTGCCAGGGTGGAGGCCGGAAACAGCAACAGCCTGCCCGCGAACTCGGCCGAGCCCGCATGCAGCAGGCCAAGCCCGGTGCCGTTTGCGACGTAACCGTCGATGATCTCGATGATCGTGGAGGACACCACCCCGAGGTCGTCGGTCTCCCGCGACCGCCAGCCATCGTCCACGCGGTGAATGTCGAAGCCATCGTTCGCCCGCTCGATTTCCATGAAGACGGGGCGGTCGTCATGGCTCTTATCCAGGCGCGACGGCCAGTCTTTCAGCACGGAAGCCAGAGCGTCGGCGACTGGAAGCGAGCGTTCGCAAAGTCTTATCGGGGCGGGAAGGCCCTCCAGATACAAAAACATGGCGGTCCCCTCACAGGCAGCATCCTGCGGACGAGCAGCGCCGCAGGCCTCAATTCATATCTCAAGCGAAATGGCCGAGGCGGCTGTGTAAGCCGCCCCGGCCAATCTGCGTCTTAGCGGAACACGCTGCGGAACATCCCCTGAAGAGTATCCGCCCGGCGCCCGCCGGTCCTGCGGCCCGACCCACGGCCGCCATTCGAACGTCCGCCGGAGCCGCCGCGGCTCCTGCCGCCCGATCCGCCGCGTCCGCCACCGCCGCGACCGCCACCACCCGATCCACCACGGCTGCCACCGCCACCGCCGCCACCCGAGCCGCCGCGGCCACCGCCCGATCCGCCGGAGGCGTGGGCCTGATCCATCGAAAGCAGCGTTGGTGCGACATAGGCGGTGGTGGCTGCGAGGCCCATCAGCGCCAGAAGTCGGCGACGGCTGGTCACGGTTTCCGCGCCGTCGTCAACAGCATCGGCGGGCACGGCAGAATATTCGTTGTCCTTGGTCATCTGTTCTCTCCGTTTCCTTTGACGCCGCCTTTCGCTGGCGGCTTCATCTGCCGTTCGCATCGAATGCTTCATCCGGCATTGTGGTGGAAACGGCGTGTCCGGAGCTTTATTCCCTCTGATACGAAAAACTTGGCGGGGCGGTTCAGGCCGACGCTATCTGCCCATGACGAGGCCTTCGCGGCGCTTGTCCGCCGCACCGACCAGTTCGTCCTGCGTGATGCGGATGACATGAAGGCCGGAGTTGAGGTTGGCGATGCTTGCGTCATGGCCAAGTTCGCGCAGCGTATCGGCCATTTCCTCTGCGCCCTCGCCTTCCTCCACCCGTGTCGGTCCGTTGAGATTGACCATGTGCGGCAGGTCTATCGCCTCCTGAGGGTCCATCTCCCAGTCCAGCAGCGCCACCAGTGAAAGCGCGACATAGTCGATGATGTTCGCGCCGCCGGGGCTGCCTGTCAGGAGCACTGGCCGGTCGTCGCGCAGCACGATGGTCGGGGCCATGGACGAGCGCGGGCGCTTGCCCGGCTCGACCCGGTTGGCGACGGGATTGCCATCGGCCTGCGGCGCGAACGAGAAATCGGTCAGCTCGTTGTTAAGCAGGAACCCGCCCGTCATCGCCCGGCTGCCGAAGCCACTTTCGATCGTCGTGGTGGCTGAGACCGCATTGCCGTAGCCGTCGACGATGACGAAGTGCGAGGTGCCGTGGCGCGGACGCTCGACATCGGGCGCATAATTGCGCGTCTCGTCCCAGGGCGGGTCTCCGGCGGCGGCTGTGCCCATGGACGTATCCGGGCTGATAAGCTTGGCGCGTTCCTGCAGATAGGTCCGGTCGAGCAGGCCTTCCGGCATCTCCACGAAGTCGGCGTCGGCCATGTAGCGGGCACGATCGGCAAAGGCCAGCCGCGAGGCTTCGAGGAAGAGATGCCGGGCCTGCATGCCTTCGCCCATGCCGGGCAGGTCGAACGATTCCAGCATGCCCAGCATCTGGCCGACGGTCAGCCCGCCGGAACTGGGCGGGCCCATGCCGCACACGTCGTACCCCCTGTAGTCGATACAGACGGCCGCACGCTGCACCACCTCGTAACCCTCGAAGTCCTCCATCGTGAGAATGCCGGGGTTCTCATCCGTCTTGAGCGCCGCGACGATGTCGCGCGCGATCTGCCCGCCATAGAAAGGTGCGGCGCCCTGATCGGCCATCAGCCGCAGCGTACGCGCATAATCCGGGTTGCGCAGCGCAGCGCCCTCGGCAAGCGGCGACCCGTCATCGTTGAAGAAATAGCTGCGGGCGGGTTCGAACCGGTCGAGCCCGTCTGCGGCCGGTATCGCGTCGGCCAGCCGCTGCGAAACCTCGAAACCCTGCTCGGCCGTGTCGATCGCCGGTTGCAGCAGCCCCGCCCAGGGCAGGCGACCATACCTGCGGTGCAGCACCTCCATCAGCATCGGGGTGCCGGGCACGCCTGCCGAGCGACCGCCGATCACAGCCTGCATGAAGGCGATCGGCTCGCCGTCCTCGCCCAGCCAGTAGTCCTGGTCGGCGGCCAGCGGCGCGGTCTCCCGGGCGTCGTAGGTGGTGAGTTCGCCTAGTGCCGCATCCCAGTGCAGTACGAAAGCGCCGCCGCCGAGGCCCGAGCTTTGCGGCTCGACAAGTCCGAGCATGGCCTGGACGGCGATTGCCGCGTCGGCTGCGGAGCCGCCCGCCTCCAGCACGGCGTAGCCGGCGCGCGTGGCGAGCGGGTGTGCGCTCGCGACCATGAAATCCTGCGCCCTGACGGATGTGCGCTCGGCGACGGCTGTCGTCGCCTCCGGCTGGATCGCCTCCTGCGCTGTCGCTGGAACGGCGAGCCACATGGTCGCGATCGCGACCGTCAATCCGTAGCGGGGTAGCCATCGCATGTCATTTTCCTCCTCGATTTCCGCCCCGCCTGCGAACCGTAGCAAGCACGACACCTGCTTGCCAACCGAGCGGCCAGAATTGCGCCGATATCGCCGCGCCGTCATGCAACCTCGGCAGCAGCCATGCGTTCTGGGGAAAACAACAACAAATCCAACAGGGACAGCAAGAATGGATGCGGCACAGTTTCGCCTGCCCGTGCGCCTTCTCATGAAGGAGGACGAAGATATCCGTGAAGTCTACAGCGCCGAGGAGGCGCTCGAGATACTGCTTGCATGGCCACGCCAGAGCGGCCGCGTCTACGACAGCGCCGTCAGCGCATGTCTGGCAGCCACGGTAGCGCCCGACAGCACCCAGGAAGCCCAGCGCGCCTTCATCGCGTTTGCGCGCGCATCGGGCATCCTTGCTAGGGACATGCTGCCCGCGCCCGCCCGACGCGGCGCGATGCGCGGCGGCTTCCGGCCGACCTTTGCAGCCAACGCGAATTTCAGGGCATGACTGCGCACCCGCTTGAGGCGCACTGACGGCGGCCAAATGTCTGGTCGGAGAAAATGAGGCGGTCTGTGGGCCGCCTTTCCCGTTGGTGGAGCCGAGGGGGATCGAACCCCTGACCTCGTCATTGCGAACGACGCGCTCTCCCAGCTGAGCTACGGCCCCGTCCAGCGGATGGCCGGCATTTACGAGCGCGGGCGCGCGCCTGTCAAGCGCCACGCGCCCTGCGTGACGAGCGTTCCGCGCAGAAGACCTGCGGCGGTATGCTTGCCCGCCTTTCGCCTTCGCCACTTGCCCGTCCATCAACCAATGGCTACATGTCGCGGGTCAAACGGGGAGACCGGCATGCTCGCGCTTATCCAGACCATCGTGCTCGCGCTCGATCTTTACTGGTGGATCATCATCGCGTCCGCAATCTTCTCGTGGCTCTATGCCTTCAACGTCGTCAACCCGCGCAACCAGTTCGTCGGGACGATCGGCAATTTCCTCTATCGCATCACCGAGCCGGCGCTACGTCCGATCCGCCGTGTCATGCCGGATCTGGGCGGCATCGACATCTCGCCGATCATCCTGCTGCTGCTCATCTTCTTCGTGCGTCAGCTGATCCTCACCACGATCGCGCCGGCGCTGCTTTCGTGATTTCGGTGGAACGCTGCTTGAACGCGGGCTAGCCTCGGGTCGTCCGGCCCGGAGGTGACCCATGCGCGTGCCAGTTGCAGTCTTCGTCCTGTGTATGACGGCCATGAGCGTGCAGGCCCAGGAAATCGTCAGCGCCTATACGGACATCGACACCGAGGCGGACTGTTCCGTCTTCGCAGCCGCGCAGGAAGGCGACGGTGACTGGGCCAATCTCGCCTGCTCCGGATACAAGGGCTATCCGGTGATCGTCTACTACGCCGACGCGCGCGATTCGGTGTTCTACGGCTTCCCGCCGGCAGGCGATCTCGCGCCGGTCTGGGAAAGCTTCGACGCCTTCAATTCGTTCGGGCCGCGCATCGAATGGCGCATCGAGAAAGACGGCGCGCGCGAGACACCGTTTGCCACGATCCATCGCTGGTTCGTCAGCGATCCCGACGGCGGGGACGAGAAGATCGAGGTTCTGGTGGTCGAGAAGGTGGGGCAGCTTCACGAGCGCGACGGCTGCGCGGTCGGTTATGTCGTGGCGACCGGCAACGCCGGAGCCAACGAAAAAGCCCGCGCGATTGCCGACAATCAGGCGCGGGGCTTCGTCTGTGGCGACCAGCCGCCCATCGAGGCGGGCAGCGTGCCCGTGCCCTCGCTCAGTCGGGGCGACTATTGATTCCTCGAATCAGCCCTTCTTCGCGCGGTCGATCGCCTCGACGATCATCTTGCGGGCGGCATCGGCATCGCGCCAGTCGCCGATTTTCACCCACTTGCCGGGCTCGAGATCCTTGTAGTGCTCGAAGAAGTGCTCGATCTGCTGGAGCGTGATCTCGGGCAGGTCTGTGTGGTTGAACACGTTCTCGTAGCGGCGCGTCAGCTTCGGCACCGGCACGGCGATGATCTTCTCGTCCTTGCCGGCATTGTCTTCCATCACCAGAACGCCAATGGGGCGCACATTGATGACGCAACCGGGAAGCAGCGGCCGCGTATTGCACACCAGAACGTCGATGGGATCGCCGTCCTCGGACAGCGTGTGCGGCACGAAGCCGTAATTTCCCGGATAGGTCATCGGCGTGTAGAGGAACCGGTCCACGACCAGCGTGCCGGCCTCCTTGTCCATCTCGTACTTGATCGGCTGGCCGCCGACCGGCACTTCGATGATGACGTTGACGTCTTCGGGCGGGTTGTTGCCGATGGAGATGGCGTCGATGCGCATGGGGCTCCGTTCCTGATGCTGGGAAGCGCCTGTGCGAAATCCTGGCTGCGGATAGGCGAGGGCGTCCGGGTTTCTCGGGTGAGCCGATATACCGGGCGGGCCGTTATTGCAATGCAGCAATAAGCGGAAGCGAGGTCAGTCCCAGACGAAGGCGACCTTGCGCAGCGCCTTCTGGTCGAACACCTCGACGCCTTCGGCGACATCGCGGCCGCCGGCGCCGGCGTAGAAGCCAAGCGCGTTGTCGTTTTCCTCGAGCGCCCAGACCACGAGCCCGGAAAGGCCATGGGACGACAGTTTTTCACGCGCTGCTGCAAACAGCCGCGAGCCGAGGCCGACGCCCTGATATTCGGGCTTCAGGTAAAGCTCGTAGATCTCGCCCTGCTGGGGCAGCTCGCGCGCGCGGTTGCGGCCCAGCGTCGCGTAGCCGACGACGTCGCCGTCGATCTCGACCACCAGCACGCTGGCGGCACGGCGAATCGCGTTGTCCCACCAGCGCGCACCGCGCCGGTGTATCATCGTCATCAGCGCCTTGTATGGGATGATGCCGGCATAGGCGCCTTGCCATGCCTCATGGTGCACGTCGGCGATCGCGTCCGCGTCCTGTGGTTCCGCCCGTCTGATGTCGATCGTCAGCGTGTTCATGATTTGTTAAGGATAAACCCGAAAAGACTCGGGCGGCAAGAGTCCTGTGAGGCCCGTTGCGGTTCCTCACAGACAGTTGCCCGCCTTGAGGTCAGATTTCGACGACGTGGTCGTCCAGTTCATTCGGGTTTCTTGTGCCGCCCGGGAAATGCGCGGCCAGCAGCGCGCCGGCCTTGTCGATGGCGTCGCCGAGCCCTTCCGGCAGCCGGTCTGCGGCCGCAGCGGCAACGACACGGTGGACGATGCCGTTCCATTCACCCTGCGCGACCTTCGCGTTGATGCCCGAGTCGGCCACGACCTCGGCGTACCGTTCCGCAAGCGAAACGAAAATCAGCACGCCGGTGCGCAGTTCCGTCGTATGGACGTTATGGGCGAAGAACTGCGCCACCGCGTTGTCGTGGGCGCGGCGATAGCGCAGGCGGCGGGGCACCAGAAGGATGCGCAGCCTGGCCGGCAGTGCCCACACCACTGCGAACGCCAGGGCAAGCGCGGCTGCCTGCAGCAGGGCGAAGCTCAGATGGCTCACGCCGAGCCAGCTGCGATCCAGCCAGAACGCGACGGGTATGCTCGCGACTGCCAGACCCACGGCCAGCATGAAGGCCGCGGGATAGATGTAACCGTCGCTGGCACGCGCGACGACGCAGTAAATCTCGCCGCGCGTGTGTGCCTCCGCCGCCCTGATGCGGTCGGCGAGCGCCTGATGCTCCTGCGGTGTCAGCGGTCTTGCCATCCCTGCCCCTCTTACCAGCTTCCCGACGCGCCGCCGCCGCCAGACGAGCCTCCACCGCCCGAAAAGCCGCCACCGCCCGAGGACCAGCCAGAGCTGGAGCGGGACGAGCCGCTGGAATATCCGCCCGAGGAGGTATTGTTGTAGCTGATCTCCATGCCCAGCCATTTGTAGCGTCGCGGACCAAGTTTTCGTCCGAAGACGGGCGCCAGAAGCGCGAAGCCAAAGGAACCGAAGAACAGCACCGCCCAGATCGCGATGAAGACGATGACGAACCATGGAATCGCATCTTCTGCCTGCCGGTTGCGTTCGGCGCGCGCTTGCAACTCCTCTCCCTGGCCTTCCAGAACCAGAACGATATCGTCCACCGCCCGGACGATGCCGCCGGTGAAGTCTCCGGCGCGGAATGCCGGCACCATCGTGTTCTCGATGATGAGCCTGGAATGCAAGTCGGTGAGGGTGCCTTCGAGCCCGTAGCCGACCTCGATGCGCATGCGCCGTTCGTCTCGTGCGACCAGCAGGAGAACGCCGTTGTTCTCGCCGGCCTGACCGAGCTGCCAGTGGCGGAACAGGCGGTTTGCGTAGGGTTCGATCGCCTCGCCCGAAAGCGAGGGTATCGTGGCAACGACGATCTGGTCCGAAGATTTCCGCTCGAATGCTTCCAGGGTTGCCGTCAGCGACCGCTCGGCCTGGTCGTCGATCATGCCTGCATTGTCGACCACGCGACCCGTCAGCGCCGGCAGCGATTGGGCGAAAGCCGGAAGGCAAGCGACCAGCAGGAGAAGCAGGATCGCCGGAAGACGCAGGTTGCGCATGGTGCTGCTTTGCTAGTTGTCGGTGCCGAAATCGACCTGCGGCACCTCCATGCGATCTTCCGAAACGGTGAAATTCTGGAAAGGCTGGGCGTCGGTGAACCACAGCTTGGCCCAGATCAGCGACGGGAAGGTGCGCAGCGAGGTGTTGTAGACGCGAACGGCCTCGATGTAGTCGCGGCGCGCGACGGCAATGCGGTTCTCCGTGCCCTCGAGCTGCGCCTGCAGCGCCAGGAAATTCTGGTTCGCCTTGAGGTCCGGATAGTTCTCGACCACCGCCAGCAGCCGCGACAGCGCGCCGGTCAATTGCGACTGGCTTTGCTGGAACGCCTCGAAGGCTGCCGGGTCCTGCAGCAGTTCGGGCGAGATCTGCACCTGCGTTGCCTGCGCTCGCGCCTGCACCACAGCTTCCAGCACCTCGCGCTCGTGCGAGGCGTAGCCCCGTACGGTCTCGACGAGATTCGGTATCAGGTCGGCGCGTCGCTGATACTGGTTGAGAACCTCGCTCCAGGCGGCCTTTGCGCGTTCCTCGTTGGTGGGGATGGTGTTGAAGCCGCAGGCCGACAGCAGCGGCAGCATCAGTGCGAGAAAAAGCACCGACAGCGCGGAGCGCGGCATCGTGAAGGACATGGCGCGAGTGGTCATGGTCTGGTCCCCGGAGGAGGTTTGGCTCGGCGTGAACTTAGCCATATTCGCGCCCGGCGTGAATGATGTATCGCAAAGGCCCGCTTGTGCCCGGGGGCCCCCGGCGTCTAATCTCGTGCCGACCGAAAGAGGCCGATCCATGAGCCGGGACGACGACAGAAAAACCGAATCGCGGCGCATCATCGGGCGCGTGGACGCCGAGAGCGAGGCGTCGATGACGCGGCGCGTCCAGAACCACATGACCGGGCGCGATGCCGACGAGAACGACTGGGCCGAGCTCTGGGGCACCCGGATCGGTCGCTGGCTCGGGCTGGCTCTGCTGATCTATCTTCTGTGGTGGCTGATCGACTTCGCGGCGGGTGGCTGAAAAACATGTCGACAGAGGATCAGGCGGCTCCGCGCGCCGTCATCGTCGTCTCCAGCCATGTCGCGCGTGGCACGGTGGGCAACAGGGCTGCGGTCTTCGCGCTGGAGCAGCTGGGATTTCCCGTCTGGGCCGTTCCCACAATCGTCCTGCCATGGCATCCCGGACACGGCCCTGCGACCCGGGTCGTTCCGGACGCGGATCAATTCGCCGCCCTTATGCAGGATCTGGAATCCTCACCGTGGCTGGGCGAGGTTGGCGCGGTCCTCTCCGGCTATCTCGGCAATGCGGCACAGGCCGATTCGGTCGCCTCCCTGGTGCGGGCGGTCAAGGCCCGCAATCCGGCGGCCACCTACCTCTGCGATCCGGTGATGGGCGACGCGGGTGGGCTCTATGTGCCGCCGGCAACGGCGGAAGCGATGCGCGACCTGCTTTTGCCGCTGGCAGATATCGCCACGCCCAACCGCTACGAGCTCGAATGGCTGGCAGGCGCAACGCTGGCCGACAATCGCGCCGTGGCGCAGGCCGCGGTCGCGCTGGGGCCATCGACCATGCTTGTCACCTCGGCGCACGCGATGATGGCGGGCTCCATCGGCAATTTGCTGGTGACGCCGCGCGAGGCCGTGCTGGCCGAGCACCGCATGGTTCCCAAGCCGCCCAACGGGACGGGCGACCTTGCTTCCGCGCTTTTCCTCGCCCGCCTGATGGAGGGCCGAAGCGCGGAAAAGGCATTGCAGATGACGGCCGCCGCGGTGTTCGAGGTGCTGGCGCGCGCGGTCAAGCGCGGCTCCAACGAGCTGATGCTGGAAACCGACGCGCAAAGCCTCGCCCATCCGATGGCGATGGTGCAGATGCGCCGTCTCGCCCATCCCGGCGGTGAAAGGCGGGCATGACCGCCTGCGCCGGCGTCGATGGCTGCAAGGGAGGCTGGGTAGCCGTGTCCAGCCTGCCGGGCGAACTGCCGCAAGCGCGTGTGTTTCCCTCGTTCGCCGATCTGCTCGAGGCCCTGCCCGGCGACGCGGTGATCGCCGTCGACATGCCTATCGGGCTGCCCGACCGGGCCGGTCCAGGCGGGCGCGGGCCTGAGACGCTCGTGCGCCGGCATCTCGGCGCTCGGCAGTCGAGCGTGTTCTCCATCCCGTCGCGGGCGGCGGTCCATGCCGAGCCGGGGCCGTTCGCCTCGGTGGAGGAATGGTACGCGGCGCATCGCCGTGCAAGCGACGTGGCGCGCCAGACGTCAGATCCGCCGCGCGGCATCTCGATCCAGGCCTTCGGTATCTTTTCAAAGATCAGGGAGATCGACGCGCTGATGGTGACGCGGCCGGACCTTCACTACCGGGTCATCGAATCGCATCCCGAGGCGGCCTTCTGGCGGCTCAACGGGCAGCGCGCGATGGCGCTTGCCAAGAAGATCAAGGGGATGGTGAACCCACCCGGCATGGAAGAGCGGTGTGCGCTGTTGGCGCTGTGCGGGCTGCCTGCAGGGTTCGTCGCCGCGGCGCCGCCGCGCGGGGCGGCGCAGGACGATCTTCTCGACGCCTGCGCGATGCTTCTGGTGGCACAACGTTATGCACGCGGCGAGGCGATGCCGTTCCCCGATCCGCCATTGACGGACGGACGCGGCGTACCGATGGCGATCTGGACCTGAACTGCCCGATTGCGCGCGCCGCGATTTGGCATTAGTGGCAGTGCCATGACCCATTTGCCCGAAAGACTGATAAACGGCTATCGCGCATTCATGGATGGCCGGTATGCCACCGAGCGCGACCGCTACCGCGCGCTGGCCAAGGACGGCCAGACCCCCGAAACCATGGTGATCGCGTGCTGCGATTCGCGCGCGGCGCCCGAAACGATCTTCGACTGCGGACCAGGCGAACTGTTCGTGGTTCGCAACGTCGCCAATCTGGTGCCGCCCTATGCGCCCGACGGCAAGCATCACTCCACATCCGCCGCGCTGGAGTTCGCGGTGCAGAGCCTCAAGGTGAAGCATATCGTCGTGCTGGGTCACGGACGGTGCGGGGGCATTCGTGCCGCGCTCGATCCGTCAGCCGCGCCGCTCTCGCCGGGCGATTTCATCGGCAAATGGATGGGGCTCGTCGCACCTGCGGCCGAAGCCGTCGCCGGCAACGAGATGATGACGCAGTCCGAGCGCCAGACCGCGCTGGAGCGCATCTCCATCCGCTATTCGCTGGCGAACCTGCGCTCCTTCCCCTGCGTTTCCATTCTGGAAGGTAAGGGAAGGCTTTCGCTGCACGGGGCGTGGTTCGACATCTCGAGCGGCGAGCTTTGGGCTATGAACCCGCAGACCGGCGATTTCGAGCGGCCGGAAACCGACTGACGCTCTACTCCGCAGGTGGGGTCGCGGCTTCCGGGTTGCGTGCGATGACGACACTGGCGAGCGCGGGCTCGGGCAGGCTGCGCCACCATGCCCAGCACACGAGCGACATGAGCCCGAGGCCCGGCACGACGGTGGCGATCGCCGTCACCGGATCGGGGAACAGCCCCGCGATCAGTCCGCCCACCAGGCCGCCACCCATCTGCAGGAAGCCGCCCAGCGCGGCCGCCGCTCCCGCAATATGCGGGAATGGCGCGAGCGAGGCCGTCGACATCGCCGGCAGGATAAAGGCCGCGCCGAAAGCGTAGAGCGCCACCGGACCCATGACGGTCAGGAATGTCGGCTCGTGGATGCGCAGCAGCACCGCCAGCGCCAGGCTGCCCGCGGCGATGAAGACGAGGCCGACGGGCATGATGCGGTATGCGCCGTAGATCGCCATGCTGCGGCGCACGACGAGCGAACCGAGGAAGAACGCGCCCGACTGCATCAGCATCCCCAAACCGAACTCGGTCGGGGATAGGCCGACACGGTTCATCAGGATGAAGGGCAGCACGACCGCCAGCGTGTAGAAGGCGCCGATGGCGCCGCCCAATGCCAGGCCCGAAGACATGAAATAGCCGCTGCGCAGAAGCTGCCCGTAGGAGCGCACCAAGGCGGCCGGGCGAATGCGCGACAGGTCGCGATGCACGGTCTCCACAAGCAGGAAATGCACCACCCCCACGATGACGAGGCCGAACACCACCATCAGCGCGAAAATCGCGTGCCAGCCGAAAATCTCCATCGTGAAGCCGCCGATCGTCGGCGCGAAGGCCGGCCCGATACCGAGGATGAGGCCGATCAGGTTCATGATGCGCGCCGAGCGCTCGTTGGTGAACAGGTCGCGCACGATGGCGCGCGATATGGCGACGCCGACCGCTGCGCCTACCCCTTGCAGGAAGCGTGCAGCGATGAGGAACTCGATGCTGGGCGCAAACAGCGCCAGCGTGCTGGCGACCAGATAGATGACCATGAAGGCCTGCGCGATCGGCTTGCGCCCGAACCCGTCCGAGAGCGGGCCGCAGACGAGCTGCGCGATGGCGAAGCCGGCGAAGTAAAGCGACAACGTCATCTTCACGGCAGCGTCTGTGGTGCCGAAGGCGCGCACGATCTCAGGCATCGCAGGCGTGAACAGCGCCATGGAGATCGGGCCGATGGCGACGAGCAGCGCGCCGATCAGTCCAACCTTGCGTTCGCTCATCAAGGGTTCAGGAGCGGCCGGGGGCAAAGGGCGCATGTTCACGACGACGAGCCCCCCTTGCATTCGGGGCGCATCGAAACGAGCGTCACGCGCATCTGCTTGAGGCCTTCGCGGATTTCCTCGATGCGCTCCGGCGGCAGCGAAGCCGAGATGTCGGTGCGCAGTTCCGTTCCGATCCTCGACACGGCCTCGAGCACCGGCTGCGCGTCTTCGGTGACCTCCACCAGCTTGGCCCGACGGTCGGTCGGGTCGATTGTGCGACGTATCAGCCCGCGTGCTTCCAGCCGGTCGAGATAGGCCGAAAGCGTCATCGCCTCCACGCCCATGCGCTCGGCCAGTACCGCCTGCCTGACGGAGACGGCTCGCGCGGCGTTGACCAGCGTGCGCGCCTCGCCGGGTGTCAGGCCAAGCCCTGCATTGCTGGTGCGGCGGTCGAACTCGGCTCGCAGCAGGCGCGCGACATCGGTGATGAGGAAGCCGATCGCGTCGGGATCGAACCTTGCAGGCATTCGTAAGTAATCCTTATTATCTCTCCTACTTATTGCTGCCCTGCGCCATCGTCAAGGCGGGCGGTTGCGCCGGGCCTGCAGCACCCCTAAATCTCCATCGACCCTTCCTTCGCCCTTCACGGCCGACCATTCCCGGAGTTTCCATGTCCGACGCTGCCATCGACCTTGCTTCCCACCCGCTGACGCGCTGGACGGGGCCGCTCGGCCTTCCCGATTTCACGGCCATTGCCGACGATCAGTTTTCTCCTGTCTTCGATGCCTCACTGGCGGTGCACGAAAAGGAAATCGAGGCGATCGCCAACGATCCCGCGCCGGCCACCGTCGAGAACACGCTGAAGGCGCTGCAACTCGCCGGCGATGCGCTGGGCCGTGTCTCGGCTGTGTTCTGGTGCAGGGCCGGCGCGCATACCAATCCGCAGATACAGGCGCTGGAGCGAGAGATCGCGCCGAAGATGTCGCGCCACTACTCGGCGATCTACATGAACGCGGCCCTGTTCGCGCGCGTCGATGCGCTTTACGCGGCGCGCGCGACACTCGGCCTCGACACCGAGACGGAACGGGTTCTGGAGAAGACCTGGAAGGGCTTCGTCAAGTCCGGCGCCAAGCTGGACGACGCCGGCAAGAAGCGGCTGGCCGCCATTGGCGAACGGCTGGCGTCGCTGGGCGCGCAGTTCGGCCAGAACGTGCTGGCCGACGAGGCCGAATGGGCGCTGTTCCTCGACGATGGCGACGAACTCGACGGTCTGCCGGAATTTCTCAGGGACGCGATGGCGGAAGCCGCCAGCGCGCGCGGGCAGGAAGGGCGCTTCGCCGTCACGCTGTCGCGCTCGATCATCGAGCCTTTCCTGACATTCTCGGCGCGCCGCGACCTGCGCGAGAAGGCGTTCGGCGCCTTCACCGGCCGCGGGCAGAACGGCGGCGCGACCGACAATTCGGCTTTGGTGAAGGAAACGCTGGAGCTGCGCGCCGAAAAGGCCGCCCTGCTCGGTTACGAAAGCTTCGCTGCGCTCAAGCTCGACGACACCATGGCCAAGACGCCAGATGCCGTCAT
The DNA here is from genome assembly GCF_008180155.1 of Neoaquamicrobium microcysteis. Classification (GTDB taxonomy): domain Bacteria; phylum Pseudomonadota; class Alphaproteobacteria; order Rhizobiales; family Rhizobiaceae; genus Aerobium; species Aerobium microcysteis. The sequence goes on along the minus strand of NZ_VSZS01000064.1, from coordinate 7,344 downwards.
GGGTCTGCTGGAGCCGGTGTGGGACAAGGCGCGCGAAAAGGCCGCCGCCGACAAGGAAGAGCTGCAGCGCATCGCGCAGGAAGCGGGCAGCAACGAGGCCATCGCGGCCTCCGACTGGCGCTACTGGCAGGAGAAGCTGCGGGCGCGGAAATACGCTTTCGATGAGGCCGAGCTGAAACCCTATCTGCAGCTCGATCGCATCATCGACGCGTGTTTCGACGTCGCGACCCGGCTGTTCGGCCTCACCTTCGAGGAAAGGAAGGGCGTTGCCGCGTGGCACGAGGATGTGCGGGTGTTCGAGGTGAAGAACGCCGACGGTTCGCATCGCGCGACCTTCCTGGCAGATTACTTCAACCGCTCGTCCAAGCGCTCCGGCGCATGGATGAGTTCCCTGGAGGTCGGCGACAAGCTGGACGGCGTGACGTCTCCCATCGTCTACAACGTCATGAACTTCGCCAAGCCGCCCAAGGGCCAGCCTGCGCTGCTTTCCATGGACGACGCGCGCACGCTGTTCCACGAATTCGGCCACGCCCTGCACGGCATGCTGAGCGAGGCGACGTGGCCGTCCGTCTCGGGCACCGGCGTGTCGCGCGATTTCGTCGAGCTGCCCTCGCAGCTTTACGAGCACTGGCTGACCGTGCCGGAAATCCTGGAAAAGCACGCGCTGCACTATCGCACCGGCGAGTCGATGCCCAAGTCGCTGCTCGACAAGATGCTGGCTGCGCGCACCTTCAATGCCGGCTTCGCCACCGTCGAGTTCACCGCCAGCGCGCTGGTCGACATGGAATATCACAAGCGGTCCAAAGCGCCCGCCGATCCACTGGCTTTCGAGGCGGAAGCGCTGCGGAAGCTCGGCATGCCCGCCGAGATCGCGATGCGCCACCGCACGCCGCATTTCCTGCACGTCTTCTCGGGCGACGGCTATTCAGCGGGCTATTATTCCTACATGTGGTCGGAAGTGCTGGATGCCGACGCGTTCTCGGCCTTCGAGGAAACGGGTGATGTATTCGATGCCGCAACCGCCGGGAAGCTCAGGACACACATCTATGCGGCGGGCGGGACGCGCGACCCCGAGGATCTCTACAAGGCGTTCCGCGGCAAGATGCCGTCGCCAGAAGCCATGATGGAAAAGCGCGGGCTGGTCTGAAGCGCTATTTCACGCAGGGATGCAGCCCGCTTGCCGGATCGGCGCACGCGGGGGTGCGGCCTTCGCGGGAGCCGACCGGGCCGGTAACCGCAGCGAAATCGATCCCGTCGTCACCGCTCTGGTAGGTCTGGTCGGCGACGGTGCCGGCCACCTGCTGCGAGGGCGCGGACAGGGCCGCGCCCGCGAAGATCACGGCGGGAATGACTGAAGCTGCTGCAAGTTTCAGGGCCCAGGAGGGAAGCGTCATCGTGGCCTCGTCTCGAATATTCGATCCCTAACGCACAAGCGTTAAGAATGTTTCAAGACTCTTTTCGATTGCCGCCCGGAATCGAAAAACGGCCCCGGAGCATGACCTCCGGAGCCGCCTTCGCACGCGGCGATGCCCGCCCTTACCCCGGCCGCCGCGCGCGCAACAGCCGTGCCGTTCCTACGCCTGTGACCTCACATAGGCGATGTAGCCGCGCACGTCGGCCGCCGGCTCGCCATAAGCGTCGCCCAGCGCATCCTCCATCCGCCTCACATAGGCCGAGGCCCATTCCGGAAGCGGGTAGTCGATCACATCGAGGAACTCGAGCGTGACGGCCAGTCTGATGTCGGCGATCGAAGGGCTGTCGCCGCCGATGAACGGCTTGCCGTCCATGAAGAAGCTGTGAAACACGCCCAGCGGCTCGGCGATGGCGTCTGTCGCTGCCTTCGATGCCGCGCTCTTGGCCGCATCGTCCGCTTCGCTCGCGCCCACCTCGCCCGGATATTGCGGGAAGTTGAGCGAGGGGTAGGTGGCGCGCGCCACCAGCGGATAGAGCGTGCCGACGAGGTAGAACATCGCGCTGTCGATCATGGCGCGGCGTGCCGGATCGGCAGGGTAGAACTGCGTCAGCCCGTGCTTGTTGGACAGATACTGCATGATGGCGCAGCTTTCCCACAGCGCGCCCTTGGGAAGGCCCGGCTCCTCGATCATCGGGGTCAGGTGGGCCGGGTTCTTTGCCATGAATTCCGGCGACCGCGTGTGGCCGTAGACATCGTTCTCGGAAAAATCGAGGCCGGCGGCACGGGCGAAAACCCTCACCGCCATGTTGTTCACGCTGGGCTTGAGCACGTTGAGCTGCATTGCCATTGGCTTCTCCTCCCTCTGGGTTCTTGTTTTCAGTATGGATGTTTTGCAGAGCGGTCCTGCGACAGCGAGGCCTTTGAGCGCGTGACCAGACGCTCGATGGCGTCGGCCAGGTGCACCTCGGCAATGTTGTAGTCGTTCCGCTCGATGCGGATGTGATGGGCTTCCATCAGGACATCGGCGTGCGTGAAGCCGTGCGGCGGCTCGAAGCGGTATGAGGCCAGCTCGATCAGCAGGCCGAGCGGGTCGGTGAAATAGATCGAGTCCATGAAGCCGCGATCCTTCACGCCCGAATGGCGGATGCCGCGCTCGTCCAGCCTTGAGACGGCCTGGAGGAACGTCACGCGCGAGACCGAAAAGGCGATGTGATGCACGCAGCCCGGCTCAGTCGGGGTACGGCGTGGATCGGGCCTGCGCTCTTCGTCGGTGAAGATGGTGATGAGCCGACCGTCGCCGGGGTCGAAATAGAGATGGCTTTCACTGGCGCGGTCGAGGTTCGGCTGCTCGAAGATGAAAGGCATGCCCAGCACGCCCTCCCAGAAATCTATCGAAGTCTGGCGGTCAGCGCCGGTGATGGTGATGTGGTGAACGCCCTGCGACTGCAGCTTCTGCATTCTCTCCTCCCTGCGCGCTTTGCCCGCCTCCGACCGCATTGTGCAGCGGTTGCGCAGGATCAGATAGAGCGCTCGGGGCGCGTTTCTGAGAACGGACCGTTCACTATCCAGAGACGGGCAAGGCTTCGACCCTAGCCTTGAGGGCAGCGTTCATGCGCTCGAAATCGGCCCGGAACCGCTCGACGTCGAGCAGCCAGAGGCCGATGCCGCCAAAGCGCTCTCCATGGACGAGGCGCGTGCCTCCATCACGCTCTTCCAGCAGGAAATAGTGCTCGCCGTCGAAGATGCGGGGCAGAAGCAGGCGGCCCAGCCAGCGCAGTTCCCTGTCCCGCTCGACCTTGAGCACCGTGGGCCGGAAGGTCATCTCGCTGCCGCCTTGCGGGCGCATGGTGTTGGTCAGTGTGGCGCCCTCGGCCAGTTCGCCCTCCATATCCACCAGAAACGGGTTCCATTCCGCATAGCGCTGAGGATCGGCCAGCACCGACCACACCTTCGAAGGTGCTGCGTCGATCTGCACCTCGGTCACGATCTCCCTTGTCGGCGCGAGAGCGAACGCGCCGGCCAGCGCGAGGGCTGTGGCGGTTGCGGTTGCAAGCAGGATGTTCATGGCGGCTCTCCGTTTCGGGCGTCGTTCGATGACACAGAGATAGGTTCTCGTCACTGGAACGAAAATTGACGAAATAATTGGCGATGATATACAAAAATAGATGAAGCAGATTGCACAAAACTGGGAGCATTGGCGAACCTTCCTCGCCGTTATCGAGGATGGCAGCCTGTCGGGTGCAGCCCGCGCGTTGCAGCTCACACAGCCGACCGTCGGCCGTCACATCGACGCGCTGGAGGCCGCCACCGGCGCCAGGCTGTTCACCCGCTCCCGTAATGGTCTCATTCCCACCCAGCTCGCATTGTCGCTGGTGCCTCAGGCGCAGGCCATGGCGACCGCCGCCGACAATCTGGTGCGCACCGCGTCGGGCGAACGCGGCGAGGCGCGCGGCACGGTGCGGCTGACTGCGAGCGAGATCGTCGGCACTCTCGTGCTGCCGCCGATGCTGTCCGCGTTTCGCGAGGCGCATCCTGCCATAGAGATCGAGCTGGCGCTGTCCAACCGCAACGAGAACCTGCTGCGGCGCGACGCCGACATCGCCGTGCGCATGATGCGTCCGCAGCAGGAAGCCATCGTGGCCCGGCATGTGGGAGCGGCGCGCATCGGCCTCTTCGCGCACCGCGACTATGCGGCCCGGCACGGCCTGCCGCAGCGGGTTGAGGATCTCGGCTCCCATCCGATCGTGGGTATCGACCGCGACGAAGCGCTGCTGGACGGTGTCTCCATCGCCGGCCGGCCTCTGTCGCGCGACATGTTCGCGCTGCGCTGCGACAGCGACGTGGCTCAGCTCATGGCGGTGAAGGCCGGGTTCGGCATCGGCGCCTGTCACCTCGGCCTTGCGGCCGACGATCCCGACCTCGTGCCCGTGCTGCCCGAGACCGCCGAGTTCGGCTACGAGATGTGGGTGGCTATGCACGAGGATCTGCGCGACACGCGCCGCGTGCGGCTGATGTTCGATCATCTGGTCGAGGGGCTCGCCGCCTACGCGCGCAAGCGCTGAGCCCTGCCCCCTTTCGCAATTGCGAAAAAAGCTGTATGAGCGCGCCAACCGAAGATTGCCCGCGCCTGCGTGCGTCGGCCATAACTCCCGAGAGACATATGAAACTGCGGAACATCGCGATCATCGCGCACGTCGACCATGGCAAAACGACGCTCGTAGACGAGCTTCTCAAGCAGTCGGGCTCGTTCCGCGAAAACCAGCGCGTGCAGGAGCGCGCGATGGATTCCAACGATCTCGAAAAGGAGCGCGGCATCACCATCCTCGCCAAGGCGACCTCGGTCGACTGGAAGGACACCCGCATCAACATCGTCGACACGCCGGGCCACGCCGATTTCGGCGGTGAGGTCGAGCGCATCCTGTCGATGGTGGACGGCGCAATCGTCCTCGTCGATGCCGCCGAAGGCCCGATGCCGCAGACCAAGTTCGTGGTCGGCAAGGCGCTTAAGGTCGGCCTTCGCCCCATCGTCGCCATCAACAAGATCGACCGGCCGGACGCGCGCGCCGACGAGGTCATCAACGAAGTGTTCGACCTCTTCGCAGCGCTCGACGCGACCGACGAGCAGCTCGACTTCCCGATCCTCTACGGTTCCGGCCGCGATGGCTGGATGGCCGAAAGCCCCGAAGGCCCCAAGGAGCAGCGCCTGGCGCCGCTGTTCGATCTCGTGCTGAAGCACGTGCCGGAGCCCACCGTCGAGCCCGGCCCGTTCCGCATGATCGGCACGATCCTCGAAGCCAACCCGTTCCTCGGCCGCATCATTACCGGCCGCATCGCGTCGGGTACGCTGAAGCCGAACCAGGCGGTCAAGGTGCTGCACCATGACGGCTCGCTGCTGGAAAACGGCCGCGTCTCCAAGATCCTCGCCTTCCGTGGCCTCGAGCGCCAGCCGATCGAGGAAGCGCAGGCAGGCGACATCGTCGCCATCGCAGGCCTGTCGAAGGGCACCGTCGCCGACACCTTCTGCGACCCGTCGATCAGCGAGCCGATGCAGGCGCAGCCGATCGATCCGCCGACCGTCACCATGTCCTTCATCGTCAACGATTCACCGCTGGCCGGCACCGAAGGCGACAAGGTCACCTCGCGCGTGATCCGCGACCGCCTGCTCAAGGAAGCCGAGGGCAACGTCGCGCTCAAGATCGAGGAATCGGCCGACAAGGATTCGTTCTACGTTTCGGGCCGTGGTGAGCTTCAGCTCGCCGTGCTGATCGAGACGATGCGCCGCGAGGGTTTCGAGCTCGCCGTCTCGCGTCCGCGCGTGGTGATGCAGAAGGACGACAGCGGCCAGCTTCTCGAGCCGATCGAGGAAGTCGTCATCGACGTCGACGAGGAGCATTCCGGCGTCGTCGTGCAGAAGATGTCGGAGCGCAAGGCCGACATGGTCGAACTGCGTCCGTCGGGTGGCGACCGTCAGCGTCTTGTCTTCCACGCGCCGACCCGCGGCCTCATCGGCTACCAGTCGGAGCTTTTGACCGACACGCGCGGCACCGCCGTCATGAACCGCCTGTTCCACTCCTACCAGCCCTACAAGGGCGAGTTGCCGGGCCGCACCAACGGCGTTCTGATCTCCAACGATCAGGGCGAGTCGGTCGCGTTCGCGATGTGGAACCTCGAGGATCGCGGGCCGATGGTCATCGACGCCGGCGTCAAGGTGTATGCCGGCATGATCATCGGCATTCACAGCCGTGACAACGACCTCGAAGTAAACGTGCTGAAGGGCAAGAAGCTCACTAACATCCGCGCCGCCGGCAAGGACGAGGCCGTGCGTCTCACCCCGCCGATCCGCATGACGCTGGAGCGCGCGCTGGCCTGGATCCAGGACGACGAGCTGGTCGAAGTGACGCCGAAGTCCATCCGCCTTCGCAAGCTCTATCTCGACCCGCACGAGCGCAAGCGCTTCGAAAAGAGCAAGGCTGTCGGCGCCGCCTGAGCCGCTTCAGCGTCCGTAATCATCACGCGGCCGGCCGGCACGATTGCCGTGCCGGCCGTTGCTTTGATAGGCTGGTGTCCTCGGATTGCTGGCGAGGCATAGGATAGAACTGGCGACCCTGGTGATTTTCGCGGGAGCGTTGCTGGTCGCAGCCGGCTCGCCCGGGCCTTCGATCGCCGCGCTCGTCGCCCGTGTCATCTCGAAGGGATACCGCGAGGTGCTGCCGTTTCTGGCCGCCATGTGGATCGGCGAGGGTATCTGGCTCACCATGGCGGTCTTCGGGCTCGCTTTCGTGGCGCAGACCTTCCACCTTGCCTTCTTTATCCTCAAATGGGCGGGCGTTGCCTATCTCGCATGGCTCGCCTGGAGGATGTGGACCGCACCGGTGGCGATCCGCGAAGGTGAGATGCCACGCGCGGAATCGTCGCTCCGCCTGTTCGCCGCCGGCATGGCGGTGACGCTTGGCAATCCCAAGATCATGATGTTCTACATGGCACTCCTGCCGAGCCTCATCGATCTCGGCTCGATCACCATTCTCGGATGGGCCGAGTTGCTTCTCGCCATGGCCATCGTCCTGATCGCGATCGACCTTACTTGGGTCGTCGCCGCCCTTCAGGCGCGCCGCGTGCTGCGGAGCGAGCGCGCGGTGCGTATCGCCAATCGCATCAGCGCCGCCACGATGGCCGGCGCGGCAGCTGCGATAGCCGCGCGGTAGCAGGCGGCGCTGCGCGCCCCAGTGGACGGATTTGCGCCTGCGTCACAAATTCATACCGCCAGGTCGTTGCTGCTGCGGGCTTGCGCATTTTTTCTGCGGAATTTTCATCCACACCCTTTTGGTGCGCCTTTATCCTGCATGCGCTCTTACCCGGAGGGCTTGGGTGGCCACCGGGCTGACCAAAGGGGAAGAGCGGCGTGCGGGATTGGCCTCGTCCGGTCGACGGGG
>NZ_VSZS01000063.1 GCF_008180155.1 Neoaquamicrobium microcysteis | reverse complement strand
CATCTGGCCGGCGCCGAACCGTAGAACGGCACCACCATCTGCACAGGCAATGGCCGGAAAGCCGATCATGCATTAAAACTGAAACCGGACCACCTCATAGGGGCAGGCCATGTGGTTACCCTATCTCGTCTCTGAAGGAGCGAATCTATGCCAGCGGTGCGGGCCAGCCCGATCGTTTCGGAATCCTCATCTACACCTCTACCGCCGGCGCCCAGGGCACTCTTGGCGGCCTGAGTGGCATGGCGGAGCACCTGCCAGAGATCTTGGCCAAGGTAGTCGAAAGCCTTGAACTCTGTTCCAACGACCCGATATGTGCGGACCACCACGCCGGGACGGATCTCGATGAACGGCCGCTCCATGGCGCCGCGTGCCACGCCTGCATCCTTGTCCCCGAGACGTCGTGTGAGGCTCGAAATTCTAGGCTTGATCGAGGACTCCTAGTTTCAACATTGGTCGGCTCCAAGTCGGCAATTTTCGGTGAAATCAAGCGCTAGCCCTGATGTAGTGCTGTCACCAAGTGCTCGCCTGCGGTCAGGAGAACCGAACTGAGCCCTCGGTAGAGCAGCGCCAGGTGAACGGAGGCAGTCGTCAAGTGATACAGCTTGGCCAAAGAGTCGGTGAGCGCTGACCGAGCGATACTGCGATGGACTTCAGAGGCAGATCGAACCATGCTCAAATCTTCCGATAGAATGTCGCGACTGGCACCTAGTCGAACACGTAGCGGGGAAATGCCTCGATCGCTGCTTTTCGAGCCTTGAGCGTCACATCGCCGTAGTTATCGCCGGCCGTCTTTGACGCGTGGCCTTGAATTGCGTCTAGCGTCCTGTCGGAAATCCCTTGCTCCTGTCCCACCGTCTTGAAGCGATGTCGCCAGCCGTGGCTAGGCGCAACCCCTTCGGGGATCACACCGAGTGCCTGAAGCCATACGCTGATACGGCCGGTGACGGTCTTTGCAGCAAGTGCCGGATTTTTGCCGCGCCGGTCTGGATAGAACAACGGGCCGTCCGCCGAGGCGTCCACGAAGTCCATGAAGCCCATTTCGATCAACTGCGGATGCAAAGGCACGTCACGGTAGTCGCCGGCCTTTACGGTGCCGGCATCGGGGCGAATGCGCATGACGTGCGTCTCACCTTCCTTACGGAAGTCCTGTTTCCGTAGCTGCGTGATTTCTGAGATGCGCGCGCCGGTGAATGCGCACAAGATCGGCGACCAGCGTTTCGCCGCCGTGGTCCTGGGGTTTTCCATAGTCGCGGCGTTGTCGGTCACGATCGGAACGTGGTCGCGGGCCGCGCGCAAAATCACTACCGCCTCATTGTCAGTGAAGCCCTTTTCTCGTGACCGCTGTTTCTTCGGCACGTTCTGCCGGACTTTCTCGGCGACGTTGGTTTCCAGCTTGTCGTTTTCGACTGCCCATTTCAGCACCGTGCGGACAGATGCGAGATAGACATGCCCCACGGTCTTCGCTGAAAGGGTCTTCAGGCGAGCATCGCGCCAATCCATAAGGTTCTGTTTGGTGAGCCGCCGCGCATCGTTGTGGCCGATGAACTTGACCAAATCGACAAAGACAGGCGTCCAGCGCTTTTCGATGCCCCGGCCCTTGCCGATGATCTTCCGGCTAGAGATGTAGTCCGTCAGAAGTCGCTTCAGGGGGAGGGGTGGCTTTTCGTCGGCCACCGGGGCGGCGTTGACCAAGAGCGGGTGCGTCGGCTTGCCGCCCCAATCGCCGTCATGCCGTTCGGCCACGCGTGAAAGCAGTTCATATTCACTGACACACAAGGCGCGCGCCAGCGTTCGCCATTCCGCCGTTCCGCGTTCCGCTGTCGTGTTGCCAAGCTGTCGGAAACGTTCGATGCGCGATCCGACAAGTTCCTCTAGCTGGTCATCATCAAGCGCGCCGGAAAAACCATCGCGAAGCCGCGCGGCATGTCGGTCGTCAATGTCCATGCGTGCATAGCGCGGATCGGCATCACGGATTTCCTCATCAAATGCGAGTTGAGATTGATAGTGGCGAAGCGCGATCTGGTCAGGAGCCAGGGGATAGCGTCCGACTGTCACCGATTTTTTGCCACCCTCAACGGCACGGCGTTCGCCGAGTGCTATATTGTGCTGCAGTAGGGCAACCGCGCCGGGAAGCTTCGTTAGCGCCTCGCGACGATCAGGACCGAGCGGCGTGCGCAGTTCGGTCTTGCCGTCCATGAACGGACGAAGTTCTTTCGGGATGACAAGCCGGGCGAAGTAGCGCCCGTCTCGATTGAGAAGATTCCGCACCTTGCCAGCCACGATTGCCGCCCGCTTTGTTACGAAGTTTGTAACATCAATATGGACGGAAGCCCTTACGGGTCAAGGCATTTAAAGATTTCAAAGGGATAGACTGGTGCTGCGAGAGAGGATTGAACTCTCGACCTCTCCCTTACCAAGGGAGTGCTCTACCACTGAGCTACCGCAGCAGGTCGCGAATGTGGCGGCCTTCTGCCATATGGATCGGCCGAGCGCAAGCGTGGATCGCTCCATTAATGCCAGTTCGATGCAGGTAGGGTTTCAGAGCGTTCGTTCTTGCCAGCTATGCACTTTGAGCTGGCGCTTCGGTCTGATATAGGCTTGCGCCGCCAGATGAACACATTTCGCCCTTAGCTCGAGATTTCCCGGTTGAACCCGCCCGACGAGCGCAAGCCCCAGAAGCAGGCTCCAAACGAAGATAAGAAGGCCCGGCTTGCCAGCAAGCTTCGGGCCAACCTTCAGCGCCGCAAGGCGCAGGCGCGGTCGAGACGGGACGGCGAGGCCGATTCGCGGCCCGACGGGCTGGTGAAGGTGGCAGGGGACGACCACAAGGGCGATGGCTGACCTGTGAGAGGGCTCGGCCGATATGGTTTCCCGCCATCCATTGAACATGGCCGTCCGTCGCGCTAGACGGGCCGGCTCTTGAACAGACAGACAAGACGAGGCCGGCGCGCCGGCGAGGGGATTTCATGGATCGCATAAGGATTGTCGGCGGTAACGAACTCAAGGGGTCGATCCCGATTTCGGGCGCCAAGAACGCGGCCCTCCCGCTGATGATTGCCTCTCTGCTGACGGACGAGACGCTGAGCCTGGAAAACGTGCCGCATCTGGCGGACGTGGAGCAGCTCACCCGCATCCTCGGCAATCACGGCGTCGACTATTCCGTGAATGGCCGGCGAGAGGCGCAGAATTCGACATACGCCCGCACGGTGAACTTCACCGCGAAGAACATCGTCGACACCACCGCGCCTTACGAACTCGTCTCCAAGATGCGCGCGTCATTCTGGGTGATCGGGCCGCTGCTGGCGCGCATGGGCGAGGCGCGCGTGTCACTGCCCGGCGGCTGCGCCATCGGCACGCGTCCGGTGGACCTCTTCATCGATGGCCTGCGCGCGCTGGGCGCCGATATCGAGATCGAGCAGGGCTACGCGCATGCCAGCGCACCCAAGGGGCTGGTCGGAAACCGCTACGTATTTCCAAAGGTCTCGGTCGGCGCGACGCATGTGCTGATGATGGCCGCGACGCTTGCCCACGGCCAGACCGTGCTCGAGAACGCCGCCCGCGAGCCCGAGATCGTCAACCTAGCCGAATGCCTCAACGCGATGGGTGCGAAGGTGTCGGGCGCGGGCACGCCCACCATCGTCATCGACGGGGTTTCGTCGCTTTCCGGGGCAACCCATCAGGTTATCCCGGACCGGATCGAGACCGGCACCTACGCCATGGCCGTGGCAATGACGGGCGGCGACGTCATCCTGGAAGGCGCGCGTGCCGACCTTCTTGAAAGCGCGCTGGAAACCATTGCGCGCGCCGGTGTCGAGATCACCCCGCTCAATTCGGGCATTCGCGTCCGCCGCAACGGCGCGGGCATCCAGCCGGTGGACGTGACGACCGAACCCTTTCCCGGCTTCCCGACCGACCTTCAGGCTCAGTTCATGGGCCTGATGACGCGGGCGAACGGCCGTTCGCACATCACCGAGACGATCTTCGAAAACCGCTTCATGCACGTTCAGGAACTCGCCCGGCTCGGTGCGAAGATCACGCTGTCGGGCCAGACGGCCATCGTGGATGGCGTGCAGAAGCTGAAGGGTGCGCCGGTCATGGCGACAGACCTTCGCGCTTCCGTCTCGCTGGTCATCGCCGGCCTCGCGGCCGAGGGCGAAACGGTGGTCAACCGCGTCTATCACCTCGATCGCGGCTTCGAGCGGCTGGAAGAGAAGCTTTCGGGCTGCGGCGCCACCATCGAGCGCCTGTCTTCCTGACGATACGCAGCTTTTTGCGGAACTTTTGCGCCGCTCTTTCGGTTGCGCCGCACACAAAGACGGCCTAGACCGGGACAAACCCGTCCCGGCACCTCCGGATTGCGCCCGCCATGTCACAGCTCAAGCTTGTCGCCCTCGACGAACAGGATCTGCAGGTCATCTCTGCCCATTCGCAGGATGCCGTGATGAAGGTGAGTGATCTTGTCTATCTCGCCGCCGAAAAGCGTTTTGTCGTGGTCATGAACCGCTTCGTCTGGGAAAACCGCAAGGGTTTGTTCTCGCGCAACAATGAGCGCAGGCGCAGCGCGCTTCACTTCGAGGCTGTGCGCGGCGTCAAGACGGCCGGCTTTGCGCGCGACAAGGCAGACGACGTGCTGTCGCTCCTTGCCATACGCTTCGAGCCGGGGTCGGAAGCGCCAGCTGGTGTGATCGAGCTCACCTGCTCGGCGGGCGCGGCGATTCGTCTGGAGGTCGACTATGTCGAGGCGCGGCTGGCCGATCTGGGGGCCGCATGGCAGGCGGCCTCACGCCCGACGCATATCGGCTGAGGGGGAGCCGCCATTCATGCCTTTGCGCCTTGCAAGCTCCGAAGCGAACTTCGAAGCCCGGTTTGCCGCCTTCCTCGCCACCAAGCGTGAGGTTTCGGAAGATGTCGATGCCGTCGTGCGCGATATCATTGCCCGTGTGCGCGCCGAAGGTGACGCCGCGCTGATCGATTACACGAAGCGTTTCGACCAGCTCGACCTGTCCGAAGCGGGTATTGCGGTCGATGCGGCGGAAATGGACGCCGCGATGGAGCGGGTCGACCGCGATACACTGGCTGCGCTGGAGTTTGCCCACAAGCGCATCGCGGCACACCATGCGCGCCAGATGCCGAAGGACGACCGCTATGTCGATCCTATCGGTGTAGAGCTTGGGTCGCACTGGACGGCGGTGGAGGCCGTCGGGCTCTACGTACCCGGCGGGACGGCCAGCTATCCGAGTTCGGTGCTGATGAATGCGGTCCCGGCGCGCGTCGCGGGCGTGGAGCGCATCGTCATGACCGTGCCGTCGCCGCGCGGCGAGCTCAACCCGCTTGTGCTGGCGGCGGCTAGGCTGGCGGGCGTCAGCGAGGTCTATCGCGTGGGTGGGGCGCAGGCGGTTGCCGCACTTGCCTATGGCACGCAAACCATCGCGCCCGTCGCCAAGATCGTCGGCCCCGGCAATGCCTATGTCGCAGCCGCCAAGCGGCGCGTCTTCGGCACCGTCGGCATCGACATGATCGCCGGGCCGTCGGAAGTGCTGATTATCGCGGACAGCGAAAACGACCCCGCCTGGCTGGCCGCGGACCTTCTGGCGCAGGCCGAGCACGACGCCGCGGCCCAGTCGATCCTCATCACCGACGATGCCGGGCTGGCCGACGCGGTGGAAGCCGAGGTGGAACGCCAGCTCGCGCGCCTGCCGCGCGGTGCGATGGCGGGGGCCAGCTGGCGCGACTATGGCGCAATCATTCTCGTCTCCGATCTCGCCGAAGCCGTCCCGCTGGCAAATCGCATCGCGGCCGAGCATCTTGAGCTTGCTATGGAGGATGCCGAGGCGTTTGTTGGGAAAATCCGCAATGCCGGCGCGATCTTCATCGGCCGCCATACGCCGGAAGTGATTGGCGACTATGTCGGTGGGTCCAATCACGTGCTCCCCACCGCGCGCTCGGCGCGCTTCTCCTCGGGCCTGTCGGTACTGGATTTCGTCAAGCGCACCTCGATCCTCAAGCTCGGGCCGGACCAGCTTCGTGCGCTCGGCCCTGCGGCGATTACCCTTGCGCGCGCGGAAAACCTTGATGGCCATGCGGCTTCGGTCGCCATCAGGCTCAATCCCGAAAGCTGACCGATGAGCGCGAGCGATCGAAACGCCCGGCTGATCGATGTCGAACTGGACGAATCGATCGGACGTTCGACGCCTGACGTGGAACACGAGCGCGCCGTCGCCATCTTCGACCTGATCGAGGACAACTCCTTCCGGCCGGCGGGTGACGATGCGGGCGGGCCGTACAAGCTCCGGCTGTCGGTGGTCGATTCCAAGCTTGTCTTCGCCATCGCGCGCGAGAGCGGCGAGGCCGTGGTCACTCACATCCTGTCACTGACGCCCTTCCGCCGGGTGGTGAAGGACTACTTCATGATCTGCGAGAGCTATTACGAGGCGATCCGGTCGTCCACGCCGTCGCAGATCGAGGCGATCGATATGGGGCGACGCGGCCTGCACAACGAGGGGTCGCAAACGCTGATGGATCGTCTTGCCGGCAAGATCGAGGTGGATTTCGATACGGCGCGGCGGCTGTTCACGCTCGTATGCGTGCTGCACTGGCGGGGTTGACCATGGCGTCGGGTGCGGTCCATGCTCCCCGCTCCATCCTGTTTCTGTGCGGCTTGAACGCGATCCGCTCGCCCATGGCCGAGGCGCTGGCTCGGGCCACCCTTCCGGCCGGCATCTTCCTGGCCTCCGCCGGCGTTCGCGCGGGTGCGCGCGACCCTTTCGTCGACGCAGTCCTGGCCGAGAAAGGCCTGTCGCTGGGCGAGCGTCAGCCCCAGACGCTGGATGCTATGGAGGACGACTATTTCGACCTGATCGTCACGCTCGCGCCGGAGGCCCATCATGCGGCACTGGAGCTGACGCGCTCCATGGCCGTGGAGGTCGAATATTGGCCGACCGCGGACCCGTCGGACGCCTCCGGCACGCGCGAGCGCATCATGGAGGCCTACCGCGATGTTCGCGACAGGCTGGAGGCCCGGATAGCCGAACGGTTCACGCGCCGCACGCCGTGAACAATCCGGGAATAAGCATGTTCACAAATCCGGTGTAATCATATAGGTTCCGCCGGAATTTCCGGCCGGGGGCCGGCGATGCTCATCAATTCATAGGAATCGGATGCCGAAGGAAGAAGTACTGGAGTTTCCGGGCGTCGTCACTGAACTGTTGCCCAACGCGATGTTCAGGGTCAAGCTCGAGAACGAACATGAAATCATCGCGCACACGGCGGGCCGCATGCGCAAGAACCGCATTCGTGTTCTTACTGGCGACAAGGTTCTTGTCGAAATGACGCCCTACGACCTGACCAAGGGCCGTATCACCTATCGCTTCAAGTAGCGATACGAGACCTCCCGCAGGCCGACGGGTTTTCAATGAGTGAATCACAGAAGCTGGTGCTTGCCTCGGGCTCGCCGAGACGGATCGAGCTTCTGCAGCAGGCAGGTATTGAGCCTGATCGGCTGTTCCCGGCCGATCTGGACGAGACCCCGCTGCGCGCCGAACATCCCCGTTCGCTGGCAAAGCGGCTGTCGAAGGCCAAGGCCGAAAAGGCGCTGCAGGGCCTGAAGGCCGATGGCGAGGGCGACGTCTTCGTATTGGCGGCAGATACGGTCGTCGCCGTAGGGCGGCGCATCCTGCCCAAGGCCGAGACGCTGGACGAGGCGTCCAACTGCCTGCGTCTACTCTCCGGCCGCTCGCACCGCGTGTACACCGGCGTGTGCCTCATTACGCCCGGCGGCAAGCTGCGTCAGCGGCTTGTGGAAACGCGCGTGCGCTTCAAGCGGCTGTCGCGCGAGGAACTCGACAGCTATCTCGGCTCGGGCGAATGGCGCGGCAAGGCGGGCGGCTACGGCGTGCAAGGTCTGGCAGGCGCGTTCGTCGTCAAGCTCGTCGGCTCCTACAGCAACGTCGTGGGATTGCCGCTCTATGAGACGGTCGGGCTGCTCTCAGCAGACGGCTACAAGGTGCTGGCGGGCTGGCACGCTGGCGTAAAGGGCTGATCCGATGAGCGCAAGCGAGCCGGCGAAGGTCACGCCGCTGCGGCCGCGCCGCCCATGCCCGGAATGCGGCAAGCCTTCCACCCGCGCCGACTATCCTTTCTGCTCGCCGCGCTGCAAGGATCTAGACCTCAACCGATGGCTCTCCGGCTCCTATGCGATCCCGGTCACGGAAGCAGACGAAAACCTCGACGACGAGGAACACTGACCGCGTGTCATCGGTACTTTTCGCCCGTTGCAAATCCGGGTGAATTTAGTCGAGAAAACGTGGTTCTTCGCGCTGGACAGGCGGGAAACTCGTGCTATAACCCACGCGCTTCCGGCGGAAAGCCAACACCGCCGCGCTGAAGATTGCCTTTGAGGCATCTTCGGCATCGGATGCCCAGATAGCTCAGTTGGTAGAGCAGCGGATTGAAAATCCGCGTGTCGGTGGTTCGAATCCGCCTCTGGGCACCATTCGATTTCTTTTTTTCCTTTCTTTTCAATCGGTTACCGCGACCTCGTTCAGGTTTATCCACCTCTCGTTCCACCCTCCGTTTACCTCGGCTCACCGGTATGCTTTTGTTCGGAAACCGGCCTATGGTCACATTGGGAGGGGTTCATGTCGATAGAGGGATACCATCGTGAGAAGTTCGGAAATGCCGTTTCGTGCCTCGTAAGTTCATCGGACATTCGAACGCGGTTATTGAACGCGTTTATCGCGATGATTACCGTAAATTCTGCGGATTTCACCGATACAGAGTTGGGTGCGCGGTATCGAGACGTATTTGAGCGCGCAACGGCTAGGCCTGAAACCTACAAAGGAGAGGGGACATTACAGGCGACGATCGGGAAGATGACCGACGAAGAAGCTGAGAAAATCGCTGACGAAATCCTGTCGATCCACAACGAATTGCTTCGCAAAGCCTAGATCGCCTAGCGGGCAACAACGATGGAGACTCTTTGGGATACCATCCAAGGCGTTGGCGCGATTGTCGGCCTCGCGACAGGGTTGTTCGTGTTGTGGGATCGAGTTTTTCGGTTTTCCCCCACCGCGATTGTAGTCGTTCGACCCCTCTTACCGGGCGGCATGCCAAAGGGGACGTATCTCCAAATTTCGAACCCTTCCGACAGGCCAATCATAGTCAGTTGGCGGGCGGGCATGCGACCGAATGAGTTCAGTATTGCCGAGGACCATCAAACCCGATCGATAGTCGCCGCGCTGCTCGAAGGCGGCCGCTCGACGGTGATAGATCCAGCATCCCATCGTGAGCTGTTGCTGTTGAAACCCAGCAACGTCGACGTCATCGATCCAGACAACACTATCGAATGCGAGATCTATTGGCGATATGCCCAGCCGAAAATATGGAAACGGGACCGCCGGCTCAGTGTTGCAATCTCGAAGCGCTCAATGATGATCCTGGATCCGGACGATTACGGTGCGTTAGATTAGAACGCCTGAGGGACGTCGCATGCTTCTCCGGTAACTCGCATATCATTCAGCCCCTCTTGCGCGGATCTTCGATGACATCGAGCACCATCGCCCGGCCTGCGCCGCGCGAGAATTCATGCAATCCCACCTGCGTGACCTTAACGGCAACGTCGCGAGACGTGGCAGAGATCACCGGCCGCAGCATCGGCCCCTCTTCGGCGACAACGAGCACGCGCAGCTCCTGCGGTTTTGCCGCAGCCTTCATCGCCGACAAATTGGGCATGGTGGGCGCCTGAACCGGCGAACTCATCGGGGCGGCCATGGATGCACCCAGCATCGGCCGAGGCGTCGGGATCGGTGCCATGCCGGGAAGTCGCACCCCGCCGCCGATGCTTCCGCCGATCAGGCCGATGATGCTGCCCAGGATGCCGCCGGAGCCCGCCTGGTTGATCTTGAAGATGTTCGACAGCACGTCGTTGATCAGCGCGTCGCCGATCTTCGAGATAGCATTGGCAAAGGCGCCGGCCGCGCTCGTGCCACGGATCAGGTCATCGATGAAACCCTTGGTGACGTTCTGCCCCACACCCAGCCAGTGTTCGGCATTCTCGCGCGCGCGGTTCTGCTCTTCTGCCAGCTTCGCGGCTTCAACGGTCGCCACTGCATACTGCTCGGCCAGGTTAGCGATCTCACCGCGCAGCTCGGCGGTGATCGGCACGCCCGCCTTCTTTGCCGCGTTCAGCAACTCGTGCTCCACGCGCGCGCGTTCAATGGCATAGCCATAGTCGTCGATCAGCGGGTTCAACTGGCGCTGGACTTCCGTTTCCGCCACCAGCGACGCCGTGGCTTCACGAATGCGCTCGGCCAGCCGCTGGTATTCGTCGGCGCGGTCTTTTGTCGATTTGCCCTTTCCGTTAGCAGGCAGGGTCGATGGTAGTCTTTCGCCTCGCGGCGGCGGCGTGCGTCTGCCGGATGCATAGTCGTCGAACTCCGCGCTTAGCGCCTTGATTTCCTCGACACGCTCGCGCATGCGCTCGACCTTCTCGGCCGTGATGTCTCGCTGGCCGGCGACGATGTTCTGCGCGACGACATCTTGGCCGCCAAGGGGGACTTTCGAGGTATCGACACCAAAGCCGGTATATGTCCGCGCGGTCGATGGCGTGGCGCGCTGGTCGATCGTCGCCTGAAGCGCCTCGGCAAGCTGGTACTCTGCCTGCGCGCGTTCTAGCGCGACCTCTGCGGCCTTCAGATCGGCCGCAATCTTCGTGCGCGTCGATGCGACAGCATCGTGGTTGGCATAGTCGAGATTGGCGATCTCGTCACGAAGCTGGACCACGGTCAGTCGGTGCTGCTCGGCGGCCTGGTCGGCCTCTCCTTGCCGCTGGCTGACCATGTACAGCGTCGCTGCTGCGGCCCCCAGCAACAATCCCATCGGCCCGAGAGCCGCCGCAAACCCGGTGGCCGTCAGGGTTCCGGCCCGCATGGCGGTAACCAGCGCCATCACGGACGTGGTGGCTACAGGAAGAGCCTTCACCAGCCCTCCGATGGCGCGACCGGTGAGGGCGGATATGACGATGGTTGCGAATTGTAGGGCTGTGTCGGCGACGCCGGTGAAGTTGTCCGCGAGAAGGATTATCTTCTCGGCGAGCGCGGCCGATGCGCCGGCCGCCTGGTCTGCCCCGCCCACATACTGCAGCATCGCGTCGCGCAGGAGCTGCATCGCGTCGCCGATCGTAGCCGGCATACTGTCGGCCTCTTTCCGCAGCTTTTCGAGCTCCGAGGTAACGCCCGCCATGTCCCGCGTCGTGATCTTGCCCTGCTGGCCGAGCGTTCGCAGCGAGGAAACGCTTACGCCCATACTGTCGGCCAACGCCTGTGCCAGGCGCCCGCCGGACTGGATGACGGTATTGAGGTTGTCGCCGCGAAGCTCGCCAAGGGCCATTGCCTTTGCCCATGCCGACATCACCGACTCGGCGCGCTGTCCTTTCGCCGCCGAGATTACCAAGGCGTTGTTGAGTGTTTCGACCAGATCCAGCTGGCGGCTCGTCGACATCCCGAGCTCTCGAAGCGCGGTCGCGTTGGAAAGCCAGCCCTCGGCCGTCTGCTCAAGGCCGGAATAGGTCCGGCGCGCCATCTCTGACAGGCGACCCATGACGGCCTCGCCGTTCTCGATGGAGCCGGCGGCAAGATCCACGCGAGATTTGAGCTCCGTCCAGGTATCGGCCATGCGCAGGATCTCGCGAGTGCCAAGCGCAGCAGCGACGCCGCCTAATGGCGCGATGATCGATCGGCCCATGCCCATGAAGATACCGTCAAGGTTGCGGTTGAGCTGCCGCGCCCGATCCTCGATCGCCCGAAACTGCCGGTTGGTCACACCGGCGGCGCGCGACATCTGCCGCTCGAACTGCTTAAAGTCGGCCGACAGCTGAACAACCAGCCTTTCCAGATCCTGCGCGGCCATCAGATACCGTCCCGCTCGATCGTCCAGAGCGTGAGAAGCGCTTCGGCGCTTTCCTCCCGACATTTGGCAGCACCCCAGGCGGCAAGCGCCTTGGTCAGCATCGCGTCGGCGATGTCCTCGGCCGGAATGCCCTTGTCGATAAGCGCTGCGACGCATGCGTCAGCAGCGCTTATCGCGAAGTCGAAGTGTGGTGATTGCTGCATCGTGGAAATCCTTATGAAGGGGCGGCGGTCACTGCCGGGGAGAAGTGACCGCCGCAAGGCAGCGCGTTCGCCAGCGCGCCGCCTATTCTTCGACGCCGGCAGGGAACTCGCCGTGGATCAGTGCTTCGGGACGCTTCACCGCGAACGCCAAACGTTCCTCGCCAAGGATGGTGAGCAGATTTCGGATGAAGTCGTCGCCTTCGTAGCCAAGCTCGACGGTCGCATCCTCGCGATCATAAATCGTAGCCGCCGTCTCGAAAGCGCCAACCATGAACGTGCCGGCAGGCATGACGTTGGTCCAAACAACAGGAAGCCGCCAAACCCGCTCCGGAACGTTGGCAAGCGGTCCACCGGAGATATAGCGCCCATCGCCATCCTTGATACCCAACATGGCAAACCAGTCACTGGTGTTGAGTATGATGCCGCTCGCTGGCAACAGAGCGACTTCCGCCTGTTCGATGGCGTGCAGAAGGGTGTCGAAGCGAGTATCGCCGGGGAGATTGCGCGTCGTCTCATAGTCGGTCGCCTGAGGGATCAGGCCGAAAAGGTTCTGGCCCGTTCCGTCGCCCATGAGAAGTTGGTACTCCTCGATTAGCGCTAGGCCATAGCGCAGCTCTGTGTCGATTGTCGTTTGGAGCAGCGGCGCGTCGGCGAGAATCTGGCGGGAAGCCTTCACCCAATGGGCGATGGTCTTCACCTTCGTATCCTTGAACGCAAAGGAGATGTCAGACTCCGGCTTAAGCCCGCCCTCTGCGACCATGGCCGCATTGTTGGTGAAGCCGGTCTGTTCCATGTACTCGACCGAGTTGCTGGTCGTGCGACCCTTGCCGAGCAGGTCGCGGATGGTGAGGCGTTGCTTGGGCAGCATTGTGATGCCCTGCTGCCGATCTGGAGACGCCAGCGCGCCCGCCGATGCTACATCGGAGGTGATCGCCTTCACCTCGATGCGGGCCTTCGCGCGCTTGTCATCATAGACGTGCGCGAGATCCTGCATCCTTTGCGATACCTCGGCGCCAGCGGACACGGGGCCGCTGCCGTAGCCCGCCATACTGCGACGCGCGCCTTTCTGCTCCAGCTCGAACATACGAGCCTGCAGTTCTTCAGCCTTCTGCGAGTGCTTTGCGAGGATTTCATCGACCGTCTTGTGATGATCCTCGAACGACTTTGTGAGCAGTTCCAGCGGATCATCCTTGCGGTGGATTGCCGCGCCCGAAGCCAACAGAGCGGCCGCTGCGCGTGTAAAATATCGATTGTGGTGGGTCATCACTTGGTCCTGAGGGTTGCCGTGGCGCGCGCGATGCGCTGGGCCAGGTCGGTTGCTTTTTCGTGGTTGTTGCCGGACAGCGCCGGCCATCCGCCGGCCGCAACACGCGCGGCCGCCGCTTTCGCGAGCCCGCCCTCACGAAGCATTTCGATCAGGTCGGATTTTGACTGGAGGGACTTCACCTCGCTGACGCGAGCGCGCTTGTTCGCCGGGATCGGCGTCACCGAAATTTCCCAAAGGTCGAGGTCGGTGATTGTCCAAGACCGGTCGTCATTGCGCTTTCGCGAGCCCTCGGATAGCAGAAAGCCGATGGAGAAACCCGTCACGTCGCCCCCTTTGATGTGGGCGTGGGTTTCCCTGCCGGCCTGTGTGTCGAGGTTGAGTTTGCCGCGGACGAAAAGGCCGTGTCCGTCTTGTTTCAGCTCCAGCCAGCGCCCTACAGGTTCATCGGAACGATGACACCAGAGCATTGCCGGCGTCGTGCTCTCGGACTTGTGTTCAGCGAGGGTCCGCGTGAATGCGCCCGGCGCGATGATGTCGCCGTAGCTGTCAGGCGGGCCGCCGAAAACACTGGCGTATCCGGTGACGATGCCCGTTGCGGCCTCGGCCGAGCGAACTTCGAACACGGGAGCAAGCCGGATTTCCGGGGTATTCTTGATGTGGAGCTTGGAAGACATGGCAGCACCTTCGAATAACGACAAAGCTCGGGCATCTCTGCCCGTTTTCAGCTTCGCGCCCGGTACGGTCGCCGGTGCTTTCGAAGGTGGTTCGTCGCTGTGCGCCCCGGACTTGCCGGTGACGCTCTCGATCGAGCCGACGCTAGAAATACATCTCGCGTTCGGCATCCGTCAATGCCTTGCACTGTTTCCGGCGTTCTCGCCGGTCACACTGTGGAAAAGTCCAGCCTCGATCTTGTCAGCGACGACGCGGAAAGCGGCGGCGGTGTGGGGGGACCCATCGTTGACGCAGGCTTGCGCGGCGGCATAGGTCAACAGTCGGTCGAGGATCATACTGAACGGCGCGTTGACCTCTTGGACCATCATCAACGCGGCACGCTCAACGATCATATCGCAAGCGGCTTTCTTGCGTTCTTCCAGTTCGCTTTCGGCGGTCACTTTTTTCGGTTTCATGGGGGGTATCCTTCAGTTGGAGCTTGAGGTTTTGACCTTGCGACCGCGCGCCCGGTAGCCGGCGGCAAGGGCGTTGCGGCCGACGAGGCGGCATTTGTCACAGCAGTAGCGCGGCAGGCGGCCGGCACGGCGTTCGGGAGCTGCGAACACGCGTTCGCACGCCCAGCACGAAAGAGCGCTTCCCGGAGCGCTGTCGGGGTTCTGCTTGTGCCAGGCGCGGACCTGATCGGCGCGCTGGGCCTTGCGACACTCATCGGAGCAGAACCCGGTCGGCCGCCCGTCACGTTTCGGTGCGGCAACAGGCTCGTCGCAGCGCAGACAACGGCGCTCGCGCGCGGGTAGTCCCGGCAGATCGGGCTGGCTCACAAATAAAGAAAATGGGACGGTTTCAGGTGCCTCGTCAGCGTCGTCAACGGCCATCACATTGAAATCCTTGACACTTTTTTTGTGGCATCCGCTCGCAAAGAGGCGAGGGCCCTTGAGATTTTGGTCGCCGAGAAAAAAAGATGCGAGTGAGGGGGACGCGGGTCTAGCCGAGCGGCGCTTGCAGACTTTCGACCCGCCCCCCGTCCGGCAGCAGCGCGCGTCATCGCTTTGCCTCCTGCGCGGCCAGCCAGGCCGCCTCGCGTTGGTGTTTTGGTAGTTGCTCGATCTCGGCTGCAACGCGGCGCCAATGTGCGGCCTCGGCGGCATCCGCCTTCGATGCGCTCTTGCCGCCTGCAACCGGGAGTAGCATGGGAACCTGCGCCCGATGCCGTTCTTTCCTGAGCCCATTGCGCCCCTCGGGAGAGGCAGAAACAGCGGCGATTTGCTCGTCTTCGTGCGACCCCTCAACCTGCTTAGGTTTATTCTTGAGGTTAGTTCTATAGGTTTGTGGCCGGATTTCCGGCCTATTAACGGCCGGATTTCCGGCCCATAATGAGCCGCTTTTCCGGCCTATTGAATTGGCGGTTGAACGGCCGGATTTCCGGCCCATTGACGGTGCCGATCCTTCCTTAAACCGAGCACGATATTCGCCGTGCAATTCAGCGAAGATTTCCCAGCGAGGGATGTACGCCGTCCTGTGGTTGTGGCCACCATGAGTGACGCGTTCAAACAACGCGTCATCGCCGCGACATAGCTCGGCGGTAGCATCCTTTACGGCTGTGCGTCCCATGCCGAGTACCGTCGCCATGCGTTCGATGCTCGGATCGCACTGGCCGCTTTTCCGGTTCAAATGCTCTAGCAGCAAAGCCCCCACCTTTCTCGCGCTCGGCGAAAGACCAGGAACGGCGACGGCAAGCGTGACGTAGGCAAAGAGCAGGTCATTTGCCTGTCTGGGACGCATCGTCGCCTGTTCCCGCTTTAGCCTCCCGAAGCGCCGTGACGGCCTCGTGAGCCGTCAGCCCGAAACGCCGCCGCAGGGCAGGTATGACCGGCCGCTCGCAGGCGTCCCGGTTGGCCGCGTACCAACGCGCGGCCTCCGAGATCGCCGCACTGCTTTCGTGGCAGTGTCCAGTCGTGCCCCCTACGGGAATGTCATCTTGAGCGCCCATGGGCGGCCTCCCGACCCTTGGCCGAGGCCAACGCCGCCATGACATCAGCACGGCTCCAGCGCGACAGGTGGCCCAGCTTGATCGGCGGCGGTATTGTCCCATCGTCGATGCGGCGATAGAGCGAGGGGATCGATATACGGAGCATGTCCGCGACCTCGCGCGCTTTCAGGAGAGGATCGGTCGCGGTCATGGCGCATCCTCGAAAACGAAACGTTCAAGCTTGTCAGATACGACCCTCGACCGATCCCACGCCTCAGAAGCGAGCCACTGCGTCACATCGATGCTTTCGGTCTGGAACGTGAGGTCGATGCCGTAGTCAGTGCGGCGGCCTCGCTTCGGATCGAGGCTGCTGTCTACGTCTGTCATCAGCAGGTAGCAGATGCGTCGCAGGTCGCACGCGTCGGACCAAATGGCCTCGACCATCTTGATCAATTCGGCGCGAGACAGGTCCTCAAGCTTCGCGGTCATGCTGCACCGCCTCCCTGCTTTTCGGCGTCACACTCGAAAAGCAGTTGGGTGATGTCCTTCCATTGTTCGATAAGGTCTTGCGTCTTTACCCAAGCGATCGAGGAGACAACAGCGATCGATTCGCCCTCATTGGTGCTCATCGCTTCCGCGATGAGCGTGACAGCGTTCATAAGGTCTTTGGCGGCGTGGAATTCGGGTTCCATATCGCGAAGCAGCTTCAGAGCCTCGCGCAACACGCTTGCATGCGGCGCGGCGGCCGCTATATTGCTGGTCATCATCTTCCTATCCTTTGCGGGGTTACGAGGTGACATGGCTCGGAGAGGTTGCCGCCTCTGCCGAGCCTTTTGCTTTCATCCGCTCGCGTATCGCGCGGACAATTTCACTGTTTTGAGAACTGGCATTTTCAGCCGCCTCGGCCTTGATGAAGGCTTTTACGTCGGGCGGAAGCCGTATTGCGACTTGCGGATCTGTGCGGGCCATAATCGCTCCTTAACGTTAACGCACGGTGCGTCATAAATAGCGCACACTGCGTTATTGCGGTCAAGCGAAATGTGCGCCATTGGTGCGTCATGGCGCGTGATGATCCACACTTCCGTTTAAGACTGCCGGCCGACCTGAAGACGGCTATTGAGGTCGCTGCGAAAGAGAGCGGTCGATCGATCAATTCGGAGATCGTCGTGCGGCTAGATCAGTCGGTGAATGGCATGTTCTTGGACATGTCAGGTGAAGGCTTCGTCGCCTACATGTTGCGTTTCGCGGCGACCCAGCGTGCGCTTGAAGAACTGTATTTCGATTGCAGAGACATTGATATCGAAGGTTTCATCATCGCGCAGCGCGAAGCGGGCAAGGATCTGACGAGGACCCAGGCCATTCGACAAATTCTCAGGGAATATCTATCCGAGAAAGGGTTTGTCACTTCGCCCAAAAAGGTACGTGCCAACGACGGTAGAGCTGAAGAACTCGGCGAGAAGTAGATCAAATGCTGTCATCGGCCGTGACAGCTTTCCCGCAAACCCAGTCGCTCCACCCCTCCATCACCTTCCGCCGCTGTTCAAGATAGTCCGTGCGCCGATACGCGCGCTCAACCGAGCCGCCGACGATATGCCCCAGCACCGTTTCCGCGACCTCGTAAGGCGTCTCTGTCATCTCCGCGATCCAGTCGCGCAGCGACGAGCGGAAACCGTGCGGCCGATAGTCCATCTTCGCCCGCATCATGTGGTTGCTCATCGTCATGTCGCTGATGACACCCCGGCGCACACTGGGAAACAGGAAGCCTTCGCGTGCATGTCGGCGCGCTTGGTCGATCACCGTAAGCGCCGCCGCCGATAGCGGCACCCTGAAATCCACCGTCGCATCCTTGCGACCTTTCATCGCCTCGGCCGGGATAGTCCAAACATCGCCGTCGATTTGGTCTTCGCGGACATGCCGCAGCGGGCCGGAGCGGACGCCGGTAAGGATCAGCAGGCGCAAGGCCAGATGCGTGACCGAACCGTCGCCGAGAGAGCTGTAGAACGCCGGCACGTCACGCCAGGGCATCGCCGGAATGTTCTCCGGCTTGTGCCGCTGCCTGCCCAGCAGGGCGCGCGCCTTATCCGTTGCCTGTAGATCTACATCGAGGCCGAGCGCGGCGGCATGCTTCAGGCAGATGCCCAGCCGGTTCATCGCCTTGCGCGCCGTCTCGGCCTTGGTGTGCCAGATAGGCGAGAGCGCGTCGCGAATGTCCTTCTGGTCGATGTCGGCAACCGGCACCTTGCCCAGCTTCGGCAGGATATGCAGCTCGAGCGGCGTGAACCATCGGCCAGACTTGCCGTCGCCTTTCAACTCGGCCTTGCGCGCCTCGAACGCGTCGTCGGCAATGTCCTTAAGCAGATGGATGTTGCGGGCATCCTCCCGGCGCTTGCGCTCGCGTTCCTTGATTGGGTCTTTGTCGGCCCGCACCATGGCGCGCCATCGTTCTGCGGCCTCGCGCGCCTCTTTGAGCGAAACGGCGCTTGCAGCGCCCAATCCCATCTCCCGGCGTCGGCCGTGGATCGTGTAGCGAAGCACCCATTGCCCGCCACCATCTTCGCGCTTGTGAAGCCAGAGGCCGGCACCGTCTGCATATTTGCCAGCTCCGAGCGTGGCGACGGCGCGGGCACTCAGACGATGCATCGCTCGCATGCTTTATCAACCTTTCGATCCACCCCTTCCGATCCCCCCGCCAATCCACCCTAAGGCGCGCGGTTGGATGAAATCGGATGCGAAAAGCTGAAACAGACCGAAAGAGGAATGGCAAGCGGTCTCAATCACTTTGAGACAAGGTGACACAGGTTGAAAAACGCTGATATTACAAAGGGATGCAGCCTCTGGGCACCATCAATCCAAAGACTTCCGATTTGTATCTTCGTCGCGTCTCGCGCGCCGCAACCGACACCCGCACGCTGCAGGTGTCGTCGCGTACGCGCAATATTGGTAGAGCAGCGCCTAGAATACGGCGAGATAGCGCAGCAACGAAACGACGCCGATGATGATGACGACGATCCTCGCGATCTGCTTCGCCCTTCCGTCGATCGGCAGCATGCCGATCAGATAGAGCACCAGGACGATGACGAGAAAGGTAATCAGCAAGCTAATCAAAACGCTCATGGTATATCCCCTCAGTTGCAGTGGCTCGATAACTCGCGTCTGACCACAAGGTTCCAGAACAAACGCTCCGAAAGCCTGCATTCAGGCTGCACGAGCACGGCTTCGAATTGTGAAGAACCCGGCCGGAACAATATTCGACAACCATACGTTGGTTCCTCGATCGTCAGAACTCGATCGTACAAACCAGAAGAGGAACCCAGGGATGAAACGCACTCTCATTGCAGCGGCCTTTTGTGCCGCGTTTGCCGGCTCCGCCTTTGCCCAGCAGACCGACGGCGGCAGCGGCGCAAGCCCCGACTATTTCTCCGACCCCGCAATGGTCGGCACCTTCTACACAGACGACACGATGGCCACCTTGCGTCCTGTCGAGGAAATGCGTGCCGCCTACGACGCGCTCGGCGAGGACGAGAGGGCCGCGCTGCAGCAGCAGTGCGAGCAGGAAGCCAACCGTGGCACGGACGCCACCGCTCTCTGTTCGGAAGTGACGACGTACCAGTAAGCGACTGAAGCGCCCGGGAGGGTTAGGCCCCGTCGGCTTTTGCCGGCGGGGTTTTCTATTTTGGGACTGACGATTCGGCGGGCCGGCTCAGATCGGTCTTGCCGCCGCTACGCTGCCTGCTGCAGTTCGAACACGTGATGGTGGATGTGGCCGTCGAACATCTTCATCAACTCGGCGGTAAGGGCGCGGCTTTCGAAGCGCACAGGGGCTTCCAGGGCGGCCGCCAGCGCTGCCTCGTCGTCGAACGTCATCGCCAGCGACAGGACGAAGGGCGGGGCGCCCTCGTCACGTGTCACGGAAAACAGCACGCGCACCTCGCGTGCACCGGGAAAAAGCCGCCACAGCGGCATCAGCCGCTGCTCCACGAAGGCGCGGAATTCGGCTTCGCGGCCGGCATGAATCGCGCCCTCGAAGAAGGCCTGCCTGACGATCATTGCGGTTCTTCTATGCGTGCGAGATTTGTCCGAGGAAGGTGCGCGTACGCTCCTGCTTCGGGTTCGAGAAGAACTCTTCAGGCTCTGCTACCTCGACGATCTCGCCCTGATCCATGAAGATGACCCGGTCGGCAACCTTGCGCGCAAAGCCCATCTCGTGCGTCACGACCATCATCGTCATCCCCTCGGTGGCAAGGTCGATCATGGTGTCGAGCACTTCCTTGACCATCTCGGGGTCGAGAGCCGAAGTCGGCTCGTCGAACAGCATGATCTTCGGGTTCATGCACAGCGCCCGAGCGATGGCCACCCGCTGCTGCTGGCCGCCCGAGAGTTGGGCGGGATACTTGTCGGCCTGCTCGGGAATGCGCACGCGTGTCAGGAACTTGCGCGCCGTCTCTTCCGCTTCTGCCTTCGACACGCCCCGCACGCGCATGGGCGCAAGCGTGCAGTTTTCCAGAACGGTCATGTGCGGAAACAGGTTGAACTGCTGGAACACCATGCCGACGTCGCGGCGGATTTGCTCCACATTCTTTGGCCCGGCGGTCAGCTCGATGCCTTCGACGAAGATGCGGCCTTTTTGCACCTCTTCAAGCTGGTTGACGCATCGGATGAGCGTCGATTTGCCCGAGCCCGAGGGGCCGCACACGACGATCTTCTCGCCGCGTGCAACTTCGAGGTCGATATTCTTGAGGGCGTGGAATGTGCTATACCACTTGTCCACGCCCTCCATTCTTACGGCGGGCATGCCGGCGTCTGCCGCCCTGTCGGTCGCGTTCGTCACTGACATGCCCGCTACTCCTTCAGATTACTCGCCTTCCACCACGAACTCGGGAAGCGGACCGCCAACCCACTGCTCGTGCAGGGCGTTGAGCTCACCGCTTTCCTTCTTGCGTGCGAGGAAATCATTGATCGCTTCCATCAGTTCCGTCTGGCCGGGGCGGGTCGCGATGCCCTGGCTCTGGCGGCGCAGCGAGAACTTGGTGTCGAAGCGACCGGGCGCGGCGGCCTCGATCTGCGAGATCACCACGTTGGATGCGCCCATCAGCGGAACCTGGCCCGACAGCAGCGCCTGCACTGCCGACGCGTCGTCATCGAAACGCTGGATATTCGTGCCTTCCGGCGCGATCTCGGTGATGGAGGTGTCCTGCGTGGACGCGCGCGCCACGCCGACATTCTTGCCGGCAAGGTCCGCTGCCTCGGCCACTTCCGTACCGGTGTCGCCGAACACGAAGATTTCGATGCCTGCATAGGGTTCGGAGAAGTCGACCTGCTCGGCGCGCTCGGGCGTCACGCCCAGCGAGGCGACGAGAATGTCCACCTGGTTCGACAGCAGATAGGGAATGCGGTTCGGGCCGGTCACCGGCACGAGGTTCAGCGTCACGCCGAAATCTTCGGCCAGAAGCTTCGCCACGTCGGCGTCGTAGCCGTCCGGCTGACCCTGCTCGTTGATGATGCCGAACGGCGGAAAATCGACCAGCAGGCCGATGTTCACGCTACCGCGCTGCTTGATTTCGTCGACCGTCTGGGCCGAGGCAGTGGAGAACGTGGCGCCTGCCACCATGGCTGCGCCCAGTGCCAGCCCCGCAAGTTTCTTGACTATGCTCATATCGGTTCCTTCCCTGTTACCTTCCGTTAATTCTTCAACGCCGTGTCGCCACGGCGAAGCGGGTCTCCATGCGGCGCGCGAGGATCGACAGCGGCCAGCAAAGAATGAAGTAAAGCACGGCGACCAGCCCGAACACGGTGAAGGGGTCGAAGGTCGCGTTGTTGATGATCTGGCCCGCGCGTGTCAGTTCCACAAAGCCGATGATCGAGGCAAGCGAGGTGCCCTTGATCAGCTGGACCAGAAAACCGACCGTGGGTGCCACGGCGATCTTGGCGGCCTGCGGAAGCACGATGGATTTCATGCGGTCGTAATAGCGCAGGCCCAGCGCCCACGCGGCCTCGGTCTGGCCCCGAGGCACCGCCTCGATGCAGCCGCGCCAGATTTCGCCCAGAAATGCGCTGGCATGCAGTGTCAGCGCGATGGCCGCTGCCAGCCACGGGTTGATGCCCGACCCGAAGATGTTGAGCCCGAAGAAGACGAGGAAGAGCTGCATCAGCAGCGGCGTCCCCTGAAACAGCCGGATGAAGCCGAGCGCCGCATAGCGCAGCGGCGCAATGGGCGATACCCGCGCCAGCGCGACCGCGAGCCCGCCCAGCGCGCCGCCCGCAAACGCCACCGCTGAAAGCGCCAGCGTCCACTGCACCGCCATGACGATGAACCAGAATTCGTTGATGCCGAAAGGTCGGATCATGCCGCTCTCCTATCGCGCCAACGGGTAGTTGAACGCATAGCGCTGCACCGCGGAGAACAGGGCCGAAAACCCCAGCGCCAGCACCAGATACATTCCGGTAATCACTAGATAGACCTCGAAGGCGGCAAAGGTCTGCGACTGGATGTTGTTGCCGGCCGCGGCCAGATCGGTCGCCGAGATGACGGAGACCACGCTCGAGGTCAGCATGAGATAGATGAACTGACTGGTCAGTGCCGGGTAGATCGTGCGCAGCGCCGGCTTGATGATGATGTAGCGGAAGATTTGCCAGCGCTTCAGCCCCAGCGCATAGCCGGCCTCAACCTGTCCACGGTTGATGGACTCGATGCCGGCGCGGATGATCTCGGTGGCGTAGGCTCCGACATTGACCGTCAGCGCCGTCAGCGCCGCCACGTTCGGCGACAGCCGGATGCCCAGAGCGGGCAGGGCGAAGAAGATGAAGAAGATTTGGATCAGGAACGGCGTGTTGCGGATGATCTCGATATAGGCGTCGATCAGCCAGCGAAGCGGTCGCGGTCCGGCTGTCTTGCCGATGGCGCAGGCGATCGCGACGATCGTGCCCAGCACCATGGCACCGAACGAAAGCTGGATCGTCACCAGCGCTCCCGCGAGCAGCTGGTCGAAATTCCTGAAAACCGGCGCGAAGTTCAGCTGATAACCCAAGGCATACCTCCCGTCCGCATCATTTGGGGACGACGCGGCAGCGCACCTTCTTCCTCCGTGCGTTTAGATCGATCTAAATGATAAGGCCCGACGGGTCAAGCCTCTACCGCCGAGACCGTTGACCGCACCGGCCCGCACGAACCGCGCTGGACGAAATATGTGGGCTCCGTTTCATGCAGGACTTCCGCGTCGGGGCGTTCGATCCTGCGCAGGAGCAGCCGGGCGGCCATCTCGCCGACCTTGAACGGCTCGGTCGCGACCGAGGCGAGGCCTGGGCGCACCAGATCCGCTTCCGCGACATTGTCGAAGCCGACCAGTGATACGTCGCGGCCGGGCATGACGCCGAGGTCCGAGAGGCCGCGATGCAGGCCCAGCCCCAGTACGTCGTTATGGCAGATCAGGGCGGTCGGGCGCGCCGGACGGTTCATGATCTCGGGCGCAGCCATGCGTGCGGTGTGGTGGGTGGATTCAATCTGGCGGACGAAAAGCGGATCCAGTCCGCTGGCCGCCATCGCATCGTGAAAGCTCGCTAGCCGCTCCGTATGAGCCGAGTGGAGGGTGTCCGCAGCGATGTAGCCGATGCGGCGGTGGCCGAAGTCGAACAGGCATTGCACCGCTTCGCGCATGCCGGCCGCCGGGTCCATCCCGGCATAGTCGGCCGAGGTTCCGGGCAGGAAGCGCAAGGTCTGCACCAGCGGCATGCCCCATCTGCGCGCGTCGTCCACGAAGCGTTGCTCGGTGCCTTCCGCAGGACAGACGATGAGGCCGTCGACGCCATGTTCGCGCATTCGGTTGACGAAACCGTCCTGCTTGGCCGCGCTCTCGTTGGAGTTGGCGAGAATGACGGCGAGGCCGGCAGTCTCCAGCGCGCTCTCGATGCCGGCCAGCAGCACGGCGAAGAACGGGTTGGTGAGGTTGGGGATTATGACGCCGGCGGTTCGGCTTCGCGCCGCGCGCATTCGCGCCGCGCCGAGATTGTAGACATAGCCGAGTTCGGCCATGGCCGCCTCGACCTTCGCGCGCGTCGCAGCCCCGACCAGCGGGCTGTCGCGAACGACCAGCGATGCCGTCGCGCGCGAAACGCCGGCGTGGCTGGCCACGTCCAGAAGGGTGATCCGTTTCATGCCCGGCTGCTTCGCATGCCAGCGCCTCCTCCGATTTGGATCGATCTAAACACGATAGTGGCACTATCTGTTGCCGTAAAGGGTTTCCCGGCACGCCCATGCAAAAACGCCCCGGAAAAGCTTCCGGGGCGTTTGCAATCTTAAGTCCGGCAGACGCCGGATCGTGTCAGCTGTAGCGATAGGGGGCGCCGGCCCCGCGCATCGTCTCCTGATACTTCTTGAGGATTTCAACCACCTTGGCGTTGCGCCCGCCGCCTGCGGCCACCTCGTCCCAGAATTTCATCGCCTCGTCCTCGACCTGCTTCCACTCGTCCTCTGGGATCGTGGTCAGCTCCAGCTTGCCGCCGGTGGTGCGATAGTGTGCCTCCCCCCACCAGTACCAGTGCTGGCGGTAGTAATGCGAGGAATCGATGCACAGCTTGTAGATCGTCTTCAGGTGCTCAGGCAGTTCTTCCCACCGCTCGCTGTTGACGAAATAGGAGCCGGCCCACGCACCGTTGATGTTGTTGGTAAGGTAGTACTGGTTGATGTCCGCCCAGCCCACCGTATAAGTCTCGGTCGCGCCGCACCACGCCACGCCGTCGAGCTCGCCGGTCTGGATCGCGACTTCGATATCCTCCCAAGGCAGCGTCACCGGCACCACGCCGAACCGCTCGAGGAAGCGTCCGCCCGTCGGGAAGGTGAACACGCGCAGGCCCCTCAGGTCTTCAAGGCTGCGGATCGGCTTTGTCGTGACGAAGTTGCAGGGGTCCCACGCGCCTGCCGAAAGCCAGGTCACGCCCGGAACCTCGGCATAGGCTTCTTCCCAGATTTCCTTGAGCCCGTACCACTCCCACAGCACAGGCACGTCGAGGCCGTAGCGCGAGGCGAAGGGGAAGTATGCGCCGAAGATCGACACGTCCACCGGAGATGCCATTGAGTCGTCGTCCGACTGCGCGGCATCGATGGTGCCCTGCTGCACGGCGCGGAAAAGCTCGCCCTGCGGCACGAGCTGGTCGGCGGTGTAGAGGTCGATCACCATCTCGCCGTTTGCCGCCTTGTTGAAGGCGTCGATCGACGGCTTGATCACGTGCTCGGCCAGCGATGCGCCGGCGTAGGTCTGCAGCCGCCAGCGGATCGGCGCCTGCGCTTTGACATAAGGTGCCGCGAGCGTCGTGGCGCCCACTGCGCCGGCCGTCGTCAGGCCCGCTTTCTTCAGGAAGTCGCGTTTGTTGATAATGCCTTTGGTGCTCATTTCCGTTCTCCCATTGCGATTGCTCGTCTGTTTCCGCCCTCGTCGCCGGATCGTTTCCCCGTTGCCGCCTTTTGTTTCGTTGTCGTGTTTTTGCGCGATCGTCCCCTATCGGCCCGAATAGAGATTGGGCAGCCACAGTGCGATCTGCGGAAAGATCATGATGAGAACCATGGTCGCGATCATCAGGAAGAAGAACGGCCAGATCGAACGGTAGATGTCGCCCAGCGAGATTTCCGGCGGCGCCATGGCCCGCATCAGAAAGAGGTTGTAGCCGAAAGGCGGCGTGATGTACGCAATCTGGCAGGTGATCGTGTAGAGCACGCCGAACCAGATCGGATCGAAGCCGAGGCTGCGCACCAGCGGTATGTACAGCGGCGCGACGATCACCAGCATGGCCGTGTCGTCGAGAAAAATTCCCAGGATGATGAACGATGCCATCATCATGATGAGGATTTCCCAAGGCCCCAGATCCCATGTGTTCAGCAGCAGAGCCTCGATCGCGCGCACCGCGCCGAGCCCGTCATAGACGGCCGAGAAGCACAGCGCGCCGAGTATGATCCAAAGAAACATGCACGACACGGCAAGCGACTTGCGCGTGGTCTCCTCGAGAACCGTTCGGTTAAGTCTTCCGGTCACCAGCGCTGCCAGCGTGGCCAGCACCGCACCCATGACCGAGCTTTCCACCAGGCTCGTCACGCCGGTCATGAACAAGCCCATGATCGCGCCGAAGATGCCCAGCGGCAAAAGACCGGCCGTCAGCA
This sequence comes from Neoaquamicrobium microcysteis, assembly GCF_008180155.1. Lineage (GTDB taxonomy): Bacteria > Pseudomonadota > Alphaproteobacteria > Rhizobiales > Rhizobiaceae > Aerobium > Aerobium microcysteis. The sequence goes on along the minus strand of NZ_VSZS01000063.1, from coordinate 288,199 downwards.
GCTTCAGCTTTTCAGCGCGCGGAATCGCAGCCAGTTCCTCGGCGGGAATGGCGGGGCCGAGCTCGGGGTTTCGATGGCAGCGCCACCAGATATAGACGGTGAAAAGAGTTGCCATCAGCAGCCCCGGCACGATGCCTGCCAGCCACAGCTGCAGAACCGGCTGTCTTGCGATCATCGCGTAGAGAACCAGCACGATGCTCGGCGGCAGAAGGATGCCCAGCGACGACCCGCCCTGGATCACGCCCGTCACCATGCGCTTGTCGTAGCCGCGCGCCAGAAGCTGCGGCAGGGCCACCGTCGCGCCAATGGCCATGCCCGCGACCGACAGCCCGTTCATGCAGGAAATCAGCACCATCAGCCCCATGGTGCCCAGCGCCAGCCCGCCGCGCAGCCCGCCGAACCAGACATGGAACATGCGGTACAGGTTGGAGGCGATGCCCGACTCCGAGAGCATGTAGCCCATGAACACGAAGAACGGCACGGTGATGAGCGGAAACCAGTTCATCACCTGGATGGACGCGTTGAAGGGCAGCTCGGCCGAGCCTTTGCCCCACAGCCACAGCGCCGCCACCGCGCCCACGAAGCCGATCACGCCGAACACACGCTGGCCGGTCGCCATCAGCAGCAGCATAGACGCGAACATGAATAGCGTGATGAATTCCGAACTCATGCGATCGGCCTTCCGCGCGCAATCGCGACGTCCTTGAAGAATGCGGATATCGCCTGCAGCAGCATCAGGATGATGCCGAAGGTCATGATGGCCTTGACCGGCCACATCGGCGGCGCCCAGGAGGTGTAGTTCTTCTGGTTGTAGCTCCAGGCATATTCGGTGGACGAGAAGCCGCCCCACGCCAGAACGCCCAGATAGAAGATCACGAACAGGATGGTGAAGGCGTCGGTCACGGCTCGTTTTTTCGCCGAAAGCCTGCCGTAGAACAGGTCCATGCGCACATGCGCGTCGAGTTGCATGGAATAGGCCCCGCCCAGCAGGTAGTAGGAGACGAGCAGGAACTGCGACATCTCCATCACCCAGTTGACGGGCCGGCCCAGAAACAGGCGCGAGAAGATGGCGTAGAGCATGATCGCGGCCATCACGAAGATGAGCCGCATCGCGAACCGCCCGACCCAGCGGTTGAACGTGTCCACCCAGTGCACGTAGAGCTTCACCGTCTTGCCCAAGTGGCCGCCTCCTTTCCGCTCGCGCCGGCTCTCATCGCCGCCAGCGCGCCGTTCAGCCAGCCGGCAAGCCGCTCAGACATCGCCATCTGGCTCCCCGCGTCACCGATCAGGTCGTTGCGTATCTCGATCATCACGTTCAGCAGGCCGCGTGGCAGCGCGTGCTCGCGCAGCGTGTGGGTAACGCCGTCCTGCGGTCCGTATGGCTCGTTGCGACGCACGACATGCCCGTCGCCGTCGCCTGCCGCCGACAGTACGGCGTCGGCCAGACGCGAATCTTCATCGTGCAGGATGCCGATTTCGACCGTGCGTGAGACGCCATGGTAGACCGGCGTGAAAGAGTGGATTGTGACGATGGCAGGTGGAGCCGGTCTCGCGTCTATGGCATCGGCCAGCGCCGCGCGAAACGGATGGTAGAAGCGCTCCGCCCGCTTCCGGCGTGCATCGTCGTCCAGCCCCTCGTTGCCCGGCACGCGATGGATTTCGCTGACCGCAGGCACCGCGCTTGCCTCATGAGGCGGGCGGTTGCAGTCATAGAGCAGACGTGAAAAGCGCTGCGCCACCAGCGGAGCGTCCAGCATTGCGGACATCGCCCGCGCGACGGGCAGCGCACCGGGGTCCCATGCGATGTGGCTTTGCAGCGCTTCGCTGTCGAGCCCGAGCGTTCCATATTCGGCGGGAATGGCATTGGATGCGTGTTCGCAAACGATGAGGAAGGCACCTGCGCCAGCCTCGTTTTCGAGGTGGACCGGCGATGCCTTTTCGTGCGCTCCGTTCATGCCCACGCCACCGAAACCCCGCACAGCTTCCCCAACGACACGAGACCATCATTTCAGACGATGGGTGACAGTCAAGGCGGATTCTGAAACTTTCTCTTCCATCGCGATCACGATGGTGCATTCTATTCACAAGCTGGCTTGCCAAGCCGGAGGGGAGCGAGGCGATGGACATTTCGCAAGACCTTACGGTCGCCGAACGCATGCGTTCCGGCTTCGAGGAGCTGACCCGTGCCGAGCGGCAACTGGCCAATGCGATGCTGGCCAACTACCCGGTGCTGGGGCTCGATTCCATCACCGCTGTCGCACAGGTCTCGGGCGTATCGACGCCCACAGTCGTTCGCATGGCCAAGAAGCTGGGCTTCGCCGGTTTCCCCGAAATGCAGGCGGCGCTGCGTGGCGAGCTGGAGGCGACGATTTCCAATCCCATCGCCAAGCACGACCGGTGGGCGGCCAGCGCGCCCGACACTCATATCCTCAACCGCTTCGCCGATCAGGTGATGGAAAACCTGCGCCAAACCCTGCGTCAGCTATCGCCCGAGACGTTCAATGCAGTCGTGGCGCTGCTTTCCGATCCCTCCCGCACTGTGCACATGGTGGGCGGCCGCATCACACGGTCGCTTGCTGAATATTTCTTCACCCACATGCAGGTGATCCGCGGCGGCGTCGTTCAGGTTGCCTCCAACGCCAACACATGGCCGCACTACGTGCTGGAAATGCGCGAGGGCGACGTGCTCGTGGCCTTCGACGTGCGCCGCTACGAGCAGGAGATGCTGCGCCTTGCCGAGATGGCTCGCGCCAAGGGCGTTCTGCTGGTCCTTTTCACGGACCAGTGGGGTTCGCCGGCGGCAAAGCTTGCGACGCATTCGTTCCACGCCCGCATCGAGGCCCCGTCGGCATGGGACTCTTCGGTCGTCACGCTGTTCATCGTGGAGGCCATCATCGCCGCCGTGCAGGACGAGAACTGGGAGGAGACCCGTGCGCGCATGAAATCGCTGGAGGACTTGTTCGACCAGACCCGGATGTTCCGGAAATTCGTCTGATCCGGTCTAAGCCGCAGAGCTGATCCGCGCCGGCATTGTCGCCGCCGGCATGGCCGCCGCTTCCCCTTGCATGGTTCCATCATCGCCCGCCGGCAAGAGCCGTCCAGCCTCGTTGCCGATGCGCTCAGCCAGCGTCGCGAAAGTCCTGCTCGCCTCCACATTGCGCTGTGCGGCGACGGCCACGCCGCCTATCAGGTGCTTGGCCATGCGCAATGCCTCGTCGACACTGTGCGCTTCCATCGCGAGGAGTTCGGCGTCTACGCGCTCGGCCAGCTTGCTTGCCCGGCGCATCAGTTGCCCGGCGGCTTCATCGATCTCCTGACGGTGCCGTTGCAACCGCTCGCCGGCACCGTCGAGCCTGTTGAAACGTGTCTGCAAGTCTTCCATCGCCGTGTTGAACTCGTCGCGGAATGCACGGTACGGCTCCGGCAGTTCCAGCGAGATGCGGGCCGAGAAGTCGCCCTTCGAGAGACTCGAAATGCCTGCTCCCATAAGCCGTGCCACAGCCGAGTGCACCTTCGTCGCGCGGTGCCGTTCTTCCAGCGCTGCGCGGCAGTCCTCGACCGCCAGCATCAGCCGTGCCGTCTCTGCCGTTGCAGCCGACTTGCGCGAAGGTACGAAATCGTGCGCGGCAAGGCGGGAGAGGGCTTCGATCGCGGGATCCAGGCTCCCTTCTATCGCTCGCCGCGCCGTAGCCCATACAACGCCCGCGATGACCAGCGGCATCAGCATCAGCGGCAGGAAGACGAGGGCAGGGGAGGTTGGCGTGGCGGGCAGAAGGCTCCACAGCACGATGACGCAGCAGGCCGTCGCCGCGCTAGCAAGCGCGGCTGCGACAGCTGTTCTGGCGGCGGGAGATAGCCCGGCTCCCGACCTTTTGCTGGCAAGCTCTTTCATTTGCGTGCGAAATCCCGCAATCGCTCGATCAGCGCACCCTAGCGCTGCAAGCTTGCACGGGGCAGGAGCGCGCCTACTTGCCCAGTTCGACCGAGCGTACCCGGGCCGCCTCGACGGCTTCGGAAACCAGATTTTCGAGCCTGTTCTCGCCCATCAGCACTGAAAGTGCGGCGGCCGTGGTGCCGTTCGGGCTGGTCACCTGCCGGCGCAGTTCGCCCGGCTCATCGCTGCTTTCGGCAGCCAGCGAGGCTGCGCCATGCACGGTCTGCATGGCCAGCAACTTGGCCGTATCGGCCGGCAGGCCTGCCTTTTGCGCTGCCGCCGTCAGGCATTCGATGAAATGGAATACATAGGCTGGGCCGGAACCGGAAACGGCCGTCACCGCGTCCATCAGCGCCTCGTCATCGATTGTCGCGACCTCGCCGCTGGCGGCAAGCAGGTCGCGCACGAATGCGCTCGTCTCCTCGCCGACATGCGTATTGGCGACGACCACCATCATGCCCTTGCCGATCGCCGCCGGCGTGTTCGGCATGCACCGGATCACGGCTGCGCTGTTTCCCAGCGCGCGCTCGAAGGCGGCTATCGGCGTGCCAGCGGCAACGCTCAGATAGGTCGCCGTTCCTCCGAAGCGGGCATAGTGCGGCACGATGTCTAGGATGACCTGCGGCTTGACCGCGAAGATCACCAGGCGTGGCTGCACATCCTCGGCAATGGCACCTGCATCCGCAACCGCATCCACGCCCAGCGTGGCGGCACGCTCACGCAGCACATCCGTCGGCTCCACCACCAGCACGTCCTGCGGCGCAAGCCGGCCTGAAGCCAGCCAGCCCGCAAGCATCGCGTAGCCCATGTTCCCGCATCCGACGAGTACCACCTTTACCGGCATTGGTCTCTCCAAGCAGCTTTTCCGGCATCCGCGCCGTTGTCTGACGGGCGGTGTAGGGCCTGCGCGATGAATGTTCAATACAACCGCGCGCACGTCTCCGGCCCCGCCAATATTAACCTTTTGTTTCCCATCCCTGTTTAGGTTGCCTTAACGATCGCGCACGCAACTTTTGCAGGACTTCGAATGTCCGCTTCCAGACAAGATCTCAGGCAGAGCCGCATGTCGTCGCTTCTGGCGATAAGGCCGGACGACGATCCGGCGCTGCGCCATGCGAGGGCGCGTGCGTTGCGCGAAGCGAGGTCGAGCCAGCAGCTTGACACGCCTTTGCGCCATCCCGACGCAGAAGAAGAGTTGAGGGTCGAAGCCGCGCCTTTGTACGAGCCGCGCCGGCGTCTGCGCGATCTCCTGTTCGGCCGCACCGCCCGCGCGACAGAAAATGACGCGGCCGATGCACACGCCCAGTCGCTCGCACATGACGTTCGCGAAGAGGCGGAAGTGTACCGAACCGAGCAGGTCGAGACCGAAGCCGTCGTCCCGCCTCAACGCAAGCATAGCGCCGCGCGCACAGTCATTGGCCTCACTCTTTCCGGCGCGGTCGTGGGCGCGGGTCTCGCGCTGGCATGGCCGAAGGCCTATGTCGCCAGAAGCGAAATGCTGATCGACCCGCAGGCTGCCCAGTCCGGCAGTGCCGGTTCGGCGCTCTCCTCCGAAGCGGCCTTCGCGCTGGTCGATAACCAGCTCCGGGTGCTCCGCTCCGGCACAATGCTCAATGCCGCGGTCGAACGCCTCAACCTGACAGCAGACCCCGAATTCAACGGCGAGGCAACCGGTCCCTTCGGCCTTGGCGGCACGATCGCCGGGCTGGGCGATCTCGTTGCCGGCGACGGTGCCAGCGTGATGGAGCGTCGGCGCCGCCACGCCGTCGATACTCTCGACAAAGCCGTCCAGGCCAACCGTGTCGGCGGGTCTTCCGTCATCGCGGTCACTGCCAGCACGGGCGATCCGCAGAAGTCGGCGCTGGTCGCCAACACCATCTCCGAGCTTTTCCTGGCCGATGCAGGCAATGCTGCGGGCAGCGCAGGCGAAATGACCAGTCGACTGGCCGACCTGCGCGCCGGCGTCGAGGAAGCCGAGCGCGCCATCGAGGCTTACAAGGCCCAGAACGGCCTCGTCGATGCACAGGGCCGGCTCATCACCGACGACGAGATCGTGCGGCTTGGCGAGCGGCTGTCGGCCGCTCAGGCACGCACCGTCGAACTCAACGCCCGCGCTGCGTCCACGCGTGACGCCAATGTCGACTCGATCGTCACCGGCTCGCTGCCCGAGCAATACGCCTCGCCGACGTTGACCGAGCTGCGCGCCCGCTATGCCGACGCCAAGCAGCAGGCGGACCGCTCTGCGGTTAAGCTGGGTCCGCGTCATCCCGAGCTGCTCGCCGCGGAGGCCGAGCTGGAAGGGGCTAGGCAGGAGATCGCCGGCGAACTGCGCCGGATAGCCTCGGCACTTCAGACGGAGCTGACACGCGCAGTGCGGCAGGAGCAGGAACTGGCGTCCCAGCTTGCGCAGATGAAGGAACGCCAGGGCGATATCGGCGGCGAGATGGTCGCGCTGCGCGAATTGCAGCGCGAGGCCGACGCCAGGCGATCCGTCTACGAACAGTCGCTGCGCGCCGCGCAGACCGGCGGTCAGGCATCGGCAGCCGGAGGTGCCAGCCTCATCTCGCGCGCCGAGCCGCCCTTGCAGGCGACCGGACCGTCTCTGCCCGGCTTCTCGGTCGCCGGCGGTCTGGCCGGACTTCTTGCCGGGCTCGGCCTTGCAGGCTGGCGCAGGGCACGAGAACGCGACGGCGTGAAGGAAACCGCGCTGGAGTCCACCCAGACCGTTTCTGCTCGCAAAACCGAAACATACGATCCCCGCATCGAACCGGACGACCTCCGCGCAGCCCAAGAGGTGAAGGACATGAACTCCTACCCGCCCTACTACTATCAGCCCGCCACGGATCAGGCCGCGCCGGCACAGGCGCCCCACCTCTATCCGCAGCAGCAGATGCAGGGCCACCCTGCCCACGCACAGCCGGTTCCGCCGATGCCCGCAGGTGGTGGGCCGGCCGCTCCGCATCCGGCGGCATGGCATCCTCAGGCCCCCATGATGCCCGCTCCGGGGTGGCACGCTTCCTACCATCCGATGCCGCCGCAATATTATGCGCCGCCGCCCTACGCGCCGCCAGCGCAGCATTACTACAGCGCACCGCCCGCATATCCGGCCCATCCGGCCGCGTACGCGCCGCAACAGCCCGCCTACGCGCCGCCGCCTCCCGCAGCGCGCCATGCCGCAGACGAAGCGTTCGATCAGGACGCATATATCGACGACAGCACGGATGCGGCTATCCAGGAGATACGCCAGAGCCTGCGCGAATTCCGCGACGCTATCGAGGATTTCGCAGACAGCCGCCCGGCTCGCCGCCGCTACGGCACCTGAGCGCTCTCGCCCTGCCCGCTTTCGGGTTTACGGCATCGAACGACGCAAAGACGGGATCGCCTTGCGTCGAAATCGCCAGAATGCGATGCGAACGCCGAAGCATGCGGGGAGAATCATGGCCGAGATCATCGACGGGAAGAAAATTGCCGAAGACGTGGTCGCTACCGTTGCAGCCACGGCGAAGGACTTGGCCGCTCATGGCGTGAAGCCCGGCCTTGCCGTGGTCATCGTCGGCGAGGATCCGGCAAGCCAGGTCTATGTCGCGTCCAAGTCGAGGAAGGCGAAAGAATGCGGCTTCCATTCGGTGCAGCACACTCTGGCCGGGGGCACCTCGCAGGCTGACCTCGTCGCTTTGATCGAGCAGCTCAATGTCGATCCCGCCATCCACGGCATTCTGGTCCAGCTCCCACTGCCGGCCCACATCGACTCTGGCGCGATCATCCAGACCATCGAGCCCGACAAGGACGTCGATGGCTTCACCTTCGTCAATGTCGGCAGGCTCGGCACGGGCGAGGTGGACAGCGCTTTCGTCCCCTGCACGCCGGCCGGCTCGATGCTGCTGATCGAGCGGGTGCGCGGACGCGATCTTTCGGGGCTCACCGCCGTGGTCGTCGGCCGCTCCAACATTGTCGGCAAGCCGATGGCGAACCTGCTTCTTGCAGCCAACTGCACCGTCACGATCGCGCATTCGCGCACGAAGGATTTGCCGGCGCTTTGCCGCACGGCCGATATCCTCGTGGCCGCCGTAGGCCGGCCCGAGATGGTGAAGGGCGATTGGGTCAAGCAGGGCGCGACCGTCATCGACGTCGGGATCAACCGTATCCCCGCGCCGGAGAAGGGTGAGGGCAAGACACGCCTCGTCGGCGATGTCGCCTTTGCCGAGGCTGCCGAAAACGCCGGCTCGATCACGCCGGTGCCGGGAGGCGTCGGCCCGATGACGATTGCCATGCTGATGGCGAACACGCTGGTTTCGGCCTGCCGCGCGGCGGGTGTCGAGCCTCCCAGATTCTAGAACCGCTTTTCGCCGCGACCCTCAGCCTGTAGAACGCCGGTCATGTCCGACACGTCCTCATCCGGCCGCCAGTTCGCTTTCCTGCTGGTGGACAAGTTCTCGATGTTCTCGCTGGCCGCAGCGATCGACACCGTGCGCTCGGCCAATCGGCTGCTCGGCCGCGATTTCTACGGCTGGACCACGGTTTCGGCCGATGGCGACGCGGTCATGGCGTCGAACGGCCTTCCCATCAAGATCGATTATGCGATCACAGACTTGCCCACGGTCGATATCCTGTTCGTCTGCGCCGGGCTTTCCTACGAGTTTCCAGGTAAGTCCAAGGTGCTTGGCGCGCTGCGATCGCTGGGCAGGCGAGGGGGTGCGCTGGGCGGGCTGTCCGTCGGCTCCTATCTGCTTGCCGAGGCAGGCCAGCTTGAAGGCCATCGCTGCACTATCCACTGGGAAAACAAGGCTGGCTTCAAGGAGCGGTTCCCCGAGATAGAATGCACCGGCAACGTGTTCGAGATCGACCGCAAGCGTTACACCTGCGCGGGCGGCACCACCTCGATCGACCTCATGCTGGAGATCGTTCGTTCCGACTTCGGCCAGAACCTGGCCAACGAGGTTGCCAACCAGTTCCAGCACGAGCGCATCCGTTCGGCCGGCGACCGCCAGCGCGTCGGGCCGGAGCGCGACCTTTCGGGCAAGTCCGAGAAGTTGCGGAAAATCGTGGAGCTCATGGCCGACAATCTCGACGAGCCATATTCGGCGGTCCAACTCGCCAAGGCGGCGGGACTGTCGGTCCGGCAGGTCGAGCGGCTTTTCCTGCGCCACCTCAACATGACGCCTGGCCGATATTACATGCGCCTTCGTCTCGAACGCGCGCGAGAACTGCTGCGCCAAACCAATCTGCCGATCCTCGATGTCGCCATCGCGACCGGCTTCACCTCGCATTCCTATTTCGCGCAGAGCTATCGCCTGCTGTTCGGTCGACCACCGAGCGAGGAACGGCGAACCACCTATTGATTGGCGGGCGGCGTTTCCGCCACCCGCCAGATGCGTCACCAGATGCGTTAGTTGCCCGCCGGCTGCTCGATCGTCACGTCCGGCACGTCCAGCGTAACGTCGATATTGCGGTCTGCGCCGCCTAGGTTGAGGCCACCGAAAATCCAAAGCGCGCCGACGACCAGCACGACCGCCAGAATGATGGCGACTGCCCAGCCGCCGCCACCGCCGCCACCGCCTGTATTGATAACCGTAGGACCACGATCCGACATCTTTCTCTCCTTTTACAATCCGTTGGATGCCCGCGCCGTTTTCACGGCGGTGTTTGCACCGCCGGCACCGGCCGATGGTTTTTGATTGGCGTCCCTTGGGCGAGAAAACGGCGATGCTGCGATTTCGTTCCACGGCTGTCACGGTCGCCGACGCCGCCGCCTTGCCAGAAACGTGGCGCTCGTCTAGCTTCCGCTACGTCAATTTAAGGCGTTGGGGGAGCTATGCGTTTAGCGGGTTTGATGGCGGCGTCGCTGCTTCTGGCTTCGGCGACTGTGTCGACAGCTGACCGCGCGATTATCGTGCTGGACGGGTCGGGCTCCATGTGGGGCCAGATCGACGGCAAGCCAAAGCTGGAGATCGCGCGGGAGACGCTGCGCACGGTTCTGGGCGCCGTCCCTGCCGATCTCGAACTCGGCCTGATTGCGTACGGCCACCGGCAGAAGGGCATGTGTTCCGACATAGAACTGGTCGTGGACCCGGCAGCCGGCACGGGCGCGGCCATCGCCGATGCTGCCGATGCCATGCGGTTTCTGGGCAAGACGCCGCTGTCCCAGGCCGTCAAGCAAGCGGCCGAGACGCTCCGCTTCATCGAGGAAAAGGCCACGGTCATCCTCATCACCGATGGCATCGAGACCTGCGATGCCGATCCCTGTGCGCTCGCCAACGAGCTCGAGCAGTCCGGCGTGGATTTCACGGCCCATGTCGTCGGCTTCGGCCTCTCGCGTGAGGAGGGCCGGCAGGTTGCCTGCCTCGCGGACAACACCGGCGGCCGCTACATCCAGGCGAACGATGCCGGCGGACTTGCCGACGCGCTGACGCGAACCGTGGTGGCCGAGGCGTCGCCGGAACCGGAGCCCGAACCGCAGCCCGAACCGCAGCCCGAACCCGAACCCGTCGCAGCGTTCAACATCGTTCCCACGGTCGCGCTTTCGGAAGATACCGACGATCTCGAAGACAGCGCCGGCAACGCCTACGAGGTCTATCGCGCCTCACCGGATGGGTCGCGTGGCGAGCATGTCACGACCGAGTATGGCCGCTGGCGCGGTACGCTTGAGCAGGGCGAATACGTGATGGTGGCTAGGCTCGGCCGAGCGCAGGTCGAGCAACCTGTCGAGGTCGCAGCCGATGCGGTAGCCGAGCCTCATTTCGTGCTGAATGCCGGCCGGCTGATCGTGCGTCCCCGCCCGCAGGAAGGTGCTGAAGTGCCGGAGGGTGCTTCGACGCTCGTGGATCATCCGGGCGAAGGCGAAGGCGTCTACTACGGTGTGGCCAACGACGTCTTCCCCGCCGGTGACCAGGTCGTCACTGTCGAGATCGGCGAGGGCTCCGTGACCGAGACGATCGCTCTCGCCGCTGGTGAAACGGTCGAGAAGGATATCATCGTCGGCGTCGGTCGCGCGGTTCTCAACGCGTCATATGTGGACGGCATGGCGGTGGAGGAGGGCGGGCTCTACGTTGAAATATTCAAGGCGGCCAAGAGACTGGACGGCAGCCGTGAGAGCATGGCCTACGGCTATGGACCCGGTACGGAATACGATGTCCCTCCCGGCGACTATGTTGCGTTCGCAAGGATGGACAAGGCCTCGGCCGAAGTGCCGTTCACGGTCGAGGTCGGCGAACGCATCGAGGCCAACGTCGTCCTCAACGCCGGCGTTCTGGCCATCGCTGCGCCGGGGGCCGATTTCATCGAGGTGTTTGGCGCCGCCAGGAACATCCAGGGCAACCGCGCCAGCATCGGCTACCAGTATGGCGAGGCGTATCAACTGACGGTGCCCGCCGGCGACTATGTCGTCGTCCGCCGCCTTCCGAACGACGGCGGCCAGGCCGAAGGCACCGCTACCGTGAAGGCGGGCGAGCGAACGGAAATTTCCGTGCAATAGCCACGTTGGCGTGCCCGCTCAGCCGCCAAAAGCTGCCGCGCCGTTCTCGGCTCTCTGCGCCAGCATGCGCATGCCTGCGAAAAGCTCGCGTCCCATGCCGAAATCATTGTCGGAAAGGTCTGGCTGCGCCGGCGCGCGGCTGGCAAGGACGCCGTCGCCGACCTTGACCTCAAGTGTGCCAGCCTCCGCGTCTAGGCGAACGACATCGCCATCTTCGATCCGTCCGATCATGCCGCCGTCGAGCGCCTCGGGCGTGACGTGGATCGCGGCAGGCACCTTACCGGAAGCACCAGACATGCGCCCGTCGGTCACGAGTGCCACCTTGCGGCCGCGATCCTGCAGGATGCCCAGCACCGTCGTCAGGCGGTGAAGCTCGGGCATGCCGTTGGCCTTGGGGCCCTGAAAGCGCACCACTGCGATGAAGTCGCGATCCAGTTCGCCGGCCTTGAACGCGGCGTTCAGCTCCTCCTGGCTGTGAAATACGCGCGCCGGCGCCTCGATCACCCGGTTCTCCGGCTTCACGGCCGAAACCTTGATGATCGCCGCGCCAACATTTCCCTTGAGCACTTTCAGGCCGCCGGTCGGCTGGAAAACCTTTGAGGCCGTGGTCAACACCTGGTCGTCGCCGCTTCGCTCGGCTGCCGGCGAGCGGGAGACGGAGCCGTTGTCGGCCAGATGCGGCTCGATCGCGTAGGGGCGCAGGCCTTCGCCCCATACCGTGCGCACATCCTCGTGCAGATAGCCGGCGTCGAGCAGTTCGCGGATCAGGAAGCCCATCCCGCCGGCTGCGTGGAAGTGGTTCACGTCCGCAAGGCCGTTCGGATAGACCCGTGCCAGCAGCGGGGTGACATCCGAGATGTCGGAGATATCCTGCCACGTCAGCCTGATGCCGGCTGCGGCCGCCATCGCGATCAGGTGGATGGTATGGTTGGTCGAGCCGCCGGTAGCGTTGAGCCCGACCACGCCGTTGACGAAGGAGCGCTCGTCGATCATGCGGCCCACCGGCGTGAACTCGTTGCCCAGCGCGGTGATGGCGAGCGCGCGCTTGGCGGCCTCGCGCGTCAGGGCGTCGCGCAACGGCGTGTTTGGGTTGATGAAGGATGCGCCAGGCGTATGCAGGCCCATGATCTCCATCAACATCTGGTTCGAGTTGGCCGTGCCGTAGAAGGTGCAGGTGCCCGGCCCGTGATAGGATTTCGCTTCCGCCTCCAGTAGCTCGGCGCGCCCGACCTTGCCTTCGGCATAGAGCTGGCGAACCCTGGCCTTCTCGTCGTTTGGCAACCCGGATGTCATCGGACCTGCGGGGATGAAGATTGCCGGCAGGTGACCGAACGTCAGGGCCGCCATCACCAGCCCGGGCACGATCTTGTCACAAACGCCGAGATAGACGGCCGCGTCGAACATATTGTGCGACAGCCCCACGGCGGCCGACATGGCGATCACGTCGCGCGAAAACAGCGACAGCTCCATCCCCGGCTGGCCCTGCGTGACGCCATCGCACATGGCCGGGACGCCGCCCGCAACCTGCGCCACGCCGCCGGCCTCGGCTGCTGCCTGCTTGATGATCGCCGGATACGTCTCGAACGGCTGATGGGCTGAAAGCATGTCGTTGTACGACGTGATGATGCCCAGATTTGCCGCACGGTCCGCCGCCAGCAGCGCCTTGTCCACCGGTCCGCATGCCGCGAACCCATGGGCGAGGTTGCCGCAGGAAAGCACCGTGCGGTGAGGCCCCGATGAGATCGCTGCGTCGACGCGCGCCAGATAGGCCTCCCGTGTCGGCTTCGAGCGTTCGACGATGCGTGCGGTGATGGCTTCGATTTCGGCTCTGGCTGTCATGTTGTGCGTCCTTTATCCGGCCCAGTAGACGGGAACGGATCTGGTTGCATGTCGGAAGATCGCGCTCACGGGCTTGTCGCCATCGGGTGCGAGTGCCGCTTCGAGCACGGCCTTCTTTTCCTGTCCTTCGATATGCAGCGCCAGAAAGCGGGCGCCAGTGAGGACGGGCAGCGTCAGTGTCAGGCGCGGCTCTCCGGCAGAAGGCGCGTGTGCTGCAACGACGCGGCGTGGCTGCTCGGTGTCGAGAAGCGCGTCGAGATTGGCCGCATCCGGAAAGAACGATGCGGTGTGTCCATCCGTCCCCATGCCAAGTACGACGGCGTCGAGCGTCGGGCCCAGCAAGGCCAGCCCGGTATCGGCAAGCCCCGCAGCTTCGTCGGGGGACGCGGCATCGCTGTAGAGCGGCAGGAAGCGCGCCAGCCGCGCTTCGTTCTGCAGCAGCCGCTCGCGCACCAGCCTCTCGTTGGAACGGTCAGACGTAGGCGGCACGAAGCGCTCGTCCACCAGCGTGACGACGACATTCTTCCAGTCGAGCTGCCTCTTCGACAGTTCATCGAAGAACCGCGCAGGCGTGGACCCGCCCGACACCGCAAGCGTCGCGCTGCCGCGCTCGGCGAGGCCGGATTCGAGGACATCGGCGACCTTGGCGGCAAGCGCCTCGGCCAGCGCTTCGGAAGACGGAAAGGAATGCCAGTCTGGAGATGCGTTCATCACGCCTACATGCTCTCGTGCCAGGTCCGCCCGTCGCGCTCGATCAGCGCGATCGACGACGACGGCCCCCAGGTGCCGGCGGTGTAGCCCTGCACGGTATGCCGGTTCTCGGCCCACGAGGCTTGGATCGGGTCGATCCACTGCCACGCGGCTTCCACCTCGTCGCGGCGCATGAACAGGGTCTGGTTGCCGCGCACGACATCCATGATGAGCCGCTCATAGGCGTCGGGATTGCGCACCTCGAACGTATCGGCGAAGCTCATGTCCAGCGGGATCTGGCGCAGTCGCATGCCGCCGGGGCCGGGGTCCTTGATCATGATCCACTGCTTGACCCCCTCGTCGGGCTGCAGGCGGATAACGAGCTGGTTGGCGGTTATGACGCCTGCGCTCTCGTCGAAGATCGAATGCGGCACCGGCTTGAACTGGATGCATATTTCCGAGACGCGCTCCGCCAGCCGCTTGCCGGTGCGCAGATAGAACGGCACGCCCGCCCACCGCCAGTTTGCGATCTCGGCCTTGATGGCGACGAACGTCTCCGTGTCGCTGTCCTTGCCAAGTTCCTCGGCATAGCCCTTTACCGCGCCGCCCGCCGATGCGCCTGCCTTGTACTGGCCGCGCACTGTGAGTTTCGGCGCCTCGTTGCCGTTGATGCGCTTGAGCGAGCGCAGGATTTTCAGCTTCTCGTCGCGAACCGCGTCGGCATCCATCGACGAAGGCGGCTCCATCGCCATCAGGCACAGAAGCTGCAGCATATGGTTCTGCACCATGTCGCGCAGAGCGCCGGCCTTGTCGTAATAGCTGACGCGGTCCTCCAGCCCCACCGTCTCGGCCACCGTGATCTGCACGTGGTCGATATGGGCCGAGTTCCAGAGCGGCTCATACAGCGCGTTGGCGAACCGCAGCGCCATCAGGTTCTGCACCGTCTCCTTGCCGAGATAGTGGTCGATGCGGAAGATTTGGTGCTCATCGAAGACGCAGCCGATCGCGTCGTTGAGTTCGCGCGCCGAGGCCAGGTCGCGGCCGATAGGCTTTTCAACGACGATGCGCGGATCGCCCTCGTTCAGCCCGTGCTTGGCGAGGTTCGAGGCGATGTCTCCGAAAAGGCCCGGCGCGACGGCCAGATAGAAGGCCCGGATGGCCGTGCTGTCGCCCACCATCTCCTTCAGCGTCTCGAAACCGTCGCCCGTTTTGGCATCGACAGGCACGTAGGAAAGCCGGGCTACGAACCTGTCGAGCTCTCCTTCGTCGATCTCTTCGGCCTTCACATGCTCGATGATCGCCTTGCGCGCAAAATCGCGATACTCGTCATCCGAAAGCGCGGAACGCGACGCGCCGATGATGCGGGTGGGTTCGGAGAACTGTCCCGCCATTTGGCGCTGGTAGAGCGCCGGCAGGAGCTTGCGCTCGGCAAGGTCGCCGGTGCCGCCGAAAATGATGAAGTCGAAGGGATCGACGGGTATGATCTGGCTGGTCATGCTGCCTTGGAATCCTGCCATTCGCAACTGCGAGATGGATATAGTCTAATCGATTTAAAATGGCCATAGCCGATATCGGCTTGTGTCGTCATGTCGCTCTCGCTTGACACCATCTGGCGTGTTGGGTTTGTCACGACACAAAACTGGTCCATCGCGCCCGCCCTTTCAAGAAGTTAGGACGGCGCGATCCCGAACGATGGAGAATGCGACCATGGGCACCCCCCTTTCACGCACCGTTGCGGAAGGCTCGGCCTTCATGAACCTGATCGACGGCAAGCCCGCCGATTCGCTTTCGGGCGAGCGCATCGACGTTGCCTCTCCCTCTGACGGCAAGGTCTTCTCCTCCATCCCTGCCTCCAACGCCGCGGATGTGGACCGGGCGGTCAGGTCTGCGCACAAGGCGTTCCACGAAGGGCCGTGGAGCCATATGCCTGCGGTCGAACGCGGACGCTGCCTGACGCGCCTTTTCCATCTGGTCGAGAAGCATGGCGATGAACTCGCGGCGCTCGAATCGCGCGACACCGGCAAGCCGGCCCGGCAGGGAAAGGCCGACGTCACGGCAACCATGCGCTACTACGAGTTCTACGGCGGCGCGGGCGACAAGATTCACGGCGACACCATCCCGTTCCTCGATGGCTACACGGCGCTCACTCTGCGCGAGCCGCACGGTGTCGTGGCTGGCATCATTCCGTGGAACTACCCGATGCAGATCCTCGCGCGTGTCGCGGGCGCAGCCCTTGCCATGGGCAATACGCTGGTCGTGAAGCCGGCTGAAGACGCCTCGCTCAGCACCATCCGCATCGCCCAGCTCTCGCTCGAGGCTGGCATTCCCGAGGGTGTGTTCAACGTCATCACCGGCTACGGGCGTGACGCGGGCGCTGCACTCTCGTCGCATCCGCTCGTCGACTACGTCACTTTCACCGGCTCGCCGATGACGGGAACGGCCATCCAGCAGGCGGCCGCCGTCAACAATCGCGGCGTGACGATGGAGCTTGGCGGCAAGTCGCCCCAAATCGTCTTTGCCGATGCGGATGTGGAGGCGGCTCTGCCTGTGCTGGTCAACGCCATCATCCAGAATGGCGGCCAGACCTGTTCCGCCGGCAGCCGCGTGCTGATCGAGAGGCCGCTTTACGAACGCATCGCCGCCGGACTGGCCGAGCGCTTTTCCAAGCTCGTCGCCGGCCCGCACGACGCCGACCTCGACCTTGGGCCGCTCATCAATGAAAAGCAGCGCGACCGTGTGGCCGCCATGGTCGCTGCCGCAAGGGAGGCGGGCGTCTCGGTTCTGGCCGAGGGCAGCGTGCATCCCGATGCGCCGGCAGGCGGGTACTATCAGCCGCCCGTGCTGCTCGGCTCGGTCGATCCGCAGGCTGTGGTCGCGCAAGAGGAAGTGTTCGGCCCGGTATTGACGCTCTTCCCGTTCGAGGGCGAAGAGGAAGCTGTCCGGCTGGCGAACGGTACCGAGTTCGGCCTCGTCGCCGGCATCTGGACGAAGGACGGTGCACGCCAGCACCGCATGGCCAAGCGCGTGAGGGCAGGGCAGGTCTTCGTCAACGGCTATGGCGCGGGCGGCGGCATCGAGCTTCCGTTCGGCGGGTTCAAGAAGTCCGGCCACGGCCGCGAAAAGGGGTTCGAGGCGCTGTACGACATGTCTGCGACCAAGACAGTAGTCTTCAATCACGGGTAAATCGCGCCCACGCAGATCGAATGAAAGAAGGAACTTCAATGGCACGTCTGGAAAACAAGGTCGCAATCATCACCGGCGCCGCATCCGGCTTCGGTGAGGGCATGGCAAAGCGCTTTGCCGAGGAGGGTGCGAAGATCGTCGTCGCCGACCTCAACGTGAAGGGCGCCGAGCGCGTCGCTCGCGAGATCGGCGACGCCGCCGTAGCAGTCCAGACCGACGTTTCGCAGAAGTCCGAGATCGACGAGATGGTCAAGACCGCGATGGATGCGTTCGGTCGCATCGACATCATGGTCAACAATGCCGGCTACACGCACCGCAACGGCGACCTGCTTCAGGTGAGCGAGGAGACGTTCGACCTCATCACGGCCGTGAACATGAAGGCGATCTACTACGCCACGCTCGCCGTGGTGCCGATCATGGAAAAGCAGGGCGGTGGCTCGATCATCACCACAGCGTCGACCGCCGGCTTGCGCCCGCGTCCAGGCCTTACCTGGTACAATGCGTCCAAAGGCTGGGCCATCAGCGCCACCAAGTCGATGGCGGTCGAGCTTGCGCCCAAGAACGTTCGCGTAAACTGCCTGTGTCCCGTGGCGGGCGAGACCGGCATGCTGGCCCAGTTCATGGGCGAGGACACGCCCGAGCTTCGCGCGAAGTTCCGCGCGTCGATCCCGCTTGGCCGCCTGTCGACGCCGCTCGACATCGCCAATGCAGCCCTGTGGCTGGCCTCCGACGAGGCTGCTTTCATCACGGGCGTGGCGCTGGAGGTGGATGGCGGCCGCTGTATCTGAGGCTAGGTCGGGGCGTTCAGCCTTCGCGGGTGCGGATGTAGTCGAGCGCGATCTCGCGCATCCGCGCCTCGTCGAAGCTCGGACCATGCCCGCCATGGCCGATGCTTATGTCCAGCTCCAGCAGCCGTCGCATCGTCGCTAGGTAGTCGGCGATGCTGGAATCTTCCAACTGGTCGTAAAGCTCGTCGTCGTAGATCGCGTCGGCCGAGAAGAACTCGCCATTGGCTTCGTCCAGCAGCGCGATGCAACCCGGCGAGTGGCCGGGGAGATGCAGGACCGTAAACCGCCGGTCGCCCAGATCGACGACATCGCCGTCTTCGAGAAACTGGGTCAGTGGCGCAGGCGCCAGCCGGTAATCCTGCAGCTCCCAGCCTTCGTAAGGCTGTCGGGATACCGCTCCATCCAGGCTCTTGAACCAGTCGGTGAAGTTGTCGCCAAGCGTGGCGAAGTCCCGCTCTTCCGCGTGATGGCCGGCACGTCGTGCAAACTCGTGGAATGAGCCGACATGGTCTATATGCGCGTGGCTTGCGATGGCCATGACCGGCTTGTCGCCGAAATCCAGGTCGGCTGAAAGGCTCCTGATGCCCATGCCGAAGTCGAGCTGTATGTCGAAGTCGCGGCCTTCGATACGATAGAGATTGGCGCGGAAGATCGGGTGGACGAAAGGTTCGGTAATCAGCGTCACACCGGGCGAGATCGGCCGTGTCTCGAACCACCCGGCCATGTCAGAACCGGTCTCTCAACGCATACCAGTTCAGCGCGAGGAAGAGCAGCGGCGAGCGCAGGCGACGCCCTCCTGGAAATGCCGGGATTTTCAGCTCCTCGAACAGCTTCAGCCGGTCGCGGTTGCCCGCCACCGTCTCGGCGTAGAGCTTGCCCATGAAGTTCGACAGCATCACCCCGTGGCCGGAATAGCCGCCGGCGGAAATCACGTTTGGCATCACTTCGCGCACGAAAGGCTTTCGCGGCATCGTGATGCCGACATAGCCGCCCCAGGCATGCGTGATCTCGACGTCCTTGAGCGCTGGATAGATCTCGGCGATCTGCCTGCGGATGTGGACATGAATGTCCTGCGGGTCGCCCGGCGCGTAGATTTCGCGTCCGCCGAAAAGCAGGCGGCCATCGGTCGATTTCCGAAAGTAGCGCACCACGAAGCGTGAATCGTCCACAGCCTCGCCACCGGGAATGACCGGGCTGTCGCTGCCCAGCGGCACCGTCGCCCCGATGAACGAGCCGATCGGCATGATGTGGGCGGCACTTTCCGCTTCCAGATCGCCGCCATAGGCGTTGACGGCGATCAGCGCCTTGTCGGCCGTGATGGTGCCGGCAGGCGTGGTCACGCGCACCTTGCCGCCCTGCGAAACTATGCCTGTAGCTTTCGTATTTTCGAACAACCTCGCGCCGGCTTCCGCCGCGACGCGGGCAGTGCCGATCACCAGCTTCAGCGGATGGATATGGCCGGTTCCGGTATCGCGCACACCGCCGAAATAGTGGGTCGATCCCAGCCGCTCCGCGGTCTCGCGCGCGTCCATGAAACTGATATGCGGATAACCGAAGCGCTCGGCCATGATGTCGGCATGCGCCTGATAGTCCTTCAGGTAGCGCTTTCTGTGCACCACCGACATCTGGCCGGGCCGATAGTCGATGTCGATGCCGTTGGCCTCCGCGAAGCCCAACACATGCGCCTTCGCCTCTTCGGCCACGTCGAACAGCGCCTTGGCGCGGGTGAAGCCAAGTTCGCCTTCCAGCTCTTCCGCCCATGCGCGCTGGCCGGTGCCGAACTGTCCCCCATTTCGTCCCGACGCCCCGTCGCCGAAGCGATGCGCCTCGATGAGCGCGACGTTCGTGCCCGCCTTAGCCAGATGCGCGGCGGCCGAAAGCCCCGTGAATCCGCCGCCGATCACCACGACATCGGCCCGCATATCGCCGTCGAGCGCGGGATATTCCGGCCGCTCACCGGCCGTCGCCTCATACCACGAGTAGCCGGGAGAGATGGGAGATTGATAGTGCATCAAACGTTCAACAACAGATACTCCCGCTCCCACGGGCTGATAACTTCCATGAAGGTCTCGAACTCCGCCTTCTTGATCGCTGCATAGGTGGAGACGAAGGCCGAGCCGAGCATGTCCCGCAGCGGCTCGTCGCCTTCGAAAAGATCGACCGCTTCCAGCAGGCCGCGCGGCAGTTCGATCTCATCCTCATTGACCGACGTGCCGACCGGCGCCTCGCACTGCTCCTTGTTGATGATGCCGATCAGTCCGCATGCCAGCGATGCGGCCAGCGCCAGATAGGGGTTTGCATCGGAGGAGGGGACGCGGTTTTCCACGCGCCGCGCGACCGGGTCCGAGCGAGGAACACGGAAGGCCGTGGTGCGGTTATCGTAGCCCCATTTGGTATTGACCGGCGCGGAAGCCGACGGCGTCAATCGCCGGTAGGAGTTCACGTAGGGCGCCAGCATCACCAGCGCATTGGGTATGTGGCGCTGCATCCCGCCGATGAAATAGCGGAACGCATCCGTCTCGCCGCCGTCCCCGTTCGAGAAGATGTTCTTGCCGGTCTTCTTGTCGATGACCGACTGGTGGATGTGCATGGCCGACCCCGGCTGGCCCTGGATTGGCTTGGCCATGAAGGTCGCATAGGTCTCGTGTTTCAGCGCCGCTTCGCGGATGGTGCGCTTGAACAGGAACACCTGGTCGGCAAGTTCGATCGGATCCCCGTGCCGCAGGTTGATTTCCAGCTGGCCCGCCCCTTCCTCGTGGATCAGCGTATCGATCTCGAGGCCCTGAGCTTCGGAGAAGTGGTAGATGTCGTCTATCAGCTCGTCGAACTCGTTGACGCCGGCGATGGAATAGCCCTGTCCGCCCGCAATGGCGCGGCCGGAGCGGCCGACTGGCGGTGTCAGCGGATAGTCCGGGTCCGGGTTCTTGCGCACCAGATAGAACTCGATCTCCGGGGCGACGACCGGCTTGAGCCCGCGTTCGTCATAGGCGGCCACCACGCGCCGCAGCAGGTTGCGCGGCGTGAACTCGACCGAGCGGCCGTCCTGATGCACCAGATCGCAGATCACCTGCGCTGTCGGGTCGCTCTCCCACGGCACGACGGAAAGCGTAGAGAGGTCGGGCAGCAGCTTCAGGTCGCCGTCGTCCTCTGGGTAGGTGAAGCCGTTGCCGTCTTCGGGATAGCCGCCCGAAATGGTCGTCATGAACACGGCCGACGGCAGTGCCAGCGACGTGTTCGACGTGAACTTCTTCGACGGCATCATCTTGCCGCGCGCCACGCCTGCCTGATCGGGCGTGATGCACTCGATGTCCTCGATGCCGCGCCAGTCCAGCCATCCGGTGGCCTCCTTCCAGTTCTTCACGCCGCGCTGGCTCTGGACGAATGCGGGTACACGCACCCTGCCACCGCGACTGGCAGGTCGGGCTTCCTTTTTCTGGACGGGCATCAATCACCAATGATTATTCGAGACGGCGAACTATAGCCGCTCGTCGCGAGCGAAGGAAAGGGGGCGCGGCCCCGAAACCATCAGCCGCGAACGCGATCCATCATGCTTCGGATCAGCGGTTGCAGCCTGTCTGGCGTGATCGGCTTTGCGACGATCGCGTCGATCGTGCCGCCTCTGGGCGGCAGCGCCTCGCTGGAGTTGCGGTTGGAAAGCAGGATGACGAACGGCGTCCGGCCCCCACCTGCCAGCCTTTGCGCTGCAAGGCTCTCCATCAGCCGCTCGCAGTCCCGGTCGTCGGCGCCACCGTCGAGTATCACCGTTCCGGGCCGGCGCGCGTTCAGCGCTGCGCCGGCAGTCTCGGGCGTTTCGGCCACCACCTTCAGCCCCGCCCGCTCGGCGATGCTGGCCACCACGATCCGATTTATCGGTGATGAACCTACAACCAGCGCAAGGCCGAAATCTGTGGCGCGCGCATGCGGATGCGCGCCGTTGGTCTCGTCGAGACTCGGATGCGGCATGGGGCGTACCGATCGTTTGAGTAGCTCAGTAGACGGAATTGCAGGCTAGTGGCCTGTTTGTTCGCGATTTGCCCAAGGGTGTCAAGATGAGGGCGCTGGCTATACCGGCCGTGTCACTAAATCAGCCTAAGACACAGAAAAAGGCGGCACCGACGGCGCCGCCCATCTCTACCGATGCGTTGTTTGTCAGGCGGCGTTACGCGCCTGGGTGACGATCACCGGAATGAGCAGGTCGCCCCAGTTGCCGTCTCCGCCATGGTGGCGGGCGGAGCGAACCAGCTCCACCGAGACCCCGGCTTCCACCGCCTTCATGACGGACTGGTTCAACCGGTGCAGGTCGTTCGCCACCATGCGGATCATGGCCTGCTGGTCGTCGTTCATCGCCGAGGCCTGTTCCTCGGCTCTTTCCTTCACGCGGGTTCTGGGCGTCATGGGTCTTCTCCTTGTGGTGCCCCGGATTTTCGCCGGCTTATTCTGCTGCCGGGCGGAACTGTTCGTGCTCGGTGGATTCCTTCATGGCCGTCGTGGAGGACTGGCCGCCGGTGATCGCCAGAGACACGGCGTCGAAGTAACCGGTGCCGACCTCGCGCTGGTGCTTGGTCGCCGTGTAGCCGTTGGCCTCAGCCGCGAACTCCGCTTCCTGCAGCTCCGAATAGGCCGCCATCTGGCGGTCCTTGTAGCCGCGCGCCAGTTCGAACATGCCGTAGTTGAGCTGGTGGAAGCCGGCCAGCGTGATGAACTGGAACTTGTAGCCCATCGCGCCCAACTCGCGTTGGAACTTGGCGATCGTCGCGTCGTCGAGGTTCTTCTTCCAGTTGAATGACGGCGAACAGTTGTAGGCGAGCTTCTTGCCGGGATGGGCCTTGTGCACGGCCTCGGCGAATTTTCTTGCCTGCTCGAGGTCCGGCTTTCCCGTCTCCATCCAGATCAGGTCGCAATGTGGCGCATAGGCGATGGCGCGTGCGATGCACGGCTCGATGCCGTTCTTCACGTTATAGAAGCCTTCGACCGTGCGTCCGGCGTCGTGATCGACAAAGGGCTGGTCGCGCTCGTCGATGTCCGAGGTCAGAAGCTTGGCGGCCTCTGCGTCGGTGCGCGCAACGATCAGCGTCGGCACGCCCATCACGTCGGCGGCAAGCCGCGCGGCATTGAGGTTGCGGATGTGCGCCGCGGTAGGGATCAGAACCTTCCCGCCCAGATGCCCGCACTTCTTCTCGGACGCGAGCTGGTCCTCGAAGTGCACGCCGGCAGCACCAGCCTCGATGAACGCCTTCATGATCTCGAAGGCATTGAGCGGCCCGCCGAAGCCTGCTTCCGCGTCGGCGACGATCGGCGCGAACCAGGTATCGACGGAAAGACCCTTGCCCTCGGCTGTCTCGATCTGGTCGGCGCGCTGCAGCGTCCTGTTGATGCGCTTGGCAAGCTCAGGCGCGGCATTGGCCGGGTAAAGCGACTGGTCGGGGTACATCGCCGAAGCCGTGTTGGCATCAGCCGCGACCTGCCAGCCAGAAAGGTAGATCGCCTTCAGCCCGGCGCGCACCATCTGCATCGCCTGGTTGCCCGACAGCGCGCCCAGCGCGTTGACGAAGTCCTCCTCGTTGATGAGCTTCCACAGCCGGTTGGCGCCGTTTTCGGCCAGCGTATGCCGGATTTGTACGGAGCCGCGCAGCCGCTTCACGTCCTCAGCCGAGTAAGGGCGCTCGATGCCATCGTAACGGCCTTCGGGCGCGGAAGGGACGAGATTGTAAAAATCGGTCATGATATGCTCCGTAGAGATTTTGTGTTCGAGCTTTCAGTCGGCTGCGGTGCCAACGATGTGTGACGAGATTTACATTGCATTGCGGGATAGAACGAGAAAAATGCAGGAAAGGTTCGTGAGAATCGGGTGAACCTGTCTTGCGTTTGACATTCTCCGGCTGTAAACTTGTCAATATTGTAAAGTTGGCGGTGGGCCAAATTTTGTAAAAACTGGTCAAGGTGCATGGCTGACCGGAAGATCTTTGCAGGGCCGCGCATCCGGCGCATCCGCAACGCCAAGGGGCTTACCCAGACGGCGATGGCGGAAGGCCTCGGCATCTCGCCCTCCTACCTCAACCTCATCGAGCGCAATCAGCGCCCTTTGACGGTGCAACTCATCCTCAAGCTCGCCTCGGTCTATGATGTCGAGCCCGAGGAGCTTCAGGCCGAGGCCGGCGGGTCGGTTGCCGCGCTGCGAGAGGTGTTTTCCGATCCGCTGCTTTCAGGCGAACTACCGGGCGACCAGGAGCTGATCGAGGTGGCCGAAGGCGCCCCCAACGCGGCTGCGGCGGTGGTCAAGCTGTTCCGCGCCTACAGGGAGCAGGCAGAGCGCCTGTCCGACCTGTCCGAACTGCTCGCGCGCGAGGGTCACGCGACAACGCTGTCTTCCGCGCGGCTGCCGGTGGATGAGGTGCGCGAGATTTTCGAGCGAAGGCCCAATCATTTTGCCACCATTGAAGAGGAGGCCGAAACCTTCGCGCAGCTTCTCCAGCCGGGCGACGATCTGTTCGGCGCGCTCAAACAGTGGCTGCGGCGCGACTACGGCATCGTCGTCAAGGTGCTGCCCGTCGCCACCATGCCCAACTGGCGCCGGCGCTACGACCGGCACTCGCAAAGGCTCTTCATCTCCGAGCGCCTGTCGCCCTTCGACCAACTGCGCGAAGTCGCTATGGAAGCCTGCCTCATCCGCATGCAGGTGGCCATCGCGGCCGAGCTCAAATCGCTGAAGCTCGGCAGCGACGAGGCGCGGCGCCTGGCGCGCTTCGAGCTGGCCCGCTATGCCGCCCATGCGCTGATGATGCCGCATCAGGCGTTTGCCTCGGCCGCCCAGCGCGCGCGCTACGATGTCGATGTGCTGCGCTCCCGCTTCGGCGTCTCGTTCGAGCAGGCGGCCAATCGCCTCACCACGCTCCATCGGCCCTCCGGCGGCGGCATTCCGTTCTTCATGATGGAGATAGACAATGCCGGCAACCGGTTCCGCCGGGCCGGCGCGCAGGGCTTTCCGCATGCCCGCTTTGGTGGAGGCTGCCCCAAGCTGCCGGTGCATGCCGCTTTCGCCCAGCCCGGACAGATATTCGTCGAGGCGGTCGAGATGCCCGACGGGGCGGAATTCCTGACCATCGCCCGCACGCTGGAAGGCCCCCAGGGCGCATTCAGCGAAAGGCCGCGTCGCACTGCCATCCTCATCGGCTGCGACATCGGCTTCGGCGACGAGACGGTCTACGCCGCAGCGCTCCCCGGATCACGCACCGCCACGCCCGTCGGCACCGCCTGTCGCCTGTGCGAACGGGTAGGATGTCTTGCCCGCGCCGAACCGCCCGTCACCCGTCCCTTGGGGCTTGATGAAATGGCCTCCGGGCTCAGCGCCTTTGATTTTCAGTAAACCGCATTCAGGACTACCCGCCCAGCGGACGCGCGCCGCGAAACAGCGGCGCATGGGCATTCACCAGCGCGACTATGCGGTCGATCACCGTGCGCACGTCGCTGCGATGGCGGTCCTCATTGTGCATCACAAGCCACTGCCCCTCTCGCAGATCGGCGATTTCGTCGCCGGCGCGCTCGAGCAAAGGGTCGCGGTCGCCCGCAAAGCAGGGCATCACGCCTTTGCCAACGCCCGAGCGGATCAGGTCGTGCAGCGTCCGCGGCGTGTTGGCCCACGCCGCAAACGTCGCTCCCGATTGGGCGGCGAGCCAGCGGGCCGAGCGCGTCGCCATGTCTTCGGGCGAGATCGCCACCCAGTTTCGCCGGCCGGCCTCCCCGGCGTTGCGTGCGCAGAACGCGGCCTGCGCCACCTCAACCGTGCGGCGTCCGGCAAGGTTCGGGCTCTCCGGCGCGGCGTTACGCACGCCGATCTCCACCTCGCGATGGGCAATGTCCAGCTTTGCCTCGGTCGTCTTGAAGGCGATGCGAAAGGGGTCTTCAGGGGTCCATAGCCGTGAAAAATTGTCGGCGAAGAAGTTGGCCGTCCACGTGCCGGCCGAAATTCGCACCAGCGAGCGGCCGCCTTCTGCTTCAAGCCAGTCGTCGATACTACGCGCGTTGGCTTCCATCAGCTGCGCCTTCGAAAGAAGCGCGCGCCCGTCGATGGTCAGCTCGTAGCCGGTTTGCCGCCGAACGAAGAGCGGCCGTCCGACGGCCTGCTCCAGCGCCAGCATGCGCCGTCCCACCGTCGCCGGGCTGGAGCCGCTTTCCTTGGCTGCCGGCGAAAGCCCGCCGCCGCGTGCGACGGCGACGAACAGTTGCAGGTCGCTCCAGTCGATGTTTTTCATAAACGAAAGATAAATTGCGGAAATCGGCCGTTCAAGCAGGAATTATGAACGCTCATATTCCATCCATGAACAACATGGGAGTTGTAACATGGATTTCATGACAGGCTTGGTTCTCCTCCAGCACGAACTCACGCGTGCCGAGCGCGACCGCCGCCGCAGCGAGTGGTCGCTGGATAGCCCCGCAACCGATCACCCGATGTCGAGCACCACGTTGCCGGTGACGCGTCCGCCTTCTACTGCCTCATGCGCTGCTGCGATATCGGCCAGGGCAAAGCGCGCGCCGATCGAATGCTTCAACGCGCCGGCTTCGAGCAGCCGGGTCAGTTCGGCGATGGCCACCTGTCTCTCGGCCGGCAGAAGCTCGTAGACCACGAATACGCTGAGCGTCAGGCTTCCCCACAGCATAGCCGGAAACGACAGCGGTATTTCAGCCGGCACGTTGGAGCCGTAGCAGACCATCTTGCCGTGCGGCTTCAGCACGCCCTTGGCCAGCAGGCCCGCCGTGGATGAAAAGTCCATGTCGATGATGCCGTCAACGCCGGCACCGCCTGTCAGCACCTTCACGCGTTCGGCCACGTCCTCGTGGCGATAGTCGATCAGTTCGTCCACGCCGGCAGCCCGCGCGTGTTTCTGCCGCTCGGGTGACGAGGTGCCGATCACCCGTGCCCCGCGCAGCTTGGCCATCTGCGTCGCATAGTGACCTACGGCCGCAGCCGCTCCCGTCACCAGCAGCGTTTTGCCTGCAATGTCGCCGTGAAGGCTCACCGCGTGAAGCGCGGTCAGCGCCGGGATGCCGAGGCAGGCGCCCGTCGCGAAGTCGATGCCCGCCGGCAATCTCACGGCCTGGTCCTGCGGCAGCGCGATATATTCGGCCGCGGTGCCGAACGGGCGTTTCCACTGGCCGTTCCACACCCATACGCGCTCGCCGATGCGCGCCTCGTCCACGCCGTCGCCCACCGCGTCGATGGTGCCGGCACCGTCGGAATGGGGGACGATGCGCGGCGCGATCAGCGGCCGGCCCTTTCGGCTCTTCACATCGGAGGGGTTCACGCCCGAGGTGTGCAGCCGCACCAGTACCTCGCCGGCCGCGGGTTTGGGCGTCTCCATGTCGCCCACCACGAGCACGTCGCGCGCTTCACCGTTCTTCTCGTACCATGCCGCTTTCATGACTGCCTCCTCCGCACCTGCGTGTCACAACTAGACGAGGACGCTGGACCACGCCAGCCCTCGCGCTTCGCGTTAGTCGTGCGAAAGGATGGGCGCTGCCGAGAAAACGGCGCGTCCTCGCCATCAGGAAAATGCAGCCATGGCAGACGCCGCGTCTCAGCAGTCGTATCCGGCGGGGCAGGCCGCTGGCGAAGAACGCGCGGGCTACATGCTCGTCTTCCTCGCCGCGCTATGCTGGAGCCTCGGCGGCGTCATCGCCCGCTTCGTCGAGGCAGGCGATTCTTGGACCGTGATCTTCTGGCGGTCGGTCTGGGCCGCCTCTTTCCTTCTCGGCTATATGCTGTGGCGCGATGGCCTGCGCGGTACTGTGCAGCTCTTTCGCGGCATGGGCCTGCCGGGTCTCGCGGTCGCGTGCTGCTTCACCATCGCGACGTCGTCTTTCGTGGTGGCACTCTCCTATACCACCGTTGCAAACATCCTGCTGATGCAGGCGGGCGCGCCGCTCTTTGCGGCGCTGCTTGCGTTTCTCCTCTTTGGCGAGAGGGTTTCATTGCCCACATGGATAGCCATCGCCGTGGTGATCGTCGGCGTAGGCGTGATGGTGTCGGATTCGCTAACCGGCAACGTCTCGGCGGTGGGCGATGGGCTGGCGCTCGTCATCGTCATGGTGTTTTCGGTCGCTACCGTGCTGACGAGGCGCTTTGCCCATGTGCGAATGACGCCGGCGATGTGCATGGGCACGGCAGTGGCCGGTCTTCTCGCTGCAACGCAGGCCTCGACGCTTGCCGTGTCCGGTTCCGACATGGGATTCCTGTTCGCCTTCGGCGCGGTCAATCTGGGCCTCGGCCTTGCCTTTTTCGCCACGGGCGCGCGGATGATCCCTGCGGCCTATGCCGCCCTGCTGGCAACCTTCGAGACCCTTTTCGGTCCCGTCTGGGTCTGGCTCGTCCACGCCGAGGTTCCGTCGTCGCGCACGCTTGTGGGCGGCGCCATCGTCTTCACCGCCCTGCTGATCCATATCGGCCTTCAGTTCCGTCGTCTTTCGCGCCCGCAACGGCCGGGCGTATCGGGGGTTGCAGCGCCTCGCTAGGCGAGCCGGCATCGGACGTGGCCCCATTGACAAGCCATCGAACGCAAGGGCAGGCTGTCGCATCGGCAACAACCAAGCAGGTTTATCTTGCGATCCACGTCAACGGGCGTCTTGGAGCCCGGTAGCAAGCGTTCATCGAAAGCAAACGAAACGACCATAGCCAGGAAGAAGCGAATTCCGTCGGGCCAGGCTGGCAAGACGAGCGGCTTCATCTCGCCCGATCACGAGCGCGAATTTCTGGCCTTCATCGAAGAACACCCCGACATCGAGGCCGTCGAATTTCTGATGGTCGACCCCAACGGCGTCATGCGCGGCAAGTGGGCGCCCGGCGATGCGCTGAAGAAGGCGTTTCAGGAAGGCGTCAACTTCCCGATGTCGCTGCACGGGCTGGATGTCTGGGGCCGCGAGGTCGCCGAGACGGGCCTGCACATCGAAAGCGGCGACAAGGACGGCTATTGCCGCGCCACGCGCGGGTCGCTCTCGATCGTACCGTGGGCAAAGCGCAAGACCGCGCAGGTGCTGCTGCAGACCTTCTCGCCCGAGGGTGAGCCGTTTCTTGTCGATCCCCGCCAGGTGCTGAAACGCAAGGTCGCCGAGGTCAACGCCAAGGGCTTCTTCCCGGTCGTCGCTTTCGAACTTGAGTTCTATTTGCTCGACCCGGAGACGGATTGGGACGATGGCATGCCCGCCCCGGTGGGTGCGACCGCCGGTCCCGATCGGCTGCGCATGTATGGGCTGGACGATCTGGCCGAGCACGCGGAACTGTTCGACATGATCCGCGACGCCGCCGCCGCGCAGAGCCTGCCGATCGATACGATCATCAAGGAAGCCGCTCCCGGCCAGTTCGAGGTCAATCTCAAGCATCGCGCCGATCCGCTGCGCGCGGCCGACGATGTCATCATGCTTCGCCGCATCGTAATCGGTTGCGCCCGCGCACACGGGCTCACCGCTACCTTCATGGCCAAGCCCTTCCTCGAATATGCCGGCAACGGCATGCACGTCCACGCTTCCATGCTGGATGCTGCCGGCAAGAACATCTTCGGCGGAGCGAGGGGGCGCGCCCGGCTGGAATCGGCGGTTGCGGGCTTGTTGAAGACGATGCCGGAATCGCTCCTGCTCTTCATCAACACGTTGAACGGCTTCCGCCGTATCACGCCGGGCTCCTATGCGCCGACGCGCGCGGTGTGGGCCGAAAACAACCGTTCGGTCGCGCTGCGCATACCCGTCTCCAACGACGAGAACCGCCGCGTCGAACACCGCATCGCAGGCGCCGATGCCAATCCCTATCTCGTGATGGCGGCGATCATCCAGGGCATGGTCGAGGGTGTGGAGAAGAAGGCAGTGCCGCCTCCTCCCATCGAGGGTAACGCGTACGATGACGAGGGCCTGTTCCTGCCGGATGATATGGACGACGCGCTCCAGCTTATGGAGAAGAGCCGTTTCGTCGATCGGGCGCTGGGGCCGCTTCTTGCCAAGGTCTACAAGGATTTGAAGCGGGCGGAGATACTAGCGTTCTGGGGCGAGATCACCCCGCTGGAGCGAACCACGTACCTTTGACCGGGCGCGGCGTTTTCGCGCTTGTCGCACTGCAAAAACGCCAATAGGTTTGAACAAAAGACCCCGGCCGTCACGAGCCGGGGCAGGGGCATCGACAGAGGAGAACATCATGATCCGCAAGGCAATTCTGTTATCGACCGCGTCGCTCGCTGTGGCGGCTTTCACCTTCGCCGCGCAGGCACAGGACCGTGTGGTCAACGTGCTGAACTGGTCCGATTACATCGACGATTCGCTGATCGCCGAATTCACCGAGAAGACCGGCATCCGCGTGGTCTATGACGTGTTCGACTCCAACGAGATCCTCGAGACGAGGCTTCTTGCCGGCGGTTCGGGCTACGACGTCGTGGTGCCCACGGGCTCGTTCCTGTCGCGCCAGATCCAGGCCGGCGTGTTCCAGAAGCTGCAGAAGGACAAGCTGCCCAACCTCGCCAATATGTGGGACGTGGTGACCGAGCGCACCGACAAGTACGATCCGGGCGGCGAGTATTCGATCAACTACATGTGGGGCACCGTCGGCATCGGCTATAACGTGCAGAAGGTGGCCGAAATCCTTGGCACGGAGGAAATCGACAGCTGGGACGTCCTGTTCAAGCCGGAAAATGCGGCCAAGTTCGCAAGCTGCGGCATCCACGTGCTGGATTCGCCGAGCGACATCATTCCCATCGTGCTGAACTATCTCGGCCTCGACCCCAACAGCCACGAGCCCGACGACTTCGCCAAGGCTGAAGAGGTTCTGCTCGCAATGCGTCCTCACGTGCGCAAGTTCCACTCGTCAGAATACATCAACGCGCTGGCCAACGGCGACATCTGCATGGCGGTGGGCTGGTCGGGCGACGTGCTTCAGTCCCGCGACCGTGCGGCCGAGGCCGACCAGGGCGTCACCGTCGCCTACATCGCGCCGAAGGAAGGCACGCAGATGTGGTTCGACCAGATGGCAATCCCCGCCGACGCGCCGAATGTCGATGAAGCGCACGAATTCCTCAACTTCATCATGGAGCCCGAGGTCATCGCCAAGGCGACGAACTACGTCTATTTCGCCAACGGCAACCTCGCCTCGCAGGAGTTCATCGACCAGGAAGTGATCGAGGATCCGGCGATCTATCCGGACGAGGCGGCGCTCGCCACGCTGTTCACCCATATTCCCTACGATTCGAGAACCCAGCGCGTTGTTACGCGTACATGGACCCGGGTCGTGACCGGTCAGTAAAGCTTTCGACGCCGGCGCATCGCGCCGGCGTCTTTCATCTGGGCGAAGGAACGCCACCGGGGACGAAAGATGAAATCGCTTGGCAGTATCCGCAGGAGCTTCGCGCCGTGGAACGATCCCGAGGCCCGGCCCTACATTGTTTTCGAGAATGTCACCAAGCGGTTCGGCGACTTCACCGCCGTAAACGATCTTTCGCTCGATATATATGAGCGCGAGTTCTTCGCCCTTCTGGGCGCGTCGGGCTGCGGCAAATCCACCCTTTTGCGCATGCTCGCCGGCTTCGAGGAGCCGACCTCCGGCCGCATTCTCCTTGAGGGACAGGACTTGCGCGGCATCCCGCCCTATCGGCGGCCCGTCAACATGATGTTCCAGTCCTATGCGCTGTTCCCGCACATGACGGTCGAGGCCAATATCGCTTTTGGCCTCAAGCAGGACGGCATGCCGAAAGCGGATATCGAGGCGCGGGTTGCCGAGATGCTCAAGCTCGTCCGGCTGGAGCAGTTCGCAAGGCGCAAGCCGCACCAGCTTTCCGGCGGCCAGCGCCAGCGCGTCGCGCTTGCCCGCTCGGTAGCGAAGCGGCCCAAGGTGCTGCTACTCGACGAGCCGCTCGGCGCGCTCGACAAGAAGCTGCGGGAAGCCACCCAGTTCGAGCTGATGGACTTGCAGCAGGAACTCGGCCTCACCTTCGTCGTCGTCACCCACGATCAGGAGGAAGCGATGACCATGGCCGACCGCATCGCCATCATGGACAAGGGTCAGGTGATGCAGGTCGCGACCCCGGCGGAAGTCTACGAAGCGCCCACCTCGCGCTTCGTCGCGGACTTCGTCGGCAACGTGAACATGCTGGAAGGAACCGTCGCCGAGCGCAGCGAGAAGACCGCGACGATCACCGGCGCAAGCGGCGCGCGCATCGTGGTTGAAAACGCGGGCGATGCGGCCGCCGGCAGCGAGGTCGCATTCGCCATCCGGCCAGAAAAGATCAAGGTCTCGTCGCGCCCCCCGGCCGCAGGCGTCCCCAATGTCATGGAAGGCGAGATCTGGGATCTGGCCTATCTCGGCGACATGACCGTCTATCACGTCAAGCTTTCCGATGGTCAGGTCGTCAAGGCCAGCGCGCTCAACAGCGCGCGCATCACGGAAGACCAGCTTAGCTGGAACGACAAGGCCTGGATTTCTTTTGCGCCCGATGCCGGCGTCGTGCTGACAAGGTAGGGGCGGGCGATGGCTCAGGCGGTTCAGGAAACGCTGTCGGGCACCACGGCCGGTCAGGTCGGGGAGCAGGGTCTTGCGTCTCGCGCTATCGCTGCCATTACCGGTCGGGCCGTCATTCTCGTGCCGTATCTCTGGCTGCTGATCTTTTTCCTCGTCCCCTTCGGCATCGTGTTCAAGATTTCGCTGTCGCAGACCACGATAGCGATGCCGCCTTACACTCCGGTCTTCAATTGGGACGATGGCATATCGGGCTTCCTCGCGAACCTTCGCGAGTTGTCCTTCGAGAACTACACGTGGCTGCTCGACGACGCGCTCTACTTCAATGCTTACGTGTCGAGCGTCGTCATCGCGGGCGTCTCCACCTTTCTGGCTCTGCTGATCGGCTATCCGCTCGCCTATGCGATGGCGCGCGCGCCGGGCTCGCTCCGTCCGCTGCTCCTGATGATGGTGATCCTGCCATTCTGGACGTCGTTCCTCATCCGCGTCTACGCGTGGATAGGCATCCTCAAGCCGGAGGGCCTGCTCAACCAGTTCCTGTTTTGGATCGGCGCCATCGACACCCCCTTGCAGATCATGAACACCAATACGGCGATCTATATCGGCATCGTCTATTCCTACCTTCCGTTCATGGTTCTGCCGCTCTACGCCACGCTGGAGAAGATGGATTTCTCGCTCATCGAGGCAGCGCAGGATTTGGGCTGCACGCCTATCAGCGCGTTCTGGAAGATCACGTTCCCGCTGTCGCTGCCGGGCGTGGTGGCTGGAAGCCTGCTCGTCTTCATCCCCGCCATCGGCGAGTTCGTCATTCCCGATCTGCTGGGGGGGTCGCAGACGCTGATGATCGGCAAGACGCTATGGAACGAGTTCTTCTCCAACCGCGACTGGCCGGTGGCGTCCGCCGTCGCCATCGTGCTTCTTCTCATCCTCGTGGTGCCGATGATGTTCTTCCAGCGGGCGCAGGCGCGCGCCCAGGAGCAGGGCAGGTAGGCCGCCATGCAGGGACAGCTTAGCCGCTTCAACATCTCCGCGCTGGTTCTGGGCTTCTCGTTCCTTTACCTGCCCATCATCCTGCTCATCATCTACTCGTTCAACGATTCCCGGCTCGTCACCGTCTGGGGCGGGTTCTCGACCCGCTGGTACGTATCGCTGCTTTCCAACCAGCAGCTTCTGGATGCTGCGTGGGTCACGGCGCGCATCGCGTTCGTCTCCGCCACGGTGGCCACGGTTCTCGGCACGCTCGCCGCCCTCGCGCTCACTCGATACACGCGCTTCCGCGGTCGCTTCCTGTTCTCGGGCATGGTGTTCGCCCCGCTGGTCATGCCGGAGGTTATCACCGGCCTGTCGCTGCTGTTGCTCTTCGTGGCGATCGGGCTCGACCGCGGCTTCCTCACCGTGACCCTCGCCCACATCACCTTCACCATGTGCTTCGTTGCAGTCGTCGTGCAGTCGCGTCTCATGAGCTTCGACCGCTCGCTGGAGGAAGCCGCGATGGACCTCGGCGCGACGCCGGTGCGCACCTTCTTTCAGGTGACGCTGCCGGTCATCCTGCCGGCCATCGTCTCCGGCTGGATGCTTGCGTTCACGCTCTCACTCGACGATCTGGTCATTGCCAGCTTCACCTCCGGTCCCGGTGCAACCACGCTCCCTATGCGCATATACAGCCAGGTTCGGCTGGGCGTGACACCGGAAATCAACGCCGTCTGTACGCTGCTCATCGTGGTCGTCACGGCCGGCGTGCTCACGGCGGCCGTCGTGAACAAGCGTCGCGACGTGCAGCGCCAGCGCGATGAGCAGGCCGCCCAGCGCGGCTGACCGCCTTCGTCTCGTCGGTGCCTATTCGTGATCCTGGCCGCGCGTCGCCTGCGTGACGAAGGGTGCGTCCCATGCCCCGCCGATGAAGAACGACATGTCCGGATCGCCGTGGGTGCCGTCCTCGCCCCTCGGCGCGAGATAGCCCGAAAGCGCCAGCGCGCGCCCGAAATAGGGCACGATGCCGACCATCGATATGACCTGCCGGTCGAGAATGAGATCGCCCTTTTCGATCCTCGCAACACCGCCCCTGACATTTGCCTTCAGGTCCGCCGCCCGGAGCGCTATCGCCCCGCCGTTCACGTCGGTCAGCGGGAAGAAGCCGCCCGCCGAAACCCGTTCGGTGAACTTTGCAAGATCGATGCCCTGAAGCGAGCCTTGCCCCAGCGTCGCGCTCACCGTGCCTTCGGTGTTGCCCATCACGGTGTTCCAGTCCCGCCCCGCACCCTTCAGCATGAGGGATATGTTTGCGCGGCCCTGCGGCAGCAAGCGCTCAGCGCCCGCGGCCTTTGCGAGAGCCTGCGCGTCAACCTCGTTGGCCATCAGGCGCATTTCGACGGTCTTGCTTTCGGTCCCCATATCGACCTTCACGCCCGCCTGCACGCTGCCGCCGAACGCCTCGGCATCCGAGATGTCGAAGGCGGCGAGGTTGCCTTTCACCTGCGTCGAGGCGGCCAGATTGGTCAAGGCGATGGAACCGAGCGTTGCCGTTGTCGCAGACAGCCGCAGGTCCAGCGAGAGCTGCTCCGAAAAGCCCGTATCGATCTGGTCGTAGATGTTGCCGCTGCTGGAGGCCAGCGGCGTGAAGGCGGCCAGGAAGGAGCGCAGGTCGAGCCGCTCGAACGCGAGCGTTCCGGAGATGGCGGGCACAGGGTCCGCGAACGAAACTTCCAGCACGCCCCGGCTCGGATTGCCGCCCAGCGTCAGCGCCACCGAATCGAGCCGCAGCCGCTTGGCGGTGCCCTGAACCCGGCTTGCGATCGACACCGCGCCGATGGCGGCACCCGGCGCTATGTCCGTCTTCGACCACTCCAGCATACGACGAAGCGAGGGCGACGCAAGACTGGCCTGTCCCTCGAAATAGGCGTCGCCGGCCAGGTTGGCGATACCGTCGAAGCTGGTTTCCAGCAGCGATGATTTGAGGCTTGCGAAAACCTGCGTGTTCGCGCCTGCCAGCAGAAGCAGCGGTCGCAGCCGCGCCTCCACCGTGATGTTTTCGCCGCGCCAGATGCCTGTGGCCGTCACCCGCGCCGCGCGGTCCAGCGAGGGCCAGGCGATACGTCCGCTCAGGCTGGTTATGCCGTCGCCCGCGTCGCCGCCCACCACGACGATGCGCCCGTCCACGAACTCGACCGTGCCGAAATTGTCGCCGGGCAGGGCGCTCTGGTCCGGATTGTTGGGATTGCTGGCGACGATCGCGCGTGCGGTATCCACCGCCCGCATCATCCGGCCGCCGCCGGGCGAGGCCGGCAGATCCACCACCGCGCCCTCGATCGTCAGGCGCAGCAGCGGCCGGTACATGGTCACCGCCGAAATCACCACATTGCCGCGCAGCGCGGCCAGTGCCGATAGCGACACTTCCAGGCGGTCGGCTTCGAGCACCGGCGGATTGTCGTTGCGCGCCCATTCGTTGAAGGCCACGTCGTTCAGCGTCGCCTTGAAGGTGGGCCAAACGTCCAGCACCGGCGCTTCGCCCAGCGTCACCCGATAGCCGCTCCACAGGCTCAATTCGTGCGCGATGCGGTCGCGCACGATCTGCGTGGATGCAACCCACGGGAGCATCGCGACGAATATGAGGGCGAGCAGCAGCAGCGCTGCAAGCGCGACAACGCCCCTCCTTACGATAGAAAACCGCATTTAGCCTCGCCGCTGCGGGGCGATCTCCTGCGACCGCCCGACGCTACCCAATACTCCCGATACCTGCTTTTCAAGCTTTTATGGCCTGCCTGTGGCGTTTTCCACCAGCACAAGTCGGGTATTTTTGCCAGCTTGCGCGGCCTCGCGCCGATATGCTTAACCGTCATGCGCAAGAAGCGCTGACCGGGTGGCACGCATTGCGCCGGCACATTCAGGGAGGAACCGAATGAACCAGAACGTCCCGCTTTGGAGCCCGTCTCCGCAGGAGATCGCGGCTTCCCCGATCAGCGCGTTCATGCGCCTTGCTTCGGAGGAGAGCGGCCGTTCGATCGCGGATTACGACGCGCTCCACGCGTGGTCGGTCGAGGACCGCGAGAGCTTCTGGCCTCTGATATGGGACTTCTGCGGCGTCGTCGGCGACAAGGGCGAGCGCGTGCTGATCGACGGCGACAGGATGCCGGGCGCGAAGTTCTTTCCCGATGCCAGGCTCAACTTCGCCGAAAATCTGCTGAAGAAGACCGGCCCGTCCGATGCTCTCGTCTTCCGTTGCGAGGACAAAGTGGAAAGGCGCCTCTCATGGGATGAGCTGCGAGCGCTGGTTTCGCGCCTGCAACAGCTTTTCCGCGCCCAAGGCGTCAAGGCCGGCGACCGCGTTGCTGCGATGATGCCGAATATGCCCGAAACGATTGCCTGCATGCTCGCCGCGACCTCGCTGGGCGCGATCTGGTCTTCCTGTTCCCCCGATTTCGGCGAGCAGGGCGTGCTCGACCGTTTCGGCCAGATCGAACCGGTGCTGTTCATCGCGCCCGACGGCTACTGGTATGCGGGCAAGCGCATCGAGGTTGGTGCCAAGGTTGCTGCCGTGCTGGCCAGGATGCCCTCGGTGCGGGCCGCCTTCATCGTCGACTATCTCGGGAGTGCAACGGACGTGGCTGCCGGTATCAACAAGGCGCAGGAACTCGGCCAGGCCATCGCCTCGTACGAGCCTGCAGAGCTCACCTTCGAGCGCCTGCCCTTCGACCATCCGCTTTACATCCTGTTCTCCTCGGGCACGACCGGCATTCCCAAATGCATCGTCCATTCCGCCGGCGGCATGCTGCTCCAGCATGTGAAGGAGCATAGGCTCAATGCGGGCATCCGCGAGGGCGACCGCTTCTTCTACTTCACAACCTGCGGCTGGATGATGTGGAACTGGCTCGTCACCGGGCTCGCTTCCGGCGCGACGCTGCTGCTCTATGACGGCTCGCCCTTCCATCCCGACGGCAACGTCATCTTCGATTTCGCGCAGGCCGAGCAGATGACCTACTTCGGCACTTCTGCGAAATTCATCGATTCCGTGCGTAAGGCCGGTCTGCGCCCGATCGAGACGTACGATCTGTCGACCGTGCGCGTCATCTCGTCCACCGGTTCGCCGCTGGCGCCCGAGTGCTTTCGTTTCGTCTATGACGGCATCAAGAAGGAGGTGCATCTGGCCTCGATATCGGGTGGCACGGACATCGCCGCCTGCTTCGTGCTGGGCGTGCCCACCAAGCCGGTATGGGTCGGCGAAATTCAGGGGCCGGGCCTGGGCATGGCCACCGATGTCTGGGACGACGATGGCAAGCCTGTCAGGGGCGAGAAGGGGGAATTGGTCTGCACCCGCGCCTTCCCCTCCATGCCGGTCATGTTCTGGAACGACCCGGACGGGTCGAAATACCGCGCCGCCTATTTCGAGCGCTTCGACAACATCTGGTGCCACGGCGACTTCGCCGAATGGACGACGCATGGCGGCATGATAATCCACGGCCGCTCGGATGCGACGCTCAACCCCGGCGGCGTGCGCATCGGCACTGCCGAGATTTACAATCAGGTCGAGCAGATGGAGGAAATCCTCGAGGCGATCTGTATCGGCCAGACATGGGACGACGACGTACGCGTGGTGCTGTTCGTGCGGCTTGCGCCGGGCGTCGTGCTCGATGAAGCGCTGGAAAAGAAGATCAAGGCCCGCATCCGCACCGGCGCCAGCCCGCGTCATGTGCCTGCACGCATCGTCGCCGTGGCCGACATTCCTCGCACCAAGTCCGGCAAGATCACCGAACTCGCGGTGCGCGACATCGTTCATGGCCGCACGGTCAAGAACCAGGAAGCGCTGGCCAATCCCGAGGCGCTGGAGCTCTACCGCGACCTGCCGGAACTGCGGGCGTGACCCGGCCATTATGGTTACCGAATGGTGTCGGAGAAATTTACCTCGATTTCAGGGATGATACACATTCGTAAACTTTGGGCCGGGCCGGTAAGGTTTTGTTAAGGTCCGGCCTCGATAGTCGTGCGTAACTTGAGGGAGAAATCCCCCTCCGCGCCCCCCGGAGGCAGGTACGCTCAAGCCCCTTGTGTAACAGCCAATTTCGATTTTTCGGCGCCCCCTTCGGGGCGCTTTTCTTTTACATCATCGCGTCGCGGTCACGCATCAGCGCGCCCGACAGCAGAACCACCGGCACCAGCGCGGTCACGATCACCAGCAGCGCCGCTACCGCGCCATCCTGCGCCATGCCGCGCGAGGCGTTTTCGTAGATGAAGGTGGCGAGCGTGTTGAAGCCGAACGGCCGCAGCAGGATCGTCGCCGACAACTCCTTGATCGTATCGACGAACACCAGCACGCCGGCGGTGAAGATCGCCGGCCACAGCAGCGGGATGGTCACGCTCGCAGCGCTCTGGAGCGACGAGCGCCCGAGGCTGCGCGCAGCCTCGTCGATGTTGGGCGGCAGCTTTTCCAGTCCGGAGCGGATCGCTCCTTCGGCCAGCGCCAGAAAGCGGATCGAGCATGCCAGCACGATGGCCGTGGCCGAGCCCGTCAGCAGCAGCCCGGTCGAAACGTCGAACCATTCACGCATCTGCGCGTCCAGCCAGTTGTCGAACCGCGCCAGCGAGAACAGCAGCCCCAGCGCCATGATGGTGCCCGGCAGCGCGTAACCGATCATGGCGAAGCGCGTGGCGAGCGTCACCGTGCGCGAGCGCGCCACGCGCGCTGCGTTTATCAGCAGGAGCGCGATCACGACCGCCAGCACCGCGGCGGCCAGCGCCGTCGTCAGGCTGTTGACGAATGCGCGCGCCAGCGCCGGATCGAAGAACTGGTGCGTGCGGCGCAGAGCGTAGGTACCGAACACGTAGATCGGGATGCCGAAGCCCAGCAGCATCGGCGTGGCGACGGCAAGCGTGGCCGCCGGCCCCTTCCACCCTTTGAGCTGCACGCGCGGCGGCCGCGCCTTCATATGGGTCGCGCGCGCCGAGTGAAACCGCTGCCGCCGCCGCGCCCATTGCTCGGCCATC
Organism: Neoaquamicrobium microcysteis; assembly: GCF_008180155.1. GTDB lineage: Bacteria > Pseudomonadota > Alphaproteobacteria > Rhizobiales > Rhizobiaceae > Aerobium > Aerobium microcysteis. The sequence goes on along the minus strand of NZ_VSZS01000063.1, from coordinate 248,840 downwards.
AGCAGCGCGAACACCAGAACCAGCATCAGCATGGCGATCTGGGCCGCACCTTCAAGGCTGCCGCGGTTGAGCCATGTGGTGAAGACCGAGAGCGTCAGCGTCCGCACGCCCAGATATTCCGACGCGCCAAAATCGTTCAGCGTCTCCATCAGAACCAGCGCCACGCCCGCCACGATGGCCGGACGCGACACCGGCAGGAGAATGCGGCGAAACACCGTCGACGGCTTTGCGCCCAGCGTCCGCGCGACATCGGCGATGTTGCGCCCCTGCATGATGAAGACGACGCGTGCGGTGAGATAGACGTAGGGATAGAGCACGCACGACATCACCAGCGCGGCCCCGCCCGTCGATCGCAAATCGGGAAACCAGTAGTCCCGCGCGCTCTGGAACCCGAAGAGCGAACGCCACAGCGTCTGCACCGGGCCGGTGAACAGGAAGAACTCGGCAAACGCGTAGGCGGCCAGATAGGGCGGTACGGCCAGCGGCAGCACCAGCGCCCACGCCAGCGTCTTGCGCAGCGGAAACTCGTAGGCCACCACCAGCCAGGCGCAGGCGACGCCGGTTACGGCCGTCAGCACCGCCACCAGCGCCAGCAGATGAAGCGTCGTCAGCGTCGCGCGCGGCAGCACCGTGGAGGCCAGATGCGGCCATGCCTCCCCGGTGCCCGACAGCGCAATTCCGGCCAGCGTGACGACCGGCAGCAGGACCATCGCACACACCGCCAGCGCGATGAAGAACACGACGCCGTGCCGCTCCCGCCTGACGCGCGGGGCAGGGGCAAGCTGAGGCCGTGTTGGTCCGTCTAGGGTGGTCACGCTGGTTCCCTCAAACGCAAAAGCCGGGCTGCCTGCGCAGTCCGGCTTTCGCTTGGCATTGGAGGAGGCTTAGCTGGACGGGCCGTCGTCGAGGCCGACGCGGTCGACCATCTCCGAAGCCGCCTTGCGGTTGGCCGCGATCTCCGCGAGCGAAAGCGTATCGGCGTTCAGTTCACCGAAGGCCTGCACCACCGGCGAGGCCTCGAGGCCCGGCTGCACCGGATACTCGTACGACTGCTCGGCCTGGATCTGCTGTGCTTCCGGGCTCGACAGGAACTGGATCAGCTTCACCGCATTGTCGCGGTTGGGCGCGTTCTTGGCCAGCGCGACGCCCGAGACGTTGACGTGGCTGCCGCCGTTCTCGAAGGTCGGGAACACCACCTTGATGGCGTTGGCCCATTCCTTCTCTTCCGGGTCCTTCTCGTTGGTCTGCATCAGACCGACATAGTAGGTGTTGCCCAGCGCGATATCGCATTCACCGGCCATGATGGCCTTTGCCTGCGGGCGGTCGCCGCCGTCGGGCTTACGGGCGAGGTTGTTCTTCAGGCCGGTCAGCCATTCCTCGGTCTTCTCCGCGCCCCAGTGCGAGATGGCGGCCGAGAACAGGGCGAGGTTGTAGTCGTGCTGGCCCGAGCGCATGCAGATCTTGCCCTTCCACTTCGGATCGGCGAGCTCTGCATAGGTGATCGGCTCGTCCCCGACCCGCTCCTTCGAGGCATAGAGCACGCGCGCGCGCTTGGTGATGCCGAACCAGTGGCCCTCGGGGTCGCGATATTCGGCAGGCAGGTTGGCGTTGACGGTCTCGTCTTCCAGCGCCTGCGTCACACCCTTTTCCTTGACGGTCGTCAGGCGAGCGATGTCGACGGTCAGGATCACGTCGGCGGGCGAGTTGGTGCCCTCTGCGGCGATGCGGTCCTCGAGACCCTTGTCGAGGAACAGGATTTCCGTGCGGATGCCGGTTTCGGCGGTGAAGGCGTCGAGCGCGGGCTGGATCAGGGCCGGCTGGCGATAGGAATAGATGTTGACGACTTCATCCGCCTGGGCAGCGAAAGGAACATAAGCGATACCGGCTGCGATGGCCGCGAGCGCCAGGCGCGAGGATGCCGCGCGAGCGTTTCCGAATGACATTGTTTGCCTCCAAGCCTTTGGGGTTCAAGGCCCCGTGGATGAGTTTTCTTGACATTCCTTGACAGGAATAGTCCACTTTTGCGTGAAACCATCCCTGCCGTCAAGGGAAAGCGTAATGCTTTCAGTAGCTTGGAATTATTCTAAACTAGAAAGCTCATATTTTCAGGGGCTGGGCCTCTGTTTCAGTCTGCAAGCACGCGCGTGGAGGGGAAGGTGATTTCCACCATCGTTCCCTCGCCTGGCGTGGATGAGATCGAGAAGCGTGCGCGGTTGGCCTCCACCATGGCCTTGGTCAGCGGCAGCCCCAGCCCGGTGCCGTCGTGGCGGCCCCGCTTCAGCGCGTTGATCTGCTTGAACGGCTTCAGCGCCTGGTCGATTTCCGAAAGGCTCATGCCGATGCCGGTGTCGCGCACCCGCATCACCACGTCGCCGGATGTCTCGTAGGCCGTGGACACGATCACCTGCCCGCCTGCCTGGGTGTAGCGAATGGCGTTGGACAGGAGGTTCAGCGCGATCTGGCGCACGCTGCGCAGGTCGGCCACCACCTCTGGCAGGCGCGAGGCGAAGCTGGACCGGATGATGACGCGGTCGCGGTTGGCCTGCGGCTGCATCACCGCGACGGTCTCGCCCAGCGTGTCGTTCAGCGACACCGCCTCGTAGTTCATCTCCTGCTCGCCGGCCTCGATCTTGGAGATGTCCAGCAGGTCGTTCACGAGATCGAGCACATGGTTGCCCGAGCGATTGATGTCGCGCAGATAGTCGCGGTAGCGGTCCGAGCCGATCGGTCCGAACTTCTCGTCCATCATCAGTTCGGAAAACCCGATGATGGCGTTGAGCGGCGTGCGGATTTCGTGGCTGACGCGGGCGAGGAACTCAGTCTTCTGCGACGAGGCACGCTCGGCCTGCGTGCGGGCCTGGGTCAGTTCTTCCTCGGCGCGCTTCCACTGGGTTATGTCGCGCACGACCGCGCAATAGCCGTTGTCGCCCGGCAGCCGGCCGATGGTCATGAACAGCGGGATGAACCGGCCTTCCGCCTCGCGGCCGATCACCTCGCGCCCGTCGTTCAGCACGCTCGCCACGCCGTTCTCGGCCAGCCCGTTCAGATAGTCGCGTGCAGCACGCTGGCTCTCGATGGCAAAGAGCGAGGCGAAAGGCTTGCCTTCGACTGTCTCGCTGTCGAAGCCGAACAGCGCTTCGGCCGGCCGGCTGATGTTGCGGATCATGCCATCCTTGGCGATCAGCACCACGCCGTCCGTCGCCGTGTCGATGATGGTGCGCATCTCTGCCACGCGCCGTTCCATCTCCTCGATGCCGATAAAGGGCGAGGTCGCCAGGGATGGGGCAGGCGCCGCAACGGGGGCTGGCGGCTCCACGCGGTTCAGCGCCAGCAGCAGCGCGGAGCGGCCCTGCCAACGAATGGACTGCAGCCGCGCATCGACTGGAAACTCATCGCCACCCAGCGTGCGTAGCCGCAGCTTCTGGCCGTCGGGTCCGGTAGTCTCGTCCGGGCCGCTATCAGCGAACAGCCGGTCAAGTCCGCCTTCGCGGCGTATCTGGTCGAGGCTGGCATAGCCGGTGAGGTTCAGGAACTCGCGATTGGCGAAATAGAGCTCGTCGCCCGCATGCACCAGCAGGGGCAGCGGCAGGCCGCCGATAAGGTCGGTATCGACACTGGCCCGGCCTTCCTCCGCCGCCACGGCCGATGGCGCGAAAACACTCTCTTCCTGCGGCGGTGCCGGGGCATCTGCGGCGGCAGGCGCTTCCTCCACCGGCGGCTCATCGTCGTTGGCGACTACGGGTAGCTCTTCGCCCGCGTCCGCTCCCTGCGTTTCGTCCGTCTCAGCTTCGTCGTCGCCCGCCGGCGCGGCAGCGAGTTCTGCAAGGTGCGGTTCGTCGTAAAACTCTTCCGTCGCCTCCTCGGCAGCATCGACCTCGTCGGCGTCGCCGCTATCTACTGTGTTAGCGGTGAGTTGCTCCTCGCTCTCTTCTGTTGCGGCAGGCGCTTCGTCGGCCGGTCGCACGTCCAGCAGTGATGCGGGCTTGGTCCGCGCGTCGGCCGCTTCCTGCTGCTCCTGCGCGCCTTCAGCCTCGCTCTCCGCCTCCACCGGGGCGGCAGCGGTCTGTTCGCCGGCACGTTCCTGCTCGGCTTCCTTCTTCGCGAAATCCTCGCGCAGGCGAGCGCGGATTTCCTCGAAAGCGCTGCGCTCGCCGGGCGAAAGCCGCCGGTCGGCAGGCGCGGCCGGCCGGTGCTCCGCCAGCCGGATGACCTTGTCGCTCGCACGCCGTTCCGGTCCGTCCGCACGGGCGATGGCTGGCACCTCGCCGTTGAACGGGTCGTCACCCTGCGCTGGAGCGGGGGCTGCGTCCCGCTGTGGCGTCTCTGCCGGCGCCGGCACCGGCTTCCTGCGGCGCATCAGCTGCATGCCCAGCGCGTCCGGGTCGGCTGCAAGCTCATCCATGCGTACGACGCCGAAGCCTCGGAAACCCTCGAAGACGCGGTCGCGGCTGTAGACGGGCAGCGCTGCGAGGTCCACCGGCGCACGCATCTCCGTGCCGGCAACCGGCCACAGAACCGACCGACCCGACCACGTGTCGCGGCGTTGCAGCAGCCCGGCGATCTCGCCCGACGGGTCCAGCTTCAATTCGGCGGCGACATCGGCAAACGATCGACCGGTCACATTGGCCGCCTGCTTGCCCACGGCAGCCACGAACTCGTCCGACAGCGCGCTGAACGCACCATCGGCATCGGTCCGCCACACGAAGCGCACCGGCCCCGTGGGCAGGTCGGTACGGGCAGGCGTCACGTCGTCGAAATACCAGTCGTCCGGTGTAGCCTCCCCGATTGGCACTACGGGTGCGGCTTGCAGCACGGCGGCTGTGTCCTCCGCCTCGACCTCATCCTCCACCAACCGTTCCGGCAGGTCGGCGTCTGAAGGTGCGGCCGCTTCGGCATCCTCGGCGACCGCTTCATGGGTCGCTTCCGGCTGCGCTGTAACCGGGACGGCCTCTGCCACCGGCATTGCGGTGCCACGCTCGGCTTCCGCCGGCTCGTCTACTGCCACGAGCAGGTGCACGGCGGGTTCGTCGGTCAGTCGCGCGATGCCTGCCGGGATCAGGCCGTCGCCCGCCGGTATCATCCGCTTCACCAGCCGGTCGCTCTCGTACTCGACCTCGGCGACCAGCCGCGAAAGTGTCTCTTGCGCGATGCCCAGCCTGTTGAAACCGTCCGAGGCGGCGCCGATCTGCGCCCTGTCATCCAGAAGCGCTGCGAAATAGCCGGCCTCGCCGAATCCTTCGATTACGCGCGCCGCCGAGCCGTCATTTTCCTTCTGCCCCGGCACCGCCAGCAGAACCGCCGGCTCGCCATCGGGCAGCGTGATGCCGCTGACCAGAAACTGCACTGCCTTGCTGGTCATGCCGCTGGCAAGACGCACCAGCACGGACCGGTCGCGGCCCATCCGCGGGAACCCCGGCGTTGCCGAGATTTGCCGCCTTGCGGCAAAAGACAGGCCGGGCGAACCGCCTGTCACCGCGTCGATATCGGGATAGCCAAGCAGTGCCGCGCCCGGGCCGTTCGCCCAGATCACCTCGTCGAGATCGATCGTCAGGATTGCCAGCGCGTCGCCTGCGGCAAAACGCGCACGCACTTCTTCCAGGACGGCGATGTCGATGAAGGAGTAGGGGCCTGAAGCCATGCGCGAACCTGAGCTTTCCGGGCGGACGACTGCCCGCAATTAACCCTTTGTTAATAAAAGCAAGGCCGTTCCGCGTCCACACGGGCGAAGGGGCGGGCGGCGCGAATCTCGTACCTTGGTTAATCTCCCCGGCCGCGGATTGGTGCGATGCAACAAAAATGTTGCAATGCACAAAAGGATCGCCTATATTATGAGCAAGTCAAGCGAGCCGGCGCACGATAGGACGTTGCCGGACCCAGTGTAAAGGATTGAACGATGAACAAAGCAGCGACGAAGACCGCCGAGACCATCGAATTCCCGACCTTTGATGCCGAGAAGGCTACCGACCAGTTCCGCGCCTTCGCCGAGAAGGGCGTCGAGCAGTCGAAGGAAGCCTATGCCAAGCTGAAGACCGGTGCCGAGAGCGCCCAGAAGGCGATCGAGTCGACCCTCGAGACCGCCAAGGCTGCCGGCAGCGAGTTCTCGCTGAAGTCGATCGCGGCTGCCCGCGCCAACACCGAGGCCGGTTTCTCGCATCTCGAGGCTCTCATTGGCGCCAAGTCCCTTTCCGAGATCATCGAGCTCCAGACCTCTTTCATGCGCAAGAGCGTTGAGACGGCTGTCGAGCAGGCCAAGGATTTCCAGGCTGCCTCCACCAAGGCTGCCGAAGAGGTCTCCAGGCCCTTCAAGGACGTTTTCGAGAAGTCCGTGAAGGAACTCAAGATCGCCTGACGCGTTCAGGTGGCAAGTACACTCGCGAAGCGGAAACCTCCTCCCTTCCAAATCGCGGGTTAAGACCGGCACCTCCTCCCGCCGGTCTCTCATAGGAAAAGGCCGGGTCCTCCTCCCCCCGGCCTTTTTCCTTTTTTTAGGGCGTCGCACACGTTTCATCGGGCTTGAAATCGATGCCGATTGCCCGTAAGAGCCTCGCCAGCCAGACATGGCGCGTGCGGTTGTAGCTCAGTTGGTTAGAGCGCCGGATTGTGGATCCGGAGGTCGGTGGTTCGAGCCCACCCAACCGTACCATCGCATCCTATCATCTCCTGATGCGTGACCCTCTATCGGATCATACCCTCAGAACAGCGAGCCCTGTCCGCCCTTTTCCGGCTTTGCGGCCGGCCGGGCCTTGGGCTTCGGCGCATCGCCGCCTGCGGCGATCGCAGCCACCTTGCCGTCCGTGAACTCGATCGTCAGCGCGTCGCCGCGCGCCACTGTCTCGGCGCGGCGTACGATCTCGCCCGTTGCATCAGTGACGAGCGCGAAGCCCCGGTCGAGGATCGACTGGTAGGAAACGCTGCGCAACAGCCGGTCCGCCTGTTCCAGCCTTCGCCTGCGGGCGCGCAGCTTCTCCTCGATCGGCTCGATTCGCAGCCGCAGTTCGGCGCGGTGCAGCCTTGCCACGCGGCGCTCTGCGCTGCGGTCCAGGCTGGCGTCGCCATGCCGCTCCAGCACGCGCAGCGACTGCCGGTGAGCGTCCAGCCTGCGCGACAATGCGGCCGGCGAAACCCGCGCGCCATCCCGGTCGAGCCGTCGGCGCGCCTCGGCGACGCGGCGCTGCAAGACGGAAGGCGAAAGCCGCAGGCCGCGCAGATGCAGGCGCTTGGCTTCCGTGCCGGAGGCCAGCGCGCGCACCAGCCTGCTTGCCGCCTCGTCGAAGCGCCGGCGCGGCAGCGCCAGCAGCTGGTCGGGCGAGGGCAGGGCGCGCGCGGCGGCCCGCAGCGCCTGCCGCTTGCGGTCGGCATGGCGCGACACGCAGCCGCGCAGCCGCGCGGCCAGGCTGGCCAGCGTCGCCTCGAGTTCGGCTTTCACGGGCACGGCAATCTCGGCCGCGCCTGTCGGCGTGGGCGCGCGAATGTCGGCCGCATGGTCGATCAGCGTCCAGTCGGTCTCGTGGCCGACGGCCGAAATCACCGGTATGTCCGACGCCGCCACGGCCCGCACGACGGCCTCGTCGTTGAAGCCCCAGAGGTCTTCGAGGCTGCCGCCGCCGCGCGCCACGATCAGCACGTCGGGACGCGGGATCGGTCCCAGCGGGTCGAGCGCGTTGAAGCCCTCCACCGCCGCCGACACCTCGGCACCGGTCGTCTCGCCCTGAACCCGCACCGGCCACACCAGCACGTGGATCGGGAAGCGGTCGGTGATGCGGTGGATGATGTCGCGGATAACCGCTCCGGTGGGGGAGGTGACGACACCCACCACGCGCGGCATGTAAGGCAGAAGCTGCTTGCGCCCCTCGTCGAACAGGCCTTCGCCCGCCAGCCGCCTGCGGCGTTCTTCCAGCAGCGCCATCAGCGCGCCGGCGCCGGCCGGCTCGATGTTGTCGATGACGATCTGGTATTTCGAAGAGCCCGGATAGGTCGTCAGCTTGCCGGAAGCGATGACCTCCATGCCCTCCTCGGGCCGGAATTTCAGGCGCGAGAACGTGCCTTTCCAGATGACGGCTTCGAGCCTCGCGCGCTCGTCTTTCAGCGCGAAATAGGCGTGGCCCGACGAGTGCGGCCCGCGATAGCCCGAGATTTCGCCGCGCACCCGCACATTTCCGAACTGGTCCTCGACCGCGCGTTTCAGCGCGCCGGAGATTTCCGAAACGGTGAACTCGGCCGCGTTGGTACGCGAATCGGAGGGCAGGATATCGCTCATCGGCGGATTGGGGAGAGTGCGACGGCCAAGGTCAAGGGTGTTGCGCCGCTGCTCACCACCCCGCCATCGCGCTGCGCTGCTTCTGCCGCTTCACGCGCGTGAACGCGAGCGATTCGAAATCGAACTGCCCGTTTTCTTCCGGAGCCGGCACCGAGATGTTGTCGAGGCTGTCGGCGATGTGGCGGGCCAGCGCGTCGACCAGCTCTGGCTGGTTGGTATGTCCGCGCACGATGCCGATGCGCACATCCGGCAGCGCGCCGAAGCCGTCGCTGTCGCCCAGTATGCGCATGCCGGGCCGCAGCGCGCACTCCGGCAGTACCGATACGGCCTGTCCCGACAGCACCGCAGCGATGATGACGGTCGCCGACCAGCTGGTGAACAGGATGCGATAGTCGCGTCCCATCTGGTCGAGCATGTCGCACGCGGCCCTGCGCCACATGCAGGTCGTGCGCCCCACCGCAAGCGGCAGCGTGTCTTCGGCATGGATCGAATGGTTGGCAGACGTGACCCACAGCAAAGGTTCTCGCCGCACCACTTCGGAAGCGCCCTTGTCGCTGTCGTGTGTGACGAGGGCGATGTCGAGATGCCCTCGCTTGATGTGGTCCATCAGGTTCACCGTCGGCTCGCAGATGACCGACAGCTCGACACGCGGGTTGGACCGCGCGAACCGCGCCATGATCTCCGGCAGAAACCGGTCTGCATAGTCGTCGGGCGTGCCGATGCGGATGTGGCCCTCCAGGCTGGCATCGTCGAAGGCTGCCAGCGTCTCGCGGTTCAGCCTCAGCAGCCGCCGCGCATAGGTCAGCAATCGCTCGCCTTCCTCGGTCAGCCGGTTGGTGCGTCCTTCCTTTTCGAACAGCGCCTTGCCAAGCCGTTCCTCCAGCCGGCGCATCTGCATGGAAACGGCCGACTGCGTGCGGTGAACCTCGTCGGCGGCACGGGTGAAGCTGCCGGTGTCGGCAATCGTGATGAACGTATGGAGCTGGTCGAGGTCGAGCGGGGATGCCATGGCGCAATCCATCAGGTTCGTTGATCCGATACATTAAAAACATTCGTTAGACTAATCAATGGCGCCATGAGATCGTCTGCTTGTTCAAACCAGCAGGTGCGATCTTCAGTCCCGGTTTCCCGCCGCGTCCTCCAGCGCGCCGGGAGCGGCACCGTTTGCGCGCACGCAGATCATGAAGGAGACATGCCATGACCGCCCTCGACCACCCCACGCATGCGATCAGTGCCGAGCCGCGCACGGTTGCCGCCGTGGCGCGTCTGATGGAGGCAATGCGCGTGCTCTTTCGTTCGCTCAAAAACCGCCGACAGGTGAATTACCTGTCGCAACTTTCCGACTATGAGCTCGCCGATATCGGGCTGATGCGCACGGATCTTGAAGTGGTGATGGGCGCGCCGATGACGGTCGATCCCACCGCTCGCCTCAGCCAGTACGCCCGCGAGCGCTACGTCATCGAAAGAGGCGCGCGCCGCGTCTGCTGATCGCGCTCACGTTTTCGCAGGCAAACTCCCACACTCCCGCCGGTCCCCTCCGGCAGCCTGCTCACTGCCCGGCCTCCCAATGGGACGGCCGGGCTTTTTCTTCAACGGCGTTGCTTCATCCCGTCCAGAAACTGGTCGAAAATCGATTCCATGTTCTTCTGATAGTCGTCCCGGGTCTTGCGTCCGCTCTCGAACATGTCGCCGAAGAGATCGTCATAGGGCGTGCGCGTGCGCCCGCTGGGGTTCGTATTCTTGGGCGAAGCCTTCGGCTCGGCCTGCGGCTGCCCACCGCGCATCATATCCTCGAAGATCTTGCCCAGCGGGTTGTCGAACGGGCTTTGCGGCGCCTGCTGCGTCGGGCGCTGGGCTTGGCCGCCACCGAACATGCCCTCCAGTATCTTGCCGAACGGGTTGTCGAACTGGTTGAGATCGGGTTGCGGGGCCTCGGGGCGAGGGGTCTGGCGCGCCGCGCCGCCGCCCTGCCGCATCATCTGTTCGATGATCTCCTGCAGCGGGTTGCCCTGCCCTCCGAAGCCTGCGCCCTGCACCTGTCCGGTGGACTGCTTGAAGAGCCCGCCCATGATCATCGTCGCCATCGCGGGCAGCATCTGTTTCAGCACCTCCTGGCCGATGCCGGTGGCCTGCGCGGCCTGCGCCGCCACCGCACGCGAAAGCTCCTTTGAGCCGAAAAGGTGGCCGAGGATGCCGTTGCCTTCGGCCATGCCCTGCGGCGAAAACGCGTTTGAGGCGTCGTCGAAATATCGTGCGTGCTGGCCCGAAGACAGCGCGTTCAGGAACGCGCCGAGGTCGTAGGGGTTGGAGGCGTTGCGCTTCAGCCCCTGGCTGAAGGCCGGCAGCAGGGCTTCCATCGCCTGCTGCGCCTGCTGCTGCGACAGCCCGAACTGCCTCGCCATCTGGTTGATCGCGTTGCCGTTCTGGGCACTGGCGAGCATGTCGAATAGGGGCAGCATGGCGATATCCTCCTGTCGGCCGACAGGAAGACTAGCGCAAAGCCGTCGCGGCTCAATAGGCGTATTCGAGGAACACCGGTTCGATCGAGCCGCCCCAGCGCGTGTGGTAGGCCCGCAGCATCTCCTCGGCGCTGGTGGTGCCGCGCGCGACGACCTCGTCCAGCGGCGCGAGGAAACTGGTCTCGTCGTAGCCGTCACGGTTCTTGCGTCCGCGATTGACGAGCCCCGTCCGGGAGATTTCCAGCACTTCGCGCGCGACCTCGCGCAGCGTGCGGTTATGGAAGGGCGTGGACAGCCCATGCGCCGGCACCGCGTCGCGCATCGCGGCGACATCGGCGTAGGTCCAGTCCTTCGTCAGTGTCTCTGCTGCGTCGAGCGCGGCCTGGTCGTACAGCAGCCCCACCCAGAAAGCGGGCAGGGCGCAGATGCGTCGCCACGGTCCGCCATCCGCCCCGCGCATTTCGAGGAAGCGCTTCAGCCGCACGTCGGGGAAAAGCGTCGAAAGATGGTTGGCCCAGTCGCCCATCGTCGGCAGGCCGTCCGGAACCTCGTTCCTCAACGCCCCGTCCATGAACTGGCGGAACGTGACGTGCGTAACGTCGAAATAGCGCCCCTCGCGGATGAGGAAGTACATCGGCACGTCGAGCGCCCAGTCGACATAGTCGGCAAAGCCGAAATCCGGCGAGAAGCAGAAGTCGAGCAGGCCCGCGCGCTGGTTGTCGGTGTCGCGCCAGTTTTCGCCTCGCCAGCTTTGCAGGCCGTTGGGCCGGCCCTCGGTAAACGGCGAGTTGGCGAACAGCGCCGTCGAGAGCGGCTGGAGCTTGAGCGACACCTGCATCTTGCGGCGCATGTCGGCTTCGCTCTCGAAGTCCAGGTTCACCTGTATGGTGCAGGTGCGGTACATCATGTCGAGCCCGTGCGTGCCGACCTTCGGCATATAGGCGGTCATGATGTCGTAGCGCGACTTTGGCATGCGCGGCGTTTCGGCCAGCGTCCATTTCGGGCTGCCGCCCAGCCCGAGGAAGCGGATTCCCAGCGGCTCGGCTATCTCGCGCAGCTGCGCCAGATGCGCGTTGCCCTCGCGACAGGTCTGGTGGATCGTCTCGACCGGCGCGCCAGACAACTCGAACTGCCCGCCCGGCTCCAGGCTGATCGCGCCCTGTCCCGTCGGCTCCACGAGGCCGATGATGTGCCCCGCATCGATGATCGGCTCCCAGCCCAGCACGCGCTGCATGCCTTCCAGCAGCGCCTTGATGCCGCGCTCGCCGCCATAGGGCACGGGGGCGTGGCCATCGACATAGAACGGGAATTTCTCGTGCTCGGTGCCGATCCGCCACTGGTCGCGCGGCTTGTTTCCGGCGGCAAGATAGGAAACGAGCTCGTCCATATTCTCTATCGGCCGGAAATCGGTCGTATCGCGCGCCATGTCGTTTCCTCAAGATGCTCCGGCCGGCCGATCATCTCGACGGCGCGCGAGTGTTGAGCGCAAGACCGGGCCGCGATCAAGCGAAAAATCCTGACAGGTCGTTGACGGTTGGTTGAACCTACCAGTCGCCGATGGTCGCCTGCATCAGCGCCAGTGCGGCGACGGCTGCCGTGTCCGCGCGCAGGATGCGCGGGCCGAGCGGAATGGCCGTCACGAAGGGCAACGCGCGCAGCATCCGCCGCTCTTCGTCCGAGAAGCCCCCTTCCGGTCCTATCAGCAGGCCGAGCTTGCGTTCCTCGATGCTTTGAAGCGCGGGCAGGGGGTTGTTCGTGGCCGCATCCTCGTCGCAGAAGATCAGCCTGCGCCCAAGCTCCCAGTCGCCCAGCAGGCGGTCGAGCTTGACAGGTGGGCGCACGGCAGGAACGGCAAGCACGCCGCACTGCTCGGCTGCCTCGATCACGTTGGCCTCGAACTTTTCCAGCGGCACCTTTGGCGCCTGCGTATGCTGCGTGATGACCGGCTGGAGCACGCCCGCGCCCATCTCCACCGCCTTCTGGACGAGATAGTCGAGCCGCCCGACCTTCAGCGGCGCGAACGCGTAGACCAGATCGGGCGTCGGCTGCTGCGGGCGTTCCTGCGTCTCGACGGCGATGCGCACGGCCTTCTTGCCGACGACGGCGATCGTCGCGCGCCATTCGCCGTCGCGCCCGTTGAACACGAGAAGCTCGCCGCCCTGCACCATGCGCAGCACATGGGTGAGGTAATGGCTCTGCCCCTTGTCGGCGTCGAACTCGGCACCGGCCGCGAGAGCGTGCGGCACGAACAGCCGCTGCATTCTGTAGTTTGCGCGCATGGAATGTGGATTGCGCGTGCGGGAGGTTCCGTCAAGCTGGCGGCGGACTTTTCCGGTTGGTTGTCGGGCGAGCAGCTTGCCGCGCGTCTTGCAATAACAAACGAATTTATCAGGAGGAACCAGATGCTGTCACTTCCCGCCGTCGTCGAGCGCAAGCCGCAGCCTTACATTGCGGTGCGCGCCCGCATCGCCATGGCCGAGATGAAGCCAGCTGTGGACAAGGCGTTTCAAACTCTGTTCGGCTGGCTGGGCGCAAACGGTGTGGAACCGGTCGGTGCCGCCTTTTTCAAGTATGATCTCATCGACATGGAGGGCAAGTGCGAGATCGAGTTCGCGGTTCTCGTTGCAAAAGATATGACGGCCGGCCCTGGGCTCGTCGCTGGCGTTCTACCTGCCGGCCGCTACGCGCAGGTCACCTGGACCGGTCCCTACGATGCCTTGTTCGACGTAAATGCTGTTCTCGTCGGCTGGGCGCGGGAGAAGGGCCTGCGTTGGGATTCGTCCGCAACGCCCGAAGGCGAACGCTTCGCCGCGCGCGTCGAGATCTACGAGAACAACCCGGCCGAAGTCGAAGATCCGAACGATCTGGTCACGACGGTTGCGATCAAGATCGCGGACTGATTACTTCAGCCGGTACTGCCATGCCAGACCGGCCGGTAGCCTGTCCGCAGCGCCGCTACCGTCGAGAGCGGCGTCAGAAGATGCGCCGCCTCGGGCAGCGGTTCCGGCCTGCCATAGCCGTCGAAGCTCCACCGCGATGCTTTGCCAGCGCGTACGGCATAGGCGGCATTGCCCGCCGCGATCATCGCACCGTCCGGCAGGGTGGCCGTCACAGGGCGCCGCGCGCCCAGTCGCTCCCGATGCAGGACTAAGTCCATCGCCGGCGCGTTCGCCGCCCCGCAACAGCGCTGGAAGTGCTGCGCGGCCTCACGCCTGCAATAGAAGCAGGGCCGATACCCCGCAGCCAGCGCGGTCACCTCATCCAGGAAGAACAGTTCGGTCCAGCCCGCGCCGCCTGAGGGCGCGTTGCGCCCCATCGGTTCGCGCCCTGTCCCCCGCGGGTGAACGAGATCGCAGATAATCCACGCTTTCGTCGTCCAGCGGCGCGAAAGCAGCGTCTTCGTCTCCGGATCGTGGATGACGCCGCGATTGCCGGTAAACAGCCCGCGCGGCCCGACCGCGTGGATCGCCCCGAACGGATCGACCCGGTTCTGCAATGGCACGGCGCGCCTCCCTTTGCCGTCTGCGTCGCCCATGCTATCGCTCGCCGCGCATTTCCACACCACCCGAATCCGGAAGGCTTCATGCGCGTTCTCGTCGTCCAGAATTTCGATGGCACCGGCCTCGGGCAGGTGGAGACCGCGCTTGACGAGGCAGGCGCGGATATCGAGACGGTATGCGCCCAGCAAGGCGACGCCCTGCCGGTTGGTATCTACGGCTTTGACGCGCTGGTGGTGCTGGGAGGCGGGCAGAACGCGCTGGCAGACGATGTGTCTCCGTGGCTGCCGCAGCTCAGCGGCTTGATGCGCGATTTCGCCGATGCCGACCGCTCCGTACTCGGCATCTGCCTCGGCTCCCAGCTTCTGGCGCGTGCCTATGGGGCCGAAAACATCATCGGCGGCGCAACCGAGTTCGGCTGGCGGCATGTCGAGCTCACCGAAGACGGAGAGGCCGATCCCGTCTTCGCCGGCTTGCCGTCATCGTTCCCGATCTTCGAGTGGCACGACGACACGTTCGTCCTGCCACGCGGCGCGGTGCGGCTCGCCGGCAATCTCGACGTTCACAATCAGGCGTTCCGCATTCGCCGCGCCGCCTACGGCATCCAGTTCCACTTCGAGGCCGACCGAAAGCTGGTCGAGCGATGGAACGCCGAGTTCACCGGCTGGCTTGCCGAGCGCCAGCCCGGCTGGCCGCAGCGTCATCCTGTGGAGGCCGCACGCTTCGGCCCCGAGGCCGACGACGCCGGTCTGGCGATCGCGCGCAACTGGGTGCGCACCATCGGGACCCGCTAGCCGGCATGCGTGCTGAAACCTTCGATACCGTCATTCTCGGCGCAGGCGCGGCGGGCATGATGTGCGCCATTCATGCCGCTGCGCGCGGCGGTCGCGTGCTGTTGGTCGACCACGCCAGGGCACCCGGCGAGAAGATCCGCATTTCCGGCGGCGGCCGCTGCAACTTCACCAATCTCGGTTCCGGTCCGCGCAACTTCCTGTCCCGGAACCCGCACTTCGCCAAGTCCGCGCTGGGGCGCTACACCCAGCATGATTTCATCGCGCTCGTAGAGAAGCACCGCATCGCCTATCACGAAAAGACGCTTGGCCAGCTCTTCTGCGACAACTCGGCCAAAGACATCATCGCGATGCTGCTCGACGAAATGGACCGGGCGGGCTGCGAATTGCGGCTCAAGACTACGCTCGAAGGCATCGAGCGGGTCGATGGCGGCTTCGCTGTCACGCTCGGCGGGGAGGGGGCGGCAAGGGTCCGCTGCCGTCAGTTCGTCGTGGCCTGCGGCGGCAAGTCTATCCCCAAGATGGGCGCGACCGGGCTGGGCTATCAGATCGCCGAGCGGTTCGGCCTCGCCGTGACCGAAACCCGGGCGGGCCTCGTCCCGCTGACCTTTGGCGAGGACATGCTGGCCGGCTTTAGCGAGATCGCGGGCGTTGCAGCCGACGTCCGGGTGTCGTGTGGCAAAGCCACGTTCGACGAGGCGCTGCTGTTCACCCATCGCGGTCTGTCGGGGCCGGCCATCCTGCAAATCTCGTCTTACTGGCGCGAGAAGCAGCCCATCCGCATCGCCTTTCTGCCGCGGGAAGACGTGGCCGCCGCGCTGCTGGCCTCCAAGCGCGAGAACGGCCGCCGCAGCATCGCCAATGCTCTCGCCGAAATCCTGCCGAAGCGCCTCGCCGCATACCTGTCGCAGGCGCATGGCTGGTCCGGCACGATGGGCGGGGCAAGCGACCGCAAGCTGGCCGAAATCGCGGCGACGGTGCAGGGGTGGGAGGTCTGTCCCATAGGCTCCGAAGGATACCGCACCGCCGAGGTCACGCTGGGCGGCGTCGACACCGACGGCCTGAACTCCCGCACGATGGAGGCCAAGGCCGTGGACGGCCTCTACTTCATCGGCGAGGTGGTGGACGTGACCGGCTGGCTCGGTGGCTACAATTTCCAGTGGGCGTGGTCGTCCGGCTGGGCGGCCGGCACCGCCATTGCGGAGCGGGCGAACTAACCCGCCTGACCGTGACGCGCGTCGATCTTCTTGACTCAGGCAGGCACAGTGACTATCTCACCGCTCATGTTAGCACTCTCCCTTGGTGAGTGCTAACCACGATCCGGCGCCAGCCGGACGGAGGAACCGTTTAACCTATCCTTATCGAGGACACCAGAGACATGGCAAAGTCGAAATTCCGCCCGCTCCATGACCGCGTGGTCGTTCGCCGGGTCGATTCCGAAGAGAAGACCAAAGGCGGAATCATCATCCCGGACACCGCCAAGGAAAAGCCGCAGGAAGGCGAAATCATCGCTGTCGGCTCCGGCGCTCGCGACGAAGCCGGCAAGCTCGTTCCGCTGGACGTCAAGGCCGGCGACCGCGTCCTGTTCGGCAAGTGGTCCGGCACCGAAGTGAAGCTCGATGGCGAAGACCTTCTGATCATGAAGGAATCCGACATCATGGGCATCATCGGCTGACGCCGGGCACCCACGACCATTTCAATTCCATTCGGGCCGCTTCTCACCGAACGGCCGTGAAAACAGGAGCTTAACATGGCTGCTAAAGACGTAAAATTCTCCCGTGACGCCCGCGAGCGCATGCTGCGTGGTGTCAACATCCTCGCCGACGCGGTGAAGGTCACCCTCGGCCCCAAGGGCCGCAACGTCGTCATCGACAAGTCCTTCGGCGCCCCGCGCATCACCAAGGACGGCGTCACCGTCGCCAAGGAGATCGAGCTGGAAGACAAGTTCGAGAACATGGGCGCCCAGATGGTGCGCGAAGTGGCCTCGAAGACCAACGACATCGCCGGTGACGGTACCACCACCGCGACCGTTCTCGCTCAGGCGATCGTTCAGGAAGGCCACAAGGCCGTTGCCGCCGGCATGAACCCGATGGACCTGAAGCGCGGCATCGACCTCGCCGTCGGCGACGTCGTTGCTCAGCTCGCCAAGGCGACCAAGAAGATCAAGACCTCGGAAGAAGTCGCTCAGGTCGGCACCATCTCTGCTAATGGCGAGAAGGAAATCGGCCAGATGATCGCTTCGGCGATGCAGAAGGTCGGCAACGAGGGTGTCATCACCGTCGAGGAAGCCAAGACCGCCGAGACCGAGCTGGAAGTCGTCGAAGGCATGCAGTTCGACCGCGGCTACCTGTCGCCGTACTTCGTCACCAACCCGGACAAGATGGTTGCCGAGCTGGAAGACGCCTATATCCTGCTGCACGAGAAGAAGCTCTCCAACCTGCAGGCCATGCTGCCGGTTCTGGAAGCTGTCGTTCAGACCTCCAAGCCGCTCGTTATCATCTCGGAAGACGTCGAAGGCGAGGCTCTGGCCACGCTCGTCGTCAACAAGCTGCGCGGCGGCCTCAAGATCGCTGCCGTCAAGGCTCCGGGCTTCGGCGACCGCCGCAAGGCCATGCTCGAGGACATCGCGATCCTCACCGGCGGCCAGGTGATCTCTGAAGACCTCGGCATCAAGCTCGAGAACGTCGGCCTCAACATGCTCGGCCGCGCCAAGAAGGTGTCGATCTCCAAGGAGAACACCACCATCGTCGACGGCGCCGGCAAGAAGGCCGAGATCTCGGGCCGCGTTGCCCAGATCAAGCAGCAGATCGAGGAGACCTCTTCCGACTACGATCGTGAGAAGCTCCAGGAGCGTCTCGCCAAGCTGGCCGGCGGCGTTGCCGTCATCCGCGTCGGCGGTGCGACCGAGGTCGAGGTCAAGGAAAAGAAGGACCGCGTCGATGACGCTCTCAACGCCACCCGCGCGGCCGTTGAGGAAGGCATCGTTCCCGGCGGCGGCACCGCGCTGCTGCGCGCCTCGCACAACCTCAAGGTCAAGGGCGAGAACTCCGACCAGGACGCCGGCATCAACATCGTTCGCCGCGCTCTGCAGGCTCCGGCCCGCCAGATCGCGACCAACGCCGGTGACGAGGCTTCCGTGATCGTGGGCAAGATCCTCGAGAACAAGTCGCAGACCTACGGCTACAACGCCCAGACCGGCGAGTTCGGCGACATGATCTCGAACGGCATCGTGGACCCGACCAAGGTCGTCCGCACCGCCCTTCAGGACGCCGCTTCGGTTGCCGGCCTGCTGGTCACCACCGAGGCCATGATCGCCGAGGCTCCCAAGAAGGAGTCCGGCGCCCCGGCAATGCCCGGCGGCGGCATGGGCGGCATGGGCGGCATGGACTTCTAAGTCCACGCACCACCGCACTAGACGATGGGGCGGCAGCGATGCCGCCCTTTCTTTTTGACTTGCAGCAACCAAAGACTCGTCCGGCCGTTGTCCGAAGCCGCAAGCGCGGTTGTTCGAGAGGAACGAGGCAGATGGTCAACAAGGATCAGGTCAAGGGTGTCGCAAAGCAGGCTAGCGGCTCCGTGAAGGAAGCCGCCGGCAAGGCTACCGGCTCGAAGAAGACGGAAGCCAAGGGCAAGGCCGAAAAGGCCGCCGGCAAGGTTCAGAAGGGCTTTGGCGACGCCAAGGAGAAAATCAAGAAGGCGCTCTAAGCGTCCTTATCAGGCAGCGCAAATTGAAGGGGCGGTTTCGACCGCTCCTTTTTGCGTTCCGACTTTGCCCATCCGGCGCTTGTCGAAGGACGCACCCCGTGCCAACGCCATTTCAAACGCTCCAGCACAAGCCCGGTCCTTGCCCGAATCTCTTATAGCCCTTTCTGCCCTCGCTCTGTCCGCCTTCACCTCGGCCACACTTCTCCCGGGAACCTCGGAGGCGGTACTGGCGGCGATGCATGTGTCTAACGCCGCGCCCGGCTGGATGCTGCTGGCGGTCGCGAGTATCGCCAACATCGCCGGCTCATGCGTCAACTGGATCATGGGCAGGTTTCTGCTTCGCTATGCTGACAGGCGCTGGTTTCCAGCTTCTCCCGACCAGATCGAACGAGCAGGCAGGTGGTACCGCCGCTATGGCTGGCCCAGCCTGTTTGCGTCCTGGCTGCCAGTCGTCGGAGATCCGCTCACCGTGGTTGCCGGATTCCTGCGCACTCCCTTTTTGTTGTTCCTGATCGTTGTGGCAATCGCCAAGACGGCGCGCTATGGAGCGCTTCTATGGCTCGTGGACCTGTTCTGAGCCTCGTATCCGCAATGCCGGCCTCGCCAGCCCCCTATGGATGAGCAAGCCACGGACGGCCCTGAAAAGGAGACCGATATGACCAGAACCCGCCCCGAAACCGACACCTTCGGCCCCGTCGAGGTCGCCGCCGACCGCTACTGGGGCGCGCAGGCGCAGCGTTCGCTCGGCAATTTTCGCATCGGCTGGGAAAAGCAGCCGCAGCCCATCGTGCGCGCGCTGGGCATCGTCAAGCGGGCAGCGGCCGAGACCAACATGGAGCTGGGCCAGCTCGACAAGGCTGTCGGCGAGGTCATCGTCGCCGCCGCGCAGGAGGTGATCGACGGCACGCTCGACGAGCATTTCCCGCTCGTCGTCTGGCAGACGGGCTCCGGCACCCAGTCGAACATGAACGCCAACGAGGTGATCTCAAACCGCGCCATCGAAATGCTTGGCGGCGAGATGGGCTCCAAGAAGCCGGTCCATCCGAACGACCACGTCAACATGAGCCAGTCGTCCAACGACACGTACCCGACTGCGATGCACATCGCCTGCGCGGAAGAGATCGTCCACCGCCTGCTGCCGGCGCTGAAGAAGCTGCACTTGGCACTGGATGAAAAGGCGAAGGCCTGGGGCCACATCATCAAGATCGGCCGCACCCACACGCAGGACGCCACGCCGCTGACGCTCGGTCAGGAGTTTTCCGGCTACGCGAAGCAGGTCGAAAACGGCGTCGCGCGCATCGAGCAGACCCTTCCGGGCCTGATGCAGCTCGCGCAGGGCGGCACCGCCGTCGGCACCGGCCTCAACGCGCCGGTCGGTTTCGCCGAGAAGGTGGCGGAGAAGATCGCCGCCATCACCGGGCTCGCCTTCACTTCCGCGCCCAACAAGTTCGAGGCGCTGGCGGCCCATGACGCGATGGTTTTCTCGCATGGCGCCATCAACACGGTTGCCGCCTCGCTGTTCAAGATCGCCAACGACATCCGCTTCCTCGGTTCAGGCCCCCGTTCCGGGCTTGGCGAGCTAGCGCTGCCGGAGAACGAGCCCGGCTCCTCTATCATGCCAGGCAAGGTCAATCCCACCCAGTGCGAGGCACTGACGCAGGTTTGCGTGCAGGTGTTCGGCAACAACGCCGCGCTCACCTTCGCCGGCTCCCAGGGCCATTTCGAGCTGAACGTGTTCAACCCGGTCATGGCCTACAACTTCCTCCAGTCGGTGCGGCTTCTCTCCGACGCAGCCGTGTCCTTCACCGACAACTGCGTGGTCGGCATCGAGCCCCGCGAAGACAACATCAAGGCCGCGCTCGACCGGTCGCTCATGCTGGTGACGGCGCTGGCGCCCAAGATCGGCTACGACAACGCCGCCAAGATCGCAAAGACCGCGCACAGGAACGGCACGACGTTGCGCGAAGAAGCGCTGGCGACCGGTCTCGTCACCGGCGAGGAATACGACACGATCGTCCGCCCGGAGGCGATGACGCGGCCTGGCTGATCTACGAATCGGATTGTGAACGGAATATTATTCGCCGTTCACAATTCGGGAACACTGAGTTCGTAGTGCCGAGGATTGCTGCGGCGCACAAATAGGCTATCTGGGTACAACCAAACCCGGAGAGTCTTCTGCCTATGTCTAACGATCTCGTACTTCTCGTCGCGCGCATTTTCCTCGTCGCGCTGTTTCTCGCTTCCGGCATCCCTATGCTTTTCGCTCCCAGCGGCTTTGCCGGCTACATGGGCGCCATCGGCCTGCCTGCACCGATGCTCGTCACCTGGATCGTCATCGCGATCAAGGTGCTCGGCGGCCTGGCCGTCCTCGTCGGCTTCCAGACGCGCTACGCTGCCTATGCGCTGGCTGCGTTCTCGGTCGGCTCGGCGCTTCTCGGCCACACCAACTGGGCCGACATGAACGAGTTCAACAACTTCTTCAAGAACTTCGCCATCGCTGGCGGCTTCCTGGCCCTGTCGGTCGCCGGTCCCGGCGCGCTGTCGGTCAGCAAGCGCTGATATCAAAGCCCTCCCAAGGCTGAAACGGAAAGGCCCGGAGCGATCCGGGCCTCTTTTCGTCGGTATTTACTTTCGTCATCCTCGGGCTTGACCCGAGGATCCATGCCTGAATTTTTCCGCCGATCCTGCCTTGCAGGGGTCACGCGTTGACGGCCCTCAACACTTCCTCGAGCACGGCCGCATCCGCCGCACTTCGGTCCTTGAGCGACTGCACGAGGCAAGCCTGCGATTGCAGGATCACGCCGTCTTCCAGCACCTTGAGATGGTTGGCGCGCAGCGTCGAGCCCGTCGTGGTGATGTCCACGATCACGTCGGCCGAGCCGGCAGCCGGCGCACCTTCGGTTGCGCCCAGGCTTTCCACGATACGATACACCTGAATGCCGTGCTGGCTGGAAAAGAACTGCTGCGTCAGCCGCCAGTATTTCGTCGCGATGCGCAGGCGGCGGCCGTGCCGCTGGCGAAAATCGGCGGCCACGTCGTCCAGATCGGCCATGGTGTCGACGTCGAGCCAGGCTTCCGGCACGGCCACCACCACGTCGGCCCGGCCGAAGCCAAGCCGCGCGCCGATGGCCACGCGCTTGTCCCATTCGGGTATCGTCTCGCGCACGAGGTCTTCGCCCGTAACACCGAGATCGACAGCGCCCGCGCCCAGTTCGCGCGCGATCTCGGATGCCGAGAGAAACGCCACCTCGATATCGTCGCGCCCTTCGATATGGGCGCGGTAGCGGCGCTGATCCTCAGGCTGCATGACGCTCAACCCCGCCCGCGCCAGCACACCAATCGCGTCTTCCTTGAGCCGTCCCTTGGAGGGCAGGGCAAGCGTGATCGTCATGCTGCCTCTCCCCTCAGCGCCTCGATGCGGTCGAGCCACACGGAAAAGCCCACGCCCGGTATCGGCTCCTTCGCGCCAAGCAGCGTCAGAAGCCGGTCGTACCGGCCGCCGCCCACGAGCGGCCGCGAGCCGCCGGCCGAGATTTCGAAGACGAGGCCGGTGTAATAGTCCAGCGGACGGCCGAACCCGGCATCGTACTCGACCGTGCCGGCCGCAAGCCCGTTCTTCGCAATTGCCTGCGCACGCGCGGCGAAGAGCTCCAGCGCCGCGCCCAGCGACACGCCGGCCTCGGCCGCGAAGCCCGTTAGCGCGTCGGCGGCTTCCTCCAGCGGGGCGCGGATCGCCAGAAACCGCTTCAGCGCGTCGAACGCGTCCTTCGACAGCCGCACGCTGCGCAGTTCGGCCTTCTCGATCACCCGCCTAGCGATCTCCTGTGGCGTGCGCCCGGCCGAAGCAGACAGTCCCGTGCGTTCCATCAGCGTGGCGACGTGGCCGGCAAGCCCGTCCTGGTCGCCGTCGGCCACGAAGCCGGCCACCGCTTCGGCGGGCGCGGCCCGCTGGCCGGGGTTGGCGAGGTCGTGCAGCGCCGCCTCCAACTGTTCGGCCGAGCCGAAGGCGCGCGCCAGCCGCTTCTGCCAGCCGCGCGGCAGGCCGAGCGCCGCCAGCACCGCCTCGAACACGCGCTGGTCGCCCAGCGTCACGGTCAGCGCTGTTGCGGGCAGCACACGTGCCAAAAGCGCGTGCGCATCGGCGATGGAGCGCGCGTCGGCCGCCGCAATGTCGGTCTCACCAAGGTCTTCTATGCCCGCTTGAAAAAACTCCGCGTCGCCCTCGCGGCGCTGGCGGAACACCTCGCCCAGATAGCCGTAGCGGCGCGGTGTGCCGGCCTGGCTGGCGATGTGATCGAGGCAAACGGGAATGGTGAACTCCGGCCGCAGGCACAGCGACGCGCCGGTCTCGCTCTCGGTCAGGAAGATGCGGCGGCGCAAATCCTCGCCTGCCATGTCGAGGAACGGATCGGCCGGCTGCAGCACCGCGACCTCGGCCAGCGGCGCCCCGCGCTCGGCGAAAAGCGCCGTGATGTCCGGCGCGATCGAGGGGTAGCGCGAGGTCATGCCGCCCCGCTGCGCTCCGCTGCCTGCGCGTCGATCACCCTGCGCACTGCCTCGACCAGTTCGCTCTCCTTCACGGAGAACTGCGCCGGTCGGCTCTCGCGCCATTCGGTGTTGTCGGTGATGCCTTCCGCAGCCTTCGCGCCGGCCACGAGGTCCTTGATCTGCACCTCGTTATTGGCGCGCTCGTCGCCGCCCTGGATGACGACGCAAGGCGCGCCGCGACGGTCGGCATATTTCATCTGCGCCTTCATGCCCGAGCCGCCGAGATACATCTCGGCGCGGATGCCGGCCTTGCGAAGCTCCGAAACCATCTTCTGGTAGCGGCCGAGCGACTCGGTGTCCTTGTCCATCACCAGCACGACGACGGGCGCGACGATCTCGGTGTTTTCCAGCTTGCCGAGGTTCTTCAGCGCCGCCGTCAGGCGCGACACGCCGATGGAAAAGCCCGTCGCTGGCACCGGCTCGCCACGAAAGCGCGAAACCAGCCCGTCATAGCGCCCGCCGCCCGCCACCGAACCGAAGCGTACGATCTCGCCCTTCTCGTTCGGCACCTCGAACAGCAGCTCGGCTTCGTAGACGGGCCCGGTGTAATATTCGAGCCCGCGCACGACGGAGGGGTCGATCTTGACGCGGCCATCATCATAGCCGGCTGACGATACCAAGTGGGAAATTTGCTTCAACTCGGCAATACCTTGCGACGCAACCTCGTTTTCTCCAAAGCTTGCATCCATCGCTGCAAAGAGGTCTCGGGAGGATGCCTCTTCATCAACCCAGTCGACACCGCCTTCGTTCAAAGTTGATTGCGTCGATCGCCCAGTGGAATCGCTCGCAAACTCTTGCCATTGGCCGAAGTCAACAAATCGACCTATGCGGGTGATCTGCTCCTCATCCAGTCCCGCACCCTTGGTGAAATCGCCGCTCTCATCCAGCCTGCCCTTGCCGAGCAGAAGCCGCACGCCTTCCGGTCCGAACTTGTCGAGCTTGTCGATCGCGCGCAGCACGGTCAGCCGCCGCCCGGCATTCTCGTCGCCGCCCAGCCCGATTGCCTCCAGCACGCCGTCCAGCACCTTGCGGTTGTTCACCCGGATCACATAGTCGCCGCGCTTGATGCCCACGGCTTCCAGCGTGTCGGCCATCATCATCGCCATTTCGGCGTCTGCGGCCACGCCAGGCGTGCCGACGATATCGGCGTCGAACTGCAT
Source organism: Neoaquamicrobium microcysteis (assembly GCF_008180155.1). Lineage (GTDB taxonomy): Bacteria > Pseudomonadota > Alphaproteobacteria > Rhizobiales > Rhizobiaceae > Aerobium > Aerobium microcysteis. The sequence continues at coordinate 224,423 of NZ_VSZS01000063.1, read as the reverse complement.
GAACTGGCGAAAGCGGCCCGGCCCCGGCTTCTCGTTGCGGAACACCCAGCCCTGCCGGTACGAGCGGTAGGGCTTCGGCAACTGCTCGAAATTCTCCGCCACGAAGCGTGCTAGCGGCGCGGTCAGGTCGTAGCGCAGGCTCAGCCACTGCTCGTCGTCGTCCTGAAACGAGAACACGCCTTCGTTCGGCCGGTCCTGGTCGGGCAGGAACTTTCCCAGCGCATCGGTATATTCCACCATCGGCTGCTCGACCGGCTCGAAGCCGTAAAGCTCGTAGACCTCGCGGATTTTCGCGGTCATCGCATCGACGGCGCGGATGTCGCCCGCATGGCGGTCGACGAACCCGCGAGGCAGCCGCGCCTTCATCCTGTCCGCCCCATTGCCCGCCTTGTCAGCCATGGTCTTTCCTGCCGTCTTTCATGGAAAAATATGCCCCTGCGGGGGCGCGGGTTTCCTAGCCGATAAGGTCCGAGGCAGCAAGGGCGGCGGGGGCGTTGCATTTGCGCAACGGTGCGGGAAATCCCGTTGAATCGCGATGCAACCATATGGCGTTTGTGGAACGGCAGGCCTATCAGCGCGTTCCAAAATTGCCGCCGTGAACGCGGTGGTAATAGATCGAAGCGTAGAGTGACGGAAAGCCAACCGAGATGACCCCCGTGAAAGCAGCCCTTCTTTCCGTATTCATGCTGTCCGGCATTCTGATGTGGGGCGCGGGCATCTACGCCGCCGACGCTGCGGGCGATCACATCGCCATCGACGGCTACGGCGTCACCGCTTCCATCGACTAGACTTCCGCCACGATAAACCGCTTCTCGCGACCGTCCACCACCAGCGCCGTCAGGCGACCGGTGTCGAACGCGGCCGTATCCACATCGACGCGGTTGGGCATCACCTCCGGCTGGTTCACCGGCGTATGGCCGTGCACCACGACCTTCTCATAAAGGCCGGGGTGGTACAGGAACTCGCGCCTGATCCAGATAAGGTCGTGCGGCGATTGCGCGTCCAGCGGCACGCCCGGCCGCACGCCGGCATGACAGAAGAAGAAATCGCCGAACGAGACAGAGCGCGGCAGGTCGCGCAGGAAAAGCAGGTGCGATTGCGGCATCGCCGCGACGAGTTGTCGGTGGCTTTCCAGCCGCGCTGTGGCGGTCTGGACGTCCAGCACCACGCCGTAGGATGCGGCGGTGTCGAACCCGCCATAGCGCACGAAAAGCTCGGCATCGGCCGGGTCGGCCAGAAACTGCAGCATGCCCTCGTCGTGATTGCCCATCAGCGTCAGCATGCGCGGGTCACGCGCCTTCGCTTCGATCAGGAAGTCCAGCACCTGCGCTGACAGAGGCCCGCGGTCGACATAGTCGCCAAGGTGTATCACCCGCCAGTCGGCCGGCCGGTCGTGCGCGATCTCGTCGGCGATCATCTCGTGCATCAGCGTTAGGCAGTCGAGCCTGCCATGCACGTCGCCTATCGCGTAAAGCTGCATACCCTGGGGCGCGGCCGCATCGAGATAGTGGACGCCTCCCGCCATGCTTACCCTCCGCTGCCGATTGGCGGCGCATCGTTCATGCCGGCAAGCACTTCCGCCAGATGCCTCACCTCGATGGCCGACCCGTCGCGCTTCAGCCTGCCCGCCATGCCCATCAGGCAGGCCAGATCAGCCCCCACCAGTGTGCCCGCCCCGGCAGAACGAATCGCCTTCGTCTTGCGCCTCATCAACTCGGCCGGTGAGGTGTCGGAAGGTGCGCACCCGCCAAACCCGCAGCACGCGCGGGCATCGCGCATGTCCTTCAGTCTCACCCCGTCGATGCTCGCAAGCAGCGCGCGCGACGTGTCTTGCGAAGAAGCTGCGCAGCCTTCATGCAGCGTGACGCTGCCCGTCATCCGTGCCTCCACCTGCGTTACGCCCGTCACCTGCGAGAGGAAGTTCGCCAGCTCGTGCACCTTGGCCGAGAATGCCTGCGCCCGGCTTTCCCATACCGCGTCGTCGTCGAAAAGCGCGGGATAGCCGTTTCGCAGCATATCCGCGCAGGAGGGCGACGGTGCGATCACATGGTCGTAATCCTCGAACGCCCGGATGGTTTCCTGCGCCGTCGCGCGCGCCTCGGTCGCGTCGCCGGCCGCAGATCGCCCGCAGCAGTTCTGCGCGGGCGGCACGTCGACCACGCAACCGGCATCCGTCAGCAGCTTTATCGCGGCAAGGCCCACCGCCGGGCGAAACAGGTCTACCAGGCAGGTGACGAACAGGCCGACGCGCGGCGGGTTTGAAATGGTCTGCCGCAAGATTGGTCTCGTCCGCATAGTCTTTGCCGGTCGCGACGACGGATTTTCACTGTCCGCGGCGCTTCGCGCGGTTATAAGGATCGGGCTCGACGGGCGAAAGCCCTTTGCCGGAAGTCACGGAGGATGAGATGTCCGGTCTTGCCATGCCTGCCCCCGATGCGGCCACGCTCGCCCGCCGCGCCGAGATCGTCGCCGACATGCGCATCATCGTGCCGGGCGAGGGCGTCGTCGATGCGGAAAACGCAATGCGCGCCTTCGAGACCGACGCGCTGACCGCATACCGCCAGCTTCCCATGGTCGTGGTGCTGCCGCAGACCACCGCGCAGGTCGCGCGCATCCTCAAATATTGCTCCGACCGCAACATTCGTGTCGTGCCGCGCGGTTCGGGCACGTCTCTGTCGGGCGGTGCGCTGCCGCTGGCCGATGCCGTTCTGCTGGTCATGAGCCGCTTCAACCGCATCCTCGACATCGACTACGCCAACCGCACCGTCACCGCGCAGCCCGGCGTCACCAATCTGGGCATCACCAATGCCGTGCAGTACGAGGGCTTCTACTACGCGCCCGACCCCTCATCGCAGATCGCATGCTCCATCGGCGGCAATGTCGCGGAAAACTCCGGCGGCGTGCACTGCCTCAAATACGGGCTCACGGCCAACAATGTGCTGGGCGTCGAGATGGTGCTGATGAATGGCGAGGTCTTGCGCCTCGGCGGCAAGCACCTCGACGCCGAGGGCTACGACCTGCTCGGCATCATGACCGGCTCCGAAGGCCTGCTCGGCGTCGTTACCGAGGTAACTGTACGCATCCTCAAGAAACCCGAGACCGCACGCGCCGTGCTGCTTGGCTTCCCGTCCAGCGAGCAGGCGGGGCAATGCGTTGCCGACATCATCGGCGCGGGCATCATTCCCGGCGGCATGGAGATGATGGACCGCCCGGCCATCAAGGCGGCGGAGGATTTCGTTCAGGTCGGCTACCCGCTCGACGTCGAGGCGCTGCTGATCGTGGAACTCGACGGCCCCGCCGCCGAGGTCGATCATCTGATTTCCGAGGTCGAGGCCATCGCGTTGCGCAACGGCTCCACCACCTGCCGCATCTCCACCTCGGAAGAGGAGCGCATGGCGTTCTGGGCCGGCCGCAAGGCGGCGTTCCCTGCCGTGGGCCGTATCTCGCCCGACTATCTGTGCATGGACGGCACCATTCCCCGCAAGGAACTGCCGAAGGTGCTGGCCGGCATGCGCGAGCTCTCGGAAAAATACGGCCTGCGCGTCGCCAACGTCTTCCATGCCGGCGATGGAAACCTCCATCCCCTCATCCTCTACGACGCCAACAAGGATGACGAGCTGGAGCGCGCGGAAGCCTTCGGTGCCGACATATTGCGGCTCTGCGTTAGGGTAGGCGGCGTGCTGACGGGCGAGCACGGCGTCGGCGTCGAAAAGCGCGATCTCATGCCCGAAATGTTCTCAGAGGACGATCTGAACCAGCAGATCCGCGTCAAATGCGCCTTCGACCCCAACCATTTACTCAATCCGGGCAAGGTGTTTCCCCAACTCCACCGCTGCGCCGAGCTCGGCCGCATGCACGTCCACCGTGGGCAAGTCGCCTTCCCGGACATCCCGAGGTTCTGACATTGAAGGTAAGGCAAATATGCCTTACTTTTGAGTGTCAACGCAGGAGACGTGTCATGACGACTTTGACTGTGACGGCCAAGGGGCAGGTCACCCTCAAGAAGGAGCTGCTGCAGCATCTCGGCGTGAAGCCGGGGCAGAAGGTGGAGGTAGATGTCGCGCCCGGCCGGCGTCTGACGGTCAAGGCCTCCGAGCGAAAGAGCGGATGGGAAGAGGTCTATGGAATATTGGCAGGCAGAACTGACAAGGTGGCTACGATCGAGGAAATGAACGAGGCTATCAGGAAAGGATGGGCCGGCCTTAAATGAGGATAACGGCAGACACCAACCTCCTGGTTCGGATCGCTGTCAAAGATGATCTCGAACAGGCGCGCGTGGCATTTGAACTGCTATCGTCGGCGGACCTCGTAGTCATCCCGCTTCCGTGCCTTTGCGAGGTCGTGTGGGTTCTGGATAGCATCTATAATTTCTCGAACGCTGAACTCGAGATGGCCATTCGTGCAATCGTCGAGCCACGAAATGCCGTCGTCGACACTGCGGTCGTCGAAGCAGGGCTGACCATGCTTTCTCTTGGCGGAGATTTCGCCGACGCGGTGATTGCAGCCGCTGGAAATATTAGGGGGGGAGAGATGTTCGTATCCTTTGATCGCAAGGCTGTCTCGCGCCTCAGCGCCATGGGCTTTTCGGCCGGAACACCTCGCGACCTGGCATGACCACCTTCACCCCCACCACTGCCGAAGAAACGCTCGACGCCGTCCGCTGGGCCGTGTCCGAGGAGACGCCGCTGGAAGTGCTCGGCCATGGGTCCAAGCGCGGGATCGGCCGGCCCGCCCAGACCGAGCACGCCATCGACCTCTCGCAACTCACAGGCGTCACGCTTTACGAGCCCGAGGAACTGGTGCTGTCGGTCCGCGCCGGCACGCCGCTGGCCGAAATCGAGAAGTTGCTCGAAGCGCACAATCAGGAGTTCGCGTTCGAGCCTATGGACTACGCGCCGCTTCTGGGAGGCGAGGCGGGCAGGGGCACCATCGGTGGCATGCTTGCGGCCAACCTTTCCGGCCCGAGGCGCATCAAGGCCGGTGCCGCGCGCGATCACGTGCTGGGCGTCCACGCCGTCTCCGGTCGTGGCGAGATTTTCAAGTCGGGGGGGCGGGTGGTCAAGAACGTCACCGGCTACGATCTGTCCAAGGCCATGGCCGGTTCGTGGGGCACGCTGGCCGTCGTCACCGACGTCACGTTCAAAGTGCTGCCGCGTTCGCAGACGGAGGCCACCCTCGTGCTTCGCGGCCTCACCGAGGAGCAGGCTGCCGACGCTATGGCGGTCTCCATGGGCTCCAGCGGCGAGGTGGCCGCCGCCGCCCATTTGCCCGAGAGCGTCACCGGCCGCGTGCTGTCCGGTGCGCTGCGGGGCAGGGGCTCGACGCTGCTGCGGCTGGAAGGTTTCGGCCCGTCCGTCGATTATCGTTTCGCAAGGCTGGCAGACCTGCTTGCCGGTTTCGGCGCGGCGGAGCGGCTGGAGGCGGAAGACTCGCGAAAGCTGTGGCGCGAGATGCGCGACTGCACCCCGTTCGTTGACGGCACGCAGCGCCCGGTCTGGCGTGTTTCGATGGCGCCGTCGCAGGGGCATCGCATGGTCATGGCGCTGCGCATGCAGGCTGCCGTCGACGCCTTCTACGACTGGCAGGGCGGGCTGATCTGGCTGCGCATGGAAGCCGACCCGGAAGCCGAAACGCTGCGCGCGCTGGTCGCCGCACATGGCGGCGGCCACGCGACGCTGGCGCGCGCCGCGCCCGCCATCCGCGCCGCAACGCAGGTGTTCCAGCCACAGCCGCCGGCGCTTGCGGCCTTGTCGGTCAGGCTCAAGGAACAGTTCGATCCGCATGGTCTGCTCAATCCGGGCAGGATGTAAGCACTCGGGCGCCGTGATAGCCTGCGTGTCATTGAAAGGGGGAATACGACAATGAGCGATCCGAACATGTCACCCGCCACCCGGCCCGGCGATGGCTGGCTGGACCCGGGGCCGTCCAACATCCAGCTCATCTACATCTGCTATCTCGTCGGCTTCGTCGTCGGCATCACCACGCTCATTGGCGTAGTCGTCGCCTACCTGAACCGGGGCAAGGCGGGCGGCTGGGTCGAAACCCACTACACCTGGGCGATCCGCACCTTTTGGATAGGCCTGCTCTACGGCTTCGTCTCGTTCCTGCTGATGTTCCTCGTCATCGGGTTCCTCACCGCGCTGGCAACCGTCATATGGGTCATCGTCCGCGTGGTCATCGGTCTGCAGGCCGTCAGCAAGCGCGAGCCGATCCGGAACCCTGAAAGCTGGATCATCTAGAGAGATACGGAAGCGGAAAAGCGAGCGGCCAATATGAAATTATATACCTTTATATGCAAGAATAAGACAAATATCTGGGCAGGAATAGGAGCCGGATTGTGGGCTGTTTCCGATGCGGATCCTTCAATTATGAAGGCAAGAAGAACCAGATCGTACAATATAAGGCCTGGAAATATTGGGTTGATATATTGTAGCGACGAATCAAGTAAGTCTCTAACCACTCCCTTCATATTTGTTTCCGCGCCGGATCCGGAAGAGACGGAAAAGGATGTGTGGCCTGAAGAGTGGAAGATGCCTTTTCGGATTCACCCGTTGGGAACTCCGCGCAAAGAGTGGAACGCTCATGAAGCAGCGAAAGCTCTACCCTTCAATACAGCGTCGCAAAACACCAACGTCACAAGTGTTTTCAAAGCAGTCGGCACCGCCGTCTTCACGCCCATTGAAATTGGTGATGAAGATTGGGCGATGATCCTGGATCGCCTGGCCGACAAGACATCTGCCGGTTCCAAATAGTGCAAACCAGCTTCTCGCTTGCCCAGCTTGCCGATCCGCACGTGGCGGAGTCGGAAGCCATCTTGCGCAAATGCGTGCATTGCGGCTTCTGCACCGCCACCTGCCCGACCTACGTCACGCTGGGCAACGAGCTGGATTCGCCGCGCGGCCGCATCTACCTCATCAAGGACATGCTGGAGAACGGCCGCCCTGCCGACGAGCAGATCGTCACCCATATCGACCGCTGCCTCTCCTGCCTGTCCTGCATGACGACATGCCCTTCCGGCGTGCACTATATGCATCTGGTCGATCACGCTCGCGCGCATATCGAGCAGACCTACAGGCGGCCGCTTCTGGACAGGCTCACCCGCTCGCTGCTTGCGGCCATCCTGCCCTATCCGGCGCGCTTCCGCGCCGCACTCCGGCTGGCGGGTCTTGGCCGTCCCTTCGCCGGGCTGTTCGACGCCATTAAGCCGCTGAGGCCGGTGGCTGCCATGCTGCGTCTTGCGCCCTCCGCCGTGCCGCCAAGGTCGCCGGTCTCGGATCCTTCGACCCATCCGGCCGCCGGTCCGCAGCGTGGCCGCGTCGCAATCCTCACCGGCTGCGCGCAATCGGTGCTGGAGCCGGGCATCAACGAGGCGACGGTATCGCTGTTGACCCGCCTCGGCGTCGAGGTGGTCGTCCCGCAGGGCGAGGGCTGCTGCGGCGCGCTGGTGCACCATATGGGTCGCGAGGAAGCAGCACTCGATGCCGCCCGCCGCAACGTCGATGCCTGGACGCGCGAGATCGAAGCCGGCGGGCTGGACGCGATCGTCATCACCGCGTCGGGCTGCGGCACGACGATCAAGGACTACGGCTTCATGCTGCGCCTCGATTCGGCCTATGCCGAAAAAGCCGCTCGCGTGTCGGGTCTGGCCAAGGACGTAACGGAGTATCTTTCGACGCTCGAACTTCCCGAGCCCGCCATCCGTCCGGGTCTCGCTGTCGCCTACCACTCCGCCTGTTCGATGCAGCACGGGCAGAAGATCGTGCGCCAGCCCAAGGAACTGCTCACCCGCGCCGGCTTCGTGGTGAAGGAGCCGGCAGAAGGGCATCTGTGCTGCGGGTCGGCCGGAACCTACAACATCCTCCAGCCGGAGATTTCAGCGCAGCTGCGTGACCGCAAGGTCAGGAACATCGAGGCAACCGGCGCAGCACTGGTCGCCACCGGCAACATCGGCTGCATGACCCAGATCGCCTCAGGCTCCAGCCTCCCCGTCGTGCACACCGTGCGTCTTCTCGACTGGGCCTATGGCGGAGCAAGGCCCGAAGGTGTGCCGGAGACGGCGCAGGTGGCGTGACCTATGCCACGGCTTCCAGAACCACCTCGGCAGTGATCTTGGACCACGGCACCAGGATTCTGCCGGTTTGATCTTTCTCGACCAACCCGACGTCCATGAGTCTTGCGACGTCTGCGTGTACACCACGGTAGTCGCGCGACAACGCCTGTGCCAGTGCGCGGATAGACGACGGGCCCGTCTCCCTGAGCTTGGTCAGCAACGCCCAGCGGTTCCCCGAAAGCGTTGCAAACAGCTGCTCGGCGCTTTCGAACGAAAGAGATGGTGTGCTGGCGGAAAAATCTCCGGCATCCATCTTCTTTGCCGCTGCATGGGCCGCGGTAAAGAAATCCGGCAGGTTCTCAACGCGTATCTTCAACTCAGTCATTGCCCTGCTCCCGCATGACGTCGGCCATGAAATCGGCCATCAGCCTTTCCATGCTGGTGAACTTGTACGGCGTTTCAAGGTTTCGAAGATGCCGATGGTCGCCTTTGCCCGCCTCGTTGTCATAGCCGACGATACGTTCGCCGGGCCGGCCGTAAAACAGCGAATATTTGAGACCATGAGGTCTTTCCTCGGTGGACAAGGGCAGCCGCCATATTCGAATCTGAATGATATGGCCGCTCGCCAGCACCAGCTTGTCGGAAAGTATCAGTGATGCTTTCCGCAGCATATGTCACATATATCATATGTTGCTGATTTCATCAACGCCCCCGCAGCCACAGCACGAACGGGATCGACACGATGTACATCGTGATGCCGTAGACCGCTGAAGGCAGGCTGAACGGCGGCAGGGCGCTTGCCTGCTCCACGATCAGCGATCCGACGGTGATCCCCAGCGTCGCGTTCTGCACGCCCGTTTCCAGCGCGATTGCCTTGCCCTCGGGCATGGTCAGGCCGAACAGACGGGCAAAGAAGATGCCGGCGGCCAGCAGCACCACGTTCAGGATGATGAGCGCCGGAGCCAGCACGGTCAGGTTGGCAAGAAAAAGGCTCCAATTGGCAGCCAGCGCGCCCACGACCACCACCACGAACAGCACCACGGCGACACGCGAAACGATGGCGTCGAGGCGCAGCGCCGCACTTTCGGCGAAGCTGCGGATGGCAAGGCCGATCAGCACCGGCACCAGCGTGATGAGGAACATCGAGACGCCCAGCGCGGTCACGTCGATGGCCGGCGCATCGAGGCCCATGAAATGGCCGGCGAAGAAAGCGACCAGCACGGGCACGGTGACAACGGCGACGAGGCTGATGATGCCGGTCAGCGAGATCGACAGCGCCACCTCACCGCCCGCAAGCTTGGTCAGCAGGTTGGCGGTCACCCCGCCGGGGCATAGCGCCAGGATCATCATGCCGACGGCAAGCTCCGGCGGCAGCCGAAACAGGATCGTCAGCACATAGGCGACCAGCGGTATGAGGATGAGCTGCGTCGACGCGCCGATGGCGAAGGCCTTGGGCCGCGTGACGACGCGGCGGAAGTCCTCCACCGTAAGCCCGAGCCCCAGCGAGAACATGATGATCGCCAGCGCAAGCGGCAGAAAGACCGTTATCAGGCTGTCCATGAGTGCTCCCCCCTCGAATCAGCGCTTCTGCCGTAAGTGTCGTTCAGGATGGGGAGCGTTCCAACCGCCTTCGACCATGCGCACAAAGACGAAAGGGCGGCGCGGTCCCTCACCGCGCCGCCCTGTCAGCGGCAGTGGAGCTTGCCTGCCGCGTGTCGGCGGCGTCCGTCCCCTGGACGCGCCATCCCCTCTCCGGGATTGTTGCCCGTCGCCGTCGAGCGTACGGTCGTTGGCTCGTCTAGATCACGATCACCGTCGCGCCGACCGGTACGCGCTCGTACAGGTCCATGACATCCTCGTTGCGCATGCGGATGCAGCCTGAAGAAACCGCCTGTCCGATGGTGGTCGGCTGGTTTGTGCCGTGGATGCGGTAGAGCGTCGAGCCGAGATAGAGAGCACGTGCGCCCAGCGGGTTCTCGGGTCCGCCCTTCATGTGGACGGGCAGGATGCGGCCCTTTTTCTTCTCGCGCGCGATCATCTCTGCCGGCGGGCGCCAGTCGGGCCATTCGGCCTTGCGCGTCACCTTGTGCGAGCCGGCCCACTCGAAGCCCGGCTTGCCGGTGCCGACGCCATAGCGCCGCGCCTGTCCGCCCTCTTCGACGAGGTAGAGCAGGTGCTGCGTCGTGTCGATCACGATGGTGCCGGGCTTGTGCGGCCCGTCATAGGCGACCATTTGCGGCAGGAATTTCGGGTCGATCTGGTGCCGCGCGTCGCGGGCGGCGCTCGATACTGCCGCCGTCTGCACCTGGTCGCGCATTGGCGGCTCCGGCGCGCGGTGGCGGCTGCGCACCACCGGTTCGGCCGCGATGCCGACGCGGACGCCGGGAAGGCCATGCTGCACCTGCCGGCGCGGCTGCGCGCCCGGCGTGCGCTGCAATTGCAGCACCCAGGGCGCGGAAAGATCGGGGCTGACGACGACCGGCGGGCGCTCGCGATAGCGCTCCTGCGCAAAGCCGGCCTGCGGCGCTGCCGCGACCATCGTCGCCACCGCCAAGAGGGAAAGTGTGTGCTTCATCGGACGTACTCGCAACGTTTCGCCACGGAGCGCAAACCGGGTGGCTTGCCCTCTTTTCGTCCGCGATTGTCAGCAGAGGCGCCGCAAAAAGAGTGAACGCGCTTCCATAAAATGCGCGGTATCGCGTAAACCGTTTGGTGTGGTTACCGGCCGGTTGAGCGGCATGGTAAAGGCCAGATTAAGCAGGCGGCGGCATGAGCGAATTGAACGGACTGACGGTAGGTGAAGACGGCGAGACGCGCTGCGCATGGCACGGCAACCTGCCGGACTACCGGCGCTACCACGACGAGGAATGGGGCCGCCCGGTCGCAGACGACATCCGCCTGTTCGAAAAGCTCTGCCTCGAAGGTTTCCAGTCGGGTCTGTCGTGGCTCACCATCCTGCGCAAGCGCGAGAACTTTCGTGCGGCCTTCCATGGCTTCGACTTCCGCATTCTAGCGGTCGAGGACGAGGCGCCTGCCGTAGAGCGGCATTTGCAGGATGCCGGCATCATCCGCCATCGCGGCAAGATCGCCTCGGTCTACAACAATGCCCGCCGCGCCGTGGCGCTGGCCGAGGAGCACGGATCGCTCGCCCGCTTCTTCTGGTCGTTCGAGCCCGGCCCTCATCAGCGCCCGAAAGTCATGGACCTATCCGCCCTGCGCGCGATGCCGAAGACCGAGACCTCGACGCGCATCTCGAAGGAGCTGAAAAAGCGAGGCTGGAGCTTCGTCGGCCCGACCACCGTCTATGCCTTCATGCAGGCCATGGGCATGGTCAACGACCATCTGGAAGGCTGCATCTGCCGTCCGCGCATCGAGGAGGCGAGGGCAGCGTTCGACCGGCCTTAAGGCATGTCTCCCGAAAGTGGGAACCGGTTTCGGGACCAAGACATGCGTCAAGACAAGTAGCTAAAGCGCATGGAGCGAATCTGAAAGATCGCGATGCGCTTTAGCCCACTATCCGTAGGTTCGACAGCTCGTTGGCGATGTCCTTGAAATCGTCCGATAGCGTCGCGCCTGTGGCGTTCCAGAACAGCTTTGCCGGCTTCGACGGATCGTTGGGATCCTTGCGAAAACGCGAGCCGGATGCGCAGCTGCGCAGCGAATCGATCGCCGCCGCCTGCACCGAATTGGCGGCGTCGAGGTCCAGCGCCACCGTCATCACGATCACGCCCGAAGCCTTGGCTGCCTCGCACACCGTGTTCATGTGCTGGTTCATCGCCGAAGTGAAGTTGGCGTTGGAGTGGATGGAGCTTGCCACCGTCGATCCCATGTAGAGCCGCGTCCGCGTCTGGCCGGGATAGTTCTTCGCCGTATAGCCCTTGTTGGAATAGATCGACCGGTTGGTGGCGAGGTCGTTGTAGCCGAGCGAACTCGGCGTGTAGTAGGTGTTCTCGCCGTCGGTCAGCACGATCAGCACCTTGTCGTTGCCGATCTCGTTTTCGGGCCGCCCGTGGGCGAACGGCTCGGTGCTCGACAGGGTGCGCCAGCCCCACGCCGTACCCTCCGGCACGTCTGTTCCGCCCAGTGCGGCCATGCTGCCTATCGCGCCTTTCAGCGTTGCCAGCCCTTCCTCAGTCGTCACGTCGGTCAGCGGCGTTATAGGGGTGGAGGAGCACATTCCGTTCGGCCCTTCATACATGCCCTTGGCCGCCGTTCCCTTGGGCGCGGCCTGGAAGTATTTCGGCATGTAGCGCTGGCGCGCGGCATCGTTGCTGCCTGTGGTCACATCGGCCCACCAGTTGCCCATCGCCGCTCGGTTGTTGCCGTCGCGCCGGTCGGTCTCGTCGGGCGCGAACATCGGCACGAACAGCGTGGCCGGCTCCGCGGCCGAAGGTTCGGTCGTGTCGTAGGCATAGGGGTGCGGCCTGGTTTCCACGCATCCGCCCCAGCTTGCGAAGGGCGCGTAGGTATAGGTCGTGGTGCAGGTCTGGTTGCTGCCGCTGCCGGTGCAGGTTTGCTGCTCGTCGGTGATGCGCCGCAACTCGTTGAAGAGCGAGAACCGCGTCACGCGCTGGCCTTCCTCGATCCCCCATCCTTCGCCGACCTTGTAGTGTACGCCAAGCGAGGGCACGACCTTGCGGCCGGTCGGCATGGTCGCCCAGTCGAAATTCTCGTGGTGGTAAGGCGCGCGGCCGTCCGTATCCATCCATGATGCGTCGGCGTTGTCCGTGCCGACATTCACCGACGCGGCGAAGGGCACCAGCGAGAACTGCACCGGCTTTTCGACCTGCTTCATCTGCGCAGCCTGCAGCGCGATGGTCTCGACCAGCTGGGTGGCCGCCTCCTTCAACAGGTCCATCCGCTTCTGGCCCGAGCCCGAACCCAGCCTGTCCATCGAGCCCGAATTGTCGAGCACGAGCGCGACTTCCAGCGTGTTCTTCAGCCGGATTTCCGTGTCGGCGTCATAGGCGACGTTGTTGGACTGCGGCTTGCCGAGCAGTTCCTGGAACACGGGCAGGAAATAGGGCTTGTAGTTCAGCTCGGCCGCCAGCTTCAGCGTTCCGCCGCCGAACTCGTTGCTGGGCAGCGTGACGTGCAGCGTGGCGCTGTCCGGGTCGACGGGGCCGAGATTGGCATGGAAGAAGCTGGTCGCGTAGGCGACGATATCCTGCTCGCTCGCCCCGGTGACGATCTGTCTTGCCGTCGCGATGCCGGCCGCGTCCAGCGCGTTCAGTGTCGCCTGCTTCTGGCGGGTAAGTTCGGCATAGTCGATAGCCAGCGCAACCCCGCCCATGATCGGCACGAGGGCGACGGTCATGGCAATCGCAAAATTGCCGCTGGCGTCGCGCAGAAACCTGCCGATCATGAAAGCCCGCTCCGGTCGTTGCCTCAACCCTGCGACCTTTTCACAAAGCCGCTAACCGACGGTTCGCGAAACGCGTCCAATCGCGCGCCGGCGCGCAACGGCCGGTTAACCAAGCTTCGAAAGCGGGTGACAGTGCCGGCCGGTTCCGCTAATCCCCGAACGCCGCATGCGCCGGTGGATTTGCAGGGACGGACGGAACACGATGGCTGAACTGATAGACGGGCTGGATCGGGTCGTGGATGGCTACGCGGCCATCCTGTGCGATGTGTGGGGCGTCGTGCACAACGGCGTCAGCGTCTTTCCGCAGGCCGTCTCCGCGCTTCGCGCCGCGCGCGACAGGGGCTGCGCCGTGGTGCTCATCACCAACTCCCCCCGGCCCCGCCAGGGCGTCATCGAACAGCTCGAGATCATCGGCGTGCCGCGCGATGCGTGGGACGGCATCGTCACCTCCGGCGACGTGACGCGCGACCTGATCCGCGCCGGCTCCCGGCGCGTGTTCCACCTCGGTCCCGACCGCGACCTGATGATCTATGACGGGCTGGACGTGGAGCTGGTGGAGGAGTTCGAGGCCCATGCGATCGTCTGCACCGGTCTCTTCGACGACGAGACGGAGACGCCGGAAGACTATGCGGAAATGCTGCAGCGTCTGCGCGCCCGCAACCTGCCCTTCATCTGCGCCAATCCCGACATCGTGGTCGAGCGCGGCGACAGGCTCATCTGGTGCGCCGGCGCTCTTGCCCGCGACTATGCCCAGCTCGGCGGCCGCACCGAGATAGCCGGCAAGCCGCATCGCCCCATCTACGAGGCGTCGCTGAAGGTCGCCGCCGAGACGCTGGGGCGCGACCTGTCGCGCAGCGAGGTGCTGGCCATCGGCGACGGCATGTTCACCGACGTCAAGGGCGCGGCCGATTTCGGTCTCGACGTCCTTTACGTGTCGGGCGGCATCCATGCGGCGGAATACGCTGACGGCCATGCCGCGGCCGATCCTGCGCGCCTCGCAGCCTTCCTGGAAAAGCACGGCTACCGGCCGGTCGCCACCATCCCGCGTCTGGCATAGGTCGTCCATGGCGTCGGCATCCATCGAGCGCATCGCCTCGTCCTCCACCCTTCCGGCGACCTGCCGGGGCGGGGTGGTGGCGATCGGCAATTTCGATGGTGTCCATCGCGGCCATCAGACGGTGCTCGCACGCGCTCTTGCCGAAGCCGAACGGCGCGGCGTGCCCGCGCTGGTGCTGACCTTCGAGCCGCATCCGCGTACCGTCTTTCGGCCCGACATACCCCTTTTCCGCATCACGCCAGCGCCCGTGCGGGCCCGGTTGCTGGAGGCGTTGGGCTTCCGCGCCGTGATCGAACAGCCTTTCTCGCGCGATTTCGCCGATCTCAGCGCCGAGGATTTCGTGCGCCGCGTGCTGGTGGAGGATCTCGGTATCGGCCATGCGGTCACCGGCTTCGATTTCCATTTCGGCCACAACCGGCAGGGCGGGCCCGCTTTCTTGATGGAGGCGGGCGAGCGCCACGGCTTCGGCGTCACGCTGGTCGACGCGTTCCGCGACGAGGGCTCCGAGGTCGTGTCCTCCAGCCGTATCCGCGGCCTGCATTGCGAAGGCGACGTGTCGCAGGCTGCTGGCCTGCTCGGCTACCGCTACACCGTCGAGGCGAAGGTCTCCCACGGCAAGAAGCTCGGCCGGGATCTGGGCTTCCCCACAGCCAACATGGAGCTGCCGCCCTCGACCCTGCTCCGGCACGGCATCTACGCCGTCCGGCTGCGCCGCGCCGACGGTTCGCTGCATGACGGCGTTGCCAGCTTCGGCCGCCGCCCCACGGTCGACGACGACGGCGCCCCGCTGCTCGAAACCTTCGTGTTCGATTTTGCAGGCGACCTTTACGACGAGGTTTGCAGCGTCTCCTTCTTCGGCTTCCTGCGGGGCGAGGTGAAGTTCGATGGCCTGGAGCCGCTGGTCGCGCAGATGAAGCGCGACGAGCAGGAGGCGAGGGCGCTGCTATCAGGCGTGCGACCCCTGTCGGAACTCGACATCGCGATGGGTTTCTAACGATCAGACGACCGTTCGCAGCCCCAGATGTTGGGTGAACGGCAGAAAATCATGGTCTTGATGCAGAAGCTCGTGATCGTTCTCGATGCAGAACGTAGCGATTATCAGGTCCGTCGTTTTGCGTACGGAAACACCCAGCCCCCTGAGCCTGCGAAAATTTTGAGCGGCACTGCATGCGATGTCCATGTCGAGCAGCGAAACAATGGGAAACTTGCGCATCTTGCGTTCAAGGCTGGCCGCATGTGCTTCGTCCCGCGCGCCCCGAAGCACTTCAAGCAGAATCAGGTCTCCCACGATTATCTTCGCGGGATCGTGGATTGTTCTCAGCCTCTCGACTTGAACGGTTGGAGTATTGCGAAGATTGGCGATCCAGACTGAGCTATCGACGACGATCACCTAGATCTCACCGAAGTCGCGGCCTTGCCTCATCTGATCCAGATCGCCCTCCCAGCCCATGCCGATCATGTCGCGGATGGCTTTCCGTTGTTCGTTCTGGCGCACAAGGCGTTTGAGCGCTTCTTCCACAGTAGCCTTCTTGCTCGAAAGCCCCGTCGCCTTCATCGCCTCGGCCATGAGGTCGTCGTCTATGTCAATGTTCGTGCGCATGGCGGCATCTGCCCAATGTGTATAATACGCGAACAATATACACATCGCGGCGTCGCTTCGCAAACCTGTTGGCCGCGTCGCAACGACGGTTAATTCAAACTTTACCCAAACCGGCGACTGCTGATACGGGTACCTATGGCGTGCGTAAGGCGGATATGATGATCGCTCGGAAGCGAATTTTTGTTGCGGCGGCGGTTCTCGCCGGCCTGGCTATCTCACCCGCATCGGCACAGACCTGGTTTTCCGGCGACTGGTATCTCAAGGTTGGCGGCGCGGTGCTTCACGCGCCCAAATTCGAGGGCGCGTCGGGCCGCTCCTTCATGCTCAAGCCGATGATCTCGCTGGGCAGGCAGGGCCCATCGGCCCGCTTCACCTCGCGCAACGACAACATCTCGCTGGCGCTCATGGACACCGGCACCTTCCGCGCTGGTGCCGCAGGCAAGCTCATCTTCCGCCGCGACGGCGACACCGACAGCGCGCTGGCCGGCCTTTCCCCGGTGCGGTTCGGCGGCGAGGCGGGCGTCTTCGCGGAGGTCTATCCCACCGATTTCGTTCGCCTGCGCGGCGAGGTGCGGCGCGGCATCCGCTCGCATGACGGCGTAGTGGCCGACGTTGCCGCCGATGCGTTCTTCGACATCACCGAGACGATCCAGCTTTCCGGCGGCCCGCGCGCCTCTTGGGCGTCGAGCGGCTATTTCGATGCCTATTACGGCGTCAACGCCGCCGAGGCGGCCGCTTCGGGCCTGTCGGAATACGCGCCCGGCAGCGGCATGAAATCCTACGGCGTCGGCGGCGCGGTCACGTGGAAGGCGACCGACCAGATCGACACGGCCATCTTTGCCGAATACGCGCGGCTCACCGGGCCGGCCGCTCGCTCCAGCCTCGTGCGCGAGCGCGGCTCGAAGAATCAGGTCACGCTCGGCGCTTCGGCGACCTACCGTTTCGACTTTTCGCTGCCGTGAGGCGCGAGCCTCCCGCAATCGCCTCTTTATTCCGCGGTGCGCCTCGGCTAAAAGCGCAGCCCATGACACAGCGCGCGCACTTCATCGCGATCTCGATACGAATTACCGGCCCGGCCTTCCGGGCGGCCTGAGCGGCTGCCGGAAGGTCCGGGATTTTCGCGCGCCGCCCGCCCGCGCGCCTTCGCCTGTTTGACCCCAGCCTTGCCCGGCGTGCTTTCCCCGTTCGGGCCGACGATGCGATGAGACCATGACGACCGCCGAGAAGCTCGATTATTCCAGGACCCTTTATCTGCCGCAGACGGAGTTTCCGATGCGCGCCGGCCTGCCCGAGAAGGAGCCGCTGCTCGTCAAACGCTGGCAGGAGATGAAGCTCTACAACAGGCTGCGCGAGAGCGCGGCCGGCCGCCCGCTCTACGTGCTGCACGATGGCCCGCCCTACGCCAACGGCAACATCCACATCGGCCACGCGCTCAACAAGATCCTCAAGGACGTCATCACGCGCTCGTTCCAGATGCGCGGCTACAACTCCAACTACGTTCCGGGCTGGGATTGTCATGGCCTGCCGATCGAGTGGAAGATCGAGGAGAAGTACCGCGCGGCCGGCAGGAACAAGGACGAGGTGCCCGTCAACGAGTTCCGCAGGGAATGCCGCGACTTCGCCCAGCACTGGATCGACGTGCAGACCGAGGAGTTCAAGCGGCTGGGCGTCGAGGGCGACTTCGACAACCCCTACACGACGATGAACTACCACGCCGAGGCGCGCATCGCCGGCGAGCTCTTGAAGTTCGCCATGTCCGGCCAGCTCTATCGCGGCTCCAAGCCGGTGATGTGGTCGGTCGTCGAGCGCACCGCGCTGGCCGAGGCCGAGGTCGAATACCACGACTACGAGTCGGATACGATCTGGGTGAAGTTCCCTGTGGGCGCAGCCGGCGGTATTGGTGGCGAGAAGGGTGAAGCAGACATTCGTGAGCTTCTGGATGCCCATGTGGTTATCTGGACGACCACCCCTTGGACGATCCCCGGCAATCGTGCAGTCGCGTATTCGCCGCGTATTTCCTATAGCCTCTACGAGGTCACGGCAGCCGAAAACGATTTCGGGCCGCAGCCGGGCGATAAGCTGATCTTTGCCGATGCACTGGCCGACGAATCTTTCGCCAAGGCGAAGCTCGAATCCAAGCGACTGCGCAAGGTTACCGCTGAGCAATTGGAAGACATCACGCTCGCCCACCCCCTCAAGGGCCTCGGCGGCGGCTACGACTTCGCCGTCCCCATGCTCCCCGGCGACCATGTCACCGACGACGCGGGCACCGGCTTCGTCCACACCGCCCCCGGCCATGGCCGCGAGGACTTTGACGCGTGGATGGATGCGGCCAAGGATCTCGCAGCCCGCGGCATCGAAACGCGCATCCCCTTCACCGTGGACGACGCCGGCTTCTTCACCAAGGACGCGCCGGGCTTCGGGCCGGACCGCGAAGGCGGCGCCGCACGCGTCATCGACGACAACGGCAAGAAGGGCGACGCCAACAAGGCGGTCATCGAGGCATTGATCGCAGCCAACATGCTGTTCGCACGCGGCCGCCTCAAGCACTCCTATCCGCACTCCTGGCGCTCCAAGAAGCCGGTGATCTTCCGCAACACACCGCAGTGGTTCGTCTACATGGACAAAGACCTCGGCGACACCACCACCCTGCGCTCCCGCGCTCTTGCGGCCATCGACGCCACCCGCTTCGTGCCCGCCGCCGGGCAGACGCGCCTGCGCGCGATGATCGAGGATCGGCCCGACTGGGTGCTGTCGCGTCAGCGCGCCTGGGGCGTGCCGATCTGCATCTTCGCAAACGAGGATGGCGAGGTACTGAAAGACACGGAGGTCAACGCCCGCATCCTCGAAGCGTTCGAGGCCGAGGGTGCAGACGCATGGTTCGCCGAAGGTGCGCGCGAGCGCTTCCTGGGATCGCGCGCCAACGAGCCGTGGGCGATGGTCACCGACATTCTCGATGTCTGGTTCGATTCCGGCTCCACCCACACCTTCACGCTGGAAGACCGCCCGGACATGAAATGGCCGGCGGATGTCTATCTCGAAGGCTCCGACCAGCATCGCGGCTGGTTCCACTCCTCGCTGCTCGAAAGCTGCGGCACGCGCGGCCGCGCGCCCTACGACGCGGTCATCACCCATGGCTTCACCATGGACGAGGACGGCCGCAAGATGTCGAAGTCGCTCGGCAACACGGTCGTTCCGCAGGACGTCATGAAGCAGTCGGGCGCAGACATCCTGCGCCTGTGGGTCATGACCACCGACTATTGGGAAGACCAGCGGCTGGGCAAGAACGTGCTCCAGACCAACATCGACGCCTACCGCAAGCTGCGCAACACCATCCGCTGGATGCTGGGCACGCTGGCGCACGACGAGGGCGAGCAGGTCGCGCTTTCCGACATGCCGGAGCTCGAACGCCTGATGCTCCACCGCATCGCCGAGCTGGATGAGCTGGTGCGCAAGGGCTACGATGCGTTCGATTTCAAGCGCATCACCCGCTCGCTCATCGACTTCATGGTGGTCGAGCTGTCGGCGTTCTATTTCGACGTGCGCAAGGACGCGCTCTACTGCGACGCGCCTTCGAGCGTGAAGCGCAAGTCGGCGATCGTCGTCGTGCGCCACCTGTTCGACCATCTCGTCACTTGGCTTGCGCCCATGCTCCCCTTCACGATGGAAGAAGCGTGGATGGAGCGTCACCCCGATGCCGTCTCGGTGCATCTGGAGCAGTTCCGCGACGTGCCGGCAGAATGGCGCGACGATGCGCTCGCCGCCAAGTGGCGCAAGGTGCGGCAGGTTCGCCGCGTCGTCACCGGCGCGCTGGAGATCGAGCGCCGCGAAAAGCGCATCGGCTCTTCGCTTGAGGCCGCCCCGATCGTGCACGTCGCCGACGCCGAGTTGCGTGCGGCCATCGCGGATGTCGACATGGCCGAGATCTGCATCACCAGCGGCATCTCCATCCTTGCCGAGGCGGCGCCAGAAATTTCGTTCACGCTCGACGACGTAAAGGGTGTCGGGGTCGTTCCCGCGCTTGCCGGCGGCACCAAATGCGCACGTTCTTGGCGCTACACCGACGATGTCGGCTCCGACGCGGAATTTCCCGACGTTTCGGCGCGCGATGCGGCGGCGCTCCACGAACTCAGGGCGCTTGGCCGGCTTTGAGCCGGCCGGCGTTGCCCGGTTGGGCTGAATAGGGTACAAGGCGGCGGTCCAGACGCCTTGTTGTCGCCGGATTTTCTGGCAAAACTAGGCGTTGATCCGGCGTTTTCCGCCTGATGTGAGAGGCAAGTTCCAGTGAAGATCGAACGCATTTCCACGCGTGGTGGCACGCAGCTCCTTCTTGGCGCATCGGTCGTTTGCGCCGCAGCGCTGCTGTCGGGCTGCATGAGTTCGCCGACCTACGGCACCGGCAAGTCCGCCAACCAGCAGCTTGTCGAGGACGTGACCGGCATTCTCTCCATCGGCCCGCGCGAGCGGGGGCCGGAGATCGCCTATAATCCGCGTCCGGGCCTCGTGAAGCCCGCCTCGCTGGAAGTGCTGCCCGAGCCGCAGCAGGACATGGCCTCTTCCGAAAACCCGCAGTGGCCCGAATCGCCCGAGGAGCGTCGTGCCCGCATCCGCGCCGACGCCACAGCCAACCAGGACAATCCGTTCTACCGTCCCGAGGTTGCACCCTCCGGCACCGGCAGCACGCAGACGGCCTCCTACGATCCCGAGCGCTGGGCCAGCGAGCCGGTGACGCGCAATCCCAACGCGCGTTCCGAGGTGCAGCGCCGCCTGCGCGAGCAGAACCAGGGCAGCCCCACCACCCGCCGCTACCTCAGCGAGCCGCCGGTCACCTACCGCCAGCCTGCGGCCACCGCTGCGGCCGGCGACATCGGTGAAGACGAGGCGGTCAAGGAGCGCCGTGCCCAGCGGGCCAGCGGCAAGTCGTCATGGCGGGACTTCATTCCCGGCCTTTGACGTACTGACGGTCAGCGCCGCTCTTTGAAGAAGGTCCGCAGCATGTCTGCGGACTTTGTTTCTGAAATACCCGCATAGATTTCCGGCGCGTGGTGGCATGTCGGCTGGTGAAAATACCGCCCGCCGCTAACCACCGCCCCGCCTTTCTCGTCCGCCGCTCCGAAATACAGCCTGCGAATGCGCGAAAACGATATCGCCGCCGCGCACATCGGGCAGGGCTCCAGCGTCACGTAGAGGTCGGCCTGCGGCAGGCGCTCGCTGGCCAGCAGTGCGCAGGCCTCGCGGATCGCCAGTATTTCGGCATGCGCGGTGGGGTCGTTGAGTTCGCGGGTGCGGTTGCCCGCGCGCGACAGCACGCGCCCGTCCATCGCCACCACGGCCCCGATCGGCACCTCGCCGCGCGCGGCGGCGGCCTCGGCCTCGGCGAATGCCGCTTCCATTAAGGGGGACGATTTCATGCGTTCACCGTCGATGACATTTCACTCGCAAGGCCCAATGTGGTCTGATAGTTACCCGCGCTGAAAGGCGAATGCCACATGAACGATGATACGAAAAAGCCGCCGCGCGGCGGTGCAGGACGCGGCCCGCGACGCGAAGGCGGCGATCGCAAGCCCTTCCGCCCCCGCGAGGATGGCGACCGCCCGCCCTACGCCAAGGCCGAAGGCGCCAAACGCCCCTACCAGAAGCGCGACGATCGTCCCGCAGGCGAGGGCGGAGACCGCAAGCCGTTCCGCCCCCGTGAGGACGGGGACCGCAAGCCGTTCCGCAAGGATGGCGACCGCCCGCCCTATGCCAAGGCCGAAGGCGCCAAGCGCCCCTACCAGAAGCGCGACGATCGTCCCGCGGGCGAAGGCGGCGATCGCAAGCCCTTCCGCAAGCGCGAGGACGGCGAACGTCGCCCCTATGCGAAGGCGGACGGCGAAAAGCGCCCGTTCCAGAAGCGCGACGACCGTCCCGCCGGCGAAAGCGGAGCCCGCAAGCCGTTCCGCCCCCGTGAGGACGGGGACCGCAAGCCTTTCCGCAAGGATGGCGACCGCCCGCCCTATGCCAAGGCCGAAGGCGACAAGCGCCCCTACCAGAAGCGTGACGACCGCCCGGCTCGCGAAGGCGACGACCGTAAACCCTTCCGCAAGCGCGAGGACGGCGAGCGCCGCCCCTACGCCAAGGCCGAAGGCGAACGCAAACCTTTCCGCAAGCGCGACGGTGACGACTTCAGGGGTCCGCGTCCTGGCCGCCGCGAGCGCGAGGGCGCTGCCGAAGCGACCGGCACTGGTGCCGACACGAGCGAACGCATAGCGCGGCGGCTGGCGCGTGCGGGCGTTGCCTCGCGCCGCGATGCCGAGGACATGATCGCGGCTGGCCGGGTCTCGCTGAATGGCAAGGTTCTGGACTCTCCGGCGGTCAACGTCTCGCCGACGGATCGCATCCAGCTCGACGGCAAGGACATCCCGGATATCGAGCGCACGCGCCTGTTCCTGTTCCACAAGCCGGCTGGCGTTGTCACCACCAACCGCGATCCCGAAGGCCGCAAGACCGTCTTCGATATCCTGCCCAAGAAGCTCCCGCGCCTGATGACGGTTGGCCGCCTCGACATCAACACCGAAGGCCTTCTGCTGCTGACCAACGATGGGGGCCTTTCGCGCGTGCTGGAATTGCCCGCTACCGGCTGGCTGCGCCGCTATCGCGTTCGCGTGCACGGCAAGGTCGAGCCCGAGGCGCTGGAGCAACTCAAGGAAGGCGTGGCGGTCGACGGTGTGTTCTACGGCGCGGTCGAGGCGACGCTGGACCGTGAGCAGGGCTCCAACGCATGGCTCACCATCGGCCTGCGCGAGGGCAAGAACCGCGAGGTGAAGAATATCCTCGGCTCGCTGGGGCTCGACGTGACCCGCCTCATCCGCATTTCCTACGGCCCGTTCCAGCTTGGCGAACTGGCCGAGGGCGAGGTGCGCGAACTCAAGGGCAAGCTGCTGCGCGACCAGCTGGGCGAGCGGCTCATCGAGGAATCGGGTGCGAATTTCGAGGCGCCCATCCTCAACGAGTTCTCCAACAAGCCGGTCTCGGAGCGTTCGGAGCGCAAGCGCGAGGAAGCGAGCGAGATGCCGCGCAACCGCAAACGCGAGCGCGAGCAGAAGCGCGAGGATGCGCTCGGCCGGCTGCAGACGAAACCCATGCGAGGCGGCGGCCCCCGGCGCGAAGACGGCCCGAAGCGCTTCGGCGGCGGCGGAAAGCCAGGTGGGCGCGAAGACCGGCCGGAAGAAAAGCAGCGTTCGCGCACGGCCAATGTCTGGATGGCGCCCGGCGCCCGCCCGATGGGCGAGAAGAAGGCTGCCGCCGTTGCCGAGCGCAACGAGGGCAAGCGCTACGCCGGCAAGCCGCGCCCCGCCGGCAAGGGCGGCAACTTTGCGGGTGGGCCCAAGGGGCCGCGCAAGCCGCGCGGAGACCGCTGATCCATGCGCATCGTGGGCGGGGAGTTTCGCGGCCGGCCGCTGGCCACGCCGCGTTCCAATGCGATCCGCCCGACCAGCGACCGCACGCGCGAGGCCGTGTTCAACATCCTCGCGCACAATCATCCGGAGCTTCTTGATGGCGGGCGCGTGCTCGACCTCTTCGCCGGCACCGGCGCGCTCGGTCTGGAGGCTCTGTCGCGCGGCGCGTCCAGCTGCGTGTTCGTCGAGGAATCGGCCGAGGGGCGCGGCCTGATCCGCACCAATGTCGAGGCCATGGGCCTTCAGGGCCGCACCAAGATTTTCAGGCGGGACGCGGCTACACTGGGCGAGGTCGGCACCATAATGCCTTTCGACATCGTGTTTGCCGATCCGCCCTACGGCAAGGGGCTGGCCGAGCGCGCGCTTTCGGCGGCTCTTGCCGGCGGCTGGCTCAAGCCGCAGGCGCTGGCGGTGGTGGAGGAGGCCGCTGCCTCGCCGTTCCGGCCTGTCGCGGGCTTCAGGCTCGTCGAGAAGCGCGACTATGGCGACACCACGGTGACTTTCTGCGACCGTGCCTGACTTTCGTCACCGTTGCCGCCGATGACGCAGATGTCAGCCGGCCGCGATTGCGCATGTCGCTTCTTGCGCTATCTCTGGCATGGTTTCGGAAGAAGGAATTTTTCATGACGCCTCGTCCCGGTCGCAATGCGCGCGCGGCATTCAGATTCGCTCTCGCCGCCGCATTCGTCGCCGCCCCGCTCTCGTTCGCTTCCGCCGAAGAGGAGCCGCTGGTCGAAAGCTACACGCTCGACAACGGCCTGGAAGTGGTGGTCATCCCCGACAGGCGCGCGCCCGTCGTCACCCACATGCTGTGGTACAAGGTCGGCAGCGCCGACGAGGAGCCCGGCAAGTCGGGCATCGCGCACTTCTTCGAGCATCTGATGTTCAAGGGCACGAGCACCCATGGCCCCGGCGAGTTTTCCGCCCGCATCTCCGATGTCGGCGGGCGCGAGAACGCCTTCACCTCCTACGACTACACCGCCTATTTCCAGCAGGTCGCACCAACCGAGCTCAGGACCATGATGGAGTTCGAGGCAGACCGGATGCGCAATCTGGTGCTCACCGACGATGTCATCGGGCCCGAGCGCGACGTCATCATCGAGGAGCGCAATTCGCGGGTGGAAAACAGCCCGCAGGCTCTGCACGGCGAGGAAGTCAACGCCACGCTCTACCAGAACCATCCCTATCGCATTCCCGTCATCGGCTGGATGCACGAGATCGAGCAGCTCAACCGGGCAGATGCGATAGAGTTCTACGACCGCTTCTACGCGCCCAACAACGCGGTCCTGGTGGTTGCCGGCGATGTCGATGTCGCCGAGGTGCGGGCCATGACCGAGGAAACCTACGGCAGGATAGAGCGCGGCCCGGATTTGCCTCCGCGCATCCGTCCCACCGAGCCAGAGCAGAACACGAAGCGCATCGTCGAGCTTAGCGACGAACGCGTCGGTGTCGCCAGCTATTCCAAGCGCTGGGTCGTGCCTTCCTACACCACCGCTGAAGAGGGCGGTGCCGAAGCGCTCGACATTCTGGCCGAAGTGCTAGGCGGCGGCATGCGCAGCCGCATCTATCAGGAGCTGATCGTCAAGCAGGGCATCGCCTCGTCGGCGGGGGCCTATTATCAGGGCACCTCGCTCGACGACACGGTCTTCATGGTCTACGGCTCGCCGCGCGGCGATGCCACGCTGGAAGCGGTCGAGCAGGCGATCGACGCAGAGATCGCGAAGATCGTCGAAGACGGCATCACCGAGGACGAGTTGGAGAAGTCGAAGACCCGCGCGCTGCGCTCGATGATCTTCGCCCGCGACGACCAGTCCGGCATGGCCCGCATCTACGGCGCCACGCTTACGACCGGCGGCACCGTCGAGGACATCGCCGAATGGCCCGACCGTCTCAAGGCCGTCACCGCCGCAGACGTGCAGGCCGCCGCCGCCCGCTATCTCGACCAGCGCCGCGCCGTCACCGGCTACCTGCTTCCGCAAGAGGACGACCGCTCATGAATGCCCGCGAAACCCTTCCGGATATGAAGCCGAACCGATACGTGACGGCTGTCGCTACGGCGATGTTCGCCCTCTTTTTCCTGACGCTGCCGGCCATCGTTCCGGCCCGCGCAGCGGTCGACATTCAGGAAGTGACGTCCGATGGCGGTGTCACGGCCTGGCTGGTCGAGGACTACACTGTCCCGCTCATTTCCGTCCGCTTCGCCTTCAGGGGCGGCACCACGCAGGATCCCGTCGGCAAGGAAGGCGCATCGACGCTGATGACCGGTCTGTTCGACGAGGGCGCGGGCGACTTGGACGACGACGCGTTCCAGGAGCGCCTGGACGATGTCGGCGCGGAGATGAGCTTCAACGCTTCCCGAGATGCGGTCTACGGCCAGATGCGCATGCTCTCCGACCAGCGCGACGATGCGTTCGACCTGTTGCGCATGGCGGTCAACAGCCCACGCTTCGATCAGGAGCCGGTGGACCGTATCCGCGGCCAGATACTCACCCGCATCCAGAGCGATATGCGCGATCCCGAGACGCTCGGGCAGGAAGAGTTCGCCAAGGCGCTCTACGGCGACCACCCCTATGCACGTCGGGGCGACGGTACGGCCGAGTCGCTGTCTTCGGTCACGCCCGAAGACCTCAAGGCGCTGCATGCGCGCACCTTCGCGCGCTCGAACATTTCCATCGCCGTCGTCGGCGCCATCGATGCCGACACGCTGAAGGCCGAACTCGACCGCGTCTTCGGCGGCCTGCCGGCGGAGGCGGAGTTGACCCCGGTGGAGAAGATCGAGCCCGCGCTGGCGCAGGAGGTGTCCTATCCCTACGCGCTGCCGCAATCGACCATCCAGCTGGTCTATCCCGGGCTCGAGCGTGACGATCCGGAGTTCTTCGCAGCCTTCATCATGAACCATATCCTCGGCGGCGGCACGTTCTCCTCGCGCCTGTTCGACGAGGTTCGTGAAAAGCGCGGGCTGGCCTACGGCGTCGGCTCCGGCCTCCAGACCGGCGACTATTCGAACATGCTGGTCATCGGCACGTCCACGCGTTCCGACCGTGCGCAGGAAGCGCTCGGCGTCATCCGCGACGAGGTGCGCAAGATGGCCGAGGAAGGCCCGACGAAGGAAGAGCTGGCGCGCGCCAAGACCTACCTGATCGGTGCGTATCCCATCAACAATCTGGACTCGTCGCTTGCCGTTGCCCGCACGCTGGTCGAGCTCCAGAAGGAAAATCGCGGCATAGACTATATCGACCGCCGCGTCGGCTACATCGAGGCCGTCACGCTTGACGAGGTGAAGGCGGCGGCGCAGCGGCTGCTTGTCGCGGATCCCGCCATTCTCGTGATCGGTCCAGAGGCTGCCGAAGGCGAGTGAGGATGGCGCATGGACGCCTTCATTCCCGAACGCGCGACTGAGCAGGGGGCCCCGCCCCGCAAGGCGGGTGCCCAGCCCACTTTTGCGGTCGCGTTCGGCGGCGGCGGCGCGCGGGGGCTCTCCCACATCCATGTGATGGAGGCTCTGGACGAGCTGGGCATCAGGCCCGTCGCCATCTCGGGCTCGTCCATCGGCGCGATCATGGGAGCTGGCATGGCGGCAGGCATGTCGGGCCGGGAGGTCCACGACTACGCCGCCTCCATTCTCGGCCGCCGCGCCGAGGTGGCGGCCCGTATGTGGCGCGCGCGTCCCGGCACGTTTGCCGAAATGGTCGCCGGCGGCGTCGGCTTCACCCAGTTCAACGTCGAGCGCATCCTGCACTCCTTCCTGCCATCCGGCATCCCCGACCGTTTCGACAAGCTGAAGATACCGCTGCGCGTCACCGCCACCGACTTCTTCGCCTATGGCGAGGCGGTGTTCGACAGCGGCAGCCTCTATGCCGCGCTCGCCGCGTCGGCCGCCATTCCCGCCGTCTTCCGGCCGGTACGTATTGATGGCCGTCTGCTCGTCGACGGCGGCATTTCCAATCCCGTCCCGTTCGATCTTCTCGAAGGCCTGGCCGACATCGTGATCGCCATCGACGTCGTCGGCGCACCGACGCCCGACCGTCGCAGCCGGCCCAATTCGCTCGACCTCGTTTTCGGCTCCAGCCAGATCATGATGCAGTCCATCATGGCGCTGAAGCTCCAGCGCTCGCGTCCGCAGATCCTGCTGCGCCCGCCGGTCTCGCATTTCCGCGTGCTCGACTTCATGAAGATCGAGCGCGTTCTTGCCGAAACCGTTTCCATCAAGGACGAGCTGAAGCACGCGGTCGCCGCCGCTGTCGAGCGCTTCGAGAACGACGACGACTGATATCTCCGCCCGCCCTCACATAAAGGTGATGGCGGTCTGTGTGCGGTTTCTCACCACTTCCGGCTTCCATTACGTAAGTTTAATGCGCGGCGCCGAAATATTGGCAAGGACGCTGCGTTGTTGAGGGGAACGTGGAGGTAAAGACGATGAATCAGCACGTTTCCGAAACACGCACGCGTGAGGGCCAGACGAGCCTGTGGACGCCATGGGGCAGCCAGCGCGTCCCCATCTTCCAGAAGAAGCGGGACAGGATGGCGAAGTCCTCGGACAAGCAGGCCGAAGCACCCAGGGACAGGGCGACCGGGCCGAAGATCCGGTAGCCGCTACTGCAGCGTCGCGGCCTTGCCTGTCGAGAATGGCGAGTTGGCCGCCGGCGGCGGAGGCGGCATATCCTCGTCGATCGGCGGCCTGTCGCCGATGTTGCGTACCACCCTGAAGGCCACGATGGCCGCCGCGATGCCGAACACCACCGCTCCAAGCCCCCATCCCGCGATGACGCCCTTGGCTCCGTAGAGCTGTGCTCCCGCCCACACGAACGGGATGACGCCCAGCGTCGAGCGCCCCCAGTTGAACACGGTCGAATAGGTCGCGAAGCCGAGATTGTTGAACGCCGCATTGGCGACGAAAAGCGCGCCGTTGAACAGGAAGCTGCCTGCCGCAAACAGGCAGAAGAACACGACCAGTTCGTTCGCCGGCCCGCTCGCACCGAACAGGCCTGCGATGGGCGTGGCGAAAAGCGCCAGCAGCCCCCACACCACAAGGCAGTATATGGTCACGAACACCAGCGCGTCGCGCAGCGCCATGTTCAGCCTGTCGTAGCGCCTTGCGCCGTAGTTCTGGCCGAGGATCGGCCCCACCGCTCCCGACAGCGCGAAGATGACGCCGAAGGCGACGGGTATCAGCCGCCCGATGATCGCCCAGCCCGCGACCGCGTCGTCGCCGAACCGCGCCATCTCCACGGTGACGTAGGTATTGCCCACCGGCGTGGCGAGCTGCGTCAGCACAGCCGGGATGCCGACGGCGAAGAACGGCCGCGCCGCAGCCGCCAGCCTTGCCCGGTCCGGCAGCGCCATCAGCCGGTGCACGCGGTGCGCGCCATGTATTCCGACGGCCAGAAGCACCATCCGCGACAGCACGGTCGAGATCGCCGCGCCGTCGAGCCCAAGTCCGAAGCCGAAGATGAACAGCGGGTCCAGCACGGCGGCCGCCACGCCTCCCGCCAGCGTCACATACATCGCGCGCCGCGCGTCGCCCGCCCCGCGCATGATGCCGGTGGCGCACATGCCCATGGCCACGATCGGTGATGAGGGGATGACGATCTGCAGGAAGCGCGTGGCAAGCCGCCTCGTCTCGCCGGTCGCCCCGATCATGCCGACCAGATCGTCTAGGAAGGGCCACACCGCCAGCGCGATCGCCGCCGTGGTCAGCCCCATGAACACCATCGACGCGCCGCCCATGCGCGCGGCCTCGCCCCGGTCGCCCCGCCCAAGCGCGCGCGACACGAGCGCGGATGCCGCGATGGTCAGGCCGATAGCGACCGAGATGGTGAAGAACATCAGCGTGCTGGCGAAGCCGATGGCGGCCGCCAGCTCCTGCACGCCCAGCATGGAGATGTAGAACAGGTTCAGCGCATCGACGATGAAGATCGCCACCAGCCCGACGGAGCCGGTCGCCGTCATTACGGCAACGTGGCGCATCGTCGATCCTGTGACGAATTTCGCCTGCTGGGGAATGGCGCGCGCGGTGTCGGACATCTGTCTTCGTTTCGCCTGTTGCCGGTCCTACCACGAATTGCCGCATTGGCCAGCCATTGCAACACGCGATACATGGCCATAGATGGAGGCGGTGTCTTTTCCCGTCATCCCCCTCCCGCCGCATAGAGTGATTTCATGACCCGTCCGATCGATTCCAGCAGCCTCGCCGACCTCGTCGCGCGGCTTGTGGAGGCCGCGAAGGATGCCGGCGCCGATGCGTCCGACGCTGTGGCGATCCGCTCGCGTTCCACCAGCGTTTCGGTGCGTCTGGGCAAGGTCGAGGGCA
Source organism: Neoaquamicrobium microcysteis (assembly GCF_008180155.1). Taxonomy (GTDB): domain Bacteria; phylum Pseudomonadota; class Alphaproteobacteria; order Rhizobiales; family Rhizobiaceae; genus Aerobium; species Aerobium microcysteis. The sequence goes on along the minus strand of NZ_VSZS01000063.1, from coordinate 194,602 downwards.
CCGAGGCGTCCGAGAGCGACGACGTATCGCTGCGCGTCTTCGTCGGGCAGCGCTCGGCCAGCGTTTCGGCCAACGCCGCATCGGATGCCGCGGCACTTGCCGAGCGCGCCGTGGCGATGGCCAAGGCGTCGCCCGAAGACCCGCACCAGCGTCTCGCCGACGAGGCGCTTCTGGCCCGCGACATCCGGGATCTCGACCTCTTCGACGCCACCGAAATCCCCGCCGACCGTCTGCGCGAGGACGCGCTGGCGATGGAGGACGCAGCATTGGCGGTCGAAGGCGTCACCAATTCCTCCGGCGCCGGCGCATCCGCGGGAATGGGCGGCATGGTGCTTGCCACCTCGCACGGTTTCCTCGGCCAGTACATGGCGTCCCGCTTTTCTCGCTCCGTCAGCGTCATCGCCGGCGAAGGCACCGGCATGGAGCGCGACTACGAATATTCCTCGCGCCTCCACTTCGCCGATCTGGACCCCGTCGCCGCAATCGGCCGAAAGGCCGGCGGGCGCGTGGTCAAGCGGCTGGGCGCGCGCAAGGCGAAGACGGGGCCGGTCACGGTCGTCTTCGATCCCCGCGTCGCGCGCGGCATCGCCGGCCATCTCGCCGGCGCCATCAACGGCGCTTCCGTCGCCCGCAAGACCTCCTTCCTGCGCGACATGATGGGCCGGCAGGTCGCCTCGTCCGCCATCACCGTCACTGACGATCCGCTCAAGCCGCGTGGCCAGTCCTCCCGGCCCTTCGATGGCGAGGGCGTGGAAGGCGCTGCCCTCACCATGGTCGACAAGGGCGTGCTCAACCACTGGTTCCTGTCCACCTCCGCCGCTGGTGAGCTGGGCCTCGTCACCAACGGTCGCGGCGTGCGGGCGTCGTCGTCCGTGTCGCCGTCCTCCACCAATCTTGCCATCGAGCCCAGTTCGCAGACGCCGCAGGAGCTGCTTGCGTCGCTCAAGTCCGGCTTTTACGTCACCGAGGTGTTCGGGCAGGGCGTCAACATGGTCACGGGCGAATATTCGCGCGGCGCATCCGGCTTCTGGATCGACAATGGCGAGCTGGCATGGGCGGTCGCCGAGGTCACCATCGCGGCCAACCTCAAGGACATGTTCCTCAACATGGTGCCCGCCAGCGATCTGGACCGCAATTTCGGCACCGCCGCTCCCACGCTTCTGATCGAGGGGATGACGCTTGCAGGCGAGTGACCGCGTCTCCGAAGATTTGACGGCCGATCTGGCTCTGATCCGCGACGCGGCGCGCGAGGGCGGCGAGATCGCCATGCGCCATTTCGGCCGCGATCCCGACACGTGGATGAAGAACGGCACCTCGCCCGTCACCGCCGCCGACATCGCGGTCGACAATTTCCTGCGCGAGACGCTGCGCGCCGCCCGGCCCGCCTATGGCTGGCTTTCGGAAGAGACGGTGGACGGCCCGGAGCGTCTTTCGGCGGCGCGCACCTTCGTCGTCGATCCCATAGACGGCACCCGCGCCTTCATCGATGGCAAGCGCACATGGTGCGTGTCGATAGCGGTCGTTGAAAACGGCGTCTCGCTTGCTGGCGTGCTCGACTGTCCGGCCAGGGGCGAGATTTACGAGGCCGTCGCCGGCGGCGCGGCGCTCATGAACGGCACCGCGATCGCCGTGACCCAACCTGGCCCGGCCCCCCGCATCGCCGGCCCGAAGCCCATGTTGCAGAAGGCTCCGGCCTACATGCGTGCGCGCGCCCCCATCCCTTACGTCCCTTCGCTTGCCTACCGCATCGCCATGGTGGCCAGCGGCGAGCTCGATGCCACCTTCGTCAAGCCAAACTCGCATGACTGGGATCTCGCAGCCGCCGATCTCATCCTGCGGCAGGCAGGTGGCGCGGTGCTGGACGAAACCGGCTCCCCGCCGCTCTATGCCGGGCGTGATCCGCGCCACGGGGCGCTGGTTGCAGGCAGCGGTGCGCTCTTGCGCGAAATGGCCCGGCTCATCGCCGTGGAGCACTGATCCGTATGATCACGGACAGGTTTCAAATCGTAGCGAAATCATCTAGAGGAAGTCACCGCATCGGCGCCCATGACGCGCTGAAACGCAACCCTATCCTTTGATATGTGTGACTGACATGGCCGAAGAGACCGAAAACAAGCAGCTTCTCCACCTCGTTTTTGGCGGCGAGCTGAAGTCGCTGTCGAGCGTCGATTTCCGCAATCTCGACGAGCTCGACGTCGTGGGCATCTTCCCCGACTACAAATCTGCCGAAATTGCATGGAAAGCAAAGGCGCAGGCGACGGTGGACAACGCCCATATGCGCTATTTCATCGTGCATCTGCATCGCCTGCTGGACCCCCAGGCGAAATAACCAGTCCCGCAATAACAAGAAGAACAATACGACGCATGGAAGAAAACGCCGTTTCCCCCCTGCCGGAGGCGCAATCGCGCAGGCAGAAGTCCCGGCCGGGAGTGCTCAAGTCGGCCTGGAAGAAGGTGCGGCAACCGCTCGTGCGTTCGACCTTCGTCAAGCATCTGCTGGCGACGCTCATCGCGGGCATCGTCAAATTCACCTACTGGACCAATCCGTCGGTCGCCGGCTCCGACGATCCCGAGCCGAGGATCAGGGCGCTCACGCCGGCCATCGGCGCGCTCTGGCACGGCCAGCATCTTCTCGGTCCCGCCATCAACCCGCGTCACCACAAGCTGGTCGCGATGTTCTCGCGCAGCGCGGATGCCGAGCTGAACGCGCTGGTTGCGCAGAAGCTCGGCTTCGGCATCGTGCGCGGCTCCGGCGGCCGCGAGGACAGCAGGGCCAAGGCGGAAAAAGGCGGCGCCCGCGCTCTCATCACCCTGAAGCGAACGCTCGATTCGGGCATGAACGTCGCGATGATCGCCGACATTCCCCACGGCACTCCGCGCGAGGCGGGGCTGGGCATCGTCACGCTGGCCAAGGTATCGGGCCGCCCCATCGTGCCCATCGCCATCGCCACCAGCCGCCGCAAGGTGCTGGAGCGCAGCTGGGATAAGACCACCATCAACCTGCCCTTCGGCCGCCGCTCTCTGACGGTGGGCGAGCCCATCTATGTGCCATCCGACGCCGGCCCGGAGCTGATGGAAGAGAAGCGGCGCGAAGTCACGGCCGCCCTCAACGAGGCCACCCGTCGTTCCTACGAACTGGTCGATGCCCCACGATGAGCGAGCGTTGGGCCCGCGCGTTCCTCACCTCCTACCGCTGGGCAGGCGCGGCGGCCTATCCGCTCATCGGCGGCTATGTCGCGTGGCGCGCCAGCAAGGGCAAGGAAGACCACGCAAGGCGTCGTGAGCGCTACGGCAGGGCAGGGCAGCCCCGCCCGCAGGGCCCGCTGGTCTGGGTGCACGCAGCCAGCGTCGGCGAGACCATCGCCGTCACGCCGCTGATCGAGCGCATCCTCGGCTTCGGCATCAACGTGGTTCTCACCACCGGCACCGTTACCTCCGCCCATGTCGCCAGAGAGCGTCTGGGCGACCGCATCATCCATCAATATGTGCCGCTGGATTTGAAGCCCGCCGTCAGCCGCTTCCTCGACCACTGGCAGCCCGATCTCGCCATCATCGCCGAATCCGAGATTTGGCCGATGACCATCCTCGAGCTCGGCGCGCGCCGCGTCCCGCAGGTGCTGGTCAACGGCCGGCTCTCCGACCGCTCCTTTGCAAGCTGGAGCAAGCGCAGCTTCCTGGCCGAGGCTCTGCTGGAAAATCTCGCCCACGTCGTGGCGCAATCGGAAGTGGACGCCGAGCGTTTCCGCGCTCTCGGCGCGCGCCCCGTGACGGTGTCGGGCAACCTCAAGGTCGATACCGTGCCTCCGCCGGTTGACGAAGCGGAGCTTACGCGCCTGCGCGGCGAGATCGGCGACCGCAAGGTCTGGGCGGCCGTCTCCACGCATGAAGGCGAGGAGCTTGCCGCCGCCGAGGTGCACAAGCTCATCAAGGGGCGTCATCCGGGCCTGCTCACCATCATCGTGCCGCGCCACCCGGATCGCGCCGACGCCGTCGCCGCTTCCTGCGCTGCCATGGGTCTAACCGTCGCGCGCCGCAGCCTCGGCGACACCATCGCGCCCGGCACCGACATTTTCCTCGGCGACACCATCGGCGAGATGGGGCTTTACCTGCGCCTGACCGAGATCGCCTTCGTCGGCCGCTCGCTCACGGGGCAGGGCGGCCAGAACCCGCTGGAGCCGGCTATGCTCGGAACCGCCGTCCTGTCCGGTCGCAACGTCCAGAACTTCCGAGAGTCCTATCAGAAGCTTGCCGCCAACGGCGGCGCGCGCTTCATCCGCGACAAGGAGGTTCTGGCCGGCGCGGTCAACTTCCTGCTCAACAACGAGGCCGAGCGTCGCAAGATGATGGAAGCCGGCCGCCGCACCGTCGAGGACATGCGCGGTTCGCTCACCAAGACGCTGCAGGCGCTTGAGCCCTACATCCATCCGCTCATAGTGCAGGCGCGGCTCGACACGCCCAATGTAGCGGAAGGCAGGTAGGGCGCGCATGGTCAGCGAGGCGCCCCCCTTCTGGTGGAGGAAAGCGGACTGGCGCGCCTGGTCGCTGTGGCCGTTCTCGGCAGCCTACGGCGCGGTTGCGCGCCGCCGGCTTCTCAACGCTCCGCGCGAGAAGGTCGACGCGCCGGTGCTGTGCGTCGGCAATCTCACCGTCGGCGGCTCGGGCAAGACCCCTGTCGCCATCGCGCTGGCGCGTCAGGCGGCCGCCATGGGCCTCAAGCCCGGCATCCTGTCGCGCGGTCATGGCGGCTCGGTTGCCGGCCACCCGCATTTCGTCGATCCGCATCACGACAGCGCCCGCCATGTCGGCGACGAACCACTGCTTCTGGCGCGTGCCGCCCCCGTGGCCGTGACGGCCGACCGCGCCGCCGGCGCCCGCATGCTCATCGCGCGCGGCTGCAATTTCATCATCATGGACGACGGTTTCCAGAGCGCGCGCATCCACATCGATCACGCGCTGATCGTGGTCGACGCCCGTCGCGGCATCGGCAACGGACACACTATCCCCGGCGGCCCGATGCGCGCCTCGCTGGTAGACCAGATGCGCTACGCGGACGGCGTGCTCAAGGTCGGCGAGGGGCCAGCCGCCGAAACCGTGCTGCGTCAGGCGGCCCGCGCCGGCCGGCCCTTCTACGAGGCTTCCGTCGTGCCAACCGCGCCCGAAGGCATCGCCGGTGCGCGCTGCCTCGCCTTCGCCGGCATCGGCGAGCCGGAAAAGTTCTTCGACACCGTCACGGCCGTCGGCGGCGAGCTGATCGTGTCGAAAAGCTTCGGCGACCATCATTTCTACAGCGATTTCGACGCCCAGGATTTGCTTGCTACGGCCGACGCGCAGGGCCTCCAGCTCGTCACCACCGCCAAGGACGCCGTGCGCCTCGACAATTCCAGCGAAGCGCTGTCAGCGCTGCGCAAACGCGCAAAAATTATCGAGATCGAGGCGGTTTTCGAGCTGGAGCGCACCCCGCGCGTGCTGATCGAAGCCACCCTCGACGCCTGGCGCCTCCGCCGCGCGGGCTCGTAGGGCTACTTCCGGCTGCGCAAACCCGGGTCGAGTTCCAGTTCGCGCGCCAGCGAAGCGTTGGCGTTCACATACGGCTCCTGCCGCGCGACACTCCAGTATTTCAGCTCGTCCAGCGGGATGGTTTCGCCGGTCACGGCGCAGCGCACGAACGCGCCGGGCGTCATCACCTGGAAATCGCCGTCCAGATAACGAATGCGCGCTTCCCTGCCGCCGGGTCCTTCGAAACGGTTCATCTCACTCACCTTCCGTCAGGCCCTGTACCGCCACAAATGCGTGGCGCGGTCAAGTCCGGGCCGCCGATAGCTACCGCCGCCCGAACAGCCTTTCGATGTCGGAGAGCTTCAGCTCGATATAGGTCGGCCGGCCGTGATTGCACGTGCCAGAGCCCGGCGTCGCCTCCATCTGCCGCAGCAGCGCGTTCATCTCCTCCGCCCTCAGCCTGCGTCCCGACCGTACCGAGCCGTGGCACGCCATCGTCGCAGCGATCGTGTGGAGCCGCTCTTTCAGCGTTTCGACCGTGTCGTTTTCCGCGATCTCGTCGGCAAGGTCGCGCACCATCCGCTGCACGTCCACCTCGCCCAGCATCGACGGCGTCTCGCGCACCGCCACCGCGCCCGGCCCGAACCGCTCCAGCCCCAGCCCGAAACGAGCCAGAAGCTCGCCGTGCGCCGCCAGCCGGTCGGCGTCTTCCTCCGGCAGGTCCACGATCTCGGGCAGCAGCAGCATCTGCGAGGGCACCGCGCGTGAAGACAGCGCCTGCTTCAGCGCCTCGTAGACCAGCCTTTCATGCGCGGCGTGCTGGTCCACGATCACCAGCGAATCCTCCGTCTGCGCGACGATGTAGTTTTCGTGCACCTGCGCGCGCGCAGCACCCAGCGGGCGGGCCGTCAGTGCGGGCGTCGCCTCCACCGCGCCTGCCCGCGCATCCGCGCTCGTAGCCGAAGCGAACATCGTCTGCACCGCTTCCCCGAACCCCGTTTCCAGCGGCCGGTGCACCGAAGTCTGCGGGTCGAAGCCGGGCGCGGCGGGCTCCGCATAGGCGAAGCTGTAGCCGCGCGGGCGCGTGCCTTGCGGGCGAAACGCCTCCATCATGGCGCTCGCCGCCGTGGTTGCCGGCCGCACGCCGGAGCGCGCCAGCGCCTCGCGGATCGAGCCGACGATCAGCCCGCGCACCAGTCCCGGGTCGCGGAAGCGCACATCCGCCTTGGCCGGGTGCACGTTCACGTCCACCAGCGCCGGGTCGAGCTCGAGAAACAGCGCCGTCACCGCGTGGCGGTCGCGCGGCAGCACGTCGGTATAGGCGCCACGGATCGCGCCCGCCAGCATCTTGTCGCGCACCGGGCGGCCATTGACGTAGAGATACTGGTGCAGCGAGTTCGCCCGCGTGAAGGACGGGATCGACGCGTACCCGCTCAGCCGCACGCCTTCGCGCGCAGCCTCGATCGCCAGCGCGTTGTCGGCGAACTCGCGCCCGATCACCTGGCCGATCCGCTGCTGCACGCCGTCCTCCGTCCGCTCGCAGGCGGCAAGGTCCAGCGTCGAGCGGTCGGTGCCCGAAAGCGTGAACCGCACATGCGGGAACGCGATGGCGACGCGCCGCACGATCTCGGCTATGGCGGTCGCTTCCGCCCGCTCGCCTTTCATGAATTTCAGCCGCGCAGGCGTGGCGAAGAACAGGTCGCGCACCTCCACCAGCGTGCCGCGATTGGCCGCCACCGGCCGCACCGGCGAAACCCTTCCGCCTTCCACGGCGATCTCGTGTCCGCTGTCCGCACCCGCCGTGCGTGAGCGGATCGAAAGCTTGCCGACCGATCCGATCGAAGGCAGCGCCTCGCCGCGAAAACCCAGCGAGCGTATGTCGTGAATGTCGTCCGACAGCTTCGACGTGCAGTGCCGCGCGATCGACAGGCCGAGGTCGCCCGCATCCATGCCGGTTCCGTCGTCGGTGACGCGGATCAGCGCCAGCCCGCCTCCCGCCGTCGCGATCTCGACGCGCGACGCGCCCGCGTCCAGCGCGTTCTCCACCAACTCTTTCACCACGCTCGCCGGCCGCTCGATGACCTCGCCGGCTGCGATCTGGTTGATGACGGTTTCGGAAAGCTGGCGGATGCTCATGCCACTATTCTATCGGGATTCGGGCAGCGGCGGTAAGGGCGAACATGGCGACGCTTTTCGTCCCGAGCACCCCATCCCCCGTGAGGCCGAGGGGGCGCCAGCGTCTCAGAATCCCCCTCCCCCTTGAGGGGAGGGGTAAGGGGTGGGGGTACACCAGGCATCCGCGTTTCCGCTAGATAACCCCCAGCTCCTTGCCCACCTCGGTGAACGCCGCCACCGCCCGGTCGATGTCGTCCGGCGAATGCGCGGCCGACATCTGCGTGCGGATGCGCGCCTGGCCCTTCGGCACCACCGGGAACGAAAACCCGATCACGTAGATGCCGCGTTCCAGCATCTTCGCCGCCATTTCGCCCGCAAGCGCAGCATCGCCGATCATCACCGGGATGATCGGGTGGTCGGCGCCTGCCAGCCTGAAGCCCGCCTTCGTCATCGCCTCGCGAAAGCGGTCGGCGTTCGCGTAGAGCCGTTCCCGCAGCTCGTCGCCTTCGTCGATCATGTCGAACACCTTCAGCGACGCGCCCGCGATCGCCGGCATCAGCGTGTTGGAAAAGAGATAGGGCCGCGAGCGCTGGCGCAGCCATTCCACCACTTCCTTCCTTGCCGAGGTGTAGCCGCCCGAAGCCCCGCCCAGCGCCTTGCCGAGAGTGCCGGTGATGATATCGACGCGGCCTTCCACGCCGCAATGCTCGGCAGAGCCGCGACCGTTCTGGCCGACGAAGCCGACCGCGTGGCTGTCGTCCACCATCACCATTGCGCCGTATTCCTCCGCCAGGTCGCACACCCCGCGCAGATTGGCGATGATGCCGTCCATCGAGAACACGCCGTCGGTGGCGATCAGCCTGAAGCGCGCATCCTTCGCTTCCTCCAGCCGCGCGCGCAGTTCGCCCATGTCGTTGTTGGCGTAGCGATAGCGTCTGGCCTTCGAAAGCCGCACCCCGTCGATGATCGAGGCGTGGTTCAGCGCATCCGAGATGATCGCATCCTCCTCGCCAAGCAGCGTCTCGAACAGCCCGGCATTGGCGTCGAAGCAGGACGAATAGAGGATCGTGTCCTCCATGCCGAGAAACCGCGAGATGCGGTCTTCCAGCTGTTTGTGCTCCTCCTGCGTGCCGCAAATGAAGCGCACCGAGGCCATGCCGTAGCCGTAGCGGTCCAGCGCGGCCTTTGCCGCCTCGCGCAGCTCCTCGCTGTCGGCGAGCCCCAGATAGTTGTTGGCGCAGAAATTCAGCACGCTCTTTCCGCCCACGTCGATCTGCGCCGACTGCATCGACGAGATCACGCGTTCGGACTTGTAGAGCCCACCTTCCTTCAGCGCGCCGAGCTCCGTGGAAAGATGCGAGATGAAGGCGTCGGTCATGCGATCTCCAGGGTTGGGGAATACCGATATGAAGGCCAATCTCCCCCCTTGAGGGGGAGATGTCCGGCAGGACAGAGGGGGGTGAAGTCGCCCAGCGGTGCTGAATGGCGCATTCGCCTATTTCCTCTCATAACCCTTGCCGTAATGGCGTTCGATGCGGGACTGGATCAGCTCGAAGCAGATCGAGAGCACCCAGTAGATGATGGCGGCCGCGATCAGCATCTCGAACACGCGGAAATCGCGCCTGCCGATGATCTGCGCCGTGCGCGTCAGTTCCCACACGCCCATCACCGACACAAGCGATGAATCCTTCAGCATGGCGATGAACTGGTTTCCCGTCGGCGGCACGATGAAGCGCATCGCCTGCGGCAGTACGATCTTGCGGAAGGTCAGGCGCGGCGGCAGGCCCAGCGCCTTGGCGGCGTCGTGCTGGCCGTGCGGCACGCCGATGATGCCCGCGCGGAAGATTTCCGCCAGATACGCGCCGTAGCACAGCGACAGCGCGAGGATGCCCGACGGCACCGCGTCCATGGCGAATTGCGGGCCCAGCTGCGGCAGGCCGAGATAGATCAGGTACACCTGCAGCAACAGCGGCGTGCCGCGAAAGAACGAGATGTAGAACGTCGCCGCAGCATAGGCCGGCCCGATGTTTGACAGCCGGGCCAGTGCCGCCAGCATCGCGATCAGGCAGGCGATCACGATGGATATGAGCGACACGTAGAGCGTCGTCACCGCGCCGGTGGTGATGAGATAGGCGAAGTTGGTGGTGCCGTCCTGGCTGGTCGCGAACCAGATGCCGAAGTCGCGGTCGAAACTGCCTACGAAGGCGATGAAAAGCAGCAGCAGCTCGGCCCACACCACGGCCACCTGCGCGCGGAACGGCAGCAGCCGCAGCACGATGATGTTGACCCACACCGCGCCGGCCACCAGCAGCCCGGTAAGCGCGTTGAGCGCGAAGCCCGGCGTCGTGCCCGGCCCTGTCGCTCCACCCGTCAGCGGCGCGATAAGCCCGCCGATGCGTGTCCCGCCCAGCTGCATCCAGATCAACAAGACGGCGAGGCACGCCATCGCCGCCGCCTCCACGCCGGACGGTTTTGCGCCTTCCAGCCACGCGCGCGCGGAAAACTCCGCGCGCGGTGGGCCGTCTTCGGTTGTGACAGTCACGTCACTCGACCGTGGTCAGGTCCACGCCGTACCACTTCTCCGACAGCGCCTTGAGCGTGCCGTCCTCGTGCATTTCGCCGACGATTTCTGCGATCTTCGCGTCGAACTCGTCGTCGCCCTTGTCGGTGGCGACCGAAAGCGGCTCGTAGAACGCGGGTTCGCCCAAGACCTTCAGCGGATAGCCGTTCTTGATCGCCTCCTGGATGGTCGGCAGCGCCGAGAACACCGCGTCGACGCGCACCCCGTCACCCAGCCGCAGGTCGTCGAAGGCGTTGGTATCGGTCTCGTAGGTGCGGATTTCGCCGGCCGTCACCTGATATTCGAACGGTGGTGCGCCTTCCGCATCGATCTCGAGGTCCTTGTTCAGATAGGCGTCGTAGGTGCAGCCGCCGCAGGTGCCGATGACTTTGCCATTCAGCTCTTCCAGCGTCGCCACGGGCGAATCCGTGTGCACGGCGAACGAGGCGGGCGTGTAATAGTAGACGGCTGGGAAGTTCAGCACCTGCGCGCGCGCCGCCGTCGGCGTCATCGAGCCGACCGACATGTCCCAGCGTCCGGCCCATCCGCCCGCGGTGATGACCTCCCACGACGGCGTCACGATGGCCAGCTCCACGCCCATCCGCTTGGCGATCTCCTTGCCCACATCGACGTCGAACCCGTCCATCTCGTTGGAATCGTTGAGGAACGACTGCGGTGGATATTCCGGGTCCGACGACATGGTCAGCTTGCCGGAGCTGGTCACCCGGTCCAGCGTCTCACCCGCCATGGCCTGCCCGGCCATCAGCGCGAGAGCGGACGCGGCGATCAGTGCGAATTTCTTGATGTACATGAGCTTCCCCTTTGGTGTTCTGGTTCTTGTGCCCTTCATCGTTGCGGCGCCGTGCGACGAACAGGGGCATCAACCCGAATCCGGCCTGCCCGATCAGCGTCAGCGCGCCGCGCAATGTGGCATAGTCCGCGAAGTGTTGCCCCACGGTCTGGCCGAACAGTGCCACCCCGAGCACCGTTTCGGCAAGAACCAACAGGCAAAGCGCGGCAAAACCCATGCGCAGCCTGGCAGCGGGCGCATCGCCGACGCGTACCCGCACAACCAGAAAACGCGCCGCCAGCCACGAGACCGCAAGCATCGCCGGCAGCTCGGCGGCCACCGCAAGCTCGGTGCCGATAAGGCCTTCGACAAAGAGGACGCGGACCGTGCCGAACAGGAAGCCTGTTGCAAACACGGCCGCGAAATAGGCGAGGCCCGCGCGTTCCGGTCGGCCCATCGGACGGCTCCCTGCATTTGCTCCATGATGCGCGTCTGCACGGCTGCCGGCCTTGATCGCGCGCAATCGCGCCAATTGGAACGATCGCGTGAACGCGCCGCTAACCAGCCGGGCCGAAATGGCTTCTTCCGGCGGGTCTCCCGCGCCCCCTGTTAACCTCTGCGCGCGCATGAAAGGGAGCAAGTGGGCCGCATAGGGACATCGGGGGCAACGATCCATGGACTTGACGGGCCAGCCGCGCTCAGGCTCCGACCGACTTATCCTCACCATCAAGGCCGCCTATTGGATGGCGCTGATGATAATCGCCGCCATGGCGCTGGCGACCTATCTGCTGCTCCAGCACATGATCGCCGCCCACCAGCGCGACGAGGATTTGATGACGCTGGTGAGCGCCCAGAAGGCGCTGTCGCAGCGCATCGTCTTCCTCGCCAACGCCGCCACGCAGGCCGCGCCCGACAACCGGCGTCCGCTCGTCGGCTCGCTGCGCCAGGCGACCTCGCAGTTTGAGCGCAACTACGACGAGATACTCGACCGGCTGGACCAGGACGAAGCCGCCGGCGAGGACGATGCGCGCGCGATCCTGTTTTCTGCCCCCCATCATCTCGACCACTTCTCGACCAGCCTTGCGGCCAATGGCTGGCGCTTCGTATCCTCGCTGGAGGCATGGCTGGGGCAGAGCAATCCCAGTGCCGGCTATCGCGGCGGCAGCGAGCGCGCCGCTCTAGATGAGGCGGTCGCCAACGCCACGCTCATCGGCTACTCCGCGCTGCGCGAGAAGCTCGCCGCAGGCTCGCGCACCATGCTCGAGCGCATGTTGAACACCCACCGGCTCCTGTTCTACGCCACCATCCTCGTCATCGCGCTCGTGGCGATGTTCATCTTCCGGCCGATGGCCGAGGTCATCCGCCGCCGCACCAGCGAGCTGGTCGACGCACGCAATTCCATGGCCTTCGTCGCCATTCACGACGGACTGACCGGCCTGCACAACCGCACCTTCATGCACGATCATTTCGACACGCTCATCAAGTCGGCCCACCGGCGCGGCGAGCGTCTGGCGGTCATCCAGATCGACCTCGACCGCTTCAAGCAGATCAACGACTCGCTCGGCCACGCGGCGGGCGACTACGTTCTGGTCACGACGGCAGAGCGTATGCGTGCATCGTGTCGCGCCTCCGACATCTGCGCCCGGCTGGGCGGCGACGAGTTCATCATGGTGATGCCGGCGGCAGGCAGCTCCGAGGACATCGACACGCTGGCCCGCCGCATTCTCGGCCAGCTCAACGAGCCCATCGTCTACGAGGGCGCGACCATCTTCTGCGGCGCCAGTGCCGGCATCGCCGTCTATCCGGTCGATGCAGAAAACGCCGGCGACCTTATGGTCCACGCCGACCTTGCGCTCTACGCGGCCAAGAAGCACGGCGGGGGCACGTTCTCCTTCTTCTCCGAAGAGCTGCGCCGCGAGCTCGAGCACCGCAAGCAACTGGAGCGCGACATCGCGGCGGCCATCGCGCACGACGCCTTCAGCGTCTATTTCCAGCCGCAAGTCTCGCTCACCAACGGCTCCATCGCGGGCGTCGAGGCGCTGGTGCGGTGGCATCATCCCGAGCGCGGCATGATCTCGCCCGGCGAGTTCATCCCCATCGCCGAGAAGGCGGGCGACATGCCCCGCATCGGCCGCATCGTCATGCGCAAGGCCATTCAGGAAGCCGCTTCCTGGTATCGCACCGGCATCCAGTTCGGGCGTCTGGCGGTCAACGTCTCGGGCACCGAGCTGCGCGAGCCCGACTTCACCCGCTTCCTGTTTGCGATGCTTGAGGATGCGGGCCTGCCGCCCCAGAAGCTCTCACTGGAGATCGTCGAATCCGTCATCCTCGACGACGAGAAGACCGGCATCGCCTCCAAGCTGCGCATGATCCGCGCCGCAGGCGTCCATCTCGAGCTCGACGATTTCGGCACCGGCTACGCCTCGCTCACCCACGTCAATCCCAACGAGATCGACCGGCTCAAGATCGATCGCCGCTTCGTCCAGAACATCAACCTCAACGACGACAACTCCAAGATCGTGCGCGCCATCACCGAGCTTGCGCGCGGCTTGGGCATCTCCATCATCGCCGAGGGCGCGGAGACGGAGGAGGAGCTGTCCTCGCTGCTGTCCATCGGTTGCGACCAGGTGCAGGGCTATTCCATCGCCTTCCCGATGCCCGACACCCAGGCGCGCGAATGGCTGGAAGCCCGCTCCCCGCGCCGCCCGGTCCTCACGCTGGTCGACGGCGCACGGGCCTGAGGCAGCTCAAAACCGCAGCGCGAACCGTATCCCGTCATAGATCGCGGCGTGGATGTTGCGTGAGGCGACCGCGTCGCCGATCCGCACCAGCGTGAAGCCGGCTTCCGGCTCGCTCACCGGAAATATCTCCCCGCCGCCCACCAGCGCTTCGTAGTCCACCGCGCCACGGTTCTTCGATAGCGGCTTCAGCGCGTGGTACAGCTCGTCGTTTGGCGCGGTCCCGTGTTCCACCACCACCTGATCGACCCGCCGTTCGACCCGCCATCCCGGCGCGAAGTCCGAGCCCAGCGTCGCGACCAGCCGGTTGCCCTCGCGATGCACGGCCACGACGCGCGTGTTGATCGTCACCGTCACGCCCTTTTCGTGGAACGCGCGCATGTAGGGCACATGGTTCAGCCCGCCCATCTCCGGCGCGAAGAAGCGCTCGGGCGAAACCAGCTCGACCTTCGACCCCGCCTGCGCCAGAAATTCGGCGGCACTCATGCCCGGATGCCCGCCATTGTCGTCATAGACCAGCACGTTCTCCGCGGGCTTCACCCCGCCCGAAAGAATGTCCCAGCTCGAGGTCACGAACTCGTCGCCCGCTTCCAGCGGCGGGTTCTGCGGCATGCCGCCGGTGGCGATCACCACCACGTCCGGCGCCAGCGCGAGCACGTCGTCTGCCTCCGCCCAGCAGCCGTAGCGGATGCTGACGCCCAGCGCGTCCAACTCGGAGAGCCGCCAGTCCACGATGCCCACCAGCTCGCGCCGGCGCGGGTTCTGGATGGCGAGGTTGATCTGGCCGCCGGCCCTGTCCGAAGCCTCCAGCACGCTCACCGAATGCCCGCGCTCGGCCGCCACCCGCGCCGCCTCCAGTCCCGCCGGCCCTGCGCCCACCACGACCACCGTCTTGGCTGTCCCCTCGGCCCGCGCGATCACATGCGGTATCGCTGCCTCCCGGCCGGTCGCCGCGTTGTGGATGCACAGCGCTTCGCCGCCCTCGTAGATGCGGTCGAGGCAGTAGGTCGCGCCCACGCAGGGGCGGATGCGGTGTTCCTGCCCCGCGGCCACCTTGCGGGCGATGTGCGGGTCGGCGATGTGCGGCCGCGTCATGCCCACCATGTCGAGCTTGCCGCTGGCAATCGCGTGCCGCGCGGTCGCCACGTCCGAAATGCGCGCGGCATGAAACACCGGAAAGCCCGTCGCCGCGCGAACCTCTCCGGCGAAGTCCAGATGCGGGGCCGAGCGCATGCCGGTGATGGGGATCACCTCGGCCAGCGCTGCGTCCGTCTCGATATGGCCCCGGATGATATTGAGGAAATCGACCTTGCCGCCCGCCGCCAGCCGCCGCGCGATCTCCACCCCCTCGTCGCGCGAGATGCCGGTTGCGAGGTCCTCGTCCGCCACCATGCGCACGCCGACGACGAAGTCCGGCCCCACTGCATCCCGCACGGCGTCGATCACGCGCGTCGAAAACCGAAGCCGGTTGTCGAGGCCGCCGCCATACTCGTCCTCGCGCCGGTTCGTCGCCGGCGACCAGAACCCGTCCATCAGATGGCCGTAGGCCTCGAACTCGATCCCGTCCAGCCCGGCCGCCTGCATCCGCTGAGCGGCGGCCGCATAATCCGCCACGATGCGCTCGATATCCCATTCCTCCGCCTCCTTGGGGAAGGCGCGGTGGGCCGGCTCGCGAACCGGCGAGGCCGAAAGCACCGGCAGCCAGTCGGCCTTGTTCCAGCCGGTCCGGCGGCCGAGATGCGTGATCTGGATCATCACCTTGCAGTCGTGCTCGTGGCAGGCATCCGCCAGTTCGCGCAGCCACGGCACGATCTCGTCGCGATAGGCCTGCAGGTTGCCGAAGGCTGCCGGGCTGTCGCGGGACACGATGGCCGACCCCGCCGTCATCGTCATGGCGATGCCGCCCTTCGCCTTCTCCGCGTGATAGAGCCGGTAGCGCTCCTTCGGCAGCCCGTCTTCCGAATAGGCCGGCTCATGCGCCGTCGACATCAGCCGGTTCTTGAGCGTCAGGTGCTTGAGGCGAAAGGGCTGGAGAAGCGGATCGGCAGTCATGGTATCCAATGCCGGTGTCGGGCCTGGCTGCAATATCTCAGTACCACGCATCCTCCATCGCGGCCTTTTTGCGCGCCATGAAGTCGTTCAGCGCATCATCTATGGCTTCGTCCAGCGGCGGCGCTTCGTATTCGGCCAGCGTCTTCTTCCATTTGCAGTTGGC
This sequence comes from Neoaquamicrobium microcysteis, assembly GCF_008180155.1. Taxonomy (GTDB): domain Bacteria; phylum Pseudomonadota; class Alphaproteobacteria; order Rhizobiales; family Rhizobiaceae; genus Aerobium; species Aerobium microcysteis. Next base: position 178,688 of record NZ_VSZS01000063.1, on the reverse strand, counting down.
GCGCACGGCCGCATCCTCCGAGCCCGCTGCCTCCCACTTCTCGAACGGCTCGTTGTCGGCGATCTCCGAATCCCAGAACGCTGTCTCGTAGTTCGCCATCGTGTGCGCGCAGCCGAAGAAATGGCTGCCCGGTCCCACCTCGCGAAAGGCGTCCAGCGCCAGTTGGTTGTCGTCGATGACGACGCCGTCGAGATAGGTGTGCAGCGCGCCGCAGAAATCGGCATCCATCACGAACTTCTCGTAGGACATGGAAAGCAGACCGTCGAGAAAGCCCGCCGAATGCAGGATGAAGTTCGCGCCGCAATGCACGGCCGCCAGCATCGACATCGTGCCCTCGTTCATGGCGTGGGCGTCAGGCAGCTTCGAGGTGGTGAAGTTGCCCGAGCACCGCAGCGGCAGGTTCAGCCTGCGCGCAAGCTGCCCGATCACCATCGAGCCGATGGCCGGCTCCGGCGTGCCGAATGTCGGCGAGCCCGAGCGCAGCGACATGGATGACAGGAAATTGCCGAAGATCACCGGCGCACCCGGCCGCTCCAGTTGCGTCAGCGCGCAGCCGGCCATCGTCTCGGCCAGCGACTGCGCGATCGCGCCGGCATTGGTCACCGGTCCCATCGCGCCGCCGAGGATGAACGGCACCACCACCGCCGCCTGGTTGGCGCGCGCATAAGCCCGCAGCGCGAGCGTCATCGTGCCGTCCCACACCAGCGGCGAGTTGACGTTGACGTTTCCGAGGATGACGCAATTCTCGTCCACGAAGTCGCGGCCGAAGACGATGCGCGCCATGTCGATGGAATCTTCGGCGCGGCTTTCGGCCGTCACCGAGCCCATGAAAGGCCGGTCGGAGTAGCGGATATGCGCGTACACCATGTCGAGATGGCGCTTGTTCACCGGCACGTCCACCGGCTCGCAGATCGTGCCGCCCGAATGGTGAAGCCAGGGTGACGCCTGCGCCAGCTTCACGAAATTGGCGAAGTCCTCGATGGTGCCGTAGCGCCGGCCCCGGTCGAGGTCCATCACGAAGGGCGAGCCGTAGGCCGGCGCGAAGACGACGCTCTTGCCGCCGATCTCGACCGAATTGGCGCTGTTGCGCGCATGCTGGGTGAACTGCGCCGGCGCGGTCGCCAGCACCTCGCGCAGCATGCCCGGCTCGAACCGCACGAGGTCGCCCTCCAGTTTCGCGCCGGCGCGTTTCCAGTGGTCCAGCGCCACCGGGTCGTCGCGAAACTCGATGCCGATCTCGGCCAGGATGCGGTCGGCCGTCTGCTCGATGCGAACGAGGTTTTCTTCCGACAGGATGTCGTATGTCGGTATGTTGCGCACGATATAGGGGCGGCCGTGGCCCTGCTGGCCGTGGCTGCGCTGTTCGCGCCGCGCTACCCTGCCGCCACGCTCGCGGCGGGGTGTTGTTGCGGACGATGCGGCTTCGGAGGCGTTCATTTCGGTCTCCCTTAACGTGCAAGGCTAGGGGCCGTTACGCTGCGTGACCATGCCTCTTTGCGGCTTTCGGTGACGCAATTGCGGAAACCTTGTGCTATCTGGCCCGGAAACGACGAAGGAACATGTCATGTCGAACATGATGCGCGCACTGGTGAAGGCGAAGGCGGAGCCGGGCATCTGGATGGAGCAGGTGCCGGTTCCCGAGATCGGGCCGAACGACGTGCTCATAAAGGTGAAGAAGACCGCGATCTGCGGCACCGACGTGCACATCTACAATTGGGACCAGTGGGCGCAGAAGACGGTGCCCGTGCCGATGGTCACCGGGCACGAGTTTGTGGGCGAGGTCGCCGATTTCGGCGCCGCCGTCACCGAATACAAGGTCGGCCAGCGCGTCTCGGGCGAGGGCCATATCGTCTGCGGTCACTGCCGCAACTGCCGGGCGGGCAGGGGGCATCTGTGCCGCAATACGCTCGGCGTCGGCGTCAACAGGCCGGGCGCGTTCGGCGAATACATCGCCATCCCGCAGCACAACGTCGTGCCCATCCCCGACGACGTGCCCGACGAGATCGCAGCGATCTTCGATCCGCTGGGCAATGCTGTGCACACCGCGCTCTCGTTCGATCTGGTGGGCGAGGACGTGCTGGTCACGGGCGCGGGGCCCATCGGCATCATGGGCGCGCTGGTGGCCCAGTGCGTGGGCGCGCGCAAGGTCGTCATCACGGACATCAATCCCGTCCGCCTCGACCTTGCCCGCAAGCTCGGCGTGCATCACGTGGTCGATGCGTCGAACGAGAACCTGCGCGACGTGATGCGCGAAGAGGGCATGACGGAAGGCTTCGACGTGGGGCTGGAGATGTCCGGCTCGGCCGCCGCCTTCCGCGACATGATCGACACCATGAACAATGGCGGCAAGATCGCCATCCTCGGCATCGCCCCCACCGGCTTCGAGATCGACTGGAACAAGGTCATCTTCAAGATGCTGCATCTCAAGGGCATCTACGGCCGCGAGATGTTCGAGACCTGGTACAAGATGATCGCGCTGGTGCAGGGCCCGCTGGACGTGTCGGGCCTCATCACCCACCGCATCGGCATCGATGACTACATCGACGGCTTCGAAGCCATGAAGAGCGGCAATTCCGGCAAGGTGGTGATGGACTGGTAGTTTCTAGACCTTGTCCTCCGGGTCGGGTTCCTGTCCGCCCTTTCGGTTCATGATCCGGTCGAAAGCATCGAGATCGGCGCGGTTGCCCCGCTCGGCGAAGAGTTCTTTGGCGGGAACATTCTTGCAGTCGGCTGCAGAGCGCGGGTCTCTATTGGTGTCCGCGGGCATCAGATTGCTGCGAACCCAGCTTCTGTTAATCTAATCGAATTGTTAGGCCCGCCCTCAAACCATCCTGTATCCAACCCGTACTCGACACCTTTAGCAATGTCGCTGGTTCGCCAATCCCATTGGGCGCACATTGTTACAAGATTACGTTTATCCAGCACTTCGCCAGGACGAGTATCAAAATGCTTGAAAATGGTGAGGACCATACGGCCCTTGTCTTCTAGAGTAGGTAATGTTGCCATTGAAATCTCCAAATTTTGGTTGAAATGTATGGTCTGGCGTCGATAGCGGCAAGCCCGACCATATGGCTTCGAACAAGAATACTACAGCCTGTCACAGGACTCTCGATTCAATAAAATCGGCTGCATTGCGGTTATAATCCGCTCACTACGCCCCGCGAAAGTTCCGCTGCGTTAGCGTTTGTTTGGGTGCCTTCTGCGAATGAAGTTCCAGCGAAAAGGCATGGAGGCCGATCATGCGCGGGACTTTTCATTTCGAGGCAGACAATCTGGCGACCGAGTGGAACAAGAAGATCGTTCCGGTGCGTCACGACCTTGCGACCAACCCTCTGTTTTCCGACGAGGCGCTGGCGAAGCTGATCGAGGGCAATCCACAGGCGATCCGCGAGGTGTCCACCATGGACCCCAACCGCGAAGACCGCGCCACCTGGAAGCGGGCGTCGTTCGAGGACATGAGCGGGATGGAAATCCTGCAGGCCGTGCGCGATGGCCTTCTGTGGATCAATGTTGCCGAGGCCGGCAGCTTCGACCCGCGCTATCAGGCGATCATCGACCAGCTTCTGGGCGATCTCGCCGCGCAGGTGCCGGGGCTCAAGACCTTCCAGCACCGCATCGGCCTGCTGATTTCCTCGCCCAACGCCCGCGTCTTCTACCACTGCGACATTCCCGGCCAAGGCCTCATGCATGTGCGCGGCGAAAAGACGATCTGGATTTATCCCGATGGCGATCCGTTCCTGCCGCAGGAGGCGCTCGAGCGCGTCGTCACCGGCCTGTCCTACGAGGAGATCGACTACGATCCGTCCTTCGAGGACAAGGCGGCGGTGCTGCACCTCAAGCCCGGCATGGGCGCGCTGTGGCCGCTCAACTACCCGCACCGCGTGGTCAACGGCGACAGCCTCAACGTTTCGTTTACGGTCGAATACTGGACCGACGAGATCCGCCGCCACTATCTCGTCAATCTGGCCAACGGCGTCGGCCGCCACTTCCTCGGCTGGAAGCCGCGCTCGCGCGCCATCTCCGGTCCGCTGTTCTGGATGAAGGCGGGCTTCGCCGCCGCATGGAAGCTCTCCGGCGCGAAGAAGTATTTCGCCGCCAAGATCAAGCCCGACTTCGCCATCCGCAAGGAGCGCAAGGAACCGCCGGCGCAGCCTTTCCGGGAAGCTGCCGAATAGACACGGCTTCAGGGGCGGCGCGGATCATCCGCCCGCCCTTTCTCAATCGGAAGGGCAGGTCGCGCGTTCCATTGCGGCAATGCCTGCCAGCAGCGCCTTGCGGTCTTCCGCGCCTAACTTCCCCAGCAATTCCCGCTCGAACGCATGCGCCAGCGGGATGAGTTCGCGGTAGACCTCCTCGCCGGCCTTCGTCAGCGAAAGATGCTCCACGCGCCGGTCCGCCGTGTCGACGCGCCGCGCCAGCCACCGGCGCTTTTCCAGTCCCGTCACCGCCCGGCTTACCTTGGTCTTGTGCATCGCCGAATGCTGGCCGATCGCCGTCGCCGTCATCGTCCCGTATTGCCCCAGCGTCGCCAGCAGCCGCCATTCGGGCCGCGTCAGCCCGAACCGGTCGCGATAGATTTGCGCGAAGCTGCGGCTCACGGCGTCCGCCAGCCGGTTGAGGCGGTAGGGCAGGAAATCTTCAAGCGAGAGCAGTTCGTCGCTCATCTGGCGGTCCACATCGGCGGTTGATAGTTACATATTCGATAGTTACGGCTGAAACGAATTCGCCCGCCTGCATACGACGGGCGGTGTCGGTTTCGGGAGAGAGACGATGGCCTTCACCTACATGCCGGGCTTCGGCAACGATTTCGAGACGGAAACGCTTCCCGGCTCGCTTCCGCAAGGCCGCAATTCGCCGCAGCGTCCTGCCTACGGCCTTTATGCCGAGCAGCTTTCCGGCTCGCCCTTCACCGCGCCGCGCGGCACCAACGAGCGCTCCTGGCTCTATCGCATCCGCCCCAGCGTCAGGCATCACGGCCGCTTCACGCCGTTCGAGCTGCCATTGTGGAAGTCCGCGCCCACTGTCGGCGACCACGAGCTGCCGCTCGGCCAGCTGCGCTGGAACCCCACCCCGATGCCCTCGGAGAAGACCGACTTCATCCACGGCCTTCGTACCATCACCACCGCAGGCGACGTGTTCGGGCAGGCCGGCATGGCGGCCCACGTCTATGTCGCCAATGCCGACATGGTGGACGACCACTTTTTCAACGCCGACGGCGAGCTTCTGGTGGTGCCGCAGGTGGGCGGACTGCGCTTCGTCACCGAGATGGGCGTCATCGAGGTGCAGCCCGGCGAGATTTGCGTGCTGCCGCGCGGCCTCACCTTCAAGGTCGAGCTGATGGACGCGGAGGCGCGCGGCTATGTCTGCGAAAACTACGGCGCCAAGTTCACGCTGCCCGACCGCGGCCCCATCGGCGCCAACTGCCTCGCCAACCCGCGCGACTTCAAGACGCCGACCGCCTGGTACGAGGACAAGGAAACCCCCTGCCGCATCGTCGTCAAATGGTGCGGCAAGTTCTACGTCACCGAGATCGGCCACTCCCCGCTCGATGTCGCGGCGTGGCACGGCAACTACGCGCCCTACAAATACGACCTCGCCACCTATTCGCCGGTGGGTGCGATCCTGTTCGATCATCCCGATCCGTCGATCTTCACCGTGCTCACCGCGCCCAGCGGCGAGGAAGGTACGGCCAACATCGACTTCGTCATCTTCCCGCCGCGCTGGCTGGTGGCGGAGGACACGTTCCGCCCGCCCTGGTATCACCGCAACATCATGTCGGAGTTCATGGGCCTCATCCACGGCCAGTACGACGCCAAGGAGGAGGGCTTCGTGCCCGGCGGCATGAGCCTGCACAACATGATGCTCGCCCACGGCCCCGACGCCATGGGCTTCGAGAAGGCCTCGCGCGCCGACCTGAAGCCGGTGAAGCTGGAAAACACCATGGCCTTCATGTTCGAGACCCGTTTCCCCCAGCTTCTCACGCGCTACGCCGCCGAGCTGGACACGCTTCAGGACAACTACATCGACTGCTGGAACGACCTCAAGAAGCGCTTCAACGGCACCCCGGAGGGCGACTGGAGCTGATTTCGCGCAACCGTGTCGGAAATCGCGCCGTCCAATCGTCCTTTGACAGTCAACCCCCAACGAAGGAGTCTGTCATGGCCTATGTGGATGGTTTCGTGCTCGCGGTGCCGAACGCCGGGTTCGAGGAATATCGAAAGAACGCCGAACTCGGCAAAACGGTGTGGATGGAACACGGCGCACTGTCCTATGTTGAGGCCATCGCCGACGACGTGCCGGATGGAGAGGTGACGTCGTTCCCCATGGCGGTGAAGAAGGAGGAGGGCGAGACGGTCGTCTTTTCATACGCCACCTACAAGTCGCGCGAACATCGCGACGAAGTGATGAAGAAGGTGATGGCCGACCCGCGTCTGGCGGAAAGCATGGAAAACATGCCCGCCTACATGAAACGAATGATCTATGGCGGCTTCCGGATATTCGTGGAAGCCTGACGGAGGACAAATGAAACTTGCCAGCCTGAAAAACGGGACCCGCGACGGAAAGCTCGTCGTCGTCTCGCGGGATTTGACCCGCTACACCGACGCTTCCTATCTTGTTCCCACGCTTCAGGCCGCGCTCGACAACTGGTCGCGCATCGCCCCGCATCTGGAGGCACTGGCCGAAGGCCTCGACCATGGCTCCGTTCCGTCCGAGCGGTTCCACGAGCACGACGCGCATTCGCCGCTGCCGCGCGCCTACCAGTGGGCCGACGGTTCCGCGTACGTCAATCACGTCGAGCTGGTCCGCAAGTCACGCGGCGCCGAACTGCCGGAAAGTTTCTGGACCGACCCGCTGATGTATCAGGGCGGCTCCGACTCGTTCCTCGGGCCGCGCGACCCGATCGTGATGGCCGACGAGGCGTGGGGCATCGACATGGAAGGCGAGATCGCCGTCATCGTCGACGACGTGCCCATGGGCGCAAGTGTCGATCAGGCGCGACAGGCCATCCGCCTCGTCATGCTGGTCAACGACGTGTCGCTCCGCCGCCTCATCCCGGACGAGCTTGCCAAGGGCTTCGGCTTCTTCCAGGGCAAGCCTTCGTCCGCCTTCTCCCCCACCGCCGTCACGCCCGACGAGCTGGGCGAGGCATGGGATGGCGGGAGGCTGCATCTGCCGCTCTTCGTCGACCTCAACGGCAAGCCCTTCGGCCGCGCCAATGCCGGCGTGGACATGACATTCGATTTCCCCACCCTCATCGCCCATGCGGCCAAGACGCGCCCGCTCGCCGCCGGCACCATCGTCGGCTCCGGCACTGTCTCCAACAAGCTCGACGGCGGGCCCGGCAAGACCATCGCCGAAGGCGGCGTCGGCTATTCCTGCCTTGCCGAGCTGCGCATCGTCGAGACGCTCGCTAACGGCAAGGCCACCAGCGATTTCATGCGCTTCGGCGACACCGTCCGCATCGAGATGAAGGACGCCTCCGGCCACTCCATCTTCGGCGCCATCGAGCAGACGGTGGAGAAGTACGAGGGGTGAGGACGCACTAACAAGCCCCTGAAATTTTGGAGACGACCTGACATGACCAAACAATTCGCCTCGGCCGGCGACCTCGCTGAGAAGAAGATTTCCTTCACCGAGATCGGCCGTGACCTGTGGGCGTTCACGGCCGAGGGCGACCCCAACACCGGTGTCATCATCGGCGACGATGCGGTCATGATCGTCGATGCGCAGGCGACCCCGCGTCTCGCCAACAAAGTCATCGAGAAGATCAGGACCGTCACCGACAAGCCGATCAAATACGTGGTGCTGACCCACTATCACGCGGTGCGCGTGCTGGGCGCGTCGGCCTATGGCGCGTCGGAAATTTTCATGTCCGAAAAGGCCCGCTCCATGGTGGTCGAGCGCGGGCAGGAGGACTGGGATTCGGAGTTCGGCCGCTTCCCGCGCCTTTTCCAGGGCCATGAATCGATCCCCGGCCTCACCTGGCCGACCATGACCTTCAATGACAGGCTCACGGTCCATATGGGCAAGCGCCGCATCGACCTGATGTTCCTCGGCCGCGCGCACACGGCCGGAGACATCGTCGCCTATGTGCCGGACGAAAACGTCATGTTCACCGGCGACATCGTCGAATATCACTCGGCCTGCTATTGCGGCGACGGGCATTTTTCCGACTGGCCGATGACGCTCGAGGAAATCCGCGCCTTCGACCTCGACGCCATCGCGCCCGGTCGCGGCGATGCGCTCGTCGGGTCGGGCATGGTCAACGACGCCATCGACAGCACGGCCGATTTCGTCATGTCCACCTACCGCCCCATCGCGCGCGTGGCGCAGGGCGGCGGCTCGCTGAAAGAGGCGTGGGACGCATGCCGCGCGGCCTGCGACCCCAAATTCGCCGACTACGCCATCTACGAACACTGCCTCCCCTTCAATGTCGCCCGAGCCTATGACGAGGCGCTCGGCATCGACACCCCGCGCATCTGGACGGCCGAGCGCGACAAGGCGATGTGGGAGGCATTGCAGGGGTGACAGCCGCTCCCTCAACCTCCCCCTTGAGGGGAGGTCGGGGTAGAGTAACGATGAAAGGTACGGCGCCTCGGTACCCCCACCTTCTATTCCTCCCCACAAGGGGGAGGAAGGATGTCAAGCGTCGCACCTCAGCTCGGATGGATTTGTCTGATTTGAACGGCGGCCGCAACGCCGACGACTCCCTCCCCCTTGTGGGGAGGGATAAAGGGTGGGGGTGTTGAAGCGTACAGCGACCAACTGTTTCGCCCGTACGGAGACGCAGTAGGTCAGCACAACGCCGAGGTCTCCCTCCCCCTTGTGGGGAGGGATAAAGGGTGGGGGTATTGAAGCCCGCAACGCTTAGTAACGGGAGGACCAATTGACCAACCTGCCTGCGCATTTCTCCGCCATGGCCCGCAACAATCGCTGGTCGAACCATGTCCTCCTGCGCGCCTGCGCCCGGCTTGACGGCGCAGCCTTCACGGCAACGCGCACGTCCTTCTTCCCGTCCATCGCCGCGACGCTCTCCCACAACCACTTCGTCGATCTCTACTATATCGACGCGGTGGAAGAGGGTGGTTTGGGCGAAAGCGTCTATGACGACGAGATCGTCTTCGCCCACGCTTCCGACCTCGCGCCCCTGCAACAGGCCGCCGACGAACGCCTCATCGTCTTCTGCGACCGCCTTACCGACGCCGACATGTCGCGTATCGTCATCACCGACCGGGGCGAAAAGGGAAAAATTCCCGAGCGCATCGACAACCTGCTCGCCCACCTGTTCCAGCACCAGATCCACCATCGCGGGCAGGCGCACGCCATGCTGGCCGGGACCTCGGTCAAGCCGCCGCAGCTCGACGAGTTCTTCCTCGATTTCGAGCGTGACCCCGAAATCGCGCGACTGGACCTTACAGATGTTTCACGTCGTAACGCATGATCTGCGTATCGGCTGTGAGCAGCGTCACCCGTTCGGCCATTGCCTGGGCGACCAGCAAACGATCGAATGGATCGCGGTGATGATGCGGCAGGTTGCCAAGTACGCGGATATGCTCGGTGTTTATGGTCAGGAGATCGAAACCGGCTCTGACCACGCCGTCGAGGAAGTCCGCCGGGACGACGAGCTTCCCGAGCGACGTCTTGATGGTGATCTCCCACAAAGTCGCCACGCTGACGAAAACCTTCGCATCGGAATCGATGACGCGTCTTTGCTTCGCAGAGAGTTTGTCCCCGCCGTCCAGCGACCAGAGCAGCACATGGGTGTCCGCCAGATAAGCGGTCACTTGATGTACTCGTCCCACTCCGGCCCGAGCTCATCGAAATCGTCCGCGATCTTGATCTGCCCCTTGAAGGCCCCGAGGCGCGGAAGCTTGGTCATTGAAGACCGCTCAGGTCCGACCTTGACGTACGGTTTGCCGTGTCTCGTGACGATGACCTCTTCCCCCGCCGCAGCCTTGCGAAGGATTTCGGACAGATTTGCTTTCATTTCCGCGACGGTGACGTTCATCAGATACCACTCCGATTGTGTCCATAATTTAGGTCATTTTCTAAACATGTACAAGCGAGCCCGCTGATGCCGCGCTACCGCTACCAGCCATTCTCCTACCGCACCCCGCCGGAGCTTGCAGGCGGCGAGCCTACCCGCGCGCCGGTCGTCATCGTCGGGGCGGGGCCGGTCGGTCTCGCCGCCGCCATAGACTGCGCGCTGCAAGGCATCCGATGCGTGGTGCTGGATGACAACGACGTGGTCTCGCTGGGCAGTCGTGCCATCTGCTGGTCCAAGCGCACGCTGGAGATCATGGACCGCCTCGGCATCGGTGAGCGCATGGTGGCAAAAGGCGTCACGTGGAAGGTCGGCCGCCTGTTTCACCGCGACCGCGAGGTCTGGAACTTCGACCTTTTGCCGGAGGAGGGCCACAAGATGCCGGCCTTCATCAACCTCCAGCAATATTACGTCGAGCAGTACCTGGTCGAGCGCGCGATGCAGTTTCCGGAGCTCATCGACCTGCGCTGGAAGAACCGCGTCACCGGCGTCGAGTCATCCGCCAGCGGCGTCCGCGTTTCGGTCGAGACACCCGACGGCTCCTACGATCTCGATGCCGACTGGCTCGTCGCCTGCGACGGCGCGCGCTCACCGGTCCGCTCCATGATGGGCCTCGATTTCGCCGGCCGCGTCTTCGAGGAACGCTTCCTCATAGCCGATGTCGAGATGAAGGCGGATTTCCCGCCCGAGCGCTGGTTCTGGTTCGAGCCGCCTTTCCATCCCGGCCAGTCCGCGCTGCTCCACAAGCAGCCAGACGACATCTACCGCATCGACCTGCAGCTTGGCTGGGACGCCGACCCGGAAGAGGAAAAGAAGCCCGAAAACGTCATTCCGCGCATCGAGAAGGTCATCGGCCATCGCGATTTCGAGCTCGACTGGGTGTCGGTCTACACCTTCCAGTGCCGGCGGCTCGACCGCTTCGTCCACGGCCGCGTGGTTTTCGCCGGCGACTCGGCCCACATCGTCTCGCCCTTCGGCGCGCGCGGCGGCAATGGCGGCATCCAGGACGTGGACAATCTGGTCTGGAAGCTGGCGATGATCGTGAAGGGGCAGGCGCCCGAAAGCCTGATCGCCACCTACGACGAAGAGCGCATCCACGGTGCGGACGAGAACATCCTCAACTCCTCGCGCGCCACTGCCTTCATGACGCCGAAGACCGAGATGGAGCGCATCTTCCGCGACAGCGTGCTGGACCTTGCGGCCGACCATGAATTTGCACGCAGGCTGGTCAATTCAGGCCGCCTGTCCCGGCCGTGTTCGCTGGCCGGCATGAGCCTTCAAACGTCGGCCGAAGATGGCGGCATCGAGCCTGGAACCGCGGTGCCCGACGCTCCGGTCGGCGATGGCGATTGGCTGCTGAATCACCTTGGCGGACGCTTCGTTCTGCTGGCCGTGGATGCCGATCCATCCGAGGTTGGTTTGGGCCGTTCCGAGGATGCCAAAAACGAGCTTCTGGAGATGATAGTGTCAAGCGACCCTTCGCGGACGGCCGAGAACGTCAAAGTGCTGTACGACACGCAAGGATTCGCCGTTTCCCGGCTTGGAAGCGGCAATTTCTATCTCATAAGGCCCGATCAGCACGTCGCCGCGCGCTTCCGGGCGGGCTCGGGTAACCTCGGATCGGCGCTGTCTCGCGCGACAGGGAGGAGTTGATGCAAAATGCCATCGGCAGGGATCGCCTCGGAGCCTCCGGCGACGACTTCTACGCCGCCCTCATGGCTGCCCATGAGGGGCTTTCAATGGAAGAAAGCACCCGCCTCAATGCGAGGCTGGTGCTTCTTTTGGCCAACGAGGTCGGCGACCTCGAAAGGCTGAGGGCGGTGCTGACGGCAGCCAGAAAATAGCTGCCGTTACAACGAGTTACTCCGCCGCTTCCTGCGGCTTGATGACCCCGCGACGGATCTGGTCTTCCTCGATGCTCTCGAAAAGCGCGCGGAAATTGCCCTCGCCGAAGCCTTCGTCGCCCTTCCTCTGGATGAACTCGAAGAAGATCGGTCCGATGACCGTCTTGGAGAAGATCTGCAGCAGGATCTTCGTCATCCCGCCATTCACCACGCCTTCGCCGTCGATCAGAATACCGTGCTTTTTCATACGGTTGATCGGTTCATCATGGCCGTTCACCCGGTCCTGCGACATCTCGTAATAGGTCTCGGGCGGGCCCGGCATGAACTTCAGCCCGTTCTCGTCGAGCCTGTCCGTGGCGTCGTAAATCTCGTCCGTCCCGACCGCTATGTGCTGGATGCCTTCGCCATTGTACTTGCGCAGGTACTCCGCGATCTGGCTGGTGTCGTCCTTCGACTCGTTGAGCGGAATCCGGATTTTTCCGCAAGGGCTTGTAATCGCACGCGAAACCAGACCGGTAATGCGCCCGTCGATGTCGAAGAAGTGGATTTGCGTGAAGCCGAAAAGCTCGCGATAGAAGTCCCACCACTTGTCCATGTTGCCGCGATAGACATTGTGGGTCAGGTGGTCGAGATAGTAGAAGCCGACGCCCTCCGGCCTCGGATCGCGCTCGCCAAGCCACTCGAATTCGGCTTCGTAGGCCGAGCCCTTTTCGCCATATTTTTCAACGAAGTAGAGCAGCGATCCGCCGATGCCGACGATGGCCGGAACGTCCAGCGTCTTGTCGTCGCCTTCGTAGGGCGTTGCCCCCTTCGACACCGCGTGGTCGAAGGCATGCTCCGCATTCACCACCCGCCATGCCATCGACGGTGCGCAGGGCCCGTGCTCCTCTACGAAGCGCATCGCGTGCGAACCCGGCTCGGCGTTGACCACATAGTTGATATCGCCCTGCCGCCACACCGTGATCTTCTTGGTCCGGTGCCTGGCGACGGGCGTGTAACCCATTCTTTTGAATAGCTCTTCGAGCTTCGCCGGCTCCTCGTGTGCGAATTCCACGAACTCGAAACCGTCCGTGCCCGCCGGATTTTCGGCGCTGATTTTCGCGGGCGGCGCGTCGTGCGGAAAGGGTCCCATCGTCTTCTCCTGTGCAGGCCGGTGTCGATTGTGCTGAATCGTAGCACCGGCGCTTCGCAAAGTGCTTGCATTCGGAGTGTTCGGGCGCACTATGGATGCGAGTAAGTTGCGCGTAGGGGAGGCTTTGGATGACGAACGAGCGCATAGACGGCTTTGACCGCAAGATACTCTCGCTTTTGCAGGAAGATGCGCGGCTCACCAACAACGACCTTTCGGAGCGCGTGAACCTGTCGCCCTCGCAATGCTCGCGCCGTCGCCAGCGGCTCGAGGACGAAGGTCTCATCAAGGGTTATCGCGCCGTCCTGGACCGCGACCGGCTGGGTTTCTCGCTGGTAAATGTCATCTCGGTCACGCTCGCGACCCACAACCGCGACAACGCGCGCCGCTTTGCCGACCTGCTCACCCGCCTGCCGGAAGTGCAGGAGGCCCATGCCCTAACCGGCGAGATGGATTACGTCCTCAAGGTCGTAACACCGGACCTGAAGTCGCTTGCGGACTTCGTCAACGATGTGCTTCTGCCGCACGATTCCGTCCAGCATGTGAAGACGGCGATCGTCCTGGAGACGCTGAAGGAAACCACCGCGCTGCCGATCTGAATGTTACAAAAATTCGGCGCCCGGGTGCTTTATTGTTACATAAAGTTCTGTAGGATCGCCTGACCGAGCCGGGTAGGAAGGCAGTGAGGAGCCACTCGGCAGTCGGATCATTCAGGGAGGAACGGAATGAAGCCTGCATCCATCAGATCACTCGTCATCGCCGCGTCGCTGGCCTCGGCCGGCTGGCTGGCTACCACCTCGTCCACTCTTGCGCAGGAAGTGACCCTGCGCCTGCATCAATTCCTGCCCGCGCAGGCCAACGTGCCGACGCATGTTCTCACCCCATGGGCGGACAAGGTCGAGGCAGAGTCCAACGGCCGCATCAAGATCGAGCGCTATCCCGCCATGCAGCTCGGCGGCACGCCGCCGCAGCTCATCGACCAGGCGACCGACGGCACGGTCGATATCGTCTGGACCCTGCCCGGCTCGACGCCGGGCCGCTTCCCCTCGACTGAAGTGTTCGAACTGCCGTTCATGATGACCAATGCGGAGGCGACCTCGCGCGCCTATTGGGACCTCTTCGAATCCCGCATGAAGGATGGCGAGTTCGCCGATGTGCACGTCATCGCCGCCTGGGTGCACGGCCCCGGCGTCATCCATTCCCGCACCCCCGTCGAGAAGCTTGAAGACTTGCAGGGCATGAAGGTGCGCGCGCCGACGCGCGTCATCACGGCTCTGGTGGCCGAACTGGGCGGCACTCCGGTGGGCATGCCCATCCCGGCCGTGACGGAATCGCTCTCGAAGGGTGTCATCGACGGCGCCGTCACGCCGTGGGAAGTGGTTCCTTCGCTGCGCGTTCAGGAGCTGGTGAGCAACCATACGGAGTTCGGTGGCGATCACGCGCTTTACACCACGACCTTCGTGCTCGCGATGAACAAGGCGAAATACGACAGCCTGCCGGACGACCTCAAAAAGGTCATCGACGACAATTCCGGGCAGGACGTATCGGCACTCTTCGGCAAGACGCAGGAGCAGTACGATGCGCCCGGCCGCGAACTCGCCGTGGGCCGCAACAACAACATCATCACGCTGAGTGCGGAAGACGTCGAAGCCTGGAAGGCGGCTGCCGAGCCGGTCATCGCCAACTGGGTGAGCGAACTGGATGGCCGCGGGGCCGACGGTCAGGGACTTCTGGATGAAGCGCGTTCGCTGATTGAGAAGTACACGGCCGCGCAGTAGATTGTCCTTCTTGAGGAATCGGGGCGGATGTCGAGTCCGCCCCGCTTTGTATCCGGGGGGAGGGTAATGAGCGTAATCGTAGCCGGCGGCGGCATCGCGGGTCTTTCGCTGGCCCTGTCCCTGCATCAGGCGGGCGTCGCCGTACGCGTGTTCGAGCAGGTGGCGTCTATCCGGCCGCTCGGCGTCGGCATCAACGTCCAGCCTCACGCAGTGCGGGAACTGTTCGAGCTGGGGCTCGAAAATGAGCTCGAAGCCATCGGCGTACGCACGCGCGAAGTCGCCTACTACTCCAGCAAGGGCGGCCTGATCTGGTCGGAGCCGCGCGGCATGCTTGCCGGCTACAACTGGCCCCAGTTCTCGGTGCATCGCGGCAGGCTGCAGGCCATGCTTCTCGATGCGGTTCGCAAGCGCCTCGGCGCGGATGCCGTCATCACCGGCGCTGTCGTCACCGGATTTCGCGAGGCAGGCGGCAAGGTTGAGGTCTTCGTGCGATCCGCCGACGGTACTGAACGCGCCGAGCAGGCCGATATTCTGGTGGCAGCCGACGGCATCCATTCCGCCGTCCGCGGTCAGCTTTTCCCGCATGAGGGCCCGCCGCGCTGGGGCGGCGCGGTGCTGTGGCGCGGCACGACGACGGCCAAGCCGTTCCTGAGCGGCGCTACGATGGCGATGGTCGGCCACGAATGGCAGAAGTTCGTCACCTACCCGATATCCAAGCCCGATCCGGAAACCGGCGAGGCGCTCATCAACTGGATCGGCGAGCTGAAATACGAACCGGGCGCGGGCTGGAACCGCGAGGACTGGAACCGCAAGGGCGATTTCGCCGACTTCCTGCCCGCCTTCGAGGACTGGCGGTTCGACTGGCTGGACTGCCCGGCGCTGATGCGTGCCGGCGGCGAATGCTACGAATATCCGATGGTCGACCGCGACCCGCTGGAGCACTGGAGCCACGGCCGCGTCACGCTGATCGGCGATGCGGCGCACCCCATGTATCCGATCGGCTCGAATGGCGCTTCGCAGGCCATCATCGACGCTCGTGTGCTGACTCGCGCCTTCCTCGACCACGGCGTCGGGCAGGAGGCGCTGGCGGCCTACGAAGACGAGCGGCGCCCGGCGACCACACGCATCGTCGTAGCCAATCGCGGCAACGGGCCCGATCAGGTGATGCAGCTGGTGGAAGAGCGCTGCGGCGGTGTCTTCGACGATATCTCACAGGTTCTGTCGCGCGCGGAGCTGGAAGAGACGGCGGCCGGCTACAAGAAGATCGCGGGCTTCGATGTCGAAACGCTGAACAGGCGTGCATCGATCGTGCCGCCGGCTCCGCACGCTTCCATTCCGGCTTGATGCTGCGCGCAGATGTCTGTTATGTTCCATAACAAAAGAAGGGAGCCTTCCGGTTGCTCCACGTTCGTGCAGGTAGTAGCGTCGGGCGTGCAAATCCTGGTGGGTGGAGGAGTGTCATGAGGCGATCTGCGGCCATAGAATGGCTCGCGCGCGCGCTTGCCATACTTGGCGGGCTGGTGCTTGTCACCATCACGTTGCTGACGGTCTTCAGCATCACCGGCCGTGCCTTCGTCCGCTATGGGCTGGGGCCGATACCGGGCGACTTCGAGCTCGTCGAGGCGATGACGGCCTTTGCCGTATTCTCGTTCCTGCCATGGTGTCAGCTCAGGCGCGCGCATGCCACGGTGGACGTGTTCACCAGCTTCCTTCCCGACAGCGTCAACCGGATCATTGACCTGGTGACTGAAGTGCTGATGACGCTGGTCATGCTGCTGATCGCATGGCGGCTCTGGTACGGAATGATGGACAAGATCCGCTATCAGGAAACGACTTTCATCCTGCAGTTTCCGGTGTGGTGGGGTTTCGCCGCCGCAATGGCCGCCCTTGTCATCGGCGTGATCGTGTCGCTCTACATGACCGTCGTCAGGTTCTACGAAGTGATCGAGGGCGACAGACAGTTCGCGCCGACGCAAGGGGGAGACGCCTCGTGAGCGGTATCGAACTGGCGCTGTGGTCCTTTCCGGTCCTGCTTGTCCTGATCTTCCTGCGTGTGCCCATCGGGCTGGCGATGCTGATGTGCGGCCTGACGGGCACCTATCTTATCATGGGCAGCACGGCCCCCATCCTCGCCCGGCTCAAGGGCGAGACCTACTCGACATTCTCCAGCTATTCGCTGTCGATCATCCCGCTGTTCCTGCTGATGGGCCAGTTCGCCACGCTTGGCGGCATGTCGCAATCGCTGTTCAGGGCGGCCAACGCGTTTCTCGGGCACAGGCGCGGCGGCGTCGCCATGTCGGCCATCGGCGCCTGCGCCGGCTTCGGCGCGATCTGCGGATCGTCGCTGGCAACTGCGGCCACCATGGCGCAGGTGGCGCTGCCGGAGCTCCGCCGCTACGGCTACTCCGGCGCGCTGGCCACGGGAACGCTGGCTGCCGGCGGCACGCTGGGCGTGCTCATTCCGCCTTCGGTCGTGCTGGTTCTCTACGCCATCCTGGCAGAGCAGAACATCGCCAAGCTGTTCGTCGCGGCGTTCATTCCCGGCATTCTCGCTGCGATCGGCTACATGATCGCGATCTCGATCTACGTTCGCCTCTATCCCGATTCCGCGGGCTCCAGCCCGCGCCAGTCCTATGCCGAGCGCTTCCGCGCGCTGGCCGACGTGTGGCCGGTTCTGCTGGTGTTCCTGGCGGTGGTGGGCGGCATCTACACGGGCTGGTTCACGCCCACGGAGGCGGCCGCCGTGGGTGCTGCCGGCACCGGCCTCATCGCGCTCATCAATGGCGGGCTCACCCGCGAGACGCTGATAAGCTCCATCCTGTCGACCGCATCGGCCACGGCGCTGATCTTCTTCATCGTCTTCGGCGCGGCGATGTACAACAGCTTCCTGGCGCTGGCGCAGTTGCCCATGCAGGCAGCCGCCTTCATCACCGAGCAGGGCTTCAGCCCGTGGACGGTGCTGATCTGCATGCTGGTGTTCTACCTGCTGCTCGGCTGCTTCATGGATTCGCTCTCCATGATCCTGCTCACCGTGCCGATTTTCTTCCCGATCGTGATCGGGCTCGATTTCGGCCTCGGCGCGGAAGAGTTCGCCCTGTGGTTCGGCATTCTCATCCTGATAGTCGTGGAGGTGGGGCTGATAACGCCACCGGTCGGCATGAACCTTTTCGTCATCAATTCGATGGCGAAGGACATTCCGATCCTGCACACCTATCGCGGCGTCACGCCCTTCGTCATCAGCGATATCGTGCGAACGGTGGTACTGCTGGCGTTCCCCGTCATCTCGCTGTTCCTCGTGCGGCTGCTCTACTGACGCGCACGAAAAAACGGCCGGGACATGCCCGGCCGTTCGATCGCTCCATCGAAGTGTAGGCTTCTCAGCCCTGCTGCTCGCGCACCAGCGCGTACAGGTTGGTGCAGCGTGCGCCTGAGCGGCAATAAGCCAGCACAGGCTTAGGCAGGGAGCCGAGAGCTGCGGCCTGATCGTCCACGTTTTCCTGCGTCATCTGCCCGCTGATAACGGGGATGTAGCGGAACTCCAGCCCCGCTTCGCGCGCGGCCGCCTCAACGGCATCATGCGGCACCGCGCCGTCTTCCGTGTCGGGCCGGTTCGAGATGATGCTCTTGAAGCCCGCCGCCTTGATGAGCGGCACGTGCTCGAGGCCGATCTGCGGCGCGACGGAATAGTCTTCGGTGATCTGGCGGATTTCCATGGCGTATCCCTTGGTTCGTTCCGGCTTGATCTAGGCTTTCGCGCCGTGCTTGCCAAGGCATAGGTTTCCACGTGGCTACGCCGCCATCAGACCGCCCTTGGCCGCCAGTTCGCGCAGATGGTGGTCGCCGTCGCCGAAAAGCGTGTCGATCATGGTCACCCGCTTGAAATAGTGGCCGACGGCATATTCCATCGTCATGCCGACGCCGCCATGAAGCTGGATGGCGTTCTCGCCCACGATGCGGGCGGCGCGGCCGATTTCGGCCTTCGCGGCGTGCATGGCGCGTCCGCGCTCGTCGGCATCGTCGCTGTCGGCCATCATGGTCGCGAAAAGCGTGATGGAGCGCGCCTGCTCGATGGCAACGAACATATCGACAGCCGCATGCTGCAACACCTGAAACTGGCCGATCGCCACGCCGAACTGCTTGCGCACCTTGAGGTAATCGACCGTCAGCGCGTGCATGGCCGACATCGCGCCGACGGCTTCCGCGCAAAGAGCCGCGATGCCCGTATCGACCACGCGGCGCACCAGCGGCAGGCCGTTGGCGGGATCGCCCAACCCGTCCGCCGCGCCCACCTTCACGTTCTCGAAGGTGATTTCGGCGGCACGCGCGCCGTCCTGCGTGGGGTATCCGCGCACCGTCACGCCCGGCGCCTTGGCGTCGACCAGAAACACGCCGATCCCCGCCTCGTCGCGCGCGCCGCCGGACGTTCGCGCCGTGACGAGGAACCTGTCGGTGCTGTCGCCATGCAGCACCACGCTCTTCTGTCCGTTCAGCACGAAACCGTCGCCGTCCTTCGCGGCCGTGGTTTCCACATGGTGCAGGTCGTAGCGCGAATGGCGCTCCACCTGCGCGAAAGCGAGCTTCAGCGACCCGTCGGCGACGGCCGGAATATATTCGGCCCGCTGGTCGTCATTGCCGCCGAAGCGCAGGAAGGAGCCGCCAAGGATTACCGTCGAGAAATAGGGCTCCAGCGCCAGCGCGCGGCCCAGCGCTTCCATGACGATCGCAGTCTCGACAGGTGTGCCGGCCAGCCCGCCATCGGCTTCCGCGAACGGCAGCGCCATCAGCCCCATCTCGGCATATTGCGTCCACATGTCGGCGCTCCACCCTTCGGGCGAGGCCATGTGGCGCTTGCGGTCCTCGAAGCCGTAGCGGTCGGCCAGAAGCCGGTCGAGCGAATCCTTCAGGATCGACTGCTCTTCGGAAAGGTCGAAATCCATATGCGTCGCTCCCTAAAGTCCCAGCACGGCCTTGGCGATGATGTTCTTCTGAATCTCGTTCGAGCCGCCATAGATCGAGACCTTGCGATAGTTGAAATAGCCGGGTGCTGCATGCGCGGCGTAATCCGGCTCGATCGGCGGCTCGTTGGAGCCATCGATTTCGTCGGCATGGTAGGGGAGGGCGTGCGGCCCCATGACCTGCATGAGGAGCTGCGTCGTCGCCTGCTGGATTTGCGAACCCTTGATCTTGAGGATCGAGGATGCCGGGTCTGGCCGGCCGGTGTTGCCGCGTTTGGCATCCGCCGCCACCACCCGAAGCTGGGTCAGTTCCAGCGCCTTCAGCTCGATCTCCACCGCCGTCAGCTTTTCCAGGAAGCGCTGGTCCTCGATGAGCGGGCGCCCGCCCGACATCTCCAGCCCCGCCAGCTCGCGAATGCGCGCGATGCGCTGCTTCGACATGCCGACGCGCGCGATGTTGGTGCGCTCGTTGCCCAGCAGGAACTTGGCGTAGTCCCAGCCCTTGTTCTCCTGCCCGACGAGGTTTTCGGCCGGCACCCGCACGTCGGTGAGGAACACCTCGTTGACCTCGCGTCCGCCGTCGATGGTCACGATGGGGCGCACCTCGATGCCGGGCGACTTCATGTCGATGAGCAGGAACGAGATGCCCTCCTGCTTCTTGGCCTGCGTGTCGGTGCGCACGAGGCAGAAGATCCAGTCTGCGTACTGCGCCAGCGTGGTCCACGTTTTTTGGCCGTTGACGATATAGTGGTCGCCGTCCCGCACCGCGCGGGTCTTGAGTGACGCAAGGTCGGACCCTGCGCCGGGCTCGGAGAAGCCCTGGCACCACCAGTCGTCCAGATTGGCGATGCGCGGCAGGTATTTCGCCTTCTGCTCTTCATTGCCGAAAGTGTAGATGACCGGGCCGACCATGTTGACGCCGAAGGCCAGCGGCTGCGGCGCGGGCCATTTCTGCGTCTCTTCGAGGAAGATGTACTGGCGCATGGGGTCCCAGCCGGTCCCGCCATGCTCGACCGGCCAGTGCGGTACCGCCCAGCCCTTATCGTTGAGGATGCGCGACCAGCTTACGAGATCGTCCTTGTTGCCGTATTCGCCGTTTCCGAGCCGCTGGCGAACGTCCTCCGGCAGGTTCTCCTTCAGGAATGCCCGTACCTCGTCGCGGAATGCGATTTCCTCAGGCGTGTAGCGAAGGTCCATGTTCTATTCCTCCCTCGACGTGTTCAGGCGGTCTGCGTGGCGAGCTTGCCTTTTTCCGCCGCAAGCCGGCGCAGCAGCGGTGCGGGCTCGAACACGGCCTTGCCGGTCTTGCCATGCCAGTGATCCAGCCGCTCCACGAGGGTGCCGAGCCCTTCCAGATCGGCCCAGAACATTGGCCCACCCTTGCCGATCGGAAAGCCGTAGCCGTTGGTCCAGACGATATCGATGTCGGACGCGCGTGCGGCGATCTTCTCTTCCAGAATGCGCACGCCTTCGTTGACCATCGGATAGAGCGTGCGCTCGATGATCTCGCGGTCGGTGATTTCGCGCCGTTCGATGCCGCGTTCGCGCGCCTTTTCCTCGATCAGCCGGGCGATCTCGGGGTCGGGCTTGGGCGTGCGCGAGCCTTCCTCGTAGAGATAGATGCCCTTGCCGGTCTTCTGGCCGAAACGTCCCATCTCGCATACCGCATCGCCGATGATCGCGGTCGTGCCGAGCGCCTTGCGCGTGCGCCAGCCTATGTCGAGGCCGGCCAGATCCCACATCGCGAACGGCCCCATCGGGAAACCGAAATCGGTGAAGACGCGGTCGACCTGCTCGGGGGAGGCACCCTCCAGCAGTAGCGGTTCGAGGTCGTCGCCGCGCGCGCCCAGCATGCGGTTGCCGACGAAGCCGTGGCAGACGCCCACGACGACCGGCACCTTGCCGATCCTGCGGCCGACGGTCAGCGCGGTCAGGAGCACGTCGGGCGCGGTCCTGTCGCCACGCACGATCTCCAGCAGTTTCATGACGTTGGCCGGCGAGAAGAAATGCAGGCCGACGACATCCTGCGGCCTGCCGGTGGAGGCTGCGATCTCATTGACGTCGAGATAGGAGGTGTTGGTGGCGAGGATCGCGCCCGGCTTTGCGATCTTCTCAAGCTTGCCGAACACGTCTTTCTTGACCGACATTTCCTCGAAAACGGCCTCGATGATGAGATCGCAATCGGCAAGATCGGAATAATTGGTGGTGCGCGAAAAACGCGCCAGACGCGCGGCCTTCTCGTCCTCCTTGAGCGAGCCGCGCGCAACCGAGATCGCGTAGTTCTTCTCGATGGTCGCAAACCCGCGATCGAGCGCTTCGTCGGTCATCTCCAGAACGGTGACGGGCACGCCGCCATTCACGAAGGACATGGCGATGCCGCCGCCCATCGTGCCAGCCCCGATGACGCCCACCTTACGGATTTCGCGGGGCTGCACGTCCTTGCCGATGCCGGGCACCTTTGCGGCCTCGCGCTCGGCAAAGAAGAGGTGACGCTGGGCGCGTGACTGGTCGCCCTGCACCAGCTTGATGAAGAATTCGCGTTCCTTCGCCAGCGCCTCGTCGAAGGGCAGGGTGATCGCGTTTCGCACGGAATCGGCGCAGGCAAGCGGTGCTTCCAGTCCGCGTGCCTTCTTCGTCAGTTCCTTTACGGCCGCGTCGAATGCGGCAAGGTCGGCGCGGGCGGCCTCCAGCTTCTCATCGCGGTCGCGCACCGGAATGTGCGCTCCGCCATCCTTAGCCTTGGTTTTCGCGAACGCCACCGCCTCCGCCGTGAGGTCGCCTTCGGCGATGGCATCGACGACGCCTGCCGCAAGCGCCTGCGCCGAACCTATCGGATTTCCCGACACGATCATCTTCAATGCCGCTTCCGGCCCGATCAGGCGCGGCAGGCGCACGGTGCCGCCCGAGCCCGGCAACAGGCCAAGCTTGACTTCAGGCAGGCCGACCTTCGCCTGCTTGTCGGCGACGCGATAGT
This sequence comes from Neoaquamicrobium microcysteis, assembly GCF_008180155.1. Classification (GTDB taxonomy): domain Bacteria; phylum Pseudomonadota; class Alphaproteobacteria; order Rhizobiales; family Rhizobiaceae; genus Aerobium; species Aerobium microcysteis. Next base: position 155,963 of record NZ_VSZS01000063.1, on the reverse strand, counting down.
GGCAGGACAGCGCAAGCTCCAGCCCTCCGCCCAGCGCCGTGCCGTGGATGGCCGCGACGGCAGGCTTCTTCAGCGTTTCGAGCAATGCGCACAGATCCGGCAGCGACGGGCTGGCCAGCGCCTTGGGAGAGCCGAACTCGGTGATGTCGGCACCCGAGATGAAGGTGCGGCCGGCGCTCGCGATCACGATGCCTTCGACTGCATCATCGTCGCGTGCGGCCTCCAGCGCAGCAAACAGCGGTTCGCGCAGATGCAGGCTCAGCGCGTTGACCGGTGGGTTGTCGATCGTGATGACCGCGATGCCGCCGTCGTTCGCGACTTTCACATATTCGCTCATGGGACGTTCCTTGATTGTCGTGCGCTCAGCGCCAGCCCGCTTCGTTCAGGAAATCGCCGATCAGCCGCGCCGTCTCGGCCGGCTTCTCGACGCAAGGGATGTGGCCCGCACCTTCGATGATCTCGAAGCGCGCGCCCTCGATCAGTTGCGAGGTCGAGCGTACGAGGTCCGGCGGTGTCGATCCGTCTTGGTCGCCGACGATGCACAGCGCCGGCAGCTTTAGTGCGCGGGTGGATTCGGTGAGGTCCGCATCGCGGATCGCGGCACAGGTGCCGGCATAGCCGTCAACCGTCGTGCGGGTCAGCATCGCGGTGTAGCCGACGAAATCGGCGTTCTCCGGCTTGCGGTAGGCTGGCGTGAACCAGCGCTCCAGAATGGCGTCGGACATCGAGGCGATGCCCTTGGAGGTGACGGTGTCTATGCGGGCGTTCCACATCTCGGCGGTGCCGATCTTGTGGGCCGTGTCGCACAGCACCATCGCCGAAATGAGGTCGGGACGCATCGCGGCAAGCCCCTGCACGATCAACCCGCCGACGGACAAGCCGACGACCGCGGCCTTCTCGATGCCGAGGTGATCGAGCAGGGCGAACAAATCCGCGACATGGTCCATCATGCGGTAGGGGGCGGGGGTCGCTTCCGACAGGCCATGGCCGCGCTTGTCATAAAGAACGATGCGGTATCGCTTGCCGAGCGTGTCGACCACCTCGTTCCAGATGCGAAAATCGGTGCCGAGCGAATTGGAGAAGACCAGCGCGGGCGCGCCCGCGTCGCCGCGAACCTCATGATGCAAAACGACGCCGTTTACGCGCGCAAACGCCATGCCGGCTCCTCCCTTCCGGAAAACATACTACCGAGTATGTTGCAATTGTCGAACGTGGTCAATTCGCCAACGTGATTTTCACATACCCTGACGACCCTGTTGACGAATGTGTGCCTTATAGAGAACATATTGGCGGTGAAGATACAGACTACGCCACAGTTCGACAAATGGCTGCGCCGACTGCGAGACAAGCGTGGCCAGGCGCAAATCCTGTCCCGGTTGATGCGCCTCGAAGACGGCTTCTTCGGGGACGTGAAGTCGGTTGGCTCTGCTGTCAGTGAGATGCGGATAGATGTCGGACCTGGATACCGCGTTTATTTCACCCGGTTGGGTAATGTGACCGTCCTCTTGTTGGCAGGCGGCGACAAGCAGACGCAATCACGGGATATTGTTCTTGCGCGGAAGCTGGCGCGCGAGTGGAAGGAAGGCGCCAATGAGCCTGAAGCTTAGAGAGTTCGATCCTGCGGAGTATCTCGATACCGAGGAAGGCATCGAGGAATTCATGCTTGCCGCCTTTGAGACCGGCGATCCTGCTTTCATCGCAAAGAGCCTTGGCGTCGTGGCCAAAACCCGCAACATCAGCAAGCTGGCGCGGGAAGTCGGCATGAGCCGGTCGGCGCTTTATCGGGCATTGAGCGGCGAAGGAAATCCCGAATTTGCAACCATTGCCAAGGTTATGCACGCGCTGGGCATGGAGTTGACGGTGAGCCTTTCGTCCCGCGATGCTGCGTGATGATGGACTTCAGCCCCGGTCAAGTCCGGTCAGGTCGAGTTCGTCTTCCAGGGGGGCAAAGTAGGCGTCGATGTCGGCTTCGGTCACGTCTGGCAGCGCGGCGGGCGTCCATTTCGGGGCGTTGTCCTTGTCGATGATGACGGCGCGTACGCCCTCATAGAAATCCACGCCCTGCGCCACGCGGCTGACGATGCGATATTCGATGCGCATGCAGTCCTCGAACCCGGCTTGCGCTCCTTCCTTCATCTGGCGAAGCGCAATCTTCAGGCTGGTCGGAGACTTGGTGAGGATGATGGACGCCTGCTTGCCCGCCCACTCGGCAGGGTCGCCGGCCTCCGCGTCGAGGCGGGAAAGAATTTCCTCCACCGTCTCGCCGGAAAAGCAACGGTCTATCACCGGCTGGAGACAGGGCACCGCTGCTTCGGCTGCCGGTGCGGCTGAAAATGCGGCGAGTGTGGTGTCCGGGTCTCCCTTCTCGCACAGCGCATTGAGGATCGCCTCGAAGCTGGCGGAAGGCGCGGCATGGGTGGCGAAGCCCGTCCATAGCGCATCGGCCTGACCGAGCCGCGCGGCGGTGAGGCCCAGCCATGTGCCGACCTTGCCCGGCATCCGCGGCAGGAAGAACGTGCCACCGACATCGGGGAAGAAGCCGATGCCGGTTTCAGGCATCGCGAACATCAGTCGCTCGCCCGCTACGCGGTGGCTGCCATGGACGGAAAGCCCGACGCCGCCGCCCATCACGATGCCGTCCACCAGCGCGACATAGGGCTTGGGATAGCGCTTGATGAAGGCGTTGAGGCGGTATTCGTCGTGGTAGAAGGCGCGCATGGCCGGGTCGCCCGCCTTGCCCCAGTCGTGAAGCTGGCGAATATCGCCGCCTGCGCAGAACGCCTTTTCGCCGGCCGCCTTGACGATCACCAGCTCCACCGACGCGTCGTCGGCCCATGCGGCCAGCTGCGGGTGCATCAGCGCGACCATGTTGGCGTTGAGAGCGTTCAGCGCCTTGGGCCGGTTGAGCGTTACGATACCCGCGCGTCCGCGCTTCTCGAAGATGATCTCGGGTTCGGTGGACATGCGCGAGCCTCCCTGCGTTTTCCGGCGACAATAGCGTTTGATGTGCCCAACGGAACGTCAAAATCTGCATTGCCGCTGTGCGTCAATCCAGCCTGTAGGGCACCGCGCCGCGGATGTTGTGGTCTACGACCAGTCGCCTTTTCAGCGGCGGCACCGCGCGCTGGGCGCAGCCGGAACGCTCGCAGATGCGGCATGATATGCCGATCGGGTCGAAGGCGGCGCGGTTTGTGAGATCCATGTCGTCCGCGTAGACGAAGTCGCCCGCATGGGTCACCTCGCAGCCGACGGCGATGGCATATCGGCGCTGCGGGGCGCGGAAGCCGCCACCGCCCTTGGCGATCTCGGTGGCCAGGCACAGATAGCGCACGCCGTCCGGCGTCTCGGCCAACTGGCGAATGATGCGCCCCGGCGTCTCGAACGCTTGATGCACGTTCCACAGCGGGCAGGCGGCGCCGAACCGGGCGAATTGCAGCTTGGCGGCGCTGTGGCGCTTGGTGATATTGCCGGCACGGTCGATGCGCGCAAAGAAGATCGGCACGCCCTTGCGGCCGGGCCGCTGCAGCGTCGAAAGCCGGTGCGCAACCTGCTCCACACTCGCGCCAAAGCGCGTGGCGAGCAGGTCGAGATCGTGGCGTAGCTCGCGTGCCGAAGACAGCAGCGCTTCGTAGGGCATCATCAGCGCGCCGGCGAAATAGTTGGCAAGCCCGATGCGGCAGATGTCGAGCGCCTCTGCGGTGCGGAAGCCGGCATTCTCGGCAATCGCAGTTATGGCGTCGGCCATCTCCAGTTCGCCGATCTGGAACGCGGCCTGGAAGCTGCGCGTGGAGACGGGGGAGAAGGGGTTGAGATAAAGCGTTCGGGTCTCGGGATCGAAACGGCGTAGCACGCCTTCATCCGCCCCGCCGCGCACGGTGCGCACGCCGTGCCGCTGTTCCAGATGGTCTGGCAGGGCGGCAGAAGGGTCGCGCTCGGGGATGCCGAGCTTTGCCGCAAGCTCTTCGGCCGCAAGATCGAGCTCGTGAATATAGTTATCCACGAAGTGGAAGAAGTCGCGCACTTCCTCATACGCGCTCGGCTCGGCAAAGCCGGTGTTGCGGCCCAGCGTGTCGTCGAAGCTGGCGAGCTGCTCGGAATTGCGCCGGTAGGCCTGATGCGCGGCAATCAAAGCATGTGCGAAGCCCGGCGCGTTCTGGGCCACCAGCTTCAGTTCCTGAAGGCTCGGCCGGAATGTCTCGAACAGCGGGTCGTTCAGCGCCTCCGAGAGTGCGGAAAGCAGCCGCTCGCTCTCGCCGGACGACAGGTCGGAGATGTCGATGCGAAAGGCTTCGGCCAGCGCCAGAAGCACCGATGCCGAGACGGACCGCTGGTTGTTCTCGATCTGGTTGAGATAGCTGGTGGAGATGCCGATGCGCTCGGCGAACGCGGCCTGCGTCAGCCGATTGGCCTCGCGCAGGTCACGTATCTTGCGGCCGATGAACAGCTTGGTGTTACGCATTTCGCAAATTCGCTTTGTGCAATATTGCGAAGTCTACTTTATGCGCCTCCGCCCGTTCAAGCCTTTTCGCTTGACCGCGGAGGAGATATGCGGAGCCATACGGCCTATATTGCCAAAAACACGAACGAATTTCCGGGGGAATGCCCGATGCCCAAATCCCTTCTGACAGCGCGAGGCTGCTGCTGATGCGCGAGATACTGGAACAACTGGAGGAGCGGCGCGCGCAGGCGCGTCTGGGCGGCGGGGCAAAGCGCATCGCCGCGCAGCACGCCAAGGGCAAGCTCACCGCGCGCGAGCGTGTCGAGGTGCTGCTCGACGAGGGCTCCTTCGAGGAGTTCGACATGTATGTCGCGCACAGAGCGGTCGATTTCGGCATGGCCAGCCAGAAATATCCGGGCGACGGCGTGGTCACGGGCTGGGGCACCATCAACGGCCGCCTCGTCTATGTCTTCAGCCAGGACTTCACCGTGCTCGGCGGCTCGTTGTCGGAGACCCACGCGCAGAAGATCTGCAAGATCATGGACATGGCGGTGCGCAACGGTGCGCCGGTCATCGGCCTCAACGACTCTGGTGGCGCGCGCATCCAGGAAGGCGTCGCCTCGCTTGCAGGCTATGCCGACGTGTTCAAGCGCAACGTCGACGCCTCGGGCGTGGTGCCGCAAATCTCGGTCATCATGGGGCCGTGCGCGGGTGGCGCGGTCTACTCCCCGGCCATGACCGACTTCATATTCATGGTGCGGGACTCTTCGTACATGTTCGTGACCGGCCCCGATGTGGTGAAGACCGTAACCAACGAGATCGTCACGGCCGAGGAACTGGGCGGCGCGCGCACGCACACCCAAAAGTCGTCCGTCGCCGACGGGGCTTATGACGACGACATCGAGACGCTGGAGCAGGTGCGCCGGCTGTTCGACTACCTTCCGCTCAACAACCGCGAGAAGCCGCCGGTCCGCCCCTTCCACGACGATCCGTCACGGCTCGAAATGCGGCTCGACACGCTGATCCCGGATTCGGCCGCCAAGCCCTATGACATGAAAGAACTGATCCTCGCGCTGGCCGACGAGGGCGATTTCTTCGAGATACAGGAAGCCTACGCCCGGAATATCGTCACCGGCTTCCTGCGCATCGAGGGCCAGACGGTCGGCGTGGTTGCCAATCAGCCGATGGTGCTGGCCGGCTGCCTCGACATCGACTCCTCGCGCAAGGCTGCGCGCTTCGTGCGCTTCTGCGACGCCTTCAACGTTCCCATCCTGACGCTGGTGGACGTGCCGGGCTTCCTGCCGGGCACCGCGCAGGAATATGGCGGCGTCATCAAGCATGGCGCAAAGCTGCTCTTCGCCTACAGCCAGGCGACCGTGCCGATGGTGACGCTCATCACCCGCAAAGCCTATGGCGGAGCGTATGACGTCATGGCGTCCAAGCATATCGGCGCCGACATCAACTATGCGTGGCCGACAGCCGAGATCGCCGTGATGGGCGCGAAGGGCGCGACCGAGATCCTTTACCGTTCCGAGCTTGACGATCCCGACAAGATCGCCGAGCGCACCAGGGAATACGAGGTCAATTTCGCCAATCCGTTCAAGGCGGCCGAGCGCGGCTTCATCGACGAGGTGATCATGCCGCATTCCTCGCGCAAGCGCATCGCCCGCGCCTTCGCCGCGCTCCGGACCAAGAAGGCCGAGCAGCCCTGGAAGAAACACGACACGATGCCGCTGTGAGGAAACCATGACCGACGAAAAATTTCCGCCCGAGAAGAACTTCCCCGCGGGCTACGTTCCGCCGAAGGTGTGGACGAACACCGCAACCGGCGGTGCGTTCGCGTCGATCAACCGTCCGATCGCCGGCCCGACGCATGAGAAGGAACTGCCGGTCGGCAGGCATCCGCTTCAGCTCTATTCGCTCGGCACGCCCAACGGCGTGAAGGTCACGGTGATGCTGGAGGAACTGCTCGAGGCTGGCCATTCCGACGCGGAATATGACGCCTGGCTCATCAAGATCGGCGAAGGCCAGCAGTTCGGATCGGGCTTTGTCGAGGTCAATCCGAACTCGAAGATTCCCGCCCTGATGGACCGCGCGCCCAAGGGCGGCGGTGAGCCGGTGCGCGTGTTCGAATCCGCTTCGATCCTCTTCTACCTCGCCGAAAAGTTCGGCGCGTTCCTGCCGACCGACCCGCGCGGCCGCACGGAGACGATGAACTGGCTGTTCTGGCAGATGGGTTCCGCGCCTTTCCTCGGTGGCGGGTTCGGCCACTTCTACGTCTACGCGCCGATGAAGATCGAATACGCCATCAACCGCTACGCCATGGAGGTGAAGCGCCAGATGGACGTGCTCGACCGGCATCTGGCCGACAACGAGTATATGGCGGGTGCCGAGTACACCATCGCCGACATGGCGATCTGGCCGTGGTACGGCCGGCTGGCGGCCAGCGGCGCCTATGAGGACGCGGGCGATTTCCTCGAGGTCGAGAAGTACGAGCACGTCCAGCGCTGGCGCAAGCTCGTCGGCGCGCGGCCGGCGGCCGAACGCGGCTCGATGGTCAACCGGACATTCGGCGACCCCGCAAAGCAACTCCACGAAAGGCACGACGCTTCGGATTTCGAGACGAAGACGCAGGACAAGTTGGCCCAGGAATGACGATCAGGAAAATCCTCATAGCCAATCGGGGCGAGATCGCCTGCCGGGTCATCAAGACGGCGAAGAAGCTCGGCATCGCAACCGTCGCAGTCTATTCGGACGCCGACCGCGATGCGCTGCACGTGAAGATGGCCGACGAGGCGGTGCATATCGGCCCGCCGCCGTCGAACCAGTCCTATATCGTCATCGACAGGATCATCGACGCGATCCGCCAAACGGGGGCCGATGCGGTGCATCCGGGCTACGGCTTCCTTTCCGAGAACGCGGCCTTCGCACAGGCACTGGAAAAGGAAGGCGTCATCTTCATCGGCCCGCCGGTGAAGGCGATCGAGGCGATGGGCGACAAGATCACCTCGAAGAAGCTGGCCGCCGAGGCGGAGGTTTCGACCGTGCCGGGCCACATGGGGCTTATCGAGGATGCGGACGAAGCTGTCCGCATAGCTGGCTCGATCGGCTATCCGGTGATGATAAAGGCGTCGGCCGGCGGCGGCGGCAAGGGCATGCGCATCGCGTGGAACGACGCCGAGGCGCGCGAAGGCTTCCAGTCGTCCAGGAACGAGGCGAAATCGTCATTCGGCGACGACCGCATTTTCATCGAAAAGTTCGTCACCCAACCGCGTCACATCGAAATCCAGGTGCTTGGCGACCGCCACGGAAACACGCTTTATCTGGGCGAGCGCGAATGCTCCATCCAGCGCCGCAACCAGAAGGTCGTTGAGGAGGCGCCGTCGCCTTTCCTCGACGCGGCCACCCGCAAGGCGATGGGTGAGCAGGCTGTCGCTCTTGCCAAGGCTGTCGGCTATTTTTCGGCCGGCACGGTCGAGTTCATCGTCGATGGCGACCGAAACTTCTATTTCCTCGAGATGAACACCCGCCTGCAGGTCGAGCATCCGGTGACCGAACTCGTCACCGGTATCGACCTCGTGGAGGAGATGATCCGCGTTGCCGCCGGCGAGAAGCTGAGGATGACGCAGGACGACGTGAAGCTCGAAGGGTGGGCGATCGAAAGCCGCCTCTACGCCGAAGACCCCTACCGCAACTTCCTCCCATCCATCGGCCGTCTGACACGTTACCAGCCGCCGGAGGAGGGCAGGCAGGATGACGGCACGGTGATCCGCAACGACACCGGCGTGTTCGAGGGCGGCGAAATCTCGATGTATTACGACCCGATGATCGCCAAGCTGTGCACGTGGGGCGAGACCCGCGAAGCAGCCGTGGACGCGATGTCGGCGGCGCTCGACGATTTCGAGGTAGAGGGCATCGGCCACAACCTGCCGTTCCTGTCGGCGGTGATGGAGCACCCCCGCTTCAGGGAGGGCCGGCTGACCACCGCCTTCATCGCCGAGGAATGGCCGGACGGCTTCGCCGGGGTGGAACCGCATGGCGACGAGGCGCGCACGCTTGCCGCCGTCGCCGCCTTCCTCAACCTGCGCGTCCAGAAGCGCAACGTGCTGATTTCTGGCACGTTGGCCAACCATCCCCGTACGGTGGGCAAGGAGTGGATCGTCCGGCTCAACGGCACCGGCGAGTTCGCCGTTTCGGTGCGCGACGAGGGCGGCAAGACGCTTGTCGATTTCGGTGACGACGCGGTCGTCACCGTGTCGTCGGGCTGGCTGCCGGGGCGCAGCCATGCGCATTTCACGGTGGGCGGCAGGCGTGTGGGCATCAAGGTGGAAGTGGTCAACTCCGCCTTCCGCCTGCGCTGGCGCGGCATCGACGCAAAGGCCCATGTGCGCTCGCCGCGCGTGGCGGAACTGGCGCGCCTGATGCCCGAGAAGCTGCCGCCCGACACGTCGAAGATGCTGCTGTGCCCCATGCCGGGCGTGGTGACGTCCATCGCCGTCGAGGAGGGCGACGATGTGCAGGAAGGCCAGCCACTGGCCACTGTGGAAGCCATGAAGATGGAAAACGTGCTGCGCGCGGAGCGGCGCGGTACGGTGAAGAAGGTGGCGGTAGAGCCCGGCGCCAGCCTCGCGGTGGACGAGCTGATTCTGGAGTTCGAGTGATGGTCGGTGTGCGAGGCACCTCCCTCTGGCCTGCAGGCCGCCCATTGAGGGCTTTGAAATGACCAACCCGAAGCTGGGGCAGTGGCGTGCTGCCGCCGAAAAGGAGATCAAGCGTGATCCCGACACGCTGGTCTGGAACACGCCCGAGGGCATACCGGTCAAGCCGGTCTACACCGCCGACGATCTCGAAGGCATCGGCCATCTGGATTCGCTGCCCGGCATGAAGCCCTTCGTACGCGGCCCACGCGCGACTATGTACACCGGACGGCCGTGGACGATCCGCCAATATGCCGGCTTCTCCACCGCTGAGGCGTCGAACGCCTTCTACCGCAAGGCGCTGGCGGCGGGGCAGCAGGGCGTGTCGGTCGCCTTTGACCTCGCCACCCATCGCGGCTACGACAGCGACCATCCGCGCGTCGAGGGTGATGTCGGCAAGGCGGGCGTTGCGATCGATTCCGTCGAGGATATGAAGATCCTCTTCGACGGCATCCCGCTCGGTGAAATTTCGGTGTCGATGACCATGAACGGCGCGGTGATCCCGATCCTCGCGAATTTCATCGTCGCGGGCGAGGAGCAGGGCGTCTCCCGCGCGCAGCTTTCCGGGACCATCCAGAACGACATCCTCAAGGAGTTCATGGTCCGCAACACCTACATCTATCCGCCCGAGCCCTCGATGCGGATCATCGCGGACATCATCGAATACACCGCAAAGGAGATGCCGAAGTTCAACTCGATCTCCATTTCCGGCTACCACATGCAGGAAGCCGGTGCGACGCTGGTGCAGGAGCTCGCCTTCACGCTGGCCGACGGGCGCGAATATGTCCGCGCTGCGCTCGCCAAGGGGCTCGACGTCGATGCGTTTGCCGGCCGCCTGTCCTTCTTCTTCGCCATCGGCATGAATTTCTTCATGGAAGCCGCCAAGCTGCGCGCCGCGCGCCTGCTCTGGACGCGGATCATGGAGGAGTTCGAGCCGAAGAAGGCGTCGTCCCTCATGCTGCGCACCCACTGCCAGACGTCCGGCGTGTCGCTGCAGGAGCAGGACCCCTACAACAATGTCATCCGCACGGCCTACGAGGCGCTGTCCGCCGCGCTGGGCGGCACGCAGTCGCTGCACACCAATGCGCTCGACGAGGCGATCGCGCTGCCGACGGAGTTCTCCGCCCGCATCGCACGCAATACGCAGTTGATCCTCCAGCACGAGACCGGCGTGACCAAGGTGGTCGATCCGCTGGCCGGCTCGTATTACGTCGAGAGCCTGACCAACGACCTTGCCGAGAAGGCCTGGGCGCTGATCGAGGAGATCGAGGCGATGGGCGGCATGACCAAGGCGGTCAATGACGGCTATCCCAAGCGTCTGATCGAGGAAGCCGCGACGCGCAAGCAGGCGGCGATCGACCGCGGCGACGAGGTCATCGTCGGCGTCAACAAGTACCGTCTCGAGACCGAGGACGACCTCGACATTCTCGACATCGACAACAAGGCTGTGCGCGAGGCGCAGATCGCGCGCATCGAAAAGACCCGCCGCCAGCGCGACCCGAAGAAGTGGGAAGAAGCGATCGCTACGCTGCGCGAGGTCGCGAAGACTGGCAACGGAAACATCCTCGAAGCCGCGGTCGAGGCCGCCCGCGCCCGCGCCACGCTCGGGGAGATTTCCGATGCGCTGCGCGAGGCCTTCGGCGACCATTCGGCGGTGCCGAAGGTGGTGCGCAAGGTCTACGGACCCGCATATGAAGGCGAGCCGGAATACGAAAACCTCGTGCAGCGGCTTGACGAGTTCGCCAGGGTTCTGGGCGAGACGCCAAAGGTGATGGTCGCCAAGCTCGGCCAGGACGGCCACGACCGGGGAGCGAAGATCATCGCGTCTGCGTTCGGGGACATCGGCTTCGAAGTGATTGCAGGCCCGCTGTTCCAGACGCCGGACGAAGCGGCCGATCTGGCAGTGGCGCAGAAGGTGCATGTCGTCGGGATGTCGTCGCTGGCAGCCGGCCACAAGACACTGGCGCCTCAGCTCGTCGAAGCCCTGAAGAAGAAGGGCGCGGAAAACGTCATCGTCGTGGTCGGTGGTGTGGTGCCGCGTCAGGACTACCAGTTCCTTCTGGACCACGGCGTCGCGGCGGTTTTCGGCCCCGGCACCAACGTGCTGGATGCCGCCCGCGGCGTGCTCGACCTGATGGAAGGGAAGCGCCGCAACGTGTAGCCGACAGATATATTTGCTATCCTTCGCTTTCGCTTTTCGCTATTCTTGGCGAAAACGAAAGCGAAGGAAGCGCCCATGTTCCTGCCGCCGCGCCATGCCGAAATCATCCAGATGGCCAAGGATAACGGCCGCGTGCTGGTGGATGATCTCGCAGGCCATTTCGGCGTAACGCCGCAGACGATCCGCAAGGATTTGAACGACCTTTGCGAGCGGCGGCTGCTGACGCGCATTCACGGCGGCGCGCTGTTTCCCTCAGGCATCGAGAATGTCGAATACGAGGCGCGGCGCAAAATCGCGTCCGACGAGAAGGAGGCGATCGGCAGGGCCGCCGCGCGCATCATTCCCGACAACGCCTCGCTGTTCATGAACATCGGCACCACGACGGAAGCCGTGTCGAATGCCCTGCTCGACCATGAAGGCCTCATGGTCATCACCAACAACATCAACGTCGCCAACAGGATGCGCGTCTTTCCCACCATCGAGGTGGTCATTGCAGGCGGCGTTGTGCGCGGGTCCGACGGCGGCATCGTTGGCGAGGCGGCGGTGGACTTCATCCGCCAGTTCAAGGTGGATTATGCGGTGATCGGCGCATCGGCCATCGACCACGACGGCGCGCTTCTCGATTTCGACTATCGAGAGGTCAAGGTCGCGCAGGCGATCATCGCCAACGCGCGCCATGTCATCCTCGTCTCGGATTCGACCAAGTTCGAGCGCACGGCGCCCGTCCGCATCGGTCATCTCAGCCAGGTCGACACCTTCATAACGGACGCGTGCGACATTGCCTCGATCCGCACCATCTGCGCCGAGGCGGAGGTCGAGCTGATCGAGACGTCGAGAGGCGATTAGCGGGCTCGTTTTCGTTTGACATTCGTTATGATTGCGAAATAATCCAGAGGACTTTCGATAGGCGGCGTATCGCGCATTTGCAGCGCGCAAGGAGGTTTCCTTGGGCGAAAACCCCATCCACGACATCTTCGTCATCGGCGGCGGCATCAACGGCTGCGGCATCGCCCGGGACGCGGTGGGCCGGGGCTATTCCGTGTTTCTGGCCGAGATGAACGACCTTGCCAGCGGCACGTCGTCCGGCTCGACCAAGCTGATCCATGGCGGCCTGCGCTATCTGGAGCATTACGAATTTCGCCTCGTGCGCGAGTCGCTGATGGAGCGCGAGGTGCTGTGGAAAAACGCGCCGCACATCATCTGGCCTATGCGTTTCGTGCTGCCCCATCACCGCGGGCTTCGCCCTGCATGGCTGCTGCGGCTGGGCCTGTTCCTCTACGACCACATCGGCGGGCGCAAGCTGCTGCCCAAGACACGCACGCTCGACATGGAGCGCGATCCCGCCGGCCGGCCACTCAAGAAGCTGTTTTCGCGCGCCTTCGAATATTCCGACTGCTGGGTGGACGATGCCCGCTTCGTGGTCCTCAACGCGCGCGATGCGGCCGACCGTGGGGCGACCATCGTCACCCGCTCCAAGGTGACGGGCATTCGGCGCGAGGGCGATGTCTGGAGCGTCGATGTGGAAGATACGGCGGGCGCCCGCTACACCGTCAGGGCGCGCCTCGTCGTCAATGCCGCCGGCCCATGGGTCGATGCCGTGCTGGGGGAGGGGGTGCACAATGTGCGCCTGGTGCAGGGTAGCCATATCGTCGTGCGCAGGAAGTTCGACGATCCGCGCGCCTACTTCTTCCAGAATGCCGATGGCCGCATCATCTTCGCGATCCCTTATCAGGATGATTTCACGCTTATCGGCACCACCGACCGCGACTACACCGGCGATCCAGCCGACGTCGCCATCAGCGATGCGGAGGCCGGCTATCTTTGCAACGCGGCCAGCGAGTATTTCGCAGAGCCCGTGCGCCGCGAGGACATCGTCTGGACCTATGCGGCCGTGCGCCCGCTCTACGACGACGGCGCGTCGAAGGCCCAGGAAGCCACGCGCGACTACGTGCTGAAGGTTGAGGGCGGCGACAACGAGGCCAAGGTGGTCAATGTCTTCGGCGGCAAGATCACCACCTACCGCCGGCTTTCCGAGCATGTGCTGGAAAAGATCGAGGTCGTGCTGGGCGCGAAGGGCGCCAGCTGGACGAGGGACGCGCCGCTTCCCGGCGGCGATTTTCCACCGGAAGGCTTCGACGACGAGGTTGCGCGGCTTGCGCGCGACTATGTGTTCCTACCGCCCGCGCTGGCGCGCCGTCTCACGCGTCTCTACGGTACCCGCGCTGGCACCATGCTCGGCAACGCCGCATCGCTCGAAAATCTCGGCCGCTGCTTCGGCGCCAACCTGTATGAAGCCGAGGTGCGTTACCTGATGGATTGCGAATGGGCGCGCACCGCCGAAGACGTGTTGTGGCGACGAACGAAGCTCGGGCTTCGCCTCACGCCGTTGGAAGCCGGGGAGCTTGACCTTTACATGCGCGCAGCCGAAACGCAGGAAGGTGGCAGGGCGGCAAGCTAGCCGTGCTGCGATGCGGACCATCCGGGGAGGGGATATGAGCGGCTACATACTGGCCATCGACCAGGGCACCACGTCGAGCCGCGCGATCGTCTTCGACGGCGAAATGAAGATCGTGGCTACGGGCCAGAAGGAGTTTACCCAGCTTTACCCGGCATCCGGCTGGGTCGAGCACGATCCGGAGGAAATCTGGTCGAGCGTCGTCTGGTCGGTCAGGACGGCGCTTCGCAAGGCGAAGATTACGGCTTCCGACATTGCCGCCATCGGCATCACCAACCAGCGCGAGACCGTCGTCATCTGGGACAGGGCCACCGGCGCGCCGATCCACAACGCTATCGTCTGGCAGGACCGCCGTACCGCGCCGCTCTGCGCGAGGCTGAAGAAGCAGGGGCTGGAGCCCAAATTCACGAAAAAGACCGGTCTGCTGCTCGACCCGTATTTTTCCGGCACCAAGATCGCATGGATGCTGGACAAGGTGAAGGGCGCGCGCAGGCGTGCGGTGAAGGGCGAGCTGCTGGCCGGCACCATCGATGCGTTCCTGATCTGGCGTCTCACAGGTGGCAAGGTGCACGCCACCGACGCAACGAACGCGTCCCGCACGCTGGTCTACAACATCGAAAAGAACGAGTGGGACGCCGAGCTTCTGGACCTGCTAGACATACCGGCAGCGATGCTGCCGGAAGTGAAGGACTGCGCCGCGGATTTCGGCGCTACCGAAACGAAACTGTTCGGCGCGGCGATCCCTATTCTCGGCGTCGCGGGCGACCAGCACGCCGCCACCATCGGTCAGGCCTGCTTCGAGCCCGGCATGATGAAGTCCACCTACGGCACCGGCTGCTTCGCGGTGCTGAACACGGGCGACAAGCTCGTGCGGTCGCGCAACAAGCTCTTGACCACCATCGCCTACCGGCTCGACGGCAAGACGACTTACGCGCTCGAAGGCTCGATCTTCATTGCCGGTGCGGCCGTGCAGTGGCTGCGCGACGGCATCAAGGTCATCGGCAAGGCGGCGCAGAGCGGCGAGCTTGCCGCGAGGGCTGACGACGCGCAGAACGTCTATCTCGTGCCGGCCTTCGTCGGCCTCGGCGCGCCGCACTGGGATGCGGATGCCCGCGGCGCGATCTTCGGCCTGACGCGCAACACCGGCCCGGCGGAGTTCGCCCGCGCCGCTCTCGAATCCGTCGCCTACCAGACCCACGATCTTCTGGTCGCGATGAAGAAGGACTGGAAGGGCGGCGACGCGAAAACGGTGCTGCGCGTGGACGGCGGCATGGTCGCGTCCGACTGGACCATGCAGCGGCTTGCCGACCTGCTCGACGCGCCGGTGGACCGGCCGACCATCCTCGAGACCACGGCGCTCGGCGCGGCATGGCTGGCCGGCCAGCGCGCCGGCGTCTGGCCCAAGGCCGCCAAGTTCGCCAAAAGCTGGGCGCTCGACCGGCAGTTCCGCCCGTCCATGGACGACGCAACCCGAAAGGCGAAGCTGGCCGGCTGGGCCGACGCCGTCTCGCGCACCCTGTCCAAAGGCTGAGTAGGGCCGACCCATGTGCCCGCCTGACGGGACGCCTGTCCGGTGCTACAATACGCGCCGTCGCGAAGGGGAGGGGAGACCCGGTCGCGGGAGGACGCAGCCATGCGCAGGACGGCGCTGTTTCTGATCTGCCTCTTCGGTCTATGGGGGTGCTCGACGCCGCCGCCGCGCGTCGATCCCAACGACCCCGGCATCGTGTCCGGCAAGCTGATGGTGTTCTGGGACGGCGAGGACCGTTTCGTCTACTTCCCCTATTACGACGACCCGCTGGTCTACACGCTGCCGAAGCACGTCGCCCAAAGGCTCGGGGTCACGACCATTCGGCCCGGCGCGATCTATACCGACGGCGGCTCGATCCCGCGCGCGGTGCGCGGCGTGGTCGGGTTCTCGCCCTGGGGCTACGGGCCGGCCTACATCGTCCACGACTGGCTGTTCGTTGCCCACCACTGCATCGTCCATGACGGCGTCGGCACGCTCGACCGGCGCGATCACGACGAGGCGGAAAAGGTGCGCAACGTGGATTTCCCGATGTCCGCGGACATCCTCGGCGGCATCATCCAGGCGCTCATTCGGCAGGAGAAGGTGCCGCCGCGCGCGCTGGCGCCGGATGCCATATACGGCGCGGTCGATTCGTTCGTCGCAAAGGGCCTGTGGGACAATGACGACCCGCGATCCTGCAAACCGGTTCCGCCCAACGTGATAGCCGGTATCGAGGAATCGCTGCGTCGCCCGCAGTTCGACGGTCAGCCCGAGAGCGGCAGGGTGTTGCCCCGGCTGGTCTACGTGCAGGATTTCTGAGCGGGCATCGGCAACGCGATCTGCGCTTCCCTTTCCGCCATCTCCGTGTTACCAGCCACCGCCATCCTGAAAGGGAGAAAACGAGTCGCCGCCAGCCTCCGGGTCAGGGCGCTCCTCCCGCGCACCCGAAAGTCGAAGGATCGGCAATGGCAAGAATAATCGAGACCGCAACCGGCGCTCTGGCGCTCACCTTCGACGACGTGCTGCTTCAGCCCGGCCACTCCGAGGTGATGCCCGGCCAGACCGACGTTTCCACGAAGATCGCCCGCGACATCGAGCTGAGCATCCCGATCCTGTCGGCCGCGATGGACACCGTGACCGACGCGCGGCTGGCGATCGCGATGGCGCAGGCCGGCGGCATCGGCGTCGTCCACCGCAATTTCTCGCCCGTGGAGCAGGCCGAGCAGGTCCGCCAGGTCAAGAAATTCGAGAGCGGCATGGTGGTCAACCCTCTGACCATCGGGCCGGACGCGACGCTGGGTGACGCGCAGGCGCTCATGCGCACGCACGGCATTTCCGGCATTCCGGTGGTCGAGAACGGCGGCAGCGGCGGCCACACCACTGGCCGCCTCGTCGGCATCCTTACCAACCGCGACGTGCGCTTCGCCTCAGATCCGGCGCAGAAGGTCAGCGAACTGATGACGAAAGAGCGGCTCGTCACCGTTCGTGAGAATGTCGAACAGGGCGAGGCCAAGCGCCTGCTTCACCAGCACCGCATTGAGAAGCTGCTGGTGGTGGACGATGCCGGCCGCTGCGTCGGCCTCATCACCGTCAAGGACATGGAGAAGTCGCAGCTCAATCCCAACGCTGCCAAGGATGCGCAGGGCCGCCTGCGCGTGGCGGCGGCTACCAGCGTCGGCGATGACGGCTTCGAGCGCGCGGAGCGCCTGATAGACGCCGGGGTGGACCTTCTAGTCATCGATACAGCCCACGGCCATTCGCAGCGCGTGCTGGATGCGGTCGCGCGCGCCAAGAAGCTTTCCAACTCCGTGCGCATCATCGCGGGCAACGTCGCCACCGCCGACGGCACCATGGCGCTCATCGATGCCGGCGCCGACGGCGTGAAGGTCGGTATCGGGCCGGGCTCGATCTGCACCACCCGCATCGTGGCGGGCGTCGGCGTGCCGCAGCTTTCCGCCATCATGTCGGCGGTTGAGGCCGCCGACCGCGCAGGCGTCGGCATCATCGCCGATGGCGGCATCAAGTTCTCGGGCGACTTGGCCAAGGCGCTGGCGGCCGGTGCTTCGGCCGCGATGATCGGCTCGCTGCTGGCCGGCACGGATGAAAGCCCGGGCGAGGTCTATCTGCACCAGGGCCGCTCCTTCAAGGCGTATCGCGGCATGGGGTCCGTCGGCGCGATGGCGCGCGGCTCGGCCGACCGCTATTTCCAGGCCGAGGTACGCGACACGCTCAAGCTGGTGCCGGAAGGCATCGAGGGACAGGTGCCTTACAAGGGGCCTGTCGGCGGCGTGCTTCACCAGCTCGTCGGCGGCCTGAAGGCGGCGATGGGCTATGTCGGCGCGGCCAACCTGACCGAACTGCGCGAGCGCGCGACCTTCGTGCGCATCTCGAATGCAGGCCTGCGCGAAAGCCACACCCACGACGTGACGATCACGCGCGAAAGCCCGAACTATCCGGGCGGGATGTAGGCTTATCGTCTTTCGGCGCGCCTTCGCAGATCCGTTGCGGCGCGCGCACCGTAGAATTATTGCAGCATTTGGACGGCGGGGTAGTTGAAGTGAACCAGACAGCAATCTTCTGGCCGATGATCGCGCATGTCGCGCTCGTATTCGCGCTCTACGCGCTGCTGGGCGTTCGTCGCAAGGAGGCTGTGACCAACGGCAGCGTAAAGATTTCACAGTTCCGGGAGAACCTGAACGAACCTGCCGAAAGCCTGTTCGCGCGCAATGCGCTTTCCAACCAGTTCGAGCTGCCGGTCCTGTTCCACATCGGCTGTCTGGCGCTCTACGCCACGGCGGGAGCGGGAACGCTGGCGCTGGTGCTGGCTTGGGTGTTCGTGCTGTCGCGCTATGTGCACAGCTTCATCCACGTCACGTCAAACCGGATTCGCTACCGCCAGCCCGCTTTCACGCTCGGCTTCATCGTCGTGTTCGTGATGTGGGTGCTGCTGGCCATCCACCTGCTCGGCGCCTGACGCGGCGGCCAGCCCGCGAATAATGGCTGCGAGCGACCGGCATTCGCCCTGCCGGCTCGAATTTCTGCGCCATGCGAACGCCAGCCGCCGCGCCGGCATCGGGTCGGCGAACGGTACGACCCGGAGGTCCGGCATCGCCTCGCTGGCCGTCCGCGCCATCTCGGGTATCAGCGTCACGCCCTGGCCGTGCGCCACCATCTGCAGCAGCGTCGTCAGGCTGGTCGCGCCGTAGTTCGCCATCGCGGCGGGGCGAACGCTTCCGCATATCGCCAGCGCCTGCTCGCGCATGCAGTGGCCTTCCTCCAGCAGCATCAGCCGTTCCAGCGCGGGGCTTTCCGGCGGTACGGGCGGCGCGACGAAGCCGGGGTCCGACGCGGGGACCGCCAGGAAGAAGCGATCCTCGAACAGCGGCTCCACCGCTACAGCGGGATGCTCCAGCGGCAGGGCAGCGATCATGCCGTCCAGCCGCCCGGCGGCGGTTTCCTCGATCATCGTTGCGGTCACGGCCTCTCGCAGCTCGATCGCAAGCGCCGGAAACCGCTTGCGCAGTTCCGGCAGAAGCTGCGGCAGAAGGTAGGGCGCGACCGTGGGGATGACGCCCAGCCGGAAACGCCCCTCCATCGCGCCTCGGCCACGCCGCGCCGTCGTCTCGATCTCGCGCATCTCGGCCAGCACGCGTTCGATGCGAGGCCGTAGCATGCGAGCGTCCTCCGTCAGATGAACGGTTTTGCCGCCGCGCTCGAACAGCTTCCTGCCAAGCCGCTCCTCCATCTCGGCGATCTGCGACGACAGCGCCGGCTGGGTCACGCCGGCCAGTTCGGCCGCCCTGCCGAAATGCAGGGTCTCGACCAGCGCCTCGAAATATTCCATCTGCCGTATCGTCAGTCGTATCATAAGCAGAAATTATCGAAACGAGTAGGAAACGCAATTTGTTTCTATGGCGCGGCGGCGTTAGTTTGGAACCATTCCAGATTGAGGAGCCAAGCGGGATTCCCCGCCAAGGCTCCGAAAATGCTTCGGAATCGACCGCTTGAAGCCGGTCCGGTCCGATGCGGAACGATTCTAGCAATCGCCAGACGAGCGGAGAGAAAGATGGACAAGAAGGTTGAAGACAATGCGGGCAAGTGCCCGTTTTCGGGTGGGTCGCGCGGCCACAGAAACCGCGACTGGTGGCCTGAGCAGCTCGATATCGAGAGCCTTCACCGCAACTCCGACCTCTCCGACCCGATGGGCAAGGACTTCGACTACGCCAAGGAGTTCGAGAGCCTCGACCTCGACGCGGTGATCGCCGACCTGCACGCGCTGATGACCGATTCCAAGGAATGGTGGCCGGCAGATTTCGGCCACTATGGCGGTCTCATGATCCGCATGGCCTGGCACAGCGCTGGCACCTACCGCATCACCGACGGGCGCGGCGGCGCGGGTGCTGGCCAGCAGCGCTTTGCGCCGCTCAATTCGTGGCCGGACAATGCCAACCTCGACAAGGCCCGCCGTCTGCTCTGGCCGATCAAGCAGAAGTACGGCCGCAAGCTGTCCTGGGCCGACCTGATGATCCTCACCGGCAATGTCGCGCTGGAATCCATGGGTTTCAAGACGTTCGGTTTCGCCGGTGGCCGCGCCGATGTTTGGGAGCCGGAGGAGCTGTTCTGGGGCCCTGAGGGCACCTGGCTGGGCGACGAGCGCTACAGCGGCGAGCGCCAGCTCTCCGAGCCGCTCGGCGCGGTGCAGATGGGCCTGATCTACGTCAACCCGGAAGGCCCAAACGGCAACCCGGACCCGATCGCGGCGGCCCGCGACATCCGCGAGACGTTTTTCCGCATGGCGATGAACGACGAGGAGACGGTCGCGCTGATCGCCGGCGGCCACTCTTTCGGCAAGACGCACGGCGCGGGCGACCCATCGCTGATCGGTCCCGACCCCGAGGGTGGCGCGATCGAGGATCAGGGCCTGGGCTGGAAGAGCACCCACGGCACCGGCTTCGGCGCTGACGCCATCACCGGCGGGCCTGAAGTCACTTGGACGCAGACGCCCACTCAGTGGAGCAACCTGTTCTTCAAGAACCTGTTCGAGAATGAGTGGGAGCTGACGACCAGCCCCGCTGGCGCGAAGCAGTGGGTGGCCAAGAACGCCGAGGCGACCGTGCCCGACGCGTTCGACCCGGCGAAGAAGCACCGGCCGACTATGCTGACCACCGACCTGTCGCTGCGCTTCGACCCGGAATACGAGAAGATTTCACGCCGCTTCTACGAGAACCCCGACCAGTTCGCCGATGCGTTCGCCCGTGCCTGGTTCAAGCTTACCCACCGCGACATGGGTCCGCGGGTGCGCTACCTCGGCAAGCTCGTGCCGCAGGAAACGCTCATCTGGCAGGACCCTGTTCCGGAGGTCGACCACGCGCTGGTCAGCGATCAGGACATCGCCGATCTCAAGGCGAAGGTGCTCGCATCGGGCCTGTCGGTGACGGAGCTGGTTTCGACCGCCTGGGCGTCGGCCTCCACCTTCCGCGGGTCCGACAAGCGCGGCGGCGCCAACGGGGCGCGCATCCGTCTGGCCCCGCAGAAGGACTGGGAAGTCAACGAGCCGGCCACCCTGGCCAAAGTGCTGGACAGGCTGGAAGCGATCCGTGCCGAGTTCAACGCGGCACAAAGCGGCGGCAAGAAGGTTTCTCTGGCTGACCTCATCGTGCTCGCCGGTGCAGCGGCCGTCGAGAAGGCGGCGAAGGACGGCGGCGTCGAGGTCTCGGTGCCGTTCACGCCGGGCCGCATGGACGCCTCGCAGGAGCAGACCGACGTCCAGTCCTTCGCGGCTCTGGAGCCGCGCGCCGATGGTTTCCGCAACTACCTCTCCGGTCGCCAGTTCATGGCTCCGGAGGAGGCTCTGGTCGATCGGGCACAGCTTTTGCGGCTCACCGCGCCGCAGATGACCGCGCTGCTGGGCGGCCTGCGCGTGCTTGGCGCAAACCATGCCGGCTCGAAGCACGGCGCGTTTACCGATCGTCCGGGCGTCCTGTCCAACGACTTTTTCGTCAACCTGCTCGACATGGGCACGGTGTGGAACGAGGTAGGCCAGAACGCTTATGAGGGCCACGACCGCAAGTCCGGCACGCTGAAGTGGACCGCGACCCGCGTCGACCTCATCTTTGGTTCGCACTCGCAGCTTCGCGCGTTCGCCGAGGTTTATGCGACTGATGATTCGAAGGAGAAGTTCGTGCGCGACTTCGTGGTTGCGTGGAACAAGGTGATGAACGCGGATCGTTTCGATCTGGCGTGAGCCTACTGGCAACACCTGCCAGCCATCGAAAATGTGAACGGGCGCGGAGCAATCCGCGCCCGTTTGGCTTGTATAGAGGCGGTTCCTGAAGTCTAATCCGCTCGACCAACGGATGCGGTTAACACACTTTGCCGTCCGGAAAGTTTTCGTTAACCATAAAGCCATACTGCTTTGCATGAGCCAAGGGTTTGGGGGACGTCATGACAATTTCGCGCCGCGGGTTCCTGATCGGATTGCCGCTGTTTGCAGCAGGCTGCTCGGTCACCGAGTATCGCACCGATTTCCAGAACTATGCCGCAGTGCCGCATCCGCGATTTCCGCTGGCCGCGCTATCGCCCGAAAAGATCAAGCCGGAGCTGCGCCGCAGGGAAGTCGCCTATGACGGCAAGCACAAGGCCGGCACCGTCGTGGTCAACACCCCGGAGCGCCGGCTCTATTACGTGATGGGTGACGGGCGCGCCATGCGCTACGGCATCGGCGTCGGCCGCGAGGGGCTGGCCTTGCGCGGCGCCGCTACCGTCGGCCGCAAGGCCGAGTGGCCGAACTGGACCCCCACGGCCAACATGATAAACCGCGATCCTCGGAACCTGCAGTATGCGGGCGGCGTGCCGGGCGGCCTGACGAACCCGCTGGGCGCGCGTGCGCTGTATCTCTATCGCGGCGGCCGCGACACCATGTTCCGCATCCACGGCACCAACCAGCCCGATTCCATCGGCCTCGCCGTCTCCAGCGGTTGTGTGCGCATGCTCAACCACGACGTGGTGGACCTCTACGAGCGTGTGCCCGTGGGCGCCAACGTCGTCGTCATCCAGGCCTGAAGCGGCACACGCGGGATGGCCCGGAGCCGGCCTGAGTGATCCAGCATCCGCCGAGCGAGCGGCTCGTCGCCATGCCCATGGCCGCGCTCGCCGGCTTCGTCGATGCGGTCGCCTTTCTTCATCTGGGCGGCTACTTCGTTTCCTTCATGACCGGCAACACGACGCGTCTGGGCGCGTCGATCGCCGAGGCGGAGCCGCAGACCTGGCTGCCCGCCTTCCTCATCCTTCTTTTCGTCGCAGGCGTGGTCGCCGGCACGTTGTTGCGGCAGGCAGTGCCCGCGCGCAAGCCCGGCTGGGTGATGGTGCTGGTCACCGCAATGCTGCTTTCCGCCGGGCTTGCAGCCGCTGCCGGTCACCATTGGCTGGCGGTAGTCTTCCTTGCCATCGCAATGGGCGCGGAGAACACGGTTTTCGAGCGCAACGGCGAGGTCAGCATCGGCGTCACCTACATGACAGGCACACTCGTCAAGATGGGCCAGCACATCGCGGCGGCCCTGCGCGGCGGCAGCCGCACGTCGTGGGTTTGGTATGCGCTGTTGTGGCTTGGTCTCGCGCTCGGCGCGGTAATGGGGGCGACCGCCTTCCTCGCCCTCGGCCTCGGCGCGATCTGGATCGCGGCGGCGGCCTCGGCCATCATCGCCGTGCTTTTCTTCGTCCCCAATCTCGGCATCGAGACGGCCTAAGGCGCTTTCTCGTCGCGGTCGGTTGCCGCCCGTCCCCGAACCGTCTAACAGCGGGCGACGGGTCAACCGAAGCGGGAACACCGATATGAGACTGGGCGGCAGGCTGGCAGCAGCCATCGAGATACTGGACGACATCGACAGGCGGCACCGCCCCGCGGCGGACGCCCTCAAGGACTGGGGCCTGTCGCACCGTTTCGCCGGCTCCGGCGATCGTGCCGCAATCGGCAACATCGTCTACGACGCGCTGCGCCGCAAGCGCTCTGCCGGATGGCTTTTCGATGCCGATTCCTCCCGCGCGCTGGCGCTCGGCGCGCTGATGCTGGAATGGGGGATGGACGCAGCCGCCATCAACGCCGCGCTCGATGGCGACCGCTTCGCCCCTGCCGAACTCTCGCAGGAAGAGCGTTCCGCTTTATCCGGCAGGACGCTGGACGACGCGCCGGATGCCGTGCGTGCCGACTGCCCGGACTGGTGCGTGCCGCTGGTGGAGGACGCCTTCGGCGCGGACTGGGTGGGCGAGATCGCCGCGCTTGCGGCGCGCCCTCCGCTGGATTTGCGGGTCAACACGCTGCTCTCGACGCGCGAAAAGGTGCTGTCCGAGCTTGAGGGGACCGGCGCGACACCCTCCGTCCTTGTCGCCGACGGTATCCGCATTCCGCCGATCGCGGGCGACGGCCGCCACCCCAACGTCCAGGCCGAGCCTGCCTTCCGCAAGGGCTGGTTCGAGGTGCAGGACGAAGGTTCGCAGATCGTCGCGGACCTCGCAGGCGCCGCGCCGGGAATGCAGGTGCTCGACTATTGCGCCGGCGCGGGCGGCAAGACGCTTTCGATGTCGGCGGCGATGGACAATCGCGGCCAGATATTCGCGCACGATGCCGAAAAGCAGCGCCTCGCGCCCATCTTCGACAGGCTTCGCCGCGCCGGCAGCCGCAATGTGCAGACGGTTGCGGGCGCAGCCGGCCTGGCGCCCCTTGAGGGCGAGATGGACCTCGTGCTGGTCGACGCGCCCTGCACGGGCAGCGGCACGTGGCGGCGCAGGCCCGACGCGAAATGGCGGCTCACCGATCGCCAGCTCGATGTGCGGCTGCGCGAGCAGGCCTCCATTCTCGAAGCCTCGAAATCCTATGTGAAGCGGGGCGGCCGGCTGGTCTACATCACCTGTTCCATCTTCCCCCAGGAAAACCAGAAGCAGATCGAGAACTTTCTGGCGGCAAACCCGGATTTTTCCGTCGGCAACCACGAGGAGCTTTGGGCGGGCATCGCCGGCGGCCAGCCGGGCCGCGCACGCTTTTCGGGCACGGGCCTTGCACTCACGCCGGCCGCCACCGGCACCGACGGGTTCTTTTTCAGCGCGCTGACGCGGTCGTGACGGCACCAAGGGAACCGCGTTCACGTTAAGCCGTTCTGGCCAAAACACGCGTTGGTTCTCATGACCCGTTTCATTCCGCTCGTTCTCTTCATCCTGCTCGTCGTAGGCGGCGGCTCGCTCATCGGCGCCACCAACACGCCCGGCGAGTGGTACGCCGCGCTCGAAAAGCCACCCTTCAATCCGCCCAACTGGATTTTCGCGCCCGTCTGGACGACGCTCTACGTGATGATCGCCGTTGCCGGCTGGCGCATCTGGCGGCAGGCGCGCACGGGCGGCGCGATGACCGCGTGGTGGCTGCAGATGGGCCTCAATTTCCTCTGGTCGCCGGTCTTCTTCACCCTCCAATCCGTGGGGCTGGCACTCGCGGTGATCGTCGCGCTGCTCGCCGCGATCGTGGCCTTCATCGTGCTTGCCTGGGATCGGGACCGCCCCGCCGCATTGCTGTTCCTGCCCTATGCGGCTTGGGTCGGCTTCGCGACGCTGCTGAACGCCTCGATCTTCTGGCTCAACTGATCATTTGCTGCGCTGCACAATTCAACGTTGCCCAGCCGTCGCGGCTTTGCCATAAGCGAAGCTGGCAAAGCTGAGGGAGTGAAGCATGTCGGTGAAGTTCGAGCCGCAGGGCGACTACGAAGGCCGCGTAAGGACGAGTTTCGCTCGCCAGCAGATCATGACCTCCATAGGCGCCGAACTCACCCGCGTGAATGCCGGCGAGGTCGAGATCGAGATGCCCTACCGTGCGGAATACACCCAGCAGCACGGCTTTCTGCATGCGGGCATAATCTCCACCGCGCTCGATTCAGCCTGCGGCTACGCGGCATATTCCGTCATGCCGGCCGATGCGGCGGTTCTGACGATCGAATTCAAGGTCAATCTGCTGTCGCCGGGCAGGGGCGAGCGGTTCCTGTTTCGCGGGTCGGTCACAAAGCCCGGCCGCACGATCATCGTTGCCGACGGGCAGGCCTATGCCTACGACACCGAGGGCAACGCGCGGCTCGTCGCCACCATGACGGCGACGATCATGGTCGTGAGCGGGCGCGATGGCATCGAAGGTTGAGCCGACGCCGGTTGCCGGCAGGCAGGTGCTGTTCGTCATGGCGGCCGCACCGGAATATGGCGACCATCTGAAGGCGCGCTTCACGCCGCTCATGACGGGCGTCGGCCCGGTCGAGGCGGGCGTGGTTCTTTCCGCGGCGCTCGCCCGCCTGCAAGCCGCGGGGCCGTTGCCAGATCTCGTGGTCTCGCTCGGTTCCGCCGGCAGCCGGACGCTGGAGCAGACCGGCGTCTATCAGGTGTCCTCCGTCGCCTATCGCGACATGGATGCCTCGCCGCTGGGTTTCCCCAAAGGCGAGACTCCGTTTCTGGATTTGCCGCGCGTGGTCGAGCTTCCGCTGCGCGTTTCGGGCATCCCTGCCGCCACCATCTCGACCGGCGCGAATATCGTTTCGGGCGGGGCCTACGATGCGATAGAAGCCGACATGGTCGACATGGAAACCTTCGCCGTGCTGCGCGCATGCCAGCATTTCGGCGTACCGCTGGTCGGCCTGCGCGGCATTTCGGACGGCGCGGCCGAGCTGAAGCAGGTGGGCGACTGGACCGTATATCTCCATGTCATCGACGAGAAGCTGGCCCTAGCGGTGGACCGGCTGGCCGAAGCGCTGGATCGGGGCCTGCTTGAAGGCTGAGCCGGCGCGAAACCGGCGCTGGCGACCCATTGCGCCGACTCGCTTCTTTCACTAAAGGCTCACCATGACCGACACAGCCCATCCCGACACCGTCCTCATCATCGATTTCGGCAGCCAGGTGACGCAGCTGATTGCGCGCCGCGTGCGCGAGGCCGGCGTCTATTCCGAGATCGTCCCTTTCCAGTCCGCGCAGGAAGCGTTCCGCCGGATGAAGCCGAAGGCGGTGATCCTTTCGGGCAGCCCGGCCTCCACCGTAGACATCGGCAGCCCGCGCGCTCCGCAGGAGATTTTCGAGGCCGGCATACCGGTTCTCGGCATCTGCTATGGCGAGCAGACCATGTGCGCACAGCTCGGCGGCAAGGTCGAAAGCGGCCATCATCGCGAGTTCGGCCGCGCCTTTCTCGAGATCGAGGATGAAAGCGCGCTGTTCGACGGCGTCTGGGCCAAGGGCACCCGCCATCAGGTGTGGATGAGCCACGGCGACCGCGTGACCGCCCTGCCGGCAGGCTTCCGCGTCATCGGCACCTCGACCGGTGCGCCCTATGCGGCCATCGCGGACGAGAAGCGTCGCTTCTATGCCGTTCAGTTCCACCCGGAGGTTGTGCATACGCCGGATGGCGCGAAGCTTCTGGCGAATTTCGTGCACAACATCGCCGGCCTTGCCGGCGACTGGACCATGGCTGCCTATCGCGAGCAGGCGATTGCGGCGATCCGCGCCCAGGTGGGTGACGGGCGCGTGATCTGCGCGCTTTCGGGCGGCGTCGATTCCTCCGTCGCGGCGGTTCTCATCCATGAAGCCATCGGCGAGCGGCTGACCTGCATTTTCGTCGACCACGGCTTGATGCGGAAGGGCGAGGGCGAGCAGGTCGTTTCGATGTACCGCGAACACTACAACATCCCGCTCGTGCACGTGCAGGCGCAGGAGATGTTCCTGTCGGCGCTGGAAGGCGAGGCGGACCCCGAGAAGAAGCGCAAGACCATCGGCCGCCTGTTCATCGAGGTTTTCGAGGACGAGGCGAAGAAGCTGGCAGACGCCGGCAAGCCCGCCGATTTCCTCGCGCAGGGCACGCTCTACCCCGACGTGATCGAAAGCGTGTCGTTCACCGGCGGGCCCTCGGTGACGATCAAGTCGCACCACAATGTCGGCGGCCTGCCCGAACGCATGAAGATGAAGCTGGTGGAGCCGCTGCGCGAGCTCTTCAAGGACGAGGTTCGGGCGCTGGGCCGCGAACTGGGCCTGCCGGACCATTTCATCGAGCGCCATCCCTTCCCGGGGCCAGGTCTGGCCATCCGCTGCCCCGGCGCCGTGACGCGCGACAAGCTCGACATCCTGCGCGAGGCCGACGCCATCTATCTCGACGAAATCCGCAAGGCGGGGCTCTACAACGCCATCTGGCAGGCCTTCGCCGTGCTGCTGCCCGTACAGACGGTCGGTGTCATGGGCGATGGGCGCACCTACGAATATGTCTGCGCGCTGCGCGCCGTCACCTCGGTGGATGGCATGACGGCCGACTTCTACCACTACGACATGGAATTTCTCGGCCGTGCGGCCACTCGCATCATCAACGAGGTTCGCGGCATCAACCGCGTCGTCTACGACGTGACTTCCAAGCCACCCGGTACCATCGAGTGGGAGTAGGCGCGCGGATGGCTGTGACGATCTACGGCATCAAGACGTGCGACACGATGAAGAAGGCGTTCGTCTGGTTGAAGGCGCACGGCATCGACTATGCCTTTCACGACTATCGTGCTGAAGGCATCGCCGCAGCCGACGTGAAGCGCTGGTGCAAGGCTGCCGGCTGGGAGAAAGTGCTCAACAAGTCGAGCACGACTTTCCGCGCGCTTCCCGACGAGGCGAAGGCCCGACTTGATGAGGCCAGGGCCATCGAGCTGATGGTCGCCGAGCCGACGATGATAAAGCGGCCAGTGCTGGACACCGGCACCGCTATCGAAGTCGGCTTCAAGCCCGAACGCTATGAGGCGATATTCGCCGGATGAGCCAGGGGCACTAACCGGGGGCCGCAGAATCCACTTTTACATGTTCATGATTTGTTCTATTTTGTCGTATGCAGTATGCATTCGACTTCGGAGAGCGTGAGGATATCGGGGCAACCTGCGGTCCACGTGCTGTCGGGCCAGCGCCGCAGGATTCGGATACATATTTCCTCGCCCTGCGTCCTGACGGCGAGGCTATTCGGCGCATTGTCAACGAGACGATGCCGTGGATCAGTCGCAAATTCGGCGTGATCGAATCTGCCACGAAGCCGGCCAATCTGCATGTCTCCGTTCTCGGTGTCGCGCAAAGCGCGTCGTATTCGGCCGCGCTGATCGCTCGTGTGTGCGAGGGGACGCAGCGGCTGCATTGTGCGCCATTCGTGATAGATTTCGACCGCCTGATGAGCTTCCGGGGGCGACGGCGGAAGACGGCGGTGGTGTTGACGACGCGGCGTGCGCCGCAGCCGTTGTGCGATCTGCGCAACGATCTTCGCGCAAGACTGGCGGGGATCGGCGTTGGTGCGCCCAGAGGCTTCACGCCGCATGTGACGCTTGGATACAGCGAAATGAGGATCGCTGAAACGCCCGTCGCGCCGGTCGGCTGGGGCGCGACGGCCATATACTTCATTCACAGTTTTCACGGGCAGGCACGACACGAGGTGCTGGCGACCATTCCTCTGGACGGCTGACCGGCACAACCATCAAGCCTCTTTCGTCTATGCCAATGGTGGTTCGGTATTGCAGGGGCATCCTGCGCCGGTAATCTCCGGCGCAATGGATTCTCAGGCCCGCTCCCCTCTCGCTTATGCACTCGCCGGCATGGTCGCCATGGCCGTCGCCATGGGCATCGGCCGGTTCGTCTACACGCCCATCCTGCCCGGCATGATGGACGGGTTGGGGCTGACCGCGTCCGATGCCGGGCTGATCGCTTCGGCCAACTATGCAGGATACCTCGTCGGCGCCATTCTGGCGGCAGGCAATTGGGGGCAGGGCAGGGAGCATGGGGTTGCCATGGCGGGCCTTGCCGCCAGCACCCTTCTGGCCGCCGCCATGGGCCTGACGGAAAGTGTCGGCCTTTTTCTGGCGATACGCTTCCTCGCCGGCGTGGCCAGCGCGTTCGTGATGGTTTTCCTGTCCACGATCGTTTTCTCGCGGCTGGCAGTCGCGGGGCGAAGCGACCTTCAGGCATGGCATTTCGGCGGAGTCGGCGCGGGCATCGCCATTTCGTCGCTGATGACGGCCGCGCTGCTTCTGGCGGGCGCGCAGTGGCAGGCGAGCTGGCTCTGGTCCGGTGCGCTCTCGGCGCTCGGTCTTGCCGTGGTGTGGATGGTGATCGACCGCGGCCCGGCCCCGGCGCACAAGCCGGTGGCGGAGCCGCCCATGCCGCGCAGCACGTCGATGACGCGCATCGTCGTGGCCTATGGGCTGTTCGGCTTCGGCTACATCGTCACCGCCACTTTCCTTGTCGCGATCGTCCGGCAGGGCGGGGCAGACCGCATGTTCGAGTCCGTCGTCTGGCTGGCTACCGGCCTCGCGGGCTTGCCGTCGGTCTGGCTTTGGGGCTTTGCGGCACGGCGCTGGGGGCTTTCGAAGATGTTCGCCGTCGGCTGCGTGGTCGAGGCTTTGGGCGTGGCGGCAAGCGTCATGCTTGGCGGATATGTCGGGCCGTTGCTGGGTGGTGTGCTGCTTGGCGCCACGTTCATCGCGGTCACCGCGATGGGCCTCCAGCTTGCAAGGCAGCTCGCCGGCAACGCACCTCGTCGTGTGCTGGCCTTGATGACGGCGTCCTTTGGGCTGGGGCAGATACTCGGCCCGATCGTGGCGGGCATCGTTGCCGACAGCACCGGCAGCTTCACTGCGCCGTCGCTGCTGGCAGCGCTCGTCCTGCTGGCCGCCGCCGTCGTGGGACGCGGCGCGAAAGCCTGAGCGGTTCAGCCGTCGCCCGCCGTCTCCGTCATATAGGTGCGATAGCTCACGCAGCGGATGTCGGGCTGCGCGCAAGCATCTTCCGCGAAGCGCTCCAGTGCGCGCCAGTATGCCCCGCCGTTCATCAGCGTGAAGTGCAGGCCGATCTGCAGCGGCACGCGGTCGCCCGTCATCTGCTCGTCCAGGGCGGCGCGGAAGGCGGAAAGCGCGCGCTCCTCGAACACGCCGTCCCGGTCGTCGCGCTCGATGCCGCCCGAATGGCGGACGAAGAGATTGTAGTCCATGGCGATGACCGGCCGCGCCGAAGGTCCTTCCGGGATCATCGGCAGGGCGAAGCGTGGCACGGTCGTGCCTTCCGGCATGGCCGGCCCGCGAGATACGGTGCTGGCGTCGTAGGCGAAGCCGTCTTGCGCCAACGCATCGAACAGCCCCTGGCCGGTCGATAGATAAGGCGCGCGGAAACCGACGATCTCGTCCTTCGCGAAATCCCGCCAGCCGGCGGGTTCGTCCGATCCCACCCCGTTGGCCACCCAGGCATCGGCGAGGATGGACGAGAACTGGCCGAACTCGGCCCGCCATTCTGCGGCGGTCCATTCCCCGCCGTCGAAATGGCCGCAGGCGTGGCTCGCGATCTCGTGGCCTTCCGCACGCGCGCTCCATATCTGGCCGAGGCGTTGCGCGGCCTCCTCCCTCGTCTGGGCAAAGCCGACATTGGAGCGTCCGATCTCTTGGCGGGGCGGCTGGTAGCCGGCGCGGTTCTCGCGCGCGACGAGATAGACACAGGAGAGGAAATAGGTGAACTGCGCGCCCGTCCTGTCCGCCAAGGCGCGACTGCGATCCCACTGTTCCAGCGGCCCCGCGCCGTCGAATGAAATCAGCACATATTGGGGAGAACGCGCTTGCGCGGGCCCTGCTGCGACGGCCGGAAACGCAAGGACGCAGGCTGCGGCTGACAGGCAAAGAGATCGGCATGAATGCATGGAGGATACGCGGTGCAAACTGGATGGGAAGCCGCACCCTGCCAGCCGAATATGGCAAGCATGGGGTGCATGACGCGGCCGTGAAGCCGGCTTTTTGCCAAAACCCCTTCCATGCCACCAAATTTCAGCTAAAACCCATGCCCATACGGCCGGGCGGAGTTCCCGAGCCTCGATTTCCCAACAATGCCGGTGACCGATGTCGGACGACAGTTTCTTTCGCGAAGTAAACCAGGAGCTACGCCAGGATCAGGCGAAGGCGCTGTGGACGCGCTACGGCCCTGCCGCGATCGTGATTGCGGTGGCCGTCGTGCTCGGCACGTCGCTTTGGGTCGCGTGGGACTACTGGTCTCAAACGCGCGCGAACAACTCGGGCGACGCTTATTCGCAGGCACTGACGCTCGCGCGTGAAGGCAGGACGGATGAGGCGACCGCTGCGCTCCAGCAGCTCGAGGCCGATGGTTACGGCGCCTATCCGGTGCTGGCGCGGATGCGCGGCGCGACTGTGCTTGCCGAGGCCGGCGACTTTGCAGGCGCGGTTGCGGCTTTCGACAGTGTCGCGGCCGATCGCGCCGTGCCCGAATCCATCCGCGACATGGCGAAGCTGCGCGCCGGGCTGCTTCTGGTGGACCACGGCAGCTACGCCGACGTATCGGCGCGTGTCGAGGCGCTGACGAGCGAAACCAACACGTTGCGCCACAGCGCGCGCGAGGCGCTCGCGCTCTCGGCATGGAAAGAAGGCCGCTTCTCCGACGCGGCGACGCTGTTCGGCCAGATCAGCGACGACCAGCAGGCCCCCGCCAATATGCGCCAGCGCGCCGAACTCATGTCCGAACTGATTCGCGGTTCGGGCGCGTCGTCGTGATCGACGCCAATGTCCTTCAAGGTAGCGATCATCGGCCGTCCCAATGTCGGCAAATCGACGCTTTTCAACCGGCTCGCCGGGCGGAAGCTCGCGCTCGTCGATGACACGCCCGGCGTAACGCGCGACCGCCGCGTGCACGCCGGCAAGCTCTATGATCTCCGCTTCGATGTCATCGATACGGCCGGTCTTGAGGATGCGGCGGCGTCCTCTCTGGAAGGCCGCATGCGTGCCCAGACCGAAGCGGCCATCGACGAGGCCGATCTCGTCATCTTCATCATGGATGCGCGCGCGGGCATCATGCCCGACGACCGCACCTTCGCCGACGTCGTGCGGCGCACGGGCAAGCCGGTGGTTCTGGCCGCCAACAAGTCGGAATCGCGCAGTTCCGAGGGCGGCGCGATCGAGGCGTGGGAACTGGGGCTGGGTGAGCCGATCCCGATCTCGGCGGAGCACGGGCAGGGTATGGCCGATCTTCGCCACGCGATCGTCGAGGCGCTGGGCGAGGACCGCGCACTTGCCGAAGACGAAGAGGATGAAGCGCCCGGCATCGCCATTTCCGATGGGCTGATCGGCGAGGACATCGAAGACCCCGACGCGGAGATCGTCCCGGAATACGACACCACCAAGCCGCTTCGCATTGCCATCGTGGGCAGGCCGAACGCCGGCAAGTCGACCCTCATCAACACGATGCTGGGCGAGGAGCGGCTGCTGACCGGGCCGGAAGCAGGCATCACGCGCGATTCCATTTCGGTCGATTGGGAATGGCGGGGCCGCCGCATCAAGCTGTTCGATACGGCCGGCATGCGCCGCAAGGCGAAGGTGCAGGAGAAGCTCGAGAAGCTCTCCGTCGCAGACGGCCTGCGCGCGATCCGTTTCGCCGAGGTCGTCATCATCGTCTTCGATGCGACGATCCCGTTCGAAAAGCAGGATCTGCAGATCGCCGACCTCATCATCCGCGAAGGCCGCGCGCCCGTGCTGGCGTTCAACAAGTGGGACCTGATCGAGAACCGGCAGGAACTGCTGGCCGAACTGCGCGAAAAGACCGAGCGGCTGCTTCCGCAGGTGCGCGGGCTTCAGGCCGTGACGATTTCGGGCGAGACGGGCCGAGGCCTCGACAAGCTGATGGAAGCGGTCGAGAAGACGCACCGCGTCTGGAACCGCCGTATCTCGACCGGCAAGCTCAACCGCTGGCTTGAAGGCGTTCTCGCGCATCATCCGCCTCCGGCCGTCGCGGGCAGGCGATTGAAGATCAAGTACATTACGCAGGTCAAGACGCGCCCGCCCGGCTTCGTGCTATCGTGCTCCAGGCCGGATGCGATGCCGCAGTCCTATATCCGTTATCTGATAAACGGGCTGCGCGAGACGTTCGAGATGCCGGGCGTGCCGATAAGGATCGCGCTGCGGGCTCCCGACAATCCGTTCGCCAGCAAGGCAAAGAAGCGCCGCTGAGACACCCCGGTTACAGCCGGAATGTCCAGTACAGGCACGCCAGCGTCGCCGCGAGAAACACGACGAAGAAGATCGTGCGCAGCAGCACGTTGCGGCGCAGTTCGTTCATCGTCAGATGCGCGGCGATGATGGCGAATGCGAATATGAACTGCCAGTCGATCAGCACGGATAACGCTTCGCGGCTGCCGAATGCGAACCGTGCGGCCTGCACGCCGATTATCGTGGAAAGCAGCACGAGCGCCGTTGAATAAAGCGGGCCGGCTGCATTGGCGTGAACGAAACCTGCGGCGCGCAGCGGCAGCAGCATCATCAGCGCGGCGGCCAGTGAGTAGATCGCAGCCAGCGGGACGAAGGTCGCAGCACTTGCGATATTGTCCAATCGGCCCGAACCCAGCGCACCGAACCCGTAGCCCTTGTTGACCAGCGCGATGCTCAACACGGCAAGGAGGGCTGTCAGCACCCCGACCAGCAGGAATGCGGAGACGGTTCGGTTCATGGCTCCCTCCACCGAGAATCACCCTGAGAAAGCGGATAGGACGGGCGGGGCGGCAAGGGAAGCGCGAAGACACAATGGCGGCCACCCGCTGCCCCAAAATTAACAATCCATCAAGGTTAATGCACCACTATCGTGGCTCGACTTCTTGGGTTGCGTTTTCTGGAGAGTTTTCGTGTTGCGTCGACAGGTTCTGCGCCAGCGAGACATCGTTGGCGGGGTACGAGCTTTCGCTGCCCCGTTCTTCATCGGTCTCGGCATCTGGGTTTGCTCACCGACCCCCGCCGCCTACCAGGACATAGCGAGCCTCGTTTCCGGGGCCGAGCGCGCCGACGAGCGGTGGGGTGCATTCGTCGTCACCGCTGGCGCCGGCTCGGTCCACAAGGCGGAAATGCCCTTTCTCGACGCTTCGGCCACCGGCTCGATAGCTGGCGGCGGCGTTACGGCGGCAGGGCTGGGAACGGTGGCGTTCCGTGGCAAGGGCGTTGCCAGCGAGACACCCGACGAACAGCGCGTCAACCGCAGCGAGAAGCGCGGCCGCATCGTAAACATCGCGCCGGTCGCGCCGCCGAAATCCTTCAATGCGGGCTCGGTCTTCGAGCGCACCAGTTCGCTGCTGGATCCTGCTGTCGAAAGCCAGTTCGAGATGGCTTTCGTTGTTCCCGAGATCAAGGGCAAGGAAGTCCAGATCGCCGCAGCCTTTCACGTGAAGGAAGACAAGGTTTCGCCCGGCGTTCCGGAATTTCTTGCCTCGCTGGTCACCAGCGACAAGGCCGACATTCTCGCTACCGCATATGCGCCCCCGGCGCCCGACTATGCCACCGCCTCGCCCTTTGCGAGCCTGCTCCACCATGAGGTTGACGCTGCCGGCGGCCGCTTCATTCCGCCCGTCACCGATGGCGACCATGTGTGGATGACCCAGCCGCTGCCCGCAACCGTGTTCTCCGCCAAGGAGCAGCAGTGCTTGGCCGAAGGCATCTACTTCGAGGCGCGCGGCGAGGACGTGAAGGGGCAGGCGGCCGTTGCGCAGGTCATACTGAACCGTGTGCGCAACCCGACCTATCCCGCCACGATCTGCGGCGTGGTGTACCAGAATCAGAGCTGGCGCAACCGCTGCCAGTTCTCCTTTGCCTGCGACGGCACGCGGCCCCGCGTGCGCAGCGCGCACCACTACAAGGTGGCTCAGGAAGTGGGCATGGCGGTCACGGCCGGGAAGATATTCATTCCGGAAGTCGGTTCGTCGACCCACTACCACGCGACTTACGTAAATCCGCGCTGGGCGCGCACCATGGAGAAAATGAAGAAGATCGGGCTTCATATCTTCTACCGAACCCATGGCGGAGGCTGGAGCTGACGCCGCAGGCGTGCGGATTCGCGCCGATCCCCTGCGGGCAATCGGCATGACGCATTGTCGCACATTGCTAACCGGCTGAATTTTTTAGCAAATTAAGTTCTTTTTGGCGGTCTCGCCCCGGCTTGACTGGGGCGGGACCCCTAACTATGTTGCGCGCGACTTTAGAAGCGGAGAGCCGGAGGCTGGCTGTCCGGGCAGGAGAGGGTTGAGATGGCCGGCTCAGACAGGCCAGACGAAACCGCCAAAAGCGCGCCCGGCGCATCTTCAGGTCCGGAAGGCGACGATCTCGCTCGCCGCACCCGTGCACTCGAAGCAGCGCTCGCAGCCAGGAAACCGGCGCGGCGTGACGACGAAGACAAGTCCGCAACCGGCTCGATGGCCGGCTTCGGGCAGGCGATGAAGCTTTCCAGCGAGTTCATCGCGGGAATAGTGGTTGGAGCAGGCCTAGGGTGGCTGATCGATCGTATGGCGGGCACTTCGCCGTGGGGTCTCATCATCTTCCTGTTTCTCGGGTTCGGCGCAGGGGTACTCAATGTACTGCGTGCGGCGGGCGTGGTTGCCGAGCCCGGTTCCAAGGCTGCGGGCGACGACGCCTCGAAGCCCGAAAGAAAATGAGCCGCGCCTTTCGGCGCAATTGAAATATCCAGGGGGTCAGGTTGGCCGACGATCCGATTACGCAGTTCCAAATCTCGAAGCTTGTCCCTATCGAGATTGGCGGGCTCGACTTCTCGTTCACCAATTCCTCGCTGTTCATGGTCGCCACCGTGGCAACCGCCAGCGCGTTTCTCTATCTGACCACGTCCAGCCGCGGGCTGGTGCCGAGCCGCCTGCAGTCGGTCTCGGAGATGTCGTATGAATTCGTCGCCAACATGCTGCGCGACGCGGCGGGCACTGCGGGGATGAAATTCTTCCCGCTGGTGTTCTCGCTGTTCACCTTCGTGCTCGTGGCGAACATGTTCGGCATGTTCCCGTATTTCTTCACCGTCACCAGCCAGATCATCGTCACCTTCGCGCTGGCGCTGCTGGTGATCGGAACGGTGCTCGTCTACGGCTTCTGGAAGCACGGCTTCAAGTTCCTGAAGCTGTTCGTGCCGAGCGGCGTGCCGGCAGCGGTGCTGCCTATGGTCGTCATCATCGAGATCATCTCGTTCCTGTCGCGGCCGATCAGCCTGTCCGTCCGTCTTTTCGCCAACATGCTGGCCGGGCACATCACGCTGAAGGTCTTCGCGGGCTTCATCGTTTCGCTCAGCTCGCTGGGCGCGATCGGCATCGGCGGCGCGATCCTGCCGCTCATCATGACCATCGCGATTACCGCGCTGGAATTCCTCGTCTCGTTCCTTCAGGCCTATGTCTTCGCCGTGCTGGCGTGCATGTACCTGAATGACGCGGTCCACCCGGGACACTGACGCAAAGTTCACTGGCGGTTCGCCGCCGACAGAAAACCGCAATCTCGAAAGTCACA
Source organism: Neoaquamicrobium microcysteis (assembly GCF_008180155.1). GTDB lineage: Bacteria > Pseudomonadota > Alphaproteobacteria > Rhizobiales > Rhizobiaceae > Aerobium > Aerobium microcysteis. The sequence goes on along the minus strand of NZ_VSZS01000063.1, from coordinate 119,382 downwards.
AGGAGTTTGACATGGAAGCGGAAGCAGCACGTTACATCGGCGCAGGTCTGGCTTGCCTCGGCATGGCTGGTACGGCCCTCGGCCTCGGCAACATCTTCGGCAGCTACCTCTCGGGCGCCCTGCGCAACCCGTCTGCAGCCGACGGCCAGTTCGGCCGCCTGATCTTCGGCTTCGCGGTGACGGAAGCGCTCGGCATCTTCTCGCTGCTGATCGCGCTGCTGCTGCTGTTCGCCGTCTAAGACCAGTGCATGAGCCGGCTGCGGTTTGCGCGGCCGGCTTCTTTTTGACAGGGGAAGCGCATGTTCGTTGCGCCTGCATTTGCGCAGGAATTGGAAACGGAAGCGGACCAGAACGGCCACACCGAGGTCGGCGTCGAGCATGGCTCGACCGGGGTCTTCCCGCCTTTCGATTCCTCGACCTATCCTTCGCAGCTTCTTTGGCTGGCGATCACCTTCGGCCTGTTCTACCTCTTCCTGAAGAAGGTCGTCCTGCCGCGCATCGGCGGCATCCTCGAGGTGCGCAGCGACCGTATCGCGCAGGATCTCGACCAGGCCGCACGGCTGAAGGAAGAATCCGACGCCGCTCTTGCCGCCTACGAGCAGGAGCTTGCCGACGCCAAGGCCAAGGCCGGCGCGATCGGTCAGGAAGCTCGCGATGTCGCCAAGGCGGAAGCCGACGCGGAACGCAAGAAGGTGGAAGCTTCGCTGGAGTCCAGGCTCTCGGAAGCCGAAGCCCGCATCGCGCTGATAAAGGACGCCGCCATGCGCGACGTCAGCCAGATCGCCGAGGAGACCACCGGTCTCATCGTGCAGGAATTGCTGGGCAGCAAGACCGACAAGGCTGCGGTCTCGGCCGCCGTCAAAGCGGTGAGGGGATAGACCATGGACGCCACACTCTGGGCCACGATCGCTCTCTTCATGTTCCTTGGGTTGATTGCCTATCTCGGCGTCCCGCGGATGGTAGGCAAGTCGCTCGACGCACGTGCGGATCGCATTCGCGCCGACCTCGAAGAGGCGCGCCGCCTGCGTGAAGAAGCACAGCAGCTGCTGGCCGAGTATCAGCGCAAGCGCAAGGAAGCCGAGCGCGAGGCAGCCGACATCGTCGCTGCAGCCAGGCACGAAGCCGAGATACTCGAGGCAGACGCGCGGCAGAAGACGGAAGACTACGTCACCCGCCGCACCGCATTGGCCGAGCAGAAGATCGCGCAGGCAGAACGCGACGCAGTCAACGAAGTGCGCAGCCGTGCCGTCGACATCGCCGTCGCCGCGGCGGGCAAGCTTCTGGCAGACAAAGTCGACGCGAAGACGGACGCGACGCTGTTCAAGTCCTCGCTGGACGACGTGAAGGCGAAGCTCAACTGAGCTGCCGATCCCTCGTCACATCAAACGAAAACGCCGCCTCCGGGCGGCGTTTTCGTTATACGAAGCTGCGAAATCTGGCGGCGGTCAAACCCTGAATGGCGCAAAGGACATCCGGTGGAGCCGGGTGACCGGGCCATGCTCGACGATCGCCGCGCGATGCCTGACCGTGGCGTAGCCCATGTGCACTTCGAACCCGTAGCGCGGGTCGCAGGCGCCGGCACGCGCCATCATGCGGTCGCGCATCACCTTGGCGACGATGGAGGCGGCTGCGATCGACTGCGAACGCTGGTCGCCCTTGACGACTGCGCGCGCAAGACAGGGCAGGCCGGGCGGCACGTCGCGCCCGTCGGCCAGCACCAGAAGGGGCGCGACCCCCAGCGTTGCCACCGAACGGCGCATGGCTTCCAGGCTCGCCTTGCGGATATCGCCGCTGTCGATCGTGCCGGCACAGACCGACGCGAACGAGACGGCAACGGCCCGCGCGAGGATATCGGCAAAGACCAGTTCGCGCGCTGCCGCATCGAGCCGTTTTGAATCGTCCAGTCCGTCGGGAATATTGTCTGGGTCGAGGATGACGGCCGCCGCCATGACCGGTCCCGCCAGCGGCCCCCGGCCTGCCTCGTCGGTTCCGGCTACCGGCCAGCGGCCCTCGCGCCGCGCCTCGTTTTCGAACGAGAAGTCGGGGCGCACGGGCAACTCGAAAAGAAGCGGAGAATCGGAGCGCAAGCGAGACATGTTGCGGCGATGCTCGCACCGGCTCCGATTCTCCGCAAGTCCTTCCCGCCTTTTGGGGCGGGGCGGGAAGGCTCCGTCGGCGTCGAGGGGGACAGGGAAGCCGGACGGAATTCGTCAAAAATCCTAAAGCAGGACCAGTTGCTGGCCGGCACCTCCCGGCTGCTTGAACAGGTCGTTGCGCAGACGCCGTCTTTCCGTGTTGAGGCCGAGGCGTTTTGCCGCGATCTCGAAGCGTCGACCGATCTGCCACGCGTAGGGTCCGGCACCCTTCATCCGCTTGCCCCACTCGGCGTCATAGTCCTTGCCGCCGCGCATGGAGCGGATGAGCGAGACGACATGCCGATAGCGGTCCGGGTAATGGCGCAGGAGCCATTCCTTGAAGATCGGGGAAACCTCGAGGGGCAACCGCAGGATGATGTACCCTGCCTCGCGCGCACCCGCCGCATAGGCCGAGTCCAGTATGCGCTCGATCTCCTGGTCGTTCAGCGCGGGGATCACCGGACCGATCATCACCGACACCGGTATGCCCGCATCCGAAAGCGCGCGCATCGCTTCAAGCCGCAGAGGCGGTGTCGCAGCGCGGGGCTCCATCGCCCGTGCCAGCTTGCGGTCGAGCGTGGTGACCGACAGTGCAACCTTGGCCAGACCCTTCTCGGCCATTCTGCCGAGAATATCGATGTCCCGCATCACGAGCGCCGACTTGGTGACGATGCCGACAGGGTGGTTGTGCGCTTCGAGCACTTCCAGAACCTCGCGCATGATCCGCCACTGCTTCTCGATGGGCTGATACGGGTCGGTGTTGGTGCCGATCGCTATGGTCCGCGGCTCGTATCCCGGCTTGGCCAGTTCCCGCTCCAGCAGGCGCGCGGCATCGGGCTTGGCAAACAGCTTCGCCTCGAAGTCGAGCCCCGGCGAAAGCCCCATGAAGGCATGGGTGGGACGCGCAAAGCAGTAGACGCAGCCATGCTCGCAACCACGATAGGGGTTGATCGAGCGGTCGAAAGAGATGTCGGGCGACGTGTTTCGCGTAATGATGCTGCGCGGCTTCTCGACCTGCACCTCGGTCTTGAACGGCGGCAGTTCCTCAAGGCTGCTCCAGCCGTCATCGAAGACATGCCGTGTCAGCGGCTCGTAGCGTCCCGACGGGTTGACGCCCGCAGCCCTGCCGCGCCTGCGGTCGAAGCCGACGCGCATGCCGCTTTCCTCGATCAGTGCATTCGCCATCGGCGCGCCATTGGCAAAGGCGGCAACATCCGCCTGTCTGACAGGTTCCATTTCCGGGCTCCATCGGCGAGCGACTCGCCTGCGTTCCATGAAACTATTCCTATTTTCCGAAACGGAACAAAGCAAGAACTTTCTTTGCTGCGGCGCAACACTGGTTTTGGCCGGCGCTTTAGGCTATGGCCGTTTCATGCTCTCCGTCCTGATAGAGACACGGAACCATGAGGACGCGCTCGCGCGCACGCTATCCTCTCTCGTCGGAGGAGCCGTCGAAGGTGTCGTTCGCGAGGTGATCGTTTGCGACGACGGGTCGTCCGACCGCACCCATTCGGTCGCTGAACATGCCGGTTGCAGCTATCTGGCCGAGGCGGGCGTCGCAGCAGGAATCAGGCAGGCGCGCAGCGAGTGGCTGCTGCTGCTGGAGCCGGGCGCGCGGCTGTTGGACGGGTGGATGGACGCGGTGCTGGAGCATGCCGGTCACGGCAGCGGGGCTGCCCGCTTCACGCGCGCGAGGCAGTCGAAGCAGCCGTTCCTGATGCGTATATTCGGTGGCAGGCGACCACTCGCAGATGGCCTCGTCATCACCAAAAGGCAGGCGCTGTCGCTTGCTCGGGGCGAGGGTACGGCTTGCGACATAGCCAAATCCGTCTCCGCGCGCCGGCTGGGCGCCGAAATCTTGGCTGCCCCGATTCCAAGAAGGGATTAGGCGCTCTTCCCGCCGGCCCGCTTCAGATGCTCATCAAGCCGCGGCATGATCTCCACGAAATTGCAAGGCATGTGTCGATAGTCGAGCTGCGGTTTGAGGATATGGTCCCACGCATCGCGGCACGCGCCGGGCGATCCCGGAATGGCGAAAACGAAGGTGGCGTTGACGACGCCGCCGGTCGCGCGCGACTGGATCGTCGACGTGCCGATCTTGTCGTAGGAGATGCGGTGGAAGACTTCCGAGAAGCCGTCCATGCGCTTTTCGAACAGAGGTTCCAGAGCCTCCGGCGTCACGTCGCGTCCGGTAAAGCCAGTGCCGCCGGTCGTGATGACGACGTCGATCCCGTCGTCCTTCGACCACTTCATGACGACGGAGCGGATGGCCTCGACATCGTCGGTGACGATCTCGCGGGCCGCCAGCCGGTGCCCCGCCTCTTCGATACGAGCAGCAAGGGTCGCTCCCGACTTGTCGTCCGCGAGAGCGCGCGTATCCGATACGGTCAGCACCGCTATGCCGACCGGAAGAAACGGACGATTTTCGTCAATGCGCGACATCGGCTGCGGCTTTCTCGATCGTGGCGGTAGCCTGAACGTACCACGAAGGTTCGGCGGCTGCGATGCTGGCTGCCGCCCGTTCCGCTTGGGCGAAGGAGCCGAACAGCCCGAAGCATGTCGCGCCGGAGCCCGACATCCGCGCCAGCGCGGCACCGCCGTTATCGAGCGCGGCCAGCACGTCGGAGATCACGGGCGCGACGGACATGGCCGGCGCCTGCAGGTCGTTTCGCGTGGGGGCCAGCCATGCGGTGAAGTCGTGGAAGCCGCAGCGCGCGGGCAGGGCGGGCAGTGGCGGGTTCTCGCGGTTCGCCAGCGCACGAAACACGGCTGGCGTAGGCACGGCCACGCCGGGGTTGACGAGCACCATGGCGAGAGGCGGCAGGCCAGTCGCCGGCTCCAGTTCGTCGCCGATGCCCCGCGCTACGAGAGGCGTTGCTGCCAGGCACATCGGCACATCCGCGCCGAGCGAAAGTGCAGCCTGCTTCAGTTGAGTATCGTCTGTCGAAAGCCCCCAGAGCTTGCGAAGCGCCCGCAATGTGGCTGCGGCATCGCTCGATCCCCCGCCGATGCCGGAGGCTATGGGAAGGTTCTTCTCCAGCATGATGAAAACCGGACTGCCGTTGCCGGCAAGTTCGCGCAGCAGGTCGCGCGCGCGCAGCACCAGATTGTCGCTTTCGCCTTGCAGGCCACTCGCAAAGCGGCCCTCGACATGAAAGGCGTCGGTGTCTGCATCGCATACCGAAACGCGATCACCAGCCCCTGTGAACACAACCAGCGTGTCGAGCAGATGGTATCCGTCCGCTCTGCGCCCCGTAACGTGCAGCGCAAGGTTAACCTTCGCCGGCGCGTGCTCAACCAGCGTCGCGCGCGCAAGCTGCGCGGCATCAGTCCTTGAGGAGATGATATTCACCCGTCTTGGGGTCCTTCACCAGCGTGCCCTGGGTTCCGGACTGCTTCTCGGCCTCGGCGCGGCGCGCTCTCGCGGTGATGCGCTCGGCCTCGCGGATGAATGAGCGGTAGCCCACATAGGCGACGACGCCAACGAGAGCGAAGAAGATGATCTGGGGCATTGTCCGGTCTCCTCCCGTTGGCTGGGCGTTGCGGATACTGTGGCCGTTACGCCCAACTCTAGTGCTTTTTCGCCAGCCGTCAAAGGCCGAAGCGGCTCCACAGTGCGCGTTCCTCCGCGGCGTCGATCAGCCCGTCGGCCGCAGAGGCAGCGATCTGCGACGAATGGGATGACGACACGCCGAGCTTTCGCCCAAAGAGCCCGCGCGGCATGGTGATGAGCTGCAACCGCGTCTTTTCGCCATAGCGCTGCTTGAGGAACGAGCGCATGTCGCCGAGGCCGTCCACCAGCCCGAGTTCGACGCCTTTCACGCCCGTCCAGAACATGCCGGTGAAAAGGTCGGGGTCATTCGCAAGCTTCGGGCCGCGACGCTCCTTCACCAGATTGATGAAGGTGTCATGGATTTCGAGCTGCAGCGTCTTCAGCCGCTCGACGTCTTCCTTCTTTTCCGGGCGAAAGGGATCGAGGATGGATTTGTTCTGCCCGGCCGTATGCACGCGGCGCTCGACCCCGATCTTCTTGATGAGGTCCTGGAAGCCGAAGGAGGCCGACACAACGCCGATGGAGCCGACGATCGACGATGGATCGGCGATGATCTCGTCGCCAGCTACCGCGATCATGTAGCCGCCGGACGCGGCGATATCCTCGACGAAGACGATGACACGCTTGTTCTTCTCTTCGGCCAGATCGCGGATGCGCCGAAAGATCAGGCGCGACTGGACCGGAGATCCGCCCGGCGAGTTGATCGATATCGCGACGGCAGGCGCATCCTTGATCGAGAACGCCTTCTCGATAAGCCCGGCCGTGGTGGCAAGCGAGAGGCTGGGCCTGAACTGATTACCGCCCGTCATGATGGCGCCATGCAGGCGGATCACGGGAATGGTCGTTACTTTCGAACGCATCGAGGCGGGAAGAAGGCGGCTGAAAAGTCGTCTCAACAGATATTTCTCCTGGAAATCCCAACGGATGTAGGGTTTTGCGCGGCGTGCGCAATATCGGGGCGCCGACTTTGGGTCTTCAATCGCCGAAAAGCGTCGCGCGTCCGTTGGTGATGGCGTCGGTCTGCGCCGAGAAGCGCTCGCCGTCCGCTTCGTGGATGGAGAGCGCAGGCATGAGCGAGAGGCCCGCGCGCGAGCCGCGTGTGGCGCGCACGACGATGCGGATTGCGGCCTCGTCCGGGCGCGGGTGGATCGGCTTGATGCATGCACCGCCGAACCGGCCTTCCATCGCCGCAAGTATGACGGGAAGCGACTGCGGCCGCGCGATCAGCGCAAGCCCGCCGCGCGGGCGCAGGATGGCTGAGGCAGTGCGCAGCCAGCGCTCGAACAACGCGTCGTCTTCCATCACGTGTGCCGAGCGGCGAAGCGCATCGGGGGAGGCCCGATCCGCTCCCGCGTTGAAGGGCGGGTTCATGATGGCAAAATCGAACATCCGGTCGGCAAGCCCGGCCTGCTGGCGCGCTCGGCCGGTCAGCGTGACGTCGGCAACGAGAATTTCGGCGCGGCCCGCGATGCGGCCATTGGCTTCATGCGCAATCGAACGTCGCGCGAAATCGGCCATTTCCTCCGACCGCTCGATCAGCACGACATTTGCGTTCTCGCAGCGCGCTGCGACCGCCAGACCCGCCGCGCCGGCACCTGCGCCCAGATCGGCAAGACGGCCGGAAAAGCCGGAGGGCACCGCAGCCGCCAGCATCATGGCGTCCATCCCGGCCCGATGTCCCTTGCGGGGCTGCACCAGAAAGAAGTCGCCGCGATGGAACGCGTCGAGCGTCTCCATCTGACTGGCCGGCATGTCGGCCGTCTCCACAGGCGCGATCATTTTTCCTTCATCTCGTCGGCGATGCCGGCATCCGCCAGCAGCCTGCGCGCCTCTTCCAGTTCGTCCTGCGAAACCATCACGCGGCGAGGCAGGATGCCGATGGACCCTTCGATCACGCTCATGTTCTGGTCGGCTACGAAATAGCCGACGCCCGCGTCGCGCAGCAGCGCCTCCACGAAGGAAATCAGGACGGGATCGTTCGTGCGCATCAGTTCTATCATGGAGGCGAGGCTTTCAGGTTGGAACGCAAATGTAAACGGCCCGCCGCGCCAATTCGCCACTTGCCGCGCATGGCGCGCCTGCCTACAGTCCCGCGCGAAAGATGGCGGTGGGCCAACCGCGCGCAAGGAGTTCCATGTGGTGGGTGTCGTAGTCAATATCGAGGGCGGCAAGCGGGAGAACGCTTCCATCGAGGCGATGATTGCGCTGACGCGCGCCGACATGGGCCGCGTGAACGAGCTGATCCTTTCAAGGGCCGGCTCCGACGTGGAGATGATCCCCGAGGTTGCCAATCACCTCATCTCGTCGGGCGGCAAGCGGCTCCGGCCGATGCTCACCTTGGCCGCCGCGCAGATGTTCGGCTACAAGGGCGACGGCCACGTGAAGCTGGCCACCAGCGTGGAGTTCATGCACACTGCCACGCTGCTGCACGACGACGTGGTGGACGAGAGCGACCTGCGGCGCGGCAAGCGCACGGCCCGCATGATCTGGGGCAACCAGGCAAGCGTCCTTGTGGGCGATTTCCTGCTCGGCCAGGCCTTCCGCATGATGGTCGATGTCGGCTCGCTGGAGGCGCTCGACATCCTGTCTGCGGCCGCGTCGGTGATTGCCGAAGGCGAGGTGATGCAGCTCGGCGTCGCCAAGAATCTCGAGACCACCGAGGACGACTATCTCGCCGTCATCAAGGCCAAGACCGCCGCGCTGTTTTCCGCCGCCGCCGAAGTAGGCCCCATCGTGGCCGGCGCATCCAGGACGGACCGCGCAGCACTTCGTTCCTATGGCACCAATCTCGGCCTCGCCTTCCAGCTCATCGACGATGCGCTCGATTATGGCGGCAACGCAGAGGATCTCGGCAAGAACGTCGGCGACGACTTCCGAGAGGGCAAGGTAACGCTGCCGGTGATTCTCAGCTATCGCCGCGGTACGGCCGAAGAACGCGAGTTCTGGAAGTCGGCGATCGAAAACGACCAGACCGACGATGATTCGCTGGAGCGTGCCAAGAAGCTGATGGCCAAGCATGGCGCGATCGGCGATACCATCGGACGCGCACGCCATTTCGGCGAGATAGCCCGCGATGCGCTTGCGCCCCTGCCGCAGACCCCGCAGAAGCAGGCGATGCTGGACGTCATCGACTTCTGCATCAGCCGCGTCAACTGATCGGGCTACGGCCAAAGCGTTACGGGTATTGACCGCTTCGTGAAGCGAGGCGGATTGAACCCCGACCGCAAAAAGGCCATGCTTTACGCCTTCAAGGTCTCGTCAGTCCGGTTTGCCTGATGCGCCGGACCGAAGGAAGGGAAGCAATGCGGCTGAAGAATCGACGCTGGATCGTGGCTGCCGGGGTGGCCACCTGCATCGCGCTTGGACATGGGCCTGCATTGGCCAGCCAGCCTAATACGACAACCCAGCCCGACACGGTACGCGTCAATTCGCTTTCGGGCGCCTATCTGGCGGCGCGTATAGCCGAGACCGACAACGATCTCGACGCGGCCATCGCCTATTATCGCCGCGCCACCGCCTTCGATCCCGACAACCAGACGCTCCAGCAGAGCCTGCTTCTGGGACTGGTCTCGAAGGGCGATTTCGACGCGGCGCTGCCCTACGCCGAGAAGCTCAAGGACGCCCCGGAGGTCGAGCGGTTCTCGCGCGTGGCGCTGGCGATCGATTCGATCCGCAACGGTCGCTTCGAGGAAGCCGAAGAGTGGCTCAAGCTGTCGCTCGAATCCGACCTCGACCGGCTCATCACCGGGCTGATGATCGCATGGACCAAGCTCGGCGCGGGCGACGGCGAGGGTGCGCTCGCCTTTATCGACAATCTCTCCGGGCCTGACTGGTACGACCTGTTCGTCGGTTATCACCGCGCACTCATCGCTGAGCAGGCCGGCAACGAGCAAGCGGCGCGCGAGGCCTACGAGGCAACCGCTACCAACGTGTCGGGCGGCGGTGCCGCTCCCGAGGCCTATCTGCGCGCTCTGGAGGCCTATGCCGGCTTCCTGTCGCGACAGGGCGAAGACGAAGCCGCGCTTGAGGTGCTGGATCAGGCCGACGAGTTCGCCTCCGGCCGCGTGACGCTGGAAGCGCTGCGCGAACAGATGGACGCGGGCGCCGACGTGGCGCCGCTGGTGCCCGATGCGGCCGCCGGCGCTGCCGAAGCGCTGCTCAACCTCGCCACGGCCCTGAACCGCAGCGGCGGCGAATCCTTCGTGCGGCTTTACCTGCAATACGCAGTGACGCTGCGCCCCGACAGCGATGCCATACTGGTCCAGCTCGCCGGTGTCGCCGAGCAGCAGGGACAGGCGGAGATCGCCATTTCCCACTACGCCAAGGTTCCCGATGCTTCCCCCATGAAGCACATCGCCGAATTGCAGCTCGGCCTGAACCTCGCCGACCTCGAACGCTATGGCGAGGCGATCGAGCATTTGCAGATCGCCCTGGCCGAAGACGAAGACGACATGCGCGCCTATCTAGCGCTTGGCGGCGTCTATGCGCGGCAGGAGAATTTCCGCGCCGCGGCCGACCTCTACGAGAGAGCTGTGGCCCGCATGGGCGAGCCGACGCGGGCCGAGTGGAACATCTTCTACCAGCGCGGCATCGCCTATGAGCGGCTGAAGGAGTGGGACAAGGCCGAACCCAACTTCCACAAGGCGCTCGAACTCTTCCCCGACCAGCCGCAGGTGCTCAACTATCTCGGCTACTCCTGGGTCGACATGAACCGGAACCTCGAAGAAGGTCTGGACATGATCCAGCGCGCGGTGAACCTGCGCCCCAGCGACGGCTATATCGTCGATTCGCTTGGCTGGGCGTTCTACCGGCTGGGACGCTTCGAGGACGCGGTGCGCGAGCTTGAACGCGCCGTCGGCCTGATGCCGGCCGACCCGATCCTCAACGACCATCTGGGCGACGCCTACTGGCGCGTCGGCCGCAAGCTGGAAGCGACCTTCCAGTGGCGTCACGCGCTGGCGCTGGAGCCCGACGACGACGTCAAGGAAGATGCCGAGCGCAAGCTGGCCGAAGGCATGCCGCCCGTCGAGCAGCGGGCCGAGGCCGAGGAGCCGGAAGCCGAGCAGGAGACGCTGCAGGCGGGCATGGTGCCCATGCCGGACGATCCGGCCGGCCGCGCATCGCCGGCGCCCGAGGTGGAGACGGTATCTGCCGGGCAGCCAGCGCAGCCGGCGACGCATCTGGTGCAGCCCGGCCAGTCGCTCTGGTCGATCGCTACCGAGGTGTTGGGCGACGGCAACCGCTATCCCGAATTGCTCGACCTCAACCCCGACCTGCGCGGCGACCCCGGCCGCATCGTTCCGGGCTACCGTCTCAACCTGCCGCCTGCGAATTAGCGCCCGTCCGGGCGCTCTTCCTTGACGCTACCGTGCCGCCGCACTAGGACGTGCCACGTCCCGCCACAGGCCGCGAGTGCACCAAGTGACCGCCCAGCTACCCGACCATATGAACCCCCGCCGCTCGTTTCAGGGGCTGATCCTCACGCTCCATAACTATTGGGCGGAGTACGGTTGCGTCGTTCTGCAACCCTACGACATGGAAGTGGGAGCGGGTACGTTCCATCCGGCCACAACGCTGCGCGCGCTCGGGCCCCGGCCGTGGAACGCCGCCTACGTCCAGCCGTCGCGCCGGCCCAAGGATGGTCGCTACGGCGAGAACCCCAACCGGCTCCAGCACTACTACCAGTATCAGGTGATCCTGAAGCCGAACCCGTCGAACCTGCAGGAGCTTTATCTGGGCTCGCTGGACGCGATCGGCATCGACCCGCTACTGCACGACATCCGCTTCGTCGAGGATGACTGGGAAAGCCCGACGCTGGGTGCCTGGGGCCTGGGCTGGGAGTGCTGGTGTGACGGCATGGAGGTGTCGCAGTTCACCTATTTCCAGCAGGTCTGCGGCATCGAATGCGCGCCGGTCGCCGGCGAGCTGACCTATGGTCTTGAGCGCCTCGCCATGTATGTGCAGGGCGTCGACAACGTCTACGACCTCAATTTCAACGGCCGCGAGGGGGCCGGGAAGGTCACCTATGGCGACGTCTTCCTTCAGGCCGAGCAGGAATATTCGCGGCACAATTTCGAGCACGCCGACACGTCGATCCTGTTCCGGCATTTCGAGGATGCCGAGCGCGAGTGCAAGGCGCTGTTGGCCGCCGGTGCGCCGCAGGACGGTGACAACGCTGCGATGCACAGGATGGTCTTTCCCGCCTATGACCAGTGCATCAAGGCCTCTCACGCGTTCAACCTGCTCGACGCGCGCGGCGTGATCTCGGTCACGGAGCGCCAGAGCTACATCCTGCGCGTTCGCAACCTCGCCAAGGCGTGCGGCGAGGCGTTCCTGCTTACGGAAGCCGGCGGCTTCGCATTCGACACGAAGGCTGCCTGAGATGCCTGATCTTCTGCTTGAACTTCGCAGCGAAGAGATTCCCGCCCGCCCGCGTGCCCGCAGCGGCTATGCCGCGAGGACGCGCAAACTAAAGAAGGCATGCGGGATGGAGCACACCAATGCCTGATCTTCTGCTTGAACTTCGCAGCGAAGAGATTCCGGCCCGCATGCAGCGCAAGGCTGCGGGCGACCTGAAGAAGATGGTCACCGACGGGCTGGTTGATGCCGGGCTGACCTACGAGGCCGCGACCGAATACTGGACGCCGCGCCGGCTGACGCTGGACATTCGCGGCCTCACCGCACGCTCCAAGGACGTGCACGAGGAGATAAAGGGGCCGTCCACCAGCGCGCCGGAACAGGCGGTACAGGGCTTCCTGCGCAAGGCCGGGCTGTCGTCGGTTTCGGAAGCTCATGTCCACACCGACCCGAAGAAGGGCGATTTCTACGTCGCGCATATCTCGCGGCCGGGGCGTGCGGCCGACGAGATCATCGCCGGGCTGATCGCCGCCGTCATTCGCAGTTTTGCGTGGCCGAAATCGATGCGCTGGGGCGCTGCCTCCGCAGAACCCGGCTCGCTGCGCTGGGTGCGCCCGCTGCAATCCATCCTGTGCACCTTCGGTCCGGAGACCGAGGAGCCGGTTGTGGTCGATTTCGAGGTCGACGGCATCCGGTCCGGCAACGTCACCTATGGCCATCGCTTCCACGCGCCGGGCGAGATCGTCGTTCGCCGCTTCGACGACTACGTCTCCAGGCTGGAGGCCGCGAAGGTCGTGCTCGACGCCGAGCGCCGCAAGCGCATCATTCTGGACGACGCCAAGAACCTCGCTTTCGCCGCAGGCCTCGAGCTGGTCGAGGACGAGGGCCTGCTGGACGAGGTGTCCGGCTTGGTCGAATGGCCGGTTGTGCTGATGGGCGAGTTCGAGGAAGCCTTCCTCGACATCCCGCCCGAGGTCATCCGGCTCACCATCCGCGCCAACCAGAAGTGCTTCGTCACCCGACCGCGCGGTGAGGACGAGAAGCTCTCCAACCGCTTCATTCTCACCTCCAACATCGAGGCTAAGGACGGCGGCAGGGAAATCGCCTACGGCAACGGCAAGGTCGTGCGCGCGCGCCTGTCGGACGCGGTGCATTTCTGGAAGACCGACCAGGCCAACCTGCCGGATCTTGCCGCGTTGTCCGACTCGGCTGAAAAATTCGGGCTCGACCTGAACAAGCCGCTCGACCAGCGCATGGCGCGGCTCGACCATTTGGGCGTCACTTTCCATGCAAAGCTGGGCACGCAGGGCGAGCGCGTCCAGCGCATCCGCGCTCTGGCGCGCGAGATCGCACCGCTGGTCGGCGCCGAGCCCGATCTTGCGGACCGCGCCGCCGTGCTGGCCAAGGCCGACCTTCAGACCGAGGTGGTCGGCGAGTTCCCCGAACTGCAGGGTGCGATGGGCCGCAAATACGCGCTGCTGCAAGGCGAGCAGCCATCGGTCGCCGCTGCGCTGGAAGAACACTACCGCCCGCAGGGTCCGTCGGATGTCGTACCGACCGATCCGGTTTCGATAGCCGTGGCGCTCGCCGACAAGCTCGACACGCTGGTCGGCTTCTGGGCCATCGACGAAAAGCCCACCGGCTCGAAAGACCCGTATGCGCTCAGAAGGGCGGCGCTGGGTGTGATCCGCATCGTGGTGGAGAATGGTGTGCGATTAGGCCTGTTAAAGCTCTGCGAGGCGCTGGGGCAAATTCTCCTGTTTGATGGGATGGGGAAGTCTCTCGAAAGGCAGCGCGAGCTCGCCAGCGAACTGGCGCAATTGGGTACCGTGGGCGCTGACACTGTTGCTACTGCAGCTCAAACCGGCAGCTATAAAATAGTCTGGATCGGAGAGAGCATGTATCGAGACTACGTGCTCGACCTCCTCTCGTTCTTTCACGACCGCCTGAAAGTCTACCTCCGCGACAAGGGCGCGCGGCACGATCTCATCGACGCCGTCATCTCGCCGGAGGCCGACGACCTGCTTCTCGTCACCTCGCGCGTGGCGGCGCTCGGCATCTTCCTCGACACCGAGGACGGCAGGAACCTGCTGGCCGGCACCAAGCGTGCGGCCAACATTCTTGCAGCCGAAGAGAAGAAGGGCACGGCCATCGCGGATGCGGTCGATCCCGCGCTCTTCCGTGAGAGCAGCGAGGAAAAGCTGTTCGAAGCGGTGAATCTGGCTGAGAAGAACGCAGCCGAAGCGATTCAGAAACAAGACTTTTCCGCCGCTATGCTTGCACTTAGCGCGTTGCGTGAACCAGTTGATTCATTCTTTGAACAGGTTCTCGTGAACGATGAGGATGCGGCCGTGCGGGCAAACCGTCTGGCGCTGCTTTCGCGCATCCGCAGCGCCACCGGACAGGTCGCCGACTTCTCGAAGATCGCGGGCTAGATAAACACCCACACGCCCAGCGCCATCGCGATCAGCGTCAGGATGGGCGTCGTCATGCCGAGGCTGGGCAGCCATGCGGGCGGCGGCGTGCCGGCTTTCGCGGCGCGCCCGGCGACACGGCCGATGGCGAGGATGACGCCCAGCAACACCAGCGCCACGATCAGCTTGGCGGTGTACGCCGCGCCCAGGTCGGCGAGGTCGTAGCGGAAAAGCCAGAGGCCGATGCCGCTCAGCCAGATGAGCAGGATGCCCGCCAGCCCCATCTTCGAGAAGACCGGCCGCAGCGCCGCGAGGTCCGGCGACGGCGCGCCCGCAATCCCCGCGCGGCGCGAGACGGCCATCACGCCGAAGCCGGCGGCCGCACCCAGCATCAGGCCGAATATGTGCAGGAATTTCAGGACGAAGTTGACGGTCAGCTCTATCACGGCACGCTCCCCAGGCTTGCCGATCGTTAGCCGCAAGGCCCTGCCGAGGCAAGCGCGTAGGATTAGATGCCGGCCGGCTCTTGTCGTCGGTCGTCTGGAAGGCTACGCAATCGGCTCGTTATATGAAAACCGTGTGGAAGACGTCTTGGCCCGCATTCTGCCGTTGGAAGAAGCTTTCGGTCCCGCCCTCGACCTTCTCGAGGCGGGCGATGTCGTGGCGCTCCCGACCGAGACCGTCTACGGCCTCGCCGCCGATGCGACCAATGGCGAGGCGGTGGCGCGCATCTTCGAGGTGAAGGGCAGGCCGCGCTTCAATCCACTCATCGTGCACGTGTCCGATATGGACATGGCGCAGAAGATCGCCGTCTTCGACGCCGCGTCGCTGGCGCTCGCCCATGGCTTCTGGCCGGGGCCGCTGACGCTGGTGCTGCCGCTGCGCGAGGGGCACGGCATCCATCCGCTGGTCACGGCTGGTCTCGACACCGTCGCCATCCGCATGCCGCGCGATTTCGCCCGCGAGCTGATAGACGAACTCGGGAAACCGCTCGCCGCGCCCTCGGCCAATTCGTCCGGCCGGATAACCGCCACCACGGCACAGGCCGTGGAAGACGATCTCGGTGACAGGATCGAGCTGATCGCCGATGGCGGCAGAACCCATGTCGGCGTCGAATCCACCATCATCAAGATCGCCGGCGGCGCTGCGCACATGCTGCGGCCGGGCGGGGTGACGGCGGGCGAGATCAGGAACGCGCTGGGCGTTGAGGTGGTGCGCGGTAGCACTGCCGGCATCGAGGCGCCGGGCATGCTGGCCTCCCACTACGCGCCTGACGCGGGCGTGCGTCTCGACGCGACGGAGGTGCGCGAAGGCGAGGCGCTGCTGGCCTACGGGCCGAAGCGTATCGAGGGCGCCGAAAGGGCCGTCGCAGTTCTCAACCTCTCGGAGAGGGGGCACATGCGCGAGGCGGCAGCTAATCTTTACAGCCACCTCAAGGCGCTCGACGGGTCCGGCGCGGCGACGATCGCGGTGGAGCCGATACCCCATGACGGGCTTTGCGAGGCGATCAACGACCGGCTTCGCCGCGCCGCTGCCCCCCGCGAGCAGGCGACAGCCTAGTCCCGCGCGATGACCCTCCCAGCCTTTCCCGACGCCGCGCTGCTTGACCGTTTCGCCCGGATCGTCGGCGACGCGCACGCCCTGCGCGCGGCCGACGAAATCGCCCCCTATGTCAGCGAGCGGCGCGGGCTTTGGCCCGGCGCGAGCGCACTGGTGCTGCGGCCGGGCAGCGTGGACGAGGTGAGCGCGATCTTGCGGCTGGCCACCTCCACCGGCACGCCGGTCGTGCCACAGGGCGGAAACACCGGTCTCGTAGGCGGCCAGATGCCCGACGCCAGCGGCCGCGAGATCGTGCTCTCCCTGTCGCGGCTCAACCGCATCCGCGAGATCGACCTCGCCTCGAACACCGTCACGGCGGAGGCCGGCGTCGTGCTTCAGACGCTGCGCGACGCGGCCGACGACGGCGACCGGCTGTTTCCGCTCTCGCTCGGCTCGCAGGGCACCGCCCAGATCGGCGGCAACCTGTCGTCCAACGCGGGTGGCACAGGCGTGCTGGCCTACGGCAACGCGCGCGAGCTCTGCCTTGGCGTCGAGGTCGTGCTGCCGACAGGCGAAATTTTCGACGATCTGCGCAAGCTCAAGAAGGACAACACCGGCTACGACCTCAAGAACCTTTTCGTCGGGGCGGAAGGCACTCTGGGGGTGATTACCGCGGCTGTCCTGAAGCTGTTTCCTCGGCCCAAGGGCCGCGAGGTCGCATGGGTGGGCGTCGACACGCCGGCCGATGCGCTTGGCCTGTTCGGCCTCGCCTCGGAGAGGGCGGGCGCCAGCCTCACCGCGTTCGAGCTGATGATCGACTCCTCCCTCGCCTTCGTTCTGAGGCACATTCCCGGCGCAGTCGCCCCGCTCGGCGGCGGGCATCCGTGGTATGTTCTGGTCGAGATTTCCTCGGGCCGCTCGGCGGAAGACGCCCGCGGCCTGATGGAGGAAATCCTCACCGCCGGCTTCGAAGCCGGCCTCGTGACGGATGCCGCGATCGCGGCCAGTCTCGCGCAGGCTGATGCGTTCTGGAAGCTGCGCGAATCGATGTCCGATGCGCAGCGGCCCGAAGGCGCGTCGATCAAGCACGACGTGTCCGTGCCGGTAGCGGCTATCCCGGAGTTCATAGATCGCGCGTGGCAGGCGGTGCTGAAGCGCGAGCCGGCGGCGCGGCTGGTGTGCTTCGGGCACATGGGCGACGGCAATTTGCACTACAACATCTCGCAGCCGCAGGGCGGGGACCCGGCGGCGTTCCTCGCCCTCTACCGCGAGATCAACGATGCCGTGCACGAGGTGGTGCGCGCCTTCGGCGGCTCGATCTCGGCCGAGCACGGCATCGGCCGCATGAAGCGCGACGAGCTGATCGCAACCGCGCCGCCCGTCGCGATAGACCTGATGCGACGGGTCAAGCATGCGTTCGACCCCGCCGGCATCATGAACCCGGGCAAGGTCATTTAGCTTTTCTTGACGCCGGTTTACGAGCCGTTGCACCCGGTTGCAAAGCGATAACCATCACCGCAGGCCACAAAGCCTTAACCCTGCTTATTAAGCCGCCCGGAAGGGACCGGCGCCTACTCTCACACCCATAACGAGACGGGATAACCCGTCCGCGGGAGACCGGAACACCGGCTCTCAGGAGAGACAGGAAGGCGCAACCAATGAACACCCAGCTCAAACCCGTTTGGGCCGGCTGCGATATGCGGCTCGACCCGTTCCGGCTGCCGCAGGCGGTAAGCTACGCGGCCCGTGACGATCTCGGCGACGTGACGTTCACCATCGACCATCGCGGCGTCAGCCTGCGCAGGGTTCTCGAGCACAGCCGCCTGCCTGTGTCCATCGTGCTGCCGGCGCGCGCGTTCCGCGGCGTTGCCGCGCGTGCGATGGAGGACGGCGAAGGCAACGTCACCGTGACGCTGGAACTGCTCCATGCCGACCCGATGCTGTCGGTGCCGCTGCTGGTCGCCCACAATCTGGACGACGTGGCCGCCGACTGGCGCGCCTGGTCGGATGCCTACAATCTTCCCATGTTGCTGATCGAGGCCGACGGCGTTGCCCGCACGCTTGAAGAGTCGCTCGGGCTGGTCAAGAAAGGGCCGACGGTTGAGCGTCGCAAGGGCCGCGTTTCCAACCAGCGCCGCCCGCGGTTCCTCGCCCGCCGCCGCACCGGCAATCTCGGCCTGCGGCTGGTGGTCGACGGCGAGGAGATCATCGCCCGTCGCTGAGCGTCAGAAATTCGGGCTCACCACTGCCCAGACACCGCCGCCGAGCAGGCCGAGAAAGATCAGCCAGCCGACGACGCTGTTGGATTTGAACAGTTGAAGACACTGGTCCGGGTCGTCGATATCGAGGACCCGGATCTGCCGCGCCATATGCGCGCCCGCCGCAACCAGCCCCGCCAGCGCCGGCATCGGCACGGCGGCATTGGCGAAGGCGACGACGAAAAACAGCAGCGCGCCTCCATAGATTGCGATCAACCACTGCTTCGTCCTGTCGCCGAACAGCCGCGCCGTCGAACGCACACCCACCAGAGCATCGTCCTCCTTGTCCTGATGCGCGTAGAGCGTGTCATAGCCGATCACCCACAGGATCGAGCCGAAATAGAGCAGCAGCGGCGCGAGTTCGAGCGAGCCGAAATGCGTCGCCCAGCCCATCAGCGCACCCCACGAAAACGCCAGACCGAGAAACAGCTGCGGCCAGTCGGTAAAGCGCTTCATGAACGGGTAGATCGCGACGGTCGCCAGCGAAGCGATGCCGACGGCAACCGCGAACCAGTTGAACTGCAGCAGTACAGCAAGCCCGACGAGGCATTGGAGCAGAAGGAAGACCCAGGCCTGCCTGCGCGTGACCTTGCCGGCCGGAAGCGGGCGCGAGCGGGTGCGTGCGACCTGCTCGTCTATGTCCTTGTCCACGATGTCGTTGTAGGTGCAGCCGGCGCCCCGCATCGCGATCGCGCCCGCCATGAACAGAAGCAGATGCCACGGTGAGGGCAGAACGTCGCCCAGCGCGGCGCCCGGCTGGGCGTGTGCGGCAGCGGCCATGGCGGCGGACCACCAGCACGGCCACATCAGAAGCCACCAACCGATCGGCCGGTCCCAACGCGCAAGCTGCGCATAGGGCCAGAGCCCGCGCGGCAGCATGCGGTAGACCCAGTGGCCGGAAGGCGCGTCGGCGACGCGGCCCTGAACGTCTTTCGACTGGATGTTTTCCATCGCCGTGGAGTGACAGGGGCGGGCGCAGGCGTCAAGCGCATGCGGTGTCGCGCATGCTTGACCTGACGGCCTTGGCGACCTACCGGGAGGCGCGATCAACGACAAGCAGGGAATCGCCGCCATGAACGTACTCCTGATCGGCTCGGGCGGGCGCGAACATGCGCTGGCATGGAAGATCGCATCGTCGGCGCTGCTGACGAAGCTCTACGCCGCACCGGGCAATCCCGGCATTGCCGAAGAAGCCGAATGCGTCGCCCTCGACGTTACCGATCACGCCGCAGTGGTGACGTTCGCGCGCGAAAACGCGATCGATCTGGTTGTGGTCGGGCCGGAAGCGCCGCTGGTGGCAGGGCTGGCGGATGATCTCGCGGCGGCCGGCATCCGCGTGTTCGGCCCCTCGGCCCAAGCAGCGCAACTGGAGGGCTCCAAAGGGTTCACCAAGGATTTCTGCGCCCGCTATGACATCCCCACGGCCGCCTATGGCCGCTTTAACAACGCGCCCAAGGCCAAGGCCTATGTGCGCGGCGTGGGCGCCCCCATCGTCGTGAAGGCCGATGGCCTCGCGGCCGGCAAGGGCGTGACGGTGGCGATGACCGTGGACGAGGCATTCGAGGCCATCGACGCCTGTTTCGAAGGCGCGTTCGGCGCGGCCGGTGCCGAGGTGGTGGTGGAGGAGTTTCTGGAGGGCGAGGAAGCGAGCTTCTTCTGTATCTGCGACGGGACCACCGCACTGCCTTTCGGTACGGCGCAGGATCACAAGCGGGTAGGCGAGGGCGATACCGGCCCCAACACTGGCGGCATGGGCGCCTATTCGCCTGCTCCCGTCCTGACCGTCGATCTGGTCGAACGCGTCATGGCCGAGATCGTGCGTCCGACGATGAAGGGCATGGCCGAGATGGGCCACCCGTTCAAGGGCGTGCTGTTCGTCGGGCTGATGATGACGGCGGATGGCCCCAAGCTCATCGAATACAACACCCGCTTCGGCGACCCCGAGTGCCAGGTTCTGATGATGCGGCTGAAGGACGATCTGCTCGTGCTGATGAACGCCGCTGTCGACGGCCAGCTTTCGCACATGTCGGTGCGCTGGCGCGACGAGGCGGCGTTGACGGTGGTCTTTGCCGCGCGGGGCTACCCCGCTTCGCCGGAGAAGGGCAGCGTCATAGAAGGCGTTGACGAAGGGACGGGCGACAATGTCAGGATTTTCCACGCCGGTACGAAGCGCGACGCCGATGGCAGGCTGGTCGCTGCCGGCGGCCGTGTGCTGAACGTCACCGCGCTCGGCAGTACGGTGTCGCAGGCCCAGCAGCGCGCCTACGAAGCGCTGGACCGCATCGACTGGCCGGAAGGTTTCTGCCGGCGCGACATCGGCTGGCGCGCCATCGAACGCGAGCGGTAAACAGCTAGCGCAGGTTCAGCAGCTTGATCGCGTTTTCCTTGAGAACCAGCGGCCGCACCTCTTCCTTGATGTCGATGGCCTCGAAGTCCGACAGCCACCGGTCGGGGGTGATCGCGGGCCAGTCCGAGCCGAACAGCATCTTGTGCTTCAAGAGCGAATTGACGTAGCGCACGAGGATCGGAGGGAAGTATTTCGGCGACCAGCCGGACAGGTCGATATAGACGTTCGGCTTGTGGGTGGCGACCGACAGCGCCTCTTCCTGCCACGGGAACGAAGGGTGGGCGAGGATGATCGGCATGTCGGGGAAGTCGACGGCCACGTCGTCCAGATACATCGGGTGCGAATATTTGAGCCGCATGCCCATGCCGCCGCGCATGCCAGATCCGACGCCGGTCTGGCCGGTGTGGAACAGCGATATCGCACCTTCCTCCGCAATCGCCTCGTACAGCACGTAAGCCGAGCGATCGTTGGGATAGAACCCCTGCATCGTCGGGTGGAACTTGAAACCCTTGACGCCGAACTCGCGCACCAGACGCCGCGCCTCGCGCGCGCCGGCCTTGCCCTTTGCCGGGTCGATGGAGGCGAAGGGGATCATGATGTCGCTGTTCTTGGCCGCGATCTCCGCCACTTCCTCGTTCTTGTAGCGGCGAAAGCCGGTCTCGCGCTCGGCATCGACGGGGAAGATAACGCAGGCGATCTTGCGTTCGCGGTAGTACTCCGCCGTTTCCTGAACCGACGGCAGCATGCCCTTGGCCCCGGCCGGGTTCCTGAAATACTTGGCCATGCCGGCCTGAAACTCGTCATAGCCGTCGTCGCGCGGGCCGCAGCACGGCTCTTCAGCATGGGTGTGGATGTCGATGGCGACGAGTTCGTCGAGATTCATGATCGGTCTTCTCCGCCCGGCAAAGCGTCGCCGGTTCGATGAGTTCTGGCGTGTCGTCAGCGCCGAAAGGCGGGATCGACATCGAGCGGGTTGGGTGCCGGCTCGTGGCGCACGGTGCCCTCTGCCATGCGCTTGCGGTGGTGCGTCAGCGAGCACGCTGCAGAGCACAGCAGACCCCGGTCCGACCAATAGGCGGGGCCGTTCTCGATGAGGCCTTCGTAGTAGGCGAAGCCTTCCGTGCCGTAGAGCTTGCTGCATTCGATGCAGCGAAATTTTTCCGGGCGTGCGAGCATGTCGTTCTCCGTTCGCCGGGGAAACTAATTGCCTGAGCGGTCATGTGCAATCGCTGTTGCTGTTTGACGTTTACGTCAAAAGGTCTTAGCTCTCGGAAGAACACTGACCTGGAGGAGAATGGCGGATGTATCGCGCCCCTGTGGAGGAAATCGCCCACACGCTGAAGCACGTCGCGGGCCTGAACGCGGCGCTCGAAGGCGGCCGGCTCGGCGATCTCTCGGAAGACCTCGTGGACGCGATCCTGTCGGAGGCCGGCCGATTCGCAACCGACGAGGTGACGCCGCTGCGCAAGATCGGCGACGAGCACGGCGCCGTGCTGAAGGACGCGGCCGTTACCACGCCGCCCGGCTGGAAAGACCTTTATCGCCGCTGGGTCGAAGGCGGCTGGAACGCACTGACCGGGCCGGAGGAATTCGGTGGGCAGGGCCTGCCGAACATGCTTTCCGTCGCCGCCCTCGAGATGTGGAACTCCGGCTCCATGGCGTTCGCCATCGGCCCGACGCTCACGATGGGTGCGGTGGAGGCGCTGGACAAGCACGGCTCGGACGAGCTGAAGGCGACCTATCTGGAAAAGCTCGTCTCGGGCGAGTGGATGGGCACGATGAACCTGACCGAGCCGCAGGCGGGCTCGGACCTCGCCGCCCTGCGCACTCGCGCCGAACCGGTCGGCGACGGCACCTATCGCATCTTCGGCCAGAAGATTTTCATCACCTATGGCGAGCACGACTTCACCGACAACATCGTCCATCTGGTGCTGGCGCGGCTGCCCGACGCGCCGGCCGGCACGCGCGGCATCTCGTTGTTTCTGGTGCCGAAATTCTTCGTCAACGACGACGGATCGCTCGGCGCGCGCAACGACGCCTTCTGCGCCTCGATCGAGCACAAGATGGGCATCCACGCCTCGCCGACCTGCACCATGATCTATGGCGACGGCTTCGCGAAGGACCGCGAGCCCGGCGCGATCGGATGGCTGATCGGCGAGGAGAACAAGGGCCTTGCCTGCATGTTCACCATGATGAACAACGCGCGTCTGGCCGTTGCCATGCAGGGCGTCGCGATCGCCGAAGCCGCTCGCCAGAAGGCGCTGGCGTACGCGCAGGAGCGCCGGCAGGGCAAGGCCCTCGGCTTCGACGGCGAAGGCATGGCGCCGATCGTCCACCATGCCGACGTCAAGCGTAACCTGTTGACGATGAAGGCTCTGACGCAGGTGGCGCGCGCGATCTCCTATTCCTGCGCCCATGCGCTCGACATGGCGCATGCCTCCGAAGGCGAGGACATGCGGCACTGGCAGGACCGCGCCAACCTGTTGACTCCCATAGCAAAAGCATTCTCCACGGACATCGGGGTCGAGGTCGCTTCCATCGGCGTGCAGGTGCATGGCGGGATGGGCTACATCGAGGAGACCGGGGCGGCGGCGCTGTTGCGCGATGCGCGGATCGCCCCGATCTATGAAGGCACCAACGGCATCCAGGCGATCGATCTGGTGATGCGCAAGCTGCCGCTCGGCGGCGGCGAGCATGTGCGGGGCTATATCGCCGAGCTGCGCGAAGACATTGAAAAGCTGCGCAAATCCAACGCGGACGGCTTCGGCCGCACGGCCGAGAAGTGCGACGCCGCACTGGACGACCTGGCGGAAGCGACCTCCTTCCTGCAGGCCGCGGTGGCGGAGGGACGGCAGGAAGAGGCGCTTGCCGGGGCCACGCCCTACCTTCGACTATTCGCGCTCGCGGCGGGCGGAAGCTACCTCGTCAGGGGGGCGCTTGCAGGGGGCGATCGGGCGAGGTTGGCGCTGGCGCGCTTTTTCGCCGAAAACCTCGTAGACGAGGCCTCCGCGCTCAAAAAACGTGTCGTCGAAGGCGCAAAAAGCCTCGCCGACGCCGATTCCGCTCTCGTTTCGTGAGGAAAATAGCCATGAACGAGCATATTTCGGTCGAGCGGCGCGGTGCCGTGGCTATCATCCGCATGAACCGCCCCGACAAGAAGAATGCAATCTCGCGCGCCATGTATGCCGCGATGGCGTCGGCGCTCGCGGATGGCGACGCGGACCCGCAGATCCGGTGCCATCTGATCCTCGGCGTGCCGGGCGCGTTTTCGTCCGGCAACGACCTTGCGGATTTCATGGCGGTCGCCACCGGCGGCGAGGGCGGCATGGAGGTCTACGATTTCCTGCTGGCGCTGGCCAACGCGCAAAAGCCGATCGTGTCGGGCGTGGACGGCATCGCGGTCGGCATCGGCACGACGATCAACCTGCATTGCGACCTGACGCTGGCCACGCCGCGCACCGAGTTCCGCACGCCCTTCGTCGATCTGGGGCTGGTGCCGGAGGCGGGCTCCAGCCTGCTCGCGCCCGCCGTGCTGGGCCGCCAGCAGGCCTTCGCGCTGCTGGGGCTGGGCGAGGGCTTTTCGGCCGAGCGCGCCAGGGCCGCCGGCCTCATCTACGCCGTGGTGCCGGAGGACGAGCTGGAAAGTGCAGCACTCGAAGCCGCCGAGCGCATCGCCGAAAAGCCGCCCGAGGCGCTGAAGATCGCGCGCGACCTGATGCTGGGCGACCGCAAGGCGCTGGTGGCACGCATCAAGGAAGAGGGCGAGCATTTCCGCGCCCGGCTGAAATCCGAAGAAGCACGCAACGCCTTCGTCGCCTTCATGAGCCGCAAGAAGGCGTAGGCAGGACGAAAAAGGGCGGGACGCGAACCGGCTTGTCACGAAGTGTCGGGCGCGGGGCTGAGATGCGCTGCGCCGAGCGCCACCGCCGCGAGCCTGAGCAGGGAGCCCAGAGCATCGCGCAGCGCCGGCATCCGGACGGACGGCGATGCGGCGGGTTCAAGGCTGGCCAGCCTGCATGATGCGACAAGCAGCCTTGCCTCTCTGTCCAGTTGCCGTGCCAGCGCGCGAAGGCTGGCGGCGAGCCGCATGGCATCCGCCGGGCCCGTGCCCGCAGGCACGACCGGCATCGCGCCGAATGGCGCGTCGCCTTCGACGAAATCGCGCGCCACGGCCTCGGCCCGCCGCAGCAACCACAAAACGAGGCTGCGGACGAGGGGTGACCGCCCGGCGGCGCGCTCGGCCAGAACCGCAAGCGCGCAGAGGAGGGCGACGATGCGGCCGAGCGCTTCAAGCTCCTCCTCCAGTGCATCGTTCCAGTCCATGTCCGTCGCTCCGTTGTCTGGCGGGCATTGTCCGCGAGGTGCGGAGGCAGGTGGACAGGATTTTTGGCCCGCTTCTGGCCGATGCTGAAAATGGGATGTGTCTGGCCACGAGCGGACGCGATGCGGGGGCGGCGATTGTGGGCTGGGAAGCGGAATGGCGGCTTTAAGGCGACGAAGTTTGGAAAGCTGCCCTTGAGGTGGCCGCCGCACCCCCATCGGCAACGCGCCTCCATATCGATCATTGCGCTAGTCGCGGCCCCAGCCCAGAAGCCGACACGAGTGACTCAGGGCTCGTTGGCTCGATGAGCCGCCTTGCGAGCACTGATCTAGGGCTGGGCGTGCCTGCCTTACCACAGCGTCACCCACCGCCACCGCATCGCCGCCGGCGAGCCGTTCTTCGCTGGTGACCTAACCGAGCGCAAATCTGTGCGAAACGTCAGAGTGATCGACAGCGGAAACTATGGCGTGGCGCGCTAGATCATATCTTTGAATGTGACGTAAAACCCCAGCAGTAAGGCGACAATTGTAAGCCCTGCGTAGAGCCAGTGCTCATTGATCCATTCGATCACTGCGACGGGGTGAAACCCATGCTGGTCACCCCAGGTCGCTTTAGTCTTAAGCGAGCCATCAAGCACGCGATCCAGGAGGTTCGCGACCACGTCCACCTTCCGTAGCGTCGACTGATGCAGCTTAACGTATTCTTGCCTTTCGAACGCCTCGGCCTCACCGGCGCCGGTCAGGGCGTCCTTTGCGGTGATGTCGTTCATCTCCATAAGGCTGTGGAGGCGTCCAGAGCCACCATGCGGCGCGTACTTAACTCCAAAAAGAGCCACTAGCTCCCGTGCCAAGTCGATCTTCTTGCCGTCTGCGACAGAAACTGGCTCGCCCTTGAGCACTCGATATCGGTGCTCAATCGCCTGGAAGCCGTAGTTAATGTCCCGCATGTTCCAGTGGATGAAGGAGTGGTCCGGCTTTGTCTTAAGGTAGGCATAGAACTCGGCGAGCATCTCCTTCTCAAGCTCGTCGTACTTCGCCGTTATGTCAGCCAGCGGCACTCCTTTGAGCTCCGCGTTCTTGTGGATCGAGAACGAGGTCGTTTGTCCGCTCTCGAACTCGCGGATCGCAATTGAGGTAACACGAGGCGTCCTGCCGTCCTTGATGTCGTAGAAGGACTCGCAACTGTAATGGATGACGAGACACATATCGCGCCGCGAGTCGATCGCATCTAATCGCTTGCGGACTTCCTTACGGGCTCGCAGCTTCTGAAGTTCTTTCCCCATCCCACCTCCCTGACGATCTAACCGCAGGAACATGGTGGATTTCAGCCTAACTGTCTATTATCGACACTTCGCCGCAGGCCTTCCTTCAAGGACTATTTCAACAATCCTTGGCACTATGTTAGCCTTCCGGCGAAGGTGGGAACCATGGGCGAGCTCGAACTCCGCTTCAAGATCGACAAGTTTCGACCCGAGACGATTCCCATGGAGCGCCTCGGCGAGTATCTGGTCGCGTTGGCGAAGATGTTAGGCGAGAAGGCGGAGGTCCACTTCAAGGAGCTGGCGACCGGCAGCACGGTCGTCGTCCACCGGGTCGAGGAGGAGGCTGCTGCGGACGTCGAGGAGCGCATCGCTCTTGTCGCAAACGGAACGGCTGACGTGGTCCACCTCAACGCGTACAAGGAGGTCAACGCCCTGCTGAAGGCCGACGACGCCACTGGCGTACTGACGCGCGAGCATGGTGGCGGGAAGCTCCTGGCATTTCCTGGTAAGTATACGCCCGAGCCGGCGAAGCCGCAGGTCATTACGCAGGTCGGAACCATCGACGGCGTCGTCATCAAGCTGGGGGGGAGGGACAGCACAGTTCCCGTCACGATCCAAGACGGTGACAAAGTCTACATCTGCAACACCACCCGCGCAATCGCCCGCGCATTGGGAGCGCACCTGTTCGGTCGCGAGCTTCGCCTGAGCGGCAAAGGCGAATGGCATCGGCCCGAGAGCGGCACGTGGGTGCTCAAGAAGTTTGATATCGCTGACTTCATCGAGCTTGACGACACTCCCCTCCAGGATCTGGTCAAGACGCTTCGCCAATCGCCGGGCACGTGGGGCGAAGGTGGTGACGCGTGGGACGAGATCTGGGTATTGCGCGGCGGCGAAGAGGACGAGCTTTGACGGTCGTTTTTGATACCAACCTCGCGATCATGCTCGTCCGTCCCGATGCGATGCTGGCCAAGGACGCGAAAGGCGTGATGATTTCGCACGCGAAGGAACGGGTCGACGGACTCCTAGCTCAACTCGCTGCCGATAGGACCAAGATCGTCATCCCCACGCCGGTGCTGGCCGAGGTGCTTGTTCGCAGCGATGAGGACGAGCGAGCGGCGCTGATCGCACGCTTCACCCGATCCGCATCGTTTCGGGTCGAAGCGTTCGACGAACGTGCAGCCATGGAGCTCGCCGATATTGAGAAGAAGGCTATCGACGGAGGCGACAAGCGTGGCGGCGTTCAAGGGCCGTGGACGAAGATCAGGTTCGACCGACAGATCGTGGCGATCGCCCGCGTCGCAGGTGCCGATACCATCTACACCGACGACGGCGACCTCGCGAAACACGCGTTCAATCGCGGCATCAGGACGGTCGGCATTGGCAGCCTCGATATCCCTGCATCGCTAGCCCAGACGTCGCTCGATCTCGGTTTCCGACCCCGTCGCCACATCAACCTAGACCTTGTCGACACTGAGCCGGTAGATCCCGACGCGCCGGCGGCTTGAAGCGAGAGGCCATTGGAAGAAAGGCAAAACCTAAAGGCAGTTTGAGGCGTCGAAGTCCGCTTCTCGTTCGCAGTGCCAACAGCGGCCTGTCTGCCACCGACCCTGCACGAGCCGGTATCTGACTTCCTTTCGAAGGGCCGTTTCGGGCTGCTGCCAAACCAAGCTGAATGACCGAAACGACGTCGAAAGCCTCGAACCGCTTCTCCCCGTCTCCCCCCTCACGGATAAAGCCGCGTCTTCCTCCACCCATCGCCAGTTGCCTCGAAAAGCACGCGGTCGTGCAGGCGGAAGGGGCGGTCGTGCCAGAATTCGATGGAGGAGGGCCTGATGCGGAAGCCCGACCAGTGGGCCGGGCGGGGTATGTCGCCTATGGCGTAGCGGGCGGTGTATTCGGCGACCGCCTTTTCCAGCGCGAAGCGGGTTTCGAGCGGGCGGGACTGTGCCGAGGCCCATGCGCCGATGCGGCTGCCGCGCGGGCGGGTGGCGAAATAGGCGTCGGCTTCTTCAGGCGTGACCTGCTCCACCGGGCCGCGCACGCGCACCTGCCTGCGCAGGCTCTTCCAGTGGAAGCACATCGCCGCCTTCATCGAGGACAGGATTTCGCGACCCTTGGCGCTCTCGCAATTGGTGTAGAAGACGAAGCCGTGCTCGTCGAAACCCTTGAGCAGCACCATGCGTACATTCGGCAGGCCATCGGGATCGACGGTCGCCAGCGCCAGCGCGGTCGGGTCGTTGGGCTCGGCCGTCGTGGCATCGTTCAGCCAGCGGGCAAACAGCGCATAGGGCTCGGCGCTTTCGGTAAAATCACCGTCCGTTAACCCTGTCTCTGTCATCATGCCGCTCTTTGGTGCTGTGGAACTGACTGGAGATTGCCCATTGGCGCGTCCGGCGCAAGCTTTCTGTGGATGGGGCAGGGCGGGTTTCCGTTGGTTCAGCCGGCGTGAGGCCGCCTGTCTGCTGGCCGTCCTGGCGCTTTCGGGCTGCGGCGCGCGGGGCTTTTCCATCGAGGACGCGGTGCCCGACCGGTCGATCGTGACGGGCTCGGTGTCGCGCCCGCAGCCGCCCGCCGCCAACGACGCGGTCAGGACGTCCGACGAAACCACCATCGGCAATGCGGTGTCGTCGGCAATCGTCGATGAAGTGGGCGAGAGCGGCGTCGGCTGGGCCAATGCGGCGACGGGATCGCGCGGCGCGATCAGCTCCATCCTCGAAACGAAGGATCGCGGCTATCTGTGCCGCCGCTTCACCACCTCGCGCGAGAGCTTCGACGGGGTGAGCCTCTACAGCGGCGAAACCTGCCTCAGCCCGGCCAAGACCTGGGTGATGACGTCGTTCAGCCAGATCGACTGATCGACAAAAAGCGCCTGCTACGCTGGAATTTCTTCCTAACAGTGCGCATATAGTGGACGACAACCCCATTCTTCGGCAGACAGGACATCATGCGCGATCCCTACGACGTATTGGGCGTTGCGAAGAACGCCTCTGCGAAAGACATCAAGTCGGCGTTCCGCAAGCTCGCCAAGAAATATCACCCGGACCAGAACCCGGGCGACCCCAAGGCCAAGGACCGCTTCGCCGAAGCGAACCAGGCCTATGAGGTGGTCGGCGACGAGACGAAGCGCGGCCAGTTCGACCGCGGCGAGATCGACGCCAGCGGCAAGCCGCGCTTCGCCAATTTCGAAGGTGCGGGCGGCGGCGATCCCTTCGGCGCGTTCCGGCGCGCGGGCGGTGCAGGCCCCGGCGGTGCGCGGTTCGAGTTTCGCTCGGCCGGGCCGGGACAGGGCGGCGACCCGTTCGGCGATGCGGGCGACATCTTCAGCGAGCTGTTCGGCCAGTCGTTCCGGCGCGGGCCAGCCGGCGGCGGCGCGGGGCAGGATGCGGCGGGCTCGGACGTCAACGTCACGCTCGACGTGACGGTCGAGGAAATCGCCACCGCCGCCAAGGTGACGGCGTCGTTTTCGGACGGCCGCAAGGTCGGCATCAAGCTGCCGGCCTTCGTCGAGGACGGCCAGACCATCCGCCTCAAGGGGCAGGGCGGCGCAGCGATGCCAGGCGTGAAGCCGGGCGATGCGCTGGTGAAAATTCGCCTGAGGAAGCACCCGCTCTACCGCGTCGAAGGCCGCGACCTGCATGTCGATGTGCCCGTGCCGCTGGCAGATGCCGTGCTGGGCGCGAAGGTTGCGGTGGAGACGCCCTACGGCCGGCTCGCCGTCTCGATACCCGCATGGTCGAGCTCCGACCGCAAGCTGCGGCTGAAGGGCAAGGGCCTGCCGCTGAAGGCAGGCGGCCACGGCGACCTCTACGCCCATGTGCGCATCATGCTGCCCGAGGGCGGCGATCCTGAACTCGAAGCCCTGATACGAAAGACGAAGGCTTCAACTTGAAGCCTTCAACCGCCTGTGCGATAGGGCTCCAAAACATCAAATGATGCGGAGAAACGTCTCATGGCGGCAGGAAACGGCCTTTTGGCAGGCAAGCGTGGCCTCATCATGGGGGTCGCCAACAACAGGTCGATTGCCTGGGGCATAGCCAAGGCGTGCGCCGATGCGGGCGCCGAACTCGCACTGACCTATCAGGGCGAGGCGTTCCGCAAGCGCGTCGAGCCGCTGGCGTCCGAGCTCGGCGCTCACGTGGCGGGCGATTGCGACGTGACCGACATGGACAGCGTCGATGCCGTGTTCGCGGGGCTTGAGCAGAAGTGGGGCAAGCTCGACTTCCTCGTCCACGCCATCGCCTTTTCCGACAAGGAAGAGCTGGACGGCCGCTACGTCGATACCACCCGCGCCAACTTCCAGCGCACCATGGACATCTCGGTCTATTCGTTCACGGCCGTCGCGCAGCGCGCCGAAAAGCTGATGAGCGAAGGCGGCTCGATGCTGACGCTGACCTATTACGGCGCCGAAAAGGTGATGCCGCACTACAACGTCATGGGCGTGGCCAAGGCGGCGCTGGAGGCCAGCGTGCGCTATCTGGCGGTGGATCTCGGCGGCTCGAAGGTGCGCGTCAACGCGATCTCGGCGGGCCCGATCAAGACGCTGGCCGCATCCGGCATCGGCGACTTCCGCTACATCCTCAAGTGGAACGAGTACAACGCGCCGCTGAAGAAGACGGTGTCGATCGAGGAGGTCGGCAATTCGGCCCTCTACCTGCTGTCGGACCTTTCCAACGGCGTCACCGGCGAAGTGCACCACGTCGATGCCGGCTACCACGTCGTGGGCATGAAGGCGGTGGACGCGCCCGACATTTCCGGCGTCAAGGAATGATGGGCAGCATCGTCTATTTCGTCCGCCACGGACAGACCGACTGGAACGCCGAGGGAAGACTTCAGGGGCAGGCCGACACCGACCTGAACGATTTCGGCCGCGCGCAGGCGACCCGCAACGGCGAACTGTTGCGCACGCTGGTCGTGCAGCCTGAGGCCTTCGACTTCGTCGCGAGCCCGATGAGGCGCACGCGCGAGACGATGGAGCGTCTGCGGAGAGCGATGGGGCTTCCCGCCGAGGGCTACCGCACCGACGAGCGGCTGGTGGAGGTGAACTTCGGCGCGTGGCAGGAACGCACCTTCGCGGAGCTCGAAACGGTCGATCCGGGCTGCTTTGCGCGCCGCGAGGAAGACAAGTGGCGCTTCGTGCCGCCGGGCGACGGGGCCGAAAGCTACGAAGCGCTGACGCGGCGCATCCGGCCGTTTCTGGAAGGTATCGCGGGCGACACGGTCTGCGTCACCCATGGCGGCGTGCTGCGCGCCATCTTCAGCCTGACGGATACGCTGCCGCCGGAAGAATGCGCGGCGCTGCAAATCCCGCAGGACCGGGTCCTGCGCCTGCGCGACGGCCGGCTGGAGTGGCTTTCGTAGGCGCTATTCGTAGATGACGAGGTCGGTGACCATGTTCTCGCCGCCGACATTGTCGTAGGCGAGCACGACCTCGGCGCCTTCCTCCAGAGCCTCGACGTCGAACTCACCCGACAGCTTGTAGGTGTTGCCGTTGTCGAGCGTGATCGTCAGCGCCTCGCGATCGACGCTTGCAATCGTGCCCTCGTCGTCTGCGGCCATGGCCGTGCCCGAAAAGAAGGCCACGCTGGCGGCGAAGAAAAGCGCGGGAAGAAGCCCTTTGACAGTACGCATCGTCTTTCCTCATCTGAACGGCTTCGGCGTTTTCGAAGCTGCGTCTCTTTCGATATGTCACGAAAGCAGAAACAGCCCGACTATGTCAAAATTTAGCGTCGGCTGCATGTTTGACGCGTTTGCCAAAGGCCAATAGAAGCGTCGCGGAAACCGTCCACAGGCCCCGCCATGTCGCACAACACATTCGGTCATCTTTTTCGCGTCACGACGTGGGGCGAGAGCCATGGGCCGGCGCTGGGCTGCGTGGTCGACGGGTGCCCGCCCGGCATCAGGTTCACGGTGGCCGACATTCAGGCCGAACTCGACCGGCGTCGGCCGGGCCAGTCGCGTTTCGTCACGCAGCGCCGCGAGCCCGACCAAGTGAAGGTGCTGTCGGGCGTGGTTGCCGACGAGGCCCATCCCGACACGCTGGTGACGACCGGTACGCCCATCTCGATGATGATCGAGAACGTGGACCAGCGCTCGAAGGACTATGGCGAGATCGCGCAGCAATATCGCCCCGGCCATGCCGACTATGCCTATGACGTGAAATACGGCGTCCGCGACTATCGCGGCGGCGGGCGCTCATCCGCGCGCGAAACGGCGGCGCGGGTGGCGGCAGGCGCGTTGGCGCGCAAGGTGGTGCCCGGCCTCGTCGTGCGCGGCGCGCTGGTTGCGATGGGCGAAAAGGAGATCGACCGCGACAACTGGAACTGGGGCTTCGTCGAGAGCGGCGACAACCCGTTCTTCACCCCCGATCCGGCGTCGGTTGCGGTCTTCGCCGACTATCTGGACGAAGTGCGCAAGGCCGGCTCGTCGGTCGGCGCGCTGATAGAGATTGTGGCGGAAGGCGTGCCGGCAGGCCTCGGCGCGCCGGTCTATGCCAAGCTCGACCAGGACATCGCGTCCAACCTGATGTCCATCAATGCCGTGAAGGGCGTTGAGATCGGCGACGGTTTCGCCACCGCGCGCATGACCGGCGAAGAGAACGCCGACGAGATGCGCATCGGCAATGACGGCAAGCCGCTTTTCCTCGCCAACCATGCCGGCGGGATCCTTGGCGGTATCTCGACCGGACAGCCGGTCGTCGCCCGCTTTGCCGTCAAGCCGACATCGTCGATCCTCACCCCGCGCCGCTCGGTGGACGTGGAGGGGAAAGAGGTCGATGTGCGCACCAAGGGCAGGCACGACCCATGTGTCGGCATCCGCGCCGTTCCGATCGGCGAGGCCATGGTTGCCTGCGCGATCGCCGACCACTATCTGCGGCACCGTGGCCAGACGGGGCGGTGAATAGTGAATGGGGCTGGAGATGAGCATGAGAACTGACCATAAGCGGATTCACGCAGCCTCCGGTGTTGCGCCCATTCACCATTCACCCTTCACTATTCACCACCACGGCTGACGCATGGCATACGACCAGAAGAAGATCGTCGAGGCGCTGCGCGCATTCGAAAACGGCGAGATCGTCGTCGTGATGGACGATGACGGGCGCGAGAACGAGGGCGACCTGATCGTCGCGGCGGTGCATTGCACGCCCGAGAAGATGGCCTTCATCGTGCGCCACACGTCCGGCATCGTCTGTGCGCCGATGCCGCGCGACGAGGCCAAGCGGCTGAACCTCCAGCCGATGGTGGCCGACAACGACGCGCCGCATTCGACGGCGTTTACCGTCAGCGTGGATTTCAAGCACGGCACCACGACCGGCATTTCGGCCGAGGACCGTACGCTGACCGTGCGCAACCTGGCCAACGGCAATGTGGGCGCGGCCGATTTCGTGCGTCCGGGCCACATCTTCCCGCTGGTGGCGCGCGAGGGCGGCGTGCTGATGCGCTCCGGCCATACGGAGGCAGCGGTAGACCTTTGCAAGCTGGCCGGCCTGCCGCCGGTCGGCGTCATCTGCGAGCTGGTCAACGACGACGGCACGGTGATGCGCGGGCCGCAGGTGTCTTCATTTGCCGAAACACACGGCCTGAAGCAGGTATCGGTCGCCGACCTGATCGCCTACCGCCAGCGTCAGGAGACGCTGATCGAGCGCATCGACTGCTTCGACGTCGAGACGGTGGCGGGCCCGGCAAAGGCCTATACCTATCGCCTGCCCTGGGATGCCATGCAGCACTTCGTCGTCGTGTTCGGCGATATTCGCGACGGCGTGGACGTGCCGGTTCGCCTGCACCCGGAAAACGTCGTTTCCGACGTGTTCGGGCCCGACAGCCGGCTGGACGAGATCATGCGCCGGATGGGGGAAACGAAGCGCGGGGTGATCGTCTACCTGCGCGAAGGTTCCGTGGGTGTCGGATCGAGCAGCCGCAACCGCCCGCCGCACGGCGGCTCGGAAGCGCATGACGAGGCGCTTCGGCGCGAGAGCGAATGGCGCGAGATCGGGCTCGGCGCGCAAATCCTGCGCGATCTGGGCATTTCGTCGATCCAGCTCATCACGTCGCGCGAGAAGCACTATGTCGGGCTGGAAGGCTTCGGCATCGAGATCAGCTCCACCGAAATCCTCTGAAACGCGAAAAAGCTCCGGCGCGGACGCCGGAGCCTTTCTTGACAGGGCAGGGCCTATTCGGCGGGCTGTGCCAGTGCGCTACCGGTGCGGGCACTTGGCTCTCCACCCAGCACGTGCTGCCCGAGCAGTACCGTCAGCAGGGCGGCGCTGCCCGAGATGACGGATACCCAGAAGCCGTTCTGCGGGCCGAACGTGTCCACGACCCATCCGGCGGCGAACGCGCCGAACGCCATGCCGATGCCGATGCCGGTCATCACCCAGGTGACGCCCTCGGTGAGCATGGATTCGGGCACGCGGCGCTCGATCAGCCCGAACGCGGTGATGAAGGTCGGCGATACGGCTAGCCCGCTGACGAACACGGCAACCACCAGCAGTGCGACCGTATCGGCAAAAAGCAGCGGCACTGTCGTCAGCGCGATGATCGTCACCGCGATGGCAAGCTGGCGCTGAAGCGGCATCTTCAGGTTGAGCGCGCCGAGGACAAGCCCGACGACAAAGGAGCCGGCGGCATAGACGCCGATGACCAGCGTTGCGGCCCCCGGCTGGCCGAGCTCCTTGGTGATCGCCACGGCGCTGACTTCGGCTGTAGCGAAGATGGCCCCGATGAAGATCAGTGCCAGCGTGACGATCTGCACCGGCCTCTGCCGTATCGCCGAACGTCCCGGGCCATCCGTCGAAACGTGCACGGCGGGTTCCGTTGAGCGCTGGAGGAGAAACGCCGTCATGCCCACGGCCAGAAACAGCGTGCTGGCAAGCATGCCCGCTTCCGGGAACAGCGCGACGGCAAGGCCCACGGAAAGCGATGCGCCGGCGATATAGACGAGCTCGTCGGCCACGGATTCGAACGCGAAAGCGGTGTTGATCTGTGGCCTGCCACGGAAGATTTCGGTCCAGCGCGCGCGCACCATCGCGGGCATGGAGGGCATGGCGGCGGCCAGGAAGGCCGAGACGAAAAGGGTCCAGACCGGCCATTCCTGATTGGTCGCGGCGATTAGCACCAGGAATGCGATGACCGAGACGAAGGTGGCGGGCGCAGCGATGACCGATTGGCCCCGCCCGTCGATCAAACGCGATATCTGCGGCGCGACGAACGCGTTTGTGAGAGCGAAGGTGGCCGAGACCGCGCCGGCCAGCCAGTATTCGCCGCGCGCCTGAGACAGCATGGCGACGATGCCGATGGGCGCCATGGCGATGGGCAGGCGGGCGATGAAGCCTGCCGCGGCAAACCCTTTCGCCCCTCTCGCCCGGAAGATTTCTGCATAGGGATTTGCCATAAGAAACTCCTCGATTTTCCCGTGTCGGCGACATACATACGTCGCGTATGACTATCGAGGTAAGTTCATACGCTGCGTATGTCAATTGGCATACGACGCGTATGTGTATTGGTGCAGAGAGAAAATGCCATGGCGCACAGACCGCGCAGCGAGATGATCGCGGAAACGAAATGCAAGCTGCTGGAAAGCGCCCGCCGCGCCTTCGGCACGGTGGGCTATGCGGATGCGTCGATGGACGATTTCACCGCCGAGGCCGGGCTGACGCGTGGCGCGATCTACCACCATTTCGGCGGCAAGAAGGGGCTGCTGGAAGCCGTCATCATGCAGATCGACGCCGAGATGACGGAGCGACTGCACGAGGTTTCCAAACGCGCTTCCAATCCGTGGGATGGGTTCGTGGACGAATGTCTCGCCTATGTGGAAATGGCGCTTGAGCCGGAAATCCAGCGGATCGTGCACCGGGACGGCCCGGCCGTGCTGGGCGACCCGCTGGGCTGGAGCAACCAAGAAGGGTGCCTGGCCGCCATGATGAAGCATGTGCGCACGCTCAAGCAGCAAGGCTACATCCGCCAAGAGCTCGACCCCGAGGCGACGGCGCGTCTCATCAACGGCGTGTCGCTTCACGGTGCGCAGTGGATCGCCAATTCGCACGACCCGAAGCAGGCGTCCGATCGCATAGTAATCGCCTTTCGCGCATTGCTCGAAGGACTGTTGACAACAAGTAACGTGAACTAGTGAGCTGCCCCTGTATTTCGCGCAGGCGAACGATTCGGGGGCTCAGGCAATGTGGGATTTCAATATCGGGCAGACGCTCGGCCTCATGGCGAGGACATGGCCGTTCATCGCGCTGCGGCTCGTCGTGTATTTCGGCATCACAGTCGCCTACATCCTTGCCACCGGCGCGGGGGCGGGGGTGGGCTACGGCGTCGGCCACATCTCCGACAGCCCCGCGACCTTCGCGCTGTGGGGCGGCATATTTGGCTTCGGCCTCGTCTCCGCCGTCGTCTACTGGATCCGCGAATACATCCTCTACGTCGTCAAGGCCGGGCACATCGCCGTCATGGTGCACCTGATCGACGGGCGCGAGGTGCCGGACGGTCAGGGCCAGATCGGCTATGCCACGAGCGTCGTGAAGGCGCGGTTCGCCGAGGCGAACGTGCTGTTCGTGGTGGACCAGCTCATCAAGGGCGTGGTGGCGGTCATCACCGGGCTGATCTCCGGCACGGCCCGCATGATTCCGATCGCCGGCCTCCAGGCGCTCGCCAATTTCTTCAACACCGTCGTGCGCATCTCGCTGACCTATGTCGACGAGATCATCCTGGGCTACAACATACGCACCAACAGCCAGGCGCCTTTCGAGGGCGCGCGGCAGGGCGTGGTGCTCTACGCGCAGAACGGCAGGACGATGGTGAAGAACGCGGTGTGGCTGGCGATCTTCATGTGGGTGCTGGCGCTTGCCGTCTTCCTCGTGATGCTCGCGCCTGCCGCCGCCATCCTCTACATGATGCCCGGACAGCTTGCCGGCTGGTCCTTCGTGCTGGCGCTGGTCTTCGCCTGGGCGATCAAGGCGGCGCTGATCGAGCCCTTCGTCATCGCCGCGCTGATGCAGGTCTATTTCCGCGCCATCGAGGGGCAGACGCCCAATGCCGAGTGGGACCGCAAGCTCACCGAGGCGTCGTCGCATTTCCGCGAACTCAAGGACAAGGCGGCCGATGCTTTTGCCGGCCGGCGCGGCGGCGTGGCGGACCAGCCGGCATAAAGTTTGTTGAACAAGCGGGCGAGCAGGATGCGCGACATGGTCATTTCGCGCATCTGCGCCTATATCGGGGCATGACCACGCGGCTCTACACGCATCCGATCTATCTCGAGCACCTGACGCCGGCAGGCCACCCGGAGCGGCCCGACAGGCTGCGCGCCATCGGGCGCGTGCTGGAAGACGAGGCCTTCGAGGCGCTCGACAGGCAGCAATCGCCCGAAGGCGACGAGGCCACGATACTCTACGCGCACCCGCAGGAGTTCGTGGACAAGGTACGCTCGCGCATTCCGGCCGAAGGGCTGGCGCGCATCGATTCCGACACGACCGCCAGCCCCAAAAGCTGGCAGGCCGCCGTGACTGCCATCGGCGCGGCCAATGCCGCCGTGGACGATGTGTTTTCGGGCGCGGCCGGCAATGTGTTCGTCGCCTCGCGCCCGCCCGGCCACCATGCCGAGAAGGTGACGGCGATGGGCTTCTGCCTGTTCAACAACGCCGCCATCGCCGCGCGCCACGCACAGCGCAAGCACGGCGCGGAGCGGGTGGCGATCGTCGACTGGGACGTGCATCACGGCAACGGCACGCAGGACATCTTCTGGGACGATCCGTCCGTGCTCTACTGTTCGACGCACCAGATGCCGCTTTATCCGGGCACGGGCGAGAAGGACGAGACGGGCGCGGGCAACATCGTCAACGCGCCGCTGTCGGCCGGGTCCGGCACCGATCTTTTCCGCGACGCGTTCCTGTCGCGCGTGCTGCCTGCCATCGACGACTTCCAGCCCGACCTCATCATCATCTCGGCCGGTTTCGATGCGCACCATCGCGACCCGCTGGCCGAGATCAATCTGGACGAAGGCGACTTCGACTGGGCGACCGCCGTATTGATGGAAAAGGCCGACCGCTGGTCGAACGGCAGGCTCGTGAGCCTGCTCGAAGGCGGCTACGACCTGCAGGGTCTGGCCTTTTCGGTCGGCGCGCATGTCCGCCGCCTCATGAAGGGATAGCTCGATGACCGAGACCGCACAGAACGAGGACATCAAGGCGCTGACCTTCGAGCAGGCGCTGGAGGCGCTGGAGCGCATCGTCGACGATCTGGAGCGCGGCGACGTGCCGCTGGACCAGTCGATCCGCATCTACGAGCGCGGCGAGGCGCTGAAGGCGCATTGCGAGAAGCTGCTGAAATCCGCCGAGGACAAGGTCGAGAAAATCCGCCTGTCGCGCGACGGCAAGCCCGTCGGCACGGAGCCGCTGGACGCGGAGTAGCTTTCGCCGCCCGAAAGCGTGATGAACGAAACGAACCGCGAGACCGCGATGCCAGGCCCGCAGACCCCGCTTCTCGACAAGGTGCGTATCCCGGCCGATCTGAGGGATCTGCCAGCCGGCGACCTGCCGCAACTGGCAGCCGAACTGCGCTCCGAACTCATCGATGCGGTATCGCAGACTGGCGGTCATCTCGGCGCGGGCCTTGGCGTCGTGGAACTGACGGTCGCGCTGCACTACGTCTTCGACACGCCCGCAGACCGCATCATCTGGGATGTCGGGCACCAGGCCTATCCGCACAAGATCCTCACGGGACGCCGCGACCGCATCCGCACGCTGAGGCAGGAAGGCGGGCTCTCCGGCTTCACCAAGCGCTCCGAGAGCGAATACGACCCGTTCGGCGCGGCGCATTCGTCAACCTCCATCTCCGCCGGCCTCGGCATGGCGGTGGCGCGCGACCTGAAGGGCGGGCGCAACAACGTCATCGCAGTGATCGGCGACGGCGCGATGTCGGCCGGCATGGCCTATGAGGCGATGAACAATGCAGGCGCGCTGGATGCCCGCCTCATCGTCATCCTCAACGACAACGACATGTCGATCGCGCCGCCTTCGGGCGCGATGAGCCACTATCTGGCGCGGCTCGCCTCGGGCGCGACCTATGCGGGCATCCGCGATTTCGGCAAGAAGCTGACCTCCTATCTGGGCAAGCGCGTCGACCGCGCGGTGACCCGGGCGGTGGAGCATGCGCGTGGCTACGTGACCGGCGGAACGCTGTTCGAGGAACTGGGCTTCTTCCATATCGGCCCCATCGACGGCCACGATCTGGAGCATCTGGTGCCGGTGTTGCGTAACGTGCGCGACAACGGCACGGGGCCGGTGCTGATCCATGTCGTGACCCAGAAGGGCAAGGGCTACGCGCCGGCGGAAGCCGCGGCCGACAAGTATCACGGCGTCAACAAGTTCGACGTCATCTCGGGCACGCAGGCCAAGCCGCCCGCAAACGCGCCGGCCTACACCAAGGTGTTCGCCGAAAGCCTCATCCAGGAGGCGCGCGAGGACGAGCGCATCGTTGCCGTCACCGCCGCGATGCCCAGCGGCACCGGGCTCGACCTGTTCGGCGAGGCATTTCCCACGCGTACGTTCGATGTCGGCATAGCAGAGCAGCATGGCGTGACCTTCGCCGCCGGCCTCGCGACCGAGGGTCTGAAGCCTTTCGTGGCGATCTATTCGACCTTCCTGCAACGCGCCTACGACCAGGTGGTGCACGACGTCGCCATCCAGAAGCTGCCGGTGCGTTTTCCCATCGACCGCGCCGGCTATGTCGGCGCCGACGGCGCAACGCATTGCGGCGCGTTCGACGTGACGTACCTCGCCTCGCTGCCCGATTTCGTGGTGATGGCTGCGGCCGACGAGGCAGAGTTGAAGCACATGGTGCGCACCGCTGCCGAATACGACGAAGGCCCGATCTCGTTCCGCTACCCGCGCGGCAACGGCGTCGGCGTCGAGATGCCGCCGCGCGGCCAGATGCTGGAGATCGGCCGGGGCCGCGTGGTCAAGCAGGGCACGAAGGTCGCGCTGCTTTCCTTCGGCACCCGGTTGGCCGACTGCCTGCTTGCCGCCGAGGAGCTAGACGCCGCCGGCCTTTCGACCACGGTTGCCGATGCGCGCTTCGCCAAGCCTCTGGATGCCGATCTGGTCCGGCGGCTGGCGCGCGAGCACGAGATACTGGTGACGGTGGAGGAGGGCGCGATAGGCGGCTTCGCCACCCACGTATTGCATCTGCTGGCGCATGAGGGGCTGCTGGAAAGCGGCCTCAAGGTGCGCCCGCTTGTGCTGGCGGACTCGTTCACCGACCATGCCAAGCCGGAGAAGATGTACGCCGATGCCGGGCTGGATTCCGCCGGCATCGTGCGCGCCGTATTCGGCGCGCTCGGCCGCTCCGCCAGCGCCGCCGTGCGCGCCTGATGGCTACGTTTCGCTAACCTTTCCACTTGGCGCTTCCTTAGCTTCGCCGCGCTAGAACCGCGCCGAACAAGGAGCGTCAGGAATGCGCGGGCTGGTGTCTGCCGCCTTTGCTGTGATGGTATGCGTGAAGGCGGCGACCGCCGACGAGCGCTATGACCGCACGCTTGCCGAGGCGGCCGCCGACATCGTCGCTGCGCGCATGGACGGCAAGCTGCGCGGCGGCTTCGGACAGGACGCCGAGCCGCTGCTGCAGGCTCCTGCCGAAACGTCGCCGCCGCAACCTGCGAACCCCCCGCGCCCCGGCATATGGCGGGACGGACTGGCGATAGCGGTGGAACGCAAGTCGTCCGTCTCGCCCGAATTGTGAGACGCGGCACCGGTTCGCTTGCGTTGGCGGGGCGCATGCAGCAATGAAGACCCATGAATGCTTCGCAACACGCCCCGCAAAGGCAGCGACTCGACGAACTGCTCGTCCGGCGCGGGCTTTTCCCCAGCCGCTCGCGCGCCCGTGACGCCATCGCGCGCGGCGCGGTGGCGGTTGACGGTGTGACGGCGGCCAAGGCTGGACAGCCGACGGCGGAAACGTGCGGCATCGTCGTCAACGATCCGGCGCAGGCCTACGTCTCGCGTGCCGCCCTCAAGCTGTTGGCTGGTCTTGAGGCGTTCGCTCTGGACCCGAATGGCTGCGAGGCGCTGGATATCGGCGCGTCCACGGGCGGGTTCACGCAGGTGTTGCTGGAACGGGGCGCGGCGCATGTGACCGCTGTCGACGTGGGGCACGGACAACTCGATCCGGCGCTGGCCGCCGATGCGAGGGTAACGTCGCTCGAGAAGCTCAATGCGCGCGACCTGACCGACGCGCACCTGCAAGGCAGCCACCCCGACTTCATCGTCTCCGATGTGAGCTTCATCTCGCTCCGGCTGGCGCTGCCGCCCGCGCTTGCCTTGGCATCAAGCGGCGCGCGTTGCGTGCTGCTGGTCAAGCCGCAATTCGAGGCGGGCAGGGAGGCGATCGGCAAGGGCGGACTGCTGCGCGACCCGGCATCGGCCGATCGCATCGCTGCGGAACTGGCAGGTTGGCTGGACAGCCAGCCGGGCTGGCGCAGCCTCGGCTTCGTGCCGTCGCCTATCGAAGGCGGAGACGGCAATCGTGAATTCCTGCTGGCAGGCGTGAAGGACAGATGAGCAGCATTCTCACCATATCGCGCCTCGGGGCGCAGGGAGACGGCATAGCCGAAACCCCGCGCGGGCAGGTGTTCGTGCCATTCGCGCTGCCGGGAGAGCGCGTCAATGTTTCGCTGGGCGAGAAGAAGGCGGATCTGGTGGCCGTGCTCGACCCCTCGCCGCTGCGGGTTGCGCCGCCGTGCCGTCATTTCGGCGATTGCGGCGGCTGCGCGATGCAGCATCTGGAGGAAGCCGCCTATCGCGAATGGAAGCGCGAGAAGCTGGTGGAGGTGCTGGCGTCGAAGGGTATCGACGTGGCTGTAGACGAGATGGTGTCCTGCGCGCCCTATTCGCGCCGGCGCGCGGCGTTCACGGCGCGCACCACGGAGAAGGGAATCCTGCTTGGCTTCAACGCGGCCCTTTCGCACCGCATCGTCGATCTGGAAGAATGCCACGTCGTGCTGCCGTCGATCATGGAGCGGCTGCAAACGCTGCGCGAGCTGGCGGCGCTGATCGCACGCACGCCAAAGCCGTTTCGGCTGGGCGTGACGCAGACGGCCTCGGGTCTCGACGTGGCTGCCGAAGACAGCGGCAAGCTTGAGGGCAGGGCGCGGCAGGTGGTCGTCGACTTCGTGATGCGCAGCGGGATCGCGCGGCTGTCGATCGACGGCGAGATCGTGGTCGAGCCGAAGAAGCCGGTCGTGATGGTGGATGACGTGGCGGTGCAGCCGCCTCCGGGTGCGTTTTTGCAGGCGGTGGAGGGCGCGGAGAAGGCGATGGCCGACCTCGTCGGCGGACATCTGCGCAAGGCAAAGCGCGTGGCGGACCTGTTTGCCGGCGTCGGCACCTTCGCTCTGCGGCTCGCCCGCGAAAGCGAGGTGCACGCCGTGGAAGGCGACGCCGCCGCCCTTGCCAGCCTCGACCGTGCCTATCGCTTCGGCGCTGGCATGA
Organism: Neoaquamicrobium microcysteis; assembly: GCF_008180155.1. GTDB lineage: Bacteria > Pseudomonadota > Alphaproteobacteria > Rhizobiales > Rhizobiaceae > Aerobium > Aerobium microcysteis. The sequence continues at coordinate 76,717 of NZ_VSZS01000063.1, read as the reverse complement.
AGAAGGTGACGGTGGAGAAGCGCGACCTCTTCGTGCGGCCGCTGACCTTCAAGGAAATGGACCTGACCTATGACGGGCTGGTGTTCGATCCGCCGCGCGCCGGGGCGGAGGACCAGTCCAAGCAGATCGCACGCAGCCAGTTGCGCTATGTGGCAGCCGTCTCGTGCAATCCCGTCACGCTGGCGCGAGACCTTCGCATCCTGATCGACGGCGGCTACCAGCTGAAGCGCGTGGTGCCCCTGGACCAGTTCATCTGGTCGCCGCATCTGGAGGCGGTGGCCCTGCTGGAAAAGCCAAAGAAGCGAAGGTGACGGGCGAGGACGCCGTTGCCTCAAGCCAGCAGCCTGTTCACAAATTCCGGCACGGTCTGTGTCGCAGGGCCGCGGATCGTCTCGTCGAACTCGCTCGCGTTTTCTGATTCGTCGATGTTGAACTCGACGGTATGGGCGCCTGCGTGGCGCGCTTCCTCCACGAACTGGGCCGCGGGATAGACGTGGCCCGACGTGCCGATGGCGATGAACAGATCGGCCTCGGCGAGCGCCCGGTAGATACGTTCCATCTGGTAGGGCATCTCACCGAACCAGACCACGTCGGGGCGCAGCCGGCCGACGGTTTCGCAGAAATGGCATTTCGAATCGACCGTCATGTCGCCGCGCCAGCGCGAGCGCATGCCGCACGCCTCGCAAAGCGCGGAGCGGAGTTCGCCGTGCATGTGGAGCAGCTTTCGGCTGCCGGCGGATTCGTGCAGGTCGTCCACGTTCTGCGTCACGAGCAGGAAATCGCCCTTGAACGCGCCCTCCAGCCGCGCCAGCGCGTGATGCGCCTCGTTGGGGTAGACGTTGGCCAGCGCGCGCCGGCGCGTGTTGTAGAAGTCCAGCACCTTGCGCGGATTGCGGGCGTAGCCCTCCGGCGTGGCGTAGTCGCGCCAGTCGTGTTTCGCCCAGATGCCGTTCCGGTCCCGGAAGCTGGCGATGCCGGATTCGACCGAGATGCCCGCGCCGGTCAGGATGACGATGGAAGAGGGGCGCTCCATGAAGCCTGCTTGAAAAGTGCGTTCTCTGAGCGCATATTGAGCATGGATGTGTCAAATTGCGCAAGGAATATGTCATGAGCAGCGTTGCGCTTGAAATTTCGGCCGGAAGGTTCGGCGAGGGCAATACGCCCTTCCTGTCGCCGCGCCGGGTCGCGGACCTGCTGGGCGTGACGATGACCGAGCTGGCCGCATTGGTGGGCGTGGCCCGCAACACGCTTGCCGCGAAGAGCGGCGCGCGCAAGGTGGACGCCGCGCTGAGCCCGGTGGTGCGGGTGCTGGCCATGGCCGGCGAGATGGCCGGCGGCGAGGAGCGCGCCGCGATCTGGTTCAAGCACCAGCCCATCCCCGGCTGGGCGGGCAAGACCGCCTACGACCTGGTGCGCGAAGGCAAGGCCGACAAGGTGCTCGCCTATCTGGAGGCTGTGCGCTCCGGCGTCTATGCCTGACGACACCGCGATCGTCACGCTGTGGCGGGCCTTCGTGCCGCGCTGGGCGCATCTCCCGCTTTCGGGCGAGGGCGCGTCGCGCTTCGGCGGGCGGTGGAACCCCGTCGGCGAGCCGACAATCTATGCCGCGCGCGAGCTATCGACCGCATGGGCGGAATACAATCAGGGTTTCGTGCAGCATCCGGCGCTGATTGCCCGGCTCGAGCTGGAGGACTCGAAGCTGGCCGATCTGACGCAGGCGAGTTTGCTCGACCGGCTTGGCGAGAGCGCCGCCATCCATCGCTGCGAATGGCGCGCCGAAATGGATGCCGGCGCGACGCCGCAAACGCATCTTCTGCGCGAGAGGTTGCTCGGCGAGGGCTTCGACGGCGTGATCTACCCCTCCTTCATGTCGCCCGGCGGCACCTGCGTCGCGCTCTGGCGCTGGAACGGCAAAGGGGAGCCGACGCTGCGCGTGGTCGATCCCGAGGGACGCTTGCCGGAGACGCCGGCTTCGTGGGTTTGACCGGGCCGGCGAGTGACAGGCTAGATCGGTTCAGGTACGCGTGCCGCCGACCGTCATCTGGTTCATGCGCAGGTGCGGCTGGCCGACGCCGACGGGGACGCCCTGTCCGGCCTTGCCGCACATGCCTATACCGGTGTCGAGCTTCATGTCGTTGCCGACCATGCTGACGCGGTGCATCGCATCCGGCCCGTTGCCGATGAGCATGGCGCCCTTGATCGGCCGGGTGACCTTGCCGTCCTCGATCATGTAGGCCTCGGTGCAGCCGAACACGAACTTTCCGGACGTGATGTCCACCTGCCCGCCGCCGAACGATACGGCGTAGATGCCGTTCTTGACCGATGCGATGATCTCTTCGGGCGTGTGGTCGCCGGCGGTCATGTAGGTGTTGGTCATGCGCGGCATCGGGGCGTGCGCGAACGATTCGCGACGGCCGTTGCCGGTGGGCTTCATGCCCATGAGGCGGGCGTTCTGGCGATCCTGCATGTAGCCGACAAGCTTGCCGTCCTCGATAAGCACGGTGCGGTTGGTGGACGTGCCCTCGTCGTCGATGGTCAGCGAGCCGCGCCGCTCGGCGATCGTGCCGTCGTCGACGACCGTGACGCCCTTTGCGGCGACCTGCTGGCCCATGAGCCCGGCGAAGGCGGACGTCTTCTTGCGGTTGAAGTCGCCTTCCAGCCCGTGGCCGACCGCCTCGTGCAGCATCACGCCCGGCCAGCCCGACGACAGCACGATGTCGAACGTACCGGCGGGGGCGGGGATCGCCTCGAGGTTCACCAGCGCCTGCCGAAGGGCTTCCTCGGCCGCGTGCTTCCACGAATCCTCGGCGATGAACTCGCCGAAGCCCTTGCGCCCGCCCATGCCGTAGGAGCCGGTTTCCTGCCGGTCGCCCTCGCCGACGACGACGGCGACGTTGAAGCGCACGAGCGGCCGGATGTCGTGGGCGACACGGCCGTCGGCGCGCAGGATTTCGACCTGCTGCCACGACGCGGCAAGCGAGGCGGTGACCTGGCGCACGCGCGGGTCGCGGGCGCGCACCCACGCGTCGATCTCCTGAAGCAGCTTTGCCTTGTCGCCGAATGCGGGGTCGGCGGTCGGGTTTTCCTCGCCGTAGAGCTTCGCGTTGGTGCCGGCGGGCGCAGCGGCAAGCGTGCCGGAATAGCCGGCCTTCACCGCCGAGACCGCATCGGCCGCACGCAGCAGCGCGGCCTGCGAAAGCTCGCTCGCATGGGCATAGCCGGCAGCTTCGCCTGCCACGGCGCGCAGGCCGAAGCCGCGCTCGGAATTGAACGTGGCCGTCTTCAGCCGCCCGTTGTCGAAGACGAGAGCCTCGCCCTCGCGATACTCGACGAACAGCTCGCCGTCGTCGGCACCGTCGATGGTCTCGGCCACGATCCGGCGAATCGCCTCTTCGGAAACGTCGAACTGTTCGAGAAGTCTGGCTGGCACTTGATAGCTCCGCATTCGTGACTGGTCGTCACGGCTATATAGGCGCGCGAAGCGTGGGATGCACCCGCCGCAGCACTACCGTCCGGGAAGGGCGTCGAAACCGGCCGCGAAACCGTCGAGCTCGACGGGGATGCCGATGCCTTCCTCCGGCGTCTGGAAGACGATGAAGGTGGCGGCGTCGCCGTTGCGCAGCGTGTCGAGCAGCGGCTGCTCCAGGATCACCTCGGCATAGCAGCCGTCCTGGAAGCAGCGCACGAAATAGGCGCGACCGATATCATTGCCGTCGACGTTGAGGCCCAGGCCGTTCGGAAGGAGAACGCCGAGCGGGGCGAGCACGCGCAGGATTTCGGCGCGGTTGTCGGCGGTGCGCAGTACCACGACGGAGAGGCCGACCTCGGGCCGGTCTTCAGCGACGACGTTTTGCATCAGGGCGCACTGCTCGGTGGCAGCCCCTCCGGGCGTGTCGCAGATGATGGACCATGCCCCATGGGTGGAGCGTACCGACCCGGACTGCTGCTGTTGCTGCTGCGCGGCCGCGGGCAGGGACAGGATCATCGCGCCGGCGATGGCCGCAAGCGGCATTTTCCAACGAAACGACATGGGTCCACCCTTTTGCTTCTTACGAATCACGACAATCTAGCGCGCCCGAAGGCACGCGGAAAGAATAGCGTGCGGCAAAGGCGCAGACGCGCCTACGCACGGCAGTTCACGGCATCGCGCCTGTGGGCCGGAACGAGCAGCCGTCTGCGCGCGTGATTTGCCAGAAGTTGAGCGAAATCAAGGCATCGGGCGGATTGGAAGGCTCCGCGCGCGCAAAAATGCCGCACATATCGCGCCACGCCTTCCTTGCGGTTGATATGAGAGTATGGTTTGAACGCGCGATAGCAGCCGGGCGTTCGCGCGCCGGCTCGCATCTGGTTTCGTCGAGACGTTTCGACCGGGGAGATGAAGAGGGTTATGAAGAAGTTCCTTGCGGGCCTGGGCGCCGTTTCGCTGGTTCTTGCCGCTTCGGGCGCAATCGCGGGGCAGCCGACCCCCTGGCAGCTGAGCTTCCAGCAGCCTGCGTCGGACATGATGGAAAGCATCATCTGGTTCGAGCGCTACACGCTGTGGTTCATCGTGCCGATCACCCTTCTCGTGCTGGCGCTGCTGGCCTGGTGCATCGTCAAGTACCGCGCCAGCGCCAATCCGCAGCCTTCGCGCACCAGCCACAACACGCTGATCGAGGTGATCTGGACCGTCGGGCCGGTCATCATCCTGCTGTTCATCGCGGTGCCCTCCTTCCAGCTTCTCACCGCGCAGTACAACCCGCCGGAAGAGCCGACGATGACCATCAAGGCCACCGGCTACCAGTGGAACTGGGAATACGAGTATCAGGACGAGGAGCCGCTGACCTTCTCCTCCTTCATGCTGCAGGAAGGCGAGCGCGAAGCCGCCGGCAAGCAGGACATGGGCGAGTTCCCGCGTCTTCTGGCGGTCGACAACGAGGTCGTCGTTCCGGTGAACACCACCGTGCGCGTTCTGGTGACCGCGGCCGACGTGCTCCACGCGTTTGCGGTGCCGTCCTTCGGCATCAAGGTCGATGCGGTTCCCGGTCGCCTCAACGAGATCTGGTTCAACGCGACCCGCGAAGGCATCTTCTACGGCCAGTGCTCGGAACTGTGCGGCAAGGACCACGCCTTCATGCCCATCGGCGTGCGCGTCGTCAGCCAGGAGCAGTACGACACCTGGCGCGCCGGGGCGCAGGCCAATCTCGGAGACGCGAACCGGGCGCTGATGGCTTCCATTCGCGACCAGGACATGAATGTAGCGGACGCCGGCAACTAAGTCTGCGTGAAAGAACAGGATACGGAGCGGGAAAATGGCAGGCGCTGCAGCTCACGACGCCCATGACGATCACAAGCCGACCGGCTGGACGCGTTGGGTCTACTCGACCAACCACAAGGACATCGGCACTCTCTACCTGATCTTCGCGATCATCGCGGGCATCATCGGCGGCTTCCTGTCGGTGATGATGCGCTGGGAGCTGGCCGAGCCTGGCATCCAGATCTTCCATGGTCTCGCCTCGATCGTCTACGGCTACGAGGGCGACGCCGCCATCGACGGCGGCAAGCACATGTTCAACGTGTTCACCACCGGCCACGCGCTCATCATGATCTTCTTCATGGTCATGCCGGCGCTGATCGGCGGCTTCGCCAACTGGATGGTGCCGATCATGATCGGCGCGCCGGACATGGCGTTCCCGCGCATGAACAACATCTCGTTCTGGCTGCTGCCGCCCGCCTTCATCCTGCTGCTGATCTCGATGTTCATGCCGAGCGCGCCGGGCGCGTACGGCGTGGGCGGCGGCTGGACGATCTACCCGCCGCTGTCGACCTCCGGCCAGCCCGGGCCGGCGATGGATTTCGCGATCCTCTCGCTGCACATCGCGGGCGCATCGTCGATCCTCGGCGCGATCAACTTCATCACCACCATCTTCAACATGCGCGCGCCGGGCATGACGCTGCACAAGATGCCGCTGTTCGCATGGTCGGTGCTCATCACCGCCTTCCTGCTGCTGCTGTCGCTGCCGGTTCTGGCCGGCGCCATCACCATGCTGCTGACGGACCGCAACTTCGGTACCGCGTTCTTCGACCCCGCAGGCGGCGGCGACCCGATCCTGTTCCAGCACCTGTTCTGGTTCTTCGGTCACCCCGAGGTGTACATCCTGATCCTGCCGGGCTTCGGCATCGTCAGCCACATCGTGTCGACCTTCTCGCGCAAGCCCATCTTCGGCTATCTCGGCATGGCCTACGCCATGGTCGCCATCGGCGCGGTCGGCTTCGTCGTGTGGGCGCACCACATGTACACCACCGGCCTGTCGCTCGACACGCAGCGCTACTTCGTGTTCGCAACGATGGTGATCGCGGTTCCGACCGGCGTGAAGATCTTCTCGTGGATCGCTACCATGTGGGGCGGCTCGATCTCCATGCGTACCCCGATGCTGTGGGCGATCGGCTTCATCTTCCTGTTCACCGTGGGTGGCGTGACGGGCGTTCAGCTGGCCAATGCCGGCCTCGACCGCGCGCTCCACGACACCTACTACGTGGTCGCGCACTTCCACTACGTACTGTCGCTGGGCGCCGTGTTCGCCATCTTCGCGGGCTGGTACTACTGGTTCCCCAAGATGTTCGGCTACATGTACTCGCCGTTCATCGCGCGCACCCACTTCTGGGTCACCTTCATCGGCGTGAACCTGATCTTCTTCCCGCAGCACTTCCTGGGTCTGGCCGGCATGCCGCGCCGCTACATCGACTACCCGGATGCCTATGCGGGCTGGAACCTGGTCTCTTCCTACGGATCGTACATCTCGGCCGTCGGCGTGCTGATCTTCCTCTACGGCGTCTTCGAGGCGTTCTCGAAGAAGCGTGAGGCCGGCGCGAACCCGTGGGGTGAGGGTGCGACCACGCTGGAGTGGCAGCTGCCTTCGCCGCCGCCCTACCACCAGTGGGAACAGCTGCCCAAGATCAAGTAGGATCGCAGGCATAACAACGAAGAAACCGCCGGCTCGCCGGCGGTTTCGGCCAGACGGAAAGATCGGACCGCGTACGCATGGCCCTTGTCGAGAAGAACGGATATGACGATGCCGCCTTCCGCGTTTCGGAAGCGCAGGCGGGGGACTATCTCGCGCTGCTGAAGCCGCGGGTGATGTCGCTGGTCGTCTTCACGGCCTTTGTCGGGCTGGTCAGCGCGCAGGCGCCCGTCAACCCGTTCATCGCCGTGGTGTCCATCCTCGCCATCGCCGTAGGTGCGGGCGCGTCGGGCGCGCTCAACATGTGGTACGACGCCGACATCGACGCGGTGATGTCGCGCACCGCCAACCGGCCCGTGCCTTCGGGCCGCGTGCTGCCAGGCGAGGCGCTGGTGTTCGGCCTCATCCTGTCCGCCTTCTCGGTGATGATGCTCGGCCTCGTGGCCAACTGGCTGGCAGCCAGCCTGCTCGCCTTCACCATCTTCTTCTACGCCGTCGTCTACACGATGTGGCTCAAGCGCTGGACGCCGCAGAACATCGTCATCGGCGGTGCCGCGGGGGCTTTCCCGCCCATGATCGGCTGGGCTGCGGTAACCGGCCACATCGGGCTGGAAAGCGTCATCCAGTTCCTCATCATCTTCCTGTGGACCCCGCCGCACTTCTGGGCGCTGGCGCTGTTCAAGTCGGGCGACTACGGCCGCGCCGGCATCCCGATGATGCCGAACGTGGCCGGCGAGGCCTCCACCAAGCGCCAGATATTCGCCTATGCCGTGCTGGTCGCAGCCGTTGGCGTGCTGCCGTCGGTTCTGGGGCAGGCGAGCGTCAGCTTCGGCGTGTTCGCAGCCGCGCTGGGCGCAGGCTTCGTCTGGTATTCGTGGAAGGTGCTGCGCATGCCGGAGGAAGACCGCGTGATGCGGCCGGCCAAGGCGCTGTTCGGCTATTCGCTGCTCTATCTGTTTGCCATCTTCGCGGCGCTGCTGCTCGACGCCGTGGCGGCGCGCGCCGGGATCGCGGTCTGGTGAGTGTGATGGAAGACGACCGCGTAAACCTCACGGAAGCCCAGAAGAAGGCCCGTCGCAACCGCTCGATAGCGCTGGCGGTGGCCCTCGTCGGCTTCGTCGTCATCATGTATTTCGTCACCATCATCAAGCTGGGGCCGTCGATCCTCGACCGGCCGATGTGAGACTGCGATGAGCCAGACCGACCAGACCCGCAACGAACAGACCGACCGCTCCAACCGCCGGGTGGCGGTGGCGTGCGTGGCGTTCTTCGCTAGCATGGTGGGCATGGCCTATGCGGCCGTGCCGCTCTACGAGATGTTCTGCCAGATCACCGGCTATGGCGGCACGACGCAGCGCGTCGAGCAGTATTCGCAGACGGTGCTGGACCGCGACATCAAGGTGCGCTTCGACGCCAACGTTTCGGGCGGCCTGCCGTGGGACTTCAAGCCCGTTTCGCGTGACGTGACGCTCAAGATCGGCGAGACGACGCAGGTCAGCTATTCGGCGAAGAACACGTTCTCGCAGCCGACATCCGGCCGCGCTTCCTTCAACGTCACGCCGCAGATGGCCGGCGCCTATTTCATGAAGGTGGAGTGCTTCTGCTTCACCGACACGGAACTGCAGCCCGGCGAAGACATGGATATGCCGGTGGTGTTCTACGTCGATCCGGAGATCGTCAACGTCCCGGAACTGAAGAACATCGGCACGATCACGCTTTCCTACACGTTCTTCCCGCTCGATCACGCCAAGCCGCTGGAATCGGCAGCCGCGCCGGCGGGCACCAACAGCAATACTGACGCCGACACCGAATTCGGGGGATGACATGGCAGACGCACACGCAAAGAACCACGACTATCATATCATCGACCCGAGCCCGTGGCCGTTCCTGGGTTCCGTCGGCGCGCTGGTCATGGCGATCGGCGGCATCGGCTGGATGCAGGCGCTGAGGGGCAACGACTTCTCGCTGCTGGGCATTCCGCTTGCGTCGCCGTGGCTGTTCTTCATCGGTCTGGCGCTGGTGCTCTACGTCATGTTCGGCTGGTGGTCGGACACGATCCGCGAGGCGCATGAAGGCCATCACACGCGCGTCGTGTCGCTGCACCTGCGCTACGGCATGATCATGTTCATCGCCTCGGAGGTGATGTTCTTCGCAGCGTGGTTCTGGGCGTTCTTCGATGCCAGCCTGTTCCCGAACGAGGCCGCGCAGGTCGATCGCCTCGCCTATACCGGCGGCCAGTGGCCCCCCGCAGGCCTCGAGGTGCTCGATCCCTGGCACCTGCCGCTCTACAACACCATCATCCTGCTGCTCTCCGGCACGACCGTGACCTGGGCGCACCACGCGCTGCTGCACAACGACCGCAAGGGCCTCGTCTGGGGTCTGGCGATCACGGTGGCGCTCGGCCTGCTGTTCAGCTTCGTTCAGGCCTACGAGTACGCGGTCGCCCCGTTCAGCTTCAGCGGCTCGCTCTATGGCGCGACCTTCTTCATGGCCACGGGCTTCCACGGCTTCCACGTCATCATCGGCACCATCTTCCTGCTGGTGTGCCTGCTGCGCGCCATGGCCGGGCACTTCACGCCCAAGCAGCACTTCGGCTTCGAGGCAGCCGCCTGGTACTGGCACTTCGTCGACGTGGTGTGGCTGTTCCTCTTTGCCTGCATCTACATCTGGGCCTCCGCGGGCGCGCCGATCGCGCAGCACTGAGGTCGCACGACAGGACTTTTTGGAAGGCGGCCGTGGCGACACTGCCGCCTTCTTTCTTTGGACGAGATCGGGTGCGATAGCGGTTCCGCGATGAGCGAAGAGCGAAACGATGACAAGGCGATCTGGGCGCCGGTCGATCCCGTGAAGGTCGGCCTTTCCGGCAGATGCCCACGCTGCGGCGAGGGCCGGCTGTTCAACGGGTTTCTGAGGGTGGGGGACCGCTGCGGCAATTGCGGCCTCGACTACTCGTTCGCCGATGCAGGCGACGGCCCGGCCGTCTTCGTCATCCTCATCATCGGCTTCATCGTCGTAGGGCTCGCCTTGGGGATGGAGGTGTCCCACAACCCGCCGCTCTGGGTGCATTTCGCGCCCTGGATACCGCTGACGCTCGTGCTGAGCCTGACGGCGCTTCGCCTCATAAAGGGCCTGCTGATCGTGCTGCAATACCGCAACAAGGCCGCCGAAGGACGGCTGGACAGGCCATGACAACGCAAGCCTCCGCGCATCGCCCCCGCACGGGAATGACGGCGCTTCTCGTCGTGCTTTCGCTCGTCGCGCTGGCGGTGCTGATCGCGCTCGGGACGTGGCAGGTGCAGCGCCTGCAGTGGAAGGAAGACCTGATCGCCACCATCGACGCGCGCACCCACTCCGAGCCGCATTCGCTGAGCGACATCCAGACACGACTGGCCACGACGGGCGATGTGGAATACTGGCCGGTCGAAGCGGGTGGAGAGTTCCGCCACGAGGGCGAACGGCATTTCTTCGCCACGCATAACGGCCAGTCCGGCTACTACATCTACACCCCGCTCGAGCTCGACGACGGGCGCTTCATCCTCGTCAATCGCGGCTTCGTTCCTTTCGAGCTGAAGGACCCCGCCTCGCGTCCGGACAGCCAGGCCGAGGGATGGCAGACGATTACCGGGCTTGCGCGCGGCCGGCTGGACGAAAAGCCGTCCTTCATCGTGCCGGACAACGATCCGCAAAAGAACGTCTTCTACTGGAAGGATCTGGGTGTGATGGCTGCGACGTCGGGCGTCGGCTCGCCGGACGACTATCTGCCGTTCTTCATCGACGCCAACGATGCGCCCAACCCCGGCGGGCTGCCTGTCGGGGGCGTGACGATCATCCAGCAGCCGAACAACCACCTCCAATATGCCGTCACGTGGTACGGGCTGGCCGCCGCGCTGGTTGGCGTGCTGGGCGTATGGTTCTGGCGCCAGCGGCGCGGTGTCTGATCCGCATGCGGGTTGACACGAGGGGCGCACAAACGCCATCTGCGCGTGAACCAGCCTTGGGAACGATGATGAAGCGACCACTGACGATCCGGCTTTGCGGCCCACGCGGTTTCTGCGCAGGCGTCGACCGCGCGATCCAGATCGTGGTGCTGGCGCTGAAGAAATACGGCGCGCCGGTCTATGTGCGCCACGAGATCGTGCACAATAGATATGTCGTCGAGGGGCTTCAGGCGCGGGGCGCGGTGTTTGTCGAGGAACTGGACGAAATTCCGCCCGAGCATCACGCCCAGCCGGTGGTGTTTTCGGCGCATGGCGTGCCGAAATCGGTGCCCGCCGACGCCGAGGCGCGCAACCTTTTCTATCTCGATGCCACATGCCCGCTGGTTTCCAAGGTCCACAAGCAGGCGATGCGCCACCAGCGTCAGGGCCGGCACGTGCTGCTGATCGGCCATGCCGGGCACCCCGAGGTGATCGGGACGATGGGCCAGCTGCCGGAAGGCGCGGTCACGCTGGTCGAGACCGAGGAGGATGCGGCGCGCATTGCGCCCGCCGACCCGCAGGCGCTGGGCTTCGTCACGCAGACGACGCTGTCGGTGGAGGATACGGCCGGCATCATCAAGGTGCTGCAGGGGCGGTTCCCGCAGATGCAGGCGCCGGCTGCCGAATCGATCTGCTACGCCACCACCAACCGGCAGGATGCGGTGAAGGAAGCGGCCGTCGGCGCAGACCTGTTCCTCATCGTCGGCGCGCCGAACTCGTCCAACTCCATGCGTCTCGTGGAGGTCGCAGAGCGGGCAGGGGCCGCGCGCGGGCTTCTGGTACAGCGCGCATCCGAAATCCCTTGGGGCGAGATCGAGGACATCTCGGTGTTGGGCCTTTCGGCCGGCGCATCCGCACCCGAGATCATCGTCGACGAGATCATCGACGCCTTCCGCGAGCGGTTCGACGTGACGGTCGAACTGGCGGTGACGGCGGAGGAAACCGAGAACTTCCCCGTCAATCGCGTGCTGCGCGACATCGAGCTGACCCCGGCCGACATGGCCTTCGTGAACGGAAGCGCCTGACCCGATGGCCGTCTACACCGACATCACCGAGGTCGAACTCGGCGCTTTCCTGCGCGAATACGATCTGGGCGAACTGCTGTCCTACAAGGGCATCGCCGAGGGCACGGAGAACTCCAACTTCATCGTCCACACGGGCAGCGGCTCGTACATTCTCACGCTCTACGAGAAGCGGGTGGAGAAGGCCGATCTGCCGTTCTTCCTGGGGCTGATGGAGCATCTGGCCAAGCGCGGCGTCACATGCCCGCTGCCGGTGCATCGCCGCGACGGCGCGGTGATGGGCGAGCTTGCGGGGCGGCCCGCGGCCGTCATCACCTTTCTGGAAGGCATGTGGCCGCGCAGGCCTACCGCGGCGCACTGCCGCGAGGTGGGCGTCGCACTCGCCAGCATGCACATCGCCGGCGCCGACTTTGCGCTCTCGCGCCCGAACGCCCTGTCGATCGATGGCTGGAAGAAGCTGTGGAGCGGATGCCGCGAGCGGGCCGACGAGGTCGAGCAGGGGCTGGAGGCAGAAGTCGCGGCCGACTTTGCGGCGCTGGAGGCGGGATGGCCGTCCGACCTGCCCGCCGGCGTCATCCATGCGGATCTGTTTCCCGACAACGTGTTCTTCCTTGGAGACCGGCTGTCGGGGCTGATCGACTTCTATTTCGCCTGCAACGACGCGTTCGCCTACGACGTGGCCACCTGCCTGAACGCGTGGTGCTTCGAGCGCGACCATGCCTTCAACCTCACCAAGGGCACCGCGCTGCTGGCTGGCTACCAGAGCGTGCGGCCGCTTTCGCCCGCCGAGGTCGAGGCTTTGCCGCTGCTGTGTCGCGGCTCGGCGCTGCGCTTCATGCTGACGCGGCTTTACGACTGGCTGCACGGACCGGACGGCGCGATGGTCAAGAAGCGCGATCCGCTTGAATATGTCCGCAAGATGCGTTTCCACCGCCAGATCGGCTCTGCCGCAGAATACGGAATCCAGCCCCAATGAAGAACGTCGAGGCTTTCACCGATGGAGCGTGCTCCGGCAATCCCGGGCCGGGCGGGTGGGGCGCGATCCTGCGCTTCAACGGGACGACGAAGGAGCTTTCCGGCGGTGAGGCGGACACGACCAACAACCGCATGGAACTGATGGCTGCGATCTCGGCGCTGAATGCGCTGAAAGAGCCTTGCGCGGTCGATCTCTACACCGATTCCAACTACGTCAAGGACGGCATCTCGGGCTGGATCGAGGGCTGGAAGCGCAACGGCTGGAAGACGGCTGCCAAGAAGCCGGTGAAGAATGCCGAGCTGTGGCAGGCGCTGGACGAGGCACGGCGGCGTCACAAGGTGACGTGGCACTGGGTGAAGGGACATGCGGGCCACATCGAGAACGAGCGCGCCGACGAGCTTGCGCGTCTCGGCATGGCGCCCTTCAAGACGAAACGGAAGCCGGCACGGCCCGCAACCGCAGGCTGACGCGCCGGTAGATAGCTTAAAGGTGCTCGAGGATTTCGTCAAAACGCCCCCTCCGGCGCTTCGCGCCTTCAGGGCGAGCCGCTTGTCTCGCCCGTCCTTCGGACCCCCCGTAAACGGAGGAGGATCCGCGTAGAGGGTGTCCGCGACCCTGGTTCCTCCCCAGCCAAGCGGGGGAGGGGGTGTTCGGCTGCACGGGATGGTCCGTGCAAATGTGAAGGTTCTAAAGCTGCTCCAGGATTTTGGCCGCGCCGGAGTTTGTTGCCTGGCCGGGTACTTCCTCGATATTGAGCGCGGTGACGGTGCCGTCGTCCACGATCATCGAGAAGCGCTGGGAGCGCAGGCCGAGGCCCCGCGCGGACAGGTCGGTGTCGAGGCCGGTCGCCTTGGCGAAGTCGCCGCTGCCGTCGGCGAGAAACAGGATCTTGTCCTCGCCGCCCGTGAACCTTGCCCATGCGCCCATGACGAACACGTCGTTGACGGAAACGACGGCAATCGCATCGACGCCCTTGGCCAGGATCGCGTCGTAGTTTTCCAGATAGCCGGGAAGGTGGTTGTTGGAGCAGGTCGGCGTGAAGGCGCCGGGCACGCCGAACAGCACGACCTTCTTGCCCGCAAACATTTCGGCCGTGGAGAGTTCTTTCGTGCCGTCCTCGGTCTTCGTTCGGAAGGTGACGTCGGGCAGCTTCTGGCCAACGGTGATGGTCATGCGGTTCACCTCTGTGGAGAAAGTTCAGGAAGCGAACGGTTAGCCGGTCACGCGGCGGATGGCAACGCCTACGGAAGCGCGAGCCGGCCGGTAACCGCGCCCTGCGTCGTCACCAGCGTGTAGACCACGTCTTCCTTGGCCTTGCCGTCCGCGCGGCGCAGCACCGGCACTGTAAACCGTGCGCCGCTTTCGCTCTCCGCCTCGCGTTCCGCCACGCCGAGCGCCACCGCCTCGTTGCCGGCCACGAAGAGGTCGACGGCGCGCGCGCCCTCGGGCAGTGCGGCATCGACCACGATGTGCTCGTCCGTCGCATCCTGCGCCTTCGCGCCGAACGCTTCGGTTGCAGCCTCGGGCAGGGCGGCGAAGGCGGCATCCACGACGGCCTTGTGCTCGGGGTGGCTGACATCGCCGCGCGTTTCCAGCGAAAGCTGCGCCTGGACGGGGATGCAGATCGTCTCGCAGATGCCGAGGAACACGTTGGCGACGAAGTCGGTCGGCACGGCCGCCTGCGGCAGCTTGAGCGCGAGCGCAAGCGAAAGCGGCTCGTCGTAGCCGGTCCACAGCGAGTAGCCGTCGTCGAAGCGGCGCGGGGCGGGAAACGAGATGTCCACATTCGTCGCCTGGCCGTCAGCCACGACATCAACGGTGGGCGGCACGCCCGAATCGCCGGGGTCGCGCCAATAGGTCTTCCATCCGGGCGCCAGACGGATTTCCAGCGCGCCGCGCAGCACGCCGTCGGCATCGGCGGTGTCGCTGGTGACGAGGCGGATCGAGCCGCCTTCCATATGGTGCCAGTCGCTCGCCCCGGCATGTGCCTGCGCGGCGGCACATAGGGCAAGGGCAATAGCTGGGAGGGCTGACCGGGCGATTTTCATGCGGGGGAACTTCGTACCAATCGAACTGTTTCGCAACCATGCGCCGTGAGCGCGCCATCATAATTGTGTGAGCGCGACGCTATCGACGAAATGGCGATGAACGACGCCTTTCAAGCAGACCGGAAACACGGTAGCTTTCGATTATGGACATTCTGGGCAGAAAGACGACCGCGCGCCGCGGCTTCCTCGACGACCAGTTCCTCATCGCCATGCCGGGCATGAAGGACGAGCGCTTCGCGCGCTCGGTGATCTATATCTGCGCCCACAGCGAAGAGGGCGCGATGGGCCTCATCATCAATCAGGTTCAGCAGATGCTGTTTCCCGACCTGCTGGTGCAACTGGGCGTGCTGGACGAGAAGCAGGCGATCCGCCTTCCGGCCAATGCACGCGACCTCGTCATCAGGCATGGCGGGCCGGTCGACCGCAGCCGGGGTTTCGTACTGCACAGCGACGACTACATGGTCGAATCCTCGATGCCGGTTTCGGAGGAAATCTGCCTGACCGCGACCGTGGATATCCTGCGCGCCATATCGGCGGGCAAGGGGCCGCGTCACGCACTGATGGCGCTTGGCTACTCCGGCTGGGGCGCGGGCCAACTCGAACACGAGATTGCCGAGAATGGCTGGCTGACCTGCCCGGCGACCGTCGATCTGCTGTTCGACCCGGAGATCGACCGCAAATACGATCGCATCCTCGCCTCGATAGGCATCGATCCTGCGCATCTGAGCATCGAGGCGGGCCACGCCTGAGCGTTCGGGCGCGGCTCGGCCGTCAGACCTGAACCAGCGGGAACTGTTCCTTCAACAGCTTGGCAGCGGCGTCCGCCTGTATCGGCGGGCCGAACATGAAGCTCTGCACATACTCGCAGCCCATCTGGCGAAGCTCCAGCGCGTCGCTCTCGTCCGACACGCCCTCGGCCACCACGGACAGGCCCAGCTCATGCGCCATGTTGACCATCGAGCGCAGCAGCACGGCGCGCTTCGGGCTTGAATCGTCGATGAAGCTCCTGTCGATCTTGATCGTGTCGAAGGGGAAGCGCGTCAGGTAGGACAGCGACGAATAGCCGGTGCCGAAATCGTCCAGCGAAAGGCCGATGCCGAGCTGCTTGAGCTTGCCGAGGATGTGCGCCGACTGCTCGGGATTGTCCATCACCAGCGATTCCGTCAGCTCGAGCCGGAAGCAGCGCGGCTTGAGGTTGGCGCGCGCCACGACCGAGCGCACGTCGCTGACGAGGTCGCGCCGAATGAGCTGCCGGCTCGAAAGGTTGACCGAGACCGACAGCGGCACGTCGCCGATCTGCTTTTGCCACGAGGCCAGATCGTCGGCCGCCTGCTGCATGGCGAACAGGCCGAGCTGGACGATGAGGCCGCAGCTTTCCGCTACGGGGATGAAATCCGCCGGGGGTATCGGCCCACGGCGCGGATGCTCCCAGCGCAAAAGCGCCTCGAAGCCGGCGATGGAACGATCCTCCAGCCTCACGATCGGCTGATAGGCAAGCCGCAGTTCCTGCCGCTCGACGGCGCGGCGCAGGTCGGATTCGAGCTGCAGCCTGTCAGTGCCTACCGAGCGGAACGCCGGCCTGAACGGCTCGATGCGGTCGCCGCCGAAGCGCTTGGCCTGATGCATGGCAAGCTCGGCATCCTTCACCATGTCTTCGGCGCGCGCCTGAGACGAGTTCCACGATGCAAGGCCCACCGATGCGGCCAGCACGATCTCGCGCTTGGCGAAGGTGATGGGCGCGTTGATCGCCTGCTTCACCGCCTCGGCAACGCCGGCGATGCGCGTCGGGTCCTGCTCGGAAAGCAGCAGCAGCGCGAACTGGTCGCCCCCGAAGCGCGACAGCGAGTCGCGCGGCTTGAGCAGCCGGTGCAGGCGGCGCGCGATGGTGAGCAGGATGGTGTCGCCCGCCGAAATGCCCAGCCCGTCATTGATCTGCTTGAACCGGTCGATGTCGATGACCATCACGGTCGGGCGAACGTTTTCCTCCGTCCGGGCGATGGAGATGACAGCCTCCAGCCGGTTGAGGAACAGCTCGCGGCTCGGAAGCCCGGTGAGGTTGTCGTGCACCGCGTCGTGAAGCAGCCGCTCCTCGGCTTTCTTCTGCTCGGTCACGTCCACCAGCGTGCCGACGCAGCGGATGACCTCGCCGTCGGAGCCGATGACGGGCCGCGCGCGCAGCGTGAACCAGTGATAGTGCCCGTCGGCGCCGCGCAGGCGGAAGGATTGCGACACGCGCCCCCGGCGATGTTCGAGGATCATGTCGAGCGTGGTGCGGAAGCTGTCGCGGTCGTCGGCATGAAGGGCGGGCAGCCAGTTGCGGGCGGGGCCGTGAAGGCTGCCCTGCGGCAGGCCCAGTTGCCTGCTCACGTCCGGCTTGGTGACGACGCGTTCGCGCAGCACGTCCCAGTCCCAGACGATGTCGCCGGACCCGGTGACCGCGAGCGCCTGCCGTTCCATGTCGCTGAACAGGCCCTGATGCAGGGCGCCGCCGGCAAAGGCGTGCTGCATGACGGTGAAGCCGATCAGCAGGATGATGAGGATGAGCCCGCCGCCCAGCGCGGGCTGCACGACGTCGTTGTCGAGCGCGCCGGTGACCGCCATCCACGAGCCGACGAGCCAGACGAGGATCATCAGCCAGCTCGGCACCAGCATGATCGCGCGGTCGTAGCCCTGGAACGCCAGATAGGCGATGAGGCCGATGCCGGCGACCGCCGTGAGCGCGAAGGAGAAGCGTGCGAGACCGGCCGCGACGGGCGCATCGAACAGCGCGACGCCCGCCAGCAGCAGCAGTGCCAGCACCCACGCGACGGCGCCGTAGCTGAAATGCAGGTGCCATCGGTTGAGGTTGAGATAGGTGAACAGGAAGACCACGAAGGTGGCGGCAAGCGCGATCTCCGTGCCTGCCCGCCATAACTGCTCGTTGCCCGCCGTGATGTCGAGCACCTGATTGAGAAAGCCGAAATCGATGCAGATATAGGCGAGCACCGCCCATGACAGGGCGGCCGTGGCGGGGAACATCGACGTTCCCTTGACCACGAACAGGATCGTCAGGAACAGCGCCAGCAGGCCGGCGATGCCGATGACGATGCCGCGAAACAGCGTGTAGGAGTTGGTCGTGTCCTTGTACGCCTCGGGCTCCCACAGATAGACCTGCGGCAGGCGCGGCGAGGACAGTTCCGCGATGAAGGTGACGACCGAACCGGGATTGATCGTGACGAGGAAGATGTCGGCGTCGCGGCTGGCCTGCCGGTCGAGCGCGAAGCCTTCGCTGGGGGTGATCGCGGTGATGCGGCTGGAGCCGAGATCCGGCCAGAAAAGACCCGATCCGACGAGCCTGAAATGCGGTGCGACGATCAGCCGGTCGAGCTGCTGGTCGGTGGTGTTGGCCAGCGCGAACACCGCCCAGTCGCCGCTCGAGCGCTCGTCCAGCGCCTCCACCTCGATGCGGCGCACGATGCCGTCGATGCCGGGCGCGGTGGAAACCTGGAAGTTCTCGCCCTGGTCGCGGTAAATCTGCACGGCGCGCGAGAGATCGAGAGCGACGTTCTCGCGCGAGATCGTGATCGGCTCGATGGCGGAGGCCGGAATCGCGAGCAAGCAGAACAGCACCGCCAGAAACGCGCTTGCGAGCCGCTGCCCCGTTCGCACTGTCGCTATCAACCGTTCAGCCTTTTGTTTCAGCCGTCCCGATGCTCGTCCGCTATCAGGCCGTAGATGAAGTGATCCTGCCAGACCCCGTTGATACGCAGGTAGGAACGCAGCAGTCCTTCGCGCCGGAATCCGGCTTTTTCAAGCACGTGGATCGAACGCGCGTTGTCCGGAATACAGGCCGCTTCGATACGGTGCAACCTCATCGCACCGAACGCATGGGAAATCAGCACGCGGATCGCATCCTGCATGTAGCCCTTGCCGGCATAGCGCTCGCCCATCCAGTAGCCGATCTGGGCGGATTGCGAGACGCCGTAGCGGATATTGCCGATGGTGATGCCGCCGATGAGTCTGTCGCTCTCGCTATGAAAAATGAGAAAGGCGATGGCCGTGCCGGCGGCGAACTCTTCGCGATAGCGGCGCACGCGATGCCGCCATCCGGTCCGTTCCAGCTCGTCGCTTGCCCAGCGGGGCTCCCATGGCTCCAGGAACGCGCGGCTCTCGTGGCGAAGGGCGGCCCATTCGTGATAGTCGGACCCCGCCGGTAGCCGCAGCGTTACGCGAGCGCCCTTGAGCGCCAGCGTATCGCGGCGGAAGAACGGCAGCGCCACCATCGTCGGCGAGGCGTCAGACGGCGAGCTTGCGCGCGACGGGTGCCGCACCCGTCAGGCTGTCACTGATCGCATCGAAGGCGGGCAGGCTGCCCACCGGCCCCACCGCCGCCACCGTTGGCCTCGTGGAGAACAGCCGCGACGACAGGTCCGTCAGCCGCTCGATGGTGAGCTTGGAAAGCCTGTCGACCAGCTCTTCGGTGCCGATGGGACGACCGAACAGCAGCATCTGCCGGGCGATCTGCGAAGCGCGTGCGGCGGCACTTTCGTGCGACATCATGAGCCCCGCACGATACTGCGCGCGGGCGCGGTTGAGCTCTTCCTGGCTGATGCTTTCGCCGGCGCGCTGCAGCTCCTGGATGATGACGGGCACCAGCTTCGAGATGTCGCTCTTGCCGGTGGCCGCGTGCACGCCGAAGACGCCGGTATCCGAAAAGCCCCAATGGAACGCGTAGACCGAGTAGCAGAGGCCGCGCTTTTCGCGCACTTCCTGGAACAGGCGGGACGACATGCCGCCGCCGAGGATCATCGACAGCACCTGCGAGGCGTAGAAGTCGCGCACGTGATAGGCGCGCCCCTCGAAGCCGAGCACGATCTGCGCGTCCATCAGGTCGCGCTTTTCACGGTAATCGCCGCCCGTGTAGGTCGCGTTGTGGGGTGCTTCCACCTGCGCGTTCGGGCGGAAGGTTCCCAGACGCTTCTCGACCTCGCGAACGAAATCGTCGTGGCGCACGCCGCCGGCGGCCACCACCACCATGCGGTCGGCGCCATATTGCCGTTCGATGAAGTTGTGCAGTTGCGCCGAGGTGAAGGATTTTACCGTCTCGGGCGTGCCGAGGATGGAGCGGCCGAGCGTCTGGTCGCGAAACGCGGTTTCGGTGAAGCGGTCGAAGACGATGTCGTCGGGCGTATCGTGCGCCGCGCCGATCTCCTGCAGGATGACGTGCTGCTCGCGCTCCAGCTCGTGCGGGTCGAACTTCGAGTCCGTCAGGATGTCGGCGAGAATGTCGACCGCCAGCGGCACGTCGTCCTTCAGCACGCGGGCATAGAACGAGGTCGTCTCGACGCTGGTCGCCGCGTTGATCTCGCCGCCCACATCCTCGATCTCGGATGCGATCTTCCAGGCGTTTCTGCTGCCTGTGCCCTTGAAGGCCATGTGCTCCAGCAGATGCGCCAGCCCGTGCTCATCGTCGCGCTCGTTGCGCGCGCCGGACTTCACCCAGACGCCCAGGGCAACGGACTCGATGTGCGGAAGGGTTTCGGTGGCGACTGTCAGGCCGTTCGACAGACGGCTTACCTCAACACCCATATAGGCTTAACTCCCTGAACGCTCGCGCGCCGCTCTGGACCGGCGGCTGATATGATCTTCCAACATTTTCGGGTCGGATGGAAGCACCGTGTAGTTCTCGCTTCTTTCCATCAGATCGCCCAGCCATGCGGGCAGAGCAGGCGTGATGCCGCTGGCGGCCTCGACCGCCGCGGGAAACTTTGCCGGATGAGCGGTCGAAAGCACGATCATCGGCGTCGACGCGTCCGCCTTCTCGCGCGCGACCTTGATGGCCGTGGCTGTGTGGGGGTCGAGAAGGTAGCCCGAACCCGCCAGAACCGAGCGGATCGTGGCGGCGGTTTCCTCCATCGAGGAACGGCCGGCGTCGAACTCCGCCCGGATCGCCTGCAACGGGCCATGGGCGATGGTGAAGCTGCCCGATTGCCTCAGGCTCTGCATCAGGCGGACCACGCTTTCCGCGTCGCGTCCATAGGCCTCGAACAGCAGCCGCTCGAAGTTGGACGACACCTGGATGTCCATGGAAGGCGAAGTCGTCTCCACCACGCCCCGCGTCTCGTAGGTGCCGGTCGCCAGCGTGCGGGCGAGAATGTCGTTGTCGTTGGTGGCGATCACCAGCCGCTCCACCGGCAGCCCCATGCGCTTGGCTGCATAGGCGGCGAAGATGTCGCCGAAATTGCCGGTCGGCACGGTGAAGGACACCGGGCGATCCGGCGCGCCGAGAGAGACCGCCGACGAGAAATAGTAGACGATCTGGGCCATGATGCGCGCCCAGTTGATGGAGTTCACGCCCGACAGGTGCACGCCATCGCGGAAGGCGTGATGGTTGAACATGCCCTTCACCAGATCCTGGCAGTCGTCGAAATTGCCCTCGACGGCGATCGCATGAACGTTGGTGGCGGTGGACGTGGTCATCTGCCGCTGCTGCACGGGCGATACCTTGCCGTGCGGAAACAGGATGAAGATGTCGGTGCGGTCGCGCCCTGCAAAGGCGTCGATGGCCGCCCCGCCGGTGTCGCCGGAGGTTGCGCCCGCGATGGTCGCCCGCTGGCCGCGCTCTGCCAGCACATGGTCCATCAGCCGCGCCAGAAGCTGCATGGCGACGTCCTTGAACGCCAGCGTGGGCCCGTGGAAAAGCTCGAGCACGAACTCGTTGGGCGCCGTCTGCACCAGCGGGCAGACCGCATCGTGACGGAACGTGGCGTAGGCCTCGCGCACGATGGCGGCGAACGCGGCTTCCTCGATCTCGCCGGCAACGAAGGGGGTCAGCAGGCGTATGGCAAGGTCGGGATAGGTCAGCCCCCGGAGCGCACGTATCTCGTCGGCGCTGAAGCTGGGCCACTCGGCCGGGACGTAAAGCCCGCCATCCCGCGCGAGGCCGGCCAGAAGCACGTCGCGAAAGCCGAGTTCGGGCGCACCGCCCCTTGTACTCACATAACGCATGATAGCTCGTTCATCATCCTGATCTAGGGCGGCAGATTGGAAAAACGCAATCCACCAGTCGCAATTTCATCGCGGCGTTGATATAGAACGCCAGCTTTGCGTGAGGGAAGTGCAGTTTATGGCAAGCAGGTTGTTTGATCGCAGAAAGCTCTCGGGTCTGGCGGTTGCGGGCCTCGCCGTTCTCATCGCCGGTTGCCAGTCGGGCAATCCGCTGGGCGCACTCAATATGGGTGGCGGTGACGGCGGCGTCCAGCAGCAGGCCGCGGCACCGGACGGACGCATCACCGTGGAGGAACTGCGCGCATATTGCCCGTCGGCTTCTATCCGCACCGACGGCGTGATCCACGGCTCCTACCAGCGCAACGCGCAGGACGATCCCTCGGCGCTGATCTATCAGGCGTCGGTCAGCGACGTGACGCGCAGCTGCACCTACCAGGGCGGGATGGTCAACATCAACGTCGCGGTGGCGGGCAGGGTGGTTCCCGGCCCGCAGGGTCGGCCGGGCACGGTGGCGCTGCCGATGCGCATCACTGTCTTCCGCGACACCGAGGAAATCCAGTCCCAGGCCGTCAGCCATCAGGTGGCCATTGCCGATGTGGCCGGCGCGACGCAGTTCGTCTTCACCGACGCCAGCATCACCATACCCAACCCCACCGCACGCAACATCCGCGTCGTCGTGGGCTTCGAGCCCGCCGCGACGGCAAGGCGCTAAACCCGGATCAGGCGTCTTCCGACCACTCGGAGAGCGCCGCTAGCATCGCGGGGAAGTCCGCCCAGCGGCGTATCGCCGTCTCGGCGCCCGCTTCCATCAGCATGTCGGCATGGCCCGGATGGCTGTGCGATGCGCCGGTGAAGCCGATGACGCGCATGCCGGCCGCGCGCGCGCCGGAAACGCCGTGCACCGAATCCTCGATCACGAACGTCCGGCGCGGGTCCGCATCCATCTTGTCGGCCGCATGGAGAAACACGTCCGGCGCCGGCTTCGGCTTCTTGGAGGGCGTGTCGAGCGAGGAGAAAATCCTGCCGTCGAAGAAGGGCAGGATATGCGTGCGGGTCAGCATGGCCTGCAATCGCTCCGCGCTGGAGTTCGAGCATATGCAGCGCTTGCCGGTGACCGACGCCACGGCCTCGTGGACACCTTCGATGGCGCGCACTTCGGAGCGAAGGCGGCGGTCGACCATCGCCTCGGCCTCGCCGATCAGGCTCGCCTGAAAGAGCTGCTGCGATTCCTGCTCGATGCGCAGCATGATGTCCTTGAACGTCAGGCCCGAATAGAGCCGCGCCAGTTCCTCGGCCTCGATCGGGTAGCCGGCGGCCGTCAGCAGTTCCGCCTCGACCCGCGCCGCGATGATCTCGGAATCGACCAGCACGCCGTCGCAATCGAAAATGACAAGATCTATTTCGGACATGGTGTGCGCATTCTCCAACGGGTGCCGCCTGAATGAAGGCGCGGGGCTTACACCATGCCGGCCGCATCCGCAAATCGCGGCGCGCCTGTTTTCATTAAATGTTTACGCAGAAGGGTAACCATAACGCTCAGTAAACAGTAACGCGTTCCCGGTGTATCCATGTCTGTCCTGCGTCTTATCGACGACCTTTCCCATGCCGCGCCCTCGGCCGACTGGCTCGACACCATTCTGAAGGGCGATTGCGTCGCGGCGCTGGAACGGCTGCCGGAAAAATCCGTCGACGTGATCTTCGCCGACCCGCCTTACAACCTCCAGCTCGACGGCGACCTGCATCGCCCGGACCAGTCCAAGGTCGATGCGGTGGATGACGCATGGGACCAGTTCGAGAGCTTTCAGGCCTACGACGCGTTCACCCGCGCCTGGCTGCTGGCCGCCCGCCGCGTCTTGAAGCCGAACGGCACGATCTGGGTGATCGGCTCCTACCACAACATCTTCCGCGTCGGCGCGACGATGCAGGATCTGGGCTTCTGGATCCTCAACGACGTCGTCTGGCGCAAGACCAACCCGATGCCGAATTTCCGCGGCCGCCGCTTCCAGAACGCGCATGAGACGATGATCTGGGCGTCGCGTGATCCCAAGGCCAAGGGCTACACCTTCAACTACGAAGCGATGAAGGCGGCCAACGACGACGTCCAGATGCGCTCAGACTGGCTGTTTCCGATCTGCACCGGCGCCGAGCGGCTGAAGGAC
Organism: Neoaquamicrobium microcysteis; assembly: GCF_008180155.1. Lineage (GTDB taxonomy): Bacteria > Pseudomonadota > Alphaproteobacteria > Rhizobiales > Rhizobiaceae > Aerobium > Aerobium microcysteis. The sequence goes on along the minus strand of NZ_VSZS01000063.1, from coordinate 52,607 downwards.
GAGAACGGCGACAAGATCCACCCGACGCAGAAGCCCGAGGCGCTGCTGGCCCGCGTGCTGCTGTCGTCGTCGAAGCCCGGAGACGTGGTGCTCGACCCCTTCTTCGGTTCGGGAACGACGGGCGCGGTGGCCAAGCGGCTCGGCCGCCACTTCGTCGGCGTCGAACGCGAACAGTCCTATATCGACGCGGCACTCGAGCGTATCGCCCATGTGCGCCCGCTCGGCGAGGCTGAACTGTCGGTGATGACCGGCAAGCGCGCCGAACCGCGCGTAGCCTTCGTCAGCCTCCTCGACAACGGCCTCATCAAGCCGGGCAGCATGCTGTTCGATGCAAAGCGCAAATGGAGCGCGCAGGTGCGCGCGGACGGCACGCTTGCCAGCGGCGACGTGTCGGGCTCGATCCACCGCGTCGGCGCGGCCGTGCAGGGTTTCGACGCCTGCAACGGCTGGACCTTCTGGCACTATGAGCGCAATGGCGGCCTCACCCCGATCGACGAACTGCGCCGCATCGCGCGCCTCGGCATGGAGCGTGCCGGCGCTTAAAGCATGTTGCAGTCGGGTGGAATCACCCGGCGTCGCATACATGCGGCTAAATCAATAAGTTAGACCATGATGTCGTCCGAAAACCGGTTCCCACTTTTCGGCATCATGGTCTAAAGCACGCCGAAGCTCTTGAGGTCAGCCCGCAGCTTCTCTGGATCGGTGAAATGCACCGCATTCCAGCCGGCAGCCTTCGCGCCTTCGACGTTCTTTTCGCTGTCGTCAATGAAAAGAGTGGCCTCCGGCGTCAGGCCGAACGTCTCGGCATGGGTGCGGTAGATGCGCTCGTCGGGCTTGATGAGGCCGACCTCGCCGGACACGGTCACGCCGCGCGGCTTGTGCAGGAACGGGTACATCTCCTTGGCTTCGCTGAACGTGTCGGCCGCGAAGTTGGTCAGCATCGTCACGTCGTGACCGGCCTCTATCAGCCCTTCCATGATCGCCACCGAGCCGTCGTAGGAGTGCGGCACCATCTCGCGCCAGTGGCGGCGGAACGAGCGGATCAGCTCTTCCTCGTGCGGATGCCGCTCGATCAGCAGCGCCTCGGCGTCTTCCCAGCGCCGCCCGCGATCCTGCTCGATGTTCCAGTCGCTCGTGCAGATCTCGTCGAGAAAACGAAGCCGCTTCTCCTGGTCGGGTATCAGCCTGCGATAGGGCAGTTCGGGATCGTAGTGGATGAGCACCTTGCCGATGTCGAAGACGATGTGGCGAATCTCGGTCATTCGGGTTCCTTGCGTGGATGAGGTTGTCTGGTTGCGCCCGGTATCGCAGTTTCGATTGCCTTCTTCATGACCGAAGGCAAGGCCTCGCCGGGCAATTCGTCGGGTTTCGACCACCACCAGCCTTCCGGCGCTTCGCAAGACACGGCTTGAGCGCGATAAATGTCGAGCACGAGTTCGAAATGCGTGAAAACGTGGTGGATGGAGCCTTTCATCGCCCAGATGGCGGGAAACGGCGCGGCTTGAACGCCGGTCTCGCCATCGGCGCGCGAGGTCCAGTCGGTTGTCGGCGGTTCGGCCATGTCGCCGAGCAGGCCTTTGGCTGGACGCTTGCGCAGCAGAACCGCCCCGTCGCCCCGCACCGCCACGAAAGCCGCGCCGCGCCGCCGGGGCTTTTCGCGCTTGGCAGCCTTGACGGGGTAGAGCTCCGGATCGCCGGCCAGCAGCGCCTCGCAGCCTTTCTTGATCGGGCAAAGCAGGCATTTGGGCCGGCGGGGCGTGCAGACGGTCGCGCCCAGGTCCATCATCGCCTGCGCGAAATCGCCCGGCCGGTCATGCGGCAGCATCGCCTGCACCCGCTGTTTGATTTCCGTCTTGGCGGCAGGCAGCGGGGTCGAGATCGCAAACAGCCTTGTGATGACGCGCTCGATATTGCCGTCCACCACCACGGCCGGCCTGGCGAATGCGATGGCCGCGATTGCGGCCGCCGTGTACGCGCCGACGCCGGGTAGGGCACGCAGGCCTTCTTCGGTATCGGGAAAGTGGCCCCCATGCGCATCGGCAACGAGGTCGGCGCAGGCCTTGAGATTGCGGGCCCGCGAATAGTAGCCGAGGCCCGCCCATGCCTTCATGATGTCGTCGCTGTCGGCCGCCGCAAGTTCCATCACCGACGGCCAGCGTTCCAGAAAGCGCGCGTAGTACGACTTCACCGCCTCGACGGTGGTCTGCTGGAGCATGATTTCCGACAGCCACACGCGATAGGCGTCGGGCTTGCGCCCGGCCGCCAGATCGCGCGGGGGCACGCGCCACGGCAGCTCGCGATGGTGCTGGTCGTACCATGCAAGAAGGGCTGCCGCCTGATTTTCGTTGCGATTGCTGCTAGAGTGCCCCGTCATCAACCGATATAGCCACGATCGCGCACCCGTCGTGCGCAGGGAAAGCAGACCGCTCATGGCAGGGAAACGCAAATACGGCAATGCCGCCGTGCCGGTGAGCGACGTCGCAAGCGACATCATCGACCCCGTGCTGCGCAAGCGCGCGGGCATCACCATCGGTCTGGTGCAGAGCTGGGAGGAGATCGTCGGCGAGCGGCTGGCGGCCAGCACGCGCCCAGAAAAGATCGCCTGGCCGCGCAGGCTCAACGAGGACGACCCGTTCGAGCCCGCCGCGCTGGTCATCGCCTGCGAAGGTGCGGCCGCGCTGCGCCTGCAGCACGAAACCGGCGAGATCATCGAGCGGGTGAACGCGTTTCTGGGCTTCGGCGCGATCGGCCGCGTGAAGATCGTTCAGAAGCCGGTGGCGCCGGCGCCGAAGCGCCGTCCCGTCCCCCGACGCCTCACCGGGGCGGAAACGGCGCACCTGGACAAGCTGGTCGACGGGATCGAAAATGACGGTCTGCGCGAGGCGCTGGCTCGGCTGGGGCGGTCGATCCTCGGCGAAAAACGCTGAATTGCGGCCTTGCGCATCGCGCTTTCGTGAACAATCTGTCACTTCGCGGCAATTGGATTGGGGACAGATTTGCCTTATTCGGCGACAACACTCGCGTTTAGCCCCTCAAAAGCTGCACGATCCAACCACTGAACAGGTGATTCGCATGACCCGCGCCATTCCTCGCCGTACCGTCCTCGCATCGCTGGTGGCTGTGCCCGCGTCGGCCATGCTGCTTTCGGCATGCAGCGATTCCGGCGGCAACGCGCAGGCCCAGACCTCGCCGACCCAGACGTCTTCCACCAGCGCCAGCGCGCCGCGCCCCTCCGGCACGGTGGACATGGCCAAGCTGATGGAGGAAGGCGCGCTGCCCGAGAAGGTGCTTGGCGAGGCCGACGCGCCTGTCACCATCATCGAATACGCGTCGATGACCTGCGGCCACTGCGCCAACTTCCACAACAATACGCTGCCCGAGATCAAGGCGAACTATATCGACACCGGCAAGGCCAAGCTGATCGTGCGCGAGTTTCCGTTCGATCCGCGCGCGGAAGCCGGCTTCATGCTGGCGCGCTGCGCCGACGACCGCTATTTCGCCATGGTCGACGTGCTGTTCAAGCAGCAGCAGAGCTGGGCTGGCGTGGAAAATGCACGCGCCGCGCTGCTCCAGATCGCCAGACTGGCAGGTTTTTCACAGGAGTCGTTCGAGGCCTGCTTGACTGACCAGAAGCTTCTGGATGATGTCAGATCCGTGCGAGCCCGCGGCGCAAGCGAGTTTGGCGTCGATGCGACGCCTACCTTCTTCATCAACGGAAACAAGTATTCGGGGGCACTGACGGTTGCCGAGATGTCGGCCATCATCGACAGCATGCTGTAACCGCACGGTTCCCGCGCGGCAACGCTTCCGCTCGTCTGCGGGGGCGCGGCCGTGAAGTTTTCCCGCCTTCGCCTTCTCGGCTTCAAGTCTTTCGTCGAACCCGGCGAATTCGTCATCGAGCGCGGCCTGACGGGCATCGTCGGGCCGAACGGCTGCGGCAAGTCCAATCTTGTCGAAGCCCTGCGCTGGGTGATGGGCGAAAGCTCCTACAAGAATATGCGCGCGTCCGGCATGGACGACGTGATCTTCTCGGGCTCAGGCACGCGCCCCGCCCGCAACACGGCCGAGGTCACTCTTTTCCTCGACAATGCCGACCGCACAGCGCCGTCCGCCTTCAACGATGCCGACGAGTTGCAGGTTTCGCGCCGCATCGAGCGCGAGGCGGGATCGGTCTATCGCATCAACGGCAAGGAGGCGCGCGCCAAGGACGTGCAGCTTCTGTTCGCCGACCAGTCCACCGGCGCGCGCTCGCCCTCCATGGTGGGGCAGGGGCGCATCGGCGAGCTGATCCAGGCCAAGCCGCAGGCACGCCGCGCGCTGCTGGAGGAAGCCGCCGGCATCTCCGGCCTGCATACGCGCAGGCACGAGGCCGAGCTGCGCCTGCGCGCCGCGGAGCAGAATCTGGAACGGCTGGACGACGTGGTCGGAGAGCTGGAAAGCCAGATCGAAAGCTTGAAGCGTCAGGCGCGTCAGGCATCGCGCTTCAAGAACATCTCGGCGGAAATCCGCAAGGCGGAAGCGATCCTGCTTCACCTGCGATGGACGCAGGCAAAGGCGCAGGAGGCCGAAGCCAAATCGGCGCTGGCGCAGGCGACCACGCTGGTTGGCGACCGCGCGGCCGCGCAGATGCAGGCCGCGAAGGACCAGGCCGTCGGTGCGCACAAGCTGCCCGAGCTTCGCGAGGCGGAAGCCGCCGCCGCGGCGGCCTTGCAGCGGCTGACCATCGCCAAGGCGCAGATCGAGGAAGAGGCCAACCGTATCCGCGCCCGCAACGCCGAGTTGCAGAAGCGGCTTGCGCAGTTCGACGCCGACATCGCCCGCGAAGAGCAGATGGTGCGCGACAATGCCGACGTGCTGGAACGGCTGGCGGAAGAAGAAGCCACGCTCGAGGCCGAAAATGCGGGCTCGACCGAGCGCGAGGCGCAGACCCGCGCCACCTTCGAGGAAGCGCAGGCGCACCTTGCCGCCAGCGAAGCGGCGCTCGCGAAGCTGACCTCGGAGCGCGCCGAGGCATCTGCGGCACGCGCGCAGATCGAGCGGGCGCTGCGCGACATGGGCGAGCGACGCGAGCGGCTGCAACGCCAGTTGAGCGAGATCGACCGCGAGGCCGACGAGATCGCGCACAAGATCGCATCGCTGGCCGACCCGGCGGAAAAGCGCGTTCTGGTGGAGGAGGCCGAAGCGGCTTCCGACGTCGCCGAGGGCGCCGCCACGACGGCCGAAACCGTGGTGGGCGAGGCGCGCGCGGCCGAAGCCGCCGCCCGGCCGCCTCTGGCCGAAGCGCGCGCCGAACTTCAGCGTGTCGAAACCGAGGCGCGGACGCTGGCAAAGATGCTGAACGCGGCGACGGGCGACCTCTTCCCCGCCGTGCTGGAGCAGGTGAGGGTCGAGCGCGGCTACGAGACGGCGCTTGGCGCGGCGCTCGGCGAAGACCTCGACGTGCCGCTGGATCGTGCCGCACCCGCCCATTGGGGCGATGCCGAGCCCCAAGGCGACGATCCCGCGCTGCCGGGGGGTGTCAGGGCGCTGGCCGAGCTGGTGCGCGCGCCGCATCAGCTGGCCCGCAGGCTGGCGCAGATCGGCGTCGTGGACGAGGCCGACGGCGCGCGGTTGCAGAAAGAACTCAGGGTCGGCCAGCGGCTGGTGAGCGTCAAGGGCGCGCTTTGGCGCTGGGATGGCTTGACCGCCAGCGCCGATGCCCCGACCGCGGCGGCGCTGCGCCTCGCGCAGAAGAACCGGCTTGCCGAGCTGGAGGCGGAGGCGACCGAGGCGACGCGGCATGTGCGCGCGGCGGAAGAAGCCCTTGCTCTGAACGAGGCGCGCGTGCGGCAGGCCGTAGAGACGGAGCGCACCGCGCGAGACGCATGGCGCAACGCACAGCGCCTGCTCGGCGAGGCGCGCGATGCGCTGGCGCGCGCGGAAAAGGCGGCGGGCGAGTTCATGAGCCGCCGGGCCGTGCTCGAGGAATCGCGCGGCCGGCTGACCGAAAGCCTCGAGGAAGCGCAGGCGGCCGCCGAGGAGGCAGCCGGCGCGCTGGAGGCTTCGCCCGACCTGTCGGAATTGCAGGCGCGGCTCGACGGGCTTGCCCGGGACGTCGCGGAAGACCGCGCCCGGCTGGCCGATGCGCGCGCCGCGCATGAAGGGCTCAGCCGCGAGGCCGAGGCAAGGACGCGGCGGCTGGCCTCCATCGCGGCCGAGCGCCGCTCGTGGATGCAACGCGCCGCCAATGCCGACACCCAGATAACCTCGTTGCGCGACCGCCGCGCGGAGGCTGAAGCCGAGTACGAGAACCTGGTCGATGCGCCCGACGAGATCGATGCGCGCCGGCGCGCTTTGCTTTCGCAGCTTGCCGAAGCCGAGACGCTTCGCAAGACCGCAGCGGACCGGCTTCAGGAAGCCGAGAACCGCCAGGCCGAACTGGACAAGGCGGCCACCGCCGCTATCCAGGCTCTGTCCGAGGGCCGCGAGAACCGCGTGCGCGCCGAGGAGCGCCTGACCGCCGCCGACGAGCGCCGCAGGGAGACGGAGGCGCGTATTCTCGAAGCGCTCAACGTTCCCCCGCACCTCGTCATCAGGCACACGGGTCTCGAGCCCGATGCGCCGATGCCGGATGCGGCCGAAATCGAGCGCAGCCTCGAGCGTTGGAAGATCGAGCGCGAGCGTCTCGGCGCGGTCAACCTGCGCGCCGAGGAGGAGCAGAAGGAGCTGTCGGAGCGGCTGGAGACGATCGTCAGCGAGCGGGAGGACGTCATCGAGGCGATCCGCCGGCTGCGTCAGGCTATCCAGAGCCTCAACAAGGAAGGGCGCGAGCGCCTGCTGGCGGCTTTCGATGTGGTCAACACCCAGTTCCAGCGCCTGTTCTCGCATCTCTTTGGTGGCGGTACGGCCGAGCTGCAGCTCATTGAATCCGACGATCCGCTGGAAGCGGGCCTCGAAATCCTTGCCCGCCCGCCCGGCAAGAAGCCGCAGACGATGACGCTGCTTTCGGGCGGAGAGCAGGCGCTGACCGCGATGGCGCTCATCTTCGCCGTGTTCCTGACCAACCCGGCGCCCATATGCGTGCTGGACGAGGTGGACGCACCGCTCGACGACCACAATGTCGAGCGTTTCTGCAACCTGATGGACGAGATGGCGGCCACCACCGAGACCCGCTTCGTCATCATCACCCACAACCCCATCACCATGGCGCGCATGAACCGCCTGTTCGGTGTCACGATGGCCGAACAGGGCGTCAGCCAGCTCGTCTCGGTCGATCTCCAGACCGCCGAGCAGTTGCGCGAGGCAAGCTGACGGACACCGTCGCTTCGATCCACCCCCCCGATTCAGGGAGCTTTCGATGACCAACCCCAACGCTGACAACGCGGCTCACGCCGCATCGCTCTCATCCGCGCTGAAGGATTTTCACCGCTCGCTAATCCGTGCGGAGATCGGCGACGATCCCGCCTTGCAGAACAACCCCTACACCATGCTGTTCGCGCTGATAGGCGATCCCCGCTTTGCATGGATGGGCGCGTTGTCCGAGCTTATCGCGCGTATCGACCAGACGGTCGCCGACGGAGAGGCGGCAGACATCGAAATCGTCTTCGCCTTCCGCGAGGAGGCTGCGGCATTGATAGGTGAGGGCGGCGGGGAGAGCGTTGCCGCATTCCGGCTGCGCCATCTCACCGCGCTGCAGAACGAGCCGGAAGTCGGACTCGCGACCGGCCGCCTGCGGAAGGCGCTTTCAGCCATCCCGTCCAAGAACCGCTGACGCGCGGCGCGCGTCACTCGCTCCACACCGCCAGTTCGTTGCCTGCCGGGTCGGTAAAGTGGAACCGCCGGCCGCCGGGGAACGAAAAGATCGGCCGGACGATCTGGCCGCCGGCCTCCGTCACTGCCTCCAGAGATTTTTCCAGATCCGTAGAGAAAAGCACCGGAAGCGGCTTCGTGTCGCGGCCGGCAGAGCCGTCGAAACCCCCGTCCAGCCCTTCCTCATAGGCCGCGTAGGACGGGCCGTAGTCGGTGAAGGTCCAGCCGAAGGCAGCGCTGTAGAAAGCCTTGACGCTGTCGATCGCACCCGCACCGGCCTGCATCTCCAGATAGTCCAGCTTGCCGTTCTGCCTCATCTTTCCAGCTCCGTTGTTCTTCTTTTGTTCTAGGCGCGTGTCGCCTGATGAGCAAGCGGAATTTTTCTTCCGCCCCTAATCGATTGATTTCTCCAGCGGCGCCCGCGGCTCCTTGCCTTTGCATGTTCGTGGTCTTATCGCTCAACCGGAGAGGGCGGGCTTCGCCCGACGCACAAGACACCGGAAACGGGGAAGCAGCATGACGAAGTGGGTGTACAGCTTCGGCGACGGCAAGGCGGAAGGCAGTGCCGGCGACAGGAACCTGCTGGGCGGCAAGGGCGCGAACCTTGCCGAGATGTCCAGCCTCGGCCTGCCCGTGCCGCCCGGCTTTACCATCACCACCGAGCTGTGCACCTCCTACTACGCCAACGGCCGCACCTACCCGTCCGAGCTTGCCGGGCAGGTCGCGACGGCGCTGGACGAGGTCGGGCGCATCACCGGCAAGACATTCGGCGATCCTGCGAATCTCCTGCTCGTTTCGGTCCGTTCCGGCGCGCGCGCCTCGATGCCCGGCATGATGGATACGGTCCTCAACCTGGGCCTCAACGACGAGACGGTTGCCGCTCTCGCGCGCGATTCCGGCGACGAGCGCTTTGCCTATGACAGCTACCGCCGCTTCATCCAGATGTATTCCGATGTCGTGCTGGGCGTCGATCACGAGCATTTCGAGGAAATTCTGGAGGACCAGAAGGCGCGGCGCGGCCACGAGCTCGACACCGACCTCTCGGCGGCCGAGTGGCAGCACGTCATCGGGCTCTACAAGGCGAAGGTCGAAGAAGAGCTTGGCTCGCCTTTCCCGCAAGACCCGCAGGAACAGCTTTGGGGCGCGATCGGCGCGGTTTTCTCCAGCTGGATGAACCACCGCGCGATCACCTATCGCCGCCTCCACGACATCCCGGAAAGCTGGGGCACGGCCGTCAACGTGCAGGCCATGGTGTTCGGCAACATGGGCGAGACGTCCGCCACCGGCGTCGCCTTCACGCGCAATCCGTCCACCGGCGAGCCGAAGCTCTATGGCGAGTTCCTCGTCAACGCGCAGGGCGAGGACGTGGTGGCGGGCATCCGCACGCCGCAGAACCTCACCGAGGAAGCGCGCATCGAGGCCGGCTCCGACAAGCCTTCGATGGAAAAGGTGATGCCGGAGGCGTTCGCCGCTTTCGTGGACATCTCCCAGCGGCTGGAGCGGCACTACCGCGACATGCAGGATCTCGAATTCACCATCGAGCGCGGCAAGCTGTGGATGCTGCAGACGCGCTCGGGCAAGCGCACGGCAAAGGCGGCGCTTAAGATCGCCGTGGACATGGCCGCAGAAGGGCTGATTACCACGCAAGAGGCGGTGTCGCGCATCGACCCCGCCTCGCTGGACCAGCTTCTGCACCCGACCATCGACCCTTCCGCCCCGCGCAACGTCATCGGCATCGGCCTTCCGGCCTCTCCGGGCGCCGCCACGGGCGAGATCGTGTTCTCGTCCGACGAGGCCGAGGAGATGCGGGCGCAGAACCGCAAGGCGATCCTCGTGCGTATCGAGACGAGCCCGGAAGACATCCACGGCATGCACGCGTCCGAGGGCATCCTGACCACGCGCGGCGGCATGACCAGCCATGCGGCGGTGGTTGCACGCGGCATGGGCAAGCCCTGCGTATCGGGTGCGGGTTCGCTGCGGGTGGACTATCGCAGCGGCACGCTGGTCGCGATGGGTCACACGCTGCGCAAGGGCGACGTCATCACCATCGACGGCGCGACCGGGCAGGTGCTGAAGGGCTCCGTGCCGATGCTGCAGCCCGAGCTGTCGGGCGACTTCGCCGCCATCATGGAGTGGGCCGACCAGATCCGGCGCATGAAGGTGCGCACCAATGCCGAGACGCCGGCCGATGCGCGCATGGCGCGTTCCTTCGGTGCCGAGGGCATCGGGCTTTGCCGCACCGAGCACATGTTCTTCGACGACGACCGCATCGTGGCGATGCGCGAGATGATCCTGTCCGACGTGGAGAAGGACCGCCGCGCCGCCCTTGCCAAGCTGCTGCCCATGCAGCGCTCGGATTTCGCGGAGCTGTTCGAGATCATGGCTGGCCTGCCGGTCACTATTCGCCTGCTCGATCCGCCGCTGCACGAATTCCTGCCCAAGAGCGAGGAAGAGGTTGCCGACGTCGCCAAGGCGATGAACGTCTCGGCCGAAAAGCTGCGCCAGCGCACGGAAGCGCTGCACGAGTTCAACCCCATGCTGGGGCATCGCGGTTGCCGGCTCGCCGTGTCGTACCCCGAGATCGCGGAAATGCAGGCGAGGGCGATTTTCGAGGCGGCCGTTGAGGCAGGCAAGAAGACCGGCAGCCCGGTCGTGCCCGAGATCATGGTGCCGCTGGTCGGAATCATGAAGGAACTGGATTTCGTCAAGGCGCGCATCGACGAGGTCGCAAAGGCCGTGATGGACGAAACCGGCACCACCATCGACTATCTCGTCGGCACGATGATCGAGCTGCCGCGCGCGGCCATCCGCGCCCACGTGATCGCCGAGGCGGCCGAGTTCTTCTCCTTCGGCACCAACGATCTGACGCAGACGACATTCGGCATATCGCGCGACGACGCATCGTCCTTCCTCGAAACCTATCGCCAGAAGGGCATCATCGAGCAGGACCCGTTCATCTCGCTCGACCTGGAGGGCGTGGGCGAACTGGTTCGCATGGCCGCCGACAAGGGCAGGGGCGCGCGGCCCGGCATCAAGCTGGGCATTTGCGGTGAACATGGCGGCGACCCGGCCTCAATCCATTTCTGCGAGGAAGTCGGGCTCGACTACGTCTCCTGCTCGCCCTTCCGCGTTCCGATCGCAAGGCTGGCGGCAGCACAGGCGTCGGCAAGGAAAGCGTAGCTAGTACGGACTGCGGCCGGAATTGAGAAATACCCTACGGGAAGAGTTGCCGTAGGCTATTTTGCGTAGTCACCCATCACCCCCGCAGGCCGGGTGCCTCCTGGCCTGTGCGCGCGACATACTCTGTGTAGCCTCCGCCATAGGTGTGTACGCCATCGGGCGTGAGTTCCAGCACCCGGTTCGACAGCGCGGCAAGGAAGTGGCGGTCGTGGCTGACGAACAGCATCGCGCCTTCGTAGCGCGACAGGGCATCGACCAGCATTTCCTTGGTCGCGATGTCGAGGTGGTTGGTCGGCTCGTCCAGCACGAGGAAGTTCGGCGGGTCGAACAGCATGATCGCCATCACCAGCCGCGCCTTCTCGCCGCCTGAGAGCACGCGGCACTTCTTTTCGATATCGTCGCCGGAAAACCCGAAGCAGCCTGCCAGAGCGCGCAGCGGCGCCTGTCCGGCCTGCGGAAATGCGTCTTCCAGCGATTGCAGCACGGTACGCTCGCCTTCGAGCACTTCCATCGCGTGCTGCGCGAAATAGCCCATCTTGACGCTCGGCCCGCGCGCGACGCTTCCCTCGTCGGGCTCGGCCGCGCCCGCGATCAGCTTGAGCAGGGTGGACTTGCCGGCCCCGTTGACGCCCATGACGCACCAGCGCTCGCGCCGCCGCACCTGAAAGTCGAGCCCTTCGTAGATGGTCTTGCTGCCGTAGGCCTTGTGGATGTTCTTGAGCGTGGCCACGTCCTCGCCCGAGCGCGGCGCCGGCTGGAACTCGAAACGCACGGTCTGCCGGCGCTTGGGCGGTTCGACCTTGTCGATCTTGTCGAGCTTCTTGACGCGGCTCTGCACCTGGGCTGCGTGCGAGGCCCGCGCCTTGAAACGCTCGATGAAGGCGATTTCCTTGGCGAGCATGGCCTGCTGGCGCTCGAACTGCGCCTGCTGCTGCACTTCGGCCAGCGCGCGCTGCTCCTGATAGAAGGTGTAATCGCCCGAATACGAGATGAGCGACCCGGCATCGATTTCGATGATCTTGCTCACGATCCGGTTCATGAACTCGCGATCGTGCGAGGTCATCAGGATCGTGCCTTCATAGCCTTGCAGGAAGGATTCGAGCCAGATCAGGCTTTCGATGTCGAGATGGTTGCTTGGTTCGTCGAGCAGCATCGCGTCGGGCCGCATCAAAAGGATCTTGGCCAGCGCGACGCGCATCTTCCAGCCGCCGGAAAGCTTGCCGACATCGCCGTCCATCATCTCCTGGCTGAAACCGAGCCCGTCGAGCACCTCGCGGGCACGCCCATCGAGCGCGTAGCCGTCCAGTTCGTCGAAACGGCCCTGCACCTCGCCGTAGCGGTTGATGATCTCGTCCATCTCGTCGGCGCGGTCGGGATCGCCCATGGCGGCTTCCAGTTCGGCCATCTCGGCCATCAGCGCGCTGACGGGACCGACGCCGTCCATCACCTCGGCGACCACGCTGCGCCCGGCCATCTCGCCGACATCCTGGCTGAAATAGCCGATGGTGACGCCGCGCTCGGTGGAGACCTGGCCTTCATCGGGGGCTTCCTGCCCCGTAATCATCCGGAACAGCGTCGTCTTGCCGGCCCCGTTGGGGCCGACCAGCCCGATCTTTTCGCCTTTCTGAAGCGCGGCCGACGCCTCGATGAAGACGATCTGCTGACCGTTCTGCTTGCTGATGTTTTCGAGACGAATCATGGATGGAGGGACCCTGCGGATTTCTGCGGGGTCCCTTACGGGATCAGATCATCGGGAGAAAGAGGCGACGTTGTCTCAGGCGGCCTTGCGCAGGCCTTCCTTGTCCACCCACGCTTCGGCATCGTCGAGCGCCTTTTCCAGCCGGTCGAACAGTTCGTGCAGCTCGCTCTCGCTGATGATCATCGGCGGGCACATCGCGATCGTGTCGCCGATGGCGCGCAGGATCGCACCGTGGTTCTCGCAGAATTTGGCGGTCTGCGGCCCGACGCCTTTCTTGGGGTCGAAGGAGCGCTTCGTCGCCTTGTCCGCCACCAGCTCCACGCCGCCCATCAAGCCGCAATGGCGCGCCTCGCCCACCAGCGGATGATCCGCCAGCTTCGTGATGCGCCTCTCGAACAGCGGCGTGAGCTTGCGGACATGGCCGATGATGTCGCGCTTCTGGTAGATTTCTATCGCCTTGACGCCAAGCGCGCAGCCCAGCGGATGCCCACCATAGGTGAAGCCGTGGCCGAAGGTGCCGATCTTGGCCGAGTGGTCGACATAGGCCTGATAGATGTCTTCGGGCACCATCACCGCGCCCAGCGGCGCGTAGGCCGATGTCAGCTGCTTGGCCGCCGATATGGTGGTGGGCTTCATGCCCAGCGTCTGGCAGCCCCACCAGTTTCCCGTGCGGCCGAAGCCGTTGATGACCTCGTCGTCGATCAGGATGATGTCGTGCTCGTCCAGCACTTCCTGGATGGCGGGGTAGTAGGCTGCCGGCGGCACGATGACGCCGCCCGCGCCCATCACGGGCTCGGCGATCATGGCGGCGATGGTGTCCGGTCCCTCGCGCTCGATCAGGTCGCGCAGCGACTTCACGATGCGCGCGGTGAACTCCGCCTCGCTCTCGCCGGCCTCGCCGAAGCGGTAATAGTGCGGGCAGTCTGTGTGCAGCACGCGGTCCACCGGCAAATCCCAGCCAATGTGGTTGTAGGGCAGCCCGGTTAGCGACGCCGACATGATGGTCACGCCGTGATAGGCCTTCACGCGCGAGATGATCTTCTTCTTGTTGGGCCGGCCGAGCGCGTTGTTCATGTACCAGGCGAGCTTGACCTGGGTGTCGTTGGCCTCCGAGCCCGACGAGGTGAAGAACACCTTGGAGACCGGCATCGGCGCGATCTCCTTGAGCTTCTCGGCCAGCTCGATGGCCGATTCCGTGCCCTTCGCGCCGAACAGGTGATAGTAGGGCAGCGTGCGCAGCTGCTCGGTCGCCGCCTCGACCATCTCCTCGTTGCCGAAGCCGAGCCCGGCACACCACAGGCCGGACATGCCCTCGATGTAGCCCTTGCCCTGCGTGTCGTAGACGAATACGCCTTCGCCGCGCTCGATCACCAGCGGCCCGATCTCGCCCAGCTTGTGGATCGGCGTGTAGGGATGCAGCACCGAAGCGACATCGCGCGCCTGGAGATTGGTGAGCGGGACGGACTGATTCATCTTGACCTCCTGAGTGGAGGCCAAATCTAGCCGCTATCGCTCGCCCGCGTAAGGCCGCGCGGTCGCTGGTTCACATCGCCATCGAGCTTGGCCCAGCCTCGTGCGTCGGTGGGGTCCAGCTTTCGGCAAGGCCGGCATAGGCCTGCGCGATGGTCGCGATCGGCAGTTCGCTCTGCGAAACCGGGGTGACGCTCACGCCCTGACCGCTGGACGGCAGGTCGATGATGGCGATCTCTCGCCCGTCGGCGGTTTCGAAGGCGACCGCAGCCATCCAGTGTTCTGCGCCGTCCTTGGCGGCCTTCATATGGAAAAGCAGGACGCCGCCCACTTCCTCGACTGTTTCGCGTATCGCGGCCTCGTATTCCTCGCCCTCGATCTTCTTCAGACCGAGCTCCAGCTCGATCTCCACGGCTTCCAGAGAGGGAAAGGAAGACAGTGGCGGCGGAGGCTGCAGCGGGGGAGGGGTCGCTTCGACAGCGGAAATTTCCATAGGGAGGGCCTCATCCTGTCAGACTTTTCTTAACCCACCCGCAAAACCACGGTTCCGCCGGAAGATGGCGTCTTTGTGGCGTCGCGCCGTGTACCATGGTCGCAATACATCGCATCTGGACAAGACGGACGTTCCGGCAAAGACTGCGGCCCGCAAACAGGAGGAATGCGATGCTCGGACTCATGCAGGATTGGCCACTGCTCTGCCACAAGATACTGGACCACGCGGCGGTGCAGCACGGTGGACGCGAAATCGTGTCGCGGTCCGTCGAAGGGCCGATCGTGCGGACCACCTACGCCGAGGCACGCACGCGCGCGCTCAAGGTCGCCCAGCTTCTGGAGCGCGAGGGTTTTGCAGCCGGCGACCGCATCGCGACGCTGGCGTGGAACACCGGCCGTCACCTTGAAGCGTGGTACGGCATCATGGGCATGGGCGGGGTCTACCACACGCTCAACCCGAGGCTCTTCCCCGAGCAGATCGCGTGGATCATGAACCATGCGGAGGATGCGGCCCTCTTCGTTGACCTGACCTTCCTGCCGCTGGCCGAGAAGATCGTGCCGCAGGTTGCATCGGTGCGAAAGGTCATCGTCTTCACCGATGCCGCCCATATGCCGCAGACGAGTCTGTCCAATGCGGTTTCCTACGAGGAGTGGTTGGCCGCAGCCGATGGCGATTTCGCCTGGAAGCAGCTGGACGAAGGTGCTGCCTGCGGCATGTGCTACACATCCGGCACGACGGGCGACCCCAAGGGCGTGGTCTATTCCCACCGCTCCAACGTGCTGCACGCGATGATCGCCTGCATGCCGGACGCGATGGGCATCTCGTCGCGCGACGTCATCCTGCCGGTCGTGCCGATGTTCCATGCCAATGCCTGGGGTCTTGCGCAGGCCGCGCCGATGATCGGCGCGAAGCTGGTCATGCCCGGCGGCAAGATGGACGGGGAATCGATCTACGAGCTTCTCGACACCGAGAAGGTGACGTTCACCGCCGCGGTGCCGACCGTGTGGCTCATGCTGCTGCAATATCTGGAGCAGACGGGCAGGAAACTGCCCCATCTGAAGAAGGTGGTGATCGGCGGATCGGCCTGCCCGCGCGCCATGACGCAGAAGTTCCAGCAGAACTACGACGTCGAGGTCATCCATGCCTGGGGCATGACGGAGATGTCCCCGCTGGGCACGCTTGGCACCATGAAGCCGGAATATGCGGCGCTGGAAGGCGATGCCCGGCTCGACATCCAGCAAAAGCAGGGTACGGCGCCGTTCGGCGTGGAGATGAAGGTGACCGACGACGACAACCGCGACCAGCCGTGGGACGGCAAGACCTTCGGCCGGCTCAAGGTGCGCGGACCGGCCGTGGCGGGGGCCTACTACGGCGGCGCTGGGGCCGACCAGTTCGACGAGGACGGCTGGTTCGACACGGGCGATGTCGCGCATATCGACCCCAACGGCTACATGCAGATCACCGACCGCGCAAAGGACGTCATCAAATCCGGCGGCGAGTGGATTTCGACCATCGACCTCGAAAACCTCGCGGTCGGCCACCCAGATGTGGCGGAAGCGGCCGTCATCGGCATCGCCCATCCCAAATGGGACGAGCGCCCGCTTCTGGTGGTGGTGCGCAAGGAGGGCAAGGAGCCGTCGAAGGACGACCTGCTGGGCTTCATGGAAGGCAAGATCGCCAAGTGGTGGATGCCCGACGACGTAGTGTTCGTGGACGAGATCCCGCATACGGCGACCGGCAAGATCCAGAAGACCACGCTGCGCAGCCAGTTTGCCGACTATCGCCTGCCGACGGGGTGAGGGTGCCGCACCCGGCTGCCGTCGTTCCTTCCGCGCGACATCTTTGACGCTCTGCCGGCAAGCCGGTAAGAGGCGAGCGGAGATCAGGATCGCGGGGTAGGATGGTGTTGTTGCCGGAACGGCGGGTTTCGCGAATGGCGCAGTGGGCCAGACGCATTTCCGGTTTTTCGCTCGTGCTGCTGGTCGTGGCATGCTTGGCGCATCGCTACGCGTTCATAGAGACGATCGGCTTCTTCTGGGTGCTGGGTCTGGCGGCGGCCCTCGCGCTCACGGGGCTGGCGCTCGCGGTGGGCGGATTTTTCCGTCTTTGGGAATATGGCGAAAAGGCCGGCCGGGCGTCGCTTGCGGCAACGGTGCTGTCCGTCATCGTGCTGGTGCCGTACCTTGGCGGAGCATGGCTCGTTCTGAGCAATCCTGCGCTCAACGACATCTCGACCGACCTGCTGGAGCCGCCGGAATTTGCCCGCGCCGCCCGCGCGCGCTCGGCTGAGATGAACCAGATAGGTCCGATAGGTGCAGAGGCGGCCGATCTTCAGGTCCGCAACTATCCCGATGTCAGCGCACGCCGCTACGACGCATCGACCGCGCGCGTGCTGAGCGCCGTTGCGGCCGTCATCACCGCGCGCGGCTGGACGCCATACGCACCGCTGCCCACCGACGCCGACGCGGGCGAGGTCGTCATCGAGGTCGAGGCGCCGACATGGCTGGTGCGTCTTCCCGCCGATGCGGCGATCCGGCTGACCGACGAGGGCGAATCGACCTTCGTCGACATGCGGCTTGCAGCGCGCTACGGCCTGCACGATCTTGGCGACGGCGCACGCCGCATCCGCGCCTTCATGGCCGATCTGGACGCTGAGTTTAACCGCCAGTCGCTCGAGATCATCGACATCCCCGCATCAGGCGAGGAAGAAGACGCCGTCGATTGAGGGTTCCCCTTCGGCCGTCACCACGCCGCGAGACGCCAGGTCCTCCAGATGCGCCAGCACCGACAGCCCCGCCGCCCCGTAGAGGCGCGGGTCGGTGTCGCGGTAGATCGCCGCTACCATCTCCGCGATGGTGCGGTCGCCGTTGCGCAGGCGCTCGACTATGGCGCGCTCGCGCATCTTGCGATGCGCCTTCAGCCCGCGCATGAACGACGAAGGGTGCGTGACCGCGCCGCCATGGCCCGGCAGGAAAACGCGATCCTCGCGCTGCAACAACCGGTCCAGCGAGGCCATGTAGTCCGACATGGCACCGTCCGGCGGCGCGACGATCGATGTAGACCACGCCATCACGTGGTCGGCCGAGAACACGATACCCGTTCCCTCCAGCGCGAAGACGACATGGTTGGCCGTGTGTCCGGGTGTGTGGAGGGTGCGCAGCGCCCACCCGTCGCCCTGCGTCAGCGCGTCGTCGGGCAGCGGCATGTCGGGCAGGAAATCCGTGTCGCCGCTGGCGTCCAGCGGGTTGATCTCGCCGATGCGCAGCGGCCGGGCAGGGCGGTGCGGCCCTTCCGCAAGCACCGTCGCGCCGGTGTCTTGCGCCAGCCTGCGCGCCAGCGGCGAATGATCGACATGGGTGTGGCTGACGAAGATGTGGCTGACGGGGCGTCCGTTGATCGCCTTCAGCAGCGCCGCCAGATGCGCCTCGTCCTGCGGGCCCGGGTCGATCACGGCCAGCGTATCCCTGCCCACCAGGTAGGAATTGGTGCCGTGAAACGTGAATGCGCTCGGATTGTTGACGGTGATTCGCGCGACACCCGGCGCAACCTCGACCGCCTCGCCATAGGCGGGTTCGAATTTGGTGTCGAAGTCGAGAGCCATATGGATGAGGACCGTGGTGGTGGACGGGAGGGCGAAACGAGTTGCCGCATATCACGGAAGCTAATATAGGGGGAACATCGCACCGGCGCTGCCCGGTCTGTGAAGTTTCTGATGGAGAACGACATGTCCGCCGCAATTCTCTCCCGCCCGCTGATCTCTCTCGCGCTGCCCGAAAAGGGTGTGGCGCGCTATGCCGTGCTCGGCTTTCTGGCGCTGGCCGGAACGCTGCTGCTGACGCTGTCGGCCAAGACCAAGGTCGTGCTCGGCCCCGTCGACATGTCGCTCCAGACGCTCGTCGTTCTCGGCATCGCCGCCACCTTCGGCCTGCGCCTCGGCGTTGCGACGCTCCTGCTCTACATGGCGCAGGGCGCGATGGGCTTCCCCGTGTTCCAGTCGACGCCTGAGAAGGGCATCGGCATCGCCTACATGCTGGGCACCACGGGCGGCTTCCTCGCCGGCTTCGTCGTCATGGCGGCCATCGTCGGCTGGGCTGCCGATCGCGGCTGGGACCGCAACCCCTTCAAGCTGTTCGGCGCGATGCTCGCAGCCGAAGTGGTGATGATGGCGATAGGCTTCGCGTGGCTCGCCACGATCATCGGCGGCGCTGCCGCCTGGCAGTTCGGCGTCGCGCCCTTCATCCTGCCCGACCTCGTCAAGGTCGCGCTGGCCGCCGCCATCGTGCCGGCCGTCTGGGCACTCTTCGCCCGCCGCTAGAACGCCAGACAGAACAGCAAAAAGGCCGGTCGCTCGACCGGCCTTTTTTTGTTGGTGCGGGCCCCGTTCAGCGCCCGATGAAATCCACGATCGTCGCGATGATGCGGTCCTGGTCTTCGCGCGAAAGATAGGGGTGCATCGGCAGGCACAGGATGCGGGTCGGCAGCTCTTCCGACAGCTCGAGCCCGCCCGGGGCCGTCTGGTAGCGCGCATAGGCGACCTGCTGGTGCAGCGGCTTGACGTAGTAGATAACCGAAGGGATGCCCGCCGCCTGAAGATGCGCCTTCAGTTCGTCGCGTCGCGGCGTCTCGATGGCGTACTGCGCCCAAGCGGAGCGGTTGCCGGCGGGCAGCTCGGGCACCTTCACGACGCCGCGCAGTCCGTCATTGTAGCGCAGGGCGATCGCCTGCCGCTTCTCCATCTCGTCTTCGAGGATCGCCAGCTTCTCGATAAGGATCGCGGCCTGCAGCGTGTCGAGGCGCGAGTTCAGGCCGACATGGATGTTGTCGTACTGCGTCTCGCCCTTGCCGTGGAAGGCCAGCGAACGCAGCTTCTCAGCCATCGCGTCGTCGTTGGTGAACATCGCGCCGCCGTCGCCGTAGCAGCCCAGCGGCTTGGCCGGGTAGAAGCTGGTCGAACCGACATGGCCGAAGCTGCCGCACATGCCGTTGCCGGACGATCCGCCGACCGACTGGGCGGCATCCTCGATCACGATGAGACCATGCCGCTCGGCGATGGCCGAAACCGCCTGATAGTCGGCCGACAGGCCGAAGAGGTCGACCGGAATGATCGCGCGCGGCGTCAGCCGACCCTCCGCCTTCACCATCTGGATGGCGGCTTCCAGGCTGGCGGGGTCGATGTTGTAGGTATCGGGTTCGATCTCGACGAAGACCGGTTCGGCCTGCCTCAGCGCGACCACCTCGGCCGTTGCGGCGAAGGTGAAGGAGGGCACGAAAACCGCGTCGCCCGGGCCGATATCGTGTGCCATCAGCGGCAGCAGCAGCGCATCCGTGCCGTTGGCGCACGCCACAACATGCTTCACGCCGACATAGCTCGCCAGCGCCTTTTCGAATTCGGCCACCTGCGGGCCCAGAATGTAGCGTCCGTCCTCGACCACGCCGTCGATTGCGGCCTTGAGCCTGTCACGAATGCGCTCCCGCTGAGCGCCGAGATCGATGAATTGCATGTCGTTCCGTTCGGTTTGTTTCCGCCGCCTGCCTGCCGCGCCCGCTGTTAGCAGAGTTACCGGCAGACCGAAAGCCGCGCGGATTGGCGCAGCGCCTCCCGGATCTAGGGCTTGGCGCGCCGCTTCCAAAGGGTCGTGCGCGAAATGCCCAGCCTTTTGGCCGCTTCGCCCACGCGCCCCTGCGATAGCGCGAGCGCGCGTTCGATCTGCTCGGCCTCGCTGTGGCGCCTTGCATCGGCAAGCGTTTCGGCGGGGATCGCGTCGAGGATGCGTTCGGGAAAGATGTCCGCCGGTTCGAGCGTGTCTCCGGCGGCCAGCACGTTCGCACGCTCGAGCCGGTTGCGCAGTTCGCGGATGTTGCCGGGCCAGTCGTGATGAAGCAGCGCGGCCACCGCATCGCGTGAAAGGTTGCGCACGGTCGTCCTGCTTCGCGCTGCCGCTTCGCTCAGAAACCGGTTTGCGAGTTCCTCGATCTCGTCGGCGCGTGCGCGCAGCGGCGGCAGCGGGATTTCGATCACGGAGAGCCGGTAGTAGAGGTCGTCGCGAAAGGTCTTTTCCGCGCGCATCGCTTCGAGGTCGGCATTGGTCGCAGCGACGATCCGCCCGCGAAAAACACGGTCGGTCCGCGAGCCGAGCGGACGAAAACGGCCATCCTCCAGCACGCGCAGAAGCGCCGTCTGGAGCCGTGCGTCCAGTTCGCCTATCTCGTCCAGAAAGAGCGTGCCTTCGCCCGCTTCCTCGAAAAACCCGACATGGGCCTGCGCCGCACCGGTGAATGCGCCGCGCTCATGGCCGAAGAACTGGCTCTCCAGAAGATCGTGGGGGATCGCGCCACAGTTCACCGCGACGAAGGGCTGTGCCGCTCTGGGCGACACGTCGTGCAGATAGCGCGCCGCGACTTCCTTGCCGGTGCCGGTTTCGCCGGTGATGAGAACCGGCAGGTCGGTTCCGGCGACGCGGCGCAGCTGCTCGGCGATGAGCTTCATCGCCGGGGAAATCGCAAACTCCACCGCGCGCTCGCCGTCCGGCTGGGATGGGCGTCCGGCCAGCCTGTTGCGGATGCGGGCGATGAGGTCGTCCACGTCGTAGGGCTTGGTCAGGTAATCGTCCGCGCCCGCCTTCATCAGGCGCACCGCCTGGTCGATCTGGCCGAATGCGGTTGCGAACAGGATGGGCGTGTCGCCCAGCCATGGCTGCGCCCGGCGATAGAGGTCTTCGCCCGACCCGTCCGGCAGCACGATGTCGGAAAGCACGAAGTCTGGATGGCGGCGCTTGAGCGCGGCCAGCGCCTCCGCGCAGCTTTGCGCCCATGCGATGTGAAAGCCTTCCAGCTTCAGTCGTTGCGAGATCGCGCCGCCGAGAATGGCGTCGTCCTCGACGATCAGAATGTGGGGCGAGTTCATTTCGCTGCCTCGTTCGCCCGGAAGGGCAGGCTCAGCGTTATCCTGGTTCCCGATCCGGTCTTCGCCTGCACCGATACGCGACCTTGCAGCCGCTCGACAAGGCGAATGACGACGGCAACCCCCAGTCCGGTCAGGTCCTGCGGGTCGCTGCCTTCCTCCAGCGCGCGCGCCGTCTGGGCGTCGAGGCCGCTGCCCCGGTCCTGCACTTCGATGACGAGTTCTCTGGCGTGCGCCTTCGCGGTCAGCTTCACGGTCTCGCCCTTGGCCGAGGCGTGAACGGCGTTCAGGAGCAGGTTGAGCAGGATCTGGCGCACCTCGAGCGCGGCGACGTGCATCTCGTCGGGTATGTCCAGTTCCATGTCGATCGTCACGCCGCGCGAACTTCCATCGGCCTCCACCAGCAGGCGCAGGTCGTGAAAATCCTGCCGCGACAGCGCGCGCCACTGGGGCCGGGCGCGGTGGCTCTCCAGCGTCGCGTTCACCACCTCTTCCAGCGCGCGCACGCCGCGTTCGAGGAAATCGACCGCCTCGTTGCGCGTTTCCGGCCTGTCGCCATATCGCTTCAGGGTGCCGACAGCGGTGCGCATGCCGCCCAGCGGGTTGCGTACTTCATGGGCGATGGTGGCCGCCAGCCTGCCCAGCACGGCCTCGCGCTCCTGGTCGGCCAGATGCGACAGCAGCGCCTCGCGCTCGTGGCTGGCATGGGCCATGGCGTTGAAGGCGTGGAACATGCGGGAAGCCTGTCGGTCGCCGCGCGGCATCTCGTCGTCGCCGATCGGGCGCGGTTCGCCGAACGCGGCGTCATAGAGCCGCCGGGCAAGCAGGGCGAGCGGCTGCTGCATCCGCCGCACCATGAAGAAGCCGATCACCGCGCAGGCAAAGCTGAAGGCGAGGTCGAACAGCAGCAGATAGAGGCGAAGTTGCCGCGGCTGCTCCTGAAACGACGATATGTCGAGGTTGGCGGCGACGATGCCGAGCTGCGTGTCACCGTCGTGAAGCCCACGCCAAATCCACACGTCTCCTTCGGGCGAGACGGGTAGCGCCCCGCTCTCCTCCGGGCCGATTGCGGGGGGAGGGCCGGTCTCCGGCAGTTCGTCGCGCTGCGCGTCGGCCACCACGGCCCGCTCGGTATCGAAATAGACCAGACGTCTGTCGACCACGCCTTCGTGAAACTTGAGAGCCCGTTCCAGAACGCTCTGGATGGCCGGCGCGTCGCCGTTAAGGGCCGGCGTCAGCAGGGCCGCCGAGAGGCCGTCGAGATAGACGTGGCCGAGGGTCGCGACCTGCTGCTCGGCCTGCCGCGACATGAAGATGATCGCCGTCTGCGTCGAAACGACGGCCGTGAAGAAGATCATCGTCGCAGCGATCAGCGGAAGCCGAACGGCGACGGGCATTTTCTGGGTCAGCGCATCCAAGACGCCGGCACTCCCGCTAGCGATTTCCCTTTCAGGTTCGCAAGCGCCGTGCCCGGCTTCAACTGAAAACGACGATTGGCGCATCACCTTTGTCCGAAGCCTCTGCCGGCGTGATGCGATGGCGCGCCAGCCGCGCCGCGGGATCGATCTGCTTTTCCGCCAGCCCGTGGTCGAACCAGGCGTGGCGCGGCAGCACGAGCGTGACGCCCCGGTCGAGCTGCGCGCGCAGGATCGCGACGGGATCGCCTTCCTCCACGCTGACGGCAAAGCGGATATTGGCGGCCCTGGCGGCCTGCTCGAACGACTGCACGGCCTCGGCCATCCTGTGCCGCGCCTTGGTCGTCAGCGTGTTGCGGAGCTGGGCTGCATAGTGGTTGCCGCCCAGCGGGACGGGGCCGACATTGTGGAGCGTCTTGGTGTCGACGATGGCGAGGCCAACCAGGTCGGCCTTGTGCGTTCTCGCCAGCTCGAGTGCTTCCGCGATGGCGGTTTCCAGACCGCGCCCGCTGGCCAGCCCCAGAACCACCTGATCTATCCCTTTTTGCATCTTCGTTCTCCGCGGACGCGCTGTGGCTGGCTGGTCGAAATCGCCACGACGCAGCTCGCCCTTGAGCTGGTCGTCGCTGGTGCCGCCCCACAGCGGTACGCCGGCGACATAGCCGGCGCGGGCAAGCAGGTGGCCCGCGATGGGTTGGGTCAGAAGCAGGAAGACGATCGCGATCGCGACCTTGATCCACATGCCGGGCGACGGCTCGGCAAAGGCCACGCCGATCAGCAGCAGGCCGCAGCCCGCCACGCCGGCCTTGGTGGCGGCATGCATGCGCATGAAATAGTCGGGCAGGCGCAGGACCCCGACGGCGGCGATGAGGCACAGCCCCGCGCCGGCCACCAGAAAGAGCGCGGACAGAAGCGCCATCATCCTTCTTCCTCCTCGTCGATGGAGCCGCGTTCGATGAAGCCGGCAAAGGCCACCGAGGCCAGGAAGCCCACCAGCGCGACGCCGAGTGCGATGTCGATGAAGGCCGTCGAACCGGAGACGATGACGGCCATGCCGGCCGCCGCGACGCCCAGAAGGCTGAGAATGTCCAGCGCGACGACCCGGTCCGGCCCGCTTGGGCCACGCACGATGCGCACGCCTGCGCACACCAGAGCCGCCAGCAGCAGCATCAGGGCGACGAACACGCCGCCGTGGTAAAGTGCCTGTACGATCATGGCAGCACCTCCTGAACGTGACGCTCGAAGCCGTCCTTGATCTGCGTGACCGTCTCGTCGGAGACGTTCATCACGTGCACGTAGAGGGTCGAGCGATCTTCGCTGACATGCAGGCTGGTGGTGCCGGGCGTCAGCGTAATCATGTTGGCAAGCAGCGCGATGCCGCTTTCGCTCTTCACGTCGAGCGGCACCGCCAGAATTGCCGAGCGGATTGGCCGACGCGGATTGAGCACGGTCAGCACCACGTCGTGCACCGACAGGGCCAGGTCACGGAAGAACAGGCCTGTCAGGCGCAGCCATGCGAGGGGGGCGCTCATGGGTTGACCTCCGCAAGTTGCTCGGCCGGGCCGAAGACCGCGTCGATGTAGACGGACTGGTCGAGGAGCTGCGCTCCCGCCCGCATCGAGAAGTCGACGAACGGTTCGGCGAAGAAGCCGATGGTGAGCGTAACGCAGGCCAGCGCCACGATGGGGGAAAGCATGATGAGCCGGGTCCGGCGGTCCGCCTGCCATGACTGCATGGCGGCCGTGGCGTTCTCCGGCGCGGCTTTCCAGAACGCCTCGTTCCAGATCTTCACCATGGAATAGAGCGTCAGCGTGCCGACCATCAGGCCCGCGCCGGCGAGGATGTAGTGCTCGGCATCGAGGCTGGCCTTGATGACCGTGAACTTGGACCAGAAGCCCGACAGCGGCGGCAGGCCCGCCAGCGACAGCGCGGGGATGAGGAACAGCACGCCCAGCATGGGCATGGTGCGGTAGAGGCCGCCGGTCTTCTTGAGGTCGAACGAGCCGCCGGCCCTGTTCACCACGCCCGCCAGCAGGAACAGGTTCGCCTTCACCACGATGTGGTGGATGACGTAGAGGATCGAGCCGCCGACGGCGAGCGGTGTCGCCACCACGATGCCGAACAGCATGTAGCCGATCTGGCTGATGATGTGGAACGACAGGATGCGGCGGATATCGAAGTGCGACGCTGCGCCCAGAACGCCGGTGACCATGGTGAAGATCGCGATACCCGCGACGATCGGCCCGGTATAGCCGGCGTCGCCGTCGAACAGCAGCGTGAAGGTGCGGATGATCGCGTAGACGCCCACCTTGGTCAGCAGCGCGGCGAAGATCGCCACGATGGGCGCCGACGCCGTGTGGTAGGCAGCGGGCAGCCAGTAGAACAGCGGGAACACGGCCGCCTTCGCACCGAACGCCATCAGGAACATCACCGCGATGGTCGTCACCAGCCCCTGGTTCTCGACGGTGGGCAGCACGCGGGCGATGTCGGCCATGTTGAGCGTGCCGGTGAGGCCGTAGAGGAAGGCGACGCTGATGAGGAAGAAGGTCGTCGCGATCAGGTTGAGCGTGACGTATTTGACGCCTGCGTCCAGCTGGTCGCGCGTGCCGCCCAGCGCCAGCAGGCCGAAGGACGAGATCAGCATGATCTCGAACCAGACATACAGATTGAAGATGTCGCCGGTGAGGAACGCGCCGGTCACGCCCAGCAGCAGCCCCTGATAGAGCAGGTGGTAGAACGCGTTTTCCTTGGGCTCGATGTTGCCCGCAAGCCCGTAAACACCCACGGCAACCGCCATGACGCCGGTAATCAGCACCATGGCTGCCGCAAACATGTCCGCCACGAAGACGATGCCGAACGGCGCGTCCCAGTTGCCAAACCGCGTCACCAGCACGGTGCCGTCATGGACCGCTGCCATCAATGCTATGGCCGAGCCCAGAAGCCCGATGCTGGCTGCCAGGTTTATGGCGCGCTGCGCGTTCTTGTTGGACCAGAACAGCGCGCAGAGCGCGATGCCCAGCGCGGGAAACAGGATCGGCAGTGTCAGAAGCAGGTCGGCGTTCATCATGCGTGCTCCGTCACCTTTGCGGGCGCGCTCCTGCGCGGCTCGGTCACGCTCTTTTCGGCCGGCCGTGGCTCGGCCTCGCGCATGGCCTCTGCATCGAGCGTGCCGAGGCGGCGGTGGGCGCTTTCGAACAGCACCACGGTGAAGGCGACGAGCGCGAAGGAGATGACGATGGCCGTCAGGATCAGCGCCTGCGGCAGCGGGTTGGCGCCACCCACGAGCATGGTTTCTCCGGCCGGCACGAGCGGCGGAATGCGCGAGTCGAGACGCCCGGCAAGGAAGATCGAAAGATTGGCGGCGTTGCCGAGCACGAGCAGGCCGAGCACGATCCGCAGCACGTTGCGCGACATCAGCAGATAGGCGGCGACCGCCACCATGACGCCGAAGGCGAGGGCGAAGACGGGCTCCACGTCAGTTCTCCAGATAATAGGACAGGAAGGTCAGCACCGAGCCGATGACGACCAGATAGACGCCCACGTCGAACACCAGCGTCGTGCCGATGGGCAGCGAGGCGAACGGCCATTGCTGCGTCAGGAACGGCTCCGCCAGCAGCAGTGCGGGGATGCCCGCCGCTATGCCGAGCAGCATTCCCGCGCCGATCAGCGCCTTGGGCCACACGCGCAGCAGCGCGATCAGACCGGTGCGGCCGCGCGGGATCGCGTGGACGGCGATGCCCGCCGCCGCGATCAGCCCGCCGATGAAACCGCCGCCGGGCTCGTTGTGGCCGCGCAGCAGCACGTAGATCGAGAAGATCAGCGCGGCCGGCAGGATCAGGCGGCTGGTGGTCGTGAGGATGAGAGAGCTCATGGGCGCTTCTCCGAGGTTGCGCGGCGCAGCCCGGCGAGAACTGCGGCTGCGGCGACGGCTGCGAGGCCGAGCACGATGATTTCGCCCAGCGTGTCGATCGCGCGGAAGTCGACGAGGATGACGTTGACGAGGTTGCGGCCATGGGCCTCCGGCACGCTCGTCATGCGGAAGTAGTCTGAAAGGCGCGGATCGAACGGCTGTGCCAGCACGGCAAGCATGATGAGCGTCGCCGTCACCCCGATGAGGCAGGCGATGCCGATATCGCGAACGCGCTCGCGCGACGGCCGGTAATCACGCTCGCGGAAAGGCATCCGCCCAACGATCGCCAACATGATGACGATGGCCAGAGCCTCCACCGAGAACTGGGTGAAGGCGAGATCGGGCGCGCCGCGAACCAGAAACAGCAGCGCCACCGTGAAGCCGACGAGGCCCGCCGCCACGATGCCTGCGACGAAATTGCGCGCACGCGCGACGGCCAGCGCGCCGATCACCAGCAGCACCGCCAGCGTGACGTCGGGCGTGAGGGCGCCTGCGAACGAAGGCATCTCGAACCCGCCGCGAATGAGCAGCGTGGCGAGACCCGCGACCGAAATGACCAGCAGCGTGCGGGCGACGTAGCCGCGCAGGCTGCCGGACTGGATGAGCTGCGTCTGCCAGGTGGACATGCGCTGAAGGCCGTCCATCGCGCGATCGTAGAGCCGGTCCGGCCCCCAGCTGTCGATCTGCGAGATGCCGGCGAGGCGGGGGCGGATGCTGTCCCAGCGCAGGAAGACGAACGCGCCGAGTGCCAGCGTCAGCAGGCTCAGCGCCAGCATCGGGGTGAAGCCGTGCCACAGCGACAGCGAATAGTCGACAGGGTAGCCCGCAACCGCGCTTGCCGCAGGCACGATGAGGCTTTCGCCCACGAGGCCGGGCGCGGCGCCGAAGACGAGGCCAAGCAGGGCCAGCACGGCCGGGCCGCCCAGCATGGCGAAGCCGGGATCGTGCGGGGTCTTGGGCGTCGAGGTCTGTTCGCCTGCAAAGCAGCGGATCGCGACGATGGCGGCGACCACCACCATCGCAATGTTTGCCAGAAGCGCTGCGGCCACCACCAGCCACCAGCCGGAGGTCTCGAGGCTCGTCTCGTAGACGAGTTCCTTCGAGGCGAAACCGATGAAGGGCGGCAGGCCGGCCATCGACAGCCCGCCCGCGAGCGCCACCAGCGCGGTCTTCGGCATGTAGTGGCGCAGACCGCCCAGCTTGGAGGAATCGCGCGTTCCCGTCTCGTGGTCGACGATGCCGGCGACCATGAACAGGCACGCCTTGTAAAGCGCGTGCACGATCAGGAAGGTGACGGTGGCGACTGCCGCCAGTTCACCCGGTATGCCGATCATCATCGTCAGCGTGCCCAGCGACACGATGGTCGAATAGGCCAGCACGCGCTTCAGGTCGGTCTCGCGCATCGCAAGCGTCGCGCCCACCAGCATCGTCGCCGCGCCGAACAGCGTCAGCAGCGTGATCCACAGGCCGGTGTCGGAGAAGATCGGGTCCATCCGCGCGAGCAGATAGACGCCCAGCTTCACCATGGTGGCGGAGTGCAGGAACGCGGAAACCGGCGTCGGCGCGACCATCGCGTTGGCGAGCCACGAATGCAGCGGGGCCTGCGCCGATTTGGCGAACGCGCCGGCCGCGAGGAGGATTATGATCGCCGGCGCGGCGGGATGCGCTGCAATGGCTTCGCGCTGGTCGAGGATTTCCGTGATCGAGAAGGTGCCCGCAGCCGTCCCCAGCAAAATCACGCCCGCCAGCATGGCGAGCCCCCCCGAAACCGTGATGAGGAAGCCCTGCTGCGCCGACCTGCGCGATGCGGCCGCCTCCGGCGTGTAGCCGATGAGCAGGAACGAGGTGAGGCTGGTCATCTCCCAGAACACGACCAGCAGCATCAGGTCGTCGGCCATCACCGCGCCCAGCATCGACGCCATGAAAAGCGTCAGCACCGTATAGAAGCGCGCCAGCCGGGGCGCGCCCTTCAGATAGGCCGAGGCGTAGAGGAAAACCGCCGTTCCGATACCCGATATCAGCAGCGCGAAGGTCAGCGACAGCCCGTCGAGCCTGAACGCAGCCCGGATGTCGAGGCTGGGAATCCAGCGGTGGGTTTCGTGCACGATCGCATCTGCCGACACATAGGGCATCATCGCCGCGAAGCCGATGAACAGCAGCAGCGGCACTGCCGCAACCAGCGGCGACGAACGGCCACCGGCCCAGCCGGCAAACGGTGCGAGCAGGAATGGAAATGCGATCAGTGCAAGTAGGGTCATCAGAAGGCTTCCGTTGTCGGAAACCCCAATGAAAGTTTCGTGCCAGTTCGGTTGAGGGCTGGAAAAGATTGCGAAAACAGTAGCTTGGCGCCGAGATCGCCAGAGTCGGCTGCCTGGGCGGTTAACCGGCGTTAACCTTGCATCGAGCGATGTTCACGAAACTGAACATGCGCGGCGTTGCGTTCATGCGGGAAGCCCGCGAATGCGATTGCGCTGTCGATACTGCGCCGGCGTGACCCCGGCGCGGCGCTTGAAGAGCCTGCGGAAGAAGGTCGGATCTTCGTACCCCACGCTCGCCGATATCTCTTCGATGGTGACGGCCTCGCGTTCCAGCATCTGCTTGGCTTCCTCGACCCGAAGCGCCTGCACATATTCGACCGGTGTGTACCCCGTGGCGGCTGAAAAGCGGCGCTTGAAGCTGCGCACCGAAAGGCCCGAGCGCTCGATCATGGCGGAGACGGGGTTCGGCGTGGCGTAGTTATCCACCAGCCATGCCTGTATCCGCGATATGGCGGCGTCGCTGTGCTGGCGGGGGCGCGCCATCGAGGCGAAGGGGAGTTGCCCGTAGCCGCGATCGCCGAGCAGGAACAGCCGGGCCACGCGCGCCGCCTCCTCGGCGCCGCAGAAGCGCGCGATCAGGTAGAGCGCGAGATCCTGCCATGCCGAAGCGCCGCCGGTGGTGATGAGCTGGCCGGCCCGGCCGCTGTCGCACAGGATGCGCTCCGGCCGGAAGCGCACGGTGGGGTAGCGGTCGCGAAACAGGTCCGCCATGCTCCAGTGCGACGCCGCCTCCGCGCCATCCAGCAGCCCGGCCTCCGCCAGCAGCACCGACCCGCTGCATGTCGAGCACACCAGCGCTCCTGCGGCGATGTGCCGGTGCACCCACGCGATCTCCTCGCGCCAGCGGCCTTGCGGGCTCTCATCCTGATCGAGGTGGATGTCGCAGACGACGACCACATCCGCGCATTCTACATGCAGCCCTTGCTCCGGCGTCACCTGCAGTCCCGTGCTGGAGCGGAACGAACCCTGCTCGCGAGCCACCAGCACAGGCTGGATCTGGCGGGACAATCCGCGCCCGTTTCTCAGTGTGTCGCCCAGCACTTCATGCAGGCCGAACGCGGCCATGGTTCCGCTTTCGGGCAGGCTCAGTATCGAGACCTGAAGCGGAGGCGCGGGTGTCGGACGTATCACCATAAGCTCAGCATGGCACAAATGCCCCGAAACGGTCGAGTCTCGCTCTAACGGCGCGCGCCGCTCCGTCGCATCCTTTCGCATCGAACAAGCACTGCGAAAGGAGAACGAGATGACGATCGTACCAGGAACGGTGGATTTGAGCCGGGATTTCAGACGCCCGGTCGAGGCGGTCTTTGCCGCCTGGGCCGACGAGCGGGCGCAACTGACGTGGGGCGACCCGGGCGAGGGATGGTCGATGCGTTTCGACGCGTTCCACTTTGCGGTCTGCCAGACCGACATATGCCGCTTCGGCCCGGATGGCGGCCCGCAATACATCAACGAGAACCGCTATCTGGCGATAGAGCCGGGCCGACGCATCGTCTACGCCACCTCGCTCGCCAGCGACGGCCGGCTCACCTTCGCCGGCACCGTGGCCGTCGCCTTCGAGGCGACGGGTGGCGGAACGCATATGCGCCTTGTCGAGCAGGGCCTCTACTTCGACGGACAGGACGACGTCGCGGGGCATCGCTCGGGCTGGGAAAGCATGCTCGACGCGCTCGGCGGATATCTCTGGCGCTGAACCGACCCACAACCGAGAGGAGAAGATCATGCTACGCATGTCAACCACTGCCATTGCCTTGCTCATGAGCCTGACGCCCGGCATGGCGCAGGAATCCGGCCGCGCCCTCAACGGCGATGTCGAGATCGCCTACTGGGTGCACGGCCCGGCAGACGGAGCGCCGATCATGCTCGTCAACGGGCAGGGAGCGGCCAGCCGCGTCGGCGAAGACGCGCTGGTGGATAGCTTCGTGGCCGACGGCTACCGCGTCGTCACCTTCGACAACCGGGACTCCGGCCGCAGCACGCTCCTGCGTGGCGCGGGCGCACCGCCCGACACGGAGGAAATTCTTGCCGCACTTGCCGCCGGCAAGCCGCCACAAATCGCCTACGACCTCTCCGACATGGCGGACGATGCCGTCGCCGTCCTTGATGCCGCCGGCATGGAGCGCGCGCATGTGCTTGGCCATTCGCTGGGCGGCATGATCGCGCAGGTGATGGCCGCGGAGCACCCGGACCGCGTCCTTTCGATGATCTCCGTTTCGGCGACGTCCGGCGAGGCGGACCTGCCTTTCGGCCCGGCGCTGGCCGCGCTGTCCGACCTCGGCACGTTCGCGTCCATGGATATGGTCGCGGGTCAGATGAAGGCCTACCGCATCTTTGAAGGCGACGCCCGCCTGCGGATGACGGACGACGAGGTCGCCGCGCGGGTCGCGGCCGACATGGCGGCTGACGATCCCGAGGCGGCCGCCCGGCAGGCCGCCGCGGCGACGGCGACGGGAGACCGGCGCGCGCTGCTGGCCGCCATCCGCCCGCCTGCGCTCGTCATCCATGGCGGCGACGATCCGTGGTTCCCGATCGTGCACGCACAAAGCACGGCGTCCGCTCTCGGCGTGCCGGTCGAGGTGATCGACGGCATGGGCCACATCATCGCCGACGCGGCCGCCAACGCCGTGGCCGAGCGCGCATCGGCCTTCATCCGGCGTCTTCCGGCGCCGTGATACCTGCGGCGATGCCGGCCTTCCGATGTGCTTTCGCCGGTGTCGCCGCTCCTTACATGCATCTCAGAACACCATCGCAGCCGTACCGAGTGCCGCGATGGGCAGGAAAAGCCAGCCTTGCGGCAGGTCGCGATAGCTGGCGCCCACGGCCGGCGCCAGCGCGATGCCGACCAGCGTGTATCCCCACGCGAGCACCGTTCCGGCGATGGCAAAATCCGGGCGCGAGGTGAGTATGGCAACGAGGAACATCGCGGCCATGATGGCGACCGTCACCGTCACGCAGTGCCAGCACAGGTGAAGTGTGTCGCGGACGGACGGGTCTAGACGGTGCGATGAGGAGCGCAACGGACGCTCGACCTCCCTCCCGCCGACAGACACATGCACGACGAGCCACAGCGCCGCTATGCCGCCCGCAATTGCAAACAGGATCTGGTCCGTCATTCTCTTGTTCTCCGTGTGAACCGTGCGTCAGCGCTCGATCGTGCCGGTGCGGCGGATTTTCTTTTGCAGCAGCAGCACCGCGTAAAGCAGCGCCTCCGCCGTCGGCGGACAGCCGGGCACGTAGATGTCGACGGGCACGATGCGGTCGCAGCCGCGCACCACCGAATAAGAATAGTGATAGTAGCCGCCGCCATTGGCGCACGAGCCCATGGAGATGACGTAGCGCGGCTCGGGCATCTGGTCGTAGATCTTGCGCAGCGCCGGCGCCATCTTGTTGGTCAACGTGCCGGCGACGATCATCACGTCCGACTGACGCGGCGAGCCGCGCGGTGCGGCACCAAACCGCTCCAGATCGTATCGGGGCCCCGACGCGTGCATCAGCCCTTCCACGGCGCAGCACGCCAGCCCGAACGTCATCCACATCAGCGACCCGGTGCGCGCCCAGTTGATCAGCGCCTGCGAGTTGGTGACGAGATAGCCGCGGTCGGCGAGAAGATCGGTGAAATCTGCATAGTCGTCGGGGGCGGAGGCCATTGTCATGGCGCGATCCTTCTTCTCCATACGCATGCGTATGTAAGCGAGGTTGCCGGCAATGTCCATACGCTTGCGTATGGTATGGCGTGCCGCCGCTATCCGGGCTTTCTGTCCTTGCCGGGGGCCTCGGCGATCAGCCGCTCGACGATGAAGGTCAGCACGTCGTCTTCGGCCACGGCCGATCCCGATGCGCGGGCTGCAAACAGCCCGATAACGGTCAGATGCATCAGCTTGCTCATCTGCAGGGCCGTGGCCGGGTCATAGCCGAGCGCCGCGATCTGGTGGGCGAGGAACGCCGTGCGGTCGTCTTCCACCTTTGCGAAGCGTTTGCCGATGGCTGGGTCGCGCGATGCCCACGCGCGGATGGCGGCCTCGGTCCGCGCCACGTCGACGCCGTTGGTTTCGGCGTCCAGCGTATCGCGCGTCAGGCCGCGCAATCGTTCCACCGGGTCGGCGACGGCCCTGGCGCGCTCGATCAGGTCTGCCGTCCCCTCGCGCTCCCAAAGGTCGAACATGGCTTCCAGCAGCGCCGGCCTGTCGGCGAAATGCCAGTAGAAGGAGCCCTTGGAAGCACCCAGCTGTTTGGCGATGCCTTCCACCGAAACCGCGTCCACTCCGCCCTCGGCGAGAGCGCGGGTCGCGGCGACGATCCAGTCTTTCGGCTGCAGCGTATTGCGTCTGGCCATAGGTATCCTGCGTGGCTCCAGCTTCTTATGCGCAGCGATGGACACTGCGCAACCTGCCGGACGCTGTCCGGGTCGGACCGGGCCGATTCGGAAACCGGATATTCGAAATCAAGCACTGGGTCGTGCCGGCGAATAGCGCACGTTGGAGCGCGGGTGCTGGAGAGCCTGAGGCGTGTGGGCCCCCCGATCTTGCAATGGAGGCTCGCTGGATATCACAATAAACAGGTCACGGCGCTCGAGGTAGCCATCTAGGCCTTCAGCCGAGGGCCCGACACTCATTCTTCACCTTCGTCTAAAGCCAATGTCCCCTATGACGGCAGTCCCTCGAGGAGCTTGTCGAGCGTGGCGGGCAGATCGCGTACGCGCACGCCGGTGGCGTTGTAGATCGCGTTGACGATGGAAGCAGCCGCGCCGCAGATGCCGAGTTCGCCGATGCCCTTGGCGTGCAGCGGATTGGCCCACGCATCGCGCTCTTCCAACAGCACCACGTCTATTTGCGGCACATCCGCGTTTACCGGCAGATGGTATTCGGCAAAGTCGCGGTTGACGATGTGCCCGTCGCGGTGGTCGTGGACAAGCTCTTCGGTCAGCGCCATGCCGATGCCGAAGGTCATGCCGCCGAGGCATTGCGACCGCGCCGTCTTGGCGTTGAGGATGCGGCCGGCTGCGAAGACGCCGAGCATCTTCCGGACACGTGTTTCGCCTGTCACGGAATTGACCGCGACTTCGGCGAAGTAGCTGCCATAGGTTGCCTGCCGGACCTTCTTTTCGGCCTTGCCGGGCTCGGCGTGACCGTCCGCCGCCAGATCGCTCCCGCCAAGCACGTCCTGGATGCTGGTGCGACGGTTCGCTACGGTCGCATAGCCGTCCTTCAGTGTCAGTTCGTCTGGCGCGCAGCCGAGCCGCTCGCAGAGCTGGCGGCGAATGTCCTCGCAGGCGAGGAAGACCGCCGTCCCGTTGGAGGCAGCGCCAAACGAGCCGCCCGACCCGGATGCGGGCGGCAGATCGGTGTCTCCGAGAATGGTATTCACGCGCGCCATGGGCAGGCCGAGCATTTCGGCTGCGATCTGGCCCAGCACCGCATAGGTGCCGGTGCCGATATCCGTCATGTCCGTCTCGACGGATGCGCGCCCGTCATTTGTCAGCGTCACGCGCGCTTTCGACTCGATCAGCATGTTGACACGCGCGGCCGATGCCATGCCGCTGCCGATCAGCCATTCTCCGTCGCGAACCTTGCCAGGTTCGCGATTGCGCGGTTCCCAGCCAAAATGCCTGGCTCCGGTCTTCAGCGCTTCGGACAATGTATGCGAGGAAAACGGAATGCCTTTCGACGGGTCTTCATCCGGAATATTGCGCAGGCGCAGCTCTACGGGATCGATCCCCGACTTCACCGCCAGCTCGTCGAGCGCGATTTCCAACGCGGTGAGGCCGACCGCCTCGCCCGGTGCACGGACGGAGCCGGCCGGCGTTCGGTGAATGCGGGCGATCCGGTGACCTATGACGCGGTTTTCACCCCGATAGAGAAAGGGCGTAGCCTGCGTGACGGGTTCGGAGAACTCCTCGCCGGAAATGTTCGAGACGAGCGCCTCGTGGCCGATGCCGGTCAGCTTGCCGTACTCGTCGGCTGCCAGGCGAATATGCTGGCTAGTTTCAGAGCGGCGAAGCACCATTTCGAAGACGTTCTGGCGGGTCATCGCGACGGCCACCGGCACGCCCAGTTCCTTTGCGGCAATGGCAGCCGCCACGCCTTCAGGCGATATGCCCAGCTTGGAGCCGAAACCGCCGCCGACATAAGGCGCCAGGATGCGGACTTTTTCCTCCTTGATGCCCAGTGAGTCGGCCAGCTCCGCGCGGTTGAAGCGCAGCATCTGGTAGCTGCCGTGGAGCGTCAGGCTGTCGCCGTCCCAACGTGCAACGGATGCGTGCGGCTCCATGGCGGCGCTGACATGGCCCGGCGTGGTGTAGGTCTCATCGACGGTGAATGCTGCTTGGCGCATCGCCTTGTCGAGGTCGCCCGTCGACGACTGCTTCTTTTTCGGTGCCTCGATCTGGGCGTTTCGATCAGACGGGTTCACCGCCGCCTCGTCAGCGCCTTCCATCTTCAACGCCAGCATTTGCGCGCCGTGTCGTGCCTGCTCGAAGCTGTCGGCTACGACAAGCGCCACCGGCTGACCGAAATAGACGATTTCGTCGGTGCCCTGAGCGGGGGCTTCGCCGGCCATGCCCTGCGCGGGATTTCGCGTGAAACGGTCGTCCCGCAGCACTGCGCGAATGCCGGGCAGGGTTTCGACAGCGGCCGCATCGATATGCTCGAGTTTGCCTTTGGCGATCGTGGATCGCACAAGGACACCGTGAAGGCAGCCGTCAGGAAGATCGTCCATCGCATAAGGCGCGCGACCTGAAACCTTCAACTCGCCTTCGGGCCTGTCCAGCGGTCGGCCAATCACGCCTTGCACCATCTCTTCGAGGCGGTCGCGATCGATACGGTCGTCCATCTTGATGTGAGTGGTCATCGCTCAGCTTTCCGTAAGTTCGGTAAGAACGGCTTGGGCGGTGCGTTTCAGGAGGGGGACCTTAAACGCGTTGTCGCCGTGGGTGGATGCGTTTGCGACCAAGGCGTCCGCAGCGCGCTCGAACAGCGCCGGGGAGGGCTCGTTGCCTTCCAGTGTCGCCTCGAAATCGCGGTCACGCCATGGGCGCGGCGCGACGCCGCCAAACGCGAAGCCCGCCCGCGCGATCCTGCCGCCTTCCATGCGGATTCGTCCTGCCACCGACACGAGAGCGAACGCATAGGATGCCCGGTCACGGACTTTCCTATATGTCTGGCGGCCTTCTTCCGGGGGCGGCAGGATCACCGAGGTGATGAGGTCGCCGGGCGCCAGAATCGACTCGATGTGCGGCGTATCGCCCGGAAGACGATAGAATTCGTCCAGACCGACATTGCGTACCGCGCCATCCGCACCCTCGATCTCGACCCTGGCGTCGAGCGCGCGCAGCGCGACGGCCATGTCGCTGGGATGCGTCGCGATGCAATGCTCGCTCGCGCCGAAAATCGCGTGGAGCCGCGTCACCCCACCGATCGCCTGACATCCGCTGCCCGGCTCACGCTTGTTGCATGGCATGGCGGTGTCGTAAAAATAATAGCAGCGCGTGCGTTGCAGGAGGTTGCCGCCGGTCGTCGCCTTGTTGCGCAATTGGCCGCTCGCCCCTGCAAGAAGCGCTTTGGCGAGCATGGGGTAGTGCTTGCGAACGATCGCGTCGGCGGCAAGGTCGCTGTTGCGCACCATTGCGCCGATCCGCAATCCGCCGTCGCCGGTGCGGTCGATGCCATCGAGCTCCAGTCGGCTGATATCGACAAGCCGGTCCGGCGTCATGATCTCGAGCTTCATAAGGTCGAGGAGATTTGTACCGCCAGCTATAAAGGTGGCGCCTTCACGGCCGAGCCGGGAGGCCTCGGCCGGCGAGGATGCGCGTGTATAGTCGAAGGGGGTCATCCGCGTCTCCCTTTTCCCACTTCCATGATGGCGTCGACGATGTTGGGGTAGGCCGAACAGCGACAGAGATTGCCGCTCATGCGCTCGGAAATCTCGTCCACCGTCAGTTCCGCTTTGCCGCTGACGTCGCTCGTGACGTGACTCGGCCAGCCGGCCTCGATTTCCTCCAGCATCGCGGTTGCGGAGCAAATCTGGCCCGGCGTGCAATACCCGCACTGGAATCCGTCATGATGAACGAATGCCTGCTGAAGCGCGGACAGACGCCCCGGTGCGCCAAGCCCCTCGATGGTCACGATTTCGTCGCCGTCGTGCATGCAGGCCAGCGTGAGGCATGAATTGATGCGCCGCCCGTTCACCAGCACGGTGCAAGCGCCGCACTGGCCGTGGTCGCACCCCTTCTTCGATCCCGTCAGGCCCAGATGATTGCGCAGGGCGTCGAGAAGGGTGGTGCGAGCGTCGGCATCGAGCTGATGGTCGTCGCCGTTTATGTGAAGTCGTGTCTGCATTGCGGGGTCTTCCCTGCTTCGGAGCACGGGCGAGTCGCGCCGGCACCGTGGCTGTTTGTCCAAGAGATCGTTCGACGCCGGGTTGGGCGTCAGTGAGAACCCTGTCGGTTAGAACCGTTCGTCGCGGCGGGCTGTATTGTCGGGCCGTCAGCACCCCCCGGCCTTCGGCATTGCGGTCAGGCATGGTAGCTGCGACCTCGTACTCAAGACGCCTTTCTTCTCGCAGCTCGCCGCAATACGGTCGCCTCCTTCCGTTCCGTTTAGCGGCAACGGGCGACTGGCGGCGATGTTCCTGCACCAACTGCGCCGGGCAAAAACGTGATGGCAGACAGGCAACTGATGAGCGTCGTTTTTCCCGCTTCCTTTTTCGATCGTGATGCGGTGAACGTGGCGCGCGCCCTGATCGGGACCGTATTCATGGTGGGAAGCGCGGGGGGCGTCGTCGTCGAGACGGAAGCCTACACGCGCGATGATCCCGCCTCGCACAGCTTCCGCGGGCAGACGCCCCGCAACGCACCCATGTTCGGCCAGCCGGGCACAGCCTACGTCTATCGCTCCTACGGGCTTCACTGGTGCATGAATATCGTTTGCCAACCCGGCAGCGCCGTTCTTCTACGTGCGCTGGAGCCGACCCACGGTTGGGCGGTCATGACCGAAAGGCGCGGCGTGGACGATCCTCGCCTTGTCGCCTCCGGACCCGGAAGGCTCTCGCAAGCGCTCGGCATAGACGGGTTGCTCAATGGCAGGTCCGTACTGGACCTTCCGTTTTCGCTACATCTGGGCGAGCCGGTCAATGTGGTATCAGGCGCCCGCATCGGTATTTCTCGCGGCATGGATCGGCCTTGGCGGTTCGGTCTGGCCGGATCGCGCTTCCTGAGCAGACCATTCCCGGTGCCCTGAGGTCGCGGGCAGTATTTTTCTTGTCCGATCGGGAACGGCGACCCGAATCCTTCGTTGGATTGTGGCGATCACAGCGGAGTGATCGCAACTCCAACAAGAATCCACGAAGGGACATTTCAAATGGCAAAAGAAAAGACGCTGGAAGACCTCTTCCACGATACGCTGAAGGACATCTACTACGCAGAGCGCAAAATCCTGAAGGCGTTGCCCAAGATGAAGCGTGCCGCGCAGTCGGAAGACCTGAAAGCTGCGTTCGAAAAGCACCGTGAGGAAACCGAAGGGCATGTCGAGCGCCTCCAGCAGGTGTTCGAGATCCTTGGAAAGCAGCCGCGCGGCAAGACCTGTGACGCGATCGAAGGCATCGTGGCGGAAGGCGAGGAGATCATCGAGGAGTTCAAGGGTACGGCCGCGCTTGACGCCGGGCTCATATCGTCGGCGCAGGCGGTCGAACACTACGAGATCACCCGCTATGGGACGCTGAAGCGCTGGGCGACCGAACTGGGCCTGGCCGACGCAGCCAAGCTGCTCGATCAGACGCTTCAGGAAGAATCCAAGACCGATAGCGATCTGACCAAACTGGCGGACGCATCGGCAAATCAACGCGCGAAGGCAGCGTAGGCGGTAGAGAAGGCGCGGGATCGATCCCGCGCCTTCTCCGCATTTTTGACACCATACGTCAGGGCAAAGCGAGCCACAGGAGCCATCCATGGCCAAGAACTCCAGAACACCCGGCACTGCCACGAAGACCACCAAAATTCACGACCAGACGCTTGTCCGCGGAACCGGCGGTGAGTTGCACCAGATCGCCGAAGGCGACGCGCCGGTGCTAACGACGGCACAGGGTGCGCCAGTATCGGATGACCAGAACACGCTGAAATACGGAGAGCGCGGGCCGAGCCTGATCGAGGACTTTCACTTCCGGGAGAAAATTTTCCACTTCGATCACGAACGCATTCCCGAGCGCGTGGTCCATGCGCGCGGCTACGGGGCGCACGGCTATTTCGAAACCTACAAGTCGTTGGCGAAATACACCCGCGCCGACATCTTCCAGCGCGCAGGCGAGAAGACACCGGCGTTCGTACGCTTCTCGACGGTCGCCGGGTCCAAGGGGTCGGCCGATCTCGCACGAGACGTGCGGGGGTTTGCCGTCAAGCTGTATACGCAGGAAGGCAACTGGGACATCGTCGGCAACAACATCCCGGTCTTCTTCATCCAGGACGCGATCAAGTTTCCCGACATCATCCACTCGGTGAAGCCCGAGCCGGATCGTGGCTTTCCACAGGCCCAGTCCGCACACGACAATTTCTGGGACTTCATCTCGCTGACGCCCGAGTCGATGCATATGGTCATGTGGGTCATGTCCGACCGCGCAATCCCGCGCTCCTTCCGTTTCATGGAGGGGTTCGGCGTTCACACCTTCCGCTTTCTCAACGAGAAGGACGAGTCCACCTTCGTGAAGTTCATCTGGAAGCCGAAGCTCGGGCTTCAGTCGGTGGTCTGGAACGAGGCGGTCAAGATCAACGGCGCCGATCCGGACTACCACCGTCGCGACCTTTGGAATGCGATCCAGGCCGGCGACTTTCCGGAGTGGGAGCTGTGCGTCCAGCTGTTCGACCAGGACTTTGCCGACAGCTTCGACTTCGACATCCTCGACCCGACCAAGCTCATCCCCGAAGAGATCATCGAGCCGATCCCCGTGGGCCGTCTGGTCCTCGACCGCATGCCGGACAATTTCTTCGCCGAGACCGAGCAGGTCGCGTTCATGACACAGAACGTGCCACCCGGCATCGACTTCTCCAACGACCCGCTGCTGCAGGGGCGAAACTTTTCCTATCTCGACACCCAGTTGAAGCGGCTAGGTTCGACTAACTTCACGCACCTGCCGATCAACGCGCCGAAATGCCCGTTCCATCACTTCCAGCAGGACGGGCATATGGCGATGCGCAACCCGGTCGGTCGCGCAAACTACCAGCCGAACTCGTGGGGCGAGGGGCCTCGGGAGAACCCTCAACGCGGCTTCCGCTCTTTCCGCGACGAGGTGGAGGGGCCGAAAGTGCGGCTTCGCGCGGAGAGTTTCGCCGACCATTACAGCCAGGCGCGGCAATTCTTCATCAGCCAGACCGTGCACGAGCAGAAGCACATCGCCATGGCGCTCACCTTCGAGCTCTCCAAGGTCGAAACGCCCGTCATTCGGGAGCGCATGATTTCGCATCTGCTCAATATAGACGAGGGTCTGGCGGAAACCGTTGCTGAAAAGCTCGGCATGAAAGACCTGCCAAAACCCGCCGATGCCGCCATCACCCCACGTGACGATCTGCCGGCATCCGACGCGCTGAGCATCATCAAGAACGGCCCTGAAAGCTTCGCGGGGCGAAAGGTCGGCGTGCTGGTCAGCGACGGCGCAGACGCAGCGCTTATCAAAGCCCTTGCCGCAGCGCTGAAGAAGGAAGGCGCTACGATGGAGATCGTCGCCCCCCGTATCGGTGGCGTGGAGGACACCGAAGGCAATGTCGTCGAGGGCGATCACATGATCGACGGCGGCCCGTCTGTACTGTTCGATGCAGTCGCCCTCATCGTTTCCAACGAAGGTGCTCAGCGCCTCGCGGGAGAAGCCGCGGCGCGCGACTTCGTGGCGGACGCCTTCGCGCATCTGAAATTCGTGGCCTATGTGAAAGCAGCCGCACCGCTTCTTGAGAAGGCGGGGATAGCGCTGGATGATCCCGACGAGGGTCTGATTGCGATCTCGTCATCCAGGGATGCCGGCGCTTTCGTGGCCGCATGCCGAAATCTGCGTGTCTGGGCGCGGGAGGAGGTTGTTAAGCTCTGAATGCGCGCTCCAGACCGGGCACGCTGTCGAGGAAATGAGCGCGGCGGCTTCTTGCCGCGCTCATCCGACAAGGGCTCGAGAAAAGAGAGAGGCGCCAGATGGGTTCGCCCTATAAGCCGAGCCACCACGGCGCCTCGGTCGTCATTATCGGTAGCTCAAGATCGGCCCAACACTGCCCACCCTCAATCCGTCTCGTGCCGGTGCGCGACCGAGTGCCTTCTCGCGGGCGGCAGACGCCGCCTGCCTACCCCTCAGCCTTCATCGTCCTTGCGATTTTGAGCAGCTTCTCCCGATCCGTTCCATGCTCGGCCACGAGTTCTTTCGCCTGAAGCGGAGAAAGATCGGTGTTTTCGACAAGGTGGCGTACAGCCGCTTCCTGCTCGTTGTCGGGATCCAGCCATTCGTGCTTCTCGCTCATTGCTCTTCCTCGTCAGGTTGACCTGCCCCATCCTCCGGAGACACCGCGGGAGCGATCTCCGTCTGAGGCGGCTCGGTGGGTTGCGCGGTGTCGCCAGCCGGTGGGGCCGGCGCGGCAGGCGCGCCCTGTTCGCCTGCGTCTTCACTTGTTTCGGCGTTCCCGCGTACCCTGTCCGTCGGGATTGGCTCGGGCGTTACCGAACCGTCCGCGGGCGCGACGCGCCACACCGTGTTGCCGGCGTCGTCGGCGATGAGCAGCGCGCCCGTTCCGTCCATGGCGAGGCCGACCGGACGCCCTCGCGCCTCATCGCCCTCGAGAAAGCCGGTTACGACGTCCTGCGCCATGCCAGACGGTCTCCCGTCCTCGAATGGGATGAAGATGACCTTGTAGCCGTTGAAGGTATTGCGGTTCCAGCTTCCCCGATTGCCGACGAAAGCGCCGTTCTGGAATTCCTCTGGCATCGCGGAGTCGTTGGTGAATGCAAGCCCCAGTGCCGCCACGTGGCTGGACAGCGCATAGTCTGGCGCGATCGCAGTCTCGACCAGATCTGGACGGGGCGGATAGACGCGCTCATCCACATGTTGGCCGAAATAGCTCCAGGGCCAGCCGTAGAAGCCGTCTTCCTGAACCGACGTCAGATAGTCCGGCACCAGGTCGGGGCCGAGTTCGTCGCGTTCGTTGACGACGGTCCACAACTCGCCGGTCTCGGGATGAATGTTCAATCCGTTGGGATTGCGCAGTCCCGATGCAAAGACGCGAGACGCTCCCGTTTCGCGATCGACCCGCCAGATCGCCGCGCGACCCTTTTCCGCCTCAAGTCCCCGTTCGCCGGCGTTCGAATTCGAACCAACGGATGCATAGAGATATCGCCCGTCGGGGCTAAGAGCCAGGTCCTTGGTCCAGTGGTGGTTTATCGGGCCGCCGGGCAGGGGCGTCAGCATCGTCGGGTTGGCCGAGATCTCCGTCGCCCCCAACTCGTAAGGATAGGACAGAATTGCATCCGCCGCTGCGACGTAGAGCGTATCGTCGTGCCAGGCCACCCCGAAAGGCGAAGTCAGCCCGGTCAGCAGGTCGACGCGCTCATCGACTTCGCCGTCCCGATCGGTATCGCGCAACAGCGTAATGAGATTGGTTTCCTGCTCGTCGCCGTCGTCACCCGCCGCCATTGCCATGATCCAGTCGCGGATCACGTCCTTGGGACGGTTGAGCGGCTTTCCGGGCGGCGCCTTGGATTGCACCACCAGAACGTCTCCGTTCGGCAGTGTATGCACGGTCCTGGGGTTGGCGAGATCCGTCGCATAGGGCGTGACCACCAGCCCGTCCGGCACCTCCGGGGTCTGGCCGTCCCGCCATCCCACCACTTCCGCCACACGCAGATCGGGCCAGAGGCTCTGGCTGGGGGCAGGCAGGACAGGATCGGGCCCGATCTGCTGGCTGACATCGAAATCATCCGAATTGCCGCAGCCTGACACGGCGATCGATGCTCCCGCGACGGCCAGGATGGAAAGCAGGCTACGCATGACGGCCTCCCAGACGGCCGAGCAGCCCGGTGGCAGCCATCGCCAGCACGGTCAGTATCGAGACGGTCAGGCCGTAGGGCATGACAGCGGTGATGCCGTCTTCGGTATGGATGAAATTGTTGATGGCGGCGAGGACGAGCACGACAAGTCCGCCGACGTAGTAGAACGGGGAAAACCGCGACCATCCGACCGCCGCTTCCACCAGTCTCACAAGCGCCGCCAGCACGCCGAAGACTATGCCGGCAAACAGCAGCCACTCCGAAAAATGAAGCCACAGAAGGTTGGCCGTCTGCCAGTAGGCGAGGTCGGTGAGCACGATCAGGCTGAAGGCGGCGATTGGAAAGGCCGACAATAGCCTGTACAAGC
This sequence comes from Neoaquamicrobium microcysteis, assembly GCF_008180155.1. Classification (GTDB taxonomy): domain Bacteria; phylum Pseudomonadota; class Alphaproteobacteria; order Rhizobiales; family Rhizobiaceae; genus Aerobium; species Aerobium microcysteis. Next base: position 9,069 of record NZ_VSZS01000063.1, on the reverse strand, counting down.
CGCCTGCCAGCGCTGGGGTCCCGGTCGTCGTAGGGGAATGGATCATCTGCTTTTGAGCTTTCGAGCTAAGCATCCCCGGCTGGAGAGCACCTTGGAACGGTGAGCCGCCCGGCTTGGCCGAGCGGCTCGTGGCTGTCAGATGTAGTATGGCGACACTGCGTAATACTCGTGGATGCGCCGACCGTTGTCCTTCGACCAGTCGTACTCGCCGCTGGCCTCGTATTTCGGTGCGCCCTCCACCTGTTCCTTGGTGACGTCGGTACGATAGCCACCCAGGCCTTCATCATAGGTCAACTTGGCCCAGGGAAGCGGGTAGTGGTCGTGTCCCAGTCCGAGGAAGCCGCCGAAGCTCATGACCGCATAGGCGACGCGTCCACTCCGCTTTTCCAGAATGAGCCGCTCGATCTTGCCCACATGCTCTTCCCCGGCGCCGTAGACGTCGGTTCCGACCACCTTGTCGCTGGCAATCAGATCATGGGTTTCGTGAATGTCCGGGTCGTTGGCCATTTCGCATCTCCTTGGATTGTTTCCTTAGCGACAACGGAAGCGGGCGCCGAGCGTTCCGGATTATGCAGAGGTTAGGATGCCGGAGACGTGAAACGTGATCGCGTGCCGGGAACTCCGGCGTTCGGAGGAAGTTCGAGAGGGAAGTAGCAAGTCCATGGAGGCCACAATGCCACGAACCCCATCGCAGACCGACCAAGCCACCAATCGGCCCGTTGCAAGGCCAGAGGGTGAGAGCAGCGCGCAACGCCGTCCTCGCGACGTTACCTACGATGGCCATCCGGACTTCTCGCAGGATGCCGCTGCCAACGTGCCGCCTAAAGGCATCGGCAACAGCGAACCGCTTGACGAGCGAGAAGCACAGACGCGCCACTCCAACGGCATCAACCCGCCGAAGCGGGAGGGCAGTACCAGGACGGACGAGTGAGAGGCGGATGCGTGAGCGGGCGCTCTGTGTCTTGTAGACGGGCAGCCTGCCGCAACCATCCACGGCAGATCTTGGGTGCGTGCTCGCTGTGACTATTGGTTCGAGAATTCACACGTTCGATAGGAACCCTTGGCAATCATCGCTCGTTGCTCGGTGCAGCCCACGATCAGAAGGACCCGCAAGATGTTCCGATTACTTTTTCTAAGCGCTCTCTATTGGTTTGGACGGAGCGTGTACCGAGAAAATGCGCGTCGCCGGCAGTTGGAGCCAGTGGCCCTGATTGCGTCGCCAGCCAGATCTCGCGCCCGAATTAGGCGTACGAAATAGCTGCTTTTTTGGCTGTAATCTAAAGCGCCTCTATGGGCGGCAGGTCCAGTAGGGCGTTTGCTGCGGCGATGTCGGTTATCAGGACCTTTGCGTTGGTTGCGGCTATCCCTGCGCGTATTGCGGGGGCCTTGCGCTGCCCGCCTGACGATATGATGACCTTGGGAACTTTTCGCAACTCCCTCGGGTTGATCGCCATCACGCGCTCGTTGACAGGATGGTCGACAATGTTGCCGTCCGCATCCACGAAGTGGCAAAGCGCGTCGCCGGCAGCCCCTGCATCGCGCAGGGTCTCGCCTTCCTCCCACGGAAGGATGTTGCGGCGGAAGATCGATGCATGGCGGCTGACGTCACCCACGCTGAACAGGGCGATGTCGACCTCTCCGGCCTGACGGCGCAATTCCTGCAGATCGGGCTCCTTCCAGAGTTCGCGAGCGAAGCGACTGTCGGCGACGAAAACAGGAGCCGTTATCTGGTAAAGTTCGGTCTGGTAGAAATCCGCCAGACGCCAGGCAACCGCCGAAGGATTATGGGCCGATGCATGGGTGAGGCCGCCTAGCAGCGATACGACCGTCATGTCGTTCAACTCACGCCAGGTGAGCGATCGCATGCAGACTTCCAGCGTGGAGCCCCAGCCGACCCCGATGGACATCCCGTCGGAAAGCTGGTCGGAAAGATACCTTCCCGTCGCGTGGCCGACCACGGCCGCGATGCTGCGCTCGCTTTGATCCGACGGCGAGACGACGACGGCCTCGAACAGCCCGAGATGTTTTTCCAGCGCACGCTGGAGTTTTACCGCCGATGCCGCCTGCGCGTTGATCGATATGGTGACGGTCCCGTCCTCGCGGGTGGCTGCCAGAAGACGGAACGCCTTTATCCGGCTGATGCCGAGCTGTTCGGCGACCTTTTCCTGCGTCAGTCCCTCGACGTAATACAACCACGCCGCCTGGATCTTCAGCTCGTTCTGATCGAGCTGAAACCTGGTCTTCCGGGCTCTTTCAGGCGTTCGCGCCATCTGTCGATCTCCCACTATGCAACCCCGGCGCGCCGCCACAACAGCCCACTGCGCGGCCGGTGCGAGATGCGTAGCTTGCGCATCCATGGCTGAGCAAATCGAAAATGACCATGACCACAGATTGAAATCCGGTCAAATGATAAATATGAACAAAATTATTGATAGAAGAATAATTGTTCATATAATGGATGCCATTCGGCAATCCAGCGTTCGCCAGGCTCGGTGCGGCCTACGCAGCGCAACCCCCTGTTCTGCGAGGCAATATGAAGATCTTGATTTCCAACGACGACGGCATCGATGCGCCGGGCCTTGCTGCGCTTGAGGCCGCGGCTCGCCTCGTCAGCGACGACGTGTGGGTGATTGCGCCGACCGGCAACAGGAGCGGATACGGCCATTCGATCACGTTGCGCACCACGTTCAGGGTCGAGGAGGTGGGCCACCAGCGCTACACCTGCACCGGAACCCCCGCGGATTGTGTTCTAGCCGGCGTTCACTGGGTCTTCGACGGTGCGGTCCGGCCGGACCTTGTCCTTTCTGGAATCAACGAAGGTCGAAACGTGGCCGAGGACGTGTCGTATTCCGGCACGATGGCCGTGGCGCGTGAAGCGGCATTGTGGGGCATACCGGGCGTTGCCTTCTCGATGCCGCGTGATGCCGCGCCCATGGCCGAGGCGGGGATCGACTGGCTGGCCGAGCGCATCCGGGTTTTCTGGGAGGCAAGGGCGCAATGGGCGACGGAAGGGCATTGGCTCAGTGTCAATCTGCCCCGCAACCTGCCTGCGCCCATGCGCGAGGCCCGTATCGGTCGCGACCGGGTGGCCACGAAAGTCGTCATTCATCGCCAGGACAAGTCGTGGGCCGACATCGAGCCCTTGGCCGATCGCAATTACCGCAGCACGCAGGGCGACGAAAACAGCCTGATCGATTCAGGTGTCGCGAGCGTAACCCGCCTCAACTGGATGGGCCATTCCGCGGTCCCCGCAGCCCTTCACCACGAAACCCGCGAGGTTCTGGCGGAGGAGGCTTAAGGCCCCGGTTCGGCGCAGACAAAAAGGCCGACCGCGTGATGCGGCCGGCCTTTTCGCGCTTACGTATCCTGCCCCATCGCGGGATAGACTTCCTTGATGCAGTCATCGAGATAGTCGTTGCCGAAGGAAGCGGGGCTGACATGCCTTGTCGTGACCGAGCCGTCCGCATGAAGTTCGTGCTCAAGGAAGCCGACCTCGCGCCTGCCGCCCATTTCCGGAACCAGTTCCTCGCGCGTGGTGAATGCGATCGAGGGGCACCACTCGAGCTTCACCGCTCCGAAAAGCCGGGATCGCTGCTGATGGAGATGGCCGGAGGCGATCAGTCTCAGGCGCGGATCCTCCATGAGGAATCGCAGGTTTTCACGGCCATCCGGATCGACGGTCCAGTAGGTGAGGTCGATCGGGTCAGGTTCGTCGACATAGAGCGGCTGATGTGTGAAGAGCGCGATATGGTTGGAGCCGGCCGTGGCCAGTTGCTCCCGCAACCATGCGTATTGCTCCGCTTCGCGCGCCTCTCCCGATCCCACGATCAGTGAATTTATTCCGATCAGCCGCCAGCCGTGAATATCGGTCGACCACCAGTGTTCGCCATGGAAGCGTTCGTATCGCGCGATGCGCTCGGCGTTGATGGCGCTTCCGCCGGCTGCGGCCGGTTCGGACAGTCGGGGATTGTCGCCGATGTCGTGATTGCCGGGAAGGAACATGATGTCCTTTCCGGTCCCCGCGAAGAACTCCTGGCAGAACGTATAGTCTTCTTCGTAGCGGATGCCATCGAGCGTGATGTCGCCGGTGTGGATGATGAGATCGTGATCCGCTTCGCCCAGCAATTTAGCCATGACATCGTTGTTGTGTCGAAAGTGGCTGGTACGGGGGGACAGGTGCGTATCGGAGATATGGAGAATTCGAAACGAGGTCATTGGGCGCTCCAGAATGGCAGAGATCGCATCTAGCGGCCCATTTCGACGGCGCGCAAGAGCAGGAAATCAAAAATGAACAAATGTATTGACCAAAAAAAGAAAGTTCACTAACTTTCAGAAATGGCAAGGGAAGAGGCGAGTATGCCCCGCAGGGCGGCGCGCCATTGCCGGAGGAGCTTTTATGAGCGGTATTGAAGTCGCTGATCTGTGCAAGCGTTGGGGCGCTGTCGCCGCCGTCGACAACGTCAATTTCGAGGTCAAGCCGGGCACGCTCACCGTTCTGCTCGGCCCCTCCGGTTGCGGAAAATCGACCACCCTTCGGCTGATCGCGGGCCTGGACTCTGCAAGTGCCGGTGCGATCCGGATTGGCGGGCGTGATGTGACCCACGCACCCCCGGCGCAACGCGGAATATCGATGGTCTTCCAGTCGTACGCCCTGTTTCCGCACCTGACTGTCGAAGAAAACATCATATTCGGCCTCCGGGTGCGCCGCGTTTCGGTCGACGAGCGCAACAGGCGTTTGAAGAAGGCTTCCGAGCTTCTGGGGCTCGGCGCGCTTCTCCAGCGCAAGCCGTCGCAACTGTCGGGTGGGCAGCAGCAGCGCGTCGCGCTGGGCCGGGCCATAGTGGCCGAGGCCCCGGTCTGTCTTATGGACGAGCCGCTTTCCAATCTGGACGCGCAACTGCGCCATGACATGCGCAAGGAAATACGCAGCATCCAGCAGCGTCTGGGCATGACGATGGTCTATGTGACGCACGACCAGATCGAGGCGATGAGCATCGCCGATCAGGTCGTCCTGATGCGCGGGGGCGTCGTCGAGCAGAAGGCCATGCCGCCGGAACTCTATTCGAGGCCGGCAACCACGTTCGCCGCGCGGTTCATCGGCACGCCTCCGATGAACCTCGTGGCGCTGTCCAACGGCACCGGTGGGGCTGTCGTTCGTGGAACGGACGGACCGCCGCTCATCGAGGGGCCCGGCGATGGACTTTTGCTGGGCTTGAGGCCGGAGGAACTGCGTGTCGGTGCGTCCGGTACGCTCGCAGCAGAAATCCTGGCCGTCGAATACCATGGCGCCGACAGCATCCTGGAGTGCCGGGTCGGCGATCAGACGCTGATGGTTCGCGTAGACGGCGTCCTGCGAAATCAGATTGGCGAGAAGGTCTGGCTGAGCTGGGCCGACGGAGCCGCGCACGTCTTTGACGAAAAGTCCTCGAGGCGTGTCGATCACCGGCCGATCGCGCTGGGCGCAAGGTCGGAGGACAATCGCGTACTGCATTCGGTGTCGTGAGATCGGCGTTCGCGCCTTGAATCAACCGCAAGAGTTGTGAGCCATCGACCAGATAGTTGGCGATGCGCGTCTTAGGAGGAGAAGTGCAATGAGCTACATGAGTACGTTACGAGCGTTCGCCGTTAGCGGCGCTTTGATGATGCCGGGTGCCGCCTGGGCGCAGCAGGTCGAGATCAATTTCTACTATCCCGTCGCAATCGGCGGTCCGGTCACCCAGATCGTCGAAGACCTCATCTCGCGCTTCGAGGCCGAGAACCCGGACGTAAAGGTCAACCCGATCTATTCGGGCACCTATTCGGAAACGATCAGCAAGGCGCTTGCCGCCTTCCGTGCGGGGCAGCCGCCCGAACTGGCGGTCATGCTTTCCGTCGACATGTACACGCTGGTCGACGAAGGCGCCGTGGCACCCATCGAGCGGTTCGTGGAAACCGATGAGGACCGTGCGTGGCTCGAAGGCTTCATGCCCGTATTCATGAGCAACAGCCAGACGGCCGACCAGACATGGGGCGTGCCGTTCCAGCGCGGTACGACCGTGTTCTTCTGGAACAAGAACATGTTCGAAGAGGCGGGCCTTGACCCCGATGTCGGCCCGCAGAACTGGGAAGAAGTGGTCGAGTTTGCCGGCAAGCTCACGAAGAGGGACGCCTCGGGCAATGCCACGACATGGGGAATGCAGGTTCCATCGTCCCTCACGTCCTACTGGCTTCTGCAGGGCTACGTTGCCCAGAACGAAGGAAAGCTCTTCGAATTGAGCGGCGACCAGACGTATTTCGACTCCCCCGAAGTCGTGGAAGCGCTGGAATACTGGGTGTCGCTCGCCCACGAGCACAAGGTCATGAAGCCGGGCGTCATCGAATGGGCCACCAATCCGAAGGATTTCTTCGAGGGCAAGGCTGCGATGATCACCACGACGAGCGGGAATCTCACCAACGTCAAGAACAACGCACCTTTCCCGTTCGGCGTGCAGATCCTGCCCGAGCACAAGAAGCGTGGGGCACCCACCAGCGGGGGCAACATCTTCATCTTCGAAGGCGTGGACGCTGAAAAGCAGGAGGCCGCATTCCGCTTCACCAAGTGGCTCACCTCTGCGGAGCAGTCTGCCGAATGGAGCATCAAGACCGGCTACATCGCTCCGCGCGAAGATGCCTGGGAGACCGCCGCGATGAAGACCTATGTCGAGGAGTTCCCCGAAGCGCTCGTTCCCCGCGAACAGATCCCGTTCATGGTGCCTGAGCTTTCGACCTACGAAAACCAGCGTGTGGCGCGTGTCATCGACGATGCTATCGAAGCGTCGCTGACGGCTACGAAGACGCCGGCGCAGGCCCTTGCGGATGCACAGGCCGAAGCCGAGCGCATCCTGCGCAACTATCGGAACTGATTTCGACAGGCGGGCCGCGCATAAGCCGCGGCCCGCCAATTCGGATGAACGCCAAGCCGGAATGAAGCTATGAGCAAATTGAGCAGGCTCCAAAGTCAGGCGACGCCGTGGCTTCTTCTTTTGCCGGCAGCCGTCCTGCTGGCGACATTCACCCATATTCCGGCTGTCACGACGTTCATCAACAGCTTCTACACGACACCGCGAGGCGCGCGCCCGGCACGCTTTGTCGGTGTGGAACAGTACCAGTCGATGCTGGCGGACCCGGTCTTTCTGGCCGCGCTCAAGAACAACGCCATCTATGCGCTCGGCACGGTGCCGCTCGCCATCGGTCTGTCGCTCCTGATGGCTATCATCGTCAATTCGAGCATCCGCGGCCGCGCGCTGCTCAGGATGTCCTTCTTCCTTCCGACGGTGCTGCCGATGATCGCGGTAGCCAATATCTGGCTGTTCTTCTACACGCCGGGATACGGCCTGTTCGACCAGATACTTGCCAATTTCGGGTTTTCTTCCACCAACTGGCTCGGCAGCCCCAACACGGCCCTGCCTTCCCTGATGCTGCTCGGCATCTGGAAGGAGGCGGGCTTCTTCATGATTTTCTATCTGGCTGCGCTCCAGCAGATCAGCCCGTCGCTGGCCGAAGCTGCAGCCCTGGAAGGTGCCAGCCGCTGGTACTATTTCCGGCGGATCGTGTTTCCGCTGTTGATGCCGACCACGCTCTTCGTTCTGGTCAACGCGCTGATCAACTCCTTCCGTCTGATCGACCACGTGATCGTCATGACGAGGGGAGGGCCCGACAACGCCAGCACGCTGCTTCTCTACTACATCTACAACACGGCGTTCCGCTTCTGGGATACTGCCTATGCGTCCGCGCTCACAATGGTGCTGCTGGCCGCACTCGCCGCCTTCTCCTTCATTCAGTTCGGCATCCTGGACCGCAAGGTGCATTACAAATGAGCACGATCGCACTTCCTCACCAGGAACGCGGCGCTTCCTTCTGGCGTCTCGTAGAACTCGTCGGTTGCTATGTGCTGGGTCTTCTCTGGATCATGCCGCTGCTCTACGCGGTCTGGATGGCGATCCATCCGCCGGAATACGAGGTACGGTTCGACCTGTTCGCGCCGCTGACGCTGGACAACTTCATTGCCGCTTGGTCGGCGGCTCCGTTCGCCCGCTATTTCTTCAACACCTTCGTGCTCATCTCGGTCATCCTGGTCGCCCAGTTCGTCATCTGCACGCTGGCCGCCTACGCCTTCGCCCGCTACGAGTTCAAGGGAAAGACCGTCATCTTCATGCTCATATTGCTGCAGCTGATGGTGATGCCGGAAGTGCTGCTGGTGGAAAACTACCGCACCATGGTTCGGCTCGGCCTTGTCGACACCGTGCTGGCCATGGGGTTGCCCTACATGGCATCCGCATTCGGCATCTTCCTGTTGCGCCAGGCGTTCCTGACCGTGCCGAAGGAACTGGACGATGCCGCACGGGTCGAAGGGGCAGGGTCGGTCGGCGTCCTGTTGAGGGTCTACGTTCCGCTCGCAAGACCGGTATACGTCGCCTATGGGCTGGTTTCGGTCAGCTACCACTGGAACAATCTGCTGTGGCCGCTGGTAATCACCAACTCGGTATCGACGCGTCCTCTGACGGTCGGCTTGCAGGTGTTCGCGTCGCCTGACCAGGGCGTGCAATGGAGCATCATCTCCGCCGCCGCCCTCATGACATCGGCCCCGCTCCTGATCGCGTTCCTCCTGTTCCAGCGCCAGTTCGTTCAAAGCTTCATGCGCGCCGGCATCAAGTAGCCTAGCTCACGAGCGCACGCGCGGCGTGCCAGCGCCGATAAATGCATGATTGTGATCTGCATCTTCCGGCGGCTATTCTCACGCTCGGCATGCACGCTACCTGCCTCAACCGGTGGCGCTGGGCGGGCAACCGGACTGCATTCCAGAAGCCCTGTCAGCCGATGACCTGTGCCTGGGGCCGGTCGCCGGCGCGAGAGAGTTCTGCGTGCCAGTGGCCAGTCGCGTCCTCCCAGACGATGCCGGTGGTCTCGCCCGGCCGCAACTGCTTGCAGGCCGCACGCCGGGCCGCGCCGAAGGCCGCGTCATGGCTGGGAAACGTCTCGGAATAGGTCCCGTCCACCCGATAGGCCCAGCCGCCGTCGTGTTCGACGATCCGATACTTCACATCGTTCATT